>JAGCNW010000045.1 GCA_017645785.1 Treponema sp.
AGACGCGCCGCCAGCGTTCGTTCTGAGCCAGGATCAAACTCTCCGTGATTGTATCCAAGGCCCGAAGGCCTAAGAATCTTCACATAATGATTGAACCCTAGCAAAATTATCGATTTTTCGAAAATTGATAGGATAAAATGATGTCGGACAATTCCGACGATCCGCTTTCCTTACCGTTTTCTTCCCTTCCCTGCTGTTTCCAAAGAACGCCGCTCCGGTTTAGAGCGGTAAAAGAGAATGTAGCGCTTTCCATAAAAAGTGTCAAGAGAATTTTGTCTTTTTTTTGAATTTTTTTTTGGAGGAAATTTTCCCGTAAAAAGCGGAAATGCGGGAGGGATTGGCAGTTCGCGTGAGCGAACCTGTAGATAATTCCCTCTATTCGCCTGACCAGCGGGAGGGATTGGAGCGCCTTTAGTCCCGAGCGGAGCGAGGGATGAGCCGCGGCTAGACGGCGAAGCGCGCAAAGCCCGGCCGCCGCGAAGCAGCGGACCGCAAGCCCAAAAAAGAAGAAAGTCGGCCCAGCCCCTCTTGGAAAAAAAGTTTCAAAACGATAGAATAGGCGGACTAATTAAGGAGCGCAATTATGAAAAGATTTTTGACATTTGCGGCGGCTCTTTTGGCGGCGGCCTATGTTTTTGCCGCGGATCCGGCCGAAGGCTATTGGGTGAGCTATGACGACAAAACGAACGAAATAACGGCCGCTTGGAATTTTTACGTGAACTCCAAGGGCGAGATGGAAGCGAGAATCGTTTACTCGCCGCAATGTGACGACACCGCGGTGGCCGAGAGATGCTCGAATTTGAAGGGCGTGAAAAATTTTCCAGTTGCGGGCGACTTGTCAAAGATGAAAGTTTTGCATGAGACTCCTTGGATTTTTGGATTGAAAAAAACTTCGCATGGCGTTTGGGACGGAGGCAACATCATCGATTGTGGAGAAGGAAAAATCTACAATTGCAAGGTGACCTTCACCCCTGCGGACGGAAAAAAATTCAAAAAGGACACGCTTGTGATGCGCGGTTCGATCGGTCCGCTTGGCCGAAACCAGTTTTGGCTTAGACCGGATTCGCAAGTGATGGAGAGCATAAACAAAAACAAGCGCTGATTTTCGCTCGGCGCGGAGAAGAATGAAACGCAACTTAAACATTTCGGCATTTTTTAGGGATCTCTTTTTTGTGCAAACGGAATGCGTCCTTTCGTTCGCGATTGTCGGAACGATTTTCGCGCGGGAAGCGGCGATTTCTTACGCCTATTTTTTCATTCCGCTCGTTATGGGCGCGCTTTGCATGGTTCCTTGTTTGCCGGTTTATTTGATAGAAAACATGTCGATTCCGCAAGTGATTGTCCAGCGCTCCGTGGAGCTCGTTGTCTTGGAAGCGGCTTGCGTTTGGACGGCGAACTTTTTGGCGGGGGACTTTTTGGGAATGCCCGGCCTTGTCGCCGTAGCCGCGCTGACGGCGCTTCTTGACGTTCTTTCGTACTCAGTCGCCTACTGGCTGGAAAAGGCGGAATCAGAGCGCTTGAACAAAAAATTGAGGGAAGCGGCGGACAAGTCGGACACGCAAAAAGCAGGCGGAGAAAATGGCGCGAAGGATTCCACCATCGAGGCCTTTGGCGACCAAAACCGCCGCGCGCAAATTCCAATCGCGGAAATTCTTTACTTTGAGGCGGACGCGGAGCAAGTCTTTGCCTACACCGAAAAGGAAATTTTTCAAGTTCGCCAGCGCTTGTACCAAGTGGAGACTCTTGGCGGCGCGGCGGGAATCATTCGCGTGTCAAAGTCGCATCTTGTGAACGTGAGAAAAATTCAATCCGTGCGAACGGCCCTGAACAGCCGCCTTTACGCAAAAATGGCGAACGGCGAGGAAGTTCTTGTAAGCCGCAAATACGCGCCTAATCTAAAGGAGCGCATTTCGTAAACCGAAGCGCATTGGCCGCGCGCGGGAGCGCGCAAGTGGATAACTTCTTTGACAAAGCACAATCAGGATATTATGTGCATTGGCCGCGCGCGGGAGCGCGCAAGTAAATAGCTTCTTATACAAAGCGCCATCAGAATATGACGCGCATTTCATCGCCCAAAACTTGCATCTTGTATAAAAGCTGTTTTCATTATAAGCCGCATTGTATACAATGCTTTTTGTCACCCCTTGGAGGAGAAAAAAAATGAAGGAAAAGATTCAAAATTACAGAACTTACTTTGCCCGTTTGCTCGCCCTTGCGGTTCCGCTGATTTTGAGCAACATCATAAACCAAGTTCAAATGCTGATCGACCGCATTTTCTTGGGACAGGCCAACACTTTGTACATGGCGGTTTTGGGAAACACGATGTCGCCGCTTTGGACGACAATGTCGGTTTGTTTTTCAATCGCGACAGGCGCCTCGATTTTGATAAGCCAAAGCGTAGGAGCCAAGAACGACGCCAAGAAGGAGGAGTATTCAGGCGCGCTTTTAAAGTACTGCCACATTCTTCCGTTCGCGCTCTTTTTGCTTTGGTTCTTTGGCTCAAAGCCGATCTTTAGGCTGATGGGCGTGTCCGAAAACTTGATCGGAATGTGCGCCGACTACACGCGCTATTCTTCGCCGGTGTTTTTGGTGCTGGGAATGGGCTGCTCGTGGACCGTGATTTTCCAAACGTCCAACCACACAAAGCACTTGGCGATTTGGAGCGTGCTGCGCTCTTGCATGAACATCTTTTTGGACTGGGTCTTGATTTTTGGAAACCTAGGATTTCCGTCGATGGGAATCAAGGGCGCCGCGCTTGGAACGACCATCGCCGAATACTTGGGCGGCATGTACCTTATGTTCGCCTACTTTAGAAGCGGAAAACTGAACACTCGCCCCAGCATGAGCGCGGTAAAAAGCGCAAAGCTTAAAAGCTACTTGCACTCCGCGCGGCTCGGCATCAACACCGCCTTGGAGGACTTTTGCTGGAACTTTGGAAACCTCGCCATCATCCGCATCCTAAACTCAATCAACGAGCTTGCGGCCGGCATTTATTCAATCATCTTTGGCGTGGAAGTTTTGGCCGTCGTAATCATCGGCGCCTTGGGAAGCGGAACGCTGACGCTGGCTTCGGAGGCGGTTGGCCAGAGCGACAGAAAGCAGTTTAAGGGAGTCTGCGCGGCGGCCTACGCGCTTAGCCTTGCGGTGATGCTCGCGATGATTTTGGCGTCGCTTTTGTGCCCAAGGTGGATTATCTCGGTCTTTACAAAGGACAGGGGAATCATCGCGACAAGCGGCATTTACTTGCTTTTGATTTCGGTGAACCTGATTTCAAAGTCGGCGAACATAGTCATCGGAAGCGCGATTCGCGGAAGCGGCGACACAAGGTGGATGTTCTTCACCCAGATTTTTGGAACGGTCTTTGTAATCGCCTGCGCCTGCTTTTTTGTCTACACGCTAAAGCTTGGAATCGTCGGAGTTTTCCTTGCGGTACTCGCAGACGAAGCCGTAAGAGGCGCGATCAACTTTGCGAAGTTCGTACGCATTTACAAGAAGTCGCCGGTCTTTGGCGACTAGGAGGAAAAAATTGAAAGACCTTATCGCTTGCTGCGGCCTGGACTGCGAGACTTGCGAGGCGCGGATCGCGACAATAAACAACGACGACGCGCTTCGCGAAAGCGTCGCAAAAAAATGGTCGGACTTTAACAAGGTTAAAATCACGCCGCAAATGATAAATTGCGAAGGCTGCCGGACAAACGGAATAAAGACCGACTACTGCCAGTATCTTTGCTCGATTAGAAAATGCGTCATGGCGAAGAAGTTTGACACTTGCGCGGACTGCGACAAGCTCAACACTTGCGGAACGCTCAAAATGATAACGATGCGCAACCAGGACGCGCTTGACAATTTGCGGGGAACGGCAAAAGCGGAATTTAAAATAAGGCTTGCGACAGAAGGCGACGCGCAAGCGGTTCACGACATTTACGGCTCCTACGTTCCGCTTGACTACGTAACCTTTACCGTCGAAAACCCCAGCGTGGAGTCTTACCGCAAAAAAATCGCGGACACTCTAAAAAAATACCCCTTCCTTGTCGCGGAAGGAGCGGACAAAAAAATTCTTGGCTACGCTTGCGGCTCGCCGCTAAGGCCGCACGACGCCTACCAGTGGAACGTTGAGTGGACGATAATGCTGGCTTCCGACGCGCCAAGACGCAAAGGAATCGCGACGGCGCTTTACAAAGAATTCGCCCGGCTGCTTGCCTTGCAAGGCTACCGCTACATTTACGGCGTTTTGGTCGACACAAACCAAGCGAGCGTCGCCCTGCACAAAAAGCTTGGCTTTAAGGAAGCCGGGCATTTTGAGAGCGCCGGCTTTAAAATGGGCAAATGGCGCGGAATCCTTTGGTACGTAAAAGAAATCGGAAGTTCAAACGAGCCGCCAAAAAAGCCGCTCGCGCTCAGCGAAGCAATGTAAAAAAAAAATTGGAGGAAAAATATGCTTTTTGAAACGGAACGGCTTTTTTTTCGCGAGATGACGCTCGAAGACACGGACACGCTCGCGCTTGTCATGAGCGACCCAGAATCGATGAAATTTTATCCGCATCCTTTTTCGCGGGAAGAAGTTGAAAACTGGATAAAGTGGAACATTGACAATTACCAAAAATACGGCTTTGGCCTTTGGGCCGTCTGCCTTAAAGAAAGCGGAGAAATGATTGGCGACTGCGGAATCACGATGCAGCAGGTTGAAAACGATTTGTTCCCGGAAATCGGCTACCACTTGCGCAAAGAGTTCCGAGGAAAAGGATACGCGACCGAAGCCGCGAAGGCTTGCGCGCAGTTCGCCAAAGAGCGCGGCATGGAAAAAATCATTTCATACATGAAGTCCGACAACCTTCCCAGCCGCCATGTGGCCGAGCGCAACGGCATGAAATTTGTAAAAGCCTTCTCCAAGACTGTGATGGGAAAAGTCGTTGAGGACGAAGTTCTTTATATGAAGGATTTGTAAATTGAACATTGGAAAGAAAAAAATGAAAGCGTTTATTGTTTACTGCCATCCATCGGAAGATTCTTTTACGCGTCATGTAAGGGATTCTTTCATAAAGGGAATCGAAGACTCAGGAAATGAATATGTTCTTTCCGATTTGTACAAGATGAACTTTAAGACAGACATGAGCGAACAAGAATATCTTCGCGACGCCAATTACAGGAAAACGCCAAGCGTGTCGGAAGACGTGTTGGCCGAGCAAGCGAAAATAAATTCATCTGACGCGATCGTCTTTATCTATCCGGTTTTTTGGACGGAAGCTCCGGCGAAACTTGTTGGATGGTTTGACAGAGTTTGGTCTCACGGATTTGCTTACGGCGAAAACAGAACTATGAAAGTTCTGGACAAAGCCCTCTTCCTTGTGACGGCGGGCAACACGATGGAACGGCTTGAAAAATTCGGACTTCTGGACAGCATGAAAAAAGTCATGATAGGCGACAGAATTTTTGACCGCGCAAAAAAATCCGACTTTGTCATCTTTCCAGGAATGTCAAGGAAGCTTGCCTCGCGTGAAGAAGACTGGGATAAAAATCTTAAAACGGCTTATGAGAAAGGTAGAAAACTTTTTAACTGAGGAATCAAAATGAAAAGATACATTGCACTGCTTCGTGGAATTAACATCAGTGGTAAAAATAAAATCTCAATGGCAGAGCTGAAATCTGCATTTGCCGAAGCGGGATTTTCTGATGTCTGTACGCACCTCAACAGCGGTAACGTTATTTTTTCAGATGATGAAAATGACACACTCGTTCTATCTGATAAGACAAAAACTTTAATAAAGCAAAAATTCAATTTGGACATTCCTGTTTTCATCATTTCACAGAAGGAACTTTCTGAACTTCTTGCAAAAGCACCACAATGGTGGGGAACTGAAGACAAAGAAATATACGATAATCTCATTTTTGCAATTCCACCGAATAACATCAAAACCATTGCAGAAAAAATCGGAGAGCCTACGAAGGAGCTTGAACAGGTTGAGATCTGTGATAATGCAGCTTTCTGGTCCTTTGACAGAATGAAGTATAATAAGGCTGCCTGGTGGAAAAAGACCGCAAGTACAGGAATTGCAGAAATGATAACAATTAGGACTGCAAACACTCTACGAAAGATTATATCTATTTAAATGGGGAGTCAAAGAAAATGAATGAAAAATTAATCGAAGAGGCAAAACTGTACATACAAGAAATATTCAAAAATAATTCTGACGGTCACGACGCAAACCATTCGCTGAGAGTTTACAAGAATGCTCTTCAAATTGCTAAAGCGTATCCAGAATGTAATATGATGGTTGTCGCTTTATCTTCTTTGCTGCATGATGTTGATGACCACAAACTGTTTGACACAACGGATAACATGAACGCAAGAAAATTTCTTAAAAGGCACGGCATCGGGAATGATGACATAGAATTAATCTGCAAGATTATCAACGGTGTGTCTTTCAGCAAAAACAAGGGAAAACAACCCGAAACGTTAGAAGGAAAAATCGTTCAGGATGCAGACCGAATAGATGCAATCGGTGCTGTTGGAATTGCAAGGACTTTTGCTTACGGCGGAAAGGCTGGAAGACCTTTGGAGTCTTCTGTACAGCATTTTCATGACAAACTTTTGCTTCTAAAAGATAAAATGAACACGCAAGAAGCCAAAAAAATTGCCGAAAGCCGTCATTTATACATGGAAGAATTCCTAAGAGAATTCCAAAAAGAATCAAAAATATGAGTCCAACATAAGGAAATGGCATTCGCCGCAAGATAGGAGAATAAAATGAAAGCATTTATAGTTTACTGTCATCCATCGGATGATTCATTCACGCGCCATGTAAGGGATTCAGTCATAAAGGGAATTGAAGATTCTGGACAAAGCTATCTTCCTTGTGACGGCAGGAAACACGATGGAACGGCTTGAAAAATTCGGACTTCTGGACAGCATGAAAAAAGTCATGATAGGCGACAGAATTTTTGACCGCGCAAAAAAATCAGACTTTGTCATCTTTCCAGGAATGTCAAGGAAGCTTGCCTCGCGTGAAGAAGGCTGGGGCAAGAACCTAAAAACGGCTTATGAAAAAGGCAGAAAACTTTTTAATTAAGGAGAGCAAAGCAAATGATGATAAAAAAATGTTCGCTTTCGGACGTTGAAGAATTGGCTCAGTTAAACAAGCTGCTCATCGAAGATGAAAAAAGCGACAATACGATGGATATTGAAGAATTGAAAGCTCGGATGCATGGTTTTCTTGAAAATGATTACGCTGCCTATTTCTTTATGGAAGAAAACAAAATAATAGGCTATGCGCTTGTGCGACACACTTCAAATCCAATGTATCTTAGGCAGTTTTACATCAACAGAAATTTCAGAAGGCAGGGCAAAGGTCGCGCAGCCCTAAAAGTTTTGCTAAAAGAGCTAAAAACAGATACGATTGACATCGAAGTTCTGTCATGGAACGAGGCTGCAATTAAATTTTGGGAAAGCTGCGGTTTTATCGAGCGAAGCTGCTATATGAGACTGGAAAATTCAGGATCTACTTTACTCCTATGAAATACACAGTGGAATTGCAAGGACTTTTGCTTATGGAAAAATTCCTAAGTAAATTCCAAAAAGAACCAAAAATATACTGCCTTGAAAAGCGACTTTATAAACAACATTCTGCTTAAGGCTCAGGAGGAAAATATGATTCTATTGGTAGTGGACACACAAAGAGGCTGTTTTAACGAAAAACTTTTTGCTTTTGAAACTGTAAAAGAAAACATCAAGCGCCTGATTGCAGAGGCTCGCAAAAACGGCGTTGAGGTTTGCTACGTTCAGCATGACGACGGACCTGGCGCAGACCTTGATAAAGAAACTCCGAACTATGAAATCTTCGACGACTTCGCTCCCCTTCCTGATGAAAAACGGTTTGAAAAAAACGTGAACAGCGCGTTCCACCCGATGACCGGACTTTCCGAATACCTAAAGTCAAAGAACGAAAAGGACATTATTACAATAGGCGTTTCCACCGACTATTGCATGGACGCAACCGTAAAATGCGGCTTTGAGCAAGGCTTTAACATTATAATTCCGGCATACGCAAATTCGACCTACGACAATCCGTATTTTGACAAAGAGACCGCTTACAAGTATTTCAATGAGTTCATGTGGCCAAAGCGTTACGCAAAAGCGGTCAGCGTCGATGAGGCGATTGAAATTATGAAGAATTTATCCGACTACTTAAAAGAAACCGACTGCATTGATTACACAAATCCTCTCATTGCTGAAAAGGCGGCCGAACTGAAAGCCGCCTCTTCTGACACTCTTGACTACATAGAAAGAGCCTACAAATTTGTACGCGACGAGATTCCGCACACTTGGGACGCAAAACTTACCGTGGTTTCAAAAAGCGCCAGCGACGTTCTCAAAAACAAAACAGGCATCTGCTGGACAAAAGCATGCCTCCTTGCCGCCCTGCTCCGCGCGAATAAAATCCCGTCAGGAATAAGCTACCAGTATTTGACGCGCGCCGACGACGCGAGCGACGGCTACATCATACATGCATTGAACACTGTCTATATCGATTCGTTGCAAAAATGGATTCGCCTTGACGCGCGCGGAAACAAGCCGGGTGTAAACGCTCAGTTCAGTCTGGAAAAAGAAATCCTTGCCTTCCCAGCCCGTCCAGAATTTGGCGAAAAAGATTACCGCGACAATCACAGCGATTTGGACGTTCGGCTTAAAGAAATTCTAAAGACGAGCAGCAACATTCTTGAAGTCCGCGCGGATTTTGAGATATAAAAAAAAGAGATGGAGCAGACATAATTATGAAAATTGCAGTATTTACAGATGTTCACGGCAATCTTAAGGCTTTACAGACTGTCCTTGAGCGAATCAAAAATAAAAAGGCGGACAAAGCTGTTTTTTTGGGAGACATTTTTCAGCGCGGAAACGAAGAAATTGAATGCCTTGAACTTCTTAAAAAGAGCGGGGCAATCTGCATTAAAGGAAATTGCGAGCTTTATCTGGAGCATGGCGTAGACATCGACCCGGACGTTGAATATCTGAGAGAATATTATGACGGAATGAGAAAGAAGATTTCTGATGGTCAAATGGAATTCATCAGGCAAATGCCGCCCTTTTACGAAGAAGAAGCTTTTTGCCACAAAATGCGTTTCTCGCATTTTTTATTTTCAGACGTTGACGCGCCGTATCCATTCTTGCAATTGTCAAGCATAAAAAACGGAATCTTTGACACCGCATGCAAAAGCAAGGAAGTGACCAAATATGACCTTGTCGCAATCGGCCATTCGCATCAGAATTTTGAAAACGGAAACGTAGTGTCGGTTTCGGCGGCAGGCTTGGAAGGCTCGTCATTTCTTTTGATTGACGCGACAGAAGGCGGGCTTAACTTTGAGCGAGTTTTCATCAATTAAAATTGACAATGATGAAAAAGTCTGCAAAATAGGGACAGTCTTTTGCGCAAGCGCATCATTTTTCGTGGCTGCGGATAATTTTGCTGACTTCAACCGCTTCATAAAAATCAGCTTCAGAAATGCCTAGCGCCTGAACATCCTTCCAGATTGTCTGCATGTAAAAATCAACGGCCTCCTTTGAAGCTTCGTTGAAAATTACCCATGTGCGGGCATAGTCAAAAACAGGAGGGGCAAGCCTTGCCGTAATCCAGTCGATGACAGTGAAGTCTGTTTTATTTGGGGCAAGCATTATGTTCAGAAAATGCAAATCCAGATGGCAAATGACGCTTTTGTATTTTTGGGAAAGCCTCTCGACTGTTGGCAGGGCTTTCGCTTTTTCTTCGTCCGTAAGCATTGTTTCAATCGTCAAGAGAAATGATGGAATTTCTATGCCGCTTGTGTCAGCCGCATGAATTTGGCGAAAAGCCTGGGAAAGCATCGCAAAATATTTTGGAGGATCTTCGGAAATAAATTTTTCAAGTATTTCGCCTTCGACATAATCCATTTTTACGACATGCGGGTCATCCGTTTCGTAATACTTTACCGGGCAAAGGCCTGCCTTGTTCACCATCTTTTGGTTTTCTATTTCAAACGAAATCCATCCGGCAGGATAAGAAGGCTTGTAAACTTTGTACGCGAATCCGTGATAAAGCAAAACTTCTGCCTGCGCGCCATGGCCGATTGTTTTTTCCGTTCCGTCAAATTCCATTACAGTTTTTCTCCATTCCCCCTACTTCACATGATTTTTTCGTCTCATTCTGAAACAAAAGGGGCTCTTAAATCATAATCTGAAATCTCGGAAATGTCTACGGGCAGTTTAAGACCGATTCTTGAATCCTTGTAATTTATTTGTTTTGAATGAGCGTCATTGCCGCTTCTGTCCACAGAATAAAACTGCATCGTATCATTTTGCAATGAAATGAAAGCGTGCCCAAAACCTGCGGGAATCAGCGCCGCCAAGGCATTTTCTTCTGACAGTTCAAATGACTCCCATTGTAGATAGGTCGGCGATTCTTTTCTCAAATCAATAACGTAATCCAACCCTCTGCCTTTTATGACTGTCACAAACTTCGTCATCGGGCTGCTCTCATCTCTGTAGTGTATTCCAAAGAAAGTTCCTTCTTTTGGCATGCTGTAGATTCTTGTCTCCATGACCTTGAAATCATAAATCTTTTCATCAAAAACATATGCCAGAGAGCCACGGTTATCAACACGCGTATGGAGTTGATATAATTTAACCTTTCCAAATAATTCTTTTATAACCATATATCCACCCTTGATTCAATCGCAACAAGAATCTCTCGAAAGATGTATTAATAGTTTTTACTCTTATAAAGTAGCAGATGAATGTGAAAAAAACAAGGAAATGGGACTGCATTTCATCGGGCAAAAACTGCATCTTATCTGAAAAGCATTGTTTGTCCTTAAATCTTCATATATCATTGAAAAAAGGAGCAAAAAAATGAAAAAGGAAATCATCGAATTTTACAAAAAAACAAGCCCTTTTACAGAGTTAGGCCTTTACCGGGATTTTGCCAGAAATCTTCCTGATGACATCAATGAGCTTTGTGTTTTACAGAGAAAGCAGACAATTCATCCTGTTGGACTTTTGAATCCTGCGACAAGGATGGAAAAAAATGGTTTTTGGGGAGATTTGAGCCAGATTCCCTTGACCCGCCTTAATTTTGAAGAAGACTGGTTTCCAAATGCCCTGAGCATGTTTGCGGAACTTTTGCGCCTGAACCCTGAATATTCGGTAAATCGAAGCGCAAAGGACAAAATTCATATCACCTGCCGCTGTCAGGCAATCATGCTGGCTGCAACATTAAAGGCAAAAGGAATTCCAGCCCGTGTTCGAAGCGGATTTGCGCCTTACATCAAGGAAGATGGTGAAAATCGTGACCACTGGATTACGGAATGGTACGATCAAAAATCTGATTGCTGGATTTTGACCGATGCAGACATTCACCTTGACCCCAACATCAATTTTGATCCAAACAATATTCCGAGAGAACGATATCTCACAGGCGGACAGGCATATTTAAAACTCCGCCGGGGAGAACTTTCCGAAAAACAGGTGTCCTTTGCTTCCTGGCCGGTTACTTACGGACTTGCGGCTGCAATACGCGCTCTTTTTTATGACTTTCACTGCCTTATGAACGAGGAAATAATTTTTCTTCATCAGCCGGAATATGTTGTCTTTAAGGATTTTAAATTGAGCGAAGAAGAACTCGATGAACTGGACAAACTTGCAGAACTAATGCTGGAGCCGGACAAAAATTTTCCTGCGCTCTGTCAAATCTGGGAAAACCAGACAAAGTTCAGGATTTTGCGCGGTGGTTTAAATTAAATTTTCATTTATAGTCGTCCACGTCGAATTTCCTGTCGCGGAAGTAATAGTCGCGGTCGGCTTCTGTGATTTCGCGCAGGACACGGCAGGGATTTCCAACCGCGATCACGTTTGGCGGAATGTCCTTTGTGACCACGCTGCCCCCGCCAATCACGACATTGTCGCCGATTGTAACGCCCGGCATAATGCACGAGTTTCCGCCAATCCAAACATTGTTTCCGATTGTCACGTCAATTCCGTACTCGTAGCCGGAATTCCGCGAGTCCGGGTGAATTGGATGCCCCGCCGTGTAGATGGCGACATTCGGCGCGATTTGAACGTTGTCGCCGATTTTTACTTTGCCAACGTCAAGAACGATGAAGTTGTAGTTGGCGAAAAACCACTGGCCGACTTCGATGTTGTAGCCATAGTCGCAATGGAAGGGCGCCTCAATGTTGATCCAATCGCCAGTCTTTCCGAGGATTTCTTTTATAAGGCGGTCCTTCTCTTCTTTCGCTTCCGGCGGAAGGTTGTTGTAGCGGTAAATCTTTTTCTTGCACTCAAGCCTTTCTTCCGCAAGGCCGTCCATCCACGCTTTGTACGGAAGATTTGCAAGCATTCGTTCTTTGTGATTCATTTTGTTCCTCCTAAAAACTATTCAAGTTGTAGCCGCGCCGCTTCCGCCGCGTGAATCAGAGTCGTATCGTAAACTGGAAGGACGCTGTCCTTTTGCGCGACCAACATACCGATTTCGGTGCAGCCAAGAATTACGCCTTCCGCGCCCAGCGCCTTCATCTTTTCAATAATCAATTTATACTTTTCGCGCGACGAGTCAAGAATTTTTCCAAGGCAAAGCTCGTTAAAAATCACGTCGTCTATAACCGCAATGTCTTCTTCGCAGGGAACAAGGACCTCAAGGCCGGCCTTAACAAGACGTTCCTTGATAAAGTCCTGAGTCATCGTAAAGCGCGTTCCCAAAAGCGCCACCTTGCGGCGGCCGTCCCTTTTTATGACATTCGCAGTCGCGTCCGCGATATGAAGAATCGGAACGCTAATTTCCTTTTCAATTTGCGGAACAAGCTTGTGCATTGTGTTGGTCGCGATTACGATAAAATCCGCTCCGGCCATTTCAAGCTTTTTTGCGGCCTCAGAAAGAATCGCGGCGTTTCCGTCCCAGTTTCCGCTATGCATGTTTTCTTCCAACTCCGCAAAGTCAACGTTGCGCATCATGATTTTTGAAGAATGAAATCCGCCGAGCGCCTCTTTGACAGTTCTGTTGATGACCTGATAATAAGTGACCGTGCTTTCCCAGCTCATTCCGCCAATCAATCCGATTGTTTTCATTTTTTCTGCCCACCGTTACCTGTTATTTTCCAAAATCTTCAAGCCCTCTTCAATTTCATAGCCAAGGACTTCCTGAATTTTTTGAAATTCCTTTTTCTTGTGAAGGGTGTCGAGGACTTTCAGCAATTCCTTTTTGCCGTGTTTTTGTATGAAAAGAGCCATCGACCTTATGGCGTTTGTTTCTTTGCCCAATGAGTAAAAACCTTTTTTGCAATCATAAAGCTCGTCGCATTCATAGCAGCCGTCAAGGCCTTTTTCTTTGCAGCAGGCTGTGTTGAGACACACGCCGTTTGGCGAGCAAGTGGCGAAGGAACAAGTGTTGTAAATCGTCCTGCACGAACCGCACCAGGCCGTAAGAAAACAGTGACTGCACGAAAGCCCGCAATAGGCGATTTGGTCTACGCCTTTTTTTGCCTCCTGACACAGCTTGTTCTTGATTCGCCGCATCGCTTCGACGTGCATGATCCAGTGACGGCTAAATGGCATTTGAACCAGTCCCTTTACATTTTTTCCGAGCCAAAAGTCAACCAGCCATGCGGCGGATTGGTCGGCGCTGACGCACTTACTTTTTAGGAGCCTTTCCCTGTCCGCCGCGTCAAACTTCTTCTTCAAGTCGGAAAATTGCAGGCGTTTCAAAAACTTGTTTGTCGAATCCATCACCGCCCTGCAATAATCGAACGCCGCCTTTATGTCCAGCTTTTTTGAAAAGGCAACCATCGCTTTTTCGTCAAGCTCGTTGCCTGTCGTGATGGTCGCGCTCTTGGCCTTTTGTTTCCAGCCGCCTTCAACGAAAATCTGCTTGTCCTTTAAAATCAGCGTATGGGCGACGATGTCCTCTATGCGGAAAATGTGCCACATCGACCAAGCGAGGGTCGCGTTGTGGTTTTGGTCGCCGTCGCCAAAGGGCATTTGCCAAAAAGCTTCGGGCGGAAATGTTTTCACGATGGAAGTTATTTGCTCGAACAAGTCCTTTCGCAACTCAAGAAGAAGATTTATTCCCTTGTCAAAGGACGCTTCCTTAGAAAGCAGCGCCTGCATCCTTTTGTTTTTATCCGACCATTCTTTATCCATGATTCACCTGCAAAATTCCGCGATCTCTTTGTCCAAGAGCCTGAACACGTTGGCGATTAAAAAGCCGTCGGGCAACTCTATGTTGAGCGAGTTTAGGACCTTTGCTAGAAGATACAAAAAGTTTATGTAAAACTTCGTTCCGCTCGCCTTTGAAGAGGCGACAAGGTCTGTCACGTCGATTCTTGTAGTCATGGACGTGGAGCACTTGCAGTCTTCCGTAAAATGACGGAAGACACCCTTTCTGTAATATGTTTCTTGGTCAATCACTTTATAGTTCATTTTGTTCCTCCTCATATTACGCAGCTTTCATAATATCAAATTATATGGAATAATCAATCGATTTACGACAAAATGCGCGAACAAGTCCATGAAATGCGCTCACGCGAGCTGTCAAGGCGCGCCCTGATTGGAATTTGTGTAAAAAACTTCTATAATTAATTTCGGTATATGAACGTCGGGGAACTTAGGGTAGAATCTCCTTTGCAAAGTTCATAAGGAATCGGCATGAAGTACAGAAACGCGCAGGACATTTTTCCGGAAACTCTTTTGAAGCAAATTCAGCGATATGTTTCGGGGGAGACCATTTACATTCCGGCCGGAAGCGGAAAAAAGTCTTGGGGCGAAACTTCGGGCTACCAGCAGTTTATCCGCGAAAGGAACGCCGCGATCAAGGTGGAGTTTGAGGCGGGCAAAACTATTGACAGCCTTATGGAAAAATACTGCCTTTCTTATGACTCAATCAAGCGGATTGTTTACAACAAGAAGGAGATTACTATGTTAAAGTACAGCGCAAGTTTGGATTCGGCAAAGGCTTATGCAAGGGCTGAAAAGCTGGATGCATGGATTCACCTCTATCTGAATGAAGAAGGAAGAAACATTCCTTTTTCCGACGGACTAAAACTGTGTGACAGATATTACTTTAGCCCGGTTCTAATGCCAATCAGCCTATTTAAGCGCTGCGCGGGGCCCGAAGCGGAGATGAAATACCACATAGACAAGGACTGGTGGGAGCATACGGTTGGCGAACTAAAGAAATCAATCCAGACAGACCCAAACTTTTTGGACAAATGCGCGCCGTTTATTGTTGAATATACTGGGGGCAAGTTTGTATTGAACGACGGAAACCACCGTCACAAGGCTTACGAGGAACTTGGCATAGAAAAGGCCTGGGTAATTTTCTGGATTACTGAGGAAGATGAATACCGGGACTTTATGCAAAAGTACGGAGAGCAGGTGAAGGACTGCGTCGTAATCCGACGGTAAACGAAAAAATCCGACAAAATGCGCGGCGCATTGACAGCTCGCGTGAGCGAGCAAGTGGATAACTTCCTATACAAAGCGCCACTGGAACATGACGCGCATCTCATCGCCCGCTTCTTGCATCTTGTCCAAAAAGCGTTCCCACGCGACGAAAGTTCAAATATAATGGGGCAAGATTTACAAAAAAACAAGGAGAAAAACATGCTGTCAATTTATCTTTACGCGCTCGACACGATGGCCGATTGGGAAATAGGCCACATCATGGCGGAACTTGGATCAAAGCGCTTTTTCAAGGACGGAGCGCCGGAGCTGTCGGTTAAAGTCTGCGCGCTTTCAAAGGAGCCAGTCAAAACAATGGGCGGCCTTACTATAACGCCGGACTGCGGCCTTGACGAAATCGTGATGGACGACAAGAGCCTTCTTTTGCTTCCGGGCGCCACCGTCTGGGACGAGCCAAAACACGGCGCGGCGGTTCAAAAGGCCGCGGAACTTCTTTCTTTAGGAGGAACGGTGGCCGCAATTTGCGGAGCGACTCTCGCCCTGGCCCACGCCGGCCTTTTGGACAAACGGCCCCATACAAGCAACGGAACGGGCTTTTTGGAAATGTTCTGTCCGACCTACAAGGGAAAGGATTTTTACGTTGACCTTCCCGCTGTGGCCGACGGAAACTTAATCACCGCAAGCGCGACAGGCTCGCTTATGTGGGCAAAGTTGATTATCCAAAAGCTTGGCGTCTTCAAGCCCCAAACGCTCGAAGCGTGGTTTGCGTATTTTAGCGCGGGAAAGGCCGAAGATTTTTTTGCGCTTATGCAATCATTGCAGCAATAAACAGCGGCGCATTTCATACAAATCTTCTTTGAGATATGCTTTGACTGTTTGCAAGGTGGAAAAAACAATTGGAAAAATTCATCATAAAAGATTTTGAGCCGGCATATATTCCAGAGGCGGAAAAAATTCTTAAGGAAGAATATTCCGCTGAAAAGAAAAAAGTTCCTTCGCTGCCGGAGGAGTCTCCAATTGGATTGTTGAACTGGCTTTCGACAAAAAAATATAAAAAAGCCGCCTTTTGCGCAGGGCGTCTTGTGGGCTACATGATCTTCGCGGATGTCTGGAACGGCTTTTTTGGCCTTTGTAAGGGAAGCTTTTCTCCTTTGGGAGGAAGCGCGCTTTCTTTTGAACTGGGGCCTGAAAGAGAAAAAGTAATGTCGCTTTTGTTTGAAGGAATTTCAAACGAGATGGTTCGTGACGGTATTTATTCTTTAGCCCTGGCACGATTTGCACACGACACGGAAGCCAACAATTCTTTGATTCTGAACGGCTTTGGAATTCGCTGCAGTGATGCAATGTCAACAATTGAGTCAATTCCAGAATTCACTATGCCGGCAAAACTTGAATTCAAGGAAGTTCCTTTTGGATCTTTCGGGATTTTCAAAAATCTGAAAATGAAGCTTGTGCATCACCTGGAAAACGGGCCAGTTTTTTTTCCGTCAGATTTGAGCGACTTTGACAAGTGGTTTGAAGACGATAGTAAAAGATGGTTCGGCGCATTTTGCAAAGAAGAGCCTGTCGGATTCATCTCCTGCAAAAAGGGCGACGGAGAAAACTACCTTTGCGACAAGATTCACAACATCTGTGGCATGTATGTAAATGAAGAATACAGAAAAGACGGCGTAGGAAGAGCGCTGGTGTCCTGCCTTTCAAAAATCCTGAAAAAAGAGGGGGCGGAATTCCTTGGAGTGGATTACGAAACGCTGAATCCAACAGCCCTGCGCTTCTGGACAAAATACTTTTCTCCATACACCTACAGCTTCCACAGAAGAATCGATGAAAGGATCGCGCATTTTTTGAAATAGCAAACAATCGGAGGATTCTAGAGACTGTAAAGCCCTTTCTGTAAATTCAGCAGGCTGCGGTAAAAAGTTTTAATGCGGGCGTCTCCCGCATGCAGCTGTCAGTTATCTTTTCTTTTCCGAATAAAAGTTAAAGCCATCCTCAGCCTTTACGATCTGATAGCCTAACTTTTTGTAAAAAGCATTTGTCCGCTCATTCCAGCATGGGGTATCCAGATTAAACTCAGAGGCGCAGGGAAAATTCTTTTCTATGCAATCCATCAAACGAATTCCATAACCTTTTCTATGATAGACGCTGTCAATAAAAATCCTGCCAATGTATACGCTTTTTTTTGATTCATCCGGGAATACAATGGCGGCCCCCACCAAATCCTTTCCAATCATTGCTTGATACAAATGCCCCTCACTTGCCATTTGTTTATGCCATTCCACTGAATCAAATTCAGGCGGGCAGTCTCCTTTTGCGCCGCCAACATTTACATCTGTTTCAAAAGCTCTGATAGAAATATCCACGATCTTTTCCACTTGATTTTCTTCCGCTTTGACAATATGCATTGCAATCATAATTTTTCTCCAAAGATGGTTAATAATGAAAACATTTTATGACATTTTTCCATGAAAAAAATACATTTCAGACAAGATGCATGCTTTGAGCGATGAAATGCGCGAATTAGAGACTTTCTTCCGCGTCCTTACAGTTTTGCAAAACGCGCTTTAGGTAGTTTTCAAAGTCTTGGATTTCTTTTTTGGAAAAGCCCTTGTAAAAAAGCGCGTTTTGCTCATCGGAGACTTTGGGAACTTTTCTCTTGAATATTTCATCCTTTCCGGTTCTGGAAACGAGCGTGGCGCGCTTGTCGTCCGGGCTTGGAAGGCGGCAAACAAAGCCGTCGCGCTCCAAGCGGTCGATGACTCCGGTAAGCGTGGCCTTGTCCAAGCTTGTTTTTTCCACCAATTTTTTTATGGGTATCTTGTCCTCGTTCCACAGGGCAAAGATCACCCTGCCCCGCGCGCCGGCAAGGGCTTCCAATCCGTTGCGGCTCAACACGGCATGCCAAACGCGCTGGCACACTTGGTGTATTTGCGAGATAAGGCTTCCGCCTTCCGTCCGTCCGTTTTTCATAGCCCCTCGCCGTGCCCGCTCAGTTTGCGGCGGAATTCACAGGCTGGCCAAAATTGTGGATGCCCAAGTTGCCCCAGCAGTGCATGTATTTTGAAGTGAACTTCATAAGCGTGTAGTCCGGGTCGGCCGGGCCCTTGTGGTAATACATAAACCAGGTTTTATGCCAAAAATCTTTCTTGACGTCCATGTCCAAAACTTCTTCCATTGTTCCGATGGCGCTGACGCCCTTGAATTTTTGCGGAAGGACAAAGTAAAGGCAGACCTTGTTGTTGGCGCGAATTTGCTTGATTTTTCGCGAGGAAGTGTTTGTCGTAAAATAAATCGTGACGGTCTCTCCGTCAACGCTGATCGCCTTGTCCTTAAGCTTTGGATATTTTTTGGGATTGGCCAGGTTCAAGAGCGCGCGGATTTCTGGAAAGCCTTCCGTTTCGTCTTTTCCAAAAGTCGCGATTTGCGCGCATTCCGAGGTTTGGATTACTTTTACAACGTCCTTAATGTTCATTTTGTCGCTCCGGATATATAGTTTGTATGCAAACTATATATCCATAGTGAATTTTTGTCAAGCGCGTTGCTTTATTAATTGATTTTCAATATAATCCAACATTTAAGGACAGAAGCATGAAAAAAATTGGACTTGTAGGCGGAACCGGCCCGAAATCAACCTTGATGTATTACAAGGAGCTGAACAGCCGGATTGACAAAATGACCGGAGGCGCGCAAATGCCGGACCTTGCGATTGAAAGCGTGAACTTTCGCAGGGCTTGGGATTATGTTTCCAACGGCAAATATGATTCGCTAACTGATTATTTGTCCGAGAAAGTTGAAAAGCTTAAAGCGGGCGGCTCAGAGATTATCGCGCTGACAGCCGCGACAATGCATATTGTGTATCAGCAAATTGTTCAAAAGACAAACGTTCCTCTTGTAAGCATTCCAAAATCAGTTTGCGAAGAAATCCAGAAAAAAAGGATACAAGAAAGTCGGAATCGTAAAGGAATCCACGCTCAAAGAATTCACCGACATAATCGAAAAGATGAAAAACGAGCGCGGAATCCAAGCCTTGATTCTAGGCTGCACGGAGCTTCCTCTTCTTTTGAACAAAAACAACTGCCCCGTGGACTGCCTCGACAGCGTTGAAATCCATCTTCAAAAGTTGATTGAGCTGGCTAGAGATTAAGCGCGATCCGCGATATGATATACGGAGTTGATATATTATGAACGCAGAAAATATAAGAAAGGCAGAAGCGAAAGACCTGTCAAGAATCGCTGAAATCCTGGTGTTTGCAAAGAGAGTTAAGTATCGGCCGATTTTCAATAACGACGACTATTCATTCAATGAATTGCAGGTAGTTAAGCTTGTAGAAGAATATGGCAAGCCCAAAATTCTCGATAACATCTGGGTTTACGATGACGGTATTGTCAAAGGAATGATTCACATAGAGGGAAAAGAAATTGTTGAATTGTATGTGGATTATTTCTTTTGGAACCAGGGCATTGGCGCTAAGCTCATAGAGTTTGCCAAGGAAACGCATGACGCTCGTTTCCTATGGGTTTTGGAAAAGAATGTTGACGCGATAAAGTTTTATGAGGCGCATGGATTTGCAGCGAACGGAAAAAGACAACTTGAGGAAGGCACGCCCGAATATATTATTATGTTGGAAAGATAAATCGGTAGTAATGGGGGCAATCATAATGAATGAATTTAATGAATATGTGCGCGAGACTTTTTCCGCAGTCGGCGACATTGTCATAAGAGCCATGATGGGCGGATACCTTGTGTACTTTAACGGCAAGTTGATAGGCGACATTTGCGGCAATGAACTGTTTTTAAAAAGAACGCCGACATCGGACAGATTGCTTGCGGACTCAGAGCTGCGCTATCCTTACGAGGAATCAAAAACGCTGATGCATGTGTTCGACAATTTTGAGGATGCGGATTTAATTGCGGAATTATTGGAAGGCATGCACGCGGAACTGCCCGAAAAGAAAGCGAAGAAACCAAAGAAAGCAAAATGAGAATGAATGAAATGTTTTTTCCGCTGACTTCAACTCCGTTTTCTCGCTCCGGCTACCGGGAACTTCTCCCTTCAAAGGAGCTTGCTCCTTACGTCCGCTGCTTTTGGACTTCATGGAATGAAGTTTCGTCAGTCCCCATCATTCCAGATTTATGCGCGGACATCATAATTGCAACAGACGGAACGGAAAACAAAGCTGACGGTCGCGAAATTTCTTCCATGTTTTTTTGCGGTGTGAGCGACAAAATGTTTGAGTCAGTTCATTCGCAAGGCCAGTGCAGACGGCTTTTCGGAATCAGGTTTTACGCATGGCAGGCTTCCGCTTTTTCAGACGAGCCGCTTTTTAAAACCGCGAACGGATTCTTTGAATTGCGCGCGCATTTCCTAGCAATCGAAAAATCACTTCGCTCAAAATTTTCGACGGCTATGAATCTTGAGGAATTCAAGCAGATTGCCGAAGAAACGCTTCTTAAGCTTCTCGTCCGCCCTGCTTCAAAAAGGCCTGAACAAAATTCGCTTGTTATGGACGCAATAACTCAGATGATTCGTACCCGCGGCTCGCAGAACCTCTCTTCCCTGCTAAAAGACATTCACGCAAGCGAACGCCAACTGGAACGATTTTTCGCGCAAGCTCTTTCCCTCTCGCCAAAAAAAGTTTCGTCGCTCATCCGCTATCAAGGCCTGTGGCAGAGCGTATGCTTTTCAAAGATTTTTGACATTCAGGACGCAGTCGCCGAATTTGGCTATTTTGACCAAGCTCACCTTTTGAACGACTTCAAAAAATTCCACGGAATGAATCTTACGGAAGCCCGCAAAATTGCATTCAGCGCAAAATAAACTGTCGGATTTTTACAATACATAAATCGGAATCTATCTTATAATTGAAAAAAAAGATTGGAGGCAATATGAAACTAGAAGGATTCGGAATTTTTGTAAAGGACATGCCGACGATGGCGCGCTTTTACCGCGACGTTCTTGGCTTTGGAATCAAGGAAGACGAAAACACTACGAATGTCTTTCTTGAAAAAGACGGAACCTTGTTTTTGCTTTACGGCAGAAATGACATTGAAAAGATGACCAATTCAAAATTCAACTACGCCGACAAAGTCAACGGACACTTTGAGATTGCTCTGGGCGTGGAAAACTACGCCGCTGTTGACAAAACTTTTGAGGAAGTGACGGCAAAAGGCGCCCAGCCTGTCATGCCGCCCACAACGGAGCCGTGGGGGCAGCGCACTTGCTACATCGCAGACCCGGAAGGGAATCTTGTTGAAATCGGCTCGTTCGTGAAGGAATAAAACGCGTTAATCCAATGTCGCTGTGCCCTCCATCAGTGGCCAAGCGGCATTTCAAGCATATCAAGCAATCTTACAAAAGCGTCCTGCCCGTCAAGACAAGTATCGGTTAACCAGCCCTTCTCGCTTCTCCATTCAGCAAGTCCCTTGTAATAAAAATTCTTCTTTGCGTCCTCGATGATAAAAGGCGTCACGTTATGGCGGAGACATTCTTTTAACGCGACAAGCCTTCCGACGCGGCCGTTTCCATCTTGAAACGGATGGATGTATTCGAACTCCGCGTGAAAAGCTATGATATCCTTAATCGTTGCGTTTTTCTTCGCATTATATTTTTTTAGCAACGCTTCCATCGCTTTATGAACGTCAGCGGGTTTTGTTGTTTCTCTTCCGCCCACAACATTTGCGCGTTTCTTGTAATCGCCCACCGCAAACCATCCGAGGGTTGAATCCTTTGTGTCATGCTTTAAAATATAATGCAGGCGCTTGATGATGTCTTCAGTAAGCTCATCCTCCGCTATGTCAATCACATAATCGATCGCCCTGAAATGATGAACCGTTTCCAGAATGTCATCCACCGGAACCCCATCACCCACATCAAGAGTATTTGTTTCAAAAATCAGCCTTGTCTGATCCTCCGACAACTTGCTTCCCTCGATATGATTTGAGTTGTATGTCATCCTAACCTGAAGCTCGTGATAAAGTCCGCCGGAAAGTTTCAGCTCTTTTTCATCACGAAGCGCCTGAAGAATCTTGTTAGCGGAAACTTCCCTCATGAGAGCGTCAGGCATTTCACTCAGATAATCGGCAATCTTCTGAACGCTCCGCTTGGAAAGTTTCTCCCCCTTCGCAATCTTGGCGACCGTTCGCGTTGACAGTCCAAGTTTCGTGGAAAGTTCCGTCTTTCCTATGCGTTTTTTCTTCAGCGCTTTTTCAAGCCCCTCATACGAAATCATTTCCAGCTCACCTCACAAAACCTTTACTTATTTTACCATATTTTTCTTAGAAAGTAAAGATTCTAAGAAATTTGTCGCAAAAAAGTAAAGATATCAGCAACTACACAGCCTCTTCTATTTGCTTCAAGCTTTCAAAGTCTATAAAGTCAACTTGCTTTCCGTAAGTTTCCAGCATCGCGCGGGTTTCGGCATTTTGTTTTTCAGGGGAAAGGCTTTTGACTTTTTTGACCAAGAGCGCCATCATCATTTTTAGCTTTAGGTTGAGGCGGCTGTAGTCTATCGCGCCGCGCAAGTGAAAAATGCGGGCGGTTTCAAAAAGCTCTTTTGAAAGCTGCCGCTCCACCGATCTTCGTATGTTTTCGACATTCTCTTTGTCTGTCGGGTCGGCAAGGCCAACAGTGGCGATTATTATTTTTTTTGCGGCAATATCCTTCAACCTGCCCAGCGTTTTTTTCATTCCAATAACGCCGCCCGCGTAAAGCGCTCCGATGTAAACGATTGTTTCATATCCGTTTATGTCGCCCGCATCTTCGTAAGGCGCGAGTTCAAAGCCAGTCCTTCGCGCAAGCTCTTCCGCGTATTTTTTTGCGCTCCCGTATTTGGAGCCGTAAATGATTATGTTCATATTTTCATTCTACAAGTTTTTCGCCCTTTAGTCAAAAGCGGATTTGACAAAGCGCGCCGTCTCAAACTATAATAAAAAAATGAATGACGGATTGCGAATAACTTACAGGCTTGCGGAAGAAGCCGACCTGGACGAAATTTGCGCGCTTGTACAAGCGGCGGTCGCCGAAATGGAAAGGCGCGGAATTCTTCAGTGGGATGAAATTTATCCTGCCCGCGAAGATTTTATGAACGACATAAAATCGCGTTCGCTTTTTATAGGCCAAACAGAATTCCAAAACACAAAGCGCATAGCCGTAATTTACGCCCTTAACAAAGAATGCGACGAAGAATACAAAACGGCCGCGTGGACAATCCAAGGCGACTGGCGCGTATTGCACCGCATTTGCGTTCACCCGGACTTTCAAAACCAAGGCATAGCAAAAGCGACGCTCGCGCATATAGAGCAAAAAGCCCGCGACCTTGGAGCGGCTTCCATCCGCCTTGACGTCTTCAGCCAAAACCCTTTTTCGCAAAGATTGTACGAACGCGCGGGCTACCGCAAAACCGGCGAAGCCAATTGGCGCAAAGGCCTTTTTTATTTGATGGAAAAAGACCTGCGCTAAACACTCGACCTCCTCCTATATACATTTAGCGCAAGAATACGCTATACTATTAAGATAGATGAAGAAGAAGGTTTTTTGGGCGCTTTTCACGCTATGCCTTTCAATACTTACCATTTATTCGCTATTTTACAGCGGCGGCCTTTCCGTGCCAGAGCTTTGGCAAAAGATAAAGGGAGCGTCGCCCCAGTGGCTTATACCCGCCGCGCTTTGCATGCTTGGCTTCATCTTCTTTGAGGGCCGCTCCCTTGTGTTGATATTGCGAACATTGGGCTATCCCGCAAAAAAAAGGCGGGGCTTTCTTTACGCCTCGGCGGACATTTACTTTTCTTCGATAACACCGTCCGCCACAGGAGGCCAGCCGGCGAGCGCCTACTTTATGCGCAAGGACGGAATTTCTGGAGCCGCGATTACGGTTTCTTTAATTTTGAACCTTACGATGTACACTCTGGCCATCATAACGCTTGGACTTTTTTCGATTATATTTTTTCCCGGCATTTTTTGGCAATTTTCCCTGCCCTGCAAAATAATGATTCTCATAGGAATCGTGATGATGTCCTTGCTCACAGTTTTTTTCATCCTTTTGTTGAAAAAGCAAGCCATCCTTTTAAGTATTTGCACTTTCATCGTTTCGATAATGGAAAAACTCAGCTTTAAAAAAGCGGCGGAACGTTTTAGGCGGGGAATTGATTCCACCCTGGAAAAATACAAGGAATGCGTCGTTACCATTGGCGACAAAAAGGGCATTCTGGTCCAAACGTATTTTTTAAACCTTTTGCAAAGAGCGTCGCAAATCCTTGTGACAGTTTTTTGTTACTACGCGATGCATGGAAACATTCCCCAGGGACTCAAGATTTTCGCCATTCAAACTTATGTTGTCATGGGATCAAATTTCATCCCCATTCCCGGAGCGGTAGGAATTTCGGAATTCCTCATGTATTTTGGCTACGCAAGCTTGATCGGAGGCGAGGCTTCTTGTTCGCTTGCGATTCTAAGCCGAGGAATTTCTTTTTACACCTGTAGCATAATTAGCATTTTTACTGTAATATTAGGCTTTATACTGATTCAGCGAAAGAAAAACAAAGAGGAAGCGTTATGATTGGCTTTTACGACTACACAGTGGTTCTCACCTACCTTTCAATGATTTCCGCGACGACAGGAGTCATTCTTTGCCTTAACGACATCGGCCATCCTTTTTTGGGAATGCTCTTTTTGATGTTCTGCGGCCTCTGCGACGCATTTGACGGAAAGGTGGCGCGCACAAAGAAAAACCGGACGGAACGGATGGAAAAATTCGGAGTGCAAATCGACTCGCTTTCTGACCTTGTGGCCTTTGGAATCTTGCCGGCTTGCATTGGAATAGCCATGCTCAGAAGCTCCATTGATTTTTACAACTTCCCGGACATTATATTCTTGCACTTGGCCGACAAATCGACAATCATAAAAATTTTCCTTACAGTAATCGCGGTTTTGTACAGCCTTGCCGCGATGATTCGTTTGGCCTACTTTAACGTATTGGAAGACGAGCGCAAAAAAACGGAAGACGGCGCGAACAAAATTTTTGTAGGTCTTCCGGTGACAAGCTCCGCGCTTATTTTCCCAACGATTCTTTTGATTCACATTTTCTCCAGCGCGGACTTGACCATTTTGTATTTTATTTTCTTGGCGATTGTCGGCTTTTTGTTCGTTTCGGAAATCCAAGTAAAAAAGCCTACGCTAAAGGGCCTTTTGATTATGATTTCAATCGGCTTGCTTGAAGCCGGAATCTTGGCATACGTCTTTATCGTAATGAAAAACAAATAATGGACGCGCTGGCTTTTTTATATAAAACAGTTTGCGGCCGCGCGTTTTTAAAGCTTCTCACGGCGCGCGCCGTTTCAAAGGCGTGCGGAGCGTTTTTAGACTCGGGCCTTTCGCGCTTTTTAATAAAACCCTTTGTAAAAAAGAACAAGATAAACCTTGACGAATACCAAACAGAAGGAATAAAAAGCTTCAACCAATTTTTTAGGCGAAAAATCAAAGACGGCGCGCGGCAGTTTTCCGCCGACCCAAATGTTTTATGCTCTCCCTGCGACGGCCTCCTAAGCGTGTGGAAGATCGAGAGCGGCGCGATTATTCCCGTAAAGCAATCGCAATACACAATATCTTCGCTATTAAAAGACGACGCTTTGGCGCAAGAATACGATGGAGGCCTTTGCCTTGTGTTCCGCCTTTGCGTGGACAACTACCACCGCTACTCTTACGCCGAAAGCGGAAAGAAAGGCCCCAATGTTTTTATCCCCGGAATCTTGCACACAGTCCGCCCAATCGCGCTTGAGGCGCGGCCTGTGTTTATTGAAAATTGCAGGGAATGGACAACGATAGAAAGCGGCGCCTTTGGAAAGATCGTTCAAATGGAAGTTGGCGCGATGCTCGTCGGACGGATTGTAAACCACGAGGGGCCTGGCTTTGCCGAGCGCGGAAAGGAAAAAGGCTATTTTGAATACGGCGGCTCGACAATCATTTTGCTTTTAAAAAAAGGCGCCGCGCAAATCAACAAAGAAATTTTGGAAAACTCAAGCGCCGGAATTGAGACGCCGGTAAAGATGGGCAGCCAAATTGGCGAAAAAGGGCTTATATGAACAGCAATCAGTTTGCGCGGACACGGCTCACGTTCGGAAAAGAAAACATGGAAAAACTCCACAAGGCCCGGGTGATTGTTTTTGGCATTGGCGGAGTCGGAAGCTATGTCGTCGAAGCGCTTGTCCGTTCCGGAATCGGCGCGATTGACATTGTTGACGACGACAAAATCTGCCTTTCAAATTTAAACCGCCAGCTTTACGCCCTTCGTTCCACAATTGGAAAAGACAAGGTTGACGTCGCCGAAGAGCGAATCCACGACATTAACCCGGACTGCAAGGTCACAAAATGGAAAACATTTTTCATGCCCGACACAGCCGATCAATTTGACTTTTCGCAATACGATTACATTGTTGATTGCATTGACACTGTTAAAGGAAAGCTAGAAATAATCAGCCGCGCCAAGGCGCTAAAAAAACCCGTAATAAGCTGCATGGGAGCGGGAAACAAGGTCGATCCGACAAAGCTCAAGGTTGCCGACATCACGCGAACCTCCGTTTGCCCCCTCGCCCGCGTCATGCGAAACGAATTGAAAAAGCGCGGCATAAAAAGATTGAAGGTTGTTTTTTCAACGGAAAAAATCATTCCTCCAAAAGAAGAAGACGCGGACGAAAACTTTGAGGACGCCGCCGGAACCGGACGCAAGGGCGCTCCCAAAAAACAAGTTCCGGGAAGCAACGCCTTTGTTCCTCCCGCCGCGGGAATGATGATTGCGGCGGAAGTCATAAAGGATTTGACCCAGTTCCATGTGACGAATTTGTTTAAAGAATAAGATTTTATTCTTTTAGCATTTTCCGCAATACTCATAGCCGGCTTCTTCAACAGCCGCCTTTACGAGCGCTTCGTCAACGTCCTTTGAAGTTTCGATTTCAACCGTTCCCGATTCGTGGGAAGGCTTTGCCGACACAATTCCGTCAATGGCTTCAAGAGCCTTTTTTACATGGCCCTCGCAGTGGCCGCACATCATTCCTTTTACCGAAATTTTCATAGCGTTTTTCTCCTTGACATTTCTGTCGCTAAGATTTGATATAAGTTTTCCCTTCGCGGGATTTTTCAAAAAGTTGAGTCTGAGCGCGTTTGTAACGACGCAAAAGCTGGAAAGACCCATCGCCGCCGCGCCGAACATAGGATTCAGGGTCCAGCCAAAAGCCGCGACGTAACAGCCCGCGGCAAGCGGGATTCCGGCCGCGTTGTAAAAAAACGCCCAAAAAAGATTTTGCCGAATGTTGCGCAAAGTCGCGCGGCCGATTCTAATCGCGGCGGCAACGTCAAGCAGGCTGCTTTTCATCAAGACAACGTCCGCGGCGTCTATCGCGACGTCAGTTCCCGCGCCGATGGCGATTCCTAGATTCGCCGCTGTCAATGCCGGAGCGTCGTTTATTCCGTCGCCGACCATCACAACCTTTCCGCTTTTCATAAGGTCGCGAATCGCGGCCTCTTTTCCGTCGGGCTTAACAGAAGCGACAACTTCGTCGACGCCGGCTTGTCTTCCAATCGCGCGGGCTGTAATTTCGTTGTCGCCGGTTAGCATCGCGACGCGAAGCCCCATCTTTTTCAGCTGGCTTATGGCGGCAGGCGAATCTTCCTTTATTGTGTCCGCCACGGCGACGGCTCCGAGCAATTTGTTTCGCTCCGCAAGAAGCACCGGCGTCTTTCCTTGCGCGGAAAGTTCATCAAGCGTTTTTTTCATCGGAGAAATCTCCGTAACTTTCGCGATGTATTCCGCGTTTCCGCCGTAAACTGTGGCGCCGCTTATGTTCGCCTTAAGTCCGTTTCCCGCGACGGCGGCAAAATCTTCGCTTTCCAAAATGGCCGCGCCTTTTTGCCTTGCGTAAAAAGTTATCGCTTTTGAAATCGGATGCTCGCTTTTTGATTCAAGCGAACTTGCTTTTAGAAGGAGCTCGCTTTCGTCAACGCCTTCGGCCGGAATCACGTCGGTCACTTTCATAACGCCGCTTGTAATCGTTCCTGTTTTGTCAAGGGCGACAATTTGAACGCGGCCCGCTTCTTCAAGAGAGGCCGAAGTCTTGAACAAAATTCCTGACCTGGCTCCGACTCCGTTCCCCACCATAATCGCTACAGGCGTCGCAAGGCCCAAAGCGCAGGGGCAGCTTATCACCAAGACCGAAACCGCTCGCGCGATCGCGTAGCCAAAGGTCTGGCCCAAAAGAAGCCACGCAAAAAGCGTCACAACCGCAATCGCAATCACCGCGGGAACAAACACGCCCGAAACCTTGTCGGCGATTTTTGCGATCGGCGCTTTTGTCGCCGCGGCGTCGCCAACCATGCGGATTATTTCAGAAAGCGTCGTGTCTTGGCCGACCCGCGTCGCGCGGCATACCATGTAACCCGAAGCGTTTATGGTTGCGGAGGCCACCTTGTCGCCGGCTTGCTTTTCAACAGGAAGGCTTTCGCCGGTCAAAGCGGATTCGTTCACCGCGCTCGCGCCTTCCGTCACAATTCCGTCAACAGGAATTTTGTCGCCAGGGCGGACGACGAACAAATCTCCAGCCTTCACTTCCTCGATCGCAACGGACACTTCTTTTCCGTCAACCAAAAGAACGGCGGTCTCGGGCGCGAGCTTCATCAAGGCCTTTAGCGCGCTGGTCGTCTTTCCCTTGGACTTGGCCTCAAGCGTTTTTCCGACTGTGATCAAGGTCAAAATAGTCGCGGCCGACTCAAAGTATAGTTGATTCATATGGTACACAATCCGCTCATTGTCAGCGTCAACAAGCGCGCCAGCCATCGCAAAAAGCGCGAACACGCTGTAAGAAAAAGCGGCGGCCGCTCCAAGCGCGATTAGGCTGTCCATGTTAGGCGCCCTGCGAGCCAAAGCCTTAAAGCCGCTTATAAAAAATCTTTGGTTTATAACCATGACAAGCGCCGAAAGCAAAAGTTCATAAAGGCCCATCGCGACATGATTTTTGTCCAAGAACGCGGGAAGCGGCCATGCCCACATCATGTGTCCCATGGAAACATACATCAGGGGAAGCAAAAGAATCACGGACGCTAAAAGGCGCCTTGTCATTTTGGGGGTCTCTGTGTCTTGCAAGGAGTCAGCGCCCTTTTGCCGCTCGGATTGGCCTCCGGCGCCTTTTAGGCTCGCGCCGTAGCCCGCCTCTTCAACCGCCCTTATAATGTCACCGCTTTCGGCGGTTCCCTCCACGCCCATCGAATTGGTCAAAAGGCTTACGGCGCAGCTTTGAACGCCTGGCACAGCCTTTACGGCCTTTTCCACGCGAGCCTGGCAGGCGGCGCAACTCATTCCTGTAACGTTATACTGCTTCATATTCCGCCTACTTCATAAGCTTTTGGAGGGTCGCCAAAAGTTCGTCGATGACTTCGTCGTTCCCCGACCTTATGTTTTGCGCGACGCAAGTTTTTACATGGTTCCCAAGGAGAACTTTGTTAAAGCTGTTCAAAGCGCTGGTAATCGCCGAAACCTGTATCAAAATGTCCGTGCAGTAGGCGCCGCTTTCCAGCATGCCTTCAACGCCGCGGACCTGCCCTTCGATGCGCTTTAAGCGGTTCATAAGATCTTTTTTTTCGGCGTCTTCCCGCTCCTTGCGCTTTCCAGAGCAGTTGGGACATTCGCCGTGAAACGAAGTCTTGGCCATAGTTCCTCCATGCATACCCCCATCGGGTATCAAGCAAAAACAAGTATATACCCGCTAGGGGTATATGTCAATAGCAGGAACGGCTTGCGAAAAAAGGAAAAATCTGTTTAAATAAAAGCAATTAGGAAAATCCATGAACCATAAAAAAATATTGTCGCTGCTTGCGGCAAGCATTGTTTTTTTCTCATGCACAACGACGCAAAGGCGCGCCTTGGTTCACCGCGACGCCAACGTAAAGGACTACCAATGGCTCCCTTCCCGCTCCATACAAAAAGGAAGCGAGACAAGAAACTTCGCGCAAGAGCCGGACGAAAAAACAAAGCAGGCCATTCTTGAGGCCATAGGATTTTCCGACATGCCGACCGCGCTTAAAAAGACCCGCACCCAAGCGCTCGTCGTCGTCCGCGGCGAAAAAATTTTGCTTGAAGAATACGGAATGAATTGCGACCACAATTCCATCGTAACCTCTTTCTCCGTCGCAAAAAGCGTAAACTCCGCGATGGTCGGAACCTTGATTGAGTCGGGAAAAATAAAAAGCGAAGACGAGCCTGTCACAAACTACATTCCGGAACTTCTAGAGCGCGACGAACGCTTTGCTCTCATAACGATAAAAAACCTTCTCAACATGTCGTCCGGAATTTTGTACGCGGAAACTCCAAACCCAAGAATGGACAACACCGAAACTTACTACAACCCCAACCTTCGAAAGCTTGCGCTGACAAACACGCTGATTAAAGAAGAGCCTGGAACGCATTTTCTTTACAACAACTACAATCCCCTTTTGCTCGGCCTCATAATAGAGCGCGTCGCAAAGCAAAATGTTTGCGAATACCTTAGCCAGTCGATTTGGTCAAAAATCGGCTGCGAGCGCGACGCCACTTGGAGCTTGGACAGCGACAAGGACGCCTTTGAAAAAATGGAAAGCGGAATCAACACAATCGCGATGGACTTTGTCCGTTTTGCCTGCATGTACCGCGACGGCGGAAAAGTTTTTGGAAAGCAAGTCGTAAGCCAAGAATGGATTAAAAAATCGCTCGCAAGCCCGCCGCGCGAAGCCGACTACTATTCCGACCATTGGGGAAAAGACGTCTTTAACCACGGCGCCTCTTACGGTTTGGCTTGGTATGTTTATGCGGAAAGCGGAAGCGCCGCAAACCCTGATTTTTTTGGAATCGGAAACAAGGGCCAAATTATTTACATCTCGCCGTCACGCAAGATGGTTATGGCGCGCTTTGGCGAGCAAAACATCATCAATTTGTGGAAGTGGATCGAAGCGTTCAAAAACATAGAACGCTGAACGCAAAGAATAAAAACTGGGAGCAAACAAAATGAACGTCTTGGTAATCGGCGGAACAAAATTTTTTGGAATTCCTATGGTCAACGCTCTTTTAAAGAAAGGCCATAAAGTTACGGTGGCGACAAGGGGAAACACAAAATTTTCTTTTGACGGCACGGTGGAGCAAATCGTTTTTGACAAGAACGACCCGCAAAGCGTCGCGCGTTCTCTTGGCAAAAAAGAATTTGACGTCACAATAGACAAAATCGCGTACAGTTCAAACGACGTCCGCTCCCTCTTGCAAAACGCGCCTTGCAAAAAATACATCCAAATGTCCACGTGCGCCGTCTACAAAAAAATTCACACGGACACAAAAGAAGAAGAATTTGACGCCGCTTCGCAACCGCTTGAATGGACGGACAGGCTCGACGACTACGCGGAAACAAAACGGCTGGCCGAGCGCGCCGCCCTTGAATTTTTGCCCGCCGATACTTGCGCCTTTGTCCGATACCCAGTAGTGCTCGGCCCCAACGACTACACGGGCCGACTGCGCTTTTACCTTAAGCATATCCGGGACCAAAAGCCTATGTTCATCGACGACATGGAAATGGACAGCCCCTTCATTCACGAGACGGAAGCGGGAGAATTCATCGCCCACCTTGCCGAAAATTTTACGCCGGGCCCGGTAAACGGCTGCTCCAACGGAACAGTGAAAATTTCCAAAATCGTAAACTATATGGAAGAAAAGCTCGGAAAAAAAGCCGTCCTTGAAAAGTCCGGAGAGCCCGCTCCATACAACGGCCTTCCAGCCAACCGGAGCATAAACACGCAAAAAGCCCAGTCAACCGGCTGGAAATTCTACGACTTGGAAAGCTGGCTTTACAAGCTGATCGACTGGGAGCTTTCAAGACATTAGGCTTGTTTTTTAGCCCTTAAAGCGCTATAATTTTTTCTCGTAAAAGGGGGCGTAACATGAGCGAAGAAAACCAAAAAAACGCGTTTACAATGTCCGGCGACAGCGACTTGGACGAATTGTATTTGTACGAAGCCTATCGAGAAGGCGTGCACAGGCTTCACTCAAGCGAATACCTTTTTGACTTTAAGACAGGAAAATACCATGCCTTTAGCGTGGCCCGCACAACGCCAGGCTTTTGGGCAGCCGACGGAAAAATAGTTGACGCGGTTCCAATCTTCCTTTCTAAATTTGACAACGACGACCCATACCGCGCCTTGGTCCAAAAGCATTTGGACGAGGAATGGCTTAAAGAAAATTTGGCCGACGGCCACTTGGAAGAATTTGACTATTGCAGAAAAATCGACGGTACCGACCGCTGGTTTAGAATGGCCTTGACAGCCGTTTGCATGCAGCCTGGCGAAGACGTCCGCTTTGTAGTCATAGCCACAACTGACATCACCGACTTGATAAGCGAACGCGAAAGAATGAGCGAAGAGCTGACAGTCACCAACGCAAGGCTCAAGCGCGAAATGTCAATTCTTCGCGCCTTTAAAAACATCTACTTCATTTCGTTTTCGATTGACGTCAATTCCGAATTGGTGCATGTAATAGAAGCGCCAGAAGACTACAAGGATTTTGTCGAAAAGGTGAACGGAGACTTGCGCCAGACGATTCAAATGATGTCGCAAAATTTGGTCGCGCCGGAATACGCCGAAGGCTACGCAAAGTTTTTGGAGCCCCGCGACATCGACAAGCGCTTGCCCAATTCCAACTTGCTCACTTATGACTTTTTTACAAAAACAGGAATGTGGTGCCGCTGCCATTTGATTGTCGTTTCAAAAGACAAAAACAATAAAATCGAACTGGCGATTTGCGCCATTCAAAACATCACGGAAGAAAAAGAAAAGGAAATTCGCCTTAGACAAGCCTTGTCCGAAGCGAACGAGAAAAAATAACTATGGTAATTTCATCTATCGACTTAAAGGACGGCCATGTTGTCCAGTTAAAAAACGGAAAGGACTTGGTCTTGCAGCGCGACGACGCTGACGCGCTGATCAACGAATTTAATTTTTACGGCGACGTCGCTGTAATCGACCTTGACGCCGCGATGGGCCACACAGACCTTAAGGGCAACACTGTCAACACGCCGCTTTTAAAAAGCCTTTTGCGCAAGGGCAATGTCCGCACAGGCGGCGGAGTTCGTTCCGTCAAGCGCGCCCGAGAGCTTGTAAGCCTTGGCGCCGAAAAAGTCATTGTCGGAAGCGCGGCCTTTAACGCCAACGCAAAGAGCGGCGGCGAAATTCTCAACACAGAATTTTTGCAAGAGCTTTGCGACGCGATTGGAAAACAGCGCGTCATAATTTCGGTTGACAGCATAAACGGAAACATCGCGGTAAAGGGCTGGACCGAAACGCTCTCCATTCCTCTTGTAGAAGCCGCCAAGGCCGCCGAAAAATATTGCTCGGAACTTTTGTGGACTTGCGTGGAAAAAGAAGGCTGCATGCAGGGAACCGACATGGCCGCGGCAAAAGCATTGCGCGAAGCGGTTGCTTGCAAAGTCGTCGTCGCGGGCGGAGTTTCCACCATTGAAGAAATCGCCCAATTGGAGCGGCTGGGCTGCGACGTTCAGCTTGGCATGGCTCTTTACACAAACAAGGTTTCGCTCAAAGACTCTTTTATGGAATGCCTTGACTGGAAAAAAGTTGACGGAATGGTTCCCGTCATCGCGCAAAGCGTGAACGGCCAAGTCTTGATGATGGGCTACTCAAACCGCGAGGCTTTTGAAAAAACTTTCGCGACAAAAAAACTTACATTCTGGAGCCGCACCCGCAACGTTCTTTGGACCAAGGGCGAAACGAGCGGCCACTTTTTGGAAGTTCAAAAATTGCGCGTTGACTGCGACCGCGACACAGTTTTGGCGACTGTCGTTCCGCACGGAGGCGTTTGCCACACAGGAAGCTTCACTTGCTTTGGAGCGGAGGCCGATGAAGCGTCAAGCCTTGAACGCTTGTACCAAACAATCAGCGAACGATTCGCCAACCCCAAGCCCGGCTCTTACACCGCAACGCTTGACGCAAAGCGCGTCCGCGAAAAGGTTATGGAAGAGGCCGGCGAATTGTGCGAGGCTCCAGACCGCGAAGAAGCGGTTTGGGAAGCGGCGGACTTGCTTTACTTTGTGAGCGTCTTGATGTACCAAGGAAAAGTTTCTTGGAAAGACGTTCTCGATGAACTGGACCGCCGCCACAAAGAAAAATAGAAACGATTGTAAAAAAGATTCCCGCGTCGCGCGCGGGAATGACAAGTGTGTCATGTTCGGGCTTGCCCCGGACATCTTTTGTCAAATCTTAATTGAAATTTCGCCGCTGGAAAGGGCGCGCTCGCTTCCGTCGTCAAGGCGGACTAGCAGGCGCGCTTCTTTGTCTATGCCAATGGCTGTGGCCGCGTAGGCGGATTTGTCGTCTCCGATTACAGGAATCACCGTTATTTCTTTTCCGATTACAAAGGAGCGTGCGGCATACTCAGCGGCCGCCGTCTCCCACACATCCGCGCTTTGCTCGCAGCCTTGCAACAAGCCAAAAAGTTTTTGCGAAATGTCGCGCGCCAATTCCATGCGAATGTCGCTGGCGCGATTTGCGGCCTTGCAATCGGTTGAGGCGGCCGCTTCTTGGGCTTGCGCGCAATTTTTGCCCTGCGAAAAATCTTTGGACTCGCCAAAACTGTCGGGGCGGCCAAGAATCGAGCCTGCCCTATTGGCGATGTCCGCCGGAAAATCGCTTGGATAAATGTTAATGCCGATTCCGATTGCGGCCGCGTCGATTTTGCCTTGCGCGCCAATATGGCCTTCTGCCAGTATGCCGCAAACTTTTTTTCCAGCGACATAAATGTCGTTGACCCATTTTATTTTTGCGTCAACGTTAAAAAGTTCCTCTAGCGAACGGCAGACAGCGACAGCGGCCGCGGCTGTCAATTTGGCTGGCGCTTGGATTGGATTTTTTGGCGCGTGGATGGCTGTAAAATAAATTCCTGTTTTGGGCGGAGAATAAAAGGCGCGGTTCAGGCGGCCCCGGCCCGCGCTTTGTTCGTCGGCGGCGACAACTGTTTGGTCAAGGTCGCGAAGGTTTTGCTCCGCGTCAAGAAGGCGCAGGGCGTGGGCGTTTGTGGAATCGATTGTTTTAAAATGAATGAAATTCATGGCGTCAACCTGCGCGCGGGCCGAATCTTGGGCTTGCAAGGCCTTGCGGCTACTTTTTTCCAAGGAGCGAAAAGTCGTTGGCTGTGGCGGTAAAAATGACGCCGCTTCCGCCCTTTGAAAGGCATTCAAGATTTTGAATCGCCTCCACCACCGCGGGAGCCTTGTCGTTTGGGGCAAGGATTATCAGCATTTCTTTTTCGGGAACGATTTCCACGCCAAAAAATTTCTCGTCGCCTTCTTTTGCAGTTCCGCGGCCGCCGACAACCGTTCCTCCACCGGCGCCGGCGCTTCTTGCGGCTGCCATAGCGTCTTCGGCGTAACCCTTGTTGACGATGACATTGATCATTTGATAAGAATTATTGTTTGGCATGGACTTTTCCTCCAATGAAAAATTGCTCTTGCTTCCGCTCTTGATAAAAGCGTTTGTGTCAATCGTAAAAAGGACGCCGGCGCGGCCTTTCTTTTTTTGGCACTCCTCTATAATCTCCTCTCTAACGGCGGCCTCAACGTTTTCGGGAACGACCGTCAAAAGAATTTCTTTTGAACTGTCGCCAAAGCCCAAAAGCGAAAGAACGCTGCTCGGGGCCGTTCCGCGCCCGGGGATTATGGTTCCTCCCGGAGCGCCGGCGTCTTTTGCCGCTTGGTAAATCGCGTCGCCTTGTCCGCTTGGAACAATGACGGTCATCAGCTTGAACATTTTATTGGGCCTCCTTTTTTGTTTTTTGTTTGGTCTTGTAAATGATTCCCATTATTTGAATCGCGGACAAGGGCATCATGGCAACCAGCGCTATAACGCCAAAAGAGTCCGCGGGATTTGCCGCAGCCGCTCCGATTGTAAAGGACAAAATAAAAGTTGAAGTAAGCGGCCCCGAGGCGACTCCGCCGGAGTCAAATGCGATTCCAGTCCAAAGGGGCGGACAAAAAATCATCAACAACATGCTGACGGAATAGCCCGCGACCAAAATCCATTTTATGTTAAAATTGAACGCGTTTGAAAGCAAGGCGATCGCGATGGCCAGAGCGGTTCCCGCGCTGAGAAAAACAAGAAGGGCCTTGCGCTTTATCGTTCCGCCCGAGACTCGTTCCACTTGCTCGCTCAAAACCCAAACCGCAGGCTCCGCGCAAACAATCACCGCGCCAAAAACGATTCCTGTCGCAAGCAAAAGAAGGAGCCAAGGAAGTCCGCGATGGCTTGCCAACGCTCCAAGAATTTTTCCAAGCTCATTGCCCGCGTCGCTAAAGCCGCCGTTCACTCCCGTCAAAAAAATCGCAAGGCCAAAATAAGCGTAAACAAAGCCGATCAAAATGCGAATCGTTTGTCGCGCGGTCATTCTCAAAAGCGCGATTTGAAAAATCACGAACAAAACAAAAAGGGGCAAGATCGCGTAAAGGGATTCGCGCAAAAAAACCGGAAAGATGTTTGCGAACGGCAAAAATATCTTTGCAAAGATTCCGGCTTGCGACAATGTTTCTATTTGCGCCACTGCGATTTCTTGCATAAAATTTTGCGGCGCGCGGATAAAAATTGAATAGGCAAAGACAGCCATAACAGGTCCTACGCTCGCAGTTCCTGTAAGGCCAAAAGACGAATCGCTTTGCTTTGACGAGCGGACCGCCGAAACGCCCAAACCAAGGGACATTATAAAGGGAACAGTCATAGGCCCGGTAGTCGCTCCGCCGGAATCAAAAGCGATTCCCCAAAAATTTTGCGGAGCGAAAAAGGCCATCGCAAAAAGCAGGGAATAGAAAACAAAGAAAAAAATCTTTATCGGAAAATTTAAAATTGTCCGCAACAAGCCCAAGAGCAAGAAGATTCCCACTCCGCCGGCGATAAAGAAAGTGAACGCGGCCTTGTTGACAAAGGGAAAAATTTCTTTCACTTGGTCGCCAAAAACTTGAATGTCCGGCTCGGCCGCGGTCACGATAAAGCCGATCACAAAGGCGCAAGAAAGCAAGAGCGCGAGATTTTTCTTGGCGACCAAGGCGGAGCCGCAACGCTCCCCCATCGGCTCGATTCCCATTCCCACGCCCATCAAAAAAACAGTCAAGCCAAAAATCAAAAGAAGGCCGCCTACGACAAAGCGCGCGAGCAAAGTCTTTTCCAAGGGAACTATTGTAAGACCCAAAACGAGAACAATTGCTATGACAGGAAAAACTGACTTTGCCGTTTCCTTGAATTTGGCCGAAATGTCCATCTAAGCGCTATTTTATTGCAATTGCCGCCTTAACGCAAGCGGCGAATTCTTTTGGCGAGTCAAACTGCGGAGAGTGTCCGCAACCTTCAAGCAGCGTCAAAGTTTTTGCGGGAGCGGAAATTTTTTCTTTGTACTCCTCCACCAGCGCGACGGGGCAAATCCAATCTTCCGAGCCGGAGATAAAATGAACGGGCATTTGATAAGCCGTTTCCTTTTCAAAAGCGTTAAAGCTTAGCGTGTAGTCAAACAGTTGTTTGTTAAGCTGAATGTATTCGTCAAAAGCCATCATTTGCATAAACCAAGCCATATCGAGCGTTCCGTAATACGGAGAGCTCAATCCTTTCCAAGCGACGTTCGCCTCTTTTGGAACGGGATGATATTTTGAAACCGCCGCCCTAACCGAAAGCATATTCAAAAGGCTTTTGTCCGCCATATAAGCGCCATGCGCTTTTTGCATTTCACTTGTGTCACCGCCAGCCGCCTGGGCTTTTTTTAAAGCGTCCTGGTAGCTCAGTTCGTCTCCGCTTGCAAGCGAAACGAACTGGCCGACCGCAACGAAAGCCGACACTTTTTCGGGATGGAAAAGAGCGTACTGGCTTCCGACAATCGTTCCGTATGAATGAGCCAAAATAATAACCTTGTCTTGGTTGAACCTTTTTCGCGCCCAGTCAACGAGCTGGTCCAAGTCCTTTTGAGTTTGGTCAAAAGTCGCGGTCTGATTTTGCGGGTCGATATTTTTGTTTTTGTAATAGGTTCTTCCGCAACCCCGCTGGTCCCAGCCGATTAATGTGTAACTGTCCATAAGAAAGTCCGCGTAAGAAGACATCGCCATTACGTCGGAAAAAGCGGGGCCACCGTGCAAGTAAATGATCACAGGATTTGAAACGCTTTTTCCTGTGACCAAAAGGTATTGCTCTTGGCCGCCAAGATTTATGTAAACCTGTTCGTCCACGCCGCCCCAAAAATTGGCGTAATGCCGAGCGTACTTTGCGTTCCTGACGCCAATTGCAACTACAAGCGGAACAAAAAGCAGCGCGAGTATTGCGATTCCGACCCCCCTAAAAATTTTGACAACAAGACGGCGTTTTTGCGCGGGGCCAAAAGCTTCTTTTTGATGCGCAAGGTGAATTCCTATGTGGCCGATTCCAAGAATGATCGAGGCGCAAACCATCAAAATGTTCGTTCCGTAAATTCCAAGAAGAAAAAAGGCCAAGACCGGGAGCGACGCTCCGGCGACAGGAAAAAATAGAAATTTTTTGTATTGGTCGCGCATTGTCTTTGGGCTTTTAAAATAGCGGATCCAGTAAAGCTCATAAAAAATCATAAGAAGGAACGACGCCAAAAGCCACAAAGTCCAAGGCGTCAACGGCCTTAAATTAAAATCGCAAAAAATCACGGCAAAGACGCTTGCCAAGATTTCCCCGGCGCGCTCAAAAGCGCCCAATATTTTATTTTCGCCAGAGACGTATTTTTCATAATCCTTGGGCTTGTTTTTTGCCCAAATAATGTTCGGAACAAACAACATCAAAAGGTAAATAAGCCCGACATAAGAAAAACCAAAACGCATTCTATTCTTCCTCCGAAAAAGCCATTTCATTCTACAATTTTTTGCAGCTTTAGTCAAAAACATCTCAGGCAGCGTCTGAAAGACGCGGTGAAACAACTCGAAACACCGATTACGGTCTTGCAAAAAAAATTACGAGTTGCCCTTGACACAAAGCGCGGAATCCTATAAACTACGGCTCTATTTTATTGAGTATGCGCGCAGGGCCATTCTGTGTGAAAGGGTAACAAGGATTCTTTTCCCTATAGTGGCAAAACGCGCTATGGGGACATTATGGAAGACTCTATCACTTTTGAAGACCTCGGTCTTGACGAGCAAATTCTTGCCGCAGTCGCGCGCAAGGGTTTTGAAACACCATCACCAATCCAAGTTTTGGCAATTCCTCGCTTGTTGAACGGCGAGGCCAACGTCATCGCTCGCGCCCGCACAGGAACGGGAAAGACGGCCGCTTTTGGCTTGCCTTTGATCCAGCGCCTCCGCGGAGAAAGCGACCACGTTCGCGCCTTGATCCTTGAGCCCACGCGCGAGCTTGCCGTTCAGACTTGCCGCGAAATGGATTCCTTCAGCGACAACGGAAAGCCCACAAACTGCGTCGTTTACGGCGGAGCGAGCATCATGGAACAAATCCGCGCCCTCAAAAAAGGAGCGGACATCGTAACCGGAACTCCCGGCCGCGTTCAGGACTTGATCGAGCGCAAAAAGCTTGACCTTTCCAAGATTGAATACTTCATCCTTGACGAAGGCGACGAAATGCTCGACATGGGCTTTATCGACGACATCGAAAACATTTTTGCCAACGCAAACCCGGACTCGCGCATCTTGCTTTTTAGCGCCACAATGCCCGCTCCAATTCTAAAGATCGCCCAAAAATTTATGGGCGAATACGAAATCGTGGAAGAAGAAGGAATCGTTGAAGAGCCGCTTTTGATTGACCAAAAGTATTGGCTTTTGCGCGAAGGCGACAAGATTGAAGCGCTCGTCCGCTTGATCGACTCGAATCCCGACTTTTACGGCCTTGTATTCACGCAGACAAAGAACGACGCCGACACCGTAAGCCGCCGCCTTGACGAAAAGGGCTACGAAGCGGCCGCCTTGCACGGAGACATTCCGCAGGGCCAGCGCGAAAAAATTCTTGCCCGCTTCCGCTCAAAGAAAACCCGCGTCCTTGTAGCGACTGACGTAGCCGCCCGCGGAATCGACATCACAGGCTTGAGCCATGTAGTAAACTACTCGCTGCCCTTTGACTCGTCGACATACATTCACAGAATCGGAAGAACGGGCCGCGCGGGAACTAGCGGCGTCGCCGTCACTTTTGTCGGCCCCAACGAGCGCAGAAAGCTCAACTTTATGAAAGCCCGCGTGGCGAAGGCCAGCAAGGGCGACTTGACCGAAGGCGAAGTTCCTTCAATCGAGTCTGTTTTGGAAATCAAAAAAGCGGCCCTTCTTGAACAGCTTAGAGAGTCCGTTCAAAAAGCGGACTTGTCGAATGCCGAAGACTTTGTTCAAATGGCCGAGGACCTTTGCCAAGAAAAGGACGCTAAAGAAGTTTTGGCCAACGTTCTTCAAGCCTTTTACGGCGAAAAATTGGACAAGGACCGCTACGACGAAATTAAAAAAGTCGCAGCCGAAAAAGGCGGACGCGAAGGCCGTGGAAGAGGCCGCGACCGCTACGACGACACGCCGCGCGAAGACCAAACAAGATTGTACATCCAGCTTGGAAGGCGCGACGGCTACAACGCGCGCGAAATCGCCGACTGGTTCAGCGACACGCTTAAAATCCCCGGAAAGAAAGTTGACCGCATAGACGTAACGACAAGCTTTAGCTTGGTAAGCCTTCCCAAGGAAGACGCCGCGCGCTTGATGGAAATGGCAAGCCGCGACAACAGCATTCCCCACATTCACGTAGACACAAAGGCCGGCGGCTCGCGCGGCGGACGGCGCGGTCCTAAAGGCGGAGACTTTGGCGAAGAGCGCGAAAGCCGAGGCGGTCGCGGATACGGAAGAAAGCGCGAGCGCGAATTTGGACGCGACAGGGATTCCAAGCGCGGCGAAAGCGACGGATTCAAAAAATCCCGCGGCCGTCCCAACCCGCACACCGCGACAGAAAGAAGCGGCTCAAGCTCGTCTTACTTTAAGAGCAAGAAAGCAAAAGAGTTCTAAGCCTGGTCAAGGCACGCTACACTTAAAGCCTTGACTCAGTCTTTTTGCGGCGCGAATAAAATTATCGCGCCGCAATAACCAACAATCATATTACAACTTTTCCGTCGTAGAGGAAGTCGGCGCTTCCCGTCAGGTAAACCGTGTCGCCGGTGTAGCGGACAATAAGTTTTCCGCCCTTTACGACGACCGTTATGTCTTGGTTCATCTTGCAGTAACCGTTCAAGACCGCCGCGATTACGGCCGCGCAGGCGCCGGTTCCGCAAGCGGGAGTCTCGCCGTTACCGCGCTCCCAGCAGCGCATCTTAAGCTCGTTGGGACCCACGACGCGAACAAACTCTGTGTTGGTTCTGTCGGGGAAGGCCTCGTTGTTTTCGAACAAGGGGCCGATGCGCTCGACGTCGACTTTGTCAACAAAGCCGCAGAACACTACGCAGTGGGGGTTTCCGACGCTTACGCAAGTGACGTCATAGTTTATGCCGTCGACGGTGAGCGTTTGTCCAACGATGGCCTTTTGGGCCTTGCCTTCAACATCAACCGTTTTTTCTTCGAGCGTCGTGGGAATCGCGGCCGGAGAAAATTCGGGCTTTCCCATGTCGACCGTTACCGATGATACGATTCCGTTCAACTTGTAAAGGGTCAAATTGCGGACGCCGCTTATAGTTTCGATAGAAATTGAAGCGGTAGGCTCAGACTTCTTTTCATGCTTTTCGGCGATGCCAAAAATGTCGTTGTCGTACAAATACTTGGCCACGGCGCGAGTCGCGTTTCCGGCCATGTGGCCTTCCGAACCGTCAAGGTTGTAAAAGCGCACGGCGGCGTCGGCCTTGTCTGACTTTCCGACAAGGACAAGCGAATCCGCTCCAACGCCGGAACGCCTGGCGCAAAGGCGGACTGCAAGGCTTCCGGGATTTGTAATCTCCTGTCCTTCCGTGTTGATGACGATGAAGTCGTTTCCTGTAGACTGCATCTTGTAAAATTGAATCGTCTGCTTTTGCGAGCGCAAGTCGTTTATGTCAATCAACTCGACGTTCTCGGCGCTGTAATGGCTGGACAAACAATTGGCCAAAGCGTTGGCCGTGTCGATCGCGGTAAGGCAAGGAATGTCGCGCTCAACCGCGTGGCGGCGCATGATTACCGAGTCGGCGCGGGGATTTCTTCCCTTGGCCGAAGTAGAAATCACGTAGTCGACTTTGCCAGAGTCAAGCAAGGTCAAAAGGTTGTCGTCGGGATTTTCGTGAATCTTGTTCACGCTTTCGACTTCCATTCCAAAATCGCGCAAAGTGTTGGCGTTTCCTTCAGTGGCGTAAAGCTTAAAGCCCATGTCGTAAAATTTTCTGGCAAGCTCAGGAAGCTCGTAGCGGTCGCTCTTTCGCACGCTGAACAAAACTCCGCCGTTTCTCTTCATCTTGTAGCCCGCGCCGATCAAGCCCTTGAAAAGCGCCTCTTCCATCGTGGCTGCGATTCCCAAAACTTCGCCGGTCGATTTCATCTCGGGGCCAAGATGGGTGTCAACGTCCATCAATTTTTCAAAGCTGAATACAGGAACTTTTACCGCAAAGTACGGAGGAATTCTGTAAAGGCCTGTGCCGTATCCCATGTCGCGGATTTTTTCTCCCAACATGGCGCGAGTGGCAAGTTCCACCATAGGAACGCCTGTCACCTTTGAAATGTATGGAACGGTGCGGCTTGAGCGGGGATTTACTTCGATGATGTAAAGATCGTTGTTGTAAATCAAATACTGAATGTTCACAAGGCCCTTGGTTCCAAGCTTTATCGCAAGGTCCGCGGACTGCTTTACGATTTTTTCGCGAAGAACGTCGTTCAAATTCCAGCTTGGATAGACGGCGATCGAGTCGCCCGAGTGAATGCCGGTGCGTTCGATGTGCTCCATGATGCCGGGAATCAAAACGTCTTCGCCGTCGCAAATGCCGTCAACTTCAAGCTCGATGCCTTGCATGTACTTGTCGATCAAGACTGGATTTTCGATTCCTTGCGCCAAAATAATTTTCATGTATTCGCGCGTGTCGTCGTCGTTAAAGGCGACGATCATATTCTGTCCGCCCAAAACATAAGAGGGACGCAGCAAGACAGGATAGCCAAGCTTGTTCGCCGCGTCGAGCGCCTCCGCCTCGTTCAAGACGGTAAGGCCCTTCGGCCTGTTGATTCCAAGGCGGTCGCACAATTCTTCAAAGCGCTCGCGGTCTTCGGCAAGGTCGATCGAGTCGGCGCTGGTGCCCAAGATTTTTATTCCTTGGCTGTCAAGGAACTTCGTAAGCTTGATGGCGGTCTGTCCGCCAAAAGCGACGACGACGCCAAGGGGCTTTTCTGTGTTGATTACGCCCATGACATCTTCGGGAGTCAACGGCTCAAAGTAAAGGCGGTCGGCCGTGTCAAAGTCTGTCGAAACAGTTTCGGGATTGTTGTTGACGATCGCGACGTCGTAGCCAAGTTTCTTCAAGCTCCAAACGCATTGGACGCTGGCGTAGTCAAACTCGATTCCTTGTCCGATTCTAATCGGACCTGAACCCAAAACGATTATAGTGCCCTTGCTGGATTTTTTTCCGGCGGCGGCCTCTTCGTTCAAAAAGTCTTGGGCTTCGTTTTGCTCGTCGTAGCCCGCGTAGAAGTAAGGAGTCTCCGCGTTGAACTCGCCGGCGCAAGTGTCGACCATTTTGTACGTTGCGGGAATGTGAGCGAGCTTTCCTTTGGCGCGCGCGGCGGCCGCTTTTTCGGCCTCGCTAAGAATTCCAGACGCGCCAATAATTTTCTCGCCGGAGAATCTTTCGATTACTTTGTCCGGGTAGCCTAGCTTCTTCGCCTCAAGGTAAAGTTCCGTTCCGAGGCCGCCGCATTTTTTGGCAACGCTAAGACGCTCTTCTATGCTGACCAACTTTAAAATCTTGTTCAAGAACCATTCGTCGATTTTTGTCACGGCGTGGATTTGGTCGACGCTCATTATTCCGCGCTTTAAGGCTTGGTAAACTGCGAACAATCTTTGGTCTGTGCAATGGCCCACGCGCTCGATGATTTCTTGGTCGCTCTCCTCTTCAAATATTTTTAGGTTGAGCGAATCGACTCCGATTTCGGCGCCGCGCGCGGCTTTCATCAAGGCTTCCTCAAAGGAGCGGCCTATCGCCATAACTTCGCCGGTGGCCTTCATCTGAGTTCCCAAGTCGCGCTTTGCGTAAACAAATTTATCAAAGGGGAACTTGGGCATCTTTACGACAACGTAATCCAAGACCGGCTCAAAGCAAGCCGCGGTTTTCTTTGTGACAAAGTTTGGAATCTCGTCCAAGGTGTAGCCGATCGCGATAAGCGCCGCGACCTTGGCGATTGGATATCCCGTGGCCTTTGAAGCCAAAGCCGATGAACGGCTTACGCGGGGGTTCACTTCGATTACCGCGTATTCAAAAGTTTCGGGGTTCAGCGCGAACTGGCAGTTGCAGCCGCCTTCCATGTCCAAGCTGGAAATGATGTTGAGCGCGGCGCTTCGAAGCATCTGGTATTCTTTGTCGGCCAGCGTCACCGCGGGCGCGATTACGATTGAGTCTCCTGTGTGAACTCCAACCGGATCAAAGTTTTCCATCGAACAAACGGTAAGAACGTTTCCGGCGGAATCGCGCATTACCTCAAACTCTATTTCCTTCCATCCGCTTATGCACTTTTCTACAAGGATTTGGTGTATTGGGGAACGGTGCAAGCCGTTGTGGGCTATTTCGTCAAACTCGGCTTCGTTGTGGGCAATGCCGCCGCCCGTTCCGCCCAAGGTAAAGGCGGGGCGAATGATCGCGGGATATCCGATTTCTTCATTGACAAACTTTAGGGCGCTTTCGTAGTCGGTCACTACTTTTGAAGGAACGCATGGCTCGCCGATGGAAAGCATTGTGTCTTTAAACATTTGGCGGTCTTCCGCCTTGTCGATGGTCTCGGGCTTGGCTCCCAAAAGCTGGACGCCGTGGCTTTTCAAAAAGCCGCTCTTTGCCAACTCCATAGAAAGGGTCAAGCCAGTCTGGCCGCCCAAAGTTGAAAGCAGTGAGTCGGGCTTTTCTTTTTCTATAATGCGTTGGATTGTTTGGGGAATCAACGGCTCGATGTAAATGGCGTCCGCCATAACATGGTCCGTCATCAAAGTTGCTGGGTTGGAATTTACAAGGACGACTTCAAGGCCCTGTTCTTTTAGCGCCTTGCAAGCCTGGGTTCCGGCGTAATCAAATTCCGCCGCCTGACCAATCACAATCGGACCAGATCCGATGACCATCACTTTATGAATCGATTTGTTTAAAGGCATACTAAAGCCTTAGTATACCGCAAAAAGGTCTTTTTATTCAATAGACTATTTTCCGAAGCAGAGGACTACCCTGCCCTTATATTCCGAGGCGTAGTCTTTGCCTGCTTCCGTAAGGAGCCATTCGTGCTGGTAGTATATGCCGGCCCACAAGTGGGAGTCCTTTTTTCTAGTCCTGTTGGATGAAGGCAAGACAAGTTCCACTCCGTAGCGCCAGGCAATTTCATGCTGGACATAATGGCCCGACAAAACGATTCCTTCAGGAGAAAGATATTCGCGGCTGCCCAAGTCCGCCCTTGTGTACTTAAAGGCAGTCTTAATTCTTACAAAACGAAAGATGTCAAGCCAAACGCTTTGCGTGATTGCGGGAGTGGAAAAAATGTTGTAGCGGTTGTCGTATTTTTGCGGAACAGTGTAGTTGCCGCTTGTCTTCGCCTCCAAATCGTAGTGGATAAAATACATCGGAAGGACCGCGATTTCGGCGCCAAAAGAAACATACTTTCCCAAAGGCTTTTTTACAGACGCCATCAAAATAGGAGCGATTGAGTGGAAGACAGTATTCATATCGGTCTTCGAAAAGTAATATCCCGCGGCCGAAAAAGACTCGTTATTTAAATTTGTAATAGAATATTCGGCGCCAAAGCCAAAGGACCACAAGGCTTCCGGCGAATCCACGCTAGGATCGCCAAAATACCAAATGCAGGGATAAAAGGTGACGCAGTATTCCTTTGACTTGCTCTTTGAGTAGCCGACCGGCCGGTCTTCTGTCATGACAGTACTTTTGTATTCAAACCTTACTCTAGAAGCGAAGCGTTCGTTCCAGTCGTATTGAAGGCTGCCAAAAATCATGCTGCCGGATTCGCCGGGCTCCGCCCCAAAGTCCAAGGTGAGCGGAAGCTTGTCCGTCAAAAAGTCTCCGACAAATTGCGCGGTCTTTACAGGACGTTCATTTTGCTGCTCGGCTTTCTGTTCGTTAAATTCGCGGGCGCCTTCCTTTATCGCGGGAATTAATTTTTTTTCTGAAGAGTTGTCGCCTGATTCCTGCGCGGCAAGAAGCCCCGCAAGAAAAATGGAGAAAAGGCAAAAGGCAAAAAGCTTTTTTTTCATAACGCTTTAAATCAACGTGACGTCTGCTTTTACTTTTTCTTTGCGGCTTTCTTTGGAGCGGCGGCCTTTTTTGCCGCAGCCTTGGGAGCGGATTTTTTTGCGGGAGCTGCCTTCTTTGCCGCGGTCTTTTTGGGCGTCGAAACTTTTTCGTCCAAGCGGTCCGAGGCGGACTGCTCTTTTTGCTCCGCGCCTTCAACCTTAAGCACGACTCCGTTGGAATCGTAGTAAAGATGGGTTTCTCTCGCGTCAAGGACCGCCCTTCCGCCAAAAATCATCTTTTTAATCAAGCGTTCCAAATAGCGGGTGGTTTTATGGATGCCCTTCTTTCCGTCGCAAAAAGCGGCGCGGGCAAGCGCGTTCCTAAAGTAAACCGCGCTTTGGGCCAAAACGTCGTTCCCCAAAGGAATGCCTCTAAAGGCCAAATACTTGATGAAGAAAACGGCGATTGTGCGGGTGTTGCAGCTTTCAAATGGATGCAAGGCCCAAAGGCTGCTGATAAACGAAGCGCAATGCTTGTATATTTGCTTTGAGTCCAAGCCGTCAAATTCAAACAAGGTCTCGGTCTCAAAAAGCTTTGTCAACTGGTTTTTGATTTTATTTGCCTTGGGATACACAAGGGAATGGCCGTCAAGCGCCCATTCTTTTTTAGAAAGGTTCGCGGTTCGCAAAAGCTCGGGGCTTTCCAAAAGACTGCCAAAAAGCGCCTTGCGGATTTGCACCAACTCAAACTGTGAAAGGCTGAACTGATTTTGAATTATGTTCACGAACATGCGCACGGCGACAATGTCCGCGAAGTTCCTTAGATTTTCGCATTCATCAAGAAGCGCCTCGTCAGCGATAACGCCCTCTATATTTTGCTTTGCGATCTCAATTACCTTAGAGGAAGTTTTGAGCGCGTCAACAGCTTGCAACGCTATGACAGTTTTCCAAATTATAAGTCTTTCTTTTGCGTCCATTTTTCTATTATATCACACTTTTTTAATTTGCGCAAAGGCTTTGAGGCCGCGCGGGCATTTTTTTTAAGCAAGCTTTTTGCCATTGATTAAGTCAACAAATTCGTCAAACAAAAAGCTTGTGTCCAAGGGGCCGCCCGCGGATTCGGGGTGGAACTGGACGCTAAAGGCCGGGCAATCCGTGTAAAGGACGCCCTCGTTGGTCTGGTCGTTCGTGTTGACAAAAGTTTCCTTGGCGCAGGCAGGAAGGCTTTGGGCCTCGACCGCGTAGCCGTGGTTTTGGCTTGAAATGTACACGCGACCCGTAGACAGGCGCTTTACCGGCTGGTTGGCGCCGCGGTGGCCGTACTTGAGCTTTGAGGTCTTGGCTCCCTTGGCAAGCGCCAAAATTTGGTGGCCCAGGCAAATTCCAAAAAGCGGAATTTTTTTATCCAAAATCTTTTTGAGCTCTTCGATAATCGTGACATTCTCGGCAGGGTCTCCGGGACCGTTGGAAAGCATTATTCCGTCCGGCTTGAGGGCCAAAATTTCTTCAGCCTTGGCGTCGCACTTTACAGTCTGCACTTCCAAGCCCCGCTTTAAAAGTTCCCGGCGGATGTTGGCTTTTGCTCCAAAATCCCAAAGGACGACTTTCTTTCCGCGTCCCGCCTTCATCGCCTCTTCTTGGCTGTTGACTTTGGTTCCGTCGGAACGAACGGGAACGGCGCGGTATTGGGCCGACTCGGCAAAGACTTGGTCGGCGGATTTTTGTATTTTGTCAGCGTCAAGGCTTACGCTCTGGACGGCTTTTTCGATTTTGTAGGCCTTTATTTTTTGCAAGAGCTCTTCTTTTTTGGAGGAACTGTTCAAGGCTGCAAAAGCTTCCTTGGCCTCTGGGCTGTCTCCGCTTATGAGCATTGCGTTCATCACGCCGGCCTCGCGCAAAACCTTTGTAAGGGCGCGGGTGTCGATTCCGCAAAGGCCCGGAATGTTGTTTTCTTTTAGGAACTGGTCAAGGGTCTTTTGACACCTGAAGTTGCTGGGCTTGTCGCAGGGGTCGCGAACGATGTAGGCTTTTGCGTGGATTTTAGAACTTTCGTAGTCGGCGGGAATTATTCCGTAGTTTCCTACAAGGGGAAAAGTTTGGGTGATGATTTGCCCAAAATAACTGGGATCCGTGAGGGTTTCGATGCAGCCGGTCATTCCGGTGGCAAAAACAGCCTCGCCAATCGCGCAAGACTGGGCTCCAAAGCCCAAGCCTTCAAACACAAGCCCGTTAGCCAAAACGAGCGCCGCTCTTCCGCTAGGTTCGCTTTTCATACTAAAGCCATATCATAGCGCAAAAGCCTCCGCTTGTTCAAGCCACCGCGCGCCAAACCAACACAAACGCAAAATTCTTGCAAATTCCAAAATTCTCTGTTAAAATAGTAGATACACATTATCTTTTACATACAAAATATCGAGGTGAGAAAAATGGCAATGAGATTGGTTACAAGATCAGATTTTGACGGATTGGCTTGCGGCGCCCTTCTTTTGGAGGCGGGCGTCATAGACCATTGGACTTTCGCGCACCCAAAGGACTTGCAGGACGGAAAAATCCCCATCGATTCAAACGACTGCCTTGCCAACGTTCCCTTTGTGGAAGGCTGCGGACTTTGGTTTGACCACCATTCCAGCGAAATGGAGCGCAACAAGCTTGAAGGAAAATACAAGGGCGAGAGCCGCATCACACCTTCTTGCGCGCGCATAATCTATGAATACTACGGCGGCTCCAAAAAGTTCCCCAACTTTGGAGAGCTTATGGAAGCCGTTGACAAAGTTGACTCAGGAAATCTTACCGCCAACGAAATCATGCATCCCACAGGCTGGATTCTTGTCGGCTTTTTGATGGATCCCCGCACAGGCCTTGGCCGCTGGCGCGAATTCACCGTTCCAAACTATCAGTTGATGGAAAAATTGATGGTGGCCTGCCGCGACAAGACGACGGAAGAAATTCTTTCCATGCCCGACGTAAAGGAACGCATCGAAGTTTACAACGAGCAGACGGAAAAGTTCAAAGAAATGGTCAAGGCCCACACAAAGACAGAAGGCAACTTGATTATAACCGACCTTCGCGGAGTTGATCCGATCTACACCGGAAACCGCTTTATGATTTACAGCATGTATCCAGAGCAGAACATCTCCGCTTGGATCGTAAGCGGAAAGGGCGGCCAGGGCTGCTCAGCCGCCGTCGGCTACAGCATCATCAACAGGACCAGCAAGGTCAACGTCGGAAGCCTCATGTTGCGCTACAACGGCGGCGGACACGAAAAGGTCGGCACTTGCCAGTTCACAAACGAGAACATGGACACGGACCTTCCCAAAATGCTCGACGAATTGAAGGAATTGGCCAACCTTTAACGAAAAGTGCGCGTCTTAAATTCGCTTACCGATTTGAACATAATGAGGATTCTCCGCCTGGTTTGGCAGTCAAAAAGAGCCAGCCGGGTGGAGATTGCTTCCATTCTAAAAATGGACAAATCCACTGTCACAAAAATCATAGCGGAACTGACGCAAAAAAAATTGGCGCTTGAAACGGAATCCGGCGCCTCCGGCCCGCAAGGCGGACGCAAGCCCGTCTTTTTGGAAATAAACGCTTCCTACGCTTGTTCAGGCGGAATCGAAATCAATCCAGAGCGAATGTATGTTTGCCTTGAAGATTTTTGCGGAACGATTCTCTACGAACACATGCAAGAAATCGACCCCGACTCTTACGCTCAAAAAGGATTTTTGGGCTACGTAAAGGAAGGCATCGGCCTCTTGCAAGCCGCGTCGGAACGGCTCAGAATAAAGCTCGCCGGCATCGGCTTGGGAATCCCCGGTATGGTGGAGTCAGACGGCAGCAAGATAATTCAATCGATTCCGCTTTTGATAGAAGACGGACTGGACGTTGTCGAAGACATTCAGCCCTTGTGCGACATTCCTATTTTTGTGGAGAACGACGCCCGCTGCTGCTGCTACACAGAGCAATTGCTTTCGCGCGGACCAAAGACGCAAAACATGATGTATGTTTTGGCGGAACACAGGCCCTTGCAGCCGGTCAAAGACTCGCCCAAAAATCTTAGCGTGGGCTTGGGCCTGATTCTCAACGGAAGAATTTACCACGGCGCCAATTCCACCGCCGGAGAATTTCGCAGCGTTCACTGGCAAAGCCCTTCAAAGACCCAGTTTTCGCCGGACTGCGCCAGCGTCCAAAACCTTGGCGATTCCAACGCGGCCAAAACATTCCGAGAACTTGCAAAGAACATAGCCTTTTTGGTCAACACCCTTTCGCTTGACGTGGTTTACGTTGGCGGCTTGGAAAAAAAATACGCGGAAGAAATCGTAAAATACATCCGCGAAGAAATCGTCTACCTTTGGCCCTACGGCTGGAACAAGACGACGGTCGTGTCGACCGCCTCGGTTTCCCAGCGCTCCGTCAGCTACGGCGCCGGCGCAAAAGTTTTGGACAAACTCTTTAGCGTCCCCGAACTTGACGAAAGCGGCCGAAGGCGCAAGGCCCCCGCCGCCTCTCCCTACAAATACTTGTTGTCCCTGCGCTAATCCCGCGCGGACGCGGTTGACAATTCCGCAATTCGCCGTTATTATGTTTCTAATGACAGAAACAAACGACAAGGCGGCGCGCGACAGCTTTTACGAAATATGCAAGATTCTTTCCGAATGCAAAGGAGCGGACGAGGCGGCGGAATTTCTTTCGTGCCTGTGCACTCCCGCCGAGCGCGAAGATTTTTCCAAGCGCTGGCTCAGCGTGAAGGAACTTTACAAGGGAACGCCCCAGCGCGAAATAGCGAAAAAGTTCAACATGTCATTGTGCAAAATAACGCGCGGATCAAAGGAATTGCGCAAAGAAGACAGCGCGTTTAAAAAAATCTTGGACAAAGAACAAAAGTAAAAACTATCGTCTAACGGCGGCTGTTCTTCTTTTGCCGCTTCTCTTCGTACAAAAGCGAATCAGCTTCGCGCAAAATATCTTCCAAATTTTTGTTGTCGGGACTAAAATTCTTGCAACCCAAACTTATCGAAAGCTCAAAGCCTTCGTTGTGGACGATGTTCCATGCCTTGCACGCCGCGTCGATGTTTTCGCGTATGGCGCTTAAGCGCGGCTCTCCAAGGCCTGCCGCTATTATTACAAATTCGTCGCCGCCCAAACGGCCCACTATGTCGGAGGCGCGGAAATTGTTCTTTAAGATTTCGGCCTCGGCCTTTATCGCGCGGTCACCCGCGTCGTGTCCAAAAGTGTCGTTGATGTATTTTAGGCCGTCCATGTCTCCAAAAATCACCATGCCGCCCTGCTTGAGGACGACCGCAATGTCTATCGTTTGCTGGCCCAATTCCATAAAGCCGCGCCGATTCAAGAGGCCGGTCAACTCGTCGGTTTTTGAAATCAAGTTGAGCCGCGCCGTCCGTTCCTGCTGAATCTTTGCTGTCTTTTCGGCCCTTGTAGATTCCCACGCCTCGCTGACAAGGCGGCCAAAGTTTCCGGCCATCATCGAATAAATCAAGGCCTCGCAAGAGCCGCACCTAAAGACCATGTAGCCGTATTGGTTTTCGCACTTTGAAAGAATCGACACTTGATATTTTCCAAATGACAAGTCCAAAAGGCCGGGCGGCAACATGTTCTCCCTGGGATTGAAGGCTATCGGCTCCGCGTTGATGTTTTGAATGTAATTCTTGGAGCTGTCAAAAGCGGACAGCACAAAAGCCTTTTCCGGCAAACTGGTACCCGCGGATTTTTCGTTCAAATAAAAGGGCTGCTCGTAAACGCACAAGGCCGCCGCGGTCACATCAAAGCGCTCTATGTTGTCCTTAAAATACTTGCGCATCTTTGGGAGATTCAAGCGCGCCTGGCCCGAAATCAAAAAGTCGTTTAAAATGTAAAATTGGTTTTTCTTTTCGAGCCACTCGGTGCCTACGCGGCGGCCCGATTTTTCGGCCAAGACATCGCTTAAGTTGCCAACGCAAGACTCTCTAAAAACAGCCGATGTCTTTACATAAATCTCGCCGGGAACCCGTTTTTTTTGCAGCATGTTCAACAAGGCTTCAACGGCGGACCTTCCCTGTTCAAAAAGGTCTTGCGTGACAGTGGCGAGCGGCGGATGAGAAAACTCCGCTCTGGGAACGTTGTCAAAACCGGTCACCCTAACTTGTTCCGGAACCTTTATTTTATGGCGCGCGCAAAAGTCCAAGGCGGCAAAGGCCATGTCGTCGTTAAGCGCCATCACGGCATCAAAGTCAAAGGAGCCTTTTTCGTCGTAATAATCTTCAAGGGGCTTTTGGGCGCCCTCGTACGTAAAGTTTCCGTCTATTATAAAACGCTCGTCAAAACGGACTCCCCTTTTCTTTAAAAAAGCCGCGATTATTTCTGTTCTTTCCTGCGCTTCGTGGGAACCGGGGATTCTTCCCAAAACGCATATCCTCTTGCATTTTTGCCGGTCCACCAAGTCTTCCAAAATTTTATGAATGCCGGGCTTGGGGTCGCAAAGAATGCTGGGCCGCCCCGGAATTTTGCTTCCCACGCTCACCACGGGAACGGGATCAAAAGTCTTTACAAAGACCTCAAAATCTTCCTTTTTGCTGTGAAGGTCCAAAACCGCGGAACAAACAACCAAACCGTCAATGTTCGATTTTTTGCAAAATTGGGTCAAAACCCTGTGCTGGTAGTCAAAGGGGTGGTAGGAAAAATTTATTTCCCCAATGTTGAATATAAAAAGCGAAGCGTTTTTTTCCAAACAATACGAATAAGCGCCGTCAAGAATTTCCCTGACATAATCGGAGTTTGTGTCGTTCAACATGAGTCCTATTCGGGCTTTTTCGCTATTCATCATTTAAATTATAAAACATAAATTTCCATTTGTAAAGAAATTATTTTCTACGCCTTTTCCTTGACGAATCAGAACTTATAATTTACAATATAATACTATGAAAAACTTGATAACATTGGAACAGGCCAAGCCTGAAGTTCAAAGAAAATTTATGGCGGGCGTTTACCTACGCATGACTATAGCGCTTTTTATCACGGCGGCTGTCGCATGGTATGCATCCAGCTCAGACCAAATAATGAATTTCCTTTATTCCAACAAGGGCATGCCCTTTTACGCCCTTATCGTGGCGGAACTGGTTCTTGTAATCGCGCTTTCGGCGGCCATCCATAAGATCAATTCCTTTGTGGCTCTAGTTTTCTTCATATTGTACAGCGTGTTGAACGGCTTGTCATTCAGCGCCATTTTCATTATTTATGATCTTGGCTCTGTTTTCCATATTTTCTTGATCAGCGCCTTGATGTTCGCGGCGATGACAGTTTACGGAATGTTCACAAAGAGCGACCTTACAAGCGCGGGCCGCTACCTTACGATGGCCTTGATCGGCCTTATCATCGCAGGCTTAGTCAACCTTCTCTTTAAGTCAAAAACGCTTGACTGGATTACAAGCATCATAGGCGTAGGCATTTTCATCGGCCTCACCGCCTACGACACCCAGCGCCTTATGAGAATTGCCGTAAAGGACGACGGAAGCGAAAAGTTCCAAAAGATGGCCGTAATCGGCGCCTTGGAGCTTTACTTGGACTTTATCAACATCTTCCTCAAAATGCTCCGCCTCTTTGGCAAGCGCAAGTAGGAATGCGCAAGGCTCGCTTTTATAGGTGAAACTATGGCCCAGAAAATCATCATCATTGGCGGAGGAGTCGCAGGGCTCACCGCAGGAATTTACGCGCAAAAGGCCGGCTTTGAGTCAGTCGTCTACGAAAAGAATCCCGTCCTTGGCGGCCAGTGCACAGGCTGGAAGCGCAAGGGTTTTTACATCGACAACTGCATCACATGGCTTACAAATGGAGCTCCTAAATTTCCGGTCTACAAAATGTGGAAGGAAGTTGGCTTTTTGGGCGACGAAAACGGAAACGACATTCTTTGCCGCCAGCACGACGCCTTTTGGACTTCGGAATACAACGGACAAAGCTACACTTTTTGGGCGGACTTAAAGCGCGCCGAAAAGGAAATGCTTGAGCTTTCTCCCCAGGACAAAAAAGAAATCAAAAGCTTTTTCAAAGCCGTCCGCCAATGCGAAAATTTGCGCGTCCCCTTCACCGCTCCTTTGGACATGATGAATTTGGCCGAACTGACAGCCATTGGCCTAAAATTGCTTCCAGTCGGACTTGCCATGAACAAATACAAGAAATGCGACTTAAACGACTTGTCCGAGCGCTTCAAGCATCCGCTTTTAAGAAAGGCCTTTAAAGATTATTTGCCCGGCGACTATTTAGCGTCAATAATGATGAACGCCTACGCTTCCATCGCAAACGGCGGCGGCGGCGTTCCAGACGGCGGCTCTTTCAAGGTCGCCCAAAGAATGAAGGCGATTTACGAAAAGCTTGGCGGCGTTTGCCATGCCAACGCTCCTGTAAAAGAAATTTTATTGGAAGACTCTCCCAAGGGCAAAGGCAAAAAGCGCGCCGCGGGAATTCTTTTGGAAAGCGGAGAAAAAGTTTTCGGCGACTTTGTGATTCCTTCTTGCGACACCCATTACCTTTTTGAAAATTTGCTGGACAAAAAATACATGCCGCCGCGCCTCAAGTTCGCCTACGAGCATCCAGAAGCGCACAAAAACGGCTCCACCTTTCACGTGGTTTACGAGTGCTCGACTCCCGCTCCCGAAATCGGCCGACGCACTTACTTTGACTGCAGGCCCTTTGAAATCGCGGGCGTTACGCTCAACCGCCTCAACATGAAAAACTACAACCTTGACCCTGTAAACGCTCCAGAGGGAAAGGCTTTGATAGAAGTGAAAATTTTGGAACAGGAGCCCCAGTTCCTTTATTGGAAAAATTTGCGCGAGACCGACAAGGCCGCCTACGACGCGGCCAAGCAAAAGGCGGCCGACGAAATTTTGGAGCGCCTTTTGGAACGCGTTCCCAGCCTAAAGGGAAAGCTTTCTTACTTGGACGCATGGACTCCCTACACATACACCCGCTATTGCAATTCCTACATGGGAAATTTCATGACTTTCATCACCACAAAAAACAGCTCCAACCTTTTCAACATTAAAGGAACGATAAAGGACTTGGACAACTTGGTCTTGGCCAGCCAATGGCTTTCTATGCCGGGAGGCCTTCCGATGGCGATGACAAGCGGAAAATTCGCCGTCCAAAGGATATTGCGTTCCCTCGGAAAAAGCATTAAAATAGAACCATAATAGGGCGCTTTCGCGCCCGCGAGTTTATGGAGCTAAAAATGATTGAAGTGTCTCACCTTTCGCGCCAGTTTGGAACTTTCCGGGCTGTTGACGATGTAAGCTTTTCAATTCCGACCGGACAAATCGTGGCCCTGCTTGGTCCCAACGGCGCCGGAAAAACCACGACGATGAGAATGATTTGCGGCTTTTTGGGAGCGACCAGCGGCAGCGTAAAAATCGACGGCAAGGACATCACCCAAGACCCCGTGGAGGCCAAGAGCAAAATCGGCTACATGCCCGAAAGCGCCCCCCTCTACTCCGACATGATCGTCGAAGACTACCTTAACTATGTGGCTCAAATGCAGAACGTAGACGCCGCGCAAAAGGTTCCCGCTCTTTGCCAAACTTGCGGCCTTAAGGAAGTGATGCACAAAAACATTTCCGAACTTTCGCGCGGCTACCGACAGCGCGTAGGCCTTGCCCACGCCCTTATGAACGACCCAGAGATTTTGGTCTTGGACGAACCGACAAGCGGCCTTGACCCCAACCAAATCGAAGACGTCCGTTCCTTGATAAAAGAAATCGGAAAAACCCGCACGGTAATTATTTCCACCCACATCTTGGGCGAAGTCGAAACCTTGTGTCCGCGCGTAATCATCATTTCAAAAGGAAAATTGGTGGCCGACAGCCCGACCAACGAGCTTCGCGAGCGGGTTGGAAATTCGCTTTCGATAAACTTGACTCTTGGCGGAGCGAACTTTACCGACGCGCAAAAGATTTTGTCAAAGATTGACGGAGTTGTGGGGGCCGTGAAAATCGACGGCGAAAAAATCAAGGGCGAGCGAAAGCTTTGCTCCTTGCGGCTCTCGGTCAAAGAAAGCGCGGAAGTCAGAAAAGAAATTTTCGACGCCGCCGTCAAAAACTCTTGGACCATTTACGAAATGGGCGTTCAGAAAAACAGCCTTGAAGACGTGTTCCACGCGTTGACCCAGGGCAAGGAAGAAAAGTAAGATGAAAAAACACAACGCTACTTGGACAATAATGCGGCGCGAACTTGCCGCTTACTTTACAAATCCGGCGGCATACATCGTCACCGGCCTTTATTTGCTTCTTTCGGGAATCCTTTTCTTTTCAACTTTCTTTTTGAACGGAAGGGCCGAGCTTAGAAATTACTTTAGCATCATGCCTCTCTTGCTGAGCCTTTTTGTTCCGGCCTTGACGATGCGCCTTTTTAGCGAGGAACTCCGCTCGGGAAGCTTTGAAACTTTGCTTACGCTTCCCGTAACCGAAGCGCAAATCGTTCTTGGAAAATTCTTTGCCGCCTTCATCACAAGCGCGGTTATGATTTGTCCGACAATTTTTTACGCCTTGACGGCGCGAATTTTTGGCCAGCCGGACGCGGGCCCGATTTTTTGCGGCTTTGTCGGCTCCCTCTTTTTGTGCGCGCTTTATTCCGCTGTTGGAATATTTGCAAGCGGAATGACAAAGAACCAAATCATCGCTTTCTTTACCGCGCTTGCGATAAGCTTCGCGCTGACTCTTGTTGGAAGCCTCTTGGTATTTCTTCCCGCGCCCTTGGTAAAATTCTTTTCTTGGGCCAGCGCCACAAGCCACTTCCAGTCAATCGCCCGCGGCATTGTTGACAGCCGCGACATAATTTACTTCGCTTCGCTCGCGGCGCTTTTCTTGCTTTTGACTGTCCGAAAGTTTGTCATCAATTGGACAAAGGAGCTTTCAATCGACTTTGCCTTGGCGGTAATAATCTTGGCCTTGGCCAACATCGCCGCGGGCAAGGCTTTTGTTCGCGCCGACCTTACCGGACAAAAAATGTATTCGCTCTCCAAGGCCAGCAAAGAATTGGTCGGCTCCCTCCAAGAGCCCCTTACCGTCAACGCGTTCTTTTCGGCGGACCTTCCCGCTCCCTACAATAGCGTTGACCAATACTTGCGCGACCTCTTGCAGGAATACAAGAGCCAAGCCAACAAAAATTTCAACTACAAATTCTTTGACATGAGCAAAGAAGAAAGCGAGGACGCCGCCCGTTCCTACGGTCTTAGCCAAACGCAAGTTCAAAAGGTCGAGACAACCGAAGTCAGCGCCAAGGCTGTTTGGATGAGCGTCGCGATTGTTTACGGAGACAACATAAAGACTTTTGACAACATCAACAATTCGGCCGGCTTGGAATACAAGCTTACGACGGCGATGTCAAAAATGATTTCCACAAACGACGCGTTGGCCCGCCTTTCGGGAGGCCTTGAATTGATTTTGTATCCCGCCGACGAATTGAAGGGCTACGGAATCGCCGGCCTTTCAAAACTCGAAGGCCTTGCAAAAAAAGCCGTCGCCGAGTTGAACAAAAAATACGAAGGCCAGATAAACTTTAAGGTTCAAAACGCTTCGGGCGACGAAGCCAAGAAACTTTCCGAGGAATACGGAATCCAAAGCGTAAACTACGACGATCCCGACACAAAGGAAAACAAAACGACATCTCTCGGCTTGGTCTTGAAGCTGGGAGACAACTTTAGAACCATTCCGCTTAAATTGCAAAACTTCTTTGGCTGGCGCTTGGCCGGAGCGGAAGACTTGAAAGAAAGCGTTTCGTCGTCAATCGAAAGCCTTCTTTCAAAGACCGTTCAAGTGGCTTACATAACAGGCCACGGCGAACTTTCGCTCAGCGGAGATCCTTACAGGCAGAACGACTTGACGGCGGAAAATTTTAGAAACGCCCTCAACGACATTTACGAGCTCAAGGAAATCAACCTTAGCAAAGACGACATTCCGCTCAACATAAAGTGCGCGATCGTCAACGGACCAAAGACAAAGTTTAGCGAAAAGGAACTCAGAAAGCTTGACCAATTTGTAATGGCCGGCGGAAACCTCTTGCTCTGCCTTGACCCCCTTGAGGAACAAAACCAAGACGGCCAAATGCCGTCCTACACAAAGCCCGACACTGGCTTGGAAACTTTGCTTGACGCTTACGGAATCGTTCCCGGCGCCGATTACGTAATGGACGAAAATTGCTTTGTCCAAAACGCCGGCCGCCCCGACGCGGCAAAGCTCAACTGGGCTCCCCTTTTGGAAAAGAGCCAGCTGGACTCAAAGAGCCCGATAACAAAATACATTTCGGGAATGATTTTCTTGCAAAACGGCTCGATCGACATAAGCAAGGCCCAAGAGGATCCGGAACTTAAGACAACGGTTTTGGCGCGCTCGTCCGACAAGTCTTGGGCGGCAACCGAAAACATCATCTTGTATCCGGGCTACATTTTCCCGCCGCAAGAAAGCGAAAAAATTCATTCCTGCAATTTGGCCGTTTTAGTCGAAGGAAAATTCAAGTCAGCCTACGCCGGAATCGCTCCCGAACCTGAAAACGAAGAAAAGGCCGAAGGCTTGGAAGAAGGCGCAAAGAGCGCCGCCATCTCAGCCGCGCAAGCCTTTGACAAGGGAATTCAAAACGCCAAAGTGCTTTTGATCAACTCGTCGCAAGTGACAACCCAGCAGTTGATCGACTCAAACGCCAGCGAGCCAATGTCCTTGTTCATGAGGAACGCGGTTGACTGCCTTAACGGCCAGGAAGACTTTTGCCAAATGCGAACAAAGGGAGCGGCGCTCAACTTGCTAAACGTAAAGAACGCCCCGCTTGCCACAGCCTTTAAGCTTTTCAACCAATTTGGCCTTGCGATTTTGGTCGCGTTGTTCGGCTTGTTGGTATGGCGCCTCAGGGCCGTCCGCAGGAACGAAATCCGCATAAAGTACAATCCCAACGACGAGCGCGAAGCCGCCGCTCCTTCTAAGGGCAAAAAAGAGGAAGAGAAAAAATGAACTTAAATTTAAATTTTTCAAAGCGAACAAAAATTTTGGCCTGCGTCGCGGCTGTCCTAGCCGTGATTTGCGCGGCGCAATTTTTTATGGGCCTAAAGTCGCCGCAAAAAACTTTTAAGGCCAAGGGCGAGCCGGATTACATCAGCGTTGAAAATTCCGGAAACGCGATTGTCCTTCAGCGGAACGGAAGCGATTGGTTTTGCGGCGCGCAAAAATTGGACAAGGCAAAGATGGATTCGCTTGTAAAAAGCATTTCCGTAGTAAAAACCTTGAACATGGCCAGCCGCTCCGAAAGCGCCGCCACGCTGGAACGCTACGGCTTGGACCAAGCGATTTTGATAGAAGCCAAGTTGGGCGGAAAAACCTTTCAAAAAATTTCTGTCGGAAAAGAGAGCGTGAGCGGCTCGCAAGCCTACGTTCAAATCAACGGCAAAAAAGAAATTTACTTGGCCCAGGGAAACTTGCGCCGCGACTGGACCTTTAGCCTTGACGACCTAAAGGAAAAAGAGCCGGAAGAGCCCAAGGCAGACGAAAGCGCCCAATCGGACGGCGCCGCCGAACCCAAAGAAGAGAAAGAAATTTAAAGTAAAACATAAAGGAGTTTAACATGAAAAACTTTAAAATCATTTTGACAGCGATAGCGGTCTTGGCCGCCGGAACAATCGCATTTGCCGACGACGCCGCCGAAAGCTATCTTTCAAAATTCACCGATCTAGTTACGACAGCCGAAGCTTGCGCAAAGAACAACGAAACTTCCAAGGCCCCGCAATTGGCCGCCCAAAAAGAAGGAATCGACGCCTTGCGCAAAACAGTGACTCTTTCGTTGATTCAACGCTTTAGCGACTGGCGCCTCACAAACCGCTACGACGCGGCCTACACAAAGCTTAAGGCTGTGAATGAAAAGGACAAGGCTTCCGACTCTTTGGGAAAGATGGGAGAAGCGATCGGAGAGGCCGCCGGAAATGTCGGCGGCGCCGTAAAGGACTCAACTTCAAAGGCTGTGAAAAACGCAAAGGAGTCTGTCGAAGACACTGTCTCCACAGTAAAGGACAACACAAAGAAAAAAGTTGACGACACCGTAAAGGGAGCTAAAGACGCGGTCGATGAAACCGTTACCGGCGCCGCCGACAAAGCTTCGGAAGGCATCAAGAAGGGAGCCGAGTCGTTCGCCGACAAGCTTAACAAACTTTTTAACGGCGACAAGTCCGAAAAGAAAGAGTAAAAGAAAGAGATAAAAAAAGCCCGCCTTGCGGCGGGCTTTTTTGTTTTAAATTGCGATTAGTGGTGGAACAAGCGGATGCCGGTAAAGGCCATCGCGATTCCGTGCTGGTCGCAGGATTCGATTACCGCGTCGTCGCGAACCGAGCCGCCAGGCTGGGCGATTACGCTCACGCCGCTCTTGTAGGCGCGCTCGACGTTGTCGCTAAAGGGGAAGAAGGCGTCGCTTCCAACGGCGACGTCCTTGTTTTTTGAAATCCATTCCGCCTTTTCAGCGTCGGTGAACACTGTCGGCTTTTCGGCAAAAATCTTTTCCCACTTTCCGTCGGCAAGAACGTCCATGTATTCGTTGCCAGTGTAAACGTCAATCGCATTGTCGCGGTCTGCTCTCTTGATGTTGGGAACGAACTTAAGGCCCAAAACTTTCGGGCTTTGGCGAAGCCACCACTTGTCGGCCTTGTCGCCGGCCAATCTTGTGCAGTGAACGCGGCTTTGCTGGCCCGCTCCGATTCCAATCGCCTGTCCGTCCTTTACATAGCAAACGCTGTTGGACTGGGTGTACTTCAATACAATCAAAGAAATTATCAAGTCGCGCTTTTGTTCCGCGCTAAAAACCTTTTTCTTTGTGACGACGTTCTGCAAGCAAGACTCGTCCAATTTGATAAAGTTGTGGCCCTGCTCAAATGTCACGCCAAAAACCTGCTTTTTTTCCAATTCCGGCGGAACGTAGTTGGGATCGATTTGGATCACGCAATAGCCGCCGTTTTTCTTGGCCTTTAAAATTTCGAGCGCGTCGTCGTCATAGCCGGGGGCGATGATTCCGTCCGAGACTTCTTTTTTGACCAAGAGCGCGGTCGCCTTGTCGCACTTGTCGCTAAGCGAAATAAAGTCGCCAAAACTGGACATGCGGTCGGCGCCACGGGCCCTGGCGTAAGCCGAAGCCAAAGGAGTAAGCTCAACGTCGTCGGTAAAATAAATCTTTTTTAGGGTGTCGCTAAGGGGAACGCCTACTGCGGCGCCCGCCGGAGAAACGTGCTTGAACGAGGCGGCCGCGGGAAGTCCAGTCGCTTCCTTAAGTTCTTTTACAAGCTGCCAGCCGTTAAGGGCGTCGAGCAAATTGATGTAGCCGGGGCGGCCGTTCACGACAGTTATAGGCAAGTCGCCTGTCTCTACAAAAACCCGGGCGGGCTTTTGGTTTGGATTGCATCCATACTTTAGTTCAAGTTCTTTCATATTGAACACTTTACAGCAAATCGGCCGCTAGGTCAATCGCGAATTTTTTTTGCGATTTTTTCCAAAAAAACACGAAATTTTCGAAAAAAATCTATACCTAATAGCGAGGTGAAAAACATGAAAAACTGCAAAAAACGGACCGTCTTGGCGGCGGTGTTCGCGCTCGCGGCGCTTTTGGCTTGTTCCTGCAAAAATCCGGGACAAAAAAGGCGGTCTTTAAAAATCGTCAACTGGAACGCGCAGACTTTTTTTGACGGAAACAAGGACGGAATCGAATACCCAAATTTCGTCAAGTCAAAAAAATGGAACCAAGACGCCTACAAGGACCGCTTGCAAAAACTTTGCAAGGCCATAGACATCTTGGACGGAGACCTTGTGATTTTGGAAGAGATCGAAAATCTTGGAATCATCCACGACATTTCGAACGCGCTTGCAAAAAATTCCTGGCAGCAAAAAAAACTTTACCGGTACGCTTGCTTTGCAAAAAAGCCCGGCGCTTCCATCGGCTGCGCGGTTCTTTCGCGCCTGCCGCTGCAAGATCTAAAAGTCCACAGCCTTGATATCCAGGCCGAAAACGAGCCGGCGCCTTCCATGCGGCCCTTGATTGAAGTTGACCTTTTGGCTCCTAAACGCCTTAAGATTTTTGTGAACCATTGGAAGTCCAAGGCAGGCGGATCCGATTCGAGCGTTTGGAGGCGCTGGCAAGAAAGCCTTTTGGCGCAAAAAATTTTAGAAGCGCAAGAGACTGATTCCGAGGCGGCGATTCTTTGCGCCGGGGATTTCAACCAGGACATCAGCGAATTTTGTCTTTCCCAAGAAGTCCAAGACGGCGCGACCGTTCCCAAAGTGGAATTGCGCTCCCCCTTTTGCGGCCAAAAGGTCTTGGTCCGCTCCCCTTGGCTGGACTATGACAGCCCGATCGGCAGCTACAATTTTCGCGACAAGTGGGAACGGATCGACCACTTTTTTTGCTGCGGCGATTTGACGCTGGAAGACTTTGGCCCGCAAACCGGCGAATGGTCTTACGAAGACGGGCGGCCAAAAGTATTTAGAATTCATTCGCTTATGGGCTGGTCGGACCATCTTCCGATCGCCTGTCGCGTCGAATGGTGACATTTTCAACAATCGCCAAAATGTGGCAAAAAAAGACGAAAATTTTGCAAAAAAAACTTGCATTATTACAGATCCATGCTATCATTAAATCGTGGGCAGGAAAGAGATGAGGACTTTAACCACCCGCGCGACAGGAGGCGTTATGCAATTTCCGACAAAGAGAGCTAGCCTTGCTGGGGCTATAAATCAGTAGACAAAAACCATCTGCGGTCATGCAGAACAAAATAAGTTCTTCCGCTGTTTTTACAGCGCAGGCAATAGAAGAACGTATAAGGCTCGACAAGTTCGAGCCTTTTTTTTGCGCTAAACTTTTTTTTCGCCCGGCCGATAATAAAAGCGGAGCGAAAAAAGATGATTTCAAATATTACAAATTTGAACCCATACAGCTATCACGTCTCGTCAAGCGGTGCCAGCGGAAAACTCTTTGTTCCCGTCAATCCGTCGGCCGTAATTTACGCCCAGTTCAACCACATCTCAGGCATAGCGGCTCCAAAGGGACAGAGCGGCGTCTCCCTTTCAAAGATTCAAATCCTAAACTCTTTGATTGAAAATCTCAGCAGAATAAAGGGCGTTCAAAACTCGCCCAAGAAAAGCGTCAGAATCACCGAAGGCCAAGCCGACGCCTTGATTCAAAAGTTCCAAAAAGAAATCGCGCAAAGCGTCCAAGCCAGCCAAGCGCAGTTCATGCTGAACGGAGTCGCGCCCCAAGCCGGCGCCCTTTTCTCGGTAAAGGCCTAAATTACCGCTTATTTAACTTCAGAAGCCAAAAAATCCTCGTAGCGTTCGTCTATGCTCTTGTTCTTGGAATCGTCTCCAGAGCAGGCCGCCAAAATGTAGGGCTCCACGACATTTTTTTTGATTCGCTCCCAATTCGCAGGAAAGGCTTGCGGAGCGGCCAAGCGGTCGGCAACCGGAGTGTTTGAAATCATAACGCGATAGTACAAGGGAAAAACTTTTTCGGTCGCGCTCTTTAGCGAAGAAAAGCCGCCCGCTATTCCAAATGAATCGGTTTCCAAATTCATCTTGAATTTTCTTTCAAGAATTTTTCTTTGCGTTTTTTCGTTCAAAAGCCAAAGAATGAATTTTTTTGCGGCGCCTTTATGCTTGCTTTTGGAAAGAACGCCCACGCTTACAAAATCGTCTTCGATTTGTATTTTTCCGTCGTTGCAAATCCACCTAAAGTCCAAGGCGCGGATTTTGTCGTTGGAAAGAGACATAAGGTCCCTGCTTGACGCGAACGAAAAGAGGCAGCGACCGTTTTGAACTTGGCTGTAAAAAGGCATGTACAAATACTTAAAGGCAAAGTCCTCTTCGTTCTTCACGCCTTCGTTGACTTCGTTGACCCAATCGCGAACAAAGTCAACGCTTCTTTCAAACATGTTTTCGGTGTAAGAAATTTTTTGTCCCTGCACATTAAAGAAAACGCCCTTGTCCCTAAAGACCAAGTACAAAAAGTCTTTGGACCACAAGGGGCCAAAACCCATTGCAGTGTAAACGCCCGCCCTGTTCTTTGCGTTATAGTTTTTTGAAATTTCTTTTATCGTGTCGAACGAAAGCATCGTGGCGCCCAAGACGTTCTCGTAGTTGCTGGAATCAAAGACAAGGGACGGCAAATTGTAGCTTACGGGAACCAAGTATTGCTTTTCGTTGTGGGAACAAGACTTTAAAAGCGGCTCGTAAAAATCGTCCCTTATAAGAGGGCCTTTTTTTCCAAACAAAGAATTCAAATTGGCAAAAACTTTTTTTTCGATTCCGGTCTGCAAGTAGCTTCCGGCAAGAATGTCCGGGCGGGCGGCCACGGTTGCGGAGGCCAATTTGTTGGTGGGAGCGTCGTAATAGCGGGCGACAATCCTTGCCTTGTCTTGACTCGCGTTATAAAGTTCCACAAAAGAAACAAAGTCTACGTTGTTGGTCCACAAGACCAAGCGCTCCTGCTTTTTTGAGCAAGAGGAAAGGAGAATGGCGAGCGCCGCTATTAGGAATGTCTTAAAGTTCGTCTGCCGCTTTGTAAATCGTCGCATACACTTCGTCAATTTGTTCGGCTTCGAGCGAGCTAAAGGCAACGCGCAATGTGTGGCTGTCGATAGAAACGGTTCCGATGCCGTAGTCATGCAAGAGCTTTTGGCGCAACGCTTCCGCGTCCTTTCCTTTTACCTCAAAGCTCATGAAGTAGCCTGAGTTGAACGGAAGGGGCTCAACGACTTTTGAAGAATGGCTGTCCACTAAGGCGCGGACTTTATTGTAGCGTTCCTCAAGAACGGCGCGGTATTCCAACTTTTCGGCCTCAAATTCCTCAGACTCTTCGGTCATGGCCCTAAGCAAGAAGGACTGGGGCGGAGTCGAAGAGCAGCTTACTGAGGAACGGATGGTTCCCATCAATTTTGTGACCAAAGCCTGGTACTGGTCTCTTGTAAAGTCCTTGCAGCCAAACGTCACAAAACCGGCTCTAAAGCCCCATACAAAATCTTCTTTTGTGGGGCCGTCGATCTTTACGGCAAGAATGTTTGGATGCAAGTCGCAAGTGTAGGCAAAGAGGGACTGGGGCTCGATGGCGTCCTCGTAGTTCAATCCAAAGTAGGCGTCGTCGCTGATGGCGAGAATCTTGTTTCCTTTTTCGGCAAGCTCCTTTAAGAGGGCCACGATTTTTTTCGCTTCTTCGCGGGTCGGAGAGTAGCCTGACGGGTTTTGCGGAAAGTTGAGCAAAAGACGGGCGCTGCCGTTTTGCTCGCATTCCTTTCTAAGGGCGCTTTCCAAAGAGGCGAGGTCAAACTTTCCGTCGGAGAACATCTTGAACTGGTGGAAGGGAGCGTCGCGGCGCGCCTCAGAAATCAAGGCGTAATTGTCCCAGCTGGGATCCGCCGCCAAAAGGGGCTTTGTTTGGTCAAAAAACAAGTCGGCAACGTAAGAAATGCCGGCGGTCAAGCCAGGAACCAAAACCGGCTGTGAAAAGTCCTTTTCTTCCAAGGAAGGGTTCTTCCTTATCATGTCTTGGCGCCAAGCCTCGCGCAAGTCCGGGTTTCCGGCGGTGGGAGCGTAGCCTACCAAGGCGGCGCTTCCGAACTCAGGAACATGCCTGTGGATCGCGTTGAGCATCGCGGGACGTCCGTCGATGATCGTCGTTCCAATCGTTCCGTTGGCCGCGTAGCCGAACTTCTTAGCCTCGCCGCTCTGGGCTATGATTCCGTTCGGAAAATAAATTCTACGGCCAAAGTCCGAAAACAAAAAATCGGCAGAACTGCCCTTTAAAACGTCGTTTAATTCTTGCGCTAATGGATTCAACATGATATGATATAATACGCTAAACAAGGCTTGAATGTCAAGAATAACTATGCAAAAAGTATGAATAAATATTCATTTTCTGTATATAAAAATTGGAGTTAATTTATGGAAAAAGCAGAAATCAACGAAGATGACTTGAAAGAATGCCGCGAAATCGCGGAAAAATGCCGCGCCGAGGCCGCCAAGCGCTTGGTCGGACAAAGCCAGGTAATCGACGGAATTTTGACCGCCATGGTCGCCGGCGGCCACATATTGCTTGAAGGCGTTCCCGGCCTTGCCAAAACTTTGGCCGTGCGCACCTTTGCCGAGCTTTCGGGCTTGGACTTCAAGCGCATACAGTTCACTCCGGACTTGCTCCCGGCCGACCTTACCGGAACGCTGATGTACGAGCAGAACACGGGCCGCTTTAGCGTCCACAAGGGCCCGGTATTCACAAACGTAGTGTTCGCCGACGAAATCAACCGCGCTCCGGCAAAAGTCCAGAGCGCCTTGCTTGAATCGATGGCCGAGCGCCAAGTGACGATCGGCGAAACCACTTACAAGCTGCCCGACCCCTTCTTTGTCTTGGCCACGCAAAACCCGATCGAGCAGGAAGGAACCTACAACTTGCCCGAAGCGGAATTGGACCGCTTTTTGATGAAAATCGTAGTTCCCTACCCGACAGCTTCCGAAGAAATCGAAATCGTAAAGACTTGCGGAAACGCCGCGATGGTTCCCGTAAACCAAGTCTTTAGCCAGCAGATTTTGCGCAAGTGCAGAAACCTTTTGGAGCGCATCGTTTGCGACGAAAAAATCGTTGAGTACATCGTTTCGATCGTAAACATCACCCGCCCGACAAATTCAATCTCGGCGGGAAAGGACGACATCTCCAAGTACATAGACTACGGCGCCTCTCCCCGCGCGGGAATCGCCTTGCTCCAGTGCGCGAAAGTCCAGGCCTTGTTCAGCGGCCGCTCTTTTGTTTTGCCCGACGACATCAAGGCCGTGGCGAAGAACGTTTTGCGCCACCGCTTGGTTTTGTCCTACGAAGCGGCCGCGTCCAACGTAAGCGCCGACGACATTATAGAAAAGATTTTGGAATTGACTCCGCTTCCATAATATAAATTGGATTTAAAAAATGGCGGAAAATTTAATTTCGGACCGCGAGTCTTTAATAAAGCGCGCGGCTGTCCTTAGAATTACTACAACCTCTCTCGCCTCCGCGATGCAAAACGGAACATTCCGCTCGCTGTATCACGGCCAAGGAATTGAATTTGCCGGAGTGCGCGAATACTTGCGCGGCGACGATGTCCGAACCATTGACTGGAACGTCACCGCGCGCAGCGGAAAGCCCTTTGTAAAGCTTTTTGACGAGGAGCGCGAGCTGCAAATATTTTTGATTGTCGACCGTTCCCTCTCAATGCAAGAAGGAACGAAGAACAAAACCAGGCTTGAAAGCGCCACCGAAATCGCCGCCCTACTTACCCTCAGCGCCGAACGCAACGCAAACCCTATCGGCGCCGCGCTTTTTTCGGGCGACATTGAATTTGCCGTAAAGCCAAAAAATTCTTCAAACCAAACAATGCTTTTGCTTTCGCGCCTCGACGAACAGCCGCCTCTCAGCCGGGGAACCGCGCTGGCCGCGGCCTTGCAAGCAACAGGAAAGCTTTTAAAAAAGCGGTCGCTGGTTTTTGTAATCTCAGACTTTAGGGCCGGCGGCTGGGAAGACGCCTTCGCAAACCTTTCGGCGCGCCACGACGCGGTCGCCGTCCGAATAACAGACAGCATGGACTCTTCGCTTCCCGAAATCGGCTCTATAACCGTCCGCGATTCCGAAACCGGATTGAGAAAGCTTTTTCCGACAATGTCAAAAACATTTAGAGGCCAATGGCGCGAAGACGCGGCTATGCGAACAAAAAGATGGACCGACATAATTTTAAGGCGAGGCGGCGTTCCGCTTTCGATCTCCACCAGCGAAGACCCCTTGAGCGCCTTGCTTAATTTCTTTACCCAGAGGGAAGCCGTATGAAAAAAATCAAGGCTGCCCTTTTGGCTGCGCTCGTCGCAATCTACCCTTCTCTTTTGTCCGCGCAAAACTTTTTTGAAAACGTTTCCGAAAACGCGTCGGAAGTTTCGCAATCGCTTCTTCCGCTGGAAGTTTTTGTCGGCGACCAAGCCGAGTTGCGCTACTCCTTTAGAAGCGCGGTGGATTTTTTTCCAAACGCCGACTTGGTGATGGAAGAGCAAATCGACGTAAATAAATTTCCTTTTAGAAACCTCAACAATTCTTTGACGATAAAGAGCGCTTACTTTAGCCGCAACGACATGGAATACGTCATCAGTCTTCAAATCGTTCCATGGCGGCCCGGCGTAATCGAATTCCCTCCCTTTGACTTGTTCTCGGTATTGAGCCTTAGCGACAAGGACAAAAATAAAAACATTTCTTACTCGATTTTGTTCGAGCCGATAGAAATAAAATCAATCATAGAAAAAACGAATCTCCATGACGTGCAGCCGCCGGCGCCGCCTTTTATCATTCCAGGAACAACTTACGCGCTCTTTGCCATTTTGTTGGCGGCCTTGATAATATTCGCCTTGCTTTTAAGGGCCTTGATTAAATTTGGCGACATACGCAGATGGTTCAAGCACATGTCCATCCGCCAAGCCTACAAAAAGAATTCGACCACGGCCATCAAAAAAATCAAGCGCCTTTTCCGCAACAAAAAAATCAGCGACATTGATTTTTGCGCCGGCTTGCAAAACATCAGCCGCTCTTATCTGGAATTTAGGTTCAACTACCCTTTCAAGTCGGCGTCTGCCCGCGGAATCAGGGAAGGCTTCAACAAAATTTGTTTGGGCGACATCCCGGATTCAATCGCCTACAGCGTCGAGGACTTGACCTCGATGTTCATTAGAACCGACTACATTCGCTACGCCCACGATTCCATCGACTCCCAGCTGTATCCGCCGGCCGAACACCAAGCAAAGCTGGCCAGCTACGAGCGAAAGTCTTTGAGCGACATGGTGTTGAAGGCCATCGCGCTTTTTGAAAGCGACGAAGCGTCGGAGGAGGAAATGAATGTCCTTTAGTTTTATGAACCCAGGCGCTTTTTTTCTTTTGCTTTTAATTCCCCTCTTTTTGGTTTTTAGAAAGATCGGCCTCTTGCAAAGAATCAGCTTTCCGTTGACTTTCGCCGATTGGGGCGGATACGTTTTTTCTTGGGACAACAAGCTTTTAAATTTCACTTCGGCGGTTTCGACAAGCCTTATGTTCGCGGCTTTTGTAATGATCGTCCTTGCCTTTGCCGATCCAGTTGTCAGCGAGCAGGAACGGGTTTACACAACCCGCGGCGCCGACATAATTTTTGTATTGGACACCAGCCCTTCTATGGCGGCCCGCGACATCGGCGGCGGCCTTAGAATCGACGCGGCCAAGCAAGCCGCCCACAATTTGGTTCAAAAAAATTCCGGCGCCTCTTACGGCCTGGTCGCGATGGGAAACGAAGCGGCGATTGTAGTTCCGCCGACTTCCGACTTGGAATACTTTGAAAGCCGCCTGGCTTCTTTGACCCTTGGCGAAATGGGAGAAGGAACCGCCATCGGAACCGGTCTTAGCTCGGCCATTTACCACTTGTCCACTTCCAAGGCGCCGCGCAAATCGATTGTCTTAATAACCGACGGCGAAAACAACGCCGGAGAAATTCATCCCGACACGGCTGCGAAACTTGCGGTTGAAAACAAAATCACCTTGTACACAGTCGGAATCGGAACGCGGGGTTCCGTTCCCCTTGACTACAAAGACCCCTACACAGGAAAAGAATACACAGGCTACCTTGACTCGTCCTTTGACTCCGCGCCCTTGGAAAAAATCGCGCTGAGCTCTGGCGGCCACTACTACAGCGTTGAAAATTTGCCGGCCCTGTCAACGGCCTTAGCCGCCATAACAAGGCGCGAGAGCGTCGCCCAAAACTATTACTTGCGAAACGTGAACAAACAATACTACGACAAATTTCTTTTTGTCGCGATAATGATTTTCGGCTTGTCTTGGGTCATCAGAAGATTCTTGCTCAAGGAGTTTGTATGAACTTTAGCATTGAACGGCCATGGGCTTTATACGGATTGTTCCTCATCATTCCTCCCCTGCTTTACAGCGCCTTGACTTACAAAAAAACTTTCACGCTTTTGATGAAGGCGGCCAAGAAAAAGAAGACAAAAGAATACAAGAACATTAGAAAAAGAGTTTTTTACAGGGTCGTCTTGCGCGCGGCCGCTTGGTGCATGATGATCTTTGCCGTCGCGGGCATTACTTGGGGAACGGTGTCAACGCCGGCGCAAAAGAACGGCAACGCCGTGGCGATGGTCTTTGACATTTCTTACAGCATGACGGCGCGCGACTGCCCCAACAATTTGACCCGCCTGGAAGCGGCGGCGGCTTACGCCAACGAATTGATGGACAAAATGGAAGCCGAAGGGATTCCGGCCAGCGCCGTTCTTGCAAAAGGAAACGGCATTCTAGCCGTTCCCCTGACCGAAGACACAGAGTCAATCCGCTCGCTTGTGTCCCTGCTTTCGCCAAAACTCATGAGCTCGGCGGGAAGCAACTTGGGCGAAGGAATCAACGCGGCGCTAAAGTCATTCCCAAAAAACATTTCCAACGCCCCTGTCATTTGGCTTTTTACAGACGGAGAGGAAACCGACGCCGGCCTTGAAAGCGCCTTGGGCTTGGCCCTAAAAAAAGGCGTCAGCGTTGTAATAATCGGCTTTGGCGAAGAGCGCGAAACTGAAATCTACGCCGGCGACGGAAAGACTTTGGTAAAGACCGCCTTGCGCTCGGACAAAATCAAGGAATGCGTAAGGGAAGCCAACAAGAAAAATCTTGGCGGCCAAGGCTTTAGCTTTATAAAAGGCGCTTCGGCGCAGTTTGTTGACGCCACGGAACTTGGCTCGGCCTACAAAGTTTTGTCTTCCGCAAAGGGCGACAAGGGCAGCGACAAGATAGCGATGTCCTACGAAATGCAGCCGGTAGACCGCCACTTGTTCTTCATCGCCTTGGGAATCATTTTCTTTATCCTAAGTTTTTTTGCCAGCGAATTTTCTTTGCGCGGCTTCCACGAAAAGCTCGCCTTGTCCTTGGTCCTTCTTTGCTTTTCTTCTTGTTCAAGCGAATTCAACGAATCAAAAAAGATTTTGGGAGCGGTATGGAACTGGAACCAAAAGCAATACACAGAAGCGGTGGCCAAGTTCAGCCAAAGCCTTGACGAGGCCAAGGCCAACGATGACGAGACGATAAAACAGTACGCGATTTACGGCTTGTCCGCCACTTACTTGATGCAAAACGAAAATGCCGCCGCGCTCGAAAAAATCAACGAACTTTCGGGAAGCGCGCCAAACCGAATCAAGTTCGCGGCCTTCTACAATTCCGGAATAATAGCGCAACGCGAAGGCGATTACCAGAAGGCCGCCGAGCTTTTCAAGAACGCGCTCTTAGTCGATCCTTCAAACGTCCGCGCAAAAATCAATTTGGAGCTTTCATACAACCAGCAGGCCCAGCGCGCCAAAGAAAGCGAGCGCCAACTGAACGGCGCGGGCGAAATGTCGCAAGAAGAGTCTGATTTGCAAAAATCTGTCTTTAATAGAATACGGGAGAAAGACCAACAACAATGGAAAAACACTCAACAAGAGCAAAAAAGCGCCTCGCCGTCGGATTACTAGCGGCGGCCTTGTCGCTTTGCGGCGCGTTCCGAGGCAACAACTTATATTCTCAAAATTCCAGCGCCCTTTCTTTTTCTTGGGCTGACGCGGAAAAACTGGAAGTTCTCCCCAAAGACGACATCTTCTTCACCAATAACGAAGCCCAGTACATATTGAAAATTCCAAAGGCGCTTCCAAGCGACGTCCAGACGGAACTTCCAAATTTTCCTGAGGGAGTGACGTTCAACTCCTCCAAAAAAAGCGACTACATTACAAAAGAAGGAAACGCCGGAACCGAAGTTGACTTGTGGTTCACCTTTAGGCAAACAGGAACATTCACATTCTCGCCCCTAGTAATTTATGTAAAGGGCCGCCGATACACGATTAAGTTCAAGCCGGTTGAGGTTTACGAAAATCCGCGAACGATTCTTCCCCGCTTGATAGTAGTTTTTGACAACGGCGAGACAATCACGCCGGACGCCAAGAAGACTCCAACAATCACGCTTGAAAGCGACAAGGCGGCCCGATTTACGATTTACTTGCAGTACGCGCTCCAAGCCCAGCAATTTGCGTGGAACATTCCAAAAGACTCACTCTTTACGGAAATCAAGCGCTACACAGAAAAAAACGCTCCCAGAAAATCTTCGGACTTCACCACAGAGAAAGTTCCGATTTCATATTTTGAATGGACTCCATTTACTACAGGAACGACTTCGCTCCCCGAAATAAAAATGATGGTCACCGCCTACTCAGGCCGCTCGGTTTACCTTACGACTCCTGAATGCATCGTGACAATCGTTCCGCAAAAAAAAGACGCGCAAGCCAAAAACGTCGGCGAACAAGACTCTGTATACGCCTACGCGTGGACAGAAAACACAGGCGACGAAAAGACAAAGAAGGCCAAAACGTCTTCGCCCCTCGACTGCGCGCAAATCGCGCGGTTGCGTTCGCTTGAGCGCCGCGCCTTGCTTGCGCTTCCAAAGATTAGGGTGCAAAGAATAGAAGCCGAGCGCGCCGTCGGCATCAAGACTTCCGAAAACGAAGCGAACTATTGCCTTTTCTTTATCCTCCTTGGAGCGAACGTTCTTTTGATTGTAGCGGCGATTCTTTTTGACATATTCAAAAAACGCTTTGAGGCCGCCGTTCTTGGAGTGGCGGCGCTTGGAATGCTTTTCCTTTCGATATTGGCCGCAAACGCGGTTCTAAAACGCTACGGCGTAATCGTCGGAGGAGAGATCAGCCCCATCCCCGAAGAGTCGGCCATCACAAAGTCAGCGGTCAACGGCGGAAGCCGAGTCCAAATCAAGGAAGAAACCCAAGACTGGTATTACATCGTCTACAACGAAAACGGCGGCTGGATTAAAAAAGAAAACCTCGCGGTGATAAAATGAATTTTGGCGACATCTTGGACAAGTGGGAATCGTCGCAAAAAGGACAAATAGTGGACAAGGACGCGGCGGCCGAAAAGCTTGAAGCCAAAAAAAAGGCCAACCGTTCCTCCTATATACAAAAAATGGCTCCCCAAGACACCTTGGATCTTCACGGAAAGACCCAAGAGGAAGCGTGGAAAGCCCTCAATGATTTTGTGGCAAACGCGCGGCGCCGCGGCTTGCAAAAAATATTGATCATCCACGGAAAAGGCATCCACTCCGCCGACAGTGAAGGCGTTTTGGGAAGCGTGGTAAAAAAATTTATCGAAGGCGACCAACGCCTTGGCGCCAGCGGAAAGGCCGACAAATTTCACGGCGGAAGCGGCGCCACTTGGGTTGCCGTTCGCCCCTAATTTCACTATTATATAATTATGGAAGATTACTACGCTGTCCTGGGCGTGTCAAAAAGCGCCAGCCAAGACGAAATAAAAAAAGCCTTTAGAAATCTCGTTTTTAAATACCATCCGGACAGAAATCCAGGCGACAAAGTCGCCGAAGAAAAATTTAAAAAAATAAACGAAGCCTATTCTGTGTTGAGCGATTCCAACAAAAAAGCGCAATACGACGCCGGCGGCTTTAACCCGTTTGAAAGCGCGTCCTCTCAAGGACAAAGCTGGGGCAATTACAATCCATTTGGCCAGCAAGGATATTCGCAAGGCTATTCAAACGAAAGCTACGATCCGTTTAGAGAATGGGCCAATTACGCAAATTCAAAAAGATATTATTATTCAAACAAGCGCGAGGAACCAAACCTCTCGCGCGGAGCGGCGTTTAGCCAGTTGATATGGAAAGTGGTTCAGATTTTAATCGGTCTTTGGTCTTTCTCGTTTTCGTTCATCTTGTTTCCGATCGGACCAATCTTGAGCGTAGCCGCTGTGGTGAACGGCTTTAGCGGAGCCTCAGCGGCGCTGAGGGCCTTGTTCCGCTCAAGCAAAAAATAATTTATCTTTGTCTAAAAGTAATTCTTCCCTTGTCCAAATCATAGGGAGAAAGTTCTACTTTTACATTGTCGCCGGGAACGATTCTAATGTAATGCTTTCTCATTTTTCCCGAAAGGTGCGCCATGATGATGTGTCCGTTCTTCAATTCAACACGGAACATTGTGTTTGGAAGAGCTTCTTTTACCAAACCCTCAACTTCAATCGCTTCTTCTTTTGCCACGATTCCTCCTCAAAAAAACACTTGATTTTTTTTCAAGATGTGATATTATAGTATCTTAAAATAATCGTTTTTGTCAACAAGGGGAAAATTTTGAGACAGTCATTTATTAAAAAAATGAAAGAAAAATTGATCGAGCAGAGAAACCAGATTTTGGACTCGCTTGCCGCGCAGAACAATGAATTTAAAGACTTGGTTTCCAAAGTGGAATCCGGCGACGAAATAGACGTAGCCTCCGACGCGGTTGACCGCAACATGCTTGACTCTTTGGGAGCGCAGGACGCAAACCGCCTTACGCTCATCAACAACGCGCTTCTTCGCATCCAGCAAGGAAAATACGGTCTTTGCCTTCAGTGCGGAAAATCAATCCCCGAAGCGCGCCTTGAAGCCTTGCCCTACGCCTTTATGTGCATCAACTGCGCGTCAAAGGCCGAAAAGCGCCGCTAACGCTTTAAGCTTCCGTCAAGTTGAAAAAATTTCACTTGGCCGTCTTCCAAGAAGGCGGCCTCTGTATATCCCGCTCTAACCGCAGCCAATTCGGCGCGGTCAAAGGCGGCGTCCAAAGCGGCGGCATTGTGCGCGTCGCTGGAGAAAGTCACAGGAACTCCCGCCTTGTAAAATAATTCCAAAAATTCCGCGCTTGGATAAACGTCGTCAAGATTTCCGCGCGCTATGCCGCCGGTATTAATCTCTACAATAACGCCGGCTTGGGCGGCGGCCTTTGCAGTGGCCTTCAATTCTTTTTTGTACCAAGAAGCGCCTTCGTCAAAAAACTTCAAGCGCTCGTTTCTGATTCTGATAAGGTCAGCGTGGCCCAATATCATTATTTTTTGGCTGGCCATCATTTGCCTTTGGCGGTCAAAGTATTCGCAAACCGCTTTTTTCCCGTCGCCGCCATAAACGCGCTCAAGGCCTTCCGACACTTCCGTAAATGGGCCGTCAACTGTAAAAAAGCCTTTTTTGCCGGTCAAATAGTGAACGGAGCCAATAATATAATCGGGAGAAAATTCTTTGTAAGCCCATTTAAAGTCACAGGCAAATGTCGGAATGTAGTCCGCTTCAAGGCCTGCGTAAATTTTTATCTTGCCAGAATATTCTTTTGCAAGCGAACGGATTGTCTCAAAATAATTTTTGTGCTCTTTCGCCGGCATGTGCCAGTCAGCGGCGTGAGGATAGAGGCTGTGGGAAGAAAAGCCCAAAATCGAAAAGCCTTTTTTGAGCGCCTCTTCGACCATTTCTTTTGGAGTGTTTTTTCCGTCACAAAAAGTCGTGTGTGTATGATAGTTCGTCTTCACTTCCCCGCTCCTTTTTCCACGCTTCCGCCGCTTCGTTGAATTTTTTCAATTCGTCTCGAAGGGCCTTGTGGACTTCACGCAATTTTTTTACGCTCTCCTCGTGGGCCGCCTTGTTCAACTCTCCGCCTTGGTTCGAAATGGAAAAGGCCGAAATTGTCGCGCCGCTTCCCTTTATCGTGTGTCCAAACCGGCGCAAAGTTTCGTAATCCCGGCCCTTTATGTAGGAGGGAATTTCGTCAATCAACTTTTTGCTTTGCTCGGCAAAATCGTCTATCAACTGCATTCCCAATTCATAGTCTCCGGAAATTGTGTCCTCAAAGTCCGCCGAATCCCAAACCAAGCCTTCTTTTTGCGACTTCCTTTTTGAAGACGCGTGGCCGGGCTTTAAATTTGTCGCGAACGAACTTTTCCACTTTAAGATTATTTGCTTTAGGCTGTCGCTCTTGTAAGGCTTTCCCAAGAGGTCGTTCATTCCGGCGGCGCTGTAGGTCTTGTAATCTTCGTCTGTATGGTTGGCCGTGCAAGCGACGATTACGCCGTTATAGCCGTTTTTGCGCAAAGTCTTTGTGGCGTCCAATCCGTTCATCGACGGCATCTGCAAGTCCATAAAGACAATGTCGATCTTTGGATTTTTTTCGGCCAATTGAACGGCTTTAAGTCCGTCGTCGGCTTCCAAAACTTTGGCGCCCATTTTATTCAAGAAGGCCACAATAAGCTTTCGGTTTACAGGATGGTCTTCGGCGACAAGGACCAAAACGCCTTTGGCGATCAAATCCTCGTCGGCCTTTGCCTTGGCCGCTTTTTCGGAAGGAACTTGGTCCGCTTCCTTCAATTCGATTGGATCTTCAAAAGCTTGCGACAACAAGTTAAAAAGCTTTTTAACTCTGACTGGCTTGTAAATGTATCCGTTGAACCAGTTGAGCATGCGCATCTTTGCGTCTTGCCGCAGCTGGCCTTCGGGAACGATTAAGTAAAGCTTGGCGTCGTTTATTGTCTTGTCCGAGTTTATTTCGCTCGCAAGGCGCCAACCGTCCATCTTTGGCATGAGCATGTCGATGAACACCAAGGTGAACGGAGTTCCTTGCCGCGCGGCGACCTTCATCATCTCAAGCGCGTCTTTTCCGCTTTGGGCAAGCGCGACGCAAGGCAAGCCGAATTCTTTTAACTTGCTTTCCAAAGATTTTCGCGCCAAAAAATTGTCGTCAACCAAAAGTATTCTTGCGTCTTCAGGAAATCTCAAGCGTTTGAACTTGTCCAGAGCGCCCTTCGCGCTTTTGGCTTCGACGCAAGGAAGAGTGAACCAAAAGACTGAGCCGCCGCTTATGTTCGGCTCCACACCTATCTTTCCGCCCATAGCGGCGACAAGCGCCTTGCAAATCGAAAGGCCAAGGCCGGTCCCCCCATACTTTCTAGTGGTGGAAGTGTCCGCTTGATAAAAGTCGGTAAAAAGATTTTTGCGCGCCTCTTTGGAGATTCCTATTCCTGTGTCTTCCACTTTGAACAAGATTGAACCGTCGTCAGCCTTTTCAACCATAGCGTGTATGTAGCCCTTTTCGGTGAACTTGGCTGCGTTCTTAACTATGTTCAACAATATTTGCTGCAAGCGGGTGGGATCGCCCATGACGAATCTTGGAACGGAAGGATAAATGTCATTGACCAGCTCCAAGCCCTTGTTAAACACTTCGGCGCTAATGGAGTCTAGAACGCGTTCCACCACTTCGATCAAGTCAAACTCAATGTTTTCCAGCTTGAAATTTTGCGAGCGGATTTTTGAAAAGTCCAAAATGTCATTTGCCAAGGCAAGCAAAGTCTCGGCGCCAACCTGCATTTGGTGGACGTATTCCATTTGCTCCTTGTCAAGGGTTGTCATTTTTAGAAGTTCAAGCGAACCGATTATGGTTTGAATCGGCGTGCGCATTTCGTGAACGGTGCTGGAAAGAAAGCGGCTTCCGGTCGCTATCGCTTCGAGAGGCGCGTCAGATTCTGTCATGCAAGATTTCCATCGCCTTTTTGATAATCACTTCGGGCTTTTGCGGCTTTGCAAGATAGCCTTTGGCGCCGAGGCTGAGGGCTTGAATGACGTATTCGCGCTGGACGGCTTGAGAATAAACAATCGCGGGAATCGGCCGCTCCCTTGCCCTCATTTGGTTAAGAACGTCGAAGCCCGAAATTCCCTGCATGAAAATGTCGAGAACCGCAAGGTCAAAAGACTTGGTTTGAATCGCTTGCACAAATTTTACGCCGCTTTCAAAAGTCTCGGTCGTAACGCCGATTGACTGGAAGGACTGGGAAAGAATTCTTCGGACAACTTCGTCGTCGTCAACAATGGCTACATTCAAAATGCTGCCTTCAGTTCCAAGGCCTTCGCCGTCGCCGGATTCCGTTCCAAAGCGAATGTCAACAGAGCCTGTCGTGTCGTCCTCACCCGCAAGAATGCTGTCGGCGATGATTTCGTTCGCGTCGCCTGAGGCTTGAGCGTTTCCGACAATCGAACCCAAAGCGCTTGTCAAATCCTTGAGCACTTTGACGCCGACATACTCAACATGGCCGTCGATAAAATCGTTCATGTAATCGTCGAGCGAAAGAATTTTTATGTTGCGGCTTTGAACTCTCTCGTCCGCCGTCACAGTGTCAAGCAACAGCTCCACATTGATTCCGTCTACAAAAGAAAGCTGCAAGTTTGTCATCATGACAATTAACTTGGGATCCTTTATTTTGTAGTTGTCGATCATTTCGGAAATCTTGTATTTTAGCAAAGAAATTTTTTCGCGGTTGAGGCCCTGCGCTATTTCCACAAAGATTACGTTTCCGTTGTGGTGGATTTCCAACACGCAAGGAGTTGTGTCCATAGAAAGGTTTACGCGAATTATTTTTCCGATCGCTTCAAAGAAAACGTCAAATTTTATCGGCTTGGAAAAATACTTTACAACTCCATACTGAACCAAAGAAGAAATCTGAGCGCGTTCCATCTCCGGTCCCGAAATGATGACCGGTATTCTTTTTGCGTTCGGGTCGGACATCTTTCGTTCCAACAAGTCCATGACCTCTTCAAAAGAATCCTCAACGTCTATGATGACCAAATCGGGCAACACGCGTATAATCTTTGAAAAGGAATCCAAGCGTCCGTCGGCGATTTCAACGCTGACATTCTCCGAAGAAAGCTTTTCGCGCAAAAATTCGCGGAACATCGGAGCCGCGTTTATAATGAGAACTTGTTTTTTTCTGGCATTCGCGTCCATATAGATATTTTAACGCTAATACGCTATAATATCAAGACATTTATTCCGCGGAGGCGCATTTATGGCAAAAGTAGTTGTTTTTTTGGCCACAGGTTTTGAGGAAATCGAGGCTATAAGCCCCATTGACTATTTGAGGCGGGCCGGAGTTGAAGTCCAAACAGCCGCCGTTCCGGTCGACGGAAAAAGCGACTTGTTGGTTCAAGGCGCCCATGGAATCACAGTCCAAGCGGACATCAGCCTAGATGAATTTATGGCGAATTGCAAAGACCTTCCCGACGGCGTCTTTGTTCCCGGCGGAATGCCAGGAGCCGCCAATGTAGGAGCCTGCGAATTGGCCGTAGACTTTATCAAAAAAATGTTCGAGCAAAAAAAGCTCGTTTCGGCCATTTGCGCGGCCCCGGTAGTCGTTCTTGGCAAAACCGGCGTTTTAAGAAACAAAAATTACACTTGCTACCCCGGAATGAAAAAATTCGCCGACTATTGCGGCGGACAAGAAAAAGCCGACCAATTGACCGCCGGCGCGAACCTTGTTCCCGACCAGCCCTTTGTCGTTGACCAAAACTTGATTACAGGCCGCGGCCCCGGAGCGGCGGAACAATTCGCCATGGCGCTTGTCGAATACCTTTGCGGAAAGGAAAAAGCGCAAGAAATCAAAATCAGAAGCGTCCAGCGCCAATAAAAAGCCATGAATTGGAGCCTTTTGTTTTTTGCAAACTCAGTCCTCTTGGGCGTGGGCCTTGCCATGGACGCATTTTCGGTTTCCATAGTGAACGCCATCAGCGAGCCTAACATGTGGGCAAAAAAACGCTGCCTTGTGGCTGGCGTTTACGCCTTCTTTCAGTTCATCATGCCCATGATCGGCTGGATTTGCGTCCGCACGATCGCCCAAATTTTCACCGTCTTCCAAAGATTCATTCCTTGGATCGCGCTGATTCTCTTGCTTTACATCGGCGTAAAAATGATCGTCGAGTCCATCCGTTCCCAAAGCCAAGAATGCAAGAATTGCAAAAAAAAGGATTGCGGCGGCTGCTCGGCAAACAAGACAAAGCCCTTGTCGCTGGCAACCCTTTTATTGCAGGGAATCGCGACTTCGATCGACGCGCTTAGCGTCGGTTTTACAATCGCCGAATACGGAACGGCGATGGCCGCCGCTGCCTCGCTTATAATAGCCGCGGTAACGTTCGCCATTTGCATGACAGGCTTGCTAATCGGAAAAGCCGCGGCAAAAAACCTTTCGGCCCGGGCGCAAATATTTGGCGGCTGCATTTTGATTTTAATCGGAATAGAAATTTTTGTCCGCGGCGTCTTCTTCTAAAGCGGCGGCCAGCGTTTGGCGCGTTGAATAAAAAGCGGTTTTGCGCTATTATTTTCTTATGGAAAAAAGCTTAAAAGAAAAATTGATTCCATTTTCGCTCGCTTTGGCGGTAATATTGGCCGACCAAATCACAAAAGCGCTGATTGTAAAATTCATTCCCCCATACACAGTGGGCTGGTCCTTTGCGGACGACCTTTTGAGAATCATTCACGTGGCGAACAAGGGCGTGGCCTTTAGCCTTGGATCCTCGCTTTCGCAAACCTTGCGCAGAATTTTCTTTTCTCTCGCTCCCCTTATTGTAATTGGAATTGTTGTCGCGGTTTACTTTAGAAATTCGGAATTCAACTTTTTCCAACGCTGGTGCATTTGCGGAATCGTTGGCGGCGGAATCGGAAACATCATCGACAGAATCTTTAGGGCCAACGGCGTGGTTGACTTTATAGACGTAAAATTTTTCGGCATCTTTGGCCTTGACCGCTGGCCAACGTTCAATGTGGCCGACGCTTCAATCGTCGTCTGCGGAATTCTTTTAATAATATCGTTTTTGGTCACGGTAAAAAAAGCGGCCCCGCAAGGAGAAAAACAATGACAGAAGAAGAACTTAAAAACATAGAGGCGCCGACAGAAAAAGCGCCGTTGACAGAAACGCAAAAGCGCCGCAACGCCTTTTGGATTCAAATGCTGGGCGCGCTTGTTTTGCTTGTCGCGGGCTTTGTTTTGGTCATCGCGCTTGAAATCGGCGCGGCTTTTTTCTTTGCCCGCGTATTAAAGGCCGACGCGTCAATTATGAGAACAGCTTCGCCCGTTGTGATTTTGGTCGGCATAATCATCGCTTGGTTTTTAAGCCGTCAAGTCTGCAAGACGCTTGTCCTAAAAACAAAATGGCGCGACGCCGTTCCCGACGACGTAGTGGATTTTTATTCAGGCAAGTGAACATAAAAAAGAGCCCCGCAAATGCGGGGCCTTTCTGTCATTGTCGGGTCAAGCCCGACAATCTTTTTATCACTTCAACGCCTCAAAAATCATGTCGGCCAAGAATACGACGGCCAAAATCCAAGTAACAACAGGGATTTCCTTGGCCTTCTTTCCGGCAACCTTGGCGATTACGTAGGCGATGATTCCGAACATGATTCCCTTTGAGATTGAATAGGCAAAGGGCATTGTCATGATTGTGATGAAGGCGGGAATGCCTTCTGTCGGATCGTCAAACTTGATTCCTACAACGCTTCTCATCATAAGGTATCCTACGAAGATCAAAGCGGGAGCGGTGGCCGCTGAGGGAACAAGTCCAAAGAGGGGGCTCAAGAAAAGAGCCAAGAAGAACAAGATTGCTGTAACTACGCTGGCCAAGCCTGTGCGGGCTCCGGCGGCAACGCCAGAAGAAGACTCTACGAAAGAAGTTACTGTAGAAGTTCCCAAGCAGGCGCCGGCGACAGTTCCAACAGCGTCAGCGAGCAAGGCTCCCTTCGCGTTCTTGATTTCGCCGTTCTCGTCCTTGAGGTTTCCTTGTTCTGCGACGCCGAGCAAAGTTCCGATTGTGTCGAACATGTCTGTGAACAAGAATGTGAAGAAGATTACAAAGAACTGTCCGAAGTTCTTGAAGATTCCGGCAAAGTCAAAGGCGAACAAAACCGGGGCGTCCGGAGTTGAGAAAGGCTTGAAGCCTTCGGGAACTGTGGTTACGCCAAAAGGAATTCCGATGATTGTCGTGATGATGATGCCGATCAAGATTGATCCCTTTACGTTCAAAGTGTAAAGGATGATTGTGATGATCAAGCCCAAGATGGCAACGATTGCGGCGTGGTTCTCGCCGGCAAAGTTAACAAAGCCGATAGGAGTTCCTGTTTCTGTCGAGCAGATTCCGGCGTTGACCAAGCCGATGATTGTGATGAACAAGCCGATACCAACAGCAACGGCCTTCTTGATTCCTTCGGGAATTGAGTGGACAATCGCCTCGCGAATTCCGCAAAGGCTAAGAATGATGAACAAAACGCCCTCGACCAAAACGGCTGTCAAAGCCAGCTGGTATGAGCAGCCCATACCCAAAACAACACTATATGTAAAAAAGGCGTTGAGGCCCAAGCCAGGAGCCAAGGCGACGGGCAAGTTGGCCAACAAAGCCATTACCAATGTCGCGATTACGGCCGAAATAGCAGTTGCGGTGAACACGCCGCCCCAGGGCATTCCGGACTGGCTCAAGATGGCGGGGTTTACAACCAAAATGTAAACCATGGCCAAGAACGTCGTGATTCCGCCGACAACTTCACGGCTGACGGTGGTGCCTCTTTCTTTCAATTGAAAGAACTTTTCCATAATGATTCTCCTTTTGGATAAAGATAAATTATTCTATCACACTTTTGGGGAATTTGCTAGGGAAATTTTATTAAAAAAGCCCCGCAAAGCGGGGCTTTTTCTGCTTAGGCCAAAGCGGATTAGGCTTCCACAACAACCATGGAGCCGGAATTGTTTTTTTCGGCGTAGATTGAGCGGCGGCTCTTGTAGGGATTGCGGAAAGACGCGATTTGCGTCCTGATGCTGTCGATGTGGCTGCGCAAAAGGTCGCGGTTTTTCTTGTTTTGGGCCAAAACTTGGTTCTGTAAATTTGACAAGTCGTTTTGGAGTGAGGCGATGGACTCTTCCTTTTGGTCGCCGCCGCGTTTCTTGTACAGGTCCGCCATCGGAACGATTACCTTTTGCAAGTTCATTATGTTTGAAACGACCTGCTGCTCAAGCTCTGTGTGGGCCAAAAGAGCGTCGGCGTTCTCTGAGGTTATGGAATTTTCCTGCTTTTCCAAAACGTTAAGATATTCGCGGAATTTGTCGCGCTGCTGCTGGAGCAGGCTGCGGAATTTCTTTAGCAGAGCCACGCGCTCTTCAAGTTCCTGTGCTGAAATTTCTTCCATAATTTACCCCTCAATATTCAATGCCGGTTGATTTTGCGCGGCCACAGTTCCATTGGCGTTTTCCGCCGCCTTTCTCCAAGAGTCAGTCAATTGGCTCATCATGTTAAGAACGGAATCAATCTTTTCCTTGCTCTTTGAAATATTGGCGCTTCTAAGCTGGTCGTTGAAGAAAATGTAAAGCGCCATCAAGTTGCGCGAAATCTCCCCGCCCTTTTCCATGTCCAAGGAAACTTGAAGCTCGGTGATGATTTCTTGGGCGCGCAAAACGTCGGCGCTAAAAGACTCTATATTTGCGACTGGAAGTTTTCCGTCAGGGGTAAATTTTGAAGAAGCGGAAGTAAGCTTTTTTACCGCTCCCTCATAAAGAAGAACAACGAGTTCGGCTTGGCTGGCGGTGTTGACGCTGGCCTTTTTGTAAGCGTTGTAAGCGTGATTGTAACTCATAAAATTATCGCCTCCCATAAAAACAGATAATACATCAATTAAGATTATCGGTCTTTGCAAAAAAAAGTTAAGCGAAAATCAATTAAAAAAAAAGGCGGCGGAATTCTGAAAGCCACGCCCAGAAACCGCCGCCAAAAACAAACGAGGCGCAGGAGGTACCTTTGGCCTCAATTTGTTTTTTTACTTTTTGTCAATTTCAAGAATCGTGTTTAGAAGAACGTTCGCGCCCTTCCAGCAAGCTTCGACCGACGTATGCTCAAGCTCGCAATGCGAATGTCCGCCTTCGCTTGGAACGAAAATCATAGTGGTTGGAACGATGTCGCAAAGATATTGCGCGTCGTGTCCGGGGCCGGAATACATTCTCAACGAAGAATAGCCCAAGTCCTTGGCGGCTTTTTCTACGTCGTCGATGAATTCGGGGCAATACTGGACTGTCTTTCGGCTCCACGCCTCTTCATAAGTCATCGAGCATCTGGCCCATTCCTTTGGCATGCTCTTGATTATGTCAAGGCACTGCTCGATAACCTTTGGATCTTGGTGGCGCGCGTCAAGGGTGAATTTTATTTCGTCGGGAATGATTGTGTGGATGTTCGGGTGGCAGCTGATTTTTCCCGTTGTGTAGACAAGTTTTTTGTCCAATTTGTCGAATTGTTCGTGCAAATGCAAAAGCGCTTGGGCGGCTGCGAAAAGCGCGTCCTTTCTGTAAGGCATCGGAAATGTTCCCGCGTGGTCCGCTTGGCCGCGGAAAGTGAATTCGTAGTTAATCATTCCGCAAACGCCTTCGACCACGCCGATGTCGTATTTTCCGTCTTCCAAAACCGGGCCTTGCTCGATGTGCAGCTCTATCAAGCCTGTCGTCTTTTTGGGGTCGATTCTGTTAGCTTCACTTCCCTTAAAGCCCGACTCGTCCAAAGCCTGCCCAAAGGTGTAGCCTGGAATGTCCTTGGCTTCCGAGGCGAGCATTGCGGCCTTGTCGAATTTTCCTGTGACCACGCCGGAACACATCATGGCCGGCTCAAAGCGGGCGCCTTCTTCGTTTGTCCATACAACAAGCTGAATCGGATGCTTGTGCGGAATCTTTTGCGTTACGATTGTTTCAATCGCTTCCATCGCGGTCATAACGCCAAGAATGCCGTCGTAGTTTCCGCCTTGCCGAACCGAGTCGCAGTGGCTTCCGCTCATAATCACGCCCGCGTCTGGGTCGCTTCCGGGAAGGGTGCAGTAAATGTCGCCCATGTCGTCCGTCTTAAAGTCAAGGCCAAGCTTTGTCATTCTCGCCTTGATTTCGTTTCGGGCCATAATCGCTTCGGGCGAAAGGGAAAAGCGGGTTATTCCTCCGTTCCCGGTGTCGCCGAATTTTGAAAATGTTTTGATTTTGTCTTCCATTCTTTTAATGTCGCAAGTGTACATAATGTTCCTCCTATGTTTTAGTTTTTATTTATTTGCAATCAAAGTCCTCGTTCCTGGCTCTATGGCCAGCGCGGGGCAAACCAATACGCAAAGCTGGCAGCCTACGCAATTTTTGTTAAGGACAGGCATTCCGTTCTTTTCCCAATCAATCGCTTGGTGGCCGCCGTCATAGCAAGATGTCGCGCATCTGCCGCAGCCCACGCACTTATTGCGAATGAATTTTGGAAATTGCCTTGTCGTTCTGTCCAAGGAATCTGTTGGAACTATGCCGGACAAAGCTCTTCCGACAATTTCTTGGACGGACTTGAATCCGTATTTGGCAAGGTAGCGCTTGGTTCCGTCAATCATGTCATGAATTATTCCGTAACCGTATTGCATGACAGCGGTTGTCACTTGAACCGTTCCGCAGCCCAAAGCCATGAATTCCGCCGCGTCGCGCCACGATTCAATCCCGCCCATTCCGCTTACGGGAACGTCTTTTTCGCCAAAGCATTTTTTTACGTCGCAAACAAATCTAAGCGCGATTGGCTTGACGGCTTTTCCCGAATAGCCTCCGACGCTGGCGCTGTTTCCAACTTGAGGCTGCGACACAAACGAATCCAAGCCGACGTTTACGATTGACTTTATCGTGTTTATGGCCGCAAGTCCGTCCGCGCCAGCGTTGATTGCCGCCATCGCGGGAATTTCCATATTCCCAATGTTGGGAGTCATCTTTGCCAAGACGGGAATTTTCGCGCCCCTTTTCGCGGCCTTTACGTACAAGGCCACAAGCTCCGGGCTTTGCCCCACGTCGCTTCCAAGCCCATGCGCGGCCATGTGCGGACACGAAAAATTGCATTCGATTATGTCCGCGCCGGCCTCTTGGACTTTGCGGGCAAGCGTTTCCCATTCGCTTTCGTCGCGCCCCATTATGCTTGCGATTATGACCTTTGTCGGATATTCAGCCTTGAGCCGCCTTATGAAACCGAGGTTTTCTTCAAGCGTGTGGTCGCTTATTTGCTCGATGTTCTTAAAACCCACAAAGGGATCGCTCTCCTTTTTTAGCGTGGCGAAACGCGGCGAAACTTCTTGGGGAACAAAAGCGCCGATTGTCTTGAATGCAACTCCCGCCCAGCCTTCGTCAAAGGCCTTCGCAATCATCTCGTAGTTGCTTGCGACAACCGAAGACGAAAGGAAGAACGGATTTTCGCATTTCACTCCGCAAAAGCTTGTAGCAAGGGAAGGCTCGCCGCTGTCTTCGCCGCAGATTCCGTCCTTTAATTCGGAAGACCCTTCCGGCAATGACAAAAGCGCCGCCACTGTCCGCTGAATGTTAACCGGCCACGCGATTTTTCCCTTTAGGCAAGCCGTCTCGCATTCCTCTGAGGCGCAATCCAGGCAGGCCGCGTTCTTGGCGGCAAGGTCGCGCGCGCCGCAATAGTTTTCAAAGCGAAGCGAGCGTAAAATCTTCGCCGCGTCAACGCCATTATTGCAGGCGGCGGAGCAGTTCTTTCCGTCGCAAAGAATGCAAGAGGCGGCTGATTCCCGAATGATTTGCGAAGCGTATTGAAAATCCATTCCAACTTCTCCCTTTTCGTTAAGCGTTTGCCGGAGAGCGCTTGACGAATTTGCCTTCACCGGGCGTTCCGACATAAGCTCCGTTGTCAAAAACAAGCGAGCCGCGAACGTAAGTCTGGACGGGATAGCCGTGAACGGTTTTTCCTTCCCAGATTGTGTGGTCGTAGTCGGAGTGCATGTTCTTGACGCTGATTGTAAAATCTTTTTTAGGATCGTACAAAACGATGTCCGCGTCCTTTCCAATCGCGAGCGAGCCTTTTTGCGTACAGCCAAAAATCTTCGCAGGATTTTCGGAACAAAGCTCCACGGCGCGCGAATAGGAAATCTTTCCGTCCGTCGCCGCTCCAAGCATGTAAGGATAAAGATTTTCGACTCCAGCGCAGCCGTTTGGAATTTTGGTAAAGTCGTTCAGTCCCCAATCCTTTTCCTTTTGCATGAAAGGGCAGTGGTCGGTGGCCACAGTGTCAATCGTTCCGTTTTGAATCGCTTGCCACAAGGCTTCGCGGCTTTCCTCTCCCTTCATCGGAGGCGAGCACACAAAGTTGCGTCCGTCGGGCCGCTTGTAAACATCGCAAGTAAATTCAAGGTATTGGGGGCACGTTTCTATGAAGATTTTCGCGCCTTCCATCTTGGCCTTGGACGCGGCCTCCAAGCCTTCCTTGTCCGACATGTGAACTATGTAAAGCGGCGCGTCGGAATTCTTGGCCCAATGAACGGCTCGCTTGTCCGCCTCGGCGGCGACAAATTCAGGCCGGCTCATGTAGTGGAACCAAGCGTCGGTTTTTCCTTCGGAAAGGTATTGGGCGACGCGCAAGTCAATCATGTCAGGATTTTCGGCGTGAAGGTTTGTCATCGCGCCGACTTCCTTTGCCTTTAGAAGAATTTTCACAAAGGTCGCGTCGTCAACCATCATTCCTTCCTTCTTGTAGACAAAGAAGCATTTAAAGCTTGTAACGCCGTATTCAACCGCGTCCTTGAATTCGTCAAGAATCGCGCCGCCGTTCAAGTCCGTCACGCAGCAGTGAAAGGCAAAGTCGCAGCAGGCTTCCGTCTCCGCCATCTTTCTCCGCGCGTCAACGGTTTCGATTATTCCATGTCCCTTCCTTTGCATGGGGTAGTCAAAAACCGTTGTCACTCCGCCGCAAACGGCGGCGCGGGTTCCAGCCTTGTAGCCGTCGGCGGAAACCGTTCCGCCAAAAGGCATCGCAAGGTGCGTGTGCGCGTCAATCGCGCCGGGAAGGACAAGCATTCCGGATGCGTCAACGATTTTCGCGCCGCTGTCGTTCAGGTCGGAAGCGATCGCGGTTATTTTTCCGCCGGAAACGCCAAGGTCGGCCTTGAACATTTCCTTTGAGGTTACAATCGTTCCGTTCTTAAAAATCAAATCCATAAAGACCGCCTTTTGTCAGTCCTTGTACTTGTAAACCAACACAAGCCCGGACTTTTGGAAGATTTGCGCGATTTCCAGCAAATCCATTCCGCCTGCGTCGGCGACGGCTAGGTTTGTGACCCAAGTCACGCCAAAGTCAACTTGGCCTGTATAGACCGCCGTTGTTTCCGCGATGTCTCCGCCGCCCGGAACAATCGTAACGTCCAAGCCGACATCCGCGTAGTAGCCCTTGTCAAGCGCCACATAGTAGCCCATGAATTGCGCGTCGGGAAGCCATTTAAGTTGAATCTTTACGGCTTTCTTTTCCGGCTTTCCGAACGCTCCGGCCTGCGCCTCCTTGATGTAGCTTGCGTCCATTATGTCCGCCAAGGTTAGCGAGGCGAATTTCTTTCCCGCTTCAGCGTCGCTAAGCTTTACGTATTTTTTGGCGATGTCAAGCGTCTGCTGCATGGCGGTCATGTCAAAGGCGCCGTAGTCGGTGACTTTTTCGCCCTTGGTGTTCGTTTCGCAAAGTTTTTTCACTTCATTCGCCATGTGAAGCTGGTGGCCGGCCGAAACCGAAGAGCCGTACTTGTAGCAAATTTCCGCCGCTTCCTTTGGATTGGCGCAGGCGGCCGCCCAACCCTTGAGGCTTGCGGCAAGGAAAGCCTTAACCGTATTTGGATTCTCTTTGGCGAATCTCTTTGTCGTAAAGATGTTGTCTTCCATCATGGCCACGCCTTCGTCGTTCATGTCTATTGTTCCGACCGAGTCGCCGTACTTGTAACCGCCGTCGTAGCTGTTTTGAACCAAACCCAGCTCGTTGTAAGTCATGGCCGAAGCGAGCGCGATTGTGTTGTCGTCAAAGCCGTCCATGTCGAAGGCTTGGCTCAAATAGTTTGTTGGCAAATTGTATTTGGCAAGTAGGGCTAGAATTTCGTATTCGTTTCCCAAGCCCCAGTTGCCGACTTTTCCCGCTTCGGCCGCTTCTCTTATGATTGTCGAGGAGGGCGTTCCCTTTTTCCAACCGACGCTTTCAGACTTTTTTCCCTTGCATCCAAAAGCTGCGAGAGCGAATGTCGCGAGAGCCGCCGCGACAAAGAGTTTTGTCAGATTCTTTTTCATTTCCATACCTCCAGAAATATTTTTTATTTTGAAGCCCTGTTCTTAAGAGCAAGGCTTTCTGACGCCAATAGAATTACATACATCGCGATTCCGATAAGACAGGCGACCACAATGTACGCCCACGCCGTCGCATATTGCGCTAAAACTATGTTTTCGCGAATTTGCCGGCCCACTCCTATTATGTATTCCGCGAAATATTCGCTGACCATCGCGCTTATCACGCATCCGGGAACGCTTATGCGGAGCGCGGTGAAAATGTGCGGAACGCAATTAGGAAGCCGCAGCTTGAAAAAAACCGTCGTGGGGCTGGCCGCGTAAGACTTGAACAAGTCTAAGCTGAAGGGCTTGAGTTCCGTAAATCCCCGATACGCGTTTATCGCCATGCTGACGGCGCACGTAATCATAACCACAAGCATCTTGGCGAGCATTGACCGCGCGTTTGGGTCGGGGCTAAAATCCTTTGTAAGATTATTGAAAATCGGCGCGATGGCGATTATAGGCACCGCGTTGAACGCCGTCGCAAGCGAAAGTCCGCCAACTCCCCAATGCGGAAAAATCGTCGCGACCGTCGCCAACAAAAACCCAAGAAGAGAGCCAAAAAAAAGGCCGCCTAACGCAACAACCATCGTGGCTTCTATGTCGCCTGTCATCTTTCCAAAATTGTCCAACAAAATTTGCAGGATTCTGGAAGGAAGCGGCAGCGTGAAAGTGTCCGCCTTGAACCAAGCGTGGACGACTTGGAATTGCCATAACAACAACATGGCCGCGCCAAAGCAAATCGGATAAGCAAAAGACTTGACCGATTCCGCCTTTATTCTTTTTCTCATTCCCATTTTTCAACCTCCAGTCAGGCTCAGCGATTTTTCGCGGCTCTCGCGCCCGGAACAAAAATCTTTTCCAACAAGACCATAAGGCAATAGCTCATGATTCCCACAAAGGCGCTGAAAAAAACGATTTGCCAAAACACGAACACGCTCATCGCGTGTTTTAGCGATTGGCTAAGCATGCAGCCAAGCCCGCCGCCGCCTTGAAGCGTGTCCACCAAAATCGAAGCGGTGACCGCCATTGGCGCGGCAATTTTCAGGCCGGTAAAAAGCGCCGGGACGCTCGCCGGGATCATAAGCTTTTGATAAAATTCCCAGCTTCTCGCCGCGTATGAAAATAAGAGTTCCAGCTTTTCTCGTTCCACCGCCTTTAGTCCAGCGAGCGTGTTCACAGCGACCGGGTAAAATGTGAGTATCGCGGCAATCGCGACGCGGCTCTTGTTTATGTCTTGCGTCACGGCCAAAACAACCGGCGCCATTCCCAAAATCGGAACCAGTTGTATCAGCATCAAATACGGAAAGGCGGTCTTTTCGATTGCGGAAAAACGCCTCATAAGCATCGCGAGAATGTATCCAAACGCAGCGCCAATCGCGAATCCGACAAGGGCGCGCCCTAACGTTATCTTGGCGTTGGACAAGACCACTTGCAGCGCCGTTTGGTTCGCCGTCACTTTCTTGGCGCTCAAAACCGATTGACCTATTTGCCACAAATGAGGAAGAACATTTTCCGGAGTTCGTTTTGTTCCTGCGACTATGAAGGCTCCAGCTTCCCAAAGAAGCGCCAGCCCCAGAACCCAGGCAAGCGTAACGAGCTTTTGACTCTTCAATATTTTCTTTGTCATTCGCTACACTCCTTCAAAACCGCCCCTGACCTTTGCCACCAATTCCGTGAAACGCTGGCTGTTCTTGCAGTCAAGACTTCGGGGACGCGGGATGTCTATGTCCACAATAGAAGTGATTCTTCCGGGGTGCGGCGAAAACACCACAACTCTGTCGCTAAGAAAGACCGCCTCTTGAATGCTGTGCGTGACAAAGATGATTGTCTTATGTGTCTTGCGCCAAATTCTAAGCAAGTCTTCATGCAGGCGTTCTTTTGTAAATTCATCAAGGGCGCTGAACGGCTCGTCCATAAAAAGAACATTTGGATTGAGCGCGAGGGCTCTCGCGATTCCGACTCTTTGCTGCATTCCGCCGGAAAGCTCTTTTGGATAGTGGTTGCCAAAATCCTTGAGGCCTACTATTTCAAGCATTTCGTCAACCTTTTTTGTTCGCTCCGGCTTGGGCATCTTCATAATTTCAAGCGGCAGGCAAATGTTCCGTCGTATGGTACGCCAGTCCATCAAGACCGGGCTTTGAAAGACGATTCCAAATTGTTTCGCCACGCGCGCCTTTGACGGAGTAAGACCGTCGATAAAAACATTTCCCTTTGTCGAAGGTATCAAGCCCGAAATGACTCTGAGCAGCGTAGTCTTTCCGCAACCAGAAGGTCCGACAAGCGAAATGAATTCGCCTCTCTTTATGTCAAGGTTGACGTCCTTGAGCGCTACAGTCTGGTTCTTTTCGTCAGTGGCTTTATAGACAACGCTCAAATTTTGAACCGTGATTTTTACAGGCGCGACGCTTGGGTCATAAATCGCCTCTTCCTTAACAGCCGCCTTCATTTTTGTACCTCCAAAAAAATAAAGGCGCGAAACCAAAGAATTCTTCGATCCCGCGCCTTTGCAGTTTTTTTTCTATGCGCCAACTATACGCGCAAAGCAAAACAATTGATATTGTTTTTAAAACAAATTTTTAATTTTTTTTTATGCTTTTTGCACAAATTCCGTTTTGCTCGCATTGATCCAAGCGAGAGCGCGCAAAAAAAGTTAAGCGAAAAAAGAATGATTTTTGACAGGAATTTTGGCCGTTAGTTCCAGGCCTCGCCGTTAAGCCTATTAATAAAAATGTCAAGCTTTTCCGAAACGTTGGCAGGCTCCACAATCACAAAGTCCGACCAATAGCCTATTTGGTAAGAGCAAACCTTGTCCGCGTACAAAGCGACGACAAGACGGTAAGAGCCTGCGGGAACGTAAAAATCCGGAGCGGAAAAAAGACTGGGATCGCTTGATGTGGACGCCTGCGGAGTTAAGATTACATTTTCATAATAGCTACGCGTAGGGGCCATCGGATGCAGGGGGTCGCGCCCCATAACGACCTCGCCTGTATCAATGTTGGAAACATAGACTTTGATTCCGTAAACGACGGCTTTTGCGTCAACATAGGCGCCGCCAATCTTGATTGTTCCATAGCCATTCAAACCGCGCGAACTAAGCTCAAAAGTCAAAGTGACTGTTTTTGATTCCGAAAAGTCTTGGGCGAGGCAGGACGACTTGTATGCGGCGAAAATCTTGTTTCCGCCGCCGACATCGCTTGCGTTCACAATGTTTTGGCCGGCAGTCGCGGGGTTGCTTGTGACAATTCCCGCCGAAGTTATGTCCGAAGTCTTATAGGCAAAAAGGAAAAAATCGTAAATTGAAGGCGCAATGTCAAGGCTGTATTGCAAGCCGCCCGCAGTAGAAACGCCGCCGCTCAAAAGCTTGCATGACGCGTTGTCTTCGCTGTCAACAGTTTTAAGGACAAAAGTCAAGTCGTCAATGTCAATAGTTTCTTTTGGCAAAACGCTTTTTGACGCAAACGAACCGCCCGCGCCGGCAATCAAAATATTTACAGAACGACTTTTAACCGCGGCGGTGGTGGCAGGATAATATTGCTCCTGGTCTTTGAGCGTTACTTTTCCATCTCCTTCATTTATGTTTGAGCAAGACGCGCAAAAAAAGAAAAAGCGCAAGCGAAAAGAAAAGCAGCTTTTAACGATATGAAAAACCTTTTCATAAAACTCCGGATAAGGGACTCCCTATTCCTTTATCGGAGTTTTTTTGAAAAAGTTTTAGCGCTTTTATTTGTCTTCTTCGGTGAGGATTTCGCGGGCGGGAACCATGACTTTTTTGTCGTAGCAAATGAACATGTTTTCGGCGTGCTCGGGTTTTGTGGCTTGCGTCAATACGCTCACAAGGGGAACGATCGCAAGGCCGGCCAACATGCAGAAGGCGCCGGAATAAAGCGAATTCTTGAAGATAAAGCTCAAGAATTCGCCGCTGACTTGAACGACTCCCAAAGACTTCAAGAGCTGGACAATCTCGACGACCGTCGCAAAACAGAAAGAAACGCAAACGGCGGCCTTGCTGGTCCTTTTCCAATACAAGCCGTAGAGGAAGGGAGCCAAGAAGGCGCCGCTCAAAGCGCCCCAGCTGACGCCCATAAGCTGCGCGATGAAGGTTACGCGGCTCTTCGCCTGGACAATCGCGATGACGGCTGAAAGAACGATGAAGACGGCCACAAATACGCGCATCATGAGCATGTTGCCTTTTTCGGTGTTGCGCTTGTTCTTGAGGCTTCCGATAAAGTCCAAAGTGAGCGTTGAGCTTGAAGTCAAAACGAGAGAAGAAAGCGTTGACATCGAGGCCGACAAAACCAAAATCAAGACGACGCCGATCAAAACGTCTCCAAGGTTGGAAAGCATGTTTGGAACGATTGAGTCAAAGCCCTGCGCCTTGACGGATTCGGCGGTGGCGAACAAGCGGCCAAAGCCTCCCAAGAAGTAGCAGCCGCCGGCGACCACTACGGCGAAAGCGGTTGAGATTACCGTTCCGATTTTAATGGACTCTTCATTTTTAATCGCGTAGAATTTTCCTACCATTTGCGGAAGTCCCCACGTTCCAAGCGAAGTCAAAAGGACGACCACAAGCAAGTAAAGCGGATCCGGCCCAAAGAAAGAGACGTAGGCGCCCTTCATCACAGGCGACTCAATCTCGCTCATAAGCGCGAGGCTTTTCATAAAGCCGCCGTTTTGCGAAAGAACGGCAAGAACGACAGCGACGATTCCGACCAACATGACAAGGCCCTGGATAAAATCGTTGACGGCGGTGGCCATGTAGCCGCCGACGATTACGTAAATCGCGGTGAGGAGCGCCATAACGACAACGCAAACCGCGTAGTCAACGTTAAAGGCCATCTTAAAGAGGCGCGAAAGGCCGTTGAACAAAGATGCGGTGTATGGAATCAAAAAGAAAAATGTGATCGCGCTCGCGGCGACCTTGATTCCTTCCGACTCAAAGCGGCGGCCAAAAAAGTCAGGCATTGTCTTTGAATCCAAAAAGCGGGTCATGATTCTTGTGCGGCGGCCTAAAATCGCCCAGGCCAACAGAGAGCCGATGAAGGCGTTTCCCAAACCAATCCAAGTCGAAGACACGCCAAAGGCCCATCCAAACTGGCCCGCGTAACCTACAAAAATTACGGCGGAAAAATACGACGTTCCGTAAGCGAAGGCTGTGAGCCAAGGACCGACCTTGCGGCCTCCCAAAACGTAGCCGTCAACGTTGGAGCTGACAGCCCGGCACTTTAGTCCGACAATTACAAAGACCGCAAAAAAAACTACGATCAAAAAAAGTTTTATGAACATTTCGTTCTCCTTAATATTATTAAAATGCCCCGGAAAGCCGGGGCGATTTTTTAGAACAATTTCTTAAGCGCGCCGCCAAGGGCTCCGCCGACCGCGTCGCCCGCCTTGTCGCCCAAGGCGTCCTTGGCCGCGTTTTTCGCTTGGTCTTCAAGCATCTTTTGAAGCTCGGCCTTTTTGGCGTTCAACTCCTTGTTAAGGGCGTCCATATTAATGCTTTGCGCGTTGATTCCGTTCTCCAAATTGATGAACTGCGAAATCTTGCTTGTGACGCCACCAGTCTGCTCGTCAAGCAGCTTTGTGATTTCCTTTCGCGCGTCGCTTATCAAGCCGGCCAGCTCTTTGTTGACAACCCGCTTTAACACCGTGTTGAACTGTTTGTCCAAATCCGACGTCAGCTTAAGCGAAAGCTGCCTGTTGGCGTCAATCGCGATTTGAGCTCCAAGCGCCAAGCGGTCAAACTCTGCAAGCGCGCTTGAATAAAAGCGGTAGGCGATGGCAGGCTCAAACTCTTCCGCAGTAAGCTTGAGCGACCTCATGTCAAAGTTCGCGCCGATAGAAACGCTGCCGTCGGAATCGATGGAACCGGTGGCCGTAAGCGTTGTGTTGGACGCAAGGTTCAAGTAGGGGCTTTCAAAAGCGAACGGATAATTGTTGCCAGAATACTCGGCGCCGACAAGGGGATTGCTTGTCTTGCTGCGCGCGTCAACGACAACCTTCGCCTTGTGGGTTCGGCGCTCGCCTTCTTGGTAGCTGCCCGTAAGAGTAGCCGGAGAGCCGCGCTTGTCCATGTCGTTTGAGATTTCCAAACCTTGCGCGGTGACACCCAAGCCGCTAAAGGCGATTCTTTCTATCAAGAAGCGCGGAACGTTGTCGCGCTTGTACCAAACGTCAATGCCGGGAAGACGGCTGTGGCGCTTTTGCGTCTTGGCGGCCTTCTTTTGCGTTTCCTTGGGATCGCTAGAAGCCGACTGCTTGGCTTTTAGGGCCGCGTCAATCGCCTTGGCGACATAAGGATAATAGTCTCCGCAAGCGGCGTAAAGCGCGCTGTAAAAGGCGTTGCTCAAAATTTGAGTTCCAGTGTCCATATTGAACGAAGTGATTTTCTTTAGCTGGCTGTTGACCAATTCTGTGTCGGCCTTGACCGCGGCCTGGACTTGACTTGAAATTTGCTTGACTTGCGCGGCGTCCGTCTTGATGTCATTTGCGATGCCCTTGACGGAATTTGTCACGCTCTTGCTCTTTTCGATGGCGTTGGTGATTTCCGTTATCGCGTTCTTAATTGTTATCGGGTCGTTGACCTTTGACCAATCCTTGTTGACCAAAGAATTGACGCTGGAAGAAAAATCCTCGACTTGCTTTTTGACTTCGTCAGGCTTGTTTTTCCATTTTTCAACAGAAGCCTCAACCTTTCCCTGAACTTCCTTGACAAGCGCAGGAGACTTCAAGTTGTCCTGAACGTTCTTTATCATGTTCTCGGGATTGTATTCGGCAAAGGCGGCTTCGATGGAAGCCTTTGCGGCGGAAATCGCGGCGTCCTTTTTTTTGCTGATTTCGGACTCTGTCTTTTTTACGTCGGAAGGGGCCGCGGCTTTTTGGATTTTTGGAAGCGCGCCGGAATACTTTCTGTCGGTTCCAATCTTAAGGCCGCTGACCTCGATGTTCTGCGCGTCAAATTTTCCGCGAAGGGCTTCGGTCAAGTTGAACTTGATTTCCGTCTTTTCGATTTCAAAAAGATTTTTCATCGGCTCGTTGGCGTTGGCCTGCTGCAAGCCGTTCACCGTGATTGTGGCCTTAAGGAATTCTACGTTGACGCGCGCGATGTCCGTGCGGGCGCCAAAGACTTTTTGCATTCCCATCGTAAGGCCCTTTTTGGCCAAAGGATTCTTGAACGTGATGACCGCAAGGACGACAGCCGCGACAAAAGAAACCGTCGCGATAAATGGAACCAGCTTAAAGGAAGCCTTGTTCTTTTTGACATCCTTAGCGATCAATTTGAGGCGCTTGAAGTCCGCCTTGGGAATCATCGTGTCCAAGGGAATGCGGACTGTGCCCGGCTTTGCGGGATTGTCCTGGAACAAAGACTTAACCAAAGTCTTGTCGCTTGAAATGTAAATCTTTTTATAGAGAACTTTTTCAATCTTGTCGGCCTTGTAAACCTTCTTTAAAAGTCCCGGCAATTTTTTCGCGGGGATTGTCTTTGGTTCCTTCTTGGGCTTTTCGACAGCCTTTTTCTCTTTGTCTTTGTCAGTAATCTTTGCCATAATTAAAACTTCTCCTCAAAGGCTTCAAAAATCTTTCCAATGACAGGCAAATTGGCGATGGCCTTGTAAAGCGGCGACTTGATGATGCTTGGAGCGACCTTGGCGCGCCAAAACTTGACAAAGAAAATTCCAAAAACAAATACCGGAATGTAAGCGATCAAGCTAAAGGCAAAACTTCCCATTACAATAGTGTTGTTGAATTTTGTGAAGCCTACAAAGGGAATTTCTATCAACATCGAAAAAATGTTTTCCAAAGGCTTGAATGTCAAAATAGCGTAGCCAAGCGAACCGAACACAGGATCCAACATCCAAGCGAAGTAAGATACGACAAGCAAAGTCAAAAGATAAGTGGGCTTGTTGATTCTGACGAACATAAAGAAAACCAAAATCAAGTACCAAAGCGCGTTGTTCTTTGGCATAAGGCCCAGCATTACGCCAAGGGCCAAACCGTGCGCCATTTCGGCGGGATTTTGGTTGGCGTTCAAAGCCTTAAAAAGGCCGGAAATCCAATTTAACATTTTTTCCTCCGTTTTTCGGAACGTTGAATAATGTTCTATTGTAGCGCTATTTTCCGCGTTTTTCAATGTTTTTTTTGCGGAGGAAGGATGAAAAAAAACGGCGGCCTCCCCATTAATAAGAAAAGCCGCCGCGCTTGCGCGAAGTCCGCTCGAAAAAACAATTGCAGTCTTGCAATCAAAAACACGAGCGGAAGCCGCTCGAAAAACTATTACGGCTGGTATGTGTAGGGGCTATCGCTGATGTAGCCTTCCGTGCCGCCGATGGTGACAGTGCCGCAAACGGCGTCGCCAGAATTGTTTCCTTTTCCAATGCTATGAGCCGCGCCGCTACCTTTTGTGGCTGTCACTTTAGTCACAGTGTTTGCAATTGTGATGTCACCGCATTGAGAAACGCCAGCTAAAGTCGATCCGCTTTTGTTTGTGTCGCCGCATCCAATGCCGGCGCTATGGCCGCCGCCTACAGCGGTAATCGTGCCGCCGTTAATCGTGATGTTTCCTATTGTTGAACGACCGCCGCTTCCAATGCCGGCGCCAAGATTGCCGCCAGTGGCGTTGATTACGCCGCCATTAATGACAATGTTTCCGCCCGCTCTTTGACCGCCATTATAACCTGAACCAATTCCGGCTCCACCGCCTTTGGTGCTTGCGTTAAGAACGCCGGTCGAACCATTGATTGTCAACGTAAATCCAGGAAGAACATGAACGCCGGATGGACCGTCCATAAATCCTTTGACATCGTTTGTTGAACCATCGGCCAAAACAATCGTGGCGTCGCCCTCGCAAACAAGGCCGGCATGGTCCGCGCTTGCCAAACTGCCGTCCGCGTTAATGCTTACGTTCTTTAGCGTAACAGTAGCCCCTGCGGCGATGGAAATTTTCACACTGTTGGCCAGAGTTCCTATAACAATGTAGCCGTCTGGAATTGTCGTGTCGCTTGTAATTGTGGAAAGGTCTACCAACTGCTTGAAGGTTGCGCTAACGGTTACATTGCTCGCGGGCATTGTAAACTGGTTGTTAGACACCTGCACAGGGCTTCCGCTTGCTGTTTTCACGACATACTCGTAAAGAATGTAGCCGGAAGCGGGCGTTGCTGTCAGCGTGATTGTCGCGCCAGCTGCCGCCGTTGTTTTGTCGACGGCCACAGTTCCGTTTTCAATTCCAGTCGCAACCGTCACAGTGTAAGTCTGGGCTACAGGCGGAATGTATGGCGGAATGTATGGCGTGTTGCTGGAATTGTTGCATCCAGCGGCGAAAAGCGCCAACATGGCAAGAATGGAAAGGTTAGCTATCGCCCCCCCCCTACAAAAGTTTAGTAATTTCTTCATGCTGTTCTCTCCTTGCATGATTGAATTTTATCCGCGCATTTTCATAAAGTCAGAGCGAATAATACCCAATTATAGCGCATTACATGAAAATTTGCAATTTTTTTTTATTCGCGCTATATTTTATGAAAAGCATGTCACTCAATTGCAACGAAATAAACTTAATTCTAAGCGAACTCAATTTGGCCGGCTCCTTCATCCAGGACATAATCCAGCCCGGCTACGACACCATTGCCCTATACACTTATAAAGAAGGAGCGGCAAAAACAATTTTGATTTGCGCCGGCCACGACGCCACAAGAATCAACGAAACAAAAAGAAGGATTCCCAAGAACGAAAAGCCCCTGCGCTTTATGGAATTCCTAAAGTCAAAGATCCGCGGAGCCAAAATTCTTTCTTGCGGCCAAATCGGCTTGGAAAGAGTCATAAAATTTGAATTGGGCCACGGCGACGAGCGCTTCAACATGTTCGTCCGTTTGTGGAGCGGAGCGGCCAACATAATTTTGTGCGACCAAGAAAACAATATTTTGGACACAATGTTCCGCAGGCCTCAAAAAGGCGAAGTCACCGGAGGAATTTTTGACGAAGCGGCCGTTTGGGAAAACGCGCGGCAAAAGCAAGACGCCGGAGCGCGCTTTCCTGTCCGCGACTTTGCTGACGTCGAGGAAGAAATCCTTCAAAAGCATCCCGACTGGGCTCCCCTTTCGTTCAACCAAAAGGTCGATTGGTTTTACAGCGAGCGTTCGTCAAACCTATCAAGGGCCGCTCTCTTGGAAAAAGCGAAGGCCTGGTACGAATCGCGCCGCTCAAAGCAAGAAGCCGCGTTGGAGCGCCTAAAAAGCAAAAAGGCCGACTTTGAAAATTCCGGCCAAAAAAAGCATTGGGGCGACTTGATTTTGTCCAACGCCCATTTGATTAAAGGCGGCTCAAACTTTTTGGAATGCCAAGACTATCAAAGCGGAGCTATCGTTCAAATTAAAATCGACCCCAAAAAAACGGCGCAAGCCAACGCCGCCCATTACTATGACTTGTACAAAAAAGAAATCAGCGGCGCGGAAGAGCTCAAAACCGAAATCGAACTTTCCCAAAAGAAAATCGCGGCCCTGGACAAGGCCTACCAAGAAATTTTGAACGAAAAAAATCCTGTACGCATTGAGCAGCTTTTGCGCAAGGATTCCGCTCCCAAGCAAAAACAAAAAAAGACGCGCCCCGGATTGGACTACACGGTGAACGGCTGGTACATTTATGTGGGCCGCGACGCAAACGAAAACGACGAACTTCTGCGCCGCCATGTAAAAGGCAGCGACTTGTGGCTCCACACCCGCGACTGTCCGGGCGGCTATGTTTTTATAAAATATCGCGCCGGAAAAACCGTTCCCCTGGACATCTTGCTTGACGCCGGGAACTTGGCGGTTTATTTTTCAAAGGCCCGCAAAAACGGAAAGGCCGACCTTTACTACACGCAAGTAAAGCACTTGCGCCGCGCCAAAAACGGCCCCAAAGGCCTCGTCCTTCCCACGCAAGAGAAAAACCTCTCCGTCACCCTGGACCCCGCCCGCCTCAAGCGTCTGGAGATGGAGCGCCAGGGCGAAAGCGAGTTGTAATATTGCGCCCGCCCGCGTTTTTCATTACAATGAATTTCTATGCAAGCAGAAAACACAAAGCGCCTTTATTGGCTTGACGGAATAAAAGGACTTTCCTGCCTTTTCATTTTTTTCCACCACTTCATGCTAGGCTGTTTTCCCGCCAGCTATTATGGAAACGCGGAGCCTTCCTACCTTAACGGCTTTGACACTCTTTTGGCGTCATGCCCTTTTTTGGGAATAATCGTAAACGGCAATTTTTTCGTGCATCTTTTCATCCTAATAAGCGGCTATGTAATCACCTGGCAAACTTTGCAAATGGAAAACAAAAGAATCGGCCTCTTTTCGCTCAAACGCTATATAAAGCTTCTATTTCCTATGGCTGTTTGCGCCTTGATATATTTCATTCCATTCGTTTATAAAAGCATCCAAGGGGGAGACGGACTAGGAGCGATTGTAAAGGAAGCCCACAAGTATCTCCGCTCGCTTTTTATCGGAATTCCATTTTACGGCGACGCGTACTTTTACGGCCCATTTTGGATGCTCAACTATATTTTCCTCGGAGGAATTCTTGTTTCCATAATCGCGTCATTGACTTGGACTCTTGACGCAAAAAAGACGCTCTTTGTTCCGATCGTTTTTGTCCTAGTCTTGTACTTGTCGCTTTCATCGCAGAACGCGCATTGGGCCTCGGCGCTTTTAGGATGCGAGCTTTGTCTTTTCAACTCTTTTTACAATGTCAACTTTGGAAAAGCGATTTTGCCGGCCCTGCCCGCGGCTTTGTTTTTCGGCAGCTACCCTTCAGGCCTTGAACCGCAAAATATTTTCAAACACTTCATCCTTCCTCTCGCTCCAGAAGTCTCCGCTTCTTATTGGCATTCTTTCGCGGCCTTTCTTTTAATTTTGTTCGCGTTAAATTCCAACTTAACGCAAAAGCTTTTTTCAAAAAATATTTTTAAGGCTCTCGGAAAAATTTCCTTATGGGTTTATATATTGCACGGAAAAACCACAGAATGGGCTGGAAACTTATTTGCCTTTGTCGGCCCAAACATCCCAAAAGGGGCAGATAACTATGGTCTAAAAACTGCATTGCTTTTTGCACTTTCAAGTTTTATATTAATTGTTTTATCCGCTGCGGCCGCTAAATATATCACTCCCATAGGAAATATTGCCACAGAAAAAATAATTACTGCCCTTTCACCAAAAAATCCAGACGAACCTCAGGAATAAATTTTGCAAAGCCGGCTTTTTTATTGTTTTTTTTTCTGCTTTCCATTATAATGTCTTCTTATGAAAATTAAGGACATTTTTGACAAAAAAAAACTGACGCTTTCTTTTGAGGTCTTTCCGCCCAAGCAGCAGAGCGGCCTTGAGGCTCTTCCTGAAAAAATAAAAACGCTCTCGGCCCTAAAGCCTGACTTTATCAGCGTCACTTGCGGAGCGGGCGGAAGCACAAAGGACCAAACGCTTGAAGTGTCAAAAATGATTTCTGACTGCGGAACGGCTTCGCTTACCCACTTGACTTGCGTAAATTCGACAAAAGAAAAAATCGTCCAAGCGATGCAAGAATTGAAGGCAGCCGGAATCCAAAACATCTTGGCCTTGCGCGGCGACATCCCCCAAGGAATGACCGAAGAAGACGCGACCAAGGACGGCTACAAGCACGCCGACGAATTGACCGCCGTCTTAAAGTGCGAAGGCTTTTGCGTAGGCGGCGCCTGCTATCCCGAGGGCCATCCCGAATCCGCCAACAGAATCGAAGACATCGAACTCTTAAAGCGCAAGGTTGACGCCGGCGCCGACTTTTTGACGACACAAATGTTTTTTGACAACGACATGCTCTACAGCTTTTTGTACCGCTTGGAAGCGGCCGGAATCCACTTGCCTGTTTTGGCGGGAATCATGCCGATAACCGCCGTGACGCAAATCCCAAAAATGATAAAGCTTTCAAACGCCTTTATTCCCAGAAAGCTTTTGGCGATTTGCGACCGTTTTGGAGATTCGCCCGAAGCCTTGCGGCAAGCGGGAATCGCCTACGCCACCGACCAAATCATCGACTTGATTTCAAACGGAATCCGCGGCGTTCACATTTACACAATGAACAAACCAGAAATCGCCCAAGCGATTATGGAAAACGTAAACGACATCATCGGAGCTTGCAACAAATAAAATGAAAGACCCCAAGCCTATAAAAGAATTCAACACGCTTCCCACTTGGCTTGTAAGCCTCGGACATCCAAAACTTATAGGCGGCTCCATTTCTTATTTGCGAACGGTCGCCTTGGATTTTTTTGTGATTCAATTTTTGAGAAAATTCAAATTCACAAAAACTCCTATAGTTCACGTTGACAATCCGCTCGACAAAAAAATCCCATTCAATCCAAGATGCATTGCCGACTATTTGGGCTTTGTAAATTATTGGATCCGGCCGTTGGCGCTTTTGATAAGAACGCTCGGAGTGAAAAGGGCCGTCCCCCAGCTCGACAAATTTTACGTCAACCTAAAAAAAGCGTACACCAGCGCCGCAAAGATTTACCGCTTTAGGCTTTCGACCACCGACAGGCCCCATTACAAGCGCCGCATTTATTTTGCCGGCGTTCACATGCTTGACCCGCATTACTTGTGCGTTCCGTCATTGCACATAACAATCGTATGCCTCGCCTATTCTTTTATGCGCCATGTTTTTGAGGAAGAAAAATATCCCGAGCGGGAAAAGGAAGCGTGGAACAAAGAGCTTTACGATGGAGCGGTAAAAATCGCCGAAACTGTTTTGTACGTAAAGCAGCACAGCGTCAACTGCGTCTCCGCCGCCCTATACATGAGCGCGAAAATTTTTCCATACTTCTTCACAAAAGAAGACGCCTTGGGCTTTTTGGATTCCATGTTCAAAAACCGCAAGGACATCCCCGAAGACGACAAAAAGCAAGTTTTGGACTACATGAAAGACCTCTTTTTGCAGTTGTGGAAAGAAGCGGAAACTTGCTCCGACTGGAGCGAGCCTCTGAAAAATTGGCTAATAAAAACGGAAAAAAGCGCCGATAATAGATAGTATGGCAGAATCGATTGAATTTTCGAAAAAAGTGATTGAAGCGGCAGAAGCGAAAATCGAATGGTACAATTCGAACGCGATTCCGCAACTTTCAGAAAATTACAGACTCTTTCACACTTGCGTAAAAAACCTTTACGACTTGCTGATTAAGAAATCCTTGATCAAGCCGGATCCGTACAGGCTGGATCGCAAAATTTCCGGCATAAAGCCCTTGGACAACACCCAGTTCATCGAAGGAGAGCGAACCACAATCATCGGAATGCGCTTCTCGGAATTTGAAACGATGTTGGACTGGATTTGCACCTACTACAAATTTTCAATCGCAAGCCTTAAAATACCCGAAATAAAAAAGCTCCTTGACTACAACAATTCATTCCAATGGGGCTCCCTTTCGCCGAACAATCCCATGCCCAACACCCGCGGCCTCGGCCAATTGGTTATGGAAATGAAGCGCGGCGGAGACTTGCTGACTTCAAGTTCGGTCAACGACATAATCTCCAAGATCAAGAAGACAACAGAAGAAATCGTCCGCATTTTCAAGGACTTGACCGAATTCCAAAAAGAAATCTACAAGTACAGAATTAGAAAAGAAATCATTTTAAGCGACAAATTTGACCAAGACAAGGCCTTTTCTTCAGAAGCGGAAGAAGTGGCTCAAATAAAAAAGCTTTTCACTTCGATAATCGGAAAAGAGCCTTTTTACACGCAACTGGTTGAAGAAATCGCGCGCGAAGACCAAGCGAGCGACCGCGAGCAATTGCAGGCCGCGACATTGGAAAGGCTTGCGATTGTGGAAGAAAAGCGCAAGAACGCGGTCAACGAAGTCAACACAAAAGAAATGATTTTGGACGCGATACACAGCCTTTGCGCGCAGTCCACGCCGCTCGGAGCCGTATACACAAAGCTTTCGGAAAACAACGAAGTTCTCCAGAGCGCTTCGACAAACTTTTGGAGCCAACTCATCGCGGCGTTAAAAAAAGCTTTTGGCATTCAAGAAAAGCCGGTTGAATACGAAGTCATAATTGTTGAGCAAGCGACAAACACCCGCAGAAAGCAAAGGGTAAGCTTTACCCCCTTCAACGCTGACATTCAAAAAAAAGCCAGCTTTTACAATTCTTTCTCTTTAAAGAACAGCGCGGCTTACAGAAAATTCCAAAGCGCTGACGAACAAAAGCTTTTGGAGTTTTTGAACAAGCAAATTTCCGACTTGCAAAAAATTTCAATACTCTTAAAAGCTCTTGACGACTTCTTTAAGAACAACGCGCCCGCCGACAAGCGCTCAAAAATAAAAGGCCTTTCGATGGAATTGATGGCGATCAAAAACAATATGGTCAACACAAACCAGCGCCGCGCGGAATACATATCTTATATAGAAGAACAGGAGCAGATGAAAAAACTTGGACTGGACAAATAACTTTTTTGCAAACATCGCAAAGAAAAGCGCGGGCGCGTTTTTTGCCTGCGTCTTTTTTTTAGCCTTCAATTGCTCGGCCGCTTTTGGCGACGATTTTTTAAAGACCGACAAAATTGACGAATCTCTCCAACGGGAACTTGTAATTTTCCATTCAATGGCCAACTTGAACTTGGATCCCCACACAAGCGCCTATGTTTTTGAAGCGCAAATATTGAACAGCGTTTACGAAGGCCTCTTTTCTTACAACGCCGCTTCATTGGAGCCGGACAACGCGCTGGCCAAAGATTTTAGAATCTCGCGCGACAAGTTTAGATGGACATTCACAATTCGCGAAGGCGCCAAAAGCTCTTCGGGAAAAGAAATAACGGCGCAAACAATAAAGGACTCTTGGCTAAACCTCATCGCAAACAAGGGCGCCTACTACTCTTCCCTGCTTGACGTGATAAAGGGAGCGCGCGATTACAGGCTCGGAAACGGAAAGCGCGAAAACGTTGCGATTTACGCCAACGGATCAAAGCTTAGCGTTGAGCTTACAAAGCCCACAAGCCACTTTAACAAACTCTTGTGCCACCACGCCTTCTCGGCCGTCTTGGACGACTCAAGCGCCAGCGGCGCCTACATGATAGAAAGCGTTACGCCCTTTAAAATTTTGCTCAAAAAAAATCCAAATTATTGGAACGCCGAGCAAGTTCACATTCCATCCGTCGCGATTCACTTGACCGACGATTCCACCGCAAAAGCGCACGCCTTTAACACAGGCGCCGCGGATTGGTGCGACGGTTCCACCGAAATAAAAAAGATACTGGACAAAAAAGCGATCCAGCTTTCCGCGGAATTTGGAACCGAATACTTGTTCTTTAAAAACGATTCCAAGATATGGAGCGAACCCGATTTTAGGAACGCTGTCCTGACCGCGATTCCTTGGAAGCAGCTGCGCGACGGAAACATGTTCCCCGCCGAAACTTTGGTTTGCCCCAGCGCCGGCTATAAGAGTCCCGAAGGCCTCAACTACACCGACGCGGAAGAAGCCAAGCTCTTGTTGGACGCCGCCAAGCAAAAGCGCGGAATCACATCCGAAAAACTTGAATTGGTTTTTGCAATTCCCGACACAGACTTCCTTTCCAACCGAGCGGAACTTTTGCGAGGCGCCTTGGAAGAAATCGGCGTGGAATTGAAGACCGTAAAAATTCCCCAGCAGCTTTACTTGGCCTCAATCGCGACGACGCAAGCGGACTTGTTCTTGTACACTTGGATCGGTGACTATTCCGACCCCTTGGCCTTCTTGGAACTCTTCCGCGGAAATTCCTCGATGAACGATTCCAAATGGATAGACAGCAACTTTGACCAGCTGCTTGACCAAGCCGCCTTCACAAACGAAAGCAAGGAACGCAACAGCCTGCTCGCAAAAGCGGAAGACATTTTGCTATCCAGCGGCGAAGTCATACCGATAAGCCACCCCGTAACCTGCGCCATAATCGATTTGAACGTTGTTGGCGGTTGGGTCTCAAACGCTATGGACATTCACCCCCTAAAAAGTTTATACTTTAAGAAGGTGGAAGAAACTTTCAAAAACGTAGTTATGCGGTAGCGGCTCAAGAATTCCGCTCCGCAAAGATTTGCGCAACAAAAAGCTTCTTCTCGTGTCCAATTTCTTAGGTAGGATAACTTTATGAAAAACAAATTGTACAAGGGTGAGATTCCAATTTTTTTTGCGGTTGACTACAAGTACGCCCCCATGCTTGGCGTAACCCTCAAGTCAATGCTCAAAAACGCTTCAAAAGACTATTTTTACAAGATTTACGTCTTGACCACAAGCCTTTCAGAAGACTTACAAGAAAAGGTCGCCGCGTCTTGCGCCGACAACGCTTCAATCGAGTTCATCTCCTTGAAGGAAAAAATGGACGCCTATTCAAATATGTTCCATTTGCGTGACTACTATTCACAAGAAACATATTTCCGTCTTTTCATCGCAAGCCTCTACCCCGAATACGACAAAGTCCTTTACTTGGACAGCGACTTGTTGATTTTGGACGACATCTCAAAGATGTACAACGCCGAGCTTGGCGACAACCTTCTTGGAGCCATCGTTGAGGAAACCGTTCTTACAATCAACGAATTTGGCGAATACGTAGAGAAGGCCTTGGGCGTAAAGAGACAAAACTACTTTAACGCCGGAATCATCTTGATCAACGCAAAAAAATACCGCGAGGAAAAAGTTCAGGAAAAGTTCGTAAAGCTTTTGAACCGCTTCCCATTCAACATCGACCAGGACCAGGCCTATCTAAACGTTCTCTGCAAAGACCGTGTCCACTACTTTGACTTGGGCTGGAACAAAACTTCGTTCGACAACCCGGCCTTTGATGACAAGGACCTTAAGATCGTTCACTACAAAATGATGTGGCGCCCCTGGAAGTACGACGGAATCACATACGGCGACATGTTCTGGGAATACGCCGACCAAACTCCCTTTGCCGACACTCTCCGCCAAATGAAGGAAACATATTCCGAGGAAGAAAAGGCCAAGGACAAGGTTTTGATCGGACACATGATGAAGATGTGCGTCGAACAAGCCAACGACTTCAACAACTATTGGAACACAATCCGGCGCGAAAGAATCGGAGCCGGCCTCTTGGAATTCTTTGGCACAGCCGCAAATTCGGCCGCCAAATTGGCAAAGGACGCTTTTTCGTCTTCTGTCGAAGGCGTAAAAACCCTTTTGAGGTTGGCTTAAAGTCATGGCGGAAAAGGATCCCGGCCGCTTGGCCGTCTTGCAAAAGATTGACGAATATGAGCGCAAGCGGCTTTGGTCGCATGACGTGGAGGCCGATCCTCCGACAATTCCGCTTGAGCCGGACAAGATTGACTACACACGAAGCAAGCTGACCAGCAAAATCAAGACTTGGGCGGCCAACATTGTCGGAACAAAATTCATCGCAAGCCTTTTTAAGAACAAGCTGCTTATAATCAAAGACGTTGTCGGCATGGAGAATTTCTTTGCCGTAAAAGATAAGGGCTTGATCGTCACTTGCAACCACTTTAACGCCTTTGACAACTTTGCCGTTTTGGAAATCCTAAAGCCCTACACGCGCCGCCACATTCTTTGGCGCGTAATCCGCGAAGGAAACTACACTTCTTTCCCGGGCCTTTACGGCTTTTTGTTCCGCAACTGCAACACCCTTCCCGTAAGCCAAAACCATTCCACAATGAAAAAATTCTTTGAAGGAATGAAAACGCTTTTGGCGCGCGGCGAAAAGATTTTGGTCTACGCCGAGCAGGGCATGTGGTGGAACTATAGAAAGCCCCGCCCGATGACAAACGGCGCCTTTAAGTTTGCCGTTGACAACAAGGTTCCTGTATTGCCGATTTTCATCACAATGACGGACTCCGACATCATCGGCGCCGACGGATTCCCGATCCAAGAATACACGATGAACGTTTTGCCCGCGATTTTCCCCGACCCCAACAAGTCGGACAAGCAAAACATCCGCGACATGAACGAGCAAAACTACAAGGCGTGGGTTGACTGCTACGAAAAGTTCTACGGCAAAAAACTGGAATACCTTCCCGAAGAAAAGTAAGCGACACAACAAAAGATTCCCGCGTATGTCGCTCCGCTAATGTTGCTATAGGAAATGATTCTACTGCGCTCTTACGAGCGCTGGCAATCAAGCGCGGGAATGACAACCTGTCATTGCCCGGCTCGACCGGGCAATCCTTAAAACAAAAAAAACCGCTCCAAACGGAGCGGTTTTTTGCTATGCAGTTCTTAATCTGCTGGCATTTTTAATGCCGTGTCCTCTAGCGGAGCAAGCTAAGAACGTTCTGGCTCTGCTGGTTGGCCTGGGCGAGCATCGCTGTTCCAGCCTGGCTAAGAACCTGGTCCTTAGTGAACTCAACCATCTCAGCGGCCATGTCTGTGTCGCGGATGCGGCTTTCAGAAGCCTGGAGGTTCTCGGCGCCAATGTCAAGGCCGACAACTGTCTTTTCCAAGCGGTTCTGGTAGGCGCCGAGGTCAGCGCGCTGCTTGTTAACCTTCTTCAAGGCTTCATCGATTGTTCCAATGGCGCGGTTGGCGTCATCGGGAGCCTGCAAAGAAATCTTTGACTCGTCGCCGATGTTGCGGATTCCCAAAGCCATGGCTGACATAGTTCCTATGTAAACCTGTGTGCGCTGGTCCATGTTGGCGCCGATGTGGAACCACATTGATCCTGTAACAACGTTCTCGCCTGTGGGGCGGGCAAAGCGGCCAGTCAACATGTTCATTCCGTTGAACTGGGCGGCAGAAGCGATGCGGTCAACTTCGTCTACGAGAGAAGAAACTTCGACCTGAATCTGCATGCGGTCTTCGTCAGAATAAATTCCGTTTGAAGACTGTACAGCCAACTCGCGGATGCGCTGCAAGATGTCTTCTGTCTCCTGCAAGTAGCCTTCCGTTGTCTGGATGAAGCTGATGCCGTTCTCCGCGTTCTGAGAGGCCTGGTTCAAGCCGCGAATCTGGGCGCGCATCTTTTCAGAAACGGCCAAGCCAGAGGCGTCGTCACCGGCGCGATTGATTCTCATACCGGAAGAAAGTTTTTCCATGCTCTTCTGGTTTGCAAGATCAGTAAGGCCCTGTGAACGCTGAGCGAACATCGCGCTCATGTTGTGATTGATAACCATAGTGTATCTCCTATCAGTTTGTTCGAGCAGTTTTAGAAAAACCGGTTTTGCTCGGCCGGTTCTCACCACCCTATACTAAACTTATCGGATTTTGGCAAAATCACTTTAGGCCTTTTTTAAACTTTTTTTTGAGGATTTTTTCGGGGGAAGCCTCCCCCGCGCTCCAGCCGCCTCAGGCGTCTTTCGCTGCCCCCTCCGCGGGGAGCTCCCCGCGACGCCCCCGGAAACGGCGGCAAGCCCAAGACTGCCGGGCGGCGGCTCTAGGCCTTGGCCAAAATCTCCTGCCCTACCCTAACTTTTTCCGCTTCTGGAATGGCGAAAATTATGTCCAAATCGTAGCCGGGATTTGCGGCCAAAAAGTCCTTGCAAGCGCGGGCCGCCACTTCCCAAGCCGCTCGCAAGGGATAATCAAAAATTCCCGCCGAAATAAGGGGAAATACCACGGAATGGATCTCGTTTTGGCGGCAGAGTTCCAGCGACTTTGCGTAGGCTCCATAAAGAGATTCAGGCTCGCCATGCCTTCCGTCCACATACCGCGGCCCCACCGCGTGAATGATGAACTTGCAGGGGCAGTCAAAGCCCGGCGTGATGACCGCGCTGCCCTCGGGGCAATGGCCAATTGCATTGCAGGCGGCCGTAAGCTTGTCGTAGCCCGCCCTTCTAAAAATCGCTCCGCAAACGCCGCCGCCCGCCCACAAGCCGCTATTGGCCGCGTTGACAATCGCGCCCGCCGGAATGTCGGTAATTCCCTTTTGCAGGATTGTAATTGAAGACATTTTTTGGGCCTCCTGGGGTTTTTCTATATTAGATACTTTTTTGGGGGAGATTTCGAGGTTTTGACGCGCTTTTTTGAGGGAATTTTACTTGACAAAAATAAAGAGGCATGTTAGATTTTAAACAAGAGGAATCCGCAGCGATGCGGCTGTCTCCTTTAGCTTTTAGTTAAAAGCCTGCCGAAACCACCACAGTAAGGGCAGGCTTTTTTTTCGCTATTTCCTCATTTGTTTGAAGAAAGCGACCGCATTTACAATTAAGGTTAAAAACGCGATAACAAGCATCGCAAGTTCGTACCTAGACATACTCTGCGGGCCTCCCAACATTAAATTAGGAGACAGCCAACCCCGCTACGGATTCCACCGTCAAATATATAGTAAAACTTGCTTTGTGTCAAGCTATTTTTTATTTAGATATCTTGGACACAAAAGCAATTGTCAACCGCAGCGTCTCCTTATGATGGTGTACTTCTTTTTGATGTTGACCATTACAGGAATCAAATATTTTAGCCTAATTGCAATTTTTTTTTTGGGGCATAAAAATCACTCTACATGCTAGACATTACATAAACAAAAATATCACTGCCTGACATCTTTATTGGGCTCCCCAATATTTTTCACCAGAATAAGGGCAAACATCTGTGTCTGCTGGTTTATAAGTTGCCAATTCATCTACCGATTTTTCTTCCAAATCAATTTGTATATCTTTTTGATCAAGCTTTTTTGAATCTAATAAAGGATCAGCGGATAATTTAAATTTTAAGACTTGTTTCAATTGATGTTCATCAACTGATTTTCCCATATATGGGTAATTAACTTCTATTTTTGTTTTATCCTCATCTGATAGATTTTCCTGCAAAGCACGTTCTCTATGAGTTTTACTAAAGAATCTGTCTATTCGCCCAACTCTCTGCTCTAGATCTCCTGGTGTCCATGCTAATCCATAGTGATAAATTTTATTACAAAAAAGATGAAGATTTATTCCTTCTTTTAATACATCTGTACAAACAATGATATCAGGATAAAACGGTGTATTAAATCGCTTTATTAAACCCTCATTTCCTTTATTACCACCAGTTGCAGGCATTACCCATTGCTGTAAATCTAAAAATTTTAATTCAGTACGAATTTGTGATTCATGCTCAATAATTTCTCCACCCAATAATTGTTTGCAGATTAAATCCCCATTTTCAAAGAGTTTCTTAATTCGAATACCATATGAACATTGATTAGTAAATAATCTTTGCATTACAACAGGACACAAATTATCTACTGATTCTGTAATGTAACAGTACAAAAGTTCTAAAACTGCTTCACTTGATTTTATGTATTTTTCTACAATCGCTTTTAATATTTCTCGTTTATATAAATCTTGATGTGAAATACGAATATCTATACCAAAATCAAACATTCTATTCCAGATAGAGTCTTGTTGAAGTATTCTTTTTATTAATGTTTTTGAATAACCACAATCTTGCCCTTCAAACTTTTCTTTTATTTGATAAAAGTTTTTTAAGAAATCTGCAACATAAATCGCATCTTTGTTATCTCTATAACGACGTAAAGCCAAATAACAGCATAATGGCAAAATCTCTGTCGAATTATACCTCTTTTTGCCACTATACTCCAAAATATATCTATTACGTTCTCCTGACATATATTCATTTACTTCTTTAACAAATTCATCATCGACAACTAAATTAATCTCTTCATTCCCATAGAGAGCCTTAAAATAGTTTTCAGAGAACAAATAACTATTTGGTTTATTTCTTAATAAAGATTTCTTAAACTTTGATACGGCAAAAAAACCTCTGCCTTTATGTTGTTTTTTTAAGGCAAGCCAATTTATTAATTGACTTCTAATCTGTAAGCCTTCTGTATTCTCAATCTCTTCCTCAGTATCTTCAATATCTTCTGAATTAGATTGCCTTTCTGTTGTATTATTATATCTCGATTCAAATTCTACTTGAATTTCCTTCAAATTGGCTTTTTGTAATCCAAATACCTTTCCCCAATACGAAACAATTGTATCTTCATACATTGAATTTAGTCTTGTTTCTAATTCATCTACAGTTGCAAGTCTTCTTACAAAAACAACTGCTTTTTCAGGTGCTTTTTCTCCAATATATTCAACTGGAAAATTCTCTTTTAATAATCCTTCTACTTCTTTCTCCATAAAACTAAACTTTGGATGTGGTGGATATCTGCCATCACCAAAATTATCATAAAAGGACTTACTTATTTGCTGGAGCATTATTTTATCTGGAGCAGCTCCTTTTTCTCCTTCTTCTTGAGAACCACTATTCTCAAATTCTTTTTCAGTTTCTCCTGTCTCTTCATCTTCATGCAAATATCCAGATGGTTTATAGCTTTCAAATGTTTCTAGAAATCCAATTTTATAAACTGAATTGTTTTTTGTAAGCTGTTGCGCTAATTTACTTTGAATTAAAGCTAAGAAAAGCCTTTGCTCTAAACCATATTGATCATCTTTTTCTAATGCTAAAGCAACATTGTTAGGAGTAACTTTACGTACATTATATTTACTATCCTGATTATATGTCCTTAATCTTCGAATTAAAAAATTTGATAAATACTCATGTGTAATCTCAAATGAAGCTGGAACATCACATTTGTTTTCAAAATAGTATAATTGGTTTCTTAAAGATTCAATGTTTCTATGTGCTGGTGTTGCACTTAGCAAAAGAAATTTTGAATCTTCCTTTTTTCTTGACGAAATACTATTTACTATTTTTCCAACAGGGGTAGATTTGTCATCTTTACACCTTTTTAAGCCTAACCAATAATTCATAAAAGTTGTTGCATTATTTTCATTTCGCATATTTTGAGCTTCATCTATAACAACTAAATCATAATACATTGTATAATTTCTTAAAAATCTTCCACAAATCTTTCCTGCATCAAATGAAAAGAATTTTTCTCTGTATGTTGTTTCTTTATTAGCACCAGTTACACGATTTAAGCCTTCATATAGTTTTTTTACAGACACCGATTCTGTATATGAATAATTTGGATTATAAAAACGAACAATCGAATCTCCTATAGTTGAAAAAGTTGTTAATCGAGTAAGAAAAATATTTTCTTTGTTTTTTTCCTTAAAACTCTTTAAAAAATCTATTCGTTCTGTGTAATTTTTTACTTTTAAGTCAATATTTTCTAATAAATTATTTTTTTGGAAGTTCTTTATTTCGCTTATCCAATTACTTTGTACACTCCTATTTGGAGCAATAATAAGAATTTTTGCATTTGGTTTTTCTTTCAAAAGCATTGAAATTACACCAATTGCTTGATAAGTTTTTCCCATACCAACTTCATCAGCTAAGTAAGCATATTGCATTTTATTTAATATCTTACATAAGGCAGTTACACCTTGTGTCTGTAATTCCGGTATAGTATTATCACCTTTAAATGAAGCTTCTTTTCCAGCAAAGCTAATAACTTGTTTAACAGAATTTAACGATATCTTTTCAAACATTCTGTAGCCTCTTATTAAATTCTTCTGTAACCCAATCCAGATACTTTTTATGTATTTCTTTTCTAAGAGCCTTCTCTATATCTTTTTCTAGATTCTTCGTCTTCACAGTTATAAGTGCAAGTTTTTCTTTATAAATCTTATTACCTTCATTATGTATAAGATTTTTTGGAAATTGCGATAATGCATAATTGATATAATGAATAATAAGCCATTCATACACAATATCTATATTTTCGTTTTCGGAATGCTCCTTTTCTAAGAATGTTAATATATTTTCAATACTGCCTGGTTTTGTAACCAAATATCCATACAAATTTCTATCAGCTTTATCTTTTGCCAGTTTCCATTTATCATAACGATTCCAGAATTGTTCTGTTTTTCTTTGTGCAACAGGTCCTTTTTCTCGTAAAAAGTTTCTCGCTTCTTCTATCTTTGTCAAAAGGTTTTCAAGAGCTTTTGATATGAGGTAATAATTATCAAAGATATCTGCTATTTCTTCTTGTGAAATTCCTAAAACTTTTTCTGTCTCTTCATCTTCATCATTTATTAAGCGTAAAGATTGCTTGTTTGATGAATTATTTTCATCATAATTTATAAACCACTCTTTTAGAGATTCATTTAGATTCTCACAACAAATTTCAGGTCTATATTCTGCTGAATCAATTTCATTAATTAATCCTTTAAAACAGCAAATATTATTATTGTAAACAGAAAATGATTTATGCTTTAAAAGTTTGTTTGCTAAATTCGTTGTTATTTCTAAATCGACATCGCTAGCTAAGTTACTAACCAAATCTTCAGAAAATCCATCAATTCTTAAAGAATATAATTCATTTTGTTCTAAGTTTTCTGATTTAATATAAATTCTTGATTCTTTCCACTGTACAGTAAATATTACAAAAATATCGTTGTTATCTGCTCCTGATTCATCCCGATTAACTATAGTCTGTTCATCTGGTAAAAATCTATTTTCAGAAATATTTTTTACAGAATAGTTAAAAAGATCACTAGTATTAAAAACTAATGCAGCTTCTGCATTTAGCCCTTTCATTGCAGCTGTCGTAAAATTATAGGAACCGACAAATAATTTATCCCCGTATTTCATAATTTTTGCATGGATAAACCTAGAAGAATCTTCATTCAATAATTCTTTAAACGCAATTTTTTCTTGCTTCAGAAGTTCTAGGTAATCATTTTTGTGAATATTGTACGTTTCGCCATCTACAGCTGGTATTAGTGTTGTCTTTTTCTTTTTAGTGATAAGTTCCAATAATTGTTTTGGCCCATTTTCATCAAAATATGGAGAAATTACAATTAAATCTCCTGAACAATTATTTTCAAAATAATTAAGCAACTTATAACCTTTATTATTATAGGTCCAAAGGAATTCAACACTATCATTCTTTGTTCTAATGGTCATTAAATATTCAATTAATTGATTGTGAGTATCTAATCCACTACTTTCTAGTGCTTTAATAAACTTCACTAAACTTTCTGCAAGAGCTATTGATTTTACTTCTGTACATGCAAATGCTTCTTTATTTCTTCCGTATCCTGAAACAGTCAAATTACAAGAAGACACAAACAAATATACTGCTTTCTTATTACTTTGCTTTAATTGTCCATATATTACAATTACTTTTGGATGGAAAACACCTTTACTTATATTTTGTGGATACACAGGAACCGTTAAACAACTAGTTCCAGGTGATATTGCATTCTTATCATAGTAAACGGCTATATGGTTATCTTGTATCCACTTATCAGCATCTTTTAGTTCACCGATCGTTGTTATCTTTCTATCAAAACCCATTAAATAAGCAACAATATATTCTTCAAAGAAATCTGGTTCATAATTATATGTTGTAAAAAATAAATCATATACTTCTTCATATAAATCATAGACCGCTTTTAAGGAATCCCTAATTTTCAATACCTTTTCTTTACTCATTTTGAGAACTCCTGTATCTCTGATTTGATTGATTTTAGAGAAGAAAGATAATAATCACGTCCCCATACAGAAATATCAATATCAACATCATTTGTATTTACATATGGCTGTAATCTACCCTCTGTATCCATTTCAATCCATACAGAACTCTTTTTTTGTTTACAAACTAGTTCATGATATTTAATAACATTTTCAATATAGTTAGCACTATCTGGATTACATTTTTCTCGTAAGAATTTTATACGCTCTCTAAATAAAGGAGTTGTACTCAAGGTATTTATTTGGCAAAAATTCTTATAACTTTTCTTATGAACTACTATATTTTCAATTTCGATTTCGTTAACTTTTTTTGATGACATTGCTTTATAAAAAATATGTTCTAAGCACCTCAAATATGGTTCAAGTCTTAAAATATCTGTTACTTCTTCTTTTGAAGACAAAGAGTTAAATAATTGTTGTGCTATTGATTCTTTGTTTACCTGTTCATAACAAAGTTCCATTAGTTCCTTTTTTTCACCTTTATCTTCATATAATTTATTTATCCAAAACTTACGCTCTCCTTGTCTAAACTTTCCTAATATTGCTTCAAATAAAGCATCTTTAGCTTCAAAACTATTAAACTGTTTATTATTTGATTCTATAAACTTCTTAAAAGCTTTTTGAATTTCACAAAAAGGTTCTTCACCATATAACTTCTTAATATCTGCTATATCAATCTGTAATTCACTTCTACCATCAATGATTCCCATTGTTGAGAGAGGTGTTTTATAACGGCCATAATATCCCAATGATATTTCTCTAACAAGAACCGTCTTCGTACTGCTTAACTCCGGATTTGAGTTATTCGCAATAAATTTTGCATTTCCATTATCTGAGCCCAATATTCCTTCAATTCGACCTTTACTTATTGATGTGTAAATAAACAACTGCTCAAAAAATAGAATCAAATCTGCATAAGAAAACCTGCTTTTCTCAACATAAATTTCTTTACAAATAGCAAGACACAATAGTACTTCTCTAAAACCATGAATGCTGGTACTAATTGTTGTTAAATGATTTATAACCCTTCGCCCATAAAAAGACCAAATTGGCTGTAATCCTAACGGATCTCTTTGCGAAGTTCCTGAAATACTGTCATCCTTTTCTGTAAAAAACACATTATTTAACAATTCTTCGAGTTTCAATTTTCCATTCATTTTGCTCTCATCTTTTCTCTTAACACTAATCTAGTTACATTTTTTGTTTTGCAACAAAGAATCATATGTTCTGTCCTAAGTATTCCTGTCAACCATAAAAAATGGCAATCCTTTTTTTTGTCTGAATATTCTAAGAGCATGAAAACAGCACATGAATAAAGTTTTTTTTCATCGTTCTTCATATTCATCTTTTGTCATAAACCGAACACCCCATATATAACACTTACATTTCAATTATACCTAATCGAACAATAATATTGAAGAGATAATAAAATAAATAACAAACTCAGAGAACTGATAAAACCTAGTATTATTACAAAACAGACCTTGTAGCAATGCCCCAAACACACCCCCAGACATCCATAAATAAAGCATTCAAAAAGATTGCTATGCAAAGTTCGAGCACAGTCCTCCAATACTGTTGGCCATATTCTTAATCGCATTTGAAGAGCTGTCTGTGACAATCATTTACTGATTACTTATTCTGAAAATAATCCGTCTTGTAATTCTTTGCAAAAAAGATCGAATTAAGTCCAACACCCACAAAGCAAAAATTGACCATAAACAATGTTATCTGGGCGCAAGCGAATGGAAGATGAAGCAAGAACGATTCCTTAAAGCCCAAACCGCCCTTCACAACTCCAAACAAAGTTCCGGCAAAAACTGAAACCAGGAACATGATAAAGATAATTTCTATTGCGGCGCGAACCAGCTTCAGCGCTTTTTCAAGTCTCTCGTCCACAACATTAGACTTTTTTATCATTGTAATCACAGATAAAAGAATGAATATGGCAAAAAGAATGTAACCGGCGTGAGGGAAGTTTATAAAACCGCTTTGCGCAAAATCAGCCACAAACGCAATTGGCTCCTGCCCTTCTTTCATCGTCATAACAAATCTTGCTGTCGTTATGTCAAGATAAACTGTATACAAGGAAAAACAAACAATTAAACTTGTCATAACTTTATAAATACGCTTTTTTGCAAGAGAAAAAACGCAAACCATTAAGATTGACACTGCAAATGTAGAATCCGCATAAAAGAGAATTGTTAACGCTAAAGGCGGCAGCGGAACAACCAACGCAATTGCAAACAACAAAGAAACCACAACAATCAAATTATTTTTCATAGTAAAACTCCTTACATATATTATAGGAACTGAAAATAAATTACCCATCAATTGCCCAAACAAAACATGCGTCATCGTTTACAGAAATATCGTCAGGCGTAAAGTCTGCGCAAGTCATTTCATCGGAACACTCACATAAATTATAACGAGCCATTTCATAGCGAGCGCCTGAATAAATAGTAACTTCATCCCAATTGTAATTTATGGTCAAAAGTTGTCCCAATTTAACATCCATAGCGTCGCAAAGAATAGAGGCTTTCGCTTTAGCGTCTTTGGCGGCAGCGGCAAGAAGATTGTTCTTTACAGCTTCCTTGTCTTTGACCGTAAATTCAACCTTAATTATTGGATTAACCTTTGTTGCCGAAATTTCAGAAATAACTTTTCCAAGTTTTTTTGAATCAAAGTCAAAAGAAAGCTTCATCTCCGTCGCAAAATTGTAGCCTTTAAAAACTTCAGCATACCCGTCATTTTTCCTCACGCTATCATATTTTGGCGCGACCAACAGTTCCCTCATCTTCAAATCTGACATTTCAAAGCCGATAGGCAAAATGCACTTTTGTAATTTCATGAGTTTTTTTGTAAAATTTTCATACCCATTCTCATAATCTTTGTCCAACTCCTCAAGCGTCAAATGGACTTCTACATAATCTACAGGAACCTTTAAGTTTCCAATTCCCTTGACTGTAATCTCACGATTTCTTTCCATACTCAAACCTCCTTAAAACTACTCTAATTATACAACAGGGGGTGCATCACCTAGCGCGACAGGGTAGAAAATATTTTCAACCCGCGCTACAATGGTTCAGCATAAAGAAAGGAGAAAATATGCCGCAAGAAAAACGAAACGCCCCGCACATACTCGCCTACATACTGGAAATCGACAAGGACATAAGAAACGGCGAATACCCCAACACAAACACGATGAACCAAAAGTACGGCTGGAACATAAGCCGCAGCACCTTTGGCCGCTACATCGACATCTTGCGCGACACTTACAACGCTCCTGTTGAATACGACTTTAAGAAGAACGGCTACTATTACACCGACCCGACGTATTTTATGCGGCAAGTCACTCTAAAAGAAGGCGAGCTTTTGACATTCTCCACGATTCTTCCTTTGTTGGAACAGTACAAAAACACGCCGTTGAAAGAGTCGTTCAGAAGCATAATGAAAAAACTTTCGGAGATGCTGCCCGACAGCATAAGCGTCGACTCGGCCTTTATCAACAACGAAGTGCGCTTTATAAGCGAGCCGATCACAAAGCTTGGCGAAGGCGTTTTTGAAGCGGCGCTCAAAGCCACAAAACTCAAGCGAACCTTGCGCTTTGAATACAAGGCCTCCGGCAAAAAAGATTTTGAGACGCGCGAGTTTGACCCCTACCACTTGATTTGCCAGGGCGGAAGCTGGAACCTTTTGGGACATTCCCACCATTCCGACGCAATCAGAATCTACGCGATGGCCCGAATCCAAAACGCGCAAGTGACGCAAAAAACTTTTGTCATGCCAAAAGACTTTGACATCAAAAAACACATCGACCCGGAGATGGGAGTTTGGCGGACAAGCGCAAAAAAAGTAAAAGTTGAAATTGAATTTCCGCCAATGCTAAAGTCCTACGTCACCGAACGCGAATGGCGCAAAGACCAAGTGATGAAAACCCGCCGCGACGGCAGCGTCTACCTTTCGTTCAAAACCAACCAAATGAACAAGCTCTGCTCGTGGATTCTTTCATTCGGAGGCGAAGCAAAAGTTCTCACCCCTCCAGAGCTCCGCGAACAAGTCAAGGCCGCGGCAAAGAAAATATTGCAAGAGAATAAATAGAAAACCTCAGCGTCCCACGGACGCGCCTTCATTCCTCTTCCCAGGACACGTCGACCATGCGCTTTTCCAAGCCGGGGATGCGCAAGAAGATGTAGCAGTTGGCGCGGTGGATTGTGACGCCGCGGGTGCGGGAGACGTAGCCCGCGATTGGGTCGGGATATTTTGGATTGCAGCACTTGGCAAAAGTGACCATGTAATTTTTTGAATTCTCAACGCGCACTTTGCCGGAATGGCGGGCGGCGACGGCTTGGGGAGAGGTTCCTTTTTTGTGGGCCTGTCTAACTTTGTTTGCGGCGGCTTGTTGGGCGTTGGCCTCGGCTTGCTTTGCAACCGCTCCCTTGTCAGTAAAAGTCTCGTCGTTGGCGGTAAGCCAGGCGCGGATTTTTTGCTTGGCCTTTGAAGTCTTTGTCCACTTGAGCCAGCCTTCGACCGGGTGCGACTTTGGGTTTGTGAGAATTTCTATTATCTGCGTGTTTTGCAAGGGAGCGCTTAGCGGAATTATTTTTCCGTCGGCCTTGGCGCCTACAATTTTTTCTCCGATGCCGGAGTGGATTTGGTAGGCAAAGTCAATCGCGCAAGAGCCAACCGGAAGCTGTATCACATCTCCCTTGGGAGTGAAGACGACAATTTCATCCGCCAAAAGATCGTTCTTAAATTCACTAAAAAAGCTTTCATCGTCGACGTGCTTTTCCCGCAACTCGCGCAATTGGTTAAAGATTGGAAGCCCCTTTAAATCAACAGAGTCGTGGGAGCTGCCCTTCTTGTAAAGCCAGTGGCTTGCGACGCCGTGCTGGGCGACGTTGTCCATCTCGCGCGTTCGGATTTGAATTTCCAAGGGCTTTCCTTCGCAGAGAACCGTCGTGTGCAAGGACTGGTAGCCGTTCGCCTTGGGCATGGCGATGTAATCCTTAAAGCGGCCGTCAAGGGGCTTCCACAAGGAGTGGGCCAAGCCAACCAAGGTGTAGCATTCGGGAACGGTTTGGCACAAAATGCGCAGGGCAAAAAGGTCAAAGAGTTCGCTGACTTCCTTGTTGCGCTTTCTCATCTTTTGGTAAATCGAATAAAAGTGCTTTGCCCTGCTCTTTACCGAAACTTCTATGTTTGCTTTTTTTGCGGCCTCAGTTATTTTTTGAACGGCGTTGTCCAAGTAGTTGGAACGTTCGTCCTTCTTTGCCGAGACAATCGCCTTGATTTGCTGGAAGACGTCGGGGTTGGAATACTTTAAGCTAAGGTCCTCAAGCTCGTTCTTTTCGCCCTTCATGCCGAGGCGGTCGGCAAGGGGCGCCCAAATGTCGATCACTTCGGCGGCGACGGCGCGCTGGGTCTTGTTGTCGTAGCCCTTGAGGTTTCTGATTCTGTCCAAGCGGTCGGCAAGCTTTACCATTATTACGCGAACGTCGTCGACCATGGCAAAAAGCATTTTGCGGATCGAGTCGGCCTGCTGCAAGGTTTTGCTTGATATTTGCAAATTGGTGATGCGCGCCGTTCCTTGGCTTATGGTGGCGACTGCGTCTCCCCAGCCCTGCCTGATTTCTTCGATGTCAACTTGTGGCAAGGGCAAAAGGTTGTGGAAAAATCCGCCAATAATCGAGTCGGCGTCCAGCTTGTTGCGGGCCAAAATCGCGGCCACCCGCATCGGGTGCAAGTAATAAGGCTTTCCGCAGGAACGAGTCATGCCCTGCGTCTTTTGAAGAAGAAAATTCCAAGCGGACGAAATCTTTTCTTGGTCCTTTTTGTAGTCAGGAAAGATTTCGAAAAATTCGCTTAAGAGAAGGCTTGAATCTGTTTGCTCGTTGTTCGTGACAAATTCTTCTTCGGTCATCAGAAGAACATTTTAGCGATTTTCTATTCCAAAAGCAAGTCGCAGAATTCGCCAGCGCAGGCTTTGGCCAAATCTTGGGGAACCAAGCAAAGCTGGGTTCCGCGAACGCCCGCGCTTATGTGGATTTTTTCGCAAGCCAAGGCGGAATTGTCGATGAAGGTTTTGAACTGCTTTTTCATTCCCAAGGGGGAACAGCCGCCGCGAACGTAGCCGGTAAGGGCCAAGAGTTCCTCTGGCTTTACGGGAGCGATTTCTTTGGCGCCGCTTGCCGCGCGGGCTTTCTTTAGGTTGATTTCATGCAAGGCGTTTTGAAGGAAAACGAAAATTTCCTTTGAGTCGCTTCGCATTACGATTGTCTTAAAGACTGTGGCCGGGTCAACGCCGATTTTTTGGGCGGTCATCTCCGCGGCGCCTTTTGCAAGCGCGTGCTCTCCGTCGTCGTCGTAGGCCAAAGCCTCGTAGGCGATTCCAAGCTTTTCCAAAATGCGCATCGCGTTTGTTTTTGCCGCTCCGCCTTTTTTTGCCATCGTCTTCTCCTACAGTTCCGTTCGTCCGCGGAACGAGCGCGCGAACGTAAGCTTGTCGGCGTACTCCAAGTCGCCGCCGACCGGAAGGCCCGACGCGAGGCGGGTGATCTTTGCCGTTGTTTGCGCGGCCAACAAGCGCTGCAAATAAAGCGCGGTTACGTCTCCGTCAACGGTCGGGTTTGTCGCGATGATGATTTCTTGAATCTGCCCGTCAACAACGCGCTTAATCAAAGGAGCCACGCTCAACTGGTCGGGGCCGATTCCGTCAACCGGGCTAATCACGCCGCCAAGCACATGGAAAAGGCCGTTGAACTCGTGGAAGGATTCTATCGTCATTACGTCTTGCGGCTGCTCCACAACGCAAATAACGCTCTTGTCGCGCAAGTTGTCGGAACAAATCGGGCACGGGTCACGCTCGGTCCAATTTCCGCAAATCGAGCAAGGATGAATTTTTTGCTGGAGCGTTGCCATTTGCGAGGCAAAGCGCTCAACGTAAGCGGAGTCGGCTTTTAGCAAAAAGTTCGCGATGCGGCCTGCGGATTTTTTTCCGATGCCGGGCAAGCGCGAAAAACTTTCAGTAAGTTCGTCAATCGCGTTCATGCCAAGCCTTGCAAGCCGCCGAGCATGGGGCCGAATTTTGATTTGATTTCTTCTTGGATTTTTGCCATCGCGTCGTGGTGGGCGGCGACGATCAAGTCTTCCAACATTTTTATGTCGCGCGGATCGACGCACACAGGGTCAAGGTGAAGGTTTGTGATTTCGAATTTTCCGTTAAGGGTAAGGTTGACGATGTTTCCGCCGGAAGAGCCTGTCGCGCTGATTTGCGCCAACTGGTTTTGCGCGTCGCCAAGACTTTTTTTCATCGCGTCAAGGTCTTTTAAAAAATCAAAGGGATTCATACTTTTCCTCCAACGATTTCGCCCTTAAAAACTTTTACCAACAAATTAACTTCGTCAGGAATTTTAACTTCTTTTTTTTCTTCGACCACCGGCGCCTGCTCTTGGACTTCAAACAAAAGGTCCTTGCCCCACATTTGCGACATTCGCGTCCTTAGAGTCTGAACCCTTCCTTCTATTCTTGACTTTTGAAAAGCGTCAGAAATATTGGCGCAAATTTTTTGTCCGTCAAAAGTCCATTCGTCCGTGTTCTTCAAAAGCGAGGCCAAGGCTTCGTCTTCCAAAGAGAACGAAGAAATCAAGGCGTCCTTTATCAAGTCTGGGTCCGTCGGCATTTCCGTCATTGGCTCAGGGTGGAATTCTTTAGGCGCGCCACCTAGGCCAATTTCCGCGCCATCGCTAAAATCCTGGGGGGTCCCTCCGGGCGATGTGGCCAAGAGCGAGCGCGCTTGGTCAACCGCGACCTTTACTTCGGCCGGCGAAACGTATTCCTTAAGCCAGCACAAGCGGCTAAAGGCCAAGTCAATTTCGTAACGGGGCGAAAGCGAGTATCGTATGTCGCGATACAAGTTTAGGAAAATCGAAAGCGCCCGCTCAATTTGAACGTTGGTCCAAGAATCCAAAACCGCCTTGCTAAAGCGGGCGGAGTCCTGGCCAAGCAAAGACTCTTTTGCGATTCCGTTCTTTATCAACAAGAGAGAACGCAAGTAGTCCGCGGAATTTGTTATCAATTGCTCGATTGAAATTCCTGCCTGCAAAAATTCGTTGAGCTTGTCTTCGGCGCCAGAAGGATTTGCCCCGGCGCATTCCTCAAAGAGCGCGTTGAGCCTGTCCGTTCCGACAAGGCCAAGCTTGTCGCGAATTTTTTCGTAAGTGATGTGGCTTTCGCTAAAGGCAGCGACTTGGTCGAACAAAGTGTAGGCGTCGCGCATAGAGCCGGTTGACTCTTTGGCGATCCAATAAAGCGCCTCGTCGTCGGCCTGAATGTTTATCTCGGCGGCGGCAAGGGCCAACTGCTCCTTGATTTTTTCGATCGGGACAAGCCTAAAGTTGAACTGCTGGCAGCGGCTCTTGATTGTGGCCGGAACCTTTTGCAATTCCGTCGTGGCGAAAATAAAAATGATGTACTCAGGCGGCTCCTCAATCGTCTTTAGCAAGGCGTTGAAGGCGCTGTTTGAAAGCATGTGGACTTCGTCGATGATGTAGATTTTGTAGCGGCTTGAGTTTGGCGGGAACTGAACCTCGTCCTTGATTTGGCGAACGTCGTTTACGCTGGTGTTGGAGGCGCCGTCGATTTCTATTACGTCAAGGCTTGAGCCTTTTGTGATTTCTTTGCAGGCGGAACACTCGCCGCACGGAGAAGGCGTCGGGCCTTTTTCGCAGTTGAGGGCCTTGGCAAAAATGCGCGCGGTTGAAGTCTTTCCGCAACCTCGCGGGCCGGAAAAAAGATACGCGTGCGCGATCTTTCCTGATTGAATGGAATTTTTTAACGTAGCCGCCACAAATTCTTGGCCAATCAAGTCCTCAAATTTTTGCGGCCTTCGGCGAGTCGCCGTAACCTCATAAGCCATAAAAATACCCTACCACAAAAACAAGAAAAATTCAACCTCCCAAAAAAATCTTGCGCGGCTATTGACAAATAAGCGCGATTTTTGATATACTTATTTTCACATTCGCGGAAATAAACCGCAAATGCTCCCTTAGCTCAGCTGGTAGAGCAACGGACTGTTAATCCGTGTGTCGCTGGTTCAAGCCCAGCAGGGGGCGGTTAAACTCCTTCTAGCAATGGAAGGAGTTTTTTGTTTTTAAAACAATTGCATTACATCTATGGGCTTGAAAGGGAGACCGCGCCAATAAAATGCGAAAAGCATTTTATTGGGAAAGCGCGCAAGGACGCGCGCGACAGCGGTCGGAAGCGGCCCGTCGGGAGCCGAAGGAGTCGGCGACCAAAGGGCAAGCCCAGCAGGGGGCGAAGGAAAGACCTTTTGTTAAATCAAAAGGTCTTTTTTATTCTTCCTTAAACAACTTGCGCCGGCTGCCGGTGATTCCGATGGCCAGCGCGGAAGCGACAGCGGCAATGCATCCGGCCAATGAAAAATTGTTTCTCTCTTTCACGGCAAGGATTATAACACGGAATCACGAATTTCGCCAATTTTATTTTTCCTTTCCGCGCAGCGCCCTTTTTAGCATGGCTAGGCCCAGCGCAACGGTGGAAACTCCAACGCCGGCGGCGATTTTGGGGCCGGCTTTTCTTAGCGCGTCGCCGCTGGCTTCCTCCACTTTTTTGATGGAACGGCGGGCAAGGCCTTTTGGCTCGATGTCGCTCTTAAAGCTTTGCAAGATTTGTTCCGTCCACATGGGAACGGTCAAGTTAAAGACGTCGCCCAAAATCGCGAGCGTCCAGCCAAGCATGAACAAAACGGTAAAGATTATCTCAAAGGCAAAGACGCGCTCGCTTGTTCCGCTGTCCTTGCCCGCGGCAAAATCCAAAAGGCCCTTGAACAAAAAGACGGCCATGCAAAGCGAGGCCAAGCGCCAAACGATTTTTAGCGCGACGCTCGCCGCCCTAGGAAAACGAACGCCAAGCAAATTTTCCAAAAAGTAAAAGAGCGCGAGCGCGAAGGCCGCCGCCGCGATGACAAGGTTCAGCCTAAAAAAATCCGCGTAAACAAAAACGCGGATCAAGGCCCACAAAAAATACAAGGCGTAAAGGCCCATCCTGGCCCAAACAAAAAAGGCCTGCGCGCCGCCGATTATTTTTTGAACCGTCGCTTCCGTTTGCGGAAGGATGAAGTTTTCGTTGTCGCCGTTCACTTTGAGCCTCCGCTTTCCGCGCCCTTTTCTTTTAGCCAAGCCTTGTAGTCGTCTATGTCCTGCGCGGCGAATTTGACGCAGAGCGCTATCAAGGCCGCGTCGTCAACCAGCCCCAGCGCGGGAAGAAAGTCCGGCAAAAAGTCCAGCGGCGCCAAAAGGTAGGCCAACGCTCCGGCCACAACAATGCAAACGCGCAAGGGCAAGTAAGGATATTTTTTTGTGACAAAATCGCGCAGCATCGCAAAAAACAATTTTACGTCGGCCGCGCATTCCTTAAGCGCCGGCGACAACGCAATTTTGTTCAACTTCTTTTCGTTTTGCAAAACTTTTTGCGCGTCGTCCTCTGACCATTCGCTTTTTTTGAGTCGCTCCAATTCCTTTTTCGCGTTTTTCTTTATGCCGAACATTTACTTTAAGAATCCATATTTGTAAACATTGGCCTCTATCTTTTTTGCCAATGCCTTTTGCTTTGCTCGCAAGTCGTCAATCAATTCTGTGTAACGCTCGTCGTCCGAGGTGTTGTTCATGCGTCCGCTCTTTTCGCCCTGAAAATATTTGCGGATGTCGTAAAAGGCAGCGTCGGGGTTGACGTTCTTTTGTTCGTGATAGTATTTCCACAGTTCCAAGCCGGCGTCATAAACTGCCTGCGCTTGCGGAGAGAATTTTGCGGGGGAAGCCTCCCCCTCGCTGCAGCCGAACAAACCGCCACTTGAAACGCAAACCTTTCCAGCCAAAAAGTCCGCGATGAACGACGACATAAAGTTTGACTTAAAGGCCTTTTTGCTGCCGACTTGGTCTTCGGTAAAGGGAATCCAGTTATTCACGCCCTGCGCGCAAGAAATGCGGTTTTGCCCGTGAAAAAGCGTAAACGCCAAACAGTCCGCTTGAAATTCCCTGTCACTTTGCCAGCCGTCGTTTGGAAACAGGAATTGATCGCGGTCGTTAAGCCAAGTATGCACAATACACATTCTGACAGCTATGTATAAACAAATTTCAATAAGATTTTTTATTGTGATTGTTGCAACCATATGCTTTTCTATGTTTGATTTTGTTGCCTCTGTCGTTATCGTGACATAATCAGAATTTTGAAGAGCAGAGGAACGAAGCGTAAGATACCCAATTGGATTTTCACCCTTGTTATCATAAAACTGTCTAATC
>JAGCNW010000046.1 GCA_017645785.1 Treponema sp.
GCAGCGTCCATACCGCGCTTGATGTCCATCGGATTTGCACCGGCAGCGACGTTCTTGAGGCCTTCGCGAGTGATAGCCTGGGCGAGAACGGTTGCAGTGGTGGTACCGTCACCAGCAGCGTCAGAAGTCTTGTTGGCGACCTCCTTGGCCATCTGGGCGCCGAGGTTTTCGTAAGCGTCTTCGAGTTCCACTTCCTTAGCGACGGACACGCCGTCCTTGGTGACGTTCGGGGCGCCGAAGGCCTTTGCGATCATCACGTTGCGGCCCTTAGGACCGAGGGTAACCTTAACTGCGTTGGCGAGTTTGTCGACACCCTTCATCAGGGATTCGCGAGCTGCTACATCAAACTTAAGTTGCTTTGCCATTGTGTTTTTTCCTTTTTTATTTTAAACCTTTGTGTTACGCGATTAGAGCGTTGCGAAAATGTCGGATTCCTTCACGATCAGGTAGGTTTCGCCATCGACGGAGACTTCCGTTCCGCTGTACTTGCCGTAAAGCACCACGTCGCCGACCTTGACTTCCATGGCGACAAGTTCGCCCTTGTCGTTCTTGCGGCCCGGGCCCACGGCCACGACCTTACCCTGCATCGGCTTTTCCTTGGCGTTGTCCGGTATGAAGAGACCCGAAGAGGTCTTCTGTTCGGCTTCTGCCGGCTTGACGACGATTCGATCTGCAAGAGGCTTAATCATTTTCACTTTTCCTTTTTTGCGGGCTTTTGCGCCCTGATTGAACTTTTTAGTCCAAGTTGGACTATTTTTTTTTGTTTCGACCACCATAAAGCAATTTCCGTGCCAATCCCTTTTAAGGGGGCGATGCCTAAAAATGCGAGAAATGGGGCCGGTTTGGGCGTGTTCTGCGTTTCATTTTGAAATTCAGTTGGATTGTTAAAGTTGCGTGTTTAAAAATGAAACAGTGTTTTTGCCCGGCTTGCTTTACTGGCCTTGAACTGTGGACTAGAAATGTAGACTTTTTATTTTTATTGCATAGTCTCTTTGTGTTGATAAATTGGTAAAAAATAATAAATTGTGTAGACTTTTTATAAAAAATTTGATTATATTTAGAAAGGCCTGAGCTGCATTTGTTGTCTGTAGACTACGAATAAGAATAATTTGCGTTCGCTTCTGTTCTTATGAAGATAAATTAGCAGTAAGGCCGTAGAAAATGGAGTTTATATGGGAATTGGTTTAAAAACATCGACAATTTTTGCTGGAGCAGTCCTGGCTTTTGGTCTTGCGTCGCCCTCTTTCGCGGCGACCCGCCAAATGGAAAAACTTTCGCGCGGCCTTGCTGTAGCGAATACGGGCAAGGGTATGCTTGTGAGCTGGCGCCTCTTGGGCACCGAGAATCCGGACACGGAATTCAACCTTTACCGCGACGGAACGAAAATCGCCACCATCGGAAAGACTGCTGGCACGAACTACCTGGATGCTGACGGCAAGACGACTTCCAAGTATACGGTCGCTGCCGTGGTGAACGGCAAGGAGGGCAAGGCGGAAGGCGCACTTATCGTGTTGGACCAGAACAGCAAGGGATTTCCGTACAAGACCATCA
>JAGCNW010000047.1 GCA_017645785.1 Treponema sp.
TGCAAAAAGAGCGCGCCAAAGGAAAATTAAAATTATATGACTCTGTAGACGAATTGTTCGGAGACTTGTAATGAAAGAAAAATTCAAATACAAGATTGCGAGATCCTCCGCGTTCAAGAAGGACATAAAATCGCTTTCTCCGGAAGAAATAGAAGAGATAAAAAAAGTCATAACAAAATTGGCAAAGGGAGAACCCCTTGAAGAAAAATATCACGACCACCAATTATTAGGAAAATTGAAAGACTTCCGCGACTGCCACATCCGCCCTGATTTGGTTTTGATTTATAGAATAAATGACAATGTCTTGGAATTATACCTGTACCGCATCGGAAGCCATTCCAACTTATATAAAAAATAATCTCCTATGCCCGCGACGCCAGAACTAGAAAAATATCTTTCTCTATTGAATCCCGAACAAAAGGCGGCGGTGGAACACGAGGGGTCGCCGCTTTTGATTTTGGCGGGAGCGGGTTCCGGAAAGACGCGCGTAATCACGACAAAAATCGCCTGGCTCATCGCCGAAAAAAATTACGACCCCCGTTCCATTCTTGCCGTGACCTTCACCAAAAAAGCCGCCAACGAAATGAGGGAACGAGCCGCCGCGATGGAGCCGCAATCGGAGAACTGCCAAATACGAACCTTCCATTCCTTTGGAGCGTACTTCTTGCGCCTATACGCGGAGGCGGCCGGCGTCGACAAAAACTTTACGGTTTACGACGACGACGACATGGTCACTCTTATCCAAAAATCCACGCCCGGCCTAAAAAAATCCGAGGCCGCTTCCTACGCCCACAGCATAGCGCTGGCAAAAGACTATTGTCTTCCGCCCGACAGCTTGCGGCTTGGAGAAATTTCAAGCGAGCCTTTTTTCCCCGACGTGTACGCGGCCTACCAAAAGCGCTTGCGTTCCACCGGCAACGTGGACTTTGGCGACCTTATCATGCTTCCCGTCCAAGTCCTTGCGGAGAACGAGAACATAGCGCGGCAAATGCATTACCGTTACCGCGTGATTATGGTTGACGAATACCAGGACTCAAACGTCGCGCAATTTTTGCTTTTAAAAGCCTTGAGCGGCGTTGACCAAGAAAGCGGAACTTACGTTTGCGTCGTGGGCGACGACGACCAGTCGATTTACAAATTTCGCGGAGCGGAAGTGCAGAACATTCTTAACTTTCAACAAGAATTTCCGGGAACGCAATTGATCCGCTTGGAACGCAACTACCGTTCCACAAGCTCAATCCTAAACGCCGCCAACTGCGTCATAAAAAACAACAGCGACCGTCTTGGAAAAACTTTGGTCGCCGAACGCGGAGACGGAAAACAGCCCGACTTGATTTTTTTGCCCAACCAAGACGACGAGGCGGCTTTTTGCGCCGAGCTAATAAAAAAGCAAGTGAAGAAAGGCGGAGCGTATTCAGACTGGGCGATCCTTTACAGAACCAACGCGCAGTCGCTTGGCTTTGAAAGCGAGTTCCTCCACAAAAAAATTCCATACCAAGTTGTGGGAACGTTGAAATTTTACGAGCGCGAAGAAATAAAAGACTTGCTCGCTTTTTTGGCCTTGTGCGCAAACCCAAAGGACGAGATCGCCTTTCGCAGAATCGTGAACAAGCCCGCGCGCGGCATAGGCCCAACGACGCAAGACAAAATAGTTGACGCGGCAAAAGCGCAGTCGCAAGACTTGCTAAAAGCCTCAAAAGATTTGGCGGCGACGCTCTCAAAAAAAGCGCGCGAGGGTATAGAAAATTTTTGCAAACTGTTTGATTCCCTCAGCCAAAAACTTTCCGACGGAAAGGCGGAAGAAAAGCTTGGTTCCTTTGTCGAAGAGATAATGCAAAAAAGCGGCTTGGAAGAATACCACGCGGCCGACGACGAAATCAGCGGAACCCAACGCGTGGCAAACATGCAGGAACTTGCCAACAACGCAAGCCTCTACCCCCTTAACATGGACGGCCTTTTGGAATTTTTGGATTCAATCGAATTGGACAGAACGCTCGCAAGCCAAGAGGAAGAAGGCCTCGACCGCGTGACGCTGATCACCCTGCACAACACAAAGGGCTTGGAATTCAAGCGCGTAATAATCACAGGCTTGGAGCAAGGAATATTTCCGCGCGCGGACAAATCCGCCGCCGAACTGGAAGAAGAGCGCCGCCTTTTTTACGTAGGCATAACGCGCGCCCAAGACGAGCTTTACATAACCAGCTGCGCCACGCGCCGAATGTACGGCCGCACCGAGTTCATGCAGCCCAGCGTCTTTTTGCAAGAAGCGGGCGCTGACACCTTCCGCGTTTTGGGAAACGTCCCGCCCAGTTTTGAGCGGGCATTAGGCGGCGCGGATTTTGGCGAAGAAGACGATTCCGATTACGGCGAATACAGTGACGGGGACTTTTACGATGACACTCCCCAGTTTGACGCGCAGGGCAGGCGGGGCTCCAACGCTTTTGGGAGGCAGCAAAATTCCGCTCCCAAAATAAACCACCCGTTGGCAAAAAAATACGGGCTGGGCCAGGGCATCTACCACGACGATTACGGAGAGGGACAAATCGTAAAAGCCGAAATCCGTGAAAACGAATACGTGATTCACGTTCAGTTCCAAAACGGCGGAACAAAAAAATTCTTGCCGGCCTACCAAGCCGCGCAACTTATGCTTATCAAGGACTAGAGGTATAAAATGAAGGGCGACTTGCTATTGATAATCGACATGCAAAAGGTTTACGCAAAGGGCGGCGAATGGGAATGCATGGACACCGAAGGCGCGGCGGCCAACATCTTGCGCGTCGTCGAATCCGGCGCGGCTGATTCCGCCATCATAACAAAATTCATCGCCGACAAAAAACCGCGCGGCGTCTGGAAAGGCTACAACCAAAAATACAAATCTATAAACGACGACAAAAACGCCAACGAACTTTTGCCCCAAATCGCCGCGCTGGCCGGCCGCTTTAAGGTTTACCAAAAGTCCAAGTACTCGTCGCTTAGCGTTCCCCAAATCCGCAAGGCGGCGCTAAAAGCCAAGCGCGTCGTTGTCGCTGGCGTCGTCGACGACTGCTGCGTGCTTTCCACCGTTTTTGAATTGATAGACGCGGGCGTTTACACGGTTTATTTGACCGACGCGACCAGCGGCCTTACAAAGGAAAAAGCCGCCGCCACTTGCCTTACGCTTGAAGGCTTGTCGCCGCTCCACGTTAAATTGATGACAACAGATGAGTTTTTGGCAGAAAAAGATTCCCGCGTCGGGGCGCGGGAATGACAGAGGCAGCGAACTTGTCATTGTCGGGCTCGACCCGACAATCTTTTTTTTCAAAACTTACTGTATCAAAATGACTCACTTTTAAGTGGAAAAAGAGACAGCGCGTCAAATTGACGCATAGAAAGGTTAATTTATACTTTAAATCTAATAAAATTCCCCAAAATCGTCAAGAAAATTCGTAAATTTTCCGCGAAAACGGCCCTTTTGATCGATTTTTCAAAAAATTTCAGATTTTTGGCAAAGTTGGCGCGATTCTTGCTATATTTCTATCATATAAACACGCAGGGGGAAAACATGGCCAGCGACGACATTCTTTCAACTTATCTCAAGGAAATCAACAAGGTTCCTCTTTTGACAAAAGAAGAAGAAAACGAACTTGCCGCAAAGGCCAAAGCCGGAGACCAGGCGGCCCGCCAAAAAATCGCCACAGCCAACTTGCGCTTTGTGGTCAACATCGCAAAAAAATATGGCCACAGCGGAATGGACTTGACCGACCTCATCAGCGAAGGCAACATTGGACTCATGACAGCCATCGACAAGTTTGACGCGCAAAAAGGCTACCGCTTTATCTCTTACGCCGTTTGGTGGATTCGCCAAAGCATTCTCAAGGCCATCTACGAAAAGAAAGACGCCATTCGCCTGCCCCTCAACCGCGTGAACGAATTGGTAAAAATCAAGAAAGTGAAGAAGGCCCTCGGATGCCGCAAGTCGGAGGAAGAAGAAATCAAGGAAGTCGCATCCACTCTCAATATGGAACAGGAGACAGTCCGCGACCTTTTGGCCATCAGCCAAGAAATGATTTCTTTGGACATGAACGTTCAGTCAAAGCCCGACGAAGCTTCCACATTCGGAGACTTTGTGGAAGACAGCCGCTACGAAGGACCGGAAGCCGGCTCGCTCAACAACGCGATGAAGCGCGAAGTCCGCGACGTATTGGACACCCTAAGGCCAAAGGAAGCGGAAGTTATCAGGCTTCGCTATGGTTTGGACGGAGCGGAACCTATGTCGCTTAAAGAAGTCGGAGACATTTGCAAGCTCACAAAAGAGCGCATACGCCAAATAGAAAAGAACGCAATCGACCGCGTCCGCGTTCCTGCCGCCGCCCGCCACTTGCAGGCCTACATCGCGGCGTAGGAACGGTCAAGGCACGCTTCGCTCAAGGCCTTGACTCGTTCCTTTTGCGATGCGAGAAACATTTTCGCATCGCAATAGCCTGGCACGCAAGACCTTAAAGCGCGGCCAAAATGTTTGGCAAGTCGTAAACGGAATCAATCCTGATTGTCCGCCCGGGATGCGGCGGAATCTCTTTGTTAAAGGCCGCGCTCTCCGGGTTAAGATGGCTTCCGTTTTTGTCGCCAACCAAGAGGGCCGTTCCGCCTAGGGCCGCAAAGCCGTCGGTGTACTTGTATTGGTCGTCCAAAAAAATCGTGTCTTCTATAGTTCCGCCGCATTTTTCAAAAGCGATTTTGTAGCTGGAAGGGTAAGGCTTTCCGCGCAAGCCGCAGTCGCGAATGTCAATGATGGCGCAAAACAAATCCGCGATTTTTAGCTTTGCCAAAACGCGGTCGGCGTGTTCGCGCGGCGCGTTGGTAAAAACAACTTTTGGCAAGTCCAACGATTGCAAAAACGGCCTGAGCTTTTCGTCATAAGGAAGTTCGTCGGCCTCGTTGTCGGGATGAACTTTCGCAAAGTAAGCCTCAACGTCCTTAAGGCCTTCGCTTCTAAGCCATTCAAGGGTCGTGCTAAAATACGGAACGTTCTTTTTGCGCAAGGCTGTGGCCTCCTCCATTCCAACGCCAAAAAAATCGGCCACCGCTTGCATCATGCGGCTTGTGATTCCTGCGTCCATCGCGCTGGTCGGAGAATAAAGGGTGTTGTCCAAGTCAAAAATTATGTTCTTTACTGTCATTTGATTTTGGCTTTTTTCTCTTCAAAAACTCTTTTCTTAATCTTGGCCGGATGCAAGGCGTATTCGTAAAGGGTGTAGCCTTTTTCGTTGACCGCCTTTACAAACTGTATGTAGGGAGTGTTTGGAATCGCTTGCTCCGCCGCGGCTATGCGCTTGTTGTATTCGTCCATGTTCTCTTCTTCCAAGAACATTTGCGCGATAAAAATGTTGGCGTAATATTTTTCGTAGCTGCTTGAGGCGGTCTCGACGGCCTTGAGGTAAATGCGCTTTGCCTTGACTTTTGCTCCGCTAAGAACTTCCGAAACGTTGTAGTAAAACTGGCCGGCGTTAAGGTAGACAACGCAGTTGTCGGGATCAGACTCGAGCAGTTTGTCGTAAATCTTTTTTTCCTGCAAGCCAAGCTTTATCATCTGGCCGCGCTTCATGTATTGCATTGTGGAATTTATCAAGTCGAACGAAGACAATTTAAGGTAAGGGTTCTGCGTCTCAAATGGATGCGTCTCGTTCCACGCCATAATTTTGTCAAACTGCGCGGTTATCATCGGCTGGAGTCCGTCCATCTGGGGATCGGTTTCCCACAAGTACTGCCAGCGCTCCAGCGTGAGTAAATTGTCAAAAACAAGCTTGGCCTCGTCGCTGATTTTGGACTGAACTTCGTCGCTCAAAATTTTCTTGTGGTATTCTTCCAAAAAAGCTTGTGAAGCCAAATAATCTTTTTCTTGTCTGGAACGAGCGCGCATGTCGTAA
>JAGCNW010000048.1 GCA_017645785.1 Treponema sp.
CCGATTTTGTCGGCGTCCAAGAGCGCGATGAAGCTTACTTCAGGGAGGTCGATTCCTTCGCGCAAAAGGTTGATTCCTATAAGAACGTCGATTTCGCCTGTTCGCAAGGACTTTAGAATTTCCACGCGCTCAAAGGTGTCGATTTCGGAGTGAATGTATTTTACCTTTAGGTTTAGGCTCAAAAGATAGTCGGTCAAATCCTCGGCCATTTTTTTTGTAAGCGTAAGGATAAGGCTTCGCTCGCCCTTTTCGATTCGAGCCAACACTTCCTTGTAAATGTCTTCCATCTGGCCTTCGCTGGGCCGCACTTCGACAATCGGGTCGAGCAAGCCCGTCGGGCGGATGATTTGCTCCACCACTTGCGTTGACTGCTTGACTTCCTCAGGCCGCGGCGTGGCTGTGACAAAAATCGCCTGGTTGATTTTTTGCCAAAACTCGTCGGCCTTGAGAGGCCGGTTGTCCAAGGCGCTTGGCAGGCGGAAGCCAAAGTCAACCAAGTTTTGCTTGCGGCTCCTGTCGCCCTCGTACATCGCTCCGATTTGGGGAACGGTTACGTGCGCCTCGTCAATCAGGCACAAAAAATCGTCGGGAAAGTAATGAAGCAAGGTTGCCGGAGGAACTCCGGGCGCGCGGCCGGCAATGGGCGCCGAATAATTTTCGATTCCCGAACAGTAGCCCATCTCTTTCATCATCTCTATGTCGTAAGTGACGCGCGTCTTTAGGCGCTCGGCTTCAAGGATTTTCTTTTGCGAGCGCAAAACTTCCACCCGTTCCTCCATTTCTTTTTGAATGCGGTCGGTGGCCTCTGTAAGTTGGTCTTGCGGAATGACAAAATTCTTTGCCGGATAAACCGTAGTCTCGTCAAGCTCTTCGGTGAACTTTCCGCTCACCACGTTAAAGCGGCGGATGCGGACGACTTCTTCCCAGTCAAGCTCGATTCGATAGGCTTCGTCAAATTCCATGTAGGGCGGATAGATTTCTATCACGTCGCCTTTTATGCGGAAGGTTCCCCGTTCCAAAACCATGTCGTTGCGCTTGTACTGGACTTGCGCAAGCTCTATCGCAAGCTTGTGGGTGTCCAAGGTCGATCCCTTCTCTATGTGGACGCGCATCGACTTGTAGAGCTCCGGCATTCCTAAGCCGTAAATGCAGGAGACGGTGGCGATTACGATTACGTCGCGACGCTCCATCAAGCTGTAGGTGGCGGCCATTTTCATTTGGTCTATTTCTTTGTTTATGTCCGCGTCTTTTTCTATATACAAGTCGCGAGCGGGAACGTAGGCTTCCGGCTGGTAGTAGTCGTAGTAAGATACAAAATATTCGACGGCATTGTTCGGGAAGAAGGTCTTGAATTCGCGGTAAAGCTGGGCGCTCAAAGTTTTGTTATGGCTTATTACGAGCGTGGGCCGTTGCACGGCCTCGATGATTTTCGCCATCGTGAAAGTTTTTCCGCTGCCCGTTACGCCCTTAAGGGTTTGGAAGCGGTCTCCGCGCAAAAAGCCTTCGCTAAGTTTTTGGACGGCAGGCCCTTGGTCGCCCGAAAGTTCGTATGGAGATTCAACGACAAATTTTCTCATAGACAAAAATTCCTAAATCGTTCGCAAGGCCAAAAAGCGCCGCGTGTTGGCGCAACCTATTCTGCCGAATTCTCTTCCGCCAACACAAGCTTGCAGTCGTAATTCTTTTTGTTGCGGTGAATCGTCACAACCACCATGTCGCCCGGCCGCTTGTTTTCCAGCATCGAATAGTAATCCGAATATGTGGAGACTTGAACGCCGTCAATGCCGACGATGATGTCTCCGCCGATGTAGAAGGCGCGGGCGTTGCGGGAGTTTCCGTAGCGGACGGCTTGGTTTCCTCCCTTGATTCCGGCCTTTTCGGCGTTTCCGCCGCGGGTGGTTTCGCTGACCAAGATGCCGTAGCTTATGTCAAGGCGCGCGTAGTCCGCGATGGCGCGGCTCATTTGAACGAGGCTCGCTTGTATGGCTCCGCGTCGCACTTTTCCGTACTGCAAAAGGTCGGAGACCACGCGGCGGGCGGTCGAGGCGGGAACGGCGAATCCGATTCCGGCGTTGGAACCGCTTGACGAATAAATCATTGTGTTGATGCCAATCATGTTGCCCGCCGTGTCCAAAAGCGGGCCGCCCGAATTGCCGGGATTGATTGAAGCGTCGGTCTGGATCATTCCTCGGATGATGATGTTGTTTGAGTTTTTGATAGGGCGGCCCAGCGCGCTTACGATTCCGGTCGTGAGGGTGCGCTCAAAGCCAAAGGGGTTTCCTATGGCGATGACCTTTTGGCCGACCTTTAGTTTTTCGCTGTCGCCAAACTGAATTGTCTTTAACACCAAATCTTTCGGCGGGTCGAATTTCAAAACGGCGATGTCGCTTTCAATGTCGCTTCCCACAACCTTTCCTTCGTATTGGCTTCCGTCGTAAAGAGAGATGTAAATCTTGGCGGCTTTTTCTATTACGTGAACGTTGGTAATTACATAGCCGCGACTGTCTATGATGGAACCGGAGCCAGAGCCGCCGTCTTCGGCAATCGGCTCAAAGAACCAGTTCATTCCCATAACTTGCGTCGTAATGTTGACGACCGCCTCATTGTACTGCTGGTAAACCGAAATGTTCTGCTGCTCGTCCGCCGTGTACGTTACGGCCGGCGTTGCCACCAATGTTTGGCTTTGCAAAAACTGCGAGCCGCCGCCTTGCGCGCTTTGGCTGTTTTGCGCTCCGTTGTTAGAAGAAGCGGCGTCCGAGTCTTGCGGAACGGCTTCTTTTAGCGGAGTACGGCTTTCCGACAAAAATATTTTTTGCGCGCCCAAAACTGCGGCGATGGTAATCATCACTGTTGTTATTGTAGAAAAAAGCATGTGGCGGCGTGTGTAAAGTTTCATATAGTTTTATTCTAGCGATTTTTCGCCGCAAGCGCAACTACATTCTTTTTACAAGTTCTTCAAAATCATCGGAATATACCCGGAATCCAGCGTATCAAAGCAAAAGCACTTCTTACCCAAATCCTTTAGGGATGCGCCGATATGATAAATCGTGGAATTATCAATAATCAAAAATCTGTCATGAGTTTTTGCAGTATATTTCAAAGTAAGCGTCGGGTATTGGATGTTGAACGTCTGGACATCTTGAACAGTTAGTTTTGTTTTAGGAGCGGTGTAAATTGTCACATTAACGCCCTTCTTCTTTTTCGCAAGCCGTTGAAGAATTGACAAATCCACATAGTTATCTATTAGAATAATTTCTTTCTTTGCCGCCGCAAGAAAACTTTCAAACTTCGCATAAGCGTCAAATATTTGGCCTTGAAAGAAAATCCCTTGAGTTTCCTTTACATTGTATTTGTCCATCAAGGAAAACAATTCATCAACTTTTTTATCCGTTTCTTTTTGATGAACGTCACTTTCTATCTGATGTTTTTCCATAAAATCAAGCCTTTGAAAAAGTTGGGCATTTGCCGTAAAAAAATGTCTCATTTTAACAAAAACTGTAATTATTTGAACGCTCGCTTTTATGGCTGTTTCGCTCTTTAAAACAGCTGACAGCATAGCGACTCCCTGTTCTGTAAACGCATAGGGAGGCCGTCTTAAGCCCATTTTATCGGAATTGGAGGTCACAAATTGTGACCTCCAATTTTCAAACTCTGCGTCACTTAATTGAAACATAAAGTTTTCGGGAAAACGTTCTATATTTCTTTTAACGGCCTGATTCAATACTTTTGTTTCTACTAAATATAATTCCGCAAGATCTCTATCCAGCATTACCTGCTGTCCACGGATAACATGAATTTTTGAACGAATAGAATTTTCTTCGAGAATTGAAATTTCATTTTTCATACCATTCCCTCACGAGCAATAAGTTTTTTCAGCGCCAATCCAGCTTTAGGCCTGAATTATGGTAAAGAAAAATGAATATAAAATAAATGAGTCATAACCGCGCATTCTATAAATATGTTTTAGTTGCTGGATACAGTCCTATGCGCGGCAAGCTTTACAATTATAATATAATAAATTTAGAAGCAATTGACAATGTTTTTTTAGGTTGTTTAGAAAAAATAAGCTGCGAACAAAAAGCGGCAAAAGCCTCGCAACTATGAGCGGTATACGACTTCAAATTCCATATAAACGAGCTTTATGTCGGGGGTAAAGTCAAAGCCGACAATTTGGCCCTCTTCCTCAAGGTTTTCGCGGGTCTTTTGCCGCCATTCCTCAAGGGAAGAATCTTCGCCTTCTTTAGCGGCCATTTCCCAAGTGACTTGATCGTAGGGAAGAATTTGAACGCCGGTTGTCTTGATCACGCAAACGGGCGAGCCGTCCGCTCCCAAAACAATGTAATGCTCGTCGGTGACAGGAAAAATTTCATTGTCAATCGCAAAACTTGCGTAAGAAAAAAAGGCCGCGGTCTTTTTTCCGGCTAAGAGCGCGGCGATGCGTTCCGTTCCGCCAAAGCCCTTTGCCTCAAAACCAAAGACGCCCGCGTACTTTGCCTCTTGGTCAAGGCCCTTTTCTTTTAGGAATTGTTCCCAATACTCATATTCGGTCAAAGGAGGCGCCTCACTTTTTCTTAGCGATCATTATTATCAAGGCCAAAAGCAAGAAAATCGGAGGAACGCTTTCAAAAGCCAGCGTCAAAAGAGGAACGCCAAAAAGCGCGACTTTTAAGTCAGTGACGATTCCCAAGTCGCAAAGAAGCTGGTACACCGTTCGCGCGTAGCTGGTCAAAACAAAAGCCAAAAGGCAAATCACGCCCGCGGACCTTTTTTTGGCGCAAAGCAAAATCGCGGCAAAGGCGCAAAGGCCTCCCAAACAAAGTTGAAGGGCGCTCAATATTATTTGCGAATCAGACATTTATTTCCCCCATTTTTTTTAGGACACCCTTGTCCGCTCCAAAGGGAACGAGGGAATCCGCGTTGTAGTCGGGATTGACAAGAACGCCCGCGTCAAGGCAAGCCAAAACAAAGTCGTCGTATTTTTCTTGCGGAACTTTTGGACGAAGCCAGCATGAACGGCGCTCAAAAAATTTTGTCAAAACCTTGTCGTAAATAAAAAAGTCTTTTTCCTGCCTGACTTTTATAGCGGCAATCAAATCGTAAACCGCCCGCGCCGCCGCGGCAATCAGCGCCGGCGGAAATTTTTCGGATGGAAGGATTGCCGGGTCAAGCCCGGCAATGACATTTTGGCCGCGCTCAAGCCCGGCAATGACATTTTGGCCGCGCTCAAGCCCGCCGTTTTCCGCGCTGTCATTCCCGCGCTCGACGCGGGAATCTTTATCCTTGCCCAAGCCGTTTGCCGCCAAAATCCAAAAATTGTTCGTCCACGGAAGCGGCGGCGCTATGATTACGTTCTTCACTCCGCTGTAGTCAACGCCGCTAAAGGGCTTGAAAACGCTCGTACTTTTTGGGTCAAGAACAAGCGCGGCTTGCATGGCGTCTTTTTTATGGCAAAAGAAAGATATTTTTCGCTTGCTGTTCAAGAGTTCAGACACAGCCCTTTGCAATTGTCCTCGATAGGCGCAATCAAAGGAGCCCACAAGGCCCTTGGTCATCACGTTTTTAAAGACCGTATATGATGGAGCGTCCCAGCCCAAAATCGCGCGTCCGCCTTCTTGATTCAAGTCGGTCAAGCGGACATTTTTTTGCGTGTACAAAAAAGGCCCGCGCGCGCGAGTTATATTGCCGTATCGTTTGTGAATTTCCGAATAAAAATCTTCAACTTTCATCGATTGACTTCTGCGTTTTCCATTATAACAAATGCGGCTTGAGTTGTAAACAAGCGGGCCTTTTCTTGGGCTGGGACGTCGAGCGCGGCGGCCTCCCGCCTAAAGGAGCCAAAGCGGTCGTCGCAAGCCGTGCAATTTTTTGCGGCGACAATATTTTCTTCCAATACGCCGGCCGCCTCCAAAACGTTTAGGTTGGCGCGCAAAAGCGAGAGCGCGAAATTTTGTTCCTGACCAAAAAGACCCGGGCTGTCCGCGTTTTGGGCTTGCGCAGCCTTATTGTCTTGCGGAAGCTCGCGGACGCAGGCGCCGTCAAAATTGTCGATAAAGTATTGGGCGCGCTCGGCGTCCACCGTGTAGCAGCAGTCGTGAATATGGGGGCCGATGGCGGCTAGAATGTCGCGCGGATCCGAGCCGTAATTTTTTTTCATCAAGGCGATGACATCGCCAGCGATTCCAGTTCCCTTCCAGCCGGAATGCGCGACGCCAAAGGCGCCGGTCTTTGAATCGTAAAAATAAATTGGAACGCAGTCCGCCACAGTAACGACAGGAACAAGCGCCGCGTTTTGCGTGACGATTCCGTCTCCCTGCTTGTTAAAAGCGTCGCCCGCCTCTTTTACGTCATACACGATTTTTGAATGAATAAGCTCCAGCGGAACAACTTGCTTTCCACCGCAGCGTTCGCAAAGGCCGGAAAGAAATTTGTCGCGGTTGGGATTTTGTTCGTTCCACCTAAAGCGCATGGGGCCGGCGGCCTTTAGCGTCATGCCCCAAAGAGGCCGAGCGTTTTGGTCTTGAGAAGCGTTTTGGCCTTGCAAAGTCCCGCCTTCAAAGGGAGCGCCGTTTTTGTAAAATGGAAGGGCCGCCCACTTATAGTCGTTGGACTTGGCGGCTTCAGCAAGGTCAACAAGATTCATTATTTTATTCCGTTTCCAGGAATGTCGATTTGCTCAAGTTCCTTAAGAACGTCCAAGGCCGCCGCAAAAACGGTTTTGCTTTTCATTAGGCTTGCCCTAAAACTTGCGTTTTGCGATCCTTGAATCGAAGCGAGGTTTTGTATTCCGTCGTAGCGGGTGTCTTTTTTCTCGGCAAAGACTCCGTTCAAAATGTTCAAGACGGAGCGGGCTTGGTCGCAAAAAGAATTTTTAGTTGATTTTACGATCGCTTCTTTTTCTATTATCAAGGTGTCGATTTTTGATTGGGCGGCCAATGTGCGCAAGTGCTCGCTGGCAAGCTTTTCAAAAACCATTCCGGTCTGTCCCTTGTTGGAAATGTCTTCCTCAAAGCTGTACATTCTTGAAGATATTTGCGAAAGCTCGTTCAATGTGTTCGCGAACTCCGCGCGGTTGTCCTTGTTGACAAACTGGCCTTCGAGCAAAAGAATTTTAAGGGGCTCAACAACTTCGTTTTGTTTTTTTGAAACGAACCATAGCAAAAAGCCCGCCGTGTTTTCGTAATGAAAATCTATTCCTCCCCACATCTGGGCCCAAGGCCTGTCAGGCAAAAGCGGAACGGATTCAATGTCAAAATTTTCTTTAAGCCGCTTGTTAAGGCCCACTCGCCTCTTTTCTTTGAGCCAAGCGTTCCACTGTTCGTCAAAAAGTTTTTTCCAATGGTCCTTGTATTTTGCGAACCAATCCTCAGCGCCAGAAAACTGTTCGGGCTGCCACTGGATGTTGTTGTAGACAACCTTGTTCACGTAGCGGAGCGGAACGCTGTTTATAAACATGTGAATGATCGTAAAGAAAGAATTTGACTTGTCCATAAATTCTTTGGCGCGCGAATCTTCATCCTTGGCTTCGCTTGACGCGGGAACCATTTTTTTCGCCGAGAACAAAAAGATTGACTCAAAGGCTTCGGCCGGCATGCTTTTTCCGTTGCACAAAATTTTGGAAAAAGAATTCAACTCGCTCGTCACGGCTTCAAAGCGCGCAACTTGCGAATCGCTCAGTCCCGTTCCAAAAGCGGAGACAAAGCGCTCAAAGGGCAGTCTTGTAAATTGGTAGAGCCAATCGACCGAAGCGGCGCATTGGTACAAGTAGGCCCTTCTGTGCGAAGGAATTTCTTTTATGATGTCGTCCATCTTTCGCAAGAAGGAAGCGCGCAGTTCTCCCGTAACCTCACGGTCAATCGGAAGGCTCATCGGGTCCACTTCGGAATTCATTCTTTGCGTGACTTCGGGAGCGACAATCGATCCCAAGAAAACGTAAAAGCCTCCGATGTTTTCGTAAATCACGTCAAGGTATGGCCTAAAAAAATCCGCGGCCTTTCTAAGCTCCAAAAGCTTTTCGTAAAAAATTCCCAAAAGCAAGGCGCCCCTGTAATCCACCAAGCCGGGATACTCGCGGTTCAATTTTCTAAAGAGGGCCATGATCTTGTCGTCGTTATAAAGCTGCTGGGTTGTGGTCGAGGTTAAGATTGAACGGAGCCACAAAATAAAGCGGTAAATAATCGATTCCTGCTTGAGGTTTTCTTCCAAGACAATCTCGTCCGCGCGCATCGACGGGTCTTTGACCGATTCCAAGGAACGGGCGTCGGGGTCTCCTTCCAAAGGCCTCATTTTGTCCAGCAAATCCTTGCGTTCGTCTTCGCTTATAAGAGAAACCAATCTTTCAAATGTCGAAAGCTCTTTTTCCGCCATATTATATAGTAATTATATCATACTTTGATAAAAACAACAACTGCGGCGCTTGCAATTTTTCTTCAATTATATTAAACTTCTTAAAAATCAATTAAGCGGCAGACGTCGCCGCAAAGGAGCCAAAAATGTCCACGCCTTTGGAAAATTACCTTGCCAAATCTAACGGAAAGCCCAATGCCGCCATGTGCGCCTATGTGGCCAACTTGCAGCAAGTCGCCGCCGTAGGGCCGGAAATCGCCGCCTCAATCGTAAGCGAATTGGAAAACCAGCGCAGCCACCTCAAATTGGTCGCGAGCGAAAACTACTGCTCGCTCAACGTTCAGGCCGCGATGGGAAACTTGCTTACCGACAAATACGCGGAAGGCTATCCAGAGCACCGCTACTACGGCGGCTGCGTGAACATCGACGCGGTTGAAAATACCGCCGCCCGCGAGGCCGAAAAGCTTTTTGGCGCGGACTACGCATACGTTCAGCCCCACTCAGGAGCGGACGCGAACCTCGTTGCCTACTGGGCGATTCTTTCCAAAAAAATCGAAACTCCCACATTGGAGGAGCTTGGCGTAAAGAGCCTTGCCGACTTGACAGACGCTCAGTTTGACGAACTTCGCAAAAAGTTCGGAAACCAAAAATTGATGGGCTTGGACTACTCTTGCGGCGGCCACTTGACTCACGGATACAGAATGAACGTCAGCGCCCGCATGTTTGAAAGCCATCCTTACGGCGTTGACAAAGACACCGGCCTTTTGGACTACGACGCGATTGAAAAGCAGGCCATGGAAGTGAAGCCCTTGATTTTGCTCACAGGCTTCTCCGCCTACCCAAGAAAGATTGACTTTAAGAGATTCCGCGCGATTGCCGACAAGTGCGGAGCCACATTGATGGTCGACATGGCCCACTTCGCAGGCCTCGTCGCCGGAAAAGTTTGGACAGGCGACAACGACCCTGTAAAATGGGCCGACGTCGTTACGACTACAACACACAAAACTTTGCGCGGCCCCCGCGGCTCGATCATCCTTTGCAAAAAGGAATACGCCGACTACGTCAACAAGGGATGCCCGATGGTTTTGGGCGGCCCGCTCGGACACGTCATGGCGGCCAAGGCGATCGCGCTCAAGGAAGCCAACACTCAGGCCTACCGCGACTGGGCCTCTCAGGTAGTAAAGAACGCTCAGGCGTTGGCCAAGTCTTGCATGGATTTGGGAATGGTTTTGCAGACAGGCGGAACCGAAGACCACCTCATGTTGGTCGACGTGACCACTTACGGACTTACAGGAAAGCAGGCGGAAGCCGCTCTCTTCCAGTGCGGAGTCACAGCCAACGCCAACGCCCTTCCCTACGACAAGAACGGCGCCTGGTGGACAAGCGGCATCCGCATCGGAACTCCCGGCCTTACGACTCTTGGCATGAACGAAAAGGACATGGCCGAAGTCGCCTCGATCATCGACTTTGTTCTTAAGGGAACCAAGCCCGGCCTGACAAAAGAAGGAAAGCCCGCCAAGGGAAAAATCGACCTCGACGCTTCCGTCCAGGCCAAAGCCAAAGAGCGCGTTAACGCCTTGCTTAACGCGCACGTTCTTTACCCCGAATTGGACTTGGACTTCCTTAAGGCTGAGTTCTGCAAGTAGGAACGGTCGTAAGACCATAACGCGGCCCGCCGTGTTCGGCGGGCCGTTTTTTACGATTCTTGTCGAATTTAGCAAAATCTGATAAAATGTCCATCATGTTTTCATACATCTGGCCAATTTTACTAATCGTTACAGCAAACACCGTTTATCAAATTTGCGCAAAAGGAATTCCTGCGGCAATGAACACTTATGCCTCGATGACTGTTACTTATGCCGTAGCGTCTGTTTTCTCTTTCGTTATGTTCCTAGTCACGTCAAAAGGACATCCAAGCTTTAAGGACTTTACACTGACAAACTGGGCGACAATAATTCTTGGAATTGTAATCACATGCTTGGAAGTCGGATTCATCTGCGCCTACAAAGCCGGGTGGAAAGTAAATACGCTTGCGCTTGTAGCAAGTACCTTGCTTGCGGTTGTCCTGATTTTCGTTGGATTCTTTTTGTACAAAGAACAGCTGAGCGTTTCAAAAGTCGTAGGAATCGCAATCTGCCTTGTCGGGCTTTATTTCATCAACAAGTAGCGAGCCGTTTTTATCGTCTTGCCACAATTCCGTACATAAAGATCATTGTAGCCAAGAGAATGACTAGATACACCGGCAAGAGCGCGATGGAAAGGGTCTTTGCGATAACGCCGAACAAGGGCGGCATCAAAGTGGTTCCGACATAAGCGCTTGCCATTTGAACTCCGACCATAGCCTGCGACTTGTCCGCTCCAAAAGTGGACGGCGTTGAATGAATAACGCAAGGATAAATAGGAGCGCAGCCAAGGCCGATGATTATGAAGGCGGCCAAAGAAAGAAGCTCCGGTCCGGGAACAAAAAGCAAAAGGATTCCCGCCGCGATGATTCCCTGCCCTATTCGTATCAAGGCCTTGTCGGAAAGCTTCATCGTGACAAAACCGTTTATCGCGCGGCCCGCCGTGATTCCAATGTAAAAAAGGCTTGCAAAAAACGCGGCGGTTTCAGCCTCCACTCCCTTAAAAATGTTTAGGTAGCTCGCCGCCCAAAGGCCCGCCGTCTGCTCGATTCCGCAATAGCAAAAAAAGCAAAGCATAATCGCCTTGGCGCCCTTGATTGACAAAATCTCTTTTAGGCCAAGGACTTTTGAAGGCGCCTTGCTTTCGCCGGAGTCGGAAGGCTCGTCTTCGTCTTTGCGCGTTTTCCAAATCGGAAGGCTTATAAAAAGAATCGCAGTCAAAACGATTTGGAAAAATCCTACATAGCGGTAGCCCATGCTCCAGCCGTTCTGCCTGGCGAGCGCAAGTCCCATAAGGTAGGGGCCGCCAGCCGCTCCCACGCCCCACATGCAGTGAAGCCAGCTCATGTGCCGGCTTTTGTAATGCAGCGCGACATAATTGTTCAAGGCCGCGTCAACAGATCCTCCGCCAAGTCCGTAGGGAACGGCGATCAAGCAAAGAAGCCAAAAGCTGTGGCAAAACGAAAAGGCGAAGAGCGACACGCAAGTTATCGCGACGCTGATCGCGGTGACAAGGCCAGCGCCCAATTTTTTTGTGAGCCGGTCGCTGTTCAAACTGGAAATCACCGTGCTAAAGGCGATGGTCATCGAAATGATTCCCGCGTAAGAAACCGGAACGTTCAGCTCCTGCCGCAAAACCGGCCACGCAGAACCCAAAAGCGAATCAGGAAGTCCAAGACTGATGAAGGCCAAATAAATGATTGGCAAAAGAATCGATGTCATAAAGCGCCATCCCCTTCCCAGCCCTTGCAGACGTCACACCAGCCGGCGGCGCCAGTCACTTCTTCAAGTTCCGCAGGGGTAAGCTTTACGGAGGTGTAAGAGTTTCCTCCGGCAGGATGAACGTAGTCAAACCTCTTCATTGAAACGTCAAGCCACACAGGAATGTTTTTGGGAACATTAAAAGGACAAACGCCTCCAGGAGCGAAACCCGTAATCGCTTCGACCTGGTCCCGCTGAATCATGCTTGGCTTGGTATGAAACAAAGCCTTGAACTTAGAAGAGTTTACGCGGCCGTCACCCGCCATCACAACAATCACCGGCTTTTCATCCACGACAAACGAAAGCGTCTTTGCAATCTCGGCTTCGGAACAGCCAATCTGCTGGGCAGCGTGTTCAACGGTGTCAATCGTTTCTTTATGTTCGGTAAGCCTGTCCGCGTATCCTTTTGCTTTAAGAAAATCCAAAACTTTTTCATTTATCATTTTGCGCCATCCTTTTACTTTCTTATAAAATCCTTGTCCGCTTCCGGAACTCCGTTTTCGTCAGAAACAAAACGTTCTACCGTCATATGCAAATCGTATTTGTCGCGTAGCGCGGCGATTGTTTTCATCATTGGGGAAGCGTGGTGTGCGTCTATCGCCTCTTGGCTTTCCCAGGAATCAATCAGAAGGACTTCGTCGCCAGCCTCGCCGGCCGCATTGAACGGAAGGTAATACTCGTAGCGCAGGTTGCCCTTCTCCGCCCGTATTTTTTCAACCGTTCCGCTGGAAATCATCTCTTGCGCAAACTTGCGGGCGCTTCCGTCTTTTCCTGTGTAGTGAAGATTTACTGTTATGCTCATTTATCATTTCCTTTTTGAAGCAAGTTATTCAAATAATGAATGCCTGTCGCAAACAAAACGATTATCGCAATGTAGTCAATCGCGAACAAAACATAGCCGCGTTCCAAATCAAAAAAGAAGAACTGCTGCTGCAAAATAAGATAGCGCCAAATGCCTCGCGTGACAAAGGCGTAAATGCCGTAAAGAGAAAACAGAATAAAAAGCGCGCGGAGGATGACCGACGGCGCTCCTTCTCGCGAGGCTTTCGTTTTAGTGGCAATCATTTCAACATGAAGTCCGATGTGGAGCGACATAAAGACAAAATACCAATGGCTTGCCAAAAGATGCGCGACGCGCGCAAAGCCAAGCCCGCTTTCAACCCCCAAAAAAGTAAAAACGTGATTTGAAAGAATTATTCCGCTAATCATCAAGAAGATGACGCAAACCAGAATGCCGCAATTGATTACGGTTTGCAAAACACGGCGCGCGTTGTACTTTCCGCGGAATATCGCTCCAAACCAGCGGCGGTTCAGCGCAATGTGCGCCGCCCACAAAACAAAGAGCGCCACGCCCAATATTTCGTGCGCGACATCAGACGGAAAAAGGTACGCTCCGCCCATCAAAATTATTGAGAGAAGCGTCATTGCAATATCTATGGGCATGCGAAGGCGGCTTGCGTTCATTGCGTCACTCCTTATAAACAATTTGAGTCTTTTCCGCGTCGCAAAATTCTTTTTCAAAAATAATCCGATCGATTTTGTCCGCGACGATTTTTCCTTCAAGAGGATTTTTTACACTGTCAATTTTCCCGTTGACCTTTACATTCACCGAGCTTCTTTCAAACGCAAGGTCGCAATTTTCCATCACGCAGTTTTCAAGAACAAGATTTTTGCAGTAACAAAAAGGCTGCGTTCCAACAATTGTACAGTTTATGAGCGTTAGATTTTCCGAATACCAGCCAAGATATTCGCTTTTAACGACGCTATTTTTGACAGTTACATTTTTTGCGTGCCAAAAAGCGTCCTTTGTGTTTAGTTCAGAATCGATAACTTCGACATTCTCATTATATTGGAAAGAATATTTTCCAGTCATCTTAAGCGAAGCGATTTTAGCATCCTTCACCTCAAAAAAAGGATATTCAGAATCTTCGATTGTGACATTTTCAACGCGCGCATTGCGGCACTTCCAAATAAACTCAACTGAATTGGCCGTAGAATTTTTTATCGCAAGGCCATCGCATTCTCGCAGCGCTTTTATTCCGTTGAGAACGCAGCCGTCAATCAAAATATTTTTGCCATACCAAAGAGCGGCGCGGCAGTTTTGGGTAAAAGTCGTGTTAAAGATTTTTGCGTCTTGGACATGCCAGAATGGATAACGAAGATTCATGAAGCAATCGCGCGCCTGAATGTCGCGCGCTTCCTTCATAGCAGACTCTCCGTCGGCAGGGCCGTCAAAACGGCAGTTTTTTACAACCGCATCGCAGATTCCGTAAAGAGCTCGTTCTTCGTCAAAAGTCTGGTTTTCAATTATCATTTATTGCTTCAATAGCCCTTCTACGTAATTTTTGATGTCGCCGGCCTTTGCGCGGGTAAAGTCTTTTCCGCCTTTGTAGTCAACGCCGTTAGCGAACTTTGCAAGGTCTGAACCGCTGCGGCCAAGGCCGCTTCCGCCTGATGTGCATAGGGCAATCATTTTTTTGCCGGCCCAATTTTGGCTTTCTACAAAGGTGTAGACGATTTTTGGAGCGTAGGCCCACCAGATTGGATAGCATACAATTACTGTGTCGTAGCCCGAGATGTCGATTTTGCTTGCGATTGCCGGGCGGCTTTTGGGGTCGTTGCATTCAATTGTCGTAAGCGATTTTTTGTCGTGCCAGTTCAAGTCGGCTTTTGTGTATTTGTGAACCGGCTGGATTTCAAGAACGTCCGCGCCAATTTCGGCGGCGGCAGCCTTTGCCATTTTCTCTGTCGTTCCTGTCGCGCTAAAATACACAACCGCTGTTTTTGCAGACGCTCCTGCCATAATAAAGCCTCCAATCAAAAGTGTAAGAATAAGTTTTTTCATATATTTCTCCTATAATTAATTTAAGATTTCAAAGGTCGCCGTAACGTCGCCTTTTCCTAAAATTGATTTTAATTCAGATTGCGAAAGTCCGTCAACCTTTCCAAGCCGCGTAAAATTCCAGCTGTTTTTGTCGTAGTAAATCGTAATTTGGTTTCCTTGGTACAATATGATGTCGCCCGCGCTTGTTGCAATCTGCTTGTCGTTTCGCGGAAGCGTTTTTGGAAGCGGGCCGACTTTTTCAAAGCTGCCGTAGTCGCGCATTTTGACCGCAACCGCGCCGCTTTGCAAAAGCTTGTAAAAGGCCTCGGCGGAGGAATTGTCCGAAAGCGTCGCCGTCAGTTCGTGACTTCCGCTTTCGCTTGTGATTGAAATTTTGATTTTCATAGGAACTTCCTTTGCAAAACCCATTTGCGCAAAAAGAATCGCGCAAAAAATCGCGGCCAGCGCTCTCACTTACATGCTCTCCTTCAAGACTTCAATAACATCATCCTTTGTAAGCGTCTTATAGCCGCCGTCAAGAATGAATGTAGCGCTTGCAATCCCTTCAAACATGTCTGGCGTAACGCCTAGTTCTTTAAGAGAAAGCGACACGCCAATCTCTTGCATCCACGCTTTCATCGCGTCAAGGCCTTCTTGGGCCAGCTGCTTATCTGATTTCCCCTCCGCGCAAACATCCCAAACATTTTTTGCAAAGCGGACAAACTTGGGCAAGCCCGCTTCCATTTGCGTTTTGTAGTATGCAAGGCTTACTGCGCTCAGCGTCATTCCGTGAGTCGCGTCCGTGTACGCTCCGACCGCTTGGCCAATCATGTGAACCATCCAATCCTGGCTCTTTCCGCGGCCAATCAGAGTGTTCAAAGCCCATGTCGCGTCCCACATCAAATTGCTTCGCGCTTCGTAATCTTCGGGATTTTTAACCGCAATGCGTGAAGCGTAAATTACCGAGCGCATCAGGCCTTCCGCAAGATAGTCGCTCGCGCTGTCGTCGTTCCCGGAAAAATACTGCTCGCAAATGTGGTTGAAAATGTCGTAAATGCCCGCGACCATCTGCCGCTTGGGAACGGTAAAAGTAAAGAGCGGATTTAGAATCGCGAACTTTGGATAAACTTCTTCGCCAAACACATGGCCGATTTTTAGTTTTTGCGCGTGATTTGTGATGACCGAACCGCCGTTCATTTCGCTTCCGGTTCCAACCATTGTGAGCACAGCGCCAACAGGGATAATTCGTTCTCCTGCTTTTGGCTCTTCCATCTTCACGTAATATTTTTCCCACGGGTCGCCGTCATAGCAGGCACCGACAGAAACGCCCTTTGCGTAGTCAATGGTGGAACCGCCGCCGACAGCCAAAATGAAATCCACGTTTTCCGCGCGGGCCAATTTGCAGCCCTCAATCAGTTTTTCGCTGGTTGGATTCGGCATAACGCCTGGAAGTTCGACGATTTCCTTTCCGTTCTTTTTTAACGCAGCAATCACTGAGTCATAAATGCCGTTCTTTTTGATGGAACCGCCGCCAAAAGTCAAAAGAATCTTCTTTCCATATTTGGGAAGCTCAGTGTCCAAATAATCCAGCGCGTTCTCGCCAAAATAAAGCTTTGTCGGGTTCGAATAAGAAAAATTTCCAAGCATTGTTATCTCCTTCTGCCATCCAGAACTCGTTTCGGGAACTCTTTAGCAACACTTCGTCACTAAACCCATTATAAGGCATAAACAGTTACTTGTCAACACTAAAACGCAGAATAAATAACACTTTGTCGCTTATTGCTTTTTTTTTGAATATGCGCTATTATAAGAACTATGGACAGCTTAAACGGCAAAACAGACTTCATCCGCGCTCGGAGCGGCGAACACAAAGAAGAGCGAATGGCTCAAATAAAAGCGGCAACGGCGGAACTTTTTGAAAGCGCTCCCTATGCCGAAATCACGCTCACCACAATCGCCGAAAAGCTTGGCTGGTCGCGCGCGAATCTTTACAAATATGTCACGACAAAAGAAGAAATCATCCTTGAAATTGCAGGAGACAAAATGGAAGCCTACTACGGCGCTCTGCTTGCCGCAATGCCAAAAGGAAACGATTTTTCTACCGAATTAATTGCCGAACTTTGGGCGGGAATCCTTAACGCCAACCAAGATTACATGCGCTACGTTTCCTACTTGAATCCCGTTATAGAAACTAATGTCACGGTGGAACGGCTTGCGGCCTTTAAAAAGAAATATTACAATCTGGCAAACGCTCTCCGCGACAGACTTGCCGCAACGCTAAAAATTCCAAAAGAGGCCGCCTACAAAATCCAGCTGGATGTTCTGTTTTACGCTTCGTCAAACGCCGTGTGCTGTTACAAAAATCCGCTCGTTCAAAAGGCGCTAAAGAAAATAAAAATCGCCCCGCCGCCGATGGATTTTTACAAGGACATGAAAGACTTTCTAAAAATGCGCCTAGAGTGGATGTAAACTATAGCTCTTGCAAAACCGGCGCGTAGTAGCCGCTGGAGGAAATGCGCTGGCTTTTTCCCAAGTGGCGCGTGTCGCCCAAACGTTCCACCCTAAAGACCGCCTTGCCTTGCTCGCGCTCCTCGCTGTTCAAAACCGTGATTGAAGTCGGCGCTACGTAAAAGCCCTGCCACAAAATCAGCGGAGAGCAGCCAACCAAATGGCTTATCGCCGTGAACATCACTCCCAAATGGCAAAAGCAAACGATTGTCCGATCGTCGTACTCATCCTTGTTGGGCAAGAGATGGTAGTTTGGAACAAAGGTCTTTTGGTCAAAGTTGGGGTTCTTGATTTTTCCGTCGGTCTTGTACAAAAAGCCGTCGCGCTTAAAATGGTACTTGGCCAAAAGCGCGTCCAGGCCGTCGCAAACTTCCTTGTAGTTTTTGGCCACGGGACCGGTCTTCATAAGCTTTGTGTCCAGCCACTTTTCCCTATCCAAGAATTTTTTTTCGGAATAATAATACGAAGGCATCAAGTCCCAGGGAATGCGCTTGTGGCCGTCAATCGGATCGATCACGGGAACGTAAAACTCGCGAAGCCAATCCAAAGTCTTTGCCTTGCGGCCGATTAGGTCAAGAGAAACTTTCGCCGTGGCTTGCGCGCGGCCCAAGGGCGAAACGTAAAAGTCGGTGACCTTCCACTTGGCGACGCGCTTGGCCAAAAGCTTGGCTTCCTTAAAGCCCTGCTTGGTAAGGGAATCATGCTCGTAGTCGGGGTCGCCGTGGCGGATAAAAATCAGTCTCATAAACCAATTCTATAAAAAGCCGTGCAAAATTTCAACCGCGCCGCTTGACAAGTTTACTTGGCAATGGTATTCTAACGACATCTGCCAAGTTTACTTGGCAAGCGTAACGGAGGAAAAAACATGAAAAAAAACATGGCGCTTGTTTTTCTGGCGCTTTTGGCCTTGCCCTTGTCAGCCAAAAAATTTTCTTTTGGAATCGAAGGCGGAGCCGGAATCAACACAGCGTTTGTCAAAGCTGGCGGGATTGAGTCCGACTTTGACTTTATTCCAACTTTTAGATTCGGCGCAGCCGCTGAATGGAATTTCAACCAAGTCACGGCCTTGCAATTAAAAGCCCTCTTCCACCACAACAACGGCTTTTCCTTTACAGACCAAAACGGAAAGACAAAAGCCACATTTATGACCCTTGACGTTCCCCTGCTTTTAAAACTTACGTTTGCCGGAATCGAAAACATTCCGGGCCGCTTTGCCATTTTCGCAGGGCCAAATTTCAGCTTTAAGCTGGGAAACGTTTCCGAATCAAACGGAGGCTGGACAAGCGGCCAAAAGAGATTTGACTCCAATGACATTTTCGCCGCGGGGCTTGAGTGCGGCGCCGAATATGCCTTTACAAAAGAAAATGGATTTAGGATCGGACTTTCCGTTCTCGTGGATCTTTCGGATTTTTCCAAGGACAAAAATTTTTCCACGCGCCGCCTTTGCGCGACGCCTTACTTGAGCTACTATTTTTAGGAGGAGTGATATGACTTTGCAACGGCTTCGAAAATTCACGCTTATAATCGCGATGCTTTTATTCCCAATTACGATTTGGTATTTTTCGCCCTACCTCATAATCATGGCGGCGGCGCGACACGTCATCAACGGAAGCTTCATCGTCTTTACGTTGATGTTCGTCTTTGGAATTTTCTTTGGCCGTCTTTGGTGCGGCTGGTTTTGTCCGACAGGAGGAATGTCCGAATGTTTCGCCGAGTTTTCCCCAAAATCGCCAAAGCAAGGCTGGAGGAACTATTTAAAATACGGAATATGGCTTTTGTGGATTAGCGGAATCGCCGTCTGCCACGTTTTTGGAAAGGGCGATTACACAATCCAGCCTTTTTTTATGACAGAGCATGGAATCTCGGTTTCAAACATTTACTGCTACATAATCTACTACGGAATCGTGGTTTTATTTTTGATTCCAGCGATTGTTCACGGAAAAAGAGCCAACTGCCATTACATTTGCTGGATGGCGCCCTTCATGATTTTTGGCTATAAGCTTGGCCGCATGCTCCGCCTTCCGCAAGTTAAGATTAAGACAAAGCCGCAAAACTGCGCCGGATGCAAGAGCTGCCAAAAAGTTTGTCCGATGGCGCTTGACGTTCCCGCATTAGTTGGGCGCGGAGAAATAAATTCCGCCGAATGCATTTTGTGCGGAGAATGCGTCGCCGCTTGCAAGACAGGGGCGTTGCAGTATAAAATCACCAAGTAGAGAGGAAAATATGACTAAAGAAGAGATATTGCAAAAAAGCCGTGGAGAAAACGCAGGCCGCGACACCTACGATTTGGAAGTTCAAAAGACGGCGGCCACCGTCGCATACTTCGCGTCTTTTGGCTTGTGCGCCCTTGTAAGCGCGATAAGCTGGATTTTGGCGCGCAAGGTCAGCGCGCAAGTTTGGATTGTTTTTTTTGGAATGTTGAGCGTCGCCTTCTTTGTGAAATTTTTCAAGATGAAAAAACTGCACGAGCTCTTTGTGGCGCTCGGATACCTTGCGATTTTAGCGGCGCTCACGGCCGTCTTTGTCCTTGATCTTTTGGAAAAGCTTTGATGAACGAAAGCCTTGAACTAAAAAACCGCCTAAAGGAAATTCGCCAAGAAAAAAAATTGTCGCAAAGCGCGCTGGCAGAAATGGTCGGCGTTTCGCGCAACACAATCAGCTCTATAGAAACCGGCCAGTTCTGCCCCACCGCAAAGCTCGCGCTCATTCTCTGCGTGGCCTTGGACAAAAGTTTTGAGGAATTGTTTTACTTTTGATTGCAAGCTGTCATTGCCCGACTTGATCGGGCAATCTTTTTATCAAAAGATGTCCGGGTCAAGCCCGAACATGACATTTTCTTGAACTACGCAACTGTGAATACGCGGACTTTTTCCTTGCGGCCGCGGATTTCGGCGTCGGCCACAAATTGCAAGGCAGGCAAAGCCGCGGCCGCTTCTTGGGCTTGCGACAAGCTTTCGGTTCGCGCGCTTTTTTGGCTTTCCTGAATTTTTTGCGCGGCGCTTTCAGAAATAAGCAAGTCCTTTTGGCAAGTCTTGCAAAGGCCTTCTATGCGGCTCGCTGTGTTGACGGTGTCGCCGATTACGGTGTATTCCATGCGGTTGGCCGCGCCGATGTTACCGGCCAGGACCGGGCCTGAATGGATTCCTATTCCAAAACGGATTTCGGGAAGGCCCCGTTCCGCCCAGCCCTTGTTCATTTGAACCAACGCCGCCCGCATGTCGAGCGCGGCCTTGTAAGCGTCAAGCGCGTGCGTATCGCTAGGCATGGGCGCTCCGAACAAAACCATAATCGCGTCGCCTATGTATTTGTTTATGACTCCGCCGTGACGCGCGACGCAAGTTTCCAAGCCTGTAAAGTATTCGTTCAACAAAGAAACGATTTTTTCCGGCTGCATTTGTTCCGACAAAGTGGTAAAGCCGCGAATGTCGCAAAACATCACGGTAACGTCGAGCGTCTCTCCGCCCAAAGCGACGTTCTTTGTCAAAAGGTAGTCGCGAATTTGAGGCGTGACTATCTTTCCAAAAGTGTCTCGCATAAATTCCTTTTCTTTGAGCGACTTGGCCATCTCGTTGAACGAGTCGCCCAACACGCCCATTTCGTCGTTGGAACAAATGACGGTTTTAACGCCGTAGTTTCCCCTTGAAATTTCGTCCGCGCTATTCTTCAACTTTTTGAGAGGCCTTTGAAAGTAGCCGTAAATCAAAATCGTAAGGACAAATCCAATCGCGACCAAAAGCCCGGCAAAGACGATGTCGTAATACTTTGGAAAATCGATGTGGTAATAGCGCGTGAAAAAAAGCCTCGCTCCCAAAAAGGCGGCCGGAAAAAGACAGGCGGAAAAAAAGTAAAACAAAAAAAGATTTTTTATTGAAGAAATTGACATTCGTTCCGTTTGCGAAATGTTTCCTTCCGGGTACATTGCGGGAAGAACGAAATTTCTGTTCAATGTTTCAAGAGTAAAAAAAATCAAAGTGAACGCCAAGAGCGAAACAAAAATAGTCGCCACCAAGGACGAAATCACGATGAAAGTTATGTCCACTTTAAAAACAGAGCTAAAATAAAGCAAATAGCCCAGCTCGAAGACAAAGCTGAAAATCCAGCCGAATATTCCAAGCAAGGCAAAAGCCATCGGAATGTTCACCATGATTTTTATGTATCGCTTGTCGTCCTTCTTGAACTTTACCGCCCTGACCGCGTACAAAAAACAAAGGACGCAGGGCGCGATATACGCCGAAAGGCTCAAAATGTTTACGGCAAGCTCGTGACGGTTCATAAAATCGCGCCACAATTCCATGGGAGTGGTGATTGGCATTGGGAACGTTGTCAAATTTGTGGAAAGGACGGCAAAAAAGTTGGCGGCAAGACAAATCACGCCGTAGAAAATTACATGGTTTTTAACAAAAAAATCTTTTGCTTTCATGGCGGCTTTTATCGAAAATGCATCAAACTATATCGGAAAGAGGGGGATTCGCCTTCCGCACCCAAGCCTCCTGCTTGCGCGCTCCAGGCCGCCTGCGCTCACTTCCGCCCGCATCCCTGCGGGCTCTTCCCCTGGCGGGGTGTTCGCTCCGGATCGAATCCCCCAGCCCGGATTTTTAGGCTTGCAAACACCCATTTACAAAACCAAAATATTTTGGTTTGTCAAAACGGAAAGAGGGGGATTCGAACCCCCGGTGGTGTTTCCACCACGCGCCCCTTCCAAGGGCGTACCTTAAACCAACTCAGACATCTTTCCAAAGAATGATTTTAGTATATCGCTAACGCATAGCCGCGTCAAGAGCGGCGGCCGTTCCAAAAGGATCGCTTTACTTAAAGCACTTTAGGAATTCGGCAAGCTCGTCGCTGGCCTTTTCCATCGCGTTTATGTCGGCGTTCTCCACAAGCGTTACGTTAAAGCCCAATTTTACAAGGCTTTGCTTTAGGCCGCGGGCCTCTTGTATCGGCGTGCTCAAAGGAGCGTTTGTATAAGCCGCGTTGGCTATTAAAAGCGCGTTGCGGCTTTCGGCAAACAAAAAGCCTGGCGATATGATAATAAGCGTTAAAAAAAACACGGCAATAAATATTCTTCTCTTCATAAACTCTCCTTTATTTTCCGACAAGCGGAAAGTCTTGCTTTTTTAGTTCAATCCATGGAACTTGTTCGTAATTCCATTTTTTAAAGCTCAATTCGGGAACTTGATCTCCGATATAAGAACTTAATTCCTGCAAAGAAACAAAACCGTCACCGTTTGAGTCCGCTTTGCCGGAAAGACCGTTCAACATAACATAAGTCAAAATTCCGTGGCCGCTGTACCCTTCCATCGCCACTTGCGAATCGGTGGACGCCGAAATAATCGCCTGTCCTGTGGAACGGCTAAGTCTATCAACAGCGGTTTTGTCAGACATACCTCTCGCTCCACCTGAAATAAAGGCACCTGAATTACAAGTGTCAAGAACAACAAGCGTTTTTTGGGCTTTTATCTTGCGAAGATTGTCTTGCAAAAATTGTTTTGAAACCGCAGAATTGACAACTGACGATGAATCCCTATAACGAAAATCAACAGGAATAAAATAATAGTCGCCGTCATGAGTCGTTCCATGTCCTGAAAGATAGAATATGAAAACGTCGTCAGCGGTGACTTTGGCGGAAATACTGTCAAAAGTCTTTTTCAATCCGTCGGAATTTACATTCTCGTCAATAAGCGTAACGACATTCACGCTTTGGTACAGCTTGCCCGTAATTTTCTGAAAAGCTTGAGCGACGCCAGTCGCGTCCGGAACAGAATACTTCAAGCGCAAAGAACCGTCCCTGTATTGGTTAACTCCGACTGCCAGAACATAAAGACTGGGCTTGGATGTCGCACCTTGCCATTTTATATTGCATGTGGCGTGAACCCCCTCGATTTTTCCCGCGGCGTTCATCGCAAAAACCTCAACCGCATTGTCGCCGTTTTGAAGCGAAATCACCCATTGATATTCCGTCCGCTGCATTTTTTTTGATTTTTCCGCACCATCGAGGGAAAGACTTCTACTCTCATCAGCAACCTGGACTATTTTTCCGTTCAAAGACAAATAGACAGCGCCAATGCCGCCGCCCATGTCTTCAACAGAAAAAGAAAGAGTGACGTCGCGCGAACTAGAGACATTAGGAGGATTGACGAAAGCGCAAACAGGCGCGTCGCCAGAAGCCGCCAAGGCGGAAATATTTGGAATCGGCAACACATCCGACGAATCATCCCTTATCTTGGCCAAAACCAAATCTTGGCGGAACAAGACCTCGGCAAATTGCTCGATTCCGATTATAGTCTTTCCCTTGGACAAATGCACCAAATTTTTTATCGCCCAATCAGTGCCGCAATAATAGCCTTCGGGCGTGTAAAGAAGCCAATCGCCGTCCTTAACGACAATGGCGGTTGCGAGCAATTTTTGTTTCTTTACGCTCCATATCTTAAAGCCTTTGTTTGTAACAGTATACGCGTATTTTGAGTCGTCGGAAAAATGCAAGTTCATGTCAGCGTATTCTGCGTCGCCAACATCAATTTTGCACGCTAGCTTCAATGACTTCCTATCGTACAAACAGAAGGAACCGTAGCTTATTATGCCGACATAAACACCGTCATTGCTGGAAGCAATGCGATTGCCTCTTGGAACTTCAATGCCAATGCTTCCTTCAAGCTCCAAACTGTTCGCGTTATACAAGCCAATTCCTGCATCATAAAGAACGTCAATGGAATCAACCACATCATTGTAATAAAAATCATCAACCTGCCTTATTGACAAATATTTGACAAAGTTGCCCCTGCCGTCAAGAGCCTCAAGTTTTCCATGAAAATACTCAGACGAAAGATTCAGTATTCTGCCATATTTAGGTATATACACAACCTTTCCAAAACCATTTGTAAATTTTCCGTTGTAAAGAATTTCTTTTACAAGTTTGCCTTTTTTCAGCTCCCACACGCGCAATTTGTCTTTGCTTGAGGCGTAAAAACAGCTCCCGTCGCACGCAAAGGCGGCAGTCTTTTCAAAGGCCGATGTTCCTTCAAAAACAAAAAGCTCTTTTTTAGCCTTTATGTCATATACACAAATGTCGCCAGCCAGATTTCTGTAAGAAACATACCTGCCGCCCTTAGAACAAGATTCATTATTGGCAAACTGATATCGTTCGTATATGTTTTTAGTCTGTCCCAACACGCTAAGTGAAAAATTTTCGGTGTCAAACAACAAGGTTTTTCCGCCAGCCGTCGACAGCAACAAAGATTTGCTAAAAGGGGAATATGAAGACAAAAGTATATTATCAAATTTTCCAGCAAGATTGTTCTTGCTTTTCATTGTCCTTGTATCGTAAAACGAAACCGCACCCATATCATCAAAGACTGCCGCAACATTTCCTTGCGGATCGCACAGACCACTAACACCATAAAGCTTCTTTCCGCTAAAAAGGTCAAAAACCCCGTCCTTTTGGGCATGAATGTTGTCGTTGCAGTCAAACGAAACAAAGCTTCTTCCATAGTTATATTTATACTTCGCCCTGGTATCTATTTTAAAGAGAGAGCCATAGCTTTGTGAATCCAAGACGGTTATCTCTTTGTTTCCGACAGCAATATAATCCCCGTTTTTGCTATACGCCACTGGCGGCAGATTATAATTTGACGTTTCAGCCGAAAATCTGGCGGTCTGTTTTCCCGTCAACACTGAGTACTCCGTAGCGCCGACGACAATCTTTTTCTCGTCAGGTTTCCATACAATTTGCTTTGAAGATCCGCACGAAAAACTTAAAATAATTTTTCTAGAGGCAAAGTCATAAATTCTTCCTCTAATAAATACATATTTTCCAGATGGGCTAAAAGACGCCTTTGCCGAACTTGCCCACTCTTGATATACAGTCATGTCCTCAAAAACGCTTGTCGTGTCGTTAACGACATCATAAAGCATAACTTTGCTTGTTGTGTGGTCTCCAGGATATTTAACAATTGTGTAGAGCAAATAATTTCCATCGTTATTCAATGATATGCCCGCCGAATCCGCGTCAATTGTTCTCAGCAGTTTGCCAGATTCAACCTCCCAAATTTTTATGCAGGAATCGTCTGATGACGCAAACCATTTTCCGTCGCCGCTAAAAGAATAATCAATAATATGATCTCCGTGGCCTTCCTGATAAATAAAGCCGCTAACAGCATCCGCAAAAAAAGAAGAATCCAGAAGCAAAACCAACAACATAAAAAACAAAAATTTCTTCATAACACAGTCTCCCCTTTGCTAAAATGTCCATTTGTTAAGCTTTTCTTTTGCCCAGTCGCTGCCCAATTGGACCGATTTTTGCAAATATTCTCTTGCCTTTAATTTGTCCACAGGAACCCCGCATCCGTAATAATAAATAAGAGCCAAATTACCAATTGCCGTGCTGTTAGATTTTTCCGCGGCCTTTTCCCACAAGGTCTTGGCCTTGGCGTAATCAACGACAACGCCATCTCCGTTGTAATAAAGAACGCCTAGCAAAAGCTGAGCGTTGTCGTTGCCCATAGCAGCACCTTTCTCAAACCATTTTTTGGCGGCAACATAATCCTTTTTTTTATAATAGATGTTCCCCTTTGTAAAATAATCCTCGCCCGTAACGCCAAGCCCTCGTTCAAAAAGAGAGTCAAGGGCTGCAACGGCTTCCTGCAACGGAGAGGCTTTGTTATATAATTCAAGAGCCCTTGAATAATTTTGCTGAACGCCCCAGCCTTTCTCATAAAGAACGCCAAGATTGTAGTTCGCTTTTTTTGCCGCGTCGCCGTAGCCGCCAGCGACGCTTTCGTAGCACTCTATTGCCTTTTCATAATTTTTGGAAGTTCCAACCCCATCCCTGTACATATCACCCAAAATATTAGCGCAGGAGGTATTTCCTCTTGCAAAGGCTTTGTCAAAATAAGAGAAAGCAAACGAAAGGTTCTTTTTAACGCCAGTACCATCGAAATACATTTGTCCAATTTTATACATCGCTTTGTGATCACCTTGGTCTGAAGCCTTTTTATAAAGCCCAATCGCGGCCGAAAAATTGCCGGCGGAATAAGCCTCGTCGCCGCGCGCGATGTAATTAAAGGGATCTTTCACTTCAAAGGATGAAAGCAGCGCTCCACTTCTTCCGTCCCAAATTTTTACGATTCCATATTCTCGATTGCAAGTGAATATGTTTCCGTTGGAAGCGACAAATATCGACAATTGATATGGGCTACCGTGATTCAAGACAAATATTTCCGCGCCATCGGAGATTGAATAACAGTGAACTCCGTCTTCTTCAGGAATCAAAACTCCCCTGTCGTCTCTAGTAAAGGCTCCGCCATGTGCGTGCTTCGTAAATTGAGCGACTTTTTTCCATGTCGCAGTTTCATAAACATTCAAGCCGCAAGCGACATACCTTCCAGTATAACTACAAAGCGGATTGGTTAAGATTACATCGCCCGAGGGACTGCCTTCCAAATTGGCGACAGTGGTCCATTTGTCGGCGTCAACAACTTCGCAACCTAATTCATATTGAAAAATCCATGCGTTCTTTTGGCGCAAAAAATCCGCTCCCATAATATGGCGCCAAGTAATGTATTCTCCGTCAGGAAGACTAAAAAACCACTTTCCTATATAATCGCCTCCGCCATCCCTACTGAGCATAATGCAATTGTCATTTGGACTTATCGTCATGGCATGCCATTCATGGTCGATTGAGCCGACTTCTTTGCCAGTCGAAGTTTCAACTATATAGAAATTTTTTTCGTTTCGTTGGCCGTCCCAGCACAATTTATACTTTCCGCTATCCGTATAACAGGCACATTGCTCCTTGTGTTCGACAAGCTCCATTTTTCCAGACAAAGCGTTGTACACATATTCATGCGTTCTTTTCCAATGGTTAAAAACGCAATGCAATTCATTCTTCTGATAATTGAATTCAAATTCAACATTGTCGCAAAAAGCCGTTTCCAAACATAAAATCGAAAGCGACAAAAAAACTAGAAAAACCTTTCCCATCATCTAACCTCCCTAAAAAAAACGATATATTACGAATTTACACCATTTTGGCTATAACTCATTTGTTCATGACTTAAAAATCAAAGTATGCTCCAATTTTCCTTGCATAGAACATACATATGTCCATACATGCCATCGCAACGCAAAAAAAGGCTACAAAAAGAAATATTTTTTTCATAGCCTTCCTCCATAAGAATCTTATATTGTCAATCCGCGCAATAATCTTTTAACGCTCCGGCAAAGTTGCCTAAAATTCTAAAATAATAATCCAGTGAAGCGTTCAAATTGTCCGCGTGGATTCCTCCAGCGTAAGACAAATAATACTCCGCCCTAAAAGCGTCCTCGTCGTAGCACATAATCAAAAAGATTTGCTTTTGGTTCCAGCCGTTGGCGATATCAACGCATTCGTTTTTATCCAACTTTTTTGCGGGAACGACATACGACACCAAGCAAATAAGCTGGCGCTCCGGCTCAAACGTAATGTAAATTGAATTGTTGTTAAAGGCGATAACGTTTTTTTCTTCGTCAACCGAAGAAATCGCGTCAAGGTATTTGGAAGCCAAAAGCTTTTTTACGTTCTTTGCGTTGACTTCTTCGGCAAAAAGAGATTTTTGTCCTTTTATGTTTTCCAAAAGCGAATAAAGGCCGCGGGCTTCCTCCACGCTCATCGCATTCGCAGGCTCCGCTTGGGGCAGCTCTGAAAGCAGTTTTTTTGCGTCCTCGTTTCCTTGCGCGGCGGAACGAGCAAGCCACTTTTTTGCGTTTAGAATCGCGTCGCGGTATTCTCCGGCTTTTTTGGGATTGGCGCATTCGGCGTAGTATTTTCCAACCCAATACTGGGCTTTGGGATTTCCGTAGCGGGCGGGCGTCATGTAGCTTGCGCAAGCGAAGATTCCCACGCCCTTTCCGTAGTTCAAGGCGTACTCAACGCGGCGCATCTCGCCTTCTTTCATCCATTCGTCCATCGTCTTTTCTTGGTCAAAACAGTCCAAGGGCTGCGGCGTCTCCAATTCCTTTAGCGCCCACTCTTCCGCAAAGTCCTGCTCGGGAAACGCGCCGTGGCGTTTAGCTTCTGTATAATATTTCCAGGCGACGGCCTCATCTTTTTGAACGCCTTTACCCGTCATGTAAAGGTGACCCAACAACCTAAAAGCCATCGGCTCGTCCGCTTCACAAGCGCGCTTGTAGCAGTCAAAAGCCTTTTCGTAACTTTGCGTAAAGCGGTCGCCGGAACGGTAAAGCTCCGCCATCTGGTAATGCGCGCGCCCTTCGTTCACAAGACTTATTTGCGCGCAAAGCGGAACAACAGTGCCGCCAAAAAACGCCGTCGAAAAGAGAACAGTTCTTAATAAACGAATCGCTTTCATAAAGACACCCCCATACATCAAAACAATCACTTTCCCACCAGCGGGAAATTCTGTTTGCGGCGATCTATCCACGGAATCTGTCGGTAGGCCCACTTGCTGTAGCTCAATTCAGGAACGGTGTCTTCTATGTAATCGCAAAGCTCGCGCAAAGTCACAAAACCGTCCTTATCCCTGTCGGCCTTTCCGTTAAGAGCGTCGAGAACAACATAGGTGAAAATTCCATGTCCCTCATAGCCTTCCATCGCGTATTGCTCGCTTGTGGCGGCTGAGATTATCGCCTGCCCAGCGTCTTTTGACAAACGCGCCGCTCCTCCGTCGGAGCTTGAATAGCCTTCCGCTATGAAGGAGCCGGAATTGCAAGTGTCCAGCATTATCAGGGACTTTCCTGCTTTAATCGAATAGAAGTTGTCCAAAAGGAACTGCTTGCTTACAGCGTATTTTCGTACCGCGTCCGAACCGACGTTTTGGAAATCGACCGGTATGTAATAATAGTCTCCGTCTTCTTGCGTTCCGTGGCCGGACAAATAGAACACGAACACGTCGTCGGGTTGGACTTTTGCCGCCAAATCCTTAAAGGCTTTCTCGATGTCAGCCTTATTGGCCTTTTGGTCAAGCAGCGACACGACGTTGACGCTTTGGTAAAGGGAGCCCTTCTTTGTCATGAACGCGTTCGCTATGGCGGCGGCGTCAGGAACCGCATACTTTAAGCGAAGATTGCTGTCCCGATATTCGTTTACGCCGATGACAAGCGCGTGAAGGCTGGGCTTGGACTGCGCGCCCTCCCATTTGACAGAAGCCTTTGCGTGAAGGCTTTCTATGAAGCCAGACGAATTGGTCGCGTATGCCTCGATTAAATTGTAGCCGTTTGAAAGGGTCAGCGTATGGCTGTAAATTTTTTTTTCGTCGGAAGCCGAGCTTGTGATCAGAGCGCCAGAAAGAGCGAGTTTTCTTGAACGGTCTTGCAGCAAGACCGGCTTGCCGTTGAGGGCTACGTAAACCTTTCCAAGTCCGCCGCTCCGCTCTTCCACGGAAAATTTTACCGTCACGTCGCGATTGTCGGACTTTGCGGGAGCGTATTCAATCTCTACCAAAGGCGGCTCGCCGGAAGCCGAAAGGTCCGCAAGCTTTACGCCATTTTTTTTCTTGAACAAATCACGACTTTCCATCTTTGCGGCGACCAAATCCGGCCTGTAAAGAACTTCCGCATACTGGCCAAGCTCGCTGACTTTCATTCCGTCAACCATGTGAACGAACTCCGAAGCGCCAATTTCCGTTCCGCAAAAATAGCCTTCCGGGATATACGAAAGCCACTCGCCGTCCTCGTCCATCATAAGGCGAGCTATAAGCTGGCCGGTCTTTACGGAATAAACTTTTAAATCCCTCGCCGGACCGCATCCTGTATAAAGCCTTTCATTGTCCTTCGAAAGGAAATGCTGATTCCCCAAATCAACGTCGAATGACTTTATATCTTTGCCAGCCTCGACATCATACAAAACACACTTGTCACCTCTGCAAAGAGCAAAGTATTTCTCGTCATCAGAAAAACACATGGGGTTCCACCCATCTACACTATTTACAATTTTAAAATTGTCAGTTTCATATATATGGATTACTCCGTTTCTGAAATCATGCAAGGCAAGATACTTTCCATGAGGAGAAAACACAGGTTCATCGCCTTTTAGCGTAACAAGTTTATTTTTTTTGCAATCATAAACGCATGCATCCACAAAAGAAGGAGCATTAGCATAGTAATTTCCGTCAAGGCTTGCGACCAACTGTCCCGGCTGTTTCAACTTATCCAAAGATGGTTTAAACGATTTTACGATTTTTTTCTTTGTCACATCATAAACATTCGCCACATTTGATTTTCTGTCCACATAAGCAAAATATTGGCTTGAGGCTCTTTCGTAAAAATCTATCCAACCGCTATTTACAACACAGACTTTTTCATCTTCCTGCGCGTTAAGAAAACTGCGCGCGTAAATCGCAATTTTTTTTCCTTCATACTTTTGATAATAAAAACCGTCTTCAAAAATTGCCACATTATCATTTCTAATAGGAACGGAAGTTATTTTCTGCAATTTATTGTTGAATATTGAGACATTCCTATTCGCCATGCAATAAATTCCTTCGCTTTTAGGATAATACAAACATTTACGCAAATCGGACTTTGAATCAAAAGACGCAATTTTCTGATTGTTCTCTGAGGAAAAAAGAACCGCCTCAAAAAAGTCTGCCATCACATATGTTTTTCCGTCAGGCGAAAAGTCAAAGTTATCGCAATAATTAAATAGGCCCGTGTCCTGAATTTTAACTTTTTTGAGCAAAACGGGCTTTTTTGAATTTTCCAAGTCAAAAGTCCATACATTCAAATCGCTTTTTCCAGCCTTTACCATAATCATATTTTGACCGCAAAATTTCACGCATGGATATTCCCCGCCCACAGAAAAAGTCTTTGAAACGCCCGTCAACAAAGATCCGACACAAACCATTTCTTTGTCGCCACTAACAAGGTAAGTACGGCCGTCAGGACTTGCCTCGACACGAAAACCCCGCCAGTCTGAACTTAACAAATTGGAATTAATAAAAGCGGCCTTGCCGTCATGAATATTATAGACACCAACCTTAGATCCAACTTTTATCAAACGCGTTCCAACGCCGTCTTCTTTTGAATTTTTCTCGCAAGCAAAAGCGATAGTCGCCCTCTCAGAAATATATGTATTCAACTTATACAAGAGTTTGTCTGTTTTTGCGCTATAAATGTTAACGTCGCATTCGTCTGCGCTTGGCGCGATTGCGTAAAAAAAACCGTTTTGCGAATACGCAACGCAGAAACCTCTTTTGTCTATATCCCCCCAAAAAACGTCAATTTCATTACCAGTCAACACATCCGCTTTCTTAAAAAAACCGTCTGGAGAAACATAAATAAGATAGCGTCCGTCCGGCGAAATGTCACAACAATTCCGTTTTGAAAAAAGCGTCGGGGCGCTAATATTAAACGACCTAACCAACATTCCGCTTTTTACATCCCAAACCTTCGCAGACCCTGCGTCAAACGAAAGCAAAAAATTTCCATCTTGTGAGTACTTTAAATTTTCAAGGCTTCCGTTATGGGTTTCTTGCGCGACCAGACGCGGTTCCGCCCACGCGCTCGCGGCGAAAACAAGAAGAGCGATTGTTAAAAGCAAAAATTTGTTTTTCATATTCATAAAGGCGACTCCTTGACTCGCGCGTATTTTTTTCTATCTTTTCTTTTCTATCTTGTAGTTGATTGTCGCGCTTTCGGCCGTGGCGCTGCCGCCTGACAATGACAAACCGCGGGTGCCGGACTTGACGGACATCATCTTCTTTTGATTGGGAAGCTCGCTGGCGGAATTGGCGGCGTAAACGACAACCTTTTCGTTTCCGTACATTCCTTCGTCAACGCGCAAAACGGCGCCCTGCAAGTCCGGGAAAATGCGGCTTTCGCCGGCGCGGATAAAATCATTGCTTATCGGAAGCCATTCCTCCTGGCCCTTCGCGTCCACGCACAAAATCGCAAGGTAAGCGTTCTTTGAAGACTCCACCCTAAAGCGAATCGCGTCGCCCGGATGCACGACAGTAACGGGATTACCGTCCGCGTCAATCATAACCGCGTTGAGCGTGGCGCCGGAAGAGGTTTTTCCCAAAAGTTTTGACGAACTGTCTTGGACGACAGTCTTTTTGTTCAGCTTTACGACAGGACGCGGACTCTTTTTAGATTTGTCAATCAAGTATTTTACGTCGGGATCTTTCGCCTTTATCTTTCCCTTCCAAGACGAATACTGCTTTAGCGACTCCGTATTGAGAGCGGTGATGATAAGCTGGTAGCCGCCCGCCACATCGCTAAAATTTCCCTTTACGACGCAGTCATATCCCAAACGGGCAAATTCTTGCATGGTTTCGTCGGTAACCTCTCCAGTTCGATTGTATTCAATTTCGTTGCGGGTAAGCGCCGCGGCAAATTCGTCGCGGGTTACGACATTGACGGAATCAAGCTTCTTTACGAACCAATGGTTCAGTTCGTCAACGATATGGTCGGACAAAGCCCAAAACTCCGTCTCAACGTCAACGACCGCAATGGTCTTTACCTTTCCGTCAATTCCTTGGCAGATTTCATCCGCGCAAACCTTGAGCATTTCGTCAAATTCCAAGTCCTTTGCGTGAACGGAAGCCGCCGCAAAAAGCGCCGCGATCAAAGCGGCAATAGCAATCTTATTTTTCATACCATTCTCCTTGTAAATTAAAATTCAGCCAGAAAATTCTCTTCCAAATCTTGCTTGATTTTTGAAACTGCCCGCGTGTAGGCCAAATCCATAGTTTTGCTTCCCGCCCTTGGATGGGCCTTTGAATAAGAGTAAACGCCGACCCCAGCCTTGTTGACCACGGAGACGTCAACCGAAGCGCGGACAAAGGGGCCTGCCTCGTATTCCTCCTCCGAACATGAAATGTCAATCTTCACTATATAGTTGGCCCCTGACTGAGAGCAGGCAAAGCCGCGCTTTTCAATAATGGACGCTATGGCCGAGGAAATCGGCGCGAATTTCTTGTCCGTCTGGTTCATGGAAATGGAAAAAGTCAATTCCTTTTTTCTAGCGGCCAGCTCGCCGTCCAAGCGCGAAAAGCTTTTTAGCGTTTCTTCGTAAACGGCGCTGTCGCCCGGAACAATCACGGTCTCGGCCTTTATGTAGCGCTCGGCAAGTGTCGAAAGCGCCTTGGCCTTTTGCAAATAGAGCGCCGCCAGGAATGGCTCGCGTTCTTTTTTGGCCGAAGCTCCAAGCGCGCCGACTGATTCCGACAACGCGGCGATTCTTGTCTTGTATACGCCAACCGCGTCCTTTTTGTTTATGTAGGCAAGAATCGAATACTTGTCGCTTTTTTTATCGAACCAAGGTTCGGTAAAGTCCAAGCAAAAGAATTCCGCGCTGGAGCTTACTTTTGTGACTTGCGAAAGCGACTGGCTTTTTGAAACCGTCTCGCCGCCGTCCGTCATTACGGCGCTGAAATTTTTGACCGCCTCGGTCACAAGCTCAACCTTTGTGTCAAACAATAGCGCGATTTCCGCAAGAGCCGCCGTCTTGGCCGCCTTTTCCGACGAGCCTTCGCCAACCGCGCGGATATACTGGTCTTTAGGAAATTCCTTCTCAATGTTTTTCAGCCAAGCGGGAACGGGAGCGGGACCGGCGAAACACAGAGGGTATAAAATCGCCAAAGAGAATAATGTAAAAAATATTTTTTTCATGCAATTTCTCCGTTTATTTCGCGGCCTTTAAAATTTCCGCAAGCTCGTCGCTGGCCCTTTCGTAGCTGTCAAGGTATGTCTTAAAGGCGCTTTCGTCCTTAAATTTTAGCTCAAGTTCCGCTGTGTAAGATCCGCTTGCCGTCTTTGAAATTTTCCAGCCAGATTTTTCGGCTGCGGCGACCGCTGCGGCGGGCAAGCTTTTTTCTTTGGCGTTTTTTGTCCTTGCGATGCAAAAACCGTTTTTTGCTTTGCAAATGCCAAACACTCTGTCAGGAATTCCACCATAGGCCGGATACAAATCGCCCACGCAAAAAGGAGACGCCGCGCTTCCAAAACTTCTGATTCTGTAAACATGGACTCCAGCCTTTAGTTCCGCCAAAGTGACAACTTTATTCACTTTGGCGCCCAAATCATTGCCGGTGTCCACCGCGGCCCACATGGCGTATTCGGAATTCTCAGGCTCTTTATACGACGAATTTATTGTCGGCGCGGGCTCTGGTTCCGGCTCTGGAACAGAGGAACTAGCGGCGCTTGCGTAGCCCGCTAGGTAAACGTCATCCAAAAGACCGTCGTCGTTTTTGGGAAGCTGCAGTCCTCCGGTGGCCTTGTTGACTTCTCGGCGCACTTCGGTAAGAATCGAAACCAAGGACTTTCTTTGCAAAAGTTTTTGCGTCAATATCGGAGTGAAGACGCCGTCTTGCGCTTTTTTTCCAGCTTCGGCGGAATAAACGATGATGGAATTTTTTGGCTTTATGTAAGAAAGAGCCAAGCCTCTTGTCGTTCCTCTGGTAGCGGACGGAAAGGGGTTGTCGCGGCAAGAGTCAAGAATTACGATGTTTGTGTCGGCCGCCATCGAAAACATCACGTCGTCCAAGTCCACCGCCCTCGTGGCGACGCGGCGCTCGTCCGATATGTCCGCGTCAACAGGGATGAGATAGTTTTTTCCGTTAAATTGAACCGCATGGCCGCCGTAGTGAAAGAAACCCACGCCGCCCTTTGCTTTCAACAAATGCCCAAAATCGTCCAAAGCGTCAAGCATTCTTTCCCTTCCGCCGTTTTCTACAATCGTGACAGCAAAGCCCAATTTTTCCAAAGTCTTCTTTAGCCCGCGGGATTCCTGTATCGGCGTGCTTAGGGGAGCGCTTCCATACGCCGCGTTCGCTATCAAAAGCGCGTTTTTAGCCTCCGCAAACAAAAAGCCAGTCGCAAAAGCGCAAATCGCAAAAAGGAAAAAAAGCTTTTTCATAAAACTCCTCCAAAAACCGTATCGCTACTATTATATACACAGTATTTGGAGCGGTCAATAAAAAAAGCCTCCCGCTTCCAAGCCGCGAGCGGCCGCCCCTTGAATTTTCACGGCGTTTATAGTATTATGGTATATTCATAAATAAGAGGAAAAATATGGTTCCAGTATTGATTAAGGATTTGCTTGCAAGCGCGCCGGACAAGCGCGAGGTTACAGTTTGCGGTTGGGTCCGCACGGTTCGCGACTCAAAGAATTTGGTTTTTATCCAGGTGAACGACGGAAGCTGCTTCGCCAACATTCAGCTCACCTTTGACCGCTCAAATCCTTCAGCCAACGCTGACGCCAATAAAATAGAAGAATCCCTCAAAAAGCTCAACACGGGAGCGTCTGTAAAGGCCCAGGGCGTTTTGGTTCCCTCGCCCGCTTCCGGCCAAGCCGTCGAAGTCACCTTGGAAAAGCTTGAAGTCCTTGGCGAATGCAACCCCGAAGAATACCCCTTGCAAAAGAACAAAATGTCGATGGAGTACCTCCGCGACAACGCCTACCTCCGCGCCCGCACAAACACTTTTGGAGCGGTTTTCCGCGTCAGAAACCAAATGGCCTTTGCCGTGCATTCATTCTTCCAAGAGCGCGGCTTTGTTTACATAAACGCTCCCGAAATCACTTGCTCCGACTGCGAAGGCGCGGGAGAAATGTTCCAAGTAACAACCCTTTCGCTTGAAAAAATCGCTGAGCTCGGCGTAAAGGCCGGCGCGGGCGGAATGAAAATCGAAGACGCCCACAAAATCGTGGACTACTCAAAAGACTTCTTTGGCAAAAAAGCCTCGCTCACAGTCAGCGGCCAGTTGGAAGCCGAGACCTTGGCCACCGCGCTAAGCCGCGTATACACTTTTGGCCCCACCTTCCACGCCGAAAATTCAAACACTCCGCGCCACTTGGCCGAGTTCTGGATGATCGAGCCGGAGATGGCCTTTTACGACCTTGACGACGACATGGACTTGCAGGAAGACTTTGTAAAGTACCTTTTGAATTGGGCTCTTACAAAGTGCCGCGAAGACTTGGAATTCTTTGACAAGAGAATCCAGCCCGGCCTCATCGCCCAGTTGGAGCACGTCGTCAACTCAAAGTTTGAGCGCATCTCTTACACCGACGCGATAAAGGAATTGGAAAAGCACGCCGACAAGTTTGAGTTCAAGCCCTATTGGGGCTGCGACATCGCCACTGAGCACGAGCGCTATTTGACAGAACAAATTTTCAAAAAGCCTGTAATGGTTTACAACTACCCGAAGGAAATCAAGTCATTCTACATGAAGCAAAACGACGACGGAAAGACCGTAAAGGCTTGCGACGTTTTGGTTCCCGGAATCGGAGAGCTTAACGGCGGAAGCGAGCGCGAGGAAGACTACGACAAGCTTTTGGCCGAAATCAAAAGGCGCGGAATGGACGAATCGATTTACGATTGGTACCTCAAGCTCCGCAAGTTTGGAACGGTTCCGCACTCAGGATTCGGAATGGGCTTCGAGCGCTTGATCCGCTACGTCACCGGAATGGAAAACATTCGCGACGTAATTCCGTATCCCCGCGCGCCCAAGTTGGCGGACTTCTAGAACACAAGACATAAGGATTTGTTATGACCAAGTATATTTTTATTACAGGCGGAGTTGTTTCAGGTTTGGGAAAGGGAATCGCGGCCGCGTCCCTTGGACTTATTTTAAAGAGCCGCGGCTACAAGGTAATAAACCAAAAATTCGACCCCTACTTGAACATCGACCCGGGCACGATGAATCCGATCCAACACGGCGAGGTTTTTGTCACAGACGACGGAGCGGAAACCGACTTGGACTTGGGCCACTACGAGCGCTTCACCGACGCGACGCTTAGCCAAAGCTCCAACACGACAGCCGGACGCGTTTACCTTAGCGTTCTCAACAAGGAGCGCGAGGGCGGCTTTCACGGCGGAACCGTTCAGGTTATCCCCAACATCACAGAAGAAATTTTGCGCCGCATGCTCCTTTCAACAGACGAGACTGGAGCCGACGTCATCATAACCGAAATCGGCGGAACCGTAGGCGACATCGAGTCGCTTCCCTTTATGGAAGCGATCCGCCAGATGAAATACAAAGTCGGCGAAGAGAACTGCTGCTACATCCACTTGACCTTGGTTCCCTTTATGAAAAAAGCCGACGAGCTTAAGACAAAGCCCACACAGCACAGCGTAAAGGAATTGCAGGAATTGGGAATAAAGCCCGACGTAATCATGCTGCGAACCGAGCGCGACATCGGCCAGACAACCCGCGAGCGCTTGGCGGCCTTCTGCAACGTCGACCCTTCTTGCGTAATCCAAAACCTAAACGCAAAGTCGATTTACGAAGTTCCGCTTCAAATGGAAAAGGAAGGCTTGGGCCAGGCCGTTTGCAAAGTCCTTGGCCTAAAGGAAAGCCAAAGCCAGTTGGACGACTGGAAAAAAATGGTGGACCGCTTCAACAACCCCAAGCGCAAGGTCACAATCGCGCTTGTAGGAAAATATGTCGCGCTCCACGACGCCTATTTGTCGGTCGTAGAGTCATTGATTCACGGCGGAATCCACAACGAGGCCGAAGTGGAAATCGACTGGGTTGACTCGGAGCTTTTGACCGACGACAAGACGACGGCCGCCCGCCTCAAGAACGCAGATGCGATCATAGTTCCAGGCGGCTTTGGCGACCGCGGAATCGAAGGAATGATAAACACGGCCAAGTACGCCAGGACAAAAAAGGTTCCCTACTTTGGAATTTGCCTTGGAATGCAAATCTTGGTAATCGAATACGCGCGAAACGTCTTGGGCTTGGCCGGCGCCAACTCCACCGAGATGAACAAGGAAACGCCCTACCCGGTCATCGACTTGATGCCCGACCAAAACGGAAAAATCTTGGGCGGCACCTTGCGCCTTGGAAAATACGAATGCTCCGTGGCCTCCGGAAGCTTGGTTGAAAAGGCTTACGGCTCAAAGACGATTTGGGAGCGCCACCGCCACCGCTACGAGTTTAACAACAAGTTCCGCGACGATTTGAAGAACGCGGGTCTTGTTATTTCGGGAATCAACCCGGAGCGCGACTTGGTTGAGACTTGCGAGGTTCCCGGAAACCCATGGATGGTTGGAGTTCAGTTCCACCCAGAATTCAAGAGCCGCCCCAACAAGGCTGGCCCCCTATTCCGTGACTTCATCGCTGCAGCTGTAAAACAAGGGGCGTCAAAGAGCAAAAACTAGAGCGGAGAATCGATGCGGTTTTCAGTAAAAAAAGTTTTAGGAATTGAAAAGCCTCGCGACGACATTCAATTCATTTTGGATTGCGCCAACATAAGGAATTCCAGAGTCATCTCCATAATCATCATGATTATGGAAATAATATGCTTTGGCATCTCATTCAACTTTGAAGTCCACATGGATCCGTCCATCCCCAACAGCTGGATGTTCCACCACAGAATCGCCTACGTCACGCTCTTTACAGCCGCCGCCCAGCTTTTTTTGTACGTAATGACCCATCCGGCCGAAATGGGAAGATTCACGCACAGGGCGCTGACCGTCAGGATTGGAATTTTCTTGACGACGCTTTCGGCCTTTGCGATTTATGTTTCAATCCTTGACTATTTTTTAAAGGAGCAGATTCTTGTATTCATCACGCTGGAACTGCTCTTAGCCTGCATCTTTATGGTTAGGCCCATTTTCTCCGTCGCGCTCATCACAATTTCGTTTTGGTTCTTCTATTGGCTCATGGACAAGGTTGCCGGAGTGAGCGCGGCGACAAACGTAAACTATCCGATTCTTTACGTCTTTTTTGTCATAGTGAACATAGCCCGCTACTACCAATACCTTAAGGTCGCGCGGCAAACGGTGATGAACCACGCGCTGGCCGAAAGCTTGCGCGAGTCTTCGCTTACGGACGCTCTGACTAAATTGCGCAATCGCGCCGCGCTAAAACTGCGCTTTGAGGAAATGATTGGTTCCGAAATCACGATGATGCTAACCGACATCGACGACTTTAAGAGCCACAACGACAAGCTTGGCCACCGCCACGGCGACGAGCTTTTGGTCCGCTTTGCCCGCATCTTGCAGGCGGAGTTCGGCGCCGAAAACGCTTTCCGCTACGGCGGCGACGAATACATCGTTATGATTCCAAAAATTTCAGCGCAAGAATTTGACGAAAAAATAAAAAACTGCCTTTTGGCCATCGCCGGCGACTTTAACTTTAGCGGCGGCCGCGCGTCCGGTCCGGTAAATTCCATTGACGACTTGGACGCCTTCATCAAAGCCGCCGACGAAAAGCTCTACCAAGCCAAGCGCCGCGGAAAGAACCGAGTGCTCTGAGAGAGAGAGAAAAAAAAAAAAACGTCGAGCGGAATGCCCGACGCTTTTTTTGTTTTTACAAAATTGCAAAAAACTTTTGTTTATTCATTCACATTCATAGTTACAAACATTACGCCGTTTGATTCAGTTCTTGTAACATCTGAGATTGTGCCGTTAACAGCATATTTTGAACCAGCCTTGCCGCCTGTCGCAATAAGATCTTTTACATCAGTTGGCGTCAACGAAACAGCCTCATCATTATTTGTATAAACATACAAAGTCATATATTTAGGGCTCAAAAGCTCGGCGCCAAGAAGAGTCTCTCTTTTATAGCCGCAAATTGTATCGCCGCTAACAAAATAAGAATATCCTTTGGCAGAAGAAGGAGCTTCGTCAACTTTTGTTACAATGATTTTCTCAGAGATTTTTCTACCAATGACTTCATTGTCCTTTATGAACTTTTTAAATACCAAAGCGGATTTTTTGGCAACGCCATATAAAACAAGCGGAGATGTCACGGCTTGATTAAAACGCTCTTTATATTCATCGTCAGACAAAGCTTTAGCCATTTTTTCAATGTCTCCAGCTATGTTCTTTGAATTTTTGTTCAAGGTGCTTGTGGGATTTGAAACAGGCTTTCCAGTCTCATTTCCATTCTTGTCAACATTCACTGTAATCATAGATAGTGTGACAACCGAAAAACCGCTGCCTTCTTGCTTAACGGTAACTTCAGACTCTTGCTTTTGCAATGCAATTCCAAATTTGAACACTACGCCCTGAACAAACGAATATTCTTTTTCGACAGGATTCATATCCGTAAATTTTACATAAGAATCTACAACTCTTTTATCCGGCGTAGAGTCATCGTTGGCATATTTAAATAGGACAGGAAGAACGTCACGTCCATCCGGCAACTTGCCTACAGCCGGTTCGCTTTTTGACATGTCCAACGAACCGATGCCTTTCGCCAAATCACTGAACGGGCCGGCGAACAACGCGCTGGCGGCTACAACAAATGCAAATGCAACTCCGATAATTTTTTTCATTTTTTCTGCTCCTGCATGAAAATAATTTTTTTAGAAACGCTCTAAATTTAGAGTTTTTCTAACCACAGTATATCACTACTCTATATTTAGAGCAAGAGCGCGATGAATAAAGAAGTTTCGGAAGTCATAGACAAGATTCGAAAATTCCGCAAAGAAAAGAAAATTTCAATCCTCACCCTTTCCGTCGAATCAGGCGTATCCAGAAGCCATCTTTTTTACATCGAGTCAAAGAAAACCGTTCCGTCACTTGAAACGCTCGCAAAAATAGCCCGCGCAATGGATTTAAAGCTCCGCGACTTCTTTGAGTAAAAACAAGCCCTTCCTATTTGCAACTAAATTTAGTTGCATTTTTTTCACAAACGCGCTCTAATAAAACTAATATGAACAACACGATATCTTACAAAGGCTATAACGGGAGCGTGGAATTTTCAGAAAGCGACGGAGTGTTTTACGGAAAAGTTCAAGGCGTAAAAAGCCTTATTTCATACGAGGGAAAAGACGCAAAAGAGCTTCTTTACGACTTCCATCATGCGGTTGACGACTACTTGCGTATTTGCGACTCAAATGGCGTCGAGCCCGAAAAAGCGTACAAGGGCAGCTTTAACGTTCGCATTCCGCCGGAACTTCACCAGAAGGCCGCTCTCTACGCAATTCGCCGCAACACTTCGCTCAACAAAGTGGTGGAAGAATCCCTCCAAAAAATGCTAGGCTGAAAGGCAGCGTCCAATGGACGCGGTGAATCCGCTCGAAACAGCAATTTTTGCCTTCCGTTCGTCGGCACGAGCGGCCACTAGCAAAACAAAACGAACTGTTGTATAATGTATAAATGGAAAACACAAACAACCGCAAAAAAATCGTCGTTTTGGACTTTGGAAGCCAGTACGCGCACTTGATCGCGAAGCGCTTTAGGGCGCTGGGCTTTTATTCAGAAATCGCCTTGCCTTCCGCAAGCGCGGACACGTTCAAAAACACAATGGGCATCGTTTTTTCAGGCGGGCCTGCCAGCGTTTACGACGAAAAAGTTCCCGACTTTAATTCAGAAATATTGAATCTTGACATACCGATTTTGGGCCTTTGCTACGGCCACTACATCGTGCAGCAAGGCTACGGTGGAAAGGTCGGAAAAGCCGACGTCGGTGAATTTGGCTTTGCCACGTTGAACTTTGCCAGCGGAATGGGAGGCGACAGTTCCGCCTGTCCGCTTTTTAAGGGAATCTCTGGCAGCCAGCAAGTTTGGATGAGCCACCAGGACGGCGTTCTAAAAATGGGCGAAGGATTTGAAGTTGTCGGAAGCACAAAGGACTGCCCCTACGCCGCCACGCAAAACCTTTCAAAAAAGCGCTTTAGCCTCCAGTTCCACTGCGAAGTAAAGGACACTCCCTGCGGAAACCAAATCTTTGAAAACTTCGCTGCCTATTGCGGAATGGAAAAAAACTGGGACCAGGCCACTGTCCTTAACACGATTTTGGAAAACATCAAGCGCGACTCAGGCGAAAAAAACGTTCTCTTGTTCCTAAGCGGAGGCGTTGACTCGACCGTGGCGTTCGCGCTTCTGAACAAAGCTTTGGGACAAAAACGGGTTTTGGGCCTTCACATCGACAACGGCTTTATGCGAAAGAACGAAAGCGCCTCCGTCGCGGCCGCCTACAAAAAGTTCGGCTTTGAAAATTTCATCGCGCGCGACGCAAGCCAAAGCTTTTTGGCCGCGATCGCAGGCCTTGTAGACCCGCAAAAAAAGCGCATGGCCGTCGGCGAAAATTTCATCACGATCCGCGACCAATTCGTCGCCGAGCAAAAGCTTGACGAGGACAATTGGCTTTTGGCGCAAGGAACGCTCTACCCGGACATCATCGAGTCGGGCGGAACAAAAAATTCCAACACGATAAAAACCCACCACAACCGCGTGGCCGGAATCCAAGCGCTGCTTGAAAAGGGAATGATAATCGAGCCATTAAAGGATTTGTACAAGGACGAAGTCCGCTCGATTGGAAAAGCGCTTGGCCTTTCTGACCAGCTTGTGATGCGCCACCCCTTCCCAGGGCCTGGCCTTTCGATTAACGTTTTGTGCTCGGAAGGCGAGCTTTCCGCCGACCAAGTTGAGGAGCTTAAAAAGGCGCAAGCTGAACTTGACGGCATCAAAGTGGAAGGCTTTTGCGAGCATTGCTCGGCGTCGCTTAAAAAATACGTTTTGCCCGTCCGCTCGGTCGGCGTGCAGGGCGACTTTAGGACATACCGCTTTCCGGCCGTCCTTCAATTCGGCGGCGAAAAGGCAAGCGAAGGCTTCTTCCACCTTCCGCACAAATGGGAAAAACTTGACGCGGCTTCGATTCAAATCACTAACGCCGCCTCCTTCATCAACCGCGCCATACTTTGCCTTTACCAAAAAACCGGCGCGGAGCTTCGCTTGCAAAAAGGCTATTGTACTAAAGACAGGCTTGACCAACTGCGAGAGGTTGACGACATCGTTTTGACGGCCCTTCACAAGTCGGGCGACTACAACAAAATTTTCCAGCACTTGACGATTGACCTTCCATACGCCTCCGCGCCAAACCGCGCTTCCTTTGTGTTGCGGCCGGTGGTAAGCGAAGATGTAATGACGGCGCGCTTTGCCCAACTGCCTCAAGAGCTTGTAAAAGAGATTGTAAAGGAAATCGCCGCGCTGGACTTTGTTGACGCGATCTACTACGACCTTACCAACAAGCCGCCGGCAACGTTTGGGTGGGAATGAAAAAAATTGCCGTCCTGGCAATTTTTTTCATCGAGTTTCGCGTTGCGAAACTCGAAAACTGCTAGACATACCATTGACGCGCCGTCCTGGCGCTCTAGGTTAGCCTTGACTAGTTGCTACTCCGCCGCTCCGGCAAGAAGTTCTGTCAGCATTGGAATCAGCTGCTTTTTGCGCGAAACGACGCCCTTTAGATAGTAGACGTCCTCTTCTTGCTTGGGGTAAGTGAAGAGCGGCTTGTACTTTTGGTCAACCGCCAAAAGCATGATTGAATCGAGCTTTGTGATGTCCGTGACAAGCAAGGCGCAAAAGGCGCGCTTTGACGCGGCGCGATTGGCTTCCAGAATTTCCAGAAATTCATTTTTGCGGCTCAAAACATCGCGGGTGTTGTCCACTTCTATTTGGCTTACCGAATAAGAAATTTTTCCTTCGTTGTATTCCTTTAAGTCCTGGTTGATGATTTCTTTCGCGCCGCGGCCAACAATGCTGCTTCCTGCCCTAATGATTTCTTCACCAAGCGCTTGCGGGTCAAGGTTTGTGATGGCGCTCAAATATTCCACAGCCTCACGGTCAACGTCGGTTACGGTCGTAGACTTTAGTATAAGGGTGTCGCTCAAAATTCCGCAAAGCAAAAGCTGGGCCGTCTCCAAGGGAATCGAAATTTTGTTTTCGCGGAAGAGCCCTGTTATCAAAGTCGATGTGGATCCTACAGGCTTGTTGATGAAAGTGATCGGATTTTTTGTGCTGAGCGTTCCAATGCGGTGGTGGTCGATCACCTCCAAAAGCTTGTAGTGCTCAAAGCCTTCAACCGCTTGGCTGGCCTCGTTGTGGTCAACAAAAACCAATTCCACGTTGGGCTCTCTAAGCAAATCGCTTTCGGAAATCACGCCCAAAACCTTGTAGTCGGCGTCAACGACAGGAAGACAGCGGCAGGGAGACTCGCGCAAAAGGGGCTTTATTTTTCCAATTGTGTCGTCCGCTTGCACGGCCGGAATCGAACGGTCGGCCATTACGATTACCGGCGTTGAATAAGCGATGAGCATCGAAGTTGACGACGTTCCGTAGGGAGAAATGATTACGCTGACGCCGTTCTTTTCGGCCTTGTCGCGCAATTCCTTAGAAAGAACGTGGCCGCTGGTCAAAACCAAAAGGCGGACCTTGGCGTCGATGCACTGCTCGTGGATTTCGGGCCGGTTTGACGCGATTACGACCATTTGCTCGGATCTATGCTGGTCCAGTTTGTGCACAAAGCTTTCGGTGGCCGAAGAGCCTACCAAAATCGAGGCCTTAAAAAGCTCCGCCTGGTTCTTGACGATAATCGGCTGCGCCTTCATCGTCTTCATGATGAGGTCGATGCTTGTCGTTACCGGAGTTTTCTTTTCGGGATTCATCAAAAGCAAAACGTTTTTGGCAAACTCGTTGTAGTGCAAGAGGCTCTTGTAGTAGCCCTTGTCGTCAACAATCGGAAGCACTTGGTTTTGCGCGGTGTCGATTTTTTTTAGGGCTTCCCAAAGGGAAGAATTTTCGTTTACGGTGGCGCAGCCCGCGCTCATGTAAAAGGCCACCTTTGGATTGAGTTCCGAAATGTACTCCGGCGGCTTGATTTTAAATTTATTAAAAATGTATTCTGTCTGCGGGCTAAGGTGGCCGGCTCTGGCCGCCACATAATTCTTTTGCCCTAAAAGTTCTTTTAGCTTTGCGTACGCGGCCGCGGACACAACTGCGTCCGTGTCTGGATTCTTGTGGCCAAAAATGTAAACTGTCTTGTCCATTCTTATAGTATATCACACTTAAACTGCGCTTGCAATCCTTCCCGCTCACCGTTATAATTAAAGAATGAAAAAGAGCCTTTTATTCGCGGCGTTTTTCGCTCTGGCAATCCTGCAAAGCGCGTTTTCGCAAAAGTTGCCTCCGTCCTTTGCATCCAAATGGGGCGAAACCGAAAAAAGCGGACTTGAACAAGGAAAAATAATCATCCGCAACATCCAAAAATGCAAAAACATTTCCTTGCAAAAAGGCATAAATCCCTACGCCGACAAAGTCATAAACGTGGCCGAAAAAATCAACGCAAACTACTTGGCCGAAATAATATACAAGATGCCCAAAAAAAACAACGAAGACATAATCGAACAGGCAGTGGCGATTTTTGAGGACATAAACCTTTACAAAGAAATCATTTATTCCGACGAAAAAAAAGGCTCCAGCAGAAACCTTTTTCCATTGGTGGAACAGAACTTTAGGAACGACGCTCCCGGCTACATACAAATCGGCTCGCATCTAAAAATGGACATGCTTTCGGCATACGATTCCGAATTGGAAATCGAATGGGGCAAAGACGGATTTTTCTTCCACCAGCAAAACGTGACGCCCCTTATGTGGAAGTCCTTTAAGGCCGTAAAAGACGGCAACATGATAGCGGGCATTTGTTGCATTGAGTGGGAGGGCGAGTATTACGTCTACGCTTTGGGCGGAATCCGCGCTCCCCGCATCCCCTTTGTAATAGCGGAAATCGAACGCCAGTTTATCGGAAGAATCGAAGACTTCACAGTCTTTTACATAAAGAAATTTAAAATCAAGCGATAGGAACGCAATAAAAAATGAAAGACGACGCGCCGATTTTTAACCGCGCCAATTTTTTGGCCGCCTTTAAAGAGCGATACGGCTCCAGCGACGGAGCAAGAATTTTTTCCGCTCCAGCAAGAATCAACATCATAGGCGAGCACATCGACTACAATGGCGGAAAGGTTTTTCCCGCGGCCATCAACCGTTACATGTATTTTGCGATCCGCCGTCGGCCCGACACAAAAATCATTTACAACGACTTGGACTTTCCGGGAACTTTTGAGTTCGACATAAACGAAGATTTTTCTTACAAAAAAGAAAACGACTACGCCAATTACCTTAACGGAATTCTTTCAATTCTAAAGCGCAAGGGCTGCAAGCTGGATTCCGGCTTTGAGCTTTTGATGTCTTCAACCGTTCCGCCCGCAGGAGGAATATCGTCGTCGAGCGCGCTTGAATGCGGCTTTGCCTACGCCGTGTCGGAGCTTTTTGGACTTGGAATTTCTCGCAAGGACATAGCGCTTGTCGGCCAGCAAAGCGAGCATGAGTTTATGAACGTCAATTGCGGAATCATGGACCAATTCATCATCTCGACGGCAAAAGTCAACACGGCGGAACTGTTGGACTGCGCGACTCTTGATTGCGAATACGTTCCCCTCTTGTTGGGAGACTATCGCTTTGTCGTGATGAACACAAAGAAAAAAAGAAAGCTTTCCGATTCAAAATACAACAAGCGTCGCGCCGAATGCGAAAAGGCTTTGGCCACGCTAAGAGAGGCGGCACTGCCCCAAACAAAGGACTTGCAAAACCTTTGCGCTTTGAGCGCAAGGGACTTTGACGAAGCGTCTTACTGCATCAAAGACAAAACAATTCTTAGGCGCGCCCGCCATGTCGTGACCGAAAACGAACGCGTCCTAAAAGCGGTGGCCGCCCTCAAGGCCGGAAACCTTAACGAGCTTGGAGAATTGCTTCGACAATCCCACGCATCTTTGCGCGACGATTACGAAGTCACCGGAATTGAATTGGACACCTTGGTGGACACGGCCAACGCAGAAATCGGATGCGTGGGCGCCAGAATGACGGGAGCGGGCTTTGGCGGCTGCGCCATAGCGATTGTCCACAAAGACAACACGAGCGCTTTTATGGACAACGTTCAAAAGATTTACACAAAAAAAATCGGACACGAGGCAGGCTTTTTTGCCTGCTCGACGTCCGATGGTGTAGCGGCAATATAATTGCCGGCAAGACTACAATTTTATGATTGCCGCATAAGCCGCAACATTCGCGCTCGCAAACAAGCTCGCGCGAACAGCGGACTCATCACTTGGCATTGAATGGTTCGTAGTCCTTGTTGGGATTGTATGTTCCTTCGCGCAACTCGCCCGAGATGCTCGGGATTTCCATCTTCATTCCAGGAAGAATCAAGTTGGGATCGTTGGGTCTGGGCATCTTGCTCTTGTTGGCCTGATAAAGGTTTTCCCACAAAAGCGGATTGTTGTAAACATACTTGCGGCCGCTAATGTTCCAGTAGCAGTCCTTTGTCTCGGCCCAAGGGCGGACAACATAGAACTGCGGAAGCGGAGTCACTTCGCGAACGCCGTCAAGCGCGTCGTTAACGGCTTGCGCGTACTGCAAGGCGCTCAAATAGTCTTCTTTTTCATAAGCGGTGTTGGCGTTCGCAAAGGCTTCCTCGGCGGCCGAATAAGCTGTCGGGAATGTCTTGTCGGCGTTGACGCTCTTGGCCCATTCCAACTTTTTCTTGGCCTGGGCGATGGCCTTTTCGGCGTTGCCCTGGGCCAACATTCTGTCGATGTAAGCCTTTGAAAGCTCGGCGTTCTCGGCGGCTTTGGCGGCGTACTCTTCGCTCAAAGCGTATTCGCCGGCGTCAAGAGCGGCCTCGGCTTTCTTTGTATATTCATTGGCAAGTTTTTGGTATGTGTTGTTCTTGTAGCTGGCGGCAAAGGCGCTAGAGGCCACGGCCAAAGCCAAAATAAACGCTATCTTTTTCATTAGTTAGCCCCCTGAACGCTTTCTTCAATAATGATAATCTCTTTGTCGGGATTTTCAAACTTGTCAACTTCCAAGAGAACGGTGTCCTCGGCTTCTATTCCGGCGACAGGCTCGTCTCCAAGCGGCTTTTCAACGTCGGCTTTTGCCGCGTATTCATTTGAGGCCGCGACTTTTGCCTTGGCTTCTTCAATGGCCTTTTGGGCTTCGGCGCGCTTGGCCGCAACGTCTTTGGCAAGAGCGTCAAAGCTTGAAGCGGCGTCCTTGTAGCAGTTGTAAGCCTCTTCGGGTTTTGAGAAAGAGAACTGTTGGTCGCCCTTGATGATCTTTTCGGCGCAAGCCTTGTAGTCATCTTTGCGGGCAATCTGGGCCTTTACAGCGTCGGCTTCCTTCTTCTTTGCCAAAGCGTTTTTGCGCTCGTCGCTTGCGAACTTTTTGTAAGCCTTAATGTAAACGGCGTAATAGTCGTTGTAGGCTTCAGTCGCCTTTTTGTTAAGCGCGGCGCCAGGAGTTACAGCGGCGGCCAAGAGCGCGTCAAATTCGCCGAGGGCTTTTTCGCCGGCGTCGTAATCGGCTTGGTCGTATTTGGCCAAGTCTTCGTTGTCGATGCGCTCCTTAAGCTTTTTGGCTTTTGAAGCGGCGGCCAAGGCGTCAAAGCGGGCCTTTATGTCGGCCAATTCAGCGTCGTGATTTTTTCCGTCGTTAAGAGCCTTGATCGCTTCAAGGGCGGCGTCGTTGGCGGCAAAAGCCGTTCCATACAAATCCTTAGCGCCCGCGTCAATCGCGGCTTGGCGAGAGGCTTCGGCGGCTTCCAAAGCGTTGGCGGCCTGGCTGGCGTCCTCTTGGTTTTCGGAACTGTTGTCCGTTCCCTCAATCTGTCCGTCAACAAGGCTGGCGGCGCCATTATCAGTTTCCTGCGTGGTTGATTTGCACGAAGCAAAAACAAGCGCAAAAGCGACGCAGAAAAGCAAAATAATTTTCTTCATCAACTTTCCTCCAAAAATTGCGTATCTTTTAAAGTAATATAGTATATTTTACCACAATTCCCAATTAAAAGCAACTTTTTTTTAGAAAAGCGGCAAAAAAAGATGAAAAAACGCAAAAAAAAGTGTATTCTATATGCAAGGAGAAAAACTATGGATGAGTTTTCTTTTAAAATCGAAGAGGAAATCGCTGTGATTTCCAGCGGCAAGGGCGGCTGGAATTTGGAGCTCAACAAAGTGGCTTGGGGAGACCGGCCCGCAAAATACGACTTGCGCTCTTGGTCGCCCGACCATCAAAAGATGGGAAAAGGCTTGACCTTTACCGACGACGAGCTAAAGGCGCTCAAAGAAAAATTGAACGCTATTAATCGTTAGATGTCCGGGTCAAGCCCGAACATGACAACTGTGTCATTGCCGCGCTTGACGCGGCAATCTTTATGACAGTTAAGCCGAAAAGCCTTCCTCCCAAACCGAAAGGGAGGCTCCTTTTTTTACGACAATCGAATAAATCAAAGTTTGCAAAAGCGTGTCTTCCATTCCAGTTCCGATGGAACGAATTTGCATGTCCACGCGCGCTATCAAGGCCTTGATCGCCACAGTTTGTCCCAAAGTCCAAACGCGCGCGGCGGAAGAAAATTGCGAGCGGCTTTTTTTGCTGGCAAAGCCGTTTGTCTTTAAAGTAAAGTCGTCGGTCCTTCCGGCGCGCTCCAAGTTTTGCCAAGCCTCCAAGCGCCTAAAGCAATAGGCCAAGCCGGCCAAAAGCGCGACGGCGGAAGAATCTTTTGAAAGGCGGATCTTTTGCAAAATGCCCAAGGCTGTTTCAAGCCGCTCGCCCGCCGCTTTGGAATATTGCGCCATAGCGTCAAAAAGAGTGAAGGCGCTTTCTTCGCGGTTGTGCTCAATCAGCTGGTCAACGTTCTGAACGGTGATTTTTGTCCCCCGCTCAAAGCAAACAAAAAAGCGCGAGCATTCGCTTTTGAGCGCCTGCGTGTTGTTCTCCACCAAATCCAAAATTTCTTCGCAAGCGTCGTCGTCAATCGAAAATCCGTTTTTTGAAAAATAATTTTTTAGCCAAGGAATTTTTCGGTCCTCGAACATTTCCCAAAAAGTTTTTCGGTTTTCTTTGGGAACGATTTTTTCCAGCTTTGAGTCGCAGGAAATTTCGTCGCTGACCAAAATCAATACGCTCGCCTCGCCGGCGCCGTTGGCCCATGAAGCGATTTTGTCTATGTCCTCTTTTTTCTTGATTGTTTCGGCGCCGTTGTAAACCACGCAAGTGGCCGCGCTAAAAAGGGATTCGGAATACAATTGGACAAGCGCGCTCTGGGGGTCCGTCTCAACCGAATAATAGGTGTAGGACTCCAAGCTTCCGAATTTTTTTTTGAGAGAATCTTTGACAGCGGCCACGGCTTCGCTTCGTTCGCCGATTTCCGGGCCGCTAAAAAGATAGATGGGCGCGCTCATTTTTAGAACACAGACCTTAGTAAGTGCGAACCAAGTTGGCCAAAATTCCTACGATGCGCACGTCGGTGCAATAAATAGGATTGAAGGCCGGGTTTTCGGGCTGCAAGCGAATTCTGTTCTGCTCTTTGTAGTAGCGCTTTAAGGTAATCGCGTCGTCAAGAACGGCCACAACGATTTGTCCGTCGACAACGTCGCTGCGCTGCTCGACAATCGCCAAGTCGCCTTCCAAGATTCCAGCGTTGATCATGCTCTGGCCGCGAACGCGCAAGGCAAAATAACTTTTGCCGGGGCGGATAAAAGGCTCGGTCAAAGTGACGTAGCCTTCAAGATTCTCTTCTGAAAGAAGGGGCTTTCCGGCGGCAATCGTTCCAACAAGAGGAACCTTGTCAACAAAAAGCTTGGGCTCCTTTTGGCGCTCGTCAACCAAAATGCGAATCGAGCGCGACTTCTTCTGCACAAGCGAAATAAAGCCCTTCTTTTGCAAGGCCACCAAATTATCCTGAACGGCGCGAATCGACTTTTCAAAATGGTCGCTTATTTCGCGAACTGTCGGAGGATAAGCGTTTTCGTCAATAAAGTCCGCGATATAATTAAGAACATCTTTTTGAACCTGTGTTATCTGTTTCATAAATGCCTCCTTTTTTATTCCTCTTCGAATTTTCCTTCAAACAATTTTTCAATAGCGTTGGCGGCGTCCTGCTCGTCGCTGCCTTCAACCTTTAAAGTGATTGTGGTATTGTATCCGGCGGCCATAGTGATTACGCCCATAATTGACTTTGCGTTTACCACTATAGAATCTTTTTCAAGCGAAATTTCGCTCTGATATTTATTGGCCAATTGGGCAATAAGCGAAGCCGGACGCGCGTGAATGCCCGCGCGGTTCTTTACTGTCAAAATTTTTTCAATCACAATATCCTCCAAAGGTTATATTTTTTAATACGAATCTTCAGTTCCATAATAAGCGGCGCGAGCGTCTCCAGTCTCAATCCACTTGAGGATGTTCTGGTTAAAGTCGCGGGCGCTGTTGTATCCCATTTTCTTAAGGCGTTCGTTCATCGCGGCCGCCTCAATGATGATAGGCAAGTTTCGTCCTGGCTTTACAGGAATTTCTATCGAAGGAATCTTCACGCCAAGCATGTCGGTCTCGCGCGTGGCGGTTCCCAAACGGTCATAAACCTTGTTGGGATCCCATTCCTCCAACTCGACGACAAGCTGAATTTCTTTTTGCTCGCGGATGGCTCCGATTCCGTAGAGCTGGGAAATGTTGATGATTCCCAAACCGCGAATTTCCATGTGGTGGCTGATGAGGGCGTTGGCTCCCCTGCCAAGAATAGTGTTTCCGTTTACGCAGCGAATCTCGACGATGTCGTCGGCCACAAGCCGGTGGCCGCGCTCGATCAATTCAAGCGCAGTTTCGCTTTTTCCTACGCCGGAATGTCCGCCCAACATAATTCCTACGCCGTAAACCTCGACCAAAACGCCGTGCAATGTTTTGTGCGGCGCGAAAATGTTTGAAAAAACGCGGGTAAGGCGCGCCATGAATTCCGACGACTCCAAGTCAGTCTTTAAAACGGCGCAACAAGCCTCTTCGGCGATTTCGACAAATTCCGCCGTGGGCTCTCGGTTTGAAGAAAAAATGCAACAAGGAATTTGATAAGAAAAAAGCTGCCTAATCGTGTCCGTCCTGCCCTCTTGCGAAAGCTTGTTAAGATAGGCGACTTCTCCGCGGCCAAAAAGCTGAACGCGGTTGTAGGCGAAGGCTTCAAAGAAGCCCGAAAGGCCCAAGCCGGGCCTGTTGATTTCGGGAACAGTGAGCTCTCTTGAAAGGCCCCTGCGGCCGGCGACGCAAGTCAAGTTGATAGCGTCGTGACCCGACAAGTCAAGGTTCAAGAGATCCAGAACTGTCCACGTTTTTTCGGCCATATTGTATACTATACACAATTAGCGGCGGCCTGTCAAGACCGCCGCCCTATAGCCGCTTATTTTCCCTGGATTTTGTCTTTTTCTTTCTTGATTTTGTTGTCCAAGACGTCCATAACCTTATTCAACGCGGCCGCAAAGTCAAAGTCTTCCGAGGCGACATGAGCCTGGGCGCCCCAGCGGAAATTAGTCGTGATGTCAAAGGCGTACTGCTTGTCATGCTTTACCTGGGCTATCAAGTCAACGATCAAGTCGTCGGCGTAGTCAATGCGCTTCAACTTCTTTTCTATCATGTCCGACTGCTTTTGTTCCAATTCAAATCCCACCGCTTTTACTGTCTTTGTCATATTATGCTCCTTATTTCAGTGAATTTCGCGCTTTAACGCGCGTTCCCCCTATTATACCACGCCTAGAAAAATAAAGCAAATTTTATTTTGAACGGATTACGCGCAAGCGCAGCCTATCTAGTGTACGAGGAATCGATGTTCATTTGGGAACGGTATTTGGCGACGGTCCTGCGGGCAATCTTGATTCCTCGTTCCGCCAAAAGTTCGCAAAGCTTTTGGTCGCTGAGTTTTCTTTGCGGGCTTTGCTCAAGGATTTGGCGAATTTTCCGCTGGACGCTCTCTTTTGACGAGTCCCCCACGGCCGAAGTGAAAAAATATTTTATCGGAAAAAGCCCCCAGTCGCACTGCAAATATTTGGACGAAGCCATGCGCGACACCGTGCTTTCGTGGACTTGGATTTGCGCCGCGATTTCCTTTTGCTTTAGGGGAGCGAGGTGGCCCGGGCCTTTTTTAAAAAATTCCGTTTGGCTTTGAACGATTGCATAAGCGGCCTTTGCGATTGTGTTTTGCCTGTACTCCAAACTTTCCAAAAAAATTTTCGCCTGCTTTATGGCGGCTTTTGCAAAGGCCGACTCTTTTTTTGCAGCGCCAAAATCAGGAGCGATTCTTATTTGGGGAATGATTTTGTCGGACATTTTTACATTAAAGGAGCCGCCGCTATTTTCTACATAGATGTCCGGATAGACAAAATGCGTTTCTTCTTGTACAAAATTTCTTGCCGGAAAAGGATCCAAACTTTTTATGAATGAAAGCGCATTGTCAATGTCGTCAACGTCCGCCTTCTCCAAAAAGGAATAATCGGCCTTGTTGAACGAAAGTTTTTTTTGCTCCGCCAAAAAGCCTTCGATTTTTTCCAAAACTTTTTGTCCATTGGGTGGATCCAAAAAATCCAAATGGCCGTCAAGAAAAAAAAGCGCGAGCTTTGACGCTCCACCCTTTAGCTTTGCTTGAAGCAAAAGGCTTTTCTCCACGTTCTCCGCGCAAACGCCAGGCGGATCAAGCCTTTGGACAATCGCAAGGCATTCCTCTAAAAGCTTTTGGTCCTGGCCGGCCTTATTGTCAAGCAAAGAAGACGGCGCCAAAATGTAAAAGCCGCGCGAATCCAAGTTGCCGATAATCTTTTGGCAGAGATTTTTTCGCGCTCCGTCAAGGTCCAGCATGTTGATTTGTTCTGTCAAATGCGAAAAAAGGCTTTTTCGGTCGTCGGCGCGGCTCTCCAAAATTTCTTGAAAAGCGTCCGCCCTTTCTTGCCCCAAACTGGAGGCCGAACCAAGCCGCAAGCCGCCGTCCGCCGCGCTCTTAAAGCGGGCGCTCTTGACTTCGTTTTGAAAATTGTCCGAAACGATTTCGAGCGCGGGATTTTTTTCCGCCTGCGCAAGTATCTCTTGGCGCAAGTCCTCCGCTCCCATAGAAAGCAATTTTAGAGACTGGATTTGCTTTTGGCCCATTCGCTGAGCCTGAATCTGAGAAACTTTTTGCTGTTGCGAAAAGCCAATCGTCATTCTTTTATTCTAGCGCATTTTTGCAAAATGTGATAGTATAAAAGAATGACTGACTTTGAAAAATTTGGACTTTGCGTCCCCGAAATTCTTTTGCCAAAAAACATCGACACAAAAACTTGGAGCGTGGTGGCCTGCGACCAATACACGCAAGACAAAGAGTATTGGGCCGCGGCCGCAAAAATCGCGGGCGGCTCCCCTTCCACGCTAAACTTGATTTTTCCCGAAGTTTACCTAAATGACGGCGGAAAGGCCGAGCGCATACAAAAAATAAAGCAAGCGATGGCCTCCTACATTGACGAAGGAATCTTCGCCGCTCCGCAAAAAGAAATGGTTTACGTTGAGCGAACCACAGCCTACGGCCGAGTCCGAAAAGGCTTGGTTGCCGCGCTTGACTTGGACAGCTACGAATGGAAGCCCTTTTCCACAGCGCTTACCCGCGCCACCGAAGCCACGATTTTGGAACGCATTCCGCCCAGAATGGAAATCAGGCGGGGCGCGCCCTTGGAGCTTCCCCACATAATGCTTTTGGCCAACGACCCCAACCGCTCCTTGGTTGAAGGAATCGGCGACAAAATAAAGGCGCGCGGCGCTTCTCCCCTTTACCAAGGAGAGCTGATGCAAAACAGCGGCTCGATAAAAGGCTGGGCGGTTGAATCCGACGACGACCTCAATGGCGTTAAGGCCGCGCTCCAAAAACTTTACGATGCCGGCACAAAAAACGGCTCGACATTTTTGTTCGCGGTGGGCGACGGAAACCATTCCCTTGCCACGGCCAAAGCCGTTTGGGAAGAAGAAAAAAAGCGCTTGCAAGAAGCCGGCGCGGCCCCGGAAGAAATTCAAAATTCCAACGTACGGTTCGCGCTAGTGGAAATCGTGAACATTTACGACCAGGGCTTGACCTTTGAGCCGATCCACCGAGTCGTGTTGAAGGACTCAGCTTCCGCGCCGGCGGATTTTGAGGCTTTGATAGATTTTATGCAAAAGAAATTGGACGGAACGCTTGTCCAAAGCGACAACAAGTCCGCGCTTGAAGAGTCCGTAAAAAATTCGGCCGCCGACTTTGGCTTTTACTACAAAAAGGAAGGAGCGCAAAAATGCGTTCTCCTAAAAACAAAAATCACGGATTTGGCCGTAAGCCGCTTCCAGCCGGCCTTGGACGAATTCCTCAAGACGCAAGAAGAAACGGAACTCGACTACATTCACGGAGCCGACGAAATATTTAGGCTTGGAGAAAAGGACGGCGCGCTTGGAATTTTGCTTCCGCCGGTTGCCAAGGATTCCTTCTTTGACACAATCGGAAGCCTGGGCCCCCTGCCGCGAAAAAGTTTTTCGATGGGAGAAGCGAGCGAAAAGCGCTTTTACTTGGAAGCGCGCCGCCTATTTTAGTTTGGAACGGCGGTTACGCCTCTAGCCAGGCCTTGACCCGCTCGGCCACGGCTTCCATGCTGAGCGGTTTTTTAAATAGCTTTTTTGCGCCCAAAGAAAGCGCCCGCTCTTCCAAGCCCTCGTCTTGGAGCGCGGTGATTACAATAATCGTGGGTTTTCCAAAAGATTCGTCCTTGCTTATGCGTTCGCAAAGAGAAAATCCGTCAACGCCCGGCAAATCCAAGTCAAGAATCACGCAGCCCGGCTTTGCCTGCGAGCAGCGGGCGCCGGCCTCAAAGCCGTCAAAGGCTTGGAAAATTTCCAGGCCTTCAAAATTCTTTTCCAAATATTTTGCCAAGACAGAGTTGAGCCCTTTGTCGTCGTCTACGATTAAAATTGATTTTGAAGCCGTTTGCTTTTTATCGGTGGTTATGGCAAGAACTTCTTGCGGCACCTGCATTTTTCGGCCGCGCATAAAGTCAGCCAAATCTTCGGGATAAACGCGGTATTGGCCGCCAGGCGTCTTAAAGGCCTTTAAATGGCCGGCCTTAATCCAATTGATGGCGGTCTGGTTTACCACATTGCAGAGACGGGCAACCTCTAACGCTGAATAAACTTGCCTGCGAACTTTTTGACTCATATCTCCATTCTATCAAAAATCTCTAACGCTGTCTAGATTTTCTTCAAGGTTTTTTATCGCTTTTTGGCTCATTTTAAAGCTAAAGCCCGCGCGGGTCATGGCGGACACAAGCTTGTCGCCGCTTTTTCCTTGCGCCAAAAA
>JAGCNW010000049.1 GCA_017645785.1 Treponema sp.
CAGTCCCTGGATGCCGAGCGCTCCTTTGGCACAATGGAGTTCCCATTTTTTATGACAAAGACGGCCCCTTTAAGCCAGGCCAAAAGCATAATGAGGTACACTTGATCATACGAAGGAAGCGTATCATAAGGAAAAAGCGACTTCCGCCTAAAGATTAGGGTTCCAGTTACAACGGTTTGCCCCTGCTCAAAGGCAATCAGCGAACGCGGTGCCCACAACCAGAGGGGAATCGTTACGGTTACCCTGCAAAATTCAAGCCTCTTCTGGGTGGAAGACGTAATACAATTTATAGAAGAAAGTGCCAGCAGCGGACTCTACAGCATACTAAAGCGGCCCGACGAAAAATTCGTAACCGAGCACGCCTACGACAACCCCCGCTTTGTGGAAGACGTAGTGCGCGAAGTTTTCCTTGCCCTCAAAAACTTTGGCAAGTGCGAAAAGCCCTTCAGCTACTTTAAGGTTGAATGCGAAAACTTTGAAAGCATCCACAACCACAACGCATATGCCTGCACGGAGTTTTGCGAATAAATTTTTTCTTTTTGGAGCGTATTGAATTTTTTAACTGTGCCTGGCCTCCCTGCCGGTCAAACTCCATGCAATTTTTACCCGCTTTAAAACCGATAGCGCCAAGGACGGCGCGTCATTTGTTTTCAATAAAAATATTGCAAGTTTCCGAAGGAAACTTGTGGGTAAAAATTGCATGGAGGCAATTTTACCCGCTTTCCGGTGCTTGCCCGCCTAACGGCGCGCGGCCCGTCACTCCGTGCCGGTCGCCTTCGGCCACCTACAATCGGGGCTAGGCTTTATTTGCTAAAGCATATCAAAACAAATTGAATTCTTTCGCTCCGGTACATCTCTTCTTGGCAAGCGTTAATCGGTTAGGGGAGTGTTGGCTTAGCAGTATGCGGAATTGTTAGCGGTTCTGTAATTCCTAAAAAAAATCATGGATGGATTTTCTCTTTTTTGCCAAGCAGTAACGAGCCAAGGAGGGCGGCTTAGCAGCAGGCAGAATTGCATCGCGATTCTGCAATCCCCTAAAAAATCCATGGAGGGATTTTTTAGGGGCAAGCCTACGCCGCCATGGAGGGGCGCGCGCAGCGCGTTGCGGAGCAATGGAGCGATAGCGGAACCCCGGAACGGCGGTGACGCAAAGGATTTGGCGGTCGAATTAGCCAAAGAGTAAAATGGTAGAGCAAGTAGGACTACGTCCTAAAAAGCACCGTCCAGAAAAAACTGCCTTATTTTACAAGCGTACCTCGGAAGGTGTTGCCGTTGAGCGAATCCAGGTGAACTTTTACAAAGTGCCCGATTAGGGAAGGGGAGCCTTTGAATGCCACGCGCTCGTTTTCTTCCGTTTTGCCAAGAAGCTCGGTTTTGTCGTCGCGGCTGATTATGTCCGCAAGTACGGTGATTGTTTTTCCGACGCGTTCCTGCATGACATCGGTTGTTATTTTTAGCTGCAGGTCTATGATTTTTTGCAGGCGGTCTTTTTTGGTTTCAAGGTCAATCTGGCCGTCCATTTTTGCAGCGGGAGTTCCTTCGCGGGGGTTAAAGTAGTACATAAAGGCACTTTCGTAGCGGACTTCTTTCATGAGTGAATAGGCTTCGGCAAAGTCTTCTTCCGTTTCGCCGGGGAAGCCAAGCATTATGTCTGTGGAAAGCTGTATGCCCGGGATTTTTTCCCTGATTTTTTTTACCAGTTCC
>JAGCNW010000008.1 GCA_017645785.1 Treponema sp.
AATTCATAATTCATAATTATGAATTAAAACCTATCTGTTCCTTACAACGCGCTCGTTCTTGACGTATTCCATGTCGTGGCGCATCATAATCTTAACCAATTCCGGGAAGCTGGTCTTTGTGGGATTCCAGCCCAAGACGCTCTTGGCCTTTGTCGGGTCGCCCAACAAGGTCTCGACTTCCGCGGGACGGAAATACTTGGGGTCAACTTCTATCAAAACTTTTCCGGTGGCCTTGTCATAGCCTTTTTCGTCAACGCCCTCGCCCTTAAATTCGATGTCGATTCCCGCTTCCTTAAAGGCAAGCTGGCAGAACTCGCGGACTGAATGCTGCTCGCCGGTGGCCACGACAAAATCGTCGGGCTTGTCTTGTTGCAAGATGAGCCACATGCACTCTACGTAGTCCTTGGCGTAGCCCCAGTCGCGCAAGGCGTTGAGGTTTCCAAGGTAAAGCTTTTTTTGGAAGCCCTGCGCGATTCGGCTGGCGGCCAAAGTGATTTTTCTTGTTACGAAAGTTTCGCCGCGGCGCTCAGATTCGTGGTTGAACAAGATTCCGTTGGAACAGAACATTCCGTAGGACTCCCTGTAGTTTTTCATAATCCAAAAGCCGTACATCTTGGCGACGGCGTAGGGGGAACGGGGATAAAACGGCGTCGTCTCTTTTTGCGGGATTTCCTGCACAAGGCCAAAGAGCTCCGAGGTGGAAGCCTGGTAAATGCGGCAAGTCTTTTCCATTCCCAAAAAGTGGACCGCTTCCAAAATGCGCAAAACGCCGGTGGCGTCGCAGTCGGCTGTGTATTCGGGAACGTCGAAGGAAACCTTTACGTGGCTCTGGGCGCCAAGGTTGTAGATTTCGGTCGGCTTTATCTCGCGGATAAGGCGGATAAGGCTTTCGCTGTCGGTAAGGTCTCCGTAATGCAGCTGAACCGGCTTGTACTTGTGCATGTCCTCGATCAAGTCGGCGATGTACAAGTGCTCGATGCGGCTGGTGTTGAAGGAAGACGAGCGGCGGATTATTCCGTGAACCTCGTAACCCTTTTGCAACAAAAATTCCGCCAAAAAGGAGCCGTCCTGGCCCGTAATTCCCGTAATCAAAGCGATTTTTTCCGCCATACTGCCTCCAAAAATGCAATTTTTTCAGTTTTTTGCCAGACAAAACGCGCCGCGAATACACCTTCCCCCTTCCGTAGTAAGCAGTTAAAAAAAAGCCGTTCCGTAAAAAAGCGCTTTGAACCGGCGCAATCGAGGTAAAGTGATCGAAGCGCTGGACCGCGAGCCTATCGCTCCACACAGCCTGCATTCATCTGGTTAATATTGCATTATACCCCCAATAAGGCGCTATGTCAACTCACGCTTGCATATTTATAGTAAAAAGTGTAGAATAAAGGCGTGGAACACTACTGCGTCATGGTAAAAAGCGGGGGCGAAAGGGCCTTTAAGAAGGATTTTGAGGAAAATTTGCTCAAAAACGGCCTGCCTTCCTCCGCCAAAATCACATTCTTCAAAAAAAAGATGCGAAACTCAAAGCAAATCGAATATGAACAAACGCTTTTTCCCGGCTACGTCTTTATGTCGACGGAAAAGCTTACGCCTCAAATCATTGCAAGCGCGATAAAATCAAAGAATTTTTACCATTTTTTGGACAGCAACAAAGAAATCAAGCGCCTGCAAGGAAACGACTGCGAAATTCTTTCAAACTTGCTGAAATTTGGCGAGGTTCAAGGCATTTCAAAGGCGTATTTTGACAAAAATCAAAAAATTGTGATAAAAGACGGCCCGCTCTTGGGCTTTGAAGGAAAGATAGTCAAAGTGAACCGCAAGCGCGGCCGCGCCACGGTTCAAATAAACTTATGCTCAAACCAAATGAAGTTCGACTTGGCGTTTGAAGAAATCAAGCCGCTTCCTGATAGCGGCAAATCTTGATGTCGCCAAAGAGTCGGCTTTGGTAAATCGTCGCCATCTTGAACTTTACGGCTTCCAAAAGGGCCATGAAGGCGCAGATTACGTCCATTTCGTTTCCGCGCCGGGTGATCAAGTCGGTGAACATGCAAGAGCCGGTTTCGTCAAGCTTTTCGTTCATCAGGGTGATTTTTTCGTTGACGCTGATCTCTTCGAATCTGTTCAAAATCTTTTCGTTGGAATTCCTTGACACCATGCTGCGGTAAATTTTTTGCATTTGCTGCAAGAGTTCCCAAGTGTCCACCCGTTCCCACTGGCTTTCGGCGTCGTCAAACGGAAGCATGCGCTGGATTTTCTTTCGCTCAAAGGTGTAGGCGGCGTCGTCCTCCTGCTCTTCCATAAGTTCGGAAAGCTTCTTGAATTTTTGGTATTCGATGAGTTTTTCGACCAATTCCTGGCGGGGATCTTCCATGTCGTCGTCGTCGCTGGTAAATTCAACGGGAAGAAGCATCTTGCTCTTTATGTGAACAAGCTTTGCCGCCCAGCTGTAAAAGTCGCTGAGGTCGGTAAGGTCAGTGACAACAATGCTGTCAAGGTAGTCCAAGTACTGTTCCGTTATTTGCGCGATTGGAATGTCGTAGATGTTAACCTTGCTTTCGCGAATCAAGCACCAAAGCAAGTCAAGGGGGCCTTCAAACTGGCCTGCTAAAAATTTTCTTCTGGGGCGGGACTCATTTTCCAGGGCCTTTGTTTGTTCCAACGTTTCTTGTTCCATAGTCTTCCTCTTTTATATAAGATGAAAAGGCCTCCGCGTCAATTTCCAACGCAATCCCCTGCCCGCAAAGCGTTGTAAGAGCGCCTTTCAACTCCAAAATTTTTTCGGAGCCGAAGCCTTTCCATTTTATATTATCGGCATCTTTTGCCAAAATCTCCACTAAAGGAACAAGAACAAAGGCTCTTTCTTTGAGCCTTGGGTGCGGAACGACCAAGTTTTCCGTGTTTATGGTTTGCGAGCCGTAAAGCTCAATATCGATGTCCAAGCTTCTGGGGCCGTTCCTTATTTCCGCGGAACGGTCCCGGCCAAAGGCGGCCTCGATCTTGTGGATTTTTTCCAAAAGATCAAAGGCGCCCGCATTGTCATCGACGGCGTCGTTGACGCATCCCAACACAGCCATGTTGTAAAAGTCGTCTTGGTCTTCGTAATACATCGCGCGGGTCTTGTAAACGCCGGAAACTTCGAGTCCGGACAAATGCTCACTAAGCTCGGAAACCGCAGAGCGCAATATTTCCATGCAGGAACGGCCTCCATAGCTTTTGTTGGAGCCAAGGCCCAACGCGACGGGAGTCATTAAAAGAGCTCCTCGGGAACAGACTTCTCGGCGCTAGAAGCGGCCGCTGTCTTTTTGGCGGCTGGCTTTGCCGCTGTTGTAGCGGCGGCTTGCGCTGCCGGGGCCTTTGCCTCAGCGCTGGGCGGAGTGGCGTCAGTGGGAGCGGATCCCGTTCCCACGCCCTTCTCTCTCATCGCCTTTTCGTAAGCGCGGATTTGCTCCTCAGTGACAACCTCGCCTTCCTTTGTGCGCAAGACTTGGCCCGGGAAAAGTTTCTGGCGCAAGTCCTTTTCAAGCTGCATCTTGTAGTCGGGATTGTTGTCGATGAAGGCAACGGCGTTCTCTTTGCCTTGGCCGACCTTTTCTTCGCCGCGAGTGTACCAAGCGCCGCGCTTGTCGATGAGGCCGTGCTTCACCGCGCTGTCCAAAAGGCTCGCGCCGCTTGAGATTCCCTTTCCAAAGTATATGTCCAATTCCACCTTGCGGAAAGGCGGAGCGACCTTGTTCTTTACGACCTTGACACGCACGCGGTTTCCGATGGCCTCTTCGTCGCCCTTTCCGTCAATCGTTTCGATGCGGCGGATTTCCAAGCGGACGCTGGAATAAAATTTAAGCGCGTTTCCGCCGGTTGTGGTCTCGGGGTTTCCGAACATTACGCCGATCTTCATGCGGATTTGGTTGATGAAGATAACAGTGCACTTGCTCTTTCCTACAATCGCGGTGAGCTTTCTAAGCGCTTGGCTCATAAGGCGGGCCTGCAAGCCCATGACGCTGTCGCCCATCTCGCCTTCGATTTCTTTTTGCGGAGTGAGCGCGGCGACAGAGTCGATTACGATTATGTCAACCGCTCCGCTTCGAACCAAGTTTTCGCATATTTCCAAAGCCTGCTCGCCGGTGTCCGGCTGGCTTACCCACAATTCGTCGATGTTCACGCCAAGATTTTTGGCGTAGACCGGGTCGAGCGCGTGCTCCGCGTCGATGAAGGCCGCGATGCCGCCGAGCTTTTGCGACTCCGCGACAGCGTGCAGCGCGAGCGTTGTCTTTCCCGAACTTTCAGGGCCGTACATTTCGATCACGCGGCCGCGCGGATAGCCGCCGATTCCCAAGGCTTCGTCCAACAATATGGAGCCGGACGGAATCACGTCAATTTTGGCCGTGTCCGTTTGCGTCCCCAACTTCATAAGCGAACCTTGGCCAAACTGCTTTTCGATTTGCAAGCGCGCCGCTTCCAAAGCTTGGAGCTTTTCGTTAGCGGCCGCCGCCTCTTTTTTCTCTGCCATATATTATGACCTCCACCCATAAGGTATAAATTTTATTCAAAATTTTGGGATATTTTAAAGCATAAATGAAGAATTTTCAAGACTTTTGCGCGAAAATACTCGTAATTTGTATAAAAAATAAAAAAACGGGCCGCAAAGGCGGGTCCCAGCGACACAAAAACATAGAATAACAAACGCTCCCAGTCGCCGTGCGGTCGTCGGAACCGCTCGATATCGTCGCTACATACATTTTGCCCCTTGTAACTATTTTCGTCTGCCGCTAAACGCGGCAGGGGCAAAATGAATATTTCCGCCGACCGCCCGACTCCTTCGCGCGTTTTACTTTCCTCTGCTGGGCCTCACCTTTGCGGCCCGTTTTTTTTGTCGTTGTACTTTAGAGCGCGGCAACGGAGAAAACGCAATCAAAATGCGCGAAGGAGCAAAGAGGCTGGCAAAAACTCTCTGTTTGCGCAGCCGCGAAAGCGGCGAAGTGAAATAGTTACAAGCGCAAACAGTGAGTAGCGCCGATATCAAGCGGTTTTGTCAGACTCTTTGTGACTGGGAGCGTTTTGATTTGTTAATTAATTTTGTCGCCGCGCTCTAAAAGTCTTTTACGCTCTGGTAAAGCGAGCGGCCTTTGAGGATGATTTTTTTTCCGTCGACGTCGACTTTGCCAAGAACGCGGACGGGCTTTTCGGAATCGAGGCCCCGCTCCGGCAAAAAGTCAAAGTAAACGCGGACGATTCCTTCCAAGTCCTTGAGGTCTTCGTAGCCGACCAAGAGGTCGAACGAAAGGGAGTTGTCGCCCTGATCCACGTTGGAGGCGCGGCCCAACCAGTCAACGTAGCAGTCCAAATAAAGCGAGGTTTGCTCGGCGACTTCTTTATAGGAGAAGTTGTCTTTTAGACTGTCAAAGCCCGGCGCCTCAAAGTAAGACATGAGGGAGCGGGCCTTTTGCTTCAGGCCGGTGGAAGCCGCGGAATTGAGGACCCGGTTGACTTCGCGCTGGGCGGCGTTGTCGCGCCTTTGCTCAAAATATTCCAAAGCTTGGTTGTAGGCTTTCTTTATTCCGCGGGCGTTCCCGCTGTCGTCAATGCTAAGGACAAGCGAAGACAAGTCCGCTCTGTCGCTTTTTGCAAAATTGCGCGGCCAAAATTGAACTGCCAAAAAGCCGACCAAGGCGCCGCAAAGCAAGGCCGCGGCTATGTTGCGAACTTTTTTAGGATTGACTCCGAGCGGCGGATAATAAGCCTCTATGCGGCCGTCGTCAACCCAGCGGCAAATTTCTTCGTAGTCGCCGTGAGAGCGCACAAGCTCCAGGCAGCGCTTTGCGTCAATGTTTTGCGGATCAAAGTCCAAGATGTCAAGGTAGTATTGGACCGCGCGCTCGGTGTTGCCGCGGCGCAAGTGGATGGCCGCTTGGCAAAGCAAAAGGTTCGCGTCGTTGATTTTTATTTTTCGCGCCGCTTCAAAAGATCCCGCCGCGCTTCCCGTGTCTCCCGCGTACAAAAAGGCCAGGCCCAAAGTGTAGTTGTAGTCAAAACTTTCTTCGTACACTCCGCGCTTTTCGTTAAGGACTTGAATCGCTCCCGCAAAGTCGCGCGAGCGCATAAGATATCGCGCCTGGTCTATCGCGCTTTTCACTTGCGGCTCCTTAAGGCTTGCAAAACTTCGTCAACTTCCGTTTGAAGCTGTTGAATCTTAAGCCTGTTCAAGCTTGGGTCGCTTTGCTCAAGGGAATTGATATGGTTTATGAGCTGCTGAACGTATTCCATGTTCATCTTGGCGGGGTCAACAGAATCCACCGAAGTTTCTATGAGGTCGCCGTCAGCCGACTTCTCCTCAGAAGCGGAATCAACAGTCTGGCCGTCTTGATTGACTTGGACGCTGGCAATTTCCCTTCCGGAATTTTGAAAGTCATTGACCGAAAAGTTCATCTTGTAAGAATAGGTCTTGCTCTCGCCCGCTCCCAAAGAAACCGGCTCCCAAAAAAGCGCCAAGGCGGAATCGTTGTAAGACATTATCGAGTCAAAGGAATTTCCGGGCGTGAACTGGGTGACCAAGGTCGAAAGGTCGATCACGTCCTTGTTCGCCGCGGCGACCCGCTTGGGCGCCGTGATTCCCTTTCCGTAAAGCTCAAGCTCGACGGCGTTTTGTCCGTCGCTCGAAATAATCCAGCATTCCTCTTTTGACGGCTCAAAGCAATACTCAGAGCTCACTTCCCTGTTGACTGCCGTTGAAAAATGGGCCCTGCGGTTTTCGCCCAAGCAAAGGTTGTAGACAGCCTTTAAAGCCAAGGAAGTTTTTTTGTCCGCCAAATTTTTTACAGTGTGGCGTATGTCCAAAGTTTTTGTCAAAGCGTCGGCGTCGTCAGACTTTGCCAAAGAATAAACCGCGGTGACTTCCGCCACGCCTTTGAGAGTGATTGTCTCGGTTATAGAAGTGTCGTCAACTTCAAAGTGATACGAACAATGGCCGTTTTGGTTTAGGCGGCGTTCCTTTCCGTCAACAAAAACAGACAAATAGTTGGACTGGCCGTGCTCGCTTGTCTGCACTACGGGATAGACTTTTTTTCCGCTGACAAGATAAATAAGCACGGCGCCGCTTTGGCGCGAAGGCTCAACGCGGACAAGGCCGTCTTGAATGGCCGCGCCGCTTTTTTTGGCGAAGGCGCTTGAAGCCAACGCAAAGGCGCAAAGCGCCAAAAGCAAAAGACTCTTTTTCATCGATCTTTCCCGCCTTCGTCAAGAAGCGTTTGCGCTTCGGCCGCGGATTTTTTAAGCCTCGCCAAAGCGTCGATAAAATTATAGTCCGCGGAGTTTTCCGATGTCAATACCGCGGGACGGGCCTTTGTCTTAGGCTCGCTCTCGGCGGCGACTTCTGAAGATTTTTCGCTGGGGGCCTCCTCTGCGGCGGCTTCAGCCAAATTTTCTTGCGGCGGAGTTTCCTCTTGGGAAGGACGAAGGCCCATCGCGTTTTCCAACTCGTAGCGGCGCAAGGCCTTTTCGTAGTTTTCTTTTGAAGAAAGGTAGCTTTCGCCGGTTTGCTGCAAAAGATACAAAAGTTTTTCTTCGCGCAGGCGCTGGTTTATCGCGTCGAGGCGGTACTTTGCGTCAACAGCCTTGACCGCTTTGGGGAACTCGTCCACCACCCGCTCGTAAAGGGGGCGGGCTTGCTCAAAGTTGTAGCCGGAATAAAAGCATTCGGCGATCCAAAAGAGGGCCGACGAATACATTTCGCTCTTGGAATTTTGGTGGCAAAAGTCGCTCAAAGTTAAAACAGCCTTGTCAAACTCTCCAAGGAAATAAAGGCTGCGTCCCTGTTGGTATTTTATCAGGGGAGCGTATTTTGATTCGGGATAATTCTTTAGGAAGTATTCGGAGTCGGCCAAAGCGGACTTGTAGCTTTGGGAATACATCTCCGCCATAATCAGCATGTAAAGGGAAGCGTCGCTCTCGTTTTGCGGATCGCTCAAAGCCTTTCTAAAAAGCATAACCGCGCTCTGGTAATCAGCCGCGGCGTAGGCGTTGTAGGCCGCTCCCAAAAGGGCGGTCTCCCCCTCGTCCGCGCCGGCCGCCTTAACGCGGGCAGCCCCGTAATCCAAGGCAAAAAGAGGAAGCGAGAGAGCCAGGCTAAAAGCCGCGGCAATAGCCAAAAGGCCTTTTACACAATTCTTCACTTTAATTTCTCCAACCAAGAGAGCCGTTAAAGAAAGCGGATCCGGACACCACAATGTCAACTCCGCTTTGCAAAACGGAGTCCAACGTTTGGGCGTTCACGCCGCCGTCAACGGAAATTTTATAGTTCAAGCCAAGATTTTCGCGAATTTTCGCCAATTCCCTAATCTTGTCCAAACATTGGGGAATCAACTTCTGGCCGCCAAAGCCCGGCTCGACAGACATTATCAATATAATATCGGCAAATTCGAGCGAATTCTTCAATGTTTCCACGCTGGTGGCGGGTTTTACGCTGATTCCGGCCTTTTTTCCGCAGGAATGGATTTTTTCTATAAGTTGAACGGCTGTGTCGGGCGCGGCCTCTTGGTGGAAGGTTATCCAATCCGCTCCGGCCTTGGCGAATGACTCGATTTGCCGCTCCGGATTTTGGACCATAAGGTGAACGTCAAAGGGCAGCTTTGTGAGCGGCCGCAAGGAGCGGACTACAACCTGGCCAAAGGACACTTCGGGAACAAAAGTTCCGTCCATAACGTCGATGTGGACGACGTCTCCCCCGCCCTTCTCTATTTTTTGAACGGCTTCCGCCAAGGCGCCAAAATCGGCGGACAACAAAGACGGAGCCAAAATTTGTTTATTCATTTGGCGTCTATTATACCATTAAATGTTACGGCCGTAAAGAGCGGACAGAAAGGCGAGGCGGCGGGCGCGGTCGGCGGTAAGGCCGGCCAAGTCAAAGCGCCAAGTCCAGTTGGTTCCCACGGTCGAAGGAGCGTTCATGCGGCCCTCGTCTCCCGCGCCCAAAATGTCTTGGATTGGAATCACGGCCATGTTGGCCGCGCTGGCGATCGCCGCCTTTATCAAGGCTTTTCTCAGCTCGCCGGAATCCGACAAGGCGCGGGCTTCTTTTTCTTCCATCTCGCGGCCAAAGGCGTATTGGGCGACGATTTTGATGACCTCGCCGCTGGCCGAGTCAAGCCAGCCCTGCATAGTTTGGTTGTCGTGCGTTCCCGTGTAGACAACGCAATTTTGACAGAACATGTGCGGCATAAAGGGATTGACCATTCCGTTTTGCTTTATTTCGTCAGGGTTAAAGGCGAATTGCAAGACTTTCATTCCAGGGAAAGAGAAGGCGTCGCGAAGGGCGCGGACTCCGTCGGTTATCACGCCCAAATCTTCGGCGATGATCGGAATGTCGCCCAACTGCTTTTTTATGGCGTCAAAAAAGGCGCGGTTGGGGCCGGGAACCCATTTTCCGTTTATGGCGGTGTCCTCTCCGTAGGGAACCGACCAATAGGCCTCAAAAGCCCTAAAATGGTCGACGCGGACGCAATCCACCAAGCTTAGGCAGCGGCGAATGCGGAAAAGCCACCAAGCGTAGCAGTCCTTGGCCATCTCGTCCCAATCGTAAAGGGGGTTGCCCCACAATTGGCCGGTCGCGCTAAAGTAGTCCGGAGGAACGCCGGCTACGCATTTAGGGCTTCCGTCTTCCTCCAATTGAAAGAGCTTTTGGTTGCCCCAAACGTCGGCGGAATCAGGCGCCACAAAAATCGGAATGTCGCCGATTATCTTTATTTTCTTTTCGGCCGCGTATTTTTTCAGCGCCCCCCACTGTTGGGCAAAGAAGAATTGTATGGCCTTTATCCGCTCCACTTCTTGCTCATGGTCGGCGTTCCACTTGGCGACGGCCGAAGGATCGCAGGAACGCAGGTCGGCCGGCCAGTACTTGAACCAAATGCCGGCGGTCTTTTCTTCGGCGGCCTTCTTGTCGTAAAAGGCCTTTATCGTCATAAAGCTGGCGTAGTTGTCAAGCCAGGCGGCGTTTTGCTTTTTAAAGGCTTGGTAGGCCGCCTTGTCGTCGGAAGAAGAATTTTTTAGAAAATAATCGGCTGCCGAGTCCAAGACGGGATTTTTCCAATAAACCACGCCGCCAAAGTCAACGCGGCCGTCGAATTTTATCCAGTCCGGCGGAACGATGGAGTCCGCGTCCGCCCAGCCGCGTTTTGCCAAATCGTCGAGGTCTATCAAAAGGGGATTTCCAGCGAAGGTGGAGAAGGAGGCGTAAGGAGAGTCTCCGTAGCCCGTAGGTCCGAGGGGCAGGATTTGCCACAAGGTTTGTCCGGCCTCTGCCAGCCAGTCTATGAATTTATAGGAAGGAAGGCCCAAGGTTCCGATTCCCGCGGAACCGGAAAAGCTAGTCGGATGGGCCAAAACGCCGCTTGTTCTATTTGCTTTCATTCCTCCATTGTATCACAATTCGCGCGATTTTGCAAATGCGGGCCAATTTCGCCAAGCGCAGACGCTTGCAATAAATGATTTTTTTCATTATATTGCTACTATTATGGCGGAAAATTTGCTTGACATACAAAATATAAAGGTCGGCGTGGGCCAAAAGCTCGTGCTTGACGGATTGAATTTGCAAATAGGCGCGGGCGAGACCCACGTCTTGATGGGCCCAAACGGAGCCGGAAAGTCCACGCTGGGAAACGCGATCATGGGAAACCCGGCCTACCAACTCCAGGGCGGAAAAATCCTTTTTGACGGACAGGACATAACCGAGCTCGCCGCTGACAAGCGCGCCAAGGCCGGCATTTTCATGTCCTTCCAAAACCCTCTTGAAGTCCCGGGAATCAGCCTTGAGACTTTTATCAGAAGCGCGATCCAGCAAAAGACCGGCGAGCGCGTGAAGCTCTTTGCCTTTCAAAAGGAGCTCAAGGCCGCGATGGCGCTTTTGGGCATGGCGGATTCCTACGCTTCCCGCGACTTGAACGTGGGCTTTTCCGGCGGCGAACGAAAGAAGAGCGAAATACTTCAGCTTTTGATGCTAAAGCCAAAGCTCGCCATTTTGGACGAGACCGACTCTGGCCTTGACGTAGACGCGGTTAGAATCGTGAGCAAGGGAATCGAAGAATTCCAAAGGACGCAAAACGGTTCCCTCTTGATTATCACCCACTCCACAAAAATTTTGGAAAGCTTGACCGTGGACAAGGCGCATATTTTGGCCAAGGGAAAAATCCTAAAGACCGGCGGCACGGAGCTTGTTCAAGAAATTAACGCAAGCGGTTTTGAAAAATATTTAACTGACTAACTTATAGTTTTATGGAAAAAGAAAAGATTCAAGTACAGGATATAGACCGTTCCACCTACGACTTCAAATACGAAGAGTCCGACAAGGACTTTTACCGCATGGAGTCCGGCCTTTCGGAAGACATCATAAAAAAGATTTCGGAAGAAAAGGACGACCCCCAGTGGATGCGCGAGTTCCGCCTAAAGTCATTGGCCATCTACAACCAAATGAAGGAGCCGGAATGGGGTCCCGACATTAGCGGCCTTGACATCGCGAACATTTCTTCATACGTTCGCCCCAAAACAAAAATGAGCGGAAGTTGGGAAGAAGTTCCCGACGACATAAAGAACACTTTTGAAAAATTGGGAATCCCCGAAGCCGAACGCGCCTCCCTTGCCGGAGTCGGAGCGCAATACGACTCGGAGCTTGTCTACCACAACGTGCAAAAGGAAGTTTCAAAGCAAGGCGTCGTTTACTTGGGCTTTGAGGAAGCGCTCAAGAGCGAAGAATGGGGCCCCATGGTCCACGAATATTTTATGACCCTTGTAAAGCCCAACGACCACAAGTTCGCGGCGCTCCACGGAGCGGCTTGGTCGGGCGGAAGCTTTGTCTACGTTCCCAAGGGCGTGAAATTGTCGTTCCCATTGCAGTCTTACTTTAGATTGAACGCCAAGGGCGCGGGCCAGTTTGAGCACACCCTGATCATCGTCGACGAAGGCGCGGACTTGCACTTTATCGAAGGATGCTCGGCGCCAAAATACAACGTGGCCAACTTGCACGCAGGCTGCGTGGAGCTCTTTGTAAAGAAGGGCGCGCATTTGCGTTATTCGACAATCGAAAACTGGTCAAAGAATATGTACAACCTCAACACCAAGCGCGCCCGCGTCGAAGAAGGCGCCTCGATCGAATGGGTGTCGGGCTCGTTTGGAAGCCACATCTCATACTTGTATCCCGAAAGCGACTTGGTTGGCGACAAGGCCCGCGCCGAATTTACAGGCGTGACGTTCGCCGGCGAAGGCCAGAACCTTGACACAGGCGCGAAGATGCTTCACTTGGCGCCCAACACTTCAAGCGTAATAAACACAAAGAGCATTTCTAAAAGCGGAGGCGTTTCAACATACCGCAGCGCCGTTTACATCGGAAAGAACGCGCATGGCAGCAAGGCAAGCGTCTCATGCCAAAGCCTTATGCTGGACTCCCAGAGCCGGAGCGACACGATTCCCGCGATGACAGTCTTGACCGACAAGGCCGACGTTGGCCACGAAGCCAAGATTGGCCGCATCTCAAGCGACGCGATTTTTTATTTGATGAGCAGAGGCGTTCCCGAAGAGGAAGCCAGGGCCATGATAGTCTCGGGCTTCGCAAGCCCTGTGTCCAAGGAACTTCCGCTTGAATACGCGGTCGAAATGAACAACCTTATCCGCCTAGAGATGAAGGGGACGCTATGAAAGAAACGCTCTTGAATCCCCTGCCCGTCCTCACTTGGAACTGGCTCAGAATGAACAAGGCCCTTTTCTCGGAGGAAGCGGAACGCAATGCCAAGCCCGCGGCATTGGAGACAAGCGAGCTTCCCGCCGGAGCGACATTCACAAGCGGCAATGCGGCGCAAAACAAAAATCTTTCGCAAGCCCAAGAAGCGGCCGCGCAAATCGCAGGCGCGATGGGAAAAGAATTTGACGCTTTCCTTGACCAAAACGACGCGCCCATCGCAGTCCTTGAATTGCAAAAAGGCTTTAACCAAAGCGCGGCGATTTTTGTCCGCGCAAAGATAGAAGACGGCGCGGCCGCCTTCCAGCGCCTTTTGGTAAAGGCCGCGGACAACGTTGAAGCCAACATCATAATCGAATGGGCCGGCGCGCAGAGCGGCCTCAACGCCTTCCAGACAAAAATCCAAGCCGGCCGCGACTCTAAAATTCGCGTCGCCACCGTTCAGCTTTTGGGAAGCGGCTTTGTCCACCTCAACGACATCGGAACCGCAGCCGGGGAAAACACAAGGATAGAAATCGCCCAGCTTGAGTTGGGAGCCAATAAAATTTACCAGGGAATCCGCTCCGTCCTGGCAAAAGGGCGGGCGGCCTTTGTCCACAACGCGGCCTACTGCCTCGACAAGGACCGCGAGCTTGACATGAACTTTATCGCGGAGCAAACGGGCCGAGATACTCAAAGCCTTATGAACGTTTACGGAACGCTCAACGACAGCGCGAAAAAAACTTACCGCGGAACGATAGACTTTAAAAAGGGCTGCTCTGGTTCCGTCGGAAACGAATTGGAAGAAACGCTTTTGCTTAGTCCCGATGTCGTCAACAAATCGATTCCGCTCATTTTGTGCGACGAAGAGGACGTTCAAGGCGAGCACGGAGCGACAATCGGCCGCTTGGACGAAAGCGTCTTGTTCTACATGAACGCGCGCGGAATAAGCTTGGAAGAGGCGCAAAAAATGATGGCCCGCTCAAAAATCGCAAGAGTGGCCGCGTTAATCGGCGACGACCAAGAGGCGCAAAAAGCCTTGGACTTTTTTGACGCGTCGATGGAAGACGGCGCGAACGGAGGCAACGAATAATGCGCGACTACAAAAAGGACTTTCCGATTTTCGCAGACAAAAAAAACGAGAGCCTCATTTACTTTGACAATGCGGCCACGGCTCAGCGGCCCCAAAAAGTTTTGGACGCGCTTGAAAACTTTTACAAAAGCGACAACGCGAATCCCTTGCGCGGCCTTTACGATTTGAGCGTCCGCGCGACGGAAGCCTACCAAAAATCCCGAGCCACAATTGCCAGCTTTGTCGGAGCGGCCCAAGCCGAAGAAATTATTTTTACAAGAAACGCAAGCGAATCATTGAACTTGGTCGCCTACACTTACGCGCTTTCCAACTTGCGCGAGGGAGACGAAATCGTCGTAAGCGTGATGGAGCACCACTCCAACATTCTCCCTTGGCAAATGGCCGCGCAAAAAACCGGAGCCAAGCTTGTTTGGCTTGAATGCGACAAGGAAACAGGCGCGATTCCGCAAGCGGAATACAACAAGATAAACGCAAAGACAAAAATCGTCGCCATCACCCACGTTTCAAACGTTTTGGGAACGACAAACCCGATAAAAGAAATCGCGGCCCTCGCCCACAAAAACGGAGCGGTGATCGTTGTTGACGGAGCGCAAGCCCTGCCCCACATCGCTGTCAACGTCCAGGACTTGGACGCGGACTTTTACGCCTTTAGCGGCCACAAATTTTGCGGCCCAACTGGAATCGGCGGCCTTTACGGAAAGCGGGAGCTTTTGGAAAAGATGCCGCCATTTTTGCGCGGCGGCGAGATGATAGAATACGTTACGCGCGAGGGCGCGACTTGGGCCGAAGTTCCCGCAAAGTTTGAGGCGGGCACGGTCAACGTAGGAGGCGCGGTAGGAATGGCCGCCGCCGCCGAATACTTGCAAGAGATTGGAATGGAAAACATCGCCCGCCACGACAACGAACTTTGCGCGCTTTTAGTTCAAAAGATGAGCGAGATTCCCCACGTCAACATTGTTGGAAACAAGGACGGAGCAAAAAGGTGCGGCATCGTCACCTTTACGATTGACGGAGTCCACCCGCACGACATCTCCAGCATTTTGGACACCGAAAAAATCGCGATCCGCGCCGGCCACCACTGCGCGCAGCCGCTGGGCCAACACTTGGGCGTTCCCGCCACCGCGCGCGCGAGCCTCTACTTTTACAACACCGCCGAAGAAGTGGACATCTTCTGCCAAAAGCTCGCGCGGGTAAGGGAATGGGCGGGATATAAGGATTAAAAAAAGGAAAAACTACGCTATCTTCTTGCAGACAGGAATTTTCTTTAGGGCGCTTGCGATTTTGACTTGCGTTTCTCTTAAGTCTAATTCATTCTGCATATTAAGCCAAAATTTTGAAGTCGTTCCAAAATATTTTGCAAGTCTAAGAGACATCTCGATAGAAATTTTCCGTTTGTTATGAACCAAATCCAAAATTGAACTTGTTGTAACGCCCAAATCTTTTGCAAGCCTGTAAGGCGTAATTTCAAGCGGGTCCAAAAATTCCTCAACCAGAATATCGCCAATCTTTGGCAACTCAAAACTCTTGCTCATGCATACAATATAACACACACAGATATATCTATCAAGCAGATATTTTTTCCACTAAAAAAAAAGCGGGCCGCCCTAATGACAGCCCGCAAAATCAATCTTACTCCAAAGATTTAGTTTTTAGCGGTAAAGAAGCCGCCTGTAACTTTGGCGTAGCTTTTATCCACGTCAGTTGTGACTCCAGTTCCATCGGAATACTTTCTGCCGCTTGGCTTTCCGCTAAGATTCAAACAATAATTGAACATATCCGTCGATTGCCATGACTTTTTGCTCCAATCCGTGCCAGGCGCGACATAAATTGTCTGAAGCTGCGGGCACTGTCCAAACATCATCGAAACATCTGTAATTTTGCCCATGTCAAAGTTTGAAATGTCAAGCGTCTTTGCGTAGCTTTTAGCGAACATGTTGGACATAGTAGTGACATTGGAAGTATTCCAATTGGACATGTCAATGACAATGTTTTTAGTTGACGAACAGTTATAGAACATCAATGACAAATTCTTGCAGGCGGCCGTCACAAAATTGGGATATTCAAATTTTTCAAGATTCTCACAGTTGCAGAACATTTCTTTCATAGTCTCAACTTTGCTTGTGTCCACCTTTCCGAATATCACTTTCGTAAGCCGCGCGCAGTCTCTGAACATACTCTCCATAGATGTGGGACCCTTTATGTCAAAACCGGACAAATCAATGTACTGCAATCTTGAACACTGGTTAAACATCGCGGCCACATCGCTGATTGGAATCTTTGGATAGCCCTCAGCGTCGTTTCCGCATTCAGCGTAATAGTGAATTCTGTATTCTCCGCTATCTCTATCATAAACTCTCCATGCATACGCCAAAACTTCCATTTGTTGACTGCCGTCAGAAGAATAATTTAAAGAAATCTGTCTTTTGTCAGCGGCCGCTATGCTCGCTGCCGGCGGGGTCTTTGAAGGAAGGAATCTTACTGCATCATTCTTCGCCCCCAACTCCCAAAGGTCAGCGTAAAAAGAGTTTCCCGTCTTCATATTGATTGTCGGAAGCCGCCATGTTATTTTCCATTCCATTCCGTTCAAGCTAGGCTTCATAACTTTTGCATAGCCGTTGGCGTCCTTGTTTGCGCTTTCGGAATAGGTCGTTTGGATGGCGGAGCTTGCGTCCCTTCGATATCCCTTGACTTTTACAAAATTCGCGTCATTGAGCTTGGCCAAACTGGTTCCACTTTTTGCTGTTATCGAAAGTTTGGGCGCGGCGGCGTCTGACAAAGTCTGTACGGTTACTTTTGAAACGCCGGGGATAGCCTCAATTTGTGATTTAAATGAACTGTCAAATTGAAGGTTCGTTCCATCCTTGGACACAGCCGTAAAAGCGATTGCGCAAAGAGAGCGCTTGTATTTCACTTCGATTGTCTTGTTTTCATTAACGACAACAGGAGAAAGGCTTGTTTCCAAAGTGAAAATGTCCGAATCATAAGTTATCGTGGCAGGTGTGTAAGTCGTTCCGGCGGCCACGCCCGCGCTTGTTTCTTCAAGCGTCGCGTAGTTTGAGTCGGCGAGATTCTCGAACATATGCTTTACTGTGACGACACAACCAAGCGTTACATTGACAGTGTATGTCGCGGTCTTGGCGACGCCGTCTTTTCTATAAGTCACCGTGACTTCTTTTTGTCCGGCAGTGGAAGAGTCAAGTTCGGCGGTAAAACCGGAACTAACAACTTCTGATGTCTCCGCGCCGTCAGAATCCAGATAATACGCCGTAACCTTGACATTGCTTGCGTCGGCAGCATCGCCGGTAAAGTATTCTTTTTTTACAGAATCCGCGCTTGCGTCAACTTCAATTCTTTGCAAAACAGGCTTTTGCTTTGCGTCGGTAAAATAGCCTCTGTCTTCTTCGCCACCGTCAATATGCGCGTAATCCAAAAGGAAACTGGCCTCACTAGAATAAACTCCGCTTCCCTTTCCGCCGGTTAAAGCCCAGCAGCCTGCAAACATATCTTTTGAGTTTGTAATTTTTCCGCTTGCGCGCCAGTCCGTTCCAGCAGACACATATATGCGCTTAAGGTGGTTGCATGCGCTGAACATACACCAGACGCTTGTAAGGCTGCTTGCGTCAAAACCTGTCAGGTCAAGGCTTGTCAAACCGCCCATGCGCTCGAACATAAAGTTTGCGTTTTCAACATTCTTAGTGTCAAAGCCGCTTATGTCAATATTCGCCAACGGTATGTCCCAGCTGTCAGAAGAAAACATGAAACTTGAATCCGCGTTAAGGGGAATTTTGTTCCCCCTGTCGGTATATCCGTAAGCGTAGTAGTAAATCACCGTTCCGTCTTTCCAAGCAATGCACGCGCCGGGAATTTGTCCTGTCGCATACGCGCTAAGACAGTCCTCTTGGGTCATGTTCTTGGAAAGAATTTTTGCGTTTTGCAACAAAGAATATTTAGGCAAGGTTTTTGAAGGCTCTATCGAAACGCATTGCGTAAAGTCCAACTCTTTAAGCAGCGCGTTGATTTCTGGTCCGGTTTTCATTTCGATTGCAGGAGGAACGAACGGGGCATTGTCGCCGCCATTTCCATCGCCTGAACCGCCGCCGCCATTTCCGCCAGAATCACCGGCTCCACCGGATTCTCCTGTCCCACCGCCACCGAAAAATTGAGCGGGAATTCCGCCGCTAGCGGCGTTTGAACAAGCTGAAAAAAACAAAACCGCGCAAAGAAGCGCGCCTGACACAATTGAAGAGAGTTTTAGAAGATTTCTTCTATAATATCCCCCCCCCCATTACAAAAGTTTTACAAAGCATATCATGCCCTCCGTGTTTTTTGTTGTGAACATTGTAACACTAGCGAGAAAGGTTTGCAAGAGGACTAAATGGACGCGCTTGAATAAACTTCCTCTAGCAAAAGCGCGCAAAGCGCGCTACAATAACGGCAACATGGACACAAAGGAACTTTATCGCGAAATACTCAACGAGCACAACTTGAATCCTTCGCACAAAAAGCCGTTGGAAGGAGCCACTTGCGTTCTTGACGGAGTGAACCCCAGCTGCGGCGACAACATAACGCTGAGCCTTAAGGTCGTTGACGGAAAAATCGCCGACGCCTCTTTTACAGGAAGCGGCTGCGCGATAAGCCAAGCCTCATGCGACATGATGATCGACTTGATTCTTGGAAAGAGCGAGGACGAGGCCAAAAAGCTTGGCGACGTTTTTATGCGCATGATAACGGGAACGGTAACCGACGAGGAGCTTGAATCCTTGGACGAGGCCGCCGCCTTGCAGGACATCGCAAAAATGCCCGCCCGCGTAAAGTGCGCGGAGCTCGGCTGGCGAACGATGAAAAAAATGCTCTCAGTCGGCGCCCCAGACGCTTCCGCCTCCGCGCCCCACTGCGACTAATTTCTCCGAGCCCAAATCTCTCCGTCCTCATAAAGGGCGCTTTCCACATAAAGGCTTTGTATTTCCAAAGAGTCCGCGTCGCAATCGGCCGGCGCGTCTTCCAGCGGAACAAAGACTTGCTCCTCTTGGCCGGCTTCAAGGCCGTCTTCCAATGTCCATAAGGCTTCGTAAAACGCTCCCCCATAATCGTCTTCTTGCCCGCTGTCTTCCTGCCTTTCTTGGACTGACACAAAGACCGAGACGCTTTTTACCGGGCGGCCGCTTAGATTCGAAGCGACAAATTCCACGCCCAAGCCAAGACCTCCAGGGTCTAGCCCGCCGGAATCTTGGCCGCAAAAATCCGGCGGGCTTTCAGAAACGCGAGCGTCAAAAATCGCCACAGGAGCGGCCGCCCGTTTAAGGGCTTGGCAGGAGCTAAGGGCAAAGACCAACAAGGCTACGGCAAAGAAGGCGGCGCTTTCTGGGCTTTCCAGCATTTTTCGCGGCGTCAACTCTTGTCCCCTTCGTCGCGGGCGGAATCCGAAACTTTTCCAAAGGCCTTTTTGGGCGGCCAAGAAAAGTCCGCCGCGGCGGGAAATTTCCTTGGGGGCGTCAAAAGGCTCTTGGGCCCCCGCTCCCGCTTTATGATTGAATAAATCTTGAACGGGCCGGGAAAATCCGTTCCCCCAAAAACAACTCTTTCTTTCATAAACTACTCCTTTTTTAGTTTCTTGCATAATAGATATAAGTTTTTTTCTGAAAATTCGTCTAAATTTAAAAAATATTGCAAAAAAAATGAAATTTTGGTATAATTTCGCGATTTCTAACTTGGAGAAAGGCTGATGATCACTTACTGGCAGCAAGAAGGCGAAAAGCTGGTTGACACAGAAAAAGAAAATCTCATCAGCTCAAAGCGCGTTTGGGTTGACGCCCGCAACGTCACGCGCGAAGACATAACCACGCTCGAAAAAGAATTTAAAATCGAGCAAGAGCACATCATAGACATTCTTGACCCTGACGAACTTTCGCGCATCGAAAAGGCCGACGGCTACATCCTTACAATCACCAGACTTCCCATTTTTGTTCCCACTGCGGAAGTGTCGTATTTTTCGATTCCGCTCGGCGTAATCTTGCAAAAAAATTATGTGATAACAATTTGCTGGACTGACTGCGAAGTGCTAAAAGACTTTTCGGCGGGCCGCGTCAAGGACATAAACCTTTCGGACTTTCCGGCCTTCCTCATCCAGATTTTGAGCCGAGCCGACATAACTTACTTGCGCTACCTAAAGGAAATCAACCGGCGCGCCTCCGGCATTCAGGGGGAACTGCAGTACGCCGTAGAAAACAAGGAAATCTTGCAGCTCTTGAACTTGGAAAAATCGACGGTGTTCTTCACCACTTCAATCAAGTCAAACCAACTGCTTTTGGAAAAGCTTAGAAAGACCCGCCTCCTAAAATTTGACGAGGACGACTTGGACTGGCTTGACGACGTGGAAATCGACAACAGGCAGGCCTTGGAAATGGCCGACACATACTCAAACACTTTTAGCAGAATGAGCGAATCGTTCGGCTCGATCATCTCCAACAACATGAACGGAGTGATGAAAAAACTCACGGTCGTCACAGTGGCGATAAGCGTTCCTACTTTCATCACAAGCTTTTGGGGAATGAACGTGGAGCTTCCCTTCGCCCGCTACGGAATGTTCGGCTGCGCGATAATCACTATGCTCTGCTTGTTCGCCGTAATGGTAACCCTCCTGCGCCTTTCGCTTATGGACAGAACAAAGTCTTCCACCTACGAAGAGAAGAAAAAGAAAAACCGCGCGAAAAGGGCGGAGATTCGCAGGCTCAAAAAAACTCTGGAAGCGCAAGAGCTTAACTTGGAGGCGATGAAATGAAAAAGACTTTTACGGCAATTTCCGCGCTCGCCCTTTGCGGAGCGCTTGCCGCGACCTTGTTCGCCCGGCCCATAAAAAAATCTTCCAAAAACCAAGCGGCCTTTAACGACATCAACATGGTGGAGTTCAAGGCGGACCAAGCCCAAGCGGAATACGACATTTTCACTATCGGAGAGAACACGCAAAGCTACACGGCGGAGCGCTTTGTCTCCCCCTTTAAGATGAACGCATACGAAACCACTTACAACTTGTGGTACATCTGCCGCATTTACGCGGAGCAAAACGGCTACTCTTTCGCAAACCCCGGCCAAGAAGGTTCGGGCGGAAAGCGCGGCGCTTCTCCGACAGCCTTGGGAGCCTACCAGCCCGTCACAATGATAAACTGGTACGACGCGGTTGTTTGGTGCAACGCCCTTAGCGAAATGGAAGGCAAAAAGCCCTGCTACACTTTTGACGGAAAAATTTTGCGCGACTCCACCGACACCGCCGCGCTGGACAAATGTTCCTGCGACTGGTCAGCGGACGGATACCGCCTCCCCACCGAAACAGAATGGGAATACGCGGCCCGCAAAACAGCAAAAGGCTTTCAAAACGGAGCCTTGGCGAGCGGCCAAAGCGACGACAGCGTGACGGAAGGCGACGTGGCTTGGTATGACGCAAACGCAAACGAAACCCGCGTGGTCGGAACGGCGGGAACGGTTTTTGCAAAAGACGAGCAAGCCGCCCCCGGAAGCGGCCGCGCCAACGCGTCCGGCCTTTACGACATGAGCGGAAACGTCTTGGAATTTTGCTGGGACTGGCTTGCCGACTACAAGGAAACCGACGGCGTTGAGCGCGCGACAGGCCCCGAATTTGGAAAAGAAAGGGTTTGCAGGGGCGGCTCTTGGTCGCCATACACAGGCTTCATTTACTGCGGAGACCGCTACGGCTACGACCCGACGGAACGCTACAATTTCTTGGGCTTCCGCCTTTGCCAAAGCGTCAAAGACTCGGACAAATAATTATTGCAAAAATAGACAAAGCGAGTTATTGCCTTTGCGCCAAAGGCGCAAACGTCAATAACTTCCTACTTGCAAAAGCGAGCAAAGCGAGCTATAATAGACTGTATGCCTATTTCCATAGAATTTCAAATAGCAGGTCTTGTTTTCACCATAATTCTAGCCTTCGCTTTCTTTAAAAAAGTAAAGTGGGACTCGCTTCAAAACAGAATATACAAAGTCTTAATTTTGCTTGTCTTGGTTCTTTTGTCCCTGGACATCGCCAGCGTAATTTCGATAGACAACCGCGACGAATACCCCATCATAAACGCAATACTGAGCAAAGCCTACTTGATAGTCATGCTCTACTACATCTACTGCATTGACGTTTACGCCATATCTTGCACAATGAGCAACAAGCTTCCGGAATACAGAAAAAAAATCAAGCAAGGCGTGATAGTGTTTTTGGGAATCGCAACATTAGTCATAACCGGCTTGATTTGCATAAACACCCTTTACTACAACGGCTACGGCCGAAAGCTTTATTCATACGGCTTTCCGTCCGACTTGATTTACATATTCTCGACTTTCTCAGTGGCCTTTGTAATTTTCATCATGATGCTCAACTTTCGCAACATCCAATTGTCAAAGATGTTCTCGATTCTATCGTTCTGCATCATGGAAGGCATCATAGCGATCGCCCAATTGTTCAACAAGGAACTGCTTTTGGTCGGCTTTGGCTGCTCGGCGACGCTCTTCATCATGTACTTTACGGTGGAGAACCCCGACGCGCAAACAATAAGCCGCCTTTCGCACGCCAACAAAAGGGCCAGGGAATTGCTCAAATTTTACACAACAATGTCTGGCAGCCGCAAAAACATCGACACTTCAAGCTCCACCACAAGCCTTTTTCCAAATGTTTGCGTGATGGTTCTTGACGTGGTTGACTTCTCCAAGTTTTCAAATCGAATGGGCATCGAGCGCCTGGCAAAATATCTTTCAAGCCTCTTTGAAAAAATAGAAAGCGCGTCCGACTCCTTTAGGGTTGAAAAACTTAGAAGTTTTGGAAGCTTTTACATGGCCGTTTCAGGAGTAAACTCGGAAAACGACGCCAGCGCCACAGAGATGGTTCACTTTGCGATTGAAATTCTGAACATTCTAAAAAAGACCAACACGCAAAGCGGAATGAACTTGCAGTTGAGAATCGGAATCGCAAGCGGCCCCATCGTGGTTGACTTGATGGGAAACCAAAACTTCATATTCAACGCGTGGGGCCAGCCCATGGCTTTGGCAGACGCGCTGCATAAAAACTGCTTGCCCAACACCATCAACGTTTCAGAAAGCGTCTACTCTCAATTAAAGGAATTGTACGATTTTGAAGCGGCCCCTGAGACAGAGCTTGAAGGCGTGGGAAAAATAAGAAGCTGGCAATTGGAGCCCCTGGGCGGGGCTGTATAATTACAGGCTCTTTAATTGCGTGTCGGCAACTTTCCAAGAGTCGCCGTCTTTTTTTATTTCCATCACAGCGTACTTGCCTTCGCACAAGGGGCCTGGGTTTACCACGACTGTGCCGCCGATTTTTTCAACACCGACTCCTTCGTGAATGTGGCCGCACAAAACGGCGAGAGGCTTTGTTTTTTCGATAAAGTCAGTGAAGGTTTGGCTTCCGGCGTGAACGTTGGGCGCCGGCGAATCGATGCCTTGCGCCTTGGGCGGGTTGTGGCTGATCAAAATCAAGTTGTTCCACTGCCCTTCTTCTTCCAAGCCGGAATTCTTTATAACGTCAAAGTCCGTTTGCAAGTCGTCTTCGTCGCGCTCGTTGGGAGTTTCGCCGGTAAACTTTGAGCCGCCGCCGCTTCCCGCTATCGCAAGGCCTTCAAACCAAGCGAGCGCGTGCTGGGCGCTTATGTCGAGCTTTTCGATTGATTCCAAAAGCTCAGGTTCGTCGCAGTTTCCAAGAACGGCAAAAAGGTTCGGGCAAAGCTCGCGCATTTTTTCGGCGCAAGGAAGTCCTGTCTCAGTTTTTTTAAATTTGCTGAAGTCGCCCGCGAACAAAACCGCGTCGGCGCTCTTTATTTCGCCTTCCAATTTTTGCAAGTTGTCAACATTTCCATGCAAGTCTGAGATTAAAAGAAGTTTCATTTTCGTTTCTCCTATCAATACCGCAAAGCCTAAAATTTTTGGATCGCGGCCTTAAGCGCCGACATTTGTTCTGCCGTTCCGATTGTAATTCTAAGGTACTGCTCTATGCCGGGCGTGTCAAAGCGGCGGACAAGAATGCCGTCTTTTTTGAGCGCCTCGTAAACGGACTTTCCGTCAACGCCGTTCTTTTGGCAAAAGACAAAGTTTGTTTGGCTTTGCAAAACATTCCACGAACGCTCGCGCAAAAATTCTATGAACGAGTCGCGCTCTGCCACAATTTTTTTGGCGCAATCCGCGTAATAGTCGCCGGCCTTGCATGTTTCCAACGCGAACTTTTGCGTGAAGGCGTCAAGGGGAAAGTGGTTCAAAGAATTTTTTACGGTGGTCACAGCCTGCGCGAGTTCCGGGTTGGCGACGATGTAGCCGCAGCGAAGACCCGCTCCGCACAAGCTTTTGCTGAAGGTCCTAACGACAACAAGGTTTTTGAATTCCGCAAGCAAGGGAAGAACGGTCTCTCCGCCAAAATCGACGTAGGCTTCGTCAACGACAAAAACGCGGTCGCGGGGACAGCGGCGCATCCAAGCGCGGATTTGGTCCCGGCTTAAGCCCAGCGAAGTGGGAGCGTTTGGGTTGGCCACAATCGTAGACGAATGGTTTTTGTTGGCCCTAAAAATCATCTCGTCAACGTCGACGCTCCAGTCGCCCTTAAGGGGAACGATGTCGCTGGGGATTCCGTAAAAGCCGCAGTAAACCGGATAAAAGCTGTAGGAATGCTCGGGGCGGACCAATTTTTTGTCGGAATCAAAGAAGGCGTAAAAGACAAAGGACAAAACTTCGTCGCTTCCGTTCCCCACGTAAATCATGTCCGGGGTGACCTTAAAGCCGCCGTCAAAGCCCTGGTTCTTGGACAAAACGCCGCCCGACTTGTTCAAAAGGTCGGCCAAGGCCGCCTTAAGCTCGCCCGAGTCGGGGTCCGGGTAAAGGCCAAGTTTTTGCGGGTTTTCCTGCAAAAAGCGCACGGTGGCGGCGGCGGCTTGGGGAGCCGGCGGATAAGGGTTTTCGTTTGCGTTGAGCTTTATGTATTCCCTGTCGCACGGCTGCTCGCCGGGCTTGTAGGGGTCCAAGTTCTTCATTCTTTCTGAAAGCATGCTTTTATATTAGCGCCTTTCATACTTTTTTACTAGTAGGGGCAAAAAACAGTTGAAAATTTTGAACAAGCGCGCTAAAATTATGGAATATGGCAGCCACAAGCGACATGGGAGTTCTGCTCCGCTTTTACGCAAGCAAGCAGAAGTCGCCTTTTATTTTATATTCCTCATTCGTCGATTACGTAAAGCGTTACGCGGCGAAAAACGTCGAGGAACAACCTGACCTAGTCCCCTATCTTGGAGACCCCGTTCCCCAGCTTGAAAAGTCCTTTGAGCCCCTGATTCAAAGCAAGCAAATCGCGATCATCGAGACAAACCCGGCCAAAAGAGTCATCTTTGTCACAGGCTACTTTAACGCCACTTTCGCCGAGCGCTACAAGGAAATCAAGAACAACGCGACGGTTCCCTTTCCGACGATTCAGGACATGCCAAAGCAAACTCCCAACGAAGTCTTGATAAAGTCCGAATACACCGACATCATCTTTGAGCTTCTTAAAAACCAAAAGCCCGACGACAAAAATCTTTACGCGATCATCGTTCCGATGAACTTGCCGTCAATCATCTTTCCCGGAAACGTTCCCGTCTCAATCTTGGTCACCGCCAGTTTGGAAAAGATGCAGCACATGCTGGAAAAGGACGAATACCACGACTACTACCTCAAAAAGCTGCGCATTTCAAATCCCGGAAAAGAAATTTCTGTTAAGAACTTTTTCAGCCAGTTCGTAAAGTCTCCGGAAGAGGCCTTGCAGTCCCTCAAAAATTCCGCCGACTGCTTTTACTTTTGGGGCCAGCTTTGCTACTTTATCAAGCAAGACTACGAAAAGGTAAAGGACTTCACCCAGGAAGACGTCAACGTCTTGCAGGCTGTCGCGATTTCTGAAATCGTAACATCGTTCTACAAAAACGAGTCGGCAAAAAATTTGCAGCAGGAGAACGCGCTCAAGTCAGTGCAGAACCATATGAAGATGCCGCCCTACTTCTTCACTATGGACGGAATCTTAAAGTTCACAGACGCAAAGGGCGTTCCTTTGCAAGGACAATACAAGGACGACGCGCTTAAAGAATTCCTCCAAAAGGAAACGACGGACGCGATGCCCAACGAGCTTCCAAACTTGCTCGTCTTTAAAACCGCCAGCGGCGCCCGCTACTTTATTTACAAGGAAAAGGTGTTCCCCCTTGTGATAAGGATGTGCAACGAGCTGCACGACACAATCAACGACAACTTGACCCGCGAGTGGTACGAAATACTAAAGAACTACGACAAGAAAAAGGAAATGATGGACGACGCCGCTTTCAACGACCGCCTTGAACACGAGGTCGAAAAGCTGAATCCCGTTTTGTACGCCCTTTTGAACGCCACATTCTTAAGCGTATTGAACATCGAGATGTCGCGCTCCAACAAGGTCGGAAATTCGGCCAACCTTTTCTTGGGCGACAACCTCTTGCCCTACTCGACTTTGCTTATGCTCAACCGCCAAACTATTTTGGCCAACGCAAAAATTCTTTTGCCCTTCTGGTACACGATTCCCTTCTTCTCTTGGCTGATCGGCTTGTTCAACAAAAAGCCCGCAAAGAAAAAGAAGAGCTCAGGTCCTTCAAACGTTCACGAAGCGCTTGAAGAAGCGGAAGAAAAGCCAAAGACCAGCCACAAGAACGAGTCGCGCAAGGACTCCCTCATCAGCGCCGCCAAAAAGGTCGAGAGCAACATCGTTCCCGAAGGATCCACAATCGAACGCGAGTTGAATTCATACAAAAAGCAATGGAACAGGATGCTCACAAAGCAGGCCTACCTAAACCTCACCGAAGACGTCAACTCCCTTATCCGCGACTACATGCGAAAAGTTTTGCGCACGATAAGCGGACAAAGCTTTACGATTGACAGAATCCAAGACTTGGCCGAGACTCTTTGCAAAACTCCCAACATGCAAAAAATCACAGACCAAGATTCCTTGTACGTCTACGTTCAGCTTTACATGATTTATTTGGTAAAAAACCTATAGCCGCGCGGAGCGCGTAAGCGCGACTGCAATGCCTTATGAGGCCTCGTTTCCAACGAAATCGAGTGTCAAAATCAAAAAAATTCGCGTTTTTTCGCGTTTTTTTGCATTTTTTTTCAAAAAAAGTAAAATTTACTCCCATATCGCATATATGTTATATGCGAAAAGCGCCTTTTGGTTTCTTTTCACAAATCATTTTTTAAGGAGTTGTTTATGAACAACATCAACTGTCTTGTGGTGGAGGGGAACATCACGCGCGAGCCCAACTTTAGGACCACGCCAAACGGGTTTCCAATTTGCAAGATTCCCATCGCGGTGAACCATTACTACAAAAAAGCCGCGTCGGGGGAGTACGAAAACGAAGTGTCGTACTTTGACGTGGAAACCTTTGGGAAGCTTGCCGAGATTTGCGCCAAGTTCAGCCAAAGAGGCCGCGGCCTCAGCGTGGTCGGCCGCCTAAAGCAAAACCGCTGGAAAACCCCGGAAGGGAAAAACACCAGCCGCGTCACAATCATCGCGGAAAAGATTGAATTCAAGCAGCGCTTCAGCAAGGCTGAAGACGCCGACGAATCGGAAGCCGCTTCCGCCGAAAACGAAAGCGCCGCCGAAGAAGCCACGGCAAAGGCCTTGGCAGACGCGGCCGCGGCCAGCGGAGACTCCGGCGAAACGGAAACAGTCTTTTAAGATCTAGCGGCGCCTGCCTTTAGGCCCGCCCTTGGACGCCCTGCCCTTTCCGGACCTGGGAGCTTCCTTGGGCGGTCTCTTGGCGCCAAAGGATTTTGCCGCAGGAGCGGAATCCGCGGCCGAGCCCTTGTCGTAGCGGGCCTTGTAGTCTTCGGGAGAGATTGAATAAAAGCCTTCTTTCCAGTTGAAGCGCGAGACTCCTTCCAAGGGCTTTTGCTTGGCCAAAGACAATTGGACGGCCTTGACTTCTTGGCGCCCGACTTTTGTCTTTGAAAAGTCAAGCAAAAAGCGCTTAAAGCCTTCGCCCTGCAAGACGGCGGTTTTGTCAACGATGCTAAAGGGCGCCTCCGGCATTACAAAAGAGCCGTCCGCGGTCGAGTTGACCTTAAAGGCGACTTCTTCCTTGTCGCTAAAGTAGGTAAAGTCGTAATTCTTTGGCAGCTTGAAGCGCATGCGGAACAAGGCCGGATACGCGTAGACGGGAATCAAAACGCGGCCGCGGACTTTTGGTTCGTAAATGCCTTCCAAGTTCTTCTTTGAATTTTCGTAAGGAGAGACAAAGGCGCCTATGTCCAAGTTTTCGAGCCAAGAAACGGCCCAGCGGTTAAAGGCGTACAAGTAAGGGCCGGCGATTATGTTGGCGCCCTTTTGCCTTAACGCCGAGACTTGCGCCAAATTGTTCGCTACAAAAGTTTTGTAGCCCATATCGACAAGGGCGGAGATTTGCTCGATTTGCTTTTCTTCGATTCCCTGCGGACAGAAGGGGTCCAGCGAAAAAATCATTTGCTTTTTTGAAAAAGGCAAAACAGTTTTTTTGTTGATCAAGTCATAGGCGCTTTCGCTGTTCAATTCAAGAATCATGCGGACAGGATTGAGAGCTTGCGCCGAGAAAACGTCCGCGACGGAAGAAACCTGGACATAGGTTCCTTCGGGAAAATAATCCAGTTCGTTTTTTTGAACGGGCGTCAAGTCCATGACAGGAAGAAGCTCGTCGCGGGGCTGGTGGTTGAAGGGACCGAGATCGTTTGGCAAAACGCGTGGGTAGCGCTTTGACATGGACTTTGTTTGCAAAAGATAAACTTCGTCGTCAACTCCAAAGCCGCCGGGAACGTCAATCCAGCGTCTGCCCTGCTTGTCGGTCTCGACGTAACGAACCTTGTGGCTTTCGCGGCCGGTGTCGTTCTTTTTGTGGATGCGGATTGAGTCGCCCGGATCGGGGTCGTAGGAGCCGCCCTTTATCAAGGCAAGCTGGACTCCGCCCTCTTTTCCGGCTTCTTTGGCCGCGTCGATCAATTCCTTGGGAGCGTATTTTTGCGAGGCGATTTTTCCGAGGTAAATGCCCGTTCCGCCCGCCTGGTTGGGATTGAGTATTTGCTCTCCCGCTCCCTCAACGCCGTCCTGGACGCTCTTAAAGTTGTACCAGTACGAAGTCTTTGCGCGGGCGAAGTCGGTGGCCAACATTCGCTTTGCGGCGGCGACGGCTTCCTTTTTGTTTTCTTGCCAATGGTCCAAGACGTAACGATAGGCGGCGACGACGCTTCCGACATATTCGGCGCTTTTCATTCGGCCTTCGATTTTAAAGGATTCCACGCCCGCTTGGACAAGGTCTGGAATTTTATCTATCAATTGCAAGTCGCAAGGAGAAAAATAATAGCCCTGAAAATTTCCTCCGCCGCCTTCCGTCGTGTACAAGCGGCGGCAGGCTTGCGCGCACATTCCTCGGTTGGCGCTTTTTCCGCCCAAAAAGCTGGAAAAGAGGCAAAGGCCCGACTCGCTTACGCACAAGGCTCCGTGGACAAAAACTTCAAGCTCCACGCCGGTCTTGGACTTAATGTCCTTGATTTCCTCCAAGCCAAGCTCGCGGGCAAGAACCACGCGCTTAAAGCCTTCTTTTCCCAAAAGGTTCACGGCGGAGGCGGATTCAACGTTCATTTGAGTGGAAGCGTGCAAGGCCAAATTTGGAAAGAATTCCTGGCACATGCGGATGACGCCAAAGTCTTGGACAATCAAGCCGTCCGGGCCCACGCGGTTTAGGTAGGCCAAAAAGCGGTAGAGGCGCTCGGTTTCGCGCTCCTCGCAAACAGTATTTACGGTGACGTAAATTTTCTTTCCCTTTTTATGGAGGGAAGAGACGGCGCCCTCAAATTCTCTAAAAGAAAAATTTGAGCTTCTGAGGCGCGCGTTAAAAGTTTTTAGACCCAAATATACCGCGTCTGCGCCTTCGCCAATCGCCGCGTCAAGAGACTCTACATTTCCGGCCGGAGCCAACAATTCTGCCATAATTCGGAAGATTATATAAAAAAACAAAAAAAAATTCAACTTTTTTCAAAAAAAGGCCCAAAAAAGACCAAAAAAAGCAAAAAAAATTGAATGATATATACGGACCGTTTTTTTGGCGGGCCATAATTTCACATTAAAGGAGCGAAAATGAAAAGACACATTTTTAAGAACCCGGAATTGGGGCCGGGGGAAATTTTAAAGTACCTCTTGCTTGCGGCGGCGATTGTGGCTGGAACCTTGTTCAGCGTCTTCCACTCGTCCTGCCAATTGACAAGCCAGGGCTTCCAAGCCTTGGGAGCGGAAGAAAGCCCCTGCATTCTCAACGCAAGCGTAATCGACTCAAGGACAATCAAGGTTGACTTTACAAAAAAAGTCACGGCCCAAAGCGGCCTTGTCTCAAGGCTGGAAGACGGCCAAGAAGCATCCCTGGACGCGATCGGAGAAAATTCCATAAAGGCCAACGCAATCTCCTGCGGCGACGGAAAGTCTGTCATTTACAATCTTGAAGAAAGCGCGGGCCTTGGCGGCCGCTACCAGCTCTTTAGCCAAATAAAGGATTCGCGCGGCAACAGCCTTACGTTCGCGCTGCCCTTTGACGGCTACAACGAACGACTCCCCCTTTGCGCGCTTGTCGAAGTCCAGCCGGAAACAAGAAGCGCGACAAAAACTTCCGCGGCCGAAAGCCCTTACGTAATTATCCAAGCGCTGCAAGACGGAAACCTTTTTGGCATTGAGCTTTATTGCGCGCAAAACGATGTCGTCTACAAGCTTCCGCCCGTTGAAGCCAAGGCCGGCGAAAAAATCGCCTTGCACTTAAAGCATACCGCGGACCCAAGCGCATGCGAAAGCGAAACCGGCTCCAAGCTGAACCTTGCAAAAACCGGCCGCGCCTCTCCGTCTTGGAGGGACTTGTATTTTGACATAGGGCCAAAAAGCATTTCCGCCACAAACGACGCGATTTTTTTGCGGGACAGGAACACTCAAAAAATTATGGACGCGCTCACCTACTACACAATAAAGAACGGAAAAAGCAGCTGGAAACTTTCTTCGGAAATTCAAATGGCGATTGACAAAAAGGCTTGGCAGGGCCCAGCCACCATAGAGGGAGCGGTTCAAAAGGGCTCTTCAAAAGTAAAGCCGCTGATGCGCGTACAAGTTCCGATAGCGCAAAACTGGCGGCCCGCGTCAAAGGACGATTGGAAAATCTCGGACAAAAACGTTTACACAGGAAAGTGACAAAATCGCGGGCAAAAAAAAAAGCCGCGCGGACCAAATCACACACATTAGGCCCGCGCGGCTTTAGGTTGGCAACGCCAACTTAACACAGGAGGTTTTTTGAAGAAAAGCGGCTGTTGAAAGCGCCGTTTTTCCAACCACTTTTTTTTATAATTTAACTGTTTCGACCATATACCGGATGGAGGTGCCGGCAGGTTCTTCGACAGTTTTTTCCACCACAAACACAAGGCCGCTTTTTGCCTTGTCCCTAAAAATGCGGACAATCTTGTAAGCGCTCACGCCCTTTCTCTTGATGTCGGGCGATCCGACCTTGTAAGACTTTACAAGAGCGCCGTCATTGTCACAAACGTCAAGATTGATGAAGAAGCTTGAGCGCAAGTCCTTTCCGCGTCCGTAAAGGGTCGGAACCAAGCGGACCTTGTAAGTCAAGCGTTCGCTTCCGTCTTCGCCATAGTTCTTGAATTCAATCAAGTCCTCGCCTTTTTTCTTTTCGCTTTCCAAAACGTAAAGAACGTCGTCAACGGCTGACGGAGCGCAATTAAATTTCTTTATGTCAAGAAAATGCTTGGCGAGCAAGTCTTCGTAGACTTGGCTTCCGCTTCTCATTGAATTCGGTTCCAAATTTTTGTAAACGCCGCCGGGAACATATTCGTTCTTCTCAACGTCAATCGTATAGATTTCGGCGTATGGCTGGAATTTTACATCGGTCTTTCCGAACTGGCCAAAAATATAAATTCTTCCGTCGCTTGAGAATCCGATGTCTTTGAATGCAGCGGCATCGCCGGCAAAGCAAAGGCTGGCGGAGGCGAGAATAAAACCTGCAATCAACGCTATTTTCATGTTTCCCTTCCTTACAGTAATTATCGGCATAAAAAAAATCATCTTGAGCAAAAAAAGACAAAAATATATAATGAAACAAATGACCTTAAAAACCAGAAACCGATACACACTGACATTTTCCACTTTCTTTTTGTTTTTTTCGCTTTTTACGTGCGCATACTTTGTATATAGAATGAATTCTGTCATAAAGGGCGAAAGTTTCCTTAATTACGGCGTTTTACTAAAAGACGCCAGCCTTTTTTCGCCCTGCTACCTGGCCGTCGCGCTTTCATGCCTTTTTATGGCCCTTTACATACCGGCCATTTCCTTTTACATCTACGCGCGCTTTGAAAAAACCCCTTCCAGCGAAGTCGCCTATTTGATTTTGTTTTTGCTGGGCTGCCTGCCGGAATTCGCCCGCCTTTTCATCCCATTGGAGACGGTTCAAAAGAATTTGCCCAGCTTTTTGGTAATCGCCGGCCGCGCGCTTTTTTGGGGAAGAACTCTCTCGGTCGTAAGCCTTTTCGCGGCCTCGATTTTCTCCTCAAAAAGCAAGGGCCTTGAAACGGAACAAAACATCATAGTGCTTTTGGTCTTTTCGCTCGCCTTGGCCAACATCGTTCCCGTGAACACGACGAAAATAACGCCGTCTTTTTCTATAGAAATAGGCTGGAACAACTTTGTCCAACTCACCTACGCCGTCGCGATAATTTTGACCGCGGCCTCTTACGCCGTAAACGCGGCGCTCAACGAAAACTCCCTTTACATTCGCATGGGCATTGGAATTTTTTGCATTGAATTTGGCTGCTTTATTTTGAACACAAGCGCGGTTCTAGCCTTTTCGGCCGTCGGAGCGATATTGCTTATAGTAGGAACGATGAGGGCCCTGTCCGCCCTGCACAAGCTTTACACCTAAAGATATTGGGCCATTTTTCCCAACAGCAAGGGAATCAAGATATTGTCAAAGTCCTTTAGGGGAAGAACTTCTATAAACATTCCGCAAAAAGCGATGGCAAGCGCCGCGTCGGTTCTTTGCAAGACGCAAAAGCTAGAGACAAATATCGCGACAAAGCACATAAGGCTTCCGGCGCAAGTTTTTCCGCCGGTATGGGGAATGTGAAGGTTTCCTAAAAATTTTCCGGCAAGGCTCGCCAGACCGTCGCCAAAGGCAAGCGCCAAGATTCCGACCGCCGCCGCCTTTTGCGGACAAAGAAGAGTGCAAAAAAGAATTCCCAAAACAAGGGTCAAAGGACCCAACACAAATTTTCCCCTATCGCGCTCGCGGGCGGCCATGTCGGTTATGTCAGAAACCAAAGGAACTTTTTTTCCATGCAAGGACAAGGCCTGCGTCAAAGTGTAAAAGACCGCCGCGAAAATCAAAAGGCCGATTGTCGTTTTGTAGGCGAACTTTAAAAGCAAGGGAACAAAGCAAGAGCACAAGTGGATGGACTTTCTAAAAATTTCTTTGTATAGAACTATAAGGCGGCGTTTCCACAGAATGCCGACATAAGGACAGTATATTTTCACTGTTCAAGGCCCTTTTCGCCGTCAAGGACGCGCGGAATGTCTGTGTAGATTTCCGGCTCGAATTTCGGGAAGGGGTGCGTAGCGTAGCGCAAGTTCATCTCCGCCAAGTTGCTTCCCGGCAAGCGGACCATAGTCTCTTGATTTCTTGTCAAAGCGTCGTAGTAGCGGATTGAGTCTTGGAAGTTGACCAAAGAAGCGGCGTTCTTTGAGCTTGAGCCGCTTTGCCGCGCGATGCGGAAAAGGCTTACGCCCAAGTTGTTGGCGGCCTTCATGTAAATTTCAACCATGTCGCCCGCGCGCTCGTCGGTTTGCGGAGAAACGATTCCGAACTTTTCGCGAACCAAGTCAAGGTGGTCAAGCAAGCGCTTGTAATAGCCTTGCGCGGCGTAATTGTCGTCCTTTAGAGAAAGGGTGTTGCCCAAGGCCAACATCATGTGCGAATCGTCGGGAACTTGCTGGCTTGTCTTGATAAAGTTTCCAAGCGCGTTTTGGTAATCCTCGCCTTGGTAGTCTATGTAGCCTACCCTGTAGCGAATTGACGGCGTGTCGTTTTTGTTGTCGATTGACTTTTGGTAATTCATGCGGGCCGCGTCCAAGTCGCCTGAAATAAAGTATTCCAAATCGCCCATGTCTGAATACATCACGCCGACATTCTTGTCAGAGTCAAAATTGCTCGAGCGATTTTTTCTTTCGAACAAGCCCAAGCCCTTTGTAAATTCTTCGCGGGCCAAAATATACTCGCGGTCATACAAGTATTGCTCGCCCAAGAGCCTGTAATTGTTCAACTGGTTGTAAATAGCCTTTTTGCGCAAGTTGGTGGCCTTGTCAAACAGTTCTTCCGTGTGCTTCAAAGACTGCATCGCCTTAATGTGGTCCCCTACTTGAACCAAGTATCTGGCCAAATTGTAGTTGGCGACAGGATCTTCGGGAGCGGCTTTTACCGCAAAGAGAATCATGTCGCGCACGTCCTCGATTTTTCCACGCAGGAATTCTTGGTCAAGCGGAAGCTCGCCGCGCTGCTTGTCCATAAGATAGCCGCTCAACTCCGTCCAATCCGCCGCTGACAAAGACTTTTCGCCTTGGCCGTAGAAGAATTCCTTTAGCTCCAAAACGTTCCTCAACTGGTCGGTGCGAATGTTGTAGCGCAAGAAGCGGCTCTGGTAGAGATTGGGATTCTTAGTTCCGTAAAGCTGCTGGAGCTTTGAATAAGTTTCATAGGCGTCCTCGAACTTGGCGGGATCCTTTTCGGTGGCCCATTCAAGGTAAGTGTCGCCCAAGGCCAAAATTCCGTCGGGGTCGTTGACGTGGTTGTCCAAAACTTCGCGCTTGAGAATTTCTTCGGCAAGCTCGTAGTTGGCCAAGTCCTCAACTTCCATCTGGGCGTACTCAAGGCCGGCCTGCTTGTCGTGGTCAAAGCGCTTCAGAATGTTGCTGTAAAAGAGTTCCGCCAAGTCGTACTGCTTTTTGGCCCTGTAAGCCCTGGCGTATTTAAAGAACCATTTTTTCTTTGACTTGTATTTAAGCGCTTCGTTGAACTTGTTCTTTGAAAGCGGGAATTCGTCATGCTCAATCAGCGTGTAGCCTTCTTTGTAAAGCTTTTCGGCTGTCAGAGGAGTTATGACGTAGCGGTGGCCCAAGAAGCCGACGCAGAACAAAATCATCGCCGCAAGAACGCCGATTATAATCGCCGGAAGGATTCTGCTCTTTAACTGGTAGGCAAAAGAAGCCTTGTAGGCCTCGTATTCTTCGGCGCTTCGGCGCTCGTAGTCGCGCGGAACAGGCAGGCTTATGTCAAGCATCTTTTCCAAATGGTTGGCAAGCTGTCTGGCCGTGACTTTCTTTAAGATTTTTTCGATTACTTCAAAAACGACTTCGTCAGTGAATTCGTTTTTGGCGATCATGTCCTCAACGGCAATGCGCACGTTAAGAGGATAGTCGCGCAAGTTCTTCTTGAACCTGGCGTATTCTTCTTCGGTAAGTGAAGTCCGCTGCTTTCCGTCGCCTGTCACGGCTCCGCTAAAGTCAACCTGGTCTACGCCGCCCTTCTTTCCTTGGTTGGCGTAAGGATCGGCGCCCTCCTCCGAGAAGCCCGGAATGCTAAAGTCATCGCCGCTTCCTTCCAAAGCAAAGTCGTCGCCCGCCTTGGAAAGCTGGCTGTCCGTGTCCTGAATGTTAAAGTCGCCAAGAGCGCTCGCGGTGGCCTCATCGGTCTCGCCCAAAGTTTCGCCAGGCAGGGCTCCCTCTTCTTGGGGAGCGGAATCTTCGCCGCCGAATGAATCAGGCATGTCAAAGGAGCCAAGGTCCATTCCGTCAGTGTTGAATATGTCGGCGTCGCCGGCTGGCGCTTCGACAGCGTCGGCCGAAATTTCCTGGCCGCCTTCCGCTCCGCCCAAATCCATGTCCATGTCGGGCATGTCAAACGACATCTCACCGGCGGGCGCTTCTTCGGCAGGAGATTCGGTTGCGGGAGCGTCCTCGCCCGCGCTTTCTTCAGCCGGAGCTTCTTCTTGAATCGCTTCTTCAGCAGGAGATTCTGCGGCCGGCTCTTCGCCAAAGGAGCCGATGTCGCCAAGGTCTCCAAGATCTCCCATGTCGCCCATGTCCGGCATGTCAAAGGACATTTCGCCAGCGGGCGCTTCTTCGGCCGGCGCTTCTTCAACGGAACCGCCGTTGTCCAAGGCCGAAACCTCGGCCGGAACTTCGCTGATCTCGCTGGGCAAATCCATGTTAAGGTCTATGGCGCCGCCGCCGTCGAATTCCTTGTCGCTTTGCGCAAAGGGGTCTTCAAAATCGGCGGCCATGTCTTCGACAGACTCTGCGGGCGCCGCTTCTTCAACAGGCGCTTCGGGAGCCGCGGCCGCTTCTTCGACAGGCGTTTCGGCGGGCGCGTCTTCAAAGGCGGGAATGTCGCCCAAATCAAAGTCCATCGCGCCAAAGTCCGCGTCCGTTCCATCGGCGGCCGGAGCTTCAAAAGAATCCGGCGCGGCCTCGGTCGGCGTCTCGTCAAAAGAAATGTCCTCAAGACCAAAATCGTCCGCGGCGGGAGTTTCCTCCACGGAAATCTCTTCAGCGGGAGTTTCTTGGGCCGGAACTTCGTCCATAGCCGGAATGTCGTCAATGTTCAATCCGGCCGCCGAAGCGCCGCCGGAAGATTCTTCGTAGGGAGAGGCCGCGTAATACGGCGGATTTTCTTTTGTCGCGGCAGAATCGTCGGTAAAAAGATCCGGCTTAAGGATTGCCTGGTCGTCTTCTGGAGGAAGGGGCTTGAAGGCCGGCTTTTTGGGCTCATCCTTGGTCGAAACCATTTCAAAGTCTTCAACGTCATCGCCAAAAAGCGCGGAAGTGTCAATGTCAGCGCCAGCCGCGGAGCCGTCCTTTTGGGGAGCGGAATAATCCTCGACTTGCAAATCGTCAAGGCCGCCAAAATCAATTTCTTGGGGAGCGGCCGCTTCCGGCTCGGGAGCGCTTGGCGGCGGCTCGTCTTTTTTGGGAGACAGTATGGCGTCCAAATCCGGAACGCTCGAAGCGGCGGAACTGGGAGTTTCTTTGGGTTTATTGGGATTTAAAATCGCGTCTAATTCAGGAATTCCTGTAAGGCCGCCGCCGCTTGGCGAAGGGGCCGCTGGAGCTTTTCCCGGTCCGCCCATAAGGGCTTCGATGTCGGGCTTTTTTTCGTCCGCGGAAGAGCTTTCCAAAATTCCGTCGTCGTCAAAGCCAAAGCCTGAATAGCCGGAACCGCTTATGCCCTTTGGCTTTGGCGGAGGCTCCGGTTCCGCTTTAGGCGCGGGCTCAGGCTTTGCCGCCTTGCCCTTTCCTTTGCCTTTGCTCTTGCTTTTGCTTGAGGACGCCGAAGAATCGTCGCCAAAGGCGCTTAAGTCGGGAGCGCCGCCGCCCGCCGAGATTCCGCTCAAAAGGTCGTCAACGCTAACGTCAGACGTTTCTGTCGCCGCGGCAGCCGCCTCCTCTTCCGGAGGAGTTTCGGGCTCTTCCGGCTCCGGCGGCTTCGGCTTTTCGGGCATTCCAAGAACAAAGTCCTGGCTGTCGTCAATGTCTTCTATCGTGTCGGGAATTAAAACAGGAATGGCTTTTTCGCCACGCTCGGCGCGAAGCTTTATTTCGTTTCCTAGTTTGAGAACGGTCTCGCTTAATTTTTTTAATTGGCTATAGCCAGGCATACCCTAAAATTTCCCCACGCCGGAATATAAAATTCCATTTACCATTATATACTAAATTTTCGGTTTTTACAATAGAAATCTTAAAAAAAATGCGCAAAAAGCCGGCCGCCCCCTTTTTGCGCGCAAAGCAAGGAGCGGGCCTCTTGCAAAAAAAATTTGGCTGGCGTACACTAGCAAAAGGCCTTGACAAAGGCAAATTTCAAAAGCAGGAAGGAACAATATGTGGACATTAGCGTTTTATCTGACTTTAGCGGCGTTTTTTCTGCCAAAAAAACTAAAAACAATAAAAACCTTTATATGTTGCGTTGCCATTGCGTTTCTAGTAGTGACAGCGTCTGTCCTTGTATACCTTGATTTGCCAAGCACCGTGCACGGCGCGCGCGCATGGATTGGCAAAACCGTATTCTTTGCAAGCGCGGCAAATCCTTTCAATTGGCTATACATAAAGCTATCAGACCTTTTGGCGCCGCTAGCTAAAACTGTTGGCGCGGCGGATTTAATATACTACCGAAAAGAATTTTTCATTCCCGCAGACATTTTTGTTCCGCTTTTACAGATAATAATAGCCTTTATCGTGATGCGGTTATACATATCCTTTGCGGAAGAAAACGGAAAAAAGAAGCTTAAGCTTCAATTTGAAAAATGTCCCAAAACAGAAAAAAAGGAGAAAATAAAAATGGAAAACGACACTTCAAACACACAAAGCGCTGGAACAGCAGAATACAACAAACCCATTTCAATGTGGGGCTACTTTGGCTACGAAATTTTGTTTGCCCTGCCAATAATCGGTTGGATAATTCTAATTGTGCACGCAATCGGCGCAAAGAATGTAAATGTAAGAAATTTCGCCCGCTCGTACTTCTGTCTTTTGATAATTCTTGCAGTGATTTTCGTCCTCAACATGGGATCTCTAATAAACAGTTTCGGCGGTTTCGGCTGGTAGCAACCGTAGGCCTCCGTTCCCACATACTAAAGAAAGGCCAAAAAATGCCGATAATATAAGGGAATTTTACCATTCGGAGCGGAAACTATGAAAAAAGCCCTTGTTTTTATCACTGCGGCGGCGCTGCTCTTTAGCGCCTGCGTTTCAACAAAAACGGAAAGCCAAAACGACGCCAAAAGCGTAAGTCTTGCAAACCCCTTCCAAAGCTTTAAAAACTTGAGCGACGCTGAAAAATCGGCGGGCTTCAACTTTTATCTCTTGGACGTTTTTGAAAACTGCGCGATTCAAGTTTACCGCGCGATTCCCAAGCAAATGCTCGAGGCCATCTACGATTCCGACAGCGGAGACGAAATAAGAATCAGAAAGGCGCCCGGCAAGAACGACCCCAGCGGAGACTTTAACATTTATACAGAAATGTCGTCGCAAAAGGTTGGCGGCGTGGAAATCGTATTCTACGCCAACGGAAACAAGTGCGGAAAAGTCGTTTGGCGCGCGGACGGATACACATGCTCCATCACATCGCGCGACAGAATGAGCTTGGACAAGGCCTACAAGACCGCGGCAAAAATCATTGAAATGAACCGCTCGTAAATTACGAGCAGATTACGCGTCGGCGAAAACCTTTCCGTCGTCAAGCTTGACTTGAAGCTTTGTGTATTCAGAGTGAAAGTCATTCTTGAGGCGGTCAAGGTAGCGCGCGCATTCCCACTTGCACATCGGAAGGTCGTGCAACAAATAGTTTCCGCAAGACTCAGGCTCTGTCGCGGGAACTTTCTCCTGCTTTACAATCCATTCCAAACATTCAATCGTAAGCTCCCGCATGTCCTGGACGGAATACTTTCCCGTCATGATGATGTACATTCCGGTAAGGCAGCCCATGGGACCGACGTAAACGACGTCTTCCTTTACGCGGGAATTGCGGAACCAGGTGGCCATCAAGTGCTCGATGCTGTGAATCGCTCCGGGGCCAATCGCGGGCTCCTTGTTGGGCTCGGTGATGCGCAAGTCGTATGTGGTAAAGCCCTTGTCCTCGCGGGAAACGTAGATTCCCGGCTTAAGGCAGCGGTGGTCGATCGTAAAGCTTTGAACTACTTCCATTTTTGTCTCCTATTATTGTTGTCAAAAGATGTCCGGGTCAAGCCCGAACATGACACACATTGTCATTGCCGCGCTTGACGCGGCAATCTTTTGAGCTAGAACGCGGCGAGCGTCTTTTCCAATCTGGCGAGCGCCCTATCCTTTCCCAAAATCAAAATCGATCCGATAAGGGGCGGACTTACGCGGCTTCCCGTTACGGCCATGCGGATGGGCATCATAAAGTCGCCCATCTTTACGCCAACTTCCTCGGACATCTTGCGGCCCAATTCTTCGGCGTCCTCGTGGCTCATTCCGAAAATCTGCGAAACAAAATCCTTGGCCTTTAACAAAACCTCTTTTGTCTTGGCTTCGTCAAGCTTCTTTGGAATTATCTGATCTTTTGGAGGAACGGCTGGCTCTGTAAAGAGGAACTTTACCATCTCGGCCGCGTCGGTCAAATACTTGAGGCGCTCCTTGATCAAGGGCATAAGCTTCATGAGGGCTTCCTTGACGTCGGCGCTGGACATGTTCATGCTCTTGTCGACGCAAACAGGCTCGCCGTCGTCGCCCATCGCGATGCCCGAATATTCGGGGCCGACCTTGGGCTTGGGCTGCGGGTTTTCGGGATTGATTTCAAGCGCGGCGTCTCCCGTTCCTGTGATGAAGGGAAGAGTCCACTTGTAAAGGTCTTCGTCGCTGAGCATGCGGATGTAGTTTCCGTTGTAGTACTCAAGCTTTTTGTAGTCGAATACGGCGGGCGCCTTGTTGAGATGTTCCAACTTGAAGGCCGCGGCCAATTCGTCCAAGGTGTAGAATTCCTTTCCTTCTTCGTAAGAGCAGCCGAGCAAGGCCACGTAATTGATTATCGACTGCGGAAGGTAGCCGCGCGCGCGGAATTCGTTGAGGCTTGTGGAGCCGTGGCGCTTACTAAGCTTCTTTCCGTCAGAGCCGTTTACCATAGGGAGGTGGCAGAATTCGGGGTGCTCCCAGCCAAAGGCGCGGTACATCTGAACGTGCAAGGGCGTTGAAGGAATCCATTCCTGGGCGCGCATTACGTGGCTCACTTTCATAAAGTGGTCGTCGACGATGTTGGCCAAGTGGTATGTCGGAAAGCCGTCGCTCTTAAGCAAAACGGGGTCCGGAGAAATGTCTTCGTTTTTCCAAATGATGTCGCCCAAAAGGTGGTCGTGGAATTTGGTCTCCCCTTCCAGCGGAACCTTGAGGCGGATTACGTAAGGCTTTCCGGCGTCCAAGTTGGCCTTGACTTCCTCGGGGGTAAGATGGCGGCAGTTTCTGTCATAGCCGGGAGCCATTTTGTTTTCTGTCTGGATTTTTCGGATGCGCTCCAAGCGCTCGGCGTCGCAAAAGCAGTAATAGGCTTCGCCCTTGGCGACCAATTCTTCGGCATATTTTTTGTAAAGGTCAAAGCGCTCGCTCTGGACGTAAGGGCCGTACTCTCCGCCCTTCTCTCCGCCTTCGTCCCATTCAAGGCCAAGCCAAGACATGGTTTCGTACAAGTTTTTGACGTATTTCTCGTCGTAGCGGGTGCGGTCGGTGTCCTCAAGGCGCAAGATGAATTTTCCGCCTTTGGAACGGGCGAACAAGTAATTGAAAAGCGCTGTTCGTACGCCGCCAATGTGCTGCATTCCCGTCGGCGACGGCGCGTATCTGACTCTGACTTCTGTGTCTGCCATATAGTTACCTCAAAAAAAGTCGTTCTAAAATATGGCAAATATTATAGTATTTTCGGAACGGAATTTCAAGCGTTCGGGCAGCGTCCAAAGGACGCGGCGAAACCGCTCGATTGCCAGCCCGCGCGAGCGGGCCAGTGGATAATTTCCAATGCAAAACGGAGCGAAGCGACGTAATCAACAATTATGGTCTTGGATTCGAAAACACGAGCGTAATTTTCCTTGCAAATAAGGCGGTTTTGGTTTATAATTATCTAATTAATGCGTAAAAGTGATGAATAAAGTGAACATTGTTGCGGATTTTGACATAGTCTCTTTTCTTGTCGCAATAGCGATTTGCTTTTACACGTTCACAAAGTATTCGGAACAAAGCTTGGGTAACCGCGCCTTTAAGCGAATGGCCTTTTGCTCCGCCCTTGTGTGCGTGACGGATTACTTGTCATTTTTGGGCGTAAAGCTCAGATTCGGCTCCTTTTGGCAAGTCCTTCTCTATTCAATTTGCGTATTCTCTTTTGGAATTTATTCGCAATCGGTTTTGGCCTACACAAATTCCTATATCTTCACAATGGACAAGGCCAAGAGGGAAAAAAAGATCGCGGTCCGCTTTTTCTTTCCGCTGATGATTTGCGGCCTTGTACTTAACGCCTTTACAGGAATCCTCTTCTTTATCGAAGACGACTATTCCATCTCATTTGGAAAGGCGTACGTGATTCTTCCGATTATTTCGGCGGCGTTCGCCTTTATGAGCGCCTTTAAGCTGGGCCGCCACGCGCAAAAATTCAGCAAGCAGCAAATAATAATCCTCTGCCTCCTTTACGAAAGCATGCTCGCCGTTCCTTTTATTCAAGTTTACTTGTGCCCCACTTTTAGAATCACGCCCTTTGCATTTGTGTTTTTTACGACGGCGCTCCTTTTGACGATAGAGACCCCTGACGACCAAGCCCTGGTGTCCACAATCAACGAACTTGAAGTGCTTCAGCGCGCCCTAAAAATAAGCATAGAAAAAAAGACTGTGGAAGCCCGCGAGCGCAGGGAAAGACTGGAGCGGCTCTCATTGCAAATGATGTACACGCTTGCGGAAACGATTGACGCAAAGGACCGCTACACAAGCGGCCACTCCGCCCGCGTGGCGCGCTACTCAAAAATGCTGGCGCAAAAAAAGGGCCTCAGCCCGGAAAAGTGCCAGCAAATTTTTATGATGGGCATTTTGCACGACATCGGAAAAGTCGGCGTTCCGTCCAAAATCATTAACAAGCCGAGCCGCCTGACCGACCAAGAATTCGCGCAAATGAAAAGCCACCCCGCCATCGGCTCCACAATTTTGGAAAAGGTTTCGCTCTTGCCAGAGCTTAAGACCGGCGCGCGCTGGCACCACGAGCGAATCGACGGCCGCGGCTACCCTGACGGCCTTTTGGGCGAAAAGATTCCCTTGGAAGCCAAAATAATCGCGGTGGCCGACGCCTACGACGCCATGACTTCAAGCCGCAGCTACAGGCTGCCAATGGAACAAGGAGCCGTCCGCGAGCAAATCGTAAACGGAATGGGAAGCCAATTTGACAAAGAAATAGCAGGACTTATGATGGAATTGATTGACGACGACAAGCGCTACATTCTTCATGAGTACATAAACAAAACGGAGGCCGCAAAATGATTTTTTCCAACGACTTAGGCCTCGCCTACAACATTAATTTTGAAGTCGCCGCCTTCTTCTTCATTATCCTCTTGTACTTGTACTTGCGCAAAAAGTATTACAACTCAGGCCAAGTGAACAACACTTTCAGGCGGCTGGTTTTCTTCCAGCTCTTGGCGATTCTTTTTGACGTGGCGTCTTCGATAACAATTTCATACGCGGACATCGTTCCCCTGTGGATAAACATCGCGCTCAACACAATTTACTTCGCGTCGTCGGCGCTTTTGTTCTACACCCTGCACTTGTTCTTCATATCGTTCGGACTAAAGAAAAGAGTCGGAGTGCCGCTCTTGATTTTTTCCAGGGCCGTGTTGATTTCATTCTCGGCCTTGCTGGTGGCGAACATCCCCACAGGAATTTTCTTTGGCTTTGAAAACGGAGCCTACACGCACGGGCCCTTCTACCCTCTCTGCAGCATACTTCCGCTTGTGTTCTTGGTGGAATGCGGCGGAACGTTCTTTATAATAAAGAATCGGGTCTCCGCGCAAATACTGACAGTCCTACTGACGCTTTTGGTCATGTCGGCGCTCGGCCCTGTCTTGCAATACTATTTTTTCCCAAAAGTCCTTTTGACAAATTTCTTCTCGCTTGTGTCGCTGAACCTCTGCCTTTTTGTCCTTGTCTCTCCTGACTACGCGGAGCTTTCAAAAAAACGGGCCGAGCTCAACGAGCTGCAAAAACACCTTGAGGCAAAAGCGGCGATGGAGTCCGAAAAAATTCACAAGCGCGACAAGCAAAAGGAACTATTGGCCGAACAAATAATCGACGCGCTCGCCGCGACAATCGACGCGGGCGACTTAAAGCGCAACAACCATTCCGAAAACGTCGCCGAAAGCGCAAGGAAAATCGCGTACAAGATGGGACTTTCAAAAAACGAAGTCCAGCAAATTTACTACACAGCGATTTTGCACGACATAGGAGTGATAGGAATCGCGGAAGACACTCTCTGCAAGCAAGGAAAATTTAGCGCGGAAGAATTTGAGCAAATAAAAAAGCACAGCGAAATCGGCGAGCGCATCTTGTCAAAGATTACCGAAATGCCAGAAATAGCCGTGAACGTTCGCAGCCACCACGAACGCTATGACGGAAAAGGCTACCCCGACGGCTTGGCCGGCGCGGAAATCCCGTTGACGGCAAGAATCATAGCGGTGGCCGACGCCTTTGACGCGATGACCCACGAACGAAGCTACAAAGAGGCTATGTCGGTCGAAAACGCAAAAAAAGAGCTTTTGGACAAGGCCGGAAGCCAATTCGACCCCCGCGTGGCCGCCGTCGCAGTCGAAGTGCTGTAAACTAGACTTCTATCTCGGGAACTTTTTCTTTTAGCTTTTTAAGGAAAGCCTCGCCTGTAACGCCTTGTCGCAAGCAGGCGAACAAACAGTTTTCGCCGGCAACCGTTCCCAAAATCTCGTCAAAGTTCATGCAGTCAAGAGCGTTGCAAACCGGGCTTGCGTGCCCCGGAAATGTTTTTATGACGACGATGTTTCCAGAATATTCTATGCTGATGTAGCCGCGCAAAAAGTCCTGCGCGAAGAGGCGGTCGCTTTCCTGCCGTTCCTCCTCGGTGGGAAGAGTGTAGACGTAACCGTCGCGGCCGTCGGCGATTTTTCCAACCTTCAAAAGCTTTAGGTCGCGCGAAAGCGTGGCTTGGGTGACCTCAAAGCCCTCTTCGGTCAAAAGATTGAGGAGCTTTTCTTGGCTTTCTATTTTGTTGGTCTTGATTAATTTTCTGATCGCCTTTAGGCGGCCGCTTCTTTCTTTCATCTTTTAGTCCTGCTTGTTAAATCTTTGGCTGGGAGTCACTGTCCAAACCGCCTTAAGCTCTTGGTCTCCGTTGTTGACCAAAACGTGGGGCGCTCCGGCGCTAAAGGATATTCCGTCGCCGGCCTTTATATGATAAACGTTTTGCTCGTAGTGAAGCTCCCCTTCTCCGCTAAGGACATAGCCTGTCTCGCGGCCTATGTGGCCGTAAGAGCCCTTGTGGGTTTGCGAATGAGGCGGAATCGTCACAAGATAAGATTCCATCGTGTGGCTTCCGTCTTCGCTGTTGGGGTGAACGATTTCTTCGTAGCGGACGCCGTCTTCGTCGACGCCGCGGCGTTCGTCGGGATGAATTATTTCTACCGGATGCTTCTTTCTATATTCTTCAAACAAAAATTCCAAGTTGATGTCCAAGACTTCGGCCAAGGCCAAAAGTGTGTCAATCGCGGGACTAACGCGGTTTCGTTCGATTTGAGAAACAAGGCTTTCGCTTACGCCGGCGCGCTGGGCCACAACCTTTAGCGTGTAACCCTTTCGCTCGCGCACGGAACGAAGCTTTTCGCCAAAATGATAGGGCGCTTTTTCTCGGACGGCGCCTTTCGCCTCTGAATTTTCATTTTGCGAAACTGTCATTTTTTTGCTTCTCCTTGTTGAATCTCATAACGAATTGAATGAAGTAGTCTTCCAATGTCTTTTGCGGGCCGGAGGCGTTAAGGCGCGAGCGGGCGCGGGCGTTGTCCCGGCGCAGGGTGTACATCGAGTAAAAGTCGCGGTAGTCCAAGCCGGCGTCGGTCTTTACGTGCACGCCCAAGTACTTTGAAACTTCGTCGCGGCCAATCGCCTTGATTCCCTGGCCTTTAAGAATTTCGCGCAGGGCGTTTATCTGCTCAAAGGAAATGCCAAAGAGGAATTCCTCCATCGCCTGGCTTACCATCGGGTCGCTGAGCCTGTCCTTTATAAAGTTGGTCCACATCTCGTCCATTTGCATGGAAATCAAAATCAATTCGCTGGTGCCCATCATCGTACCAAAGGCAGGAGCGAGCTTTCGGCGGGCGGTCCAAATGCTTTGCAAAACAGGCGCGATTTGTTCGATGGCCTCGTCGTTGCGGTGCTCCCACAACAAAAGAAGGGACATCGCCATCTCGCGGCGCAAGTCAATCTCGACGCTCTTGTCGCGAATGCAGTTAAGGTAAACGTCCTCGGCCAAAAGCGAGAACATCATCGACACGGCCTCGTTGCGCAAGTCGTTGACCTTTTTGTCGTCCTCGCCTATGTTCTTCGCTATTTTTGAAAGCGACGAAAAAGTGTGGATTTTCGCGATCAAAAAGCCCTTTCCCAGCGTGGCTTTTGACGGAAGCTGCAAGAGCGCGTCGCCTTGGTCTTGGTGCTCGATGAGGGAATCTATCAAGGAAGTCGGAGTGCGCTCTCCTCCGGCCAAGCGGTGGCGCTCCAACAAAGACGGAAAGCGCGCGATGCTTTTCGCCAAGTCGTTCAGGTCGTCGATGCGGGTCAAAAAGGTTTCAAAGCGGTCGGGATTGGCGTCGCGCAAATGCGGCAAAACGGCGTCGAACATATCCTGCTGCTTTTTGGTAAAAACGACGATTCCGTCGTCCTTTTCTTGGACGTCCTGCTTGTCGAAAAACGCGCTTATGTCGATGTTTTCAAATTGAGCTTCCACAGTAACTTTAATAATACCACATTTCTTTAATAAAAGCAAATACTTTTGCAGCCTTGCAAAAAGCGAAAAAATGTCATGTCACTTCGTCATTTTATTCAAGTCGTTCAAAAGAATTTTGTTTTCCGGAACTTCCGCCAAGCCGGCCCTTATTTTTGCCGCCGCCTCGTCCTTTTTGCCCGCGTTGAACAAGTCGACCGCCTCGTTGTGAAAATCCACCGCCAAATTTTGGGCGTAGACGTTCTTGTTGTTCATAAGCCTTTTGCTTTGGGGAATCGCGGCGAGGCCTTCTTGGGCAATCCTAATCGCGGCCCGCCAATCCATTTTTTTCGCCCACTCTTGCGCGCCCGTCAAATAGGCGTATTCCTTAAGCTCCGCGTAATCTTTTTGCGACAAATTATCCTTGTTCGCTTCCACTTGCGCCAAGGCTTCGCCAAAGGGGCGATTGTTTATAGTTCCCAAGACCAAATTGTAGTAGTTTGTGGAAATTCTGTTTGTCCAAAGGTCCGACGGGCCAAAGATTTCTTCCGCGTTTTTTAGAAGGGCTATCGCCTCCTCCTCCTTGCCGGCCCTTGCCAGCGCTGCGGACGCGTTCGCGACGCAAGAGTCCAAGTCGTTTCTTGCCGCCGGCGAACGGCCTTGAACTTCGTAAGCGTCCACGGCAAGGCCCACCGTTTGGTCGTCCCGCTTTTTCCTTTGCAGCTGGGAAATCCTGTTGCCATAGATGATTCCTATCAGCCTGCGGTCGTCGATTTGATGGCGGCCAGCGTAGTCTTTTGCGGGAACGGTTATCCATTTTGTCTTTCCGCTCCCCAAAGTCTCGTTCCGCCTCTTTCCGGGATTCACGCCGTAGGGATTTGTAGTTTCCACGTCAATTTTGTTCGGGCCGTCAAAGATAGTGCAAAAGGCGTGGCGGGGGCTTTCGTTGGCTATGACGGGAATGCCGGCCCTTTTGCAAAAGTACATGAACAAGACCGCCGAGGAAACGCAATTGTAGACGCCGCTTTCCATCGCCAAGTCCACGCGGGTTTGATAAAAGTCGTATTTAGAAAGAATTTTTTGGCAGACAAAAAACAAAAGCGCGTCGGCCCTTTCTTCAACGCCGTCAAATTCATTCGCTTGCGGAAGGACTTCTTGCCAAAGATTTTCCAGCCGCTCGGCGCATTGTTCGATGGCGGCGGAATCGGCTCCGCTTGCCAAAAGCGAGGCGCGGACAAAAGGCTCGGCTGGAATTTCCGCCGCTCCAAAAACGCTTGAGTCAAGCCGCGGGTCAGGCTCCAAACGGACCTCAAATTGTTGCGCGGACGAAAAAGTTATGAACGCCGCAAAAAGCGCGGCAAAAAGAATTTTTGCCTTCATACGCAAAACATATTAACATAGTTTTTCGATTTATGCAAAAGGCCATTCCAGGACAAGCGCAATCGAAACAGTAAAAAAATGTGCGAAGGAGCGGGGCGGCTGGCGGCGACACTCTGCTTGCGCCGCCGCGCCAGCGGCGAAGTATAATAGTTTCAAGCGCAAGCAGCGTGTAGCGCAGTTATCAAGCGGCGCCGATCGGACGCAGCCGCAACTGGGAGCATTTTTGTTATTGAATTCGCAATGCGTTTGCCCTGATGGCCTTTTTTCCCTTGCTTTTTCCGTGCGCTTGCGTTAGTATGGCGCTATGACAATCTATCAAAACATCAACCGCCTCGTTTCCTACGCCCTAAAGACAGGGCTTGTCACAAAGGAAGACGTCACATACACGCAAAACCGCCTCCTGGAACTTTTTGGCTTGGACGGCTTTGAGGAAGGCTTTGACGAACAAAAGCTTCCCGCCGCAAAGACAAGCGACTTGGAAGGCATTTTAAAAGAGCTTTTGGATTGGGCGGCGGCAAACAATGTTTTTGAAGACACGGGAATCGCATCGCGCGATTTGTTTGACACAAAGATCATGGGCCTTTTAGTTCCGCCGCCGTCGGACGTGATCGACACGTTCAACACGCTTTTCACCGACTTTGCCCCGCAAAAGGCAACCGACTGGTTCTATAAATTTTCGCAAGACACAGACTACATCCGCCGCTATCGCGTTTGCAAGGACTTAAAATGGAAGGCGGTCACGCCCTACGGTTCCTTGGACATAACAATAAACCTTTCAAAGCCCGAAAAAGATCCCAAGGCAATCGCCGCGGCTAAGCTTGCAAAGCAGGCGGGCTACCCCAAGTGCCTTCTCTGCGCGCAAAACGAAGGCTACGCCGGCCGCCTAAACCACCCGGCGCGGCAAAACCACAGAATCATTCCGCTCACCCTTAACAAAGAGGCATGGGCCTTGCAATACTCGCCCTACGTTTACTACAACGAGCACTGCATCGTCCTTAACCAAAAGCACGTTCCGATGAAAATCTGCCGCGCCACCTTTGACCGCCTCTTGGATTTTGTCCAGCAGTTCCCCCACTACACTTTGGGAAGCAACGCAGACCTTCCGATTGTTGGCGGCTCGATTCTTACCCACGACCACTTTCAGGGCGGCCACTATGAATTTGCCATGGCCCGCGCTCCGATTGAGACGCAAGTAAAATTTGAGGGCTTCCCCGCCGTAAAGGCTGGAATCGTAAAGTGGCCCATGAGCGTCCTCCGCCTGGACTCAAAGGACAAGGAAGCGCTCGCCTCTCTTGCCGAAAAGATTCTCAAAAAATGGAGAGCGTATTCCGACAAGGCGGCCTTTGTCTTTGCAAAAACTGACGGCGTTCCCCACAACACTATAACGCCAATCGCCCGCCGCCGCGACGGCCTTTACGAGCTGGACTTGGTTTTGCGCAACAACATCACGACAGAAGAACACCCGCTTGGAGTCTACCACCCGCACGCGGAGCTCCACCACATTAAAAAAGAAAACATCGGCCTTATCGAAGTCATGGGCTTGGCGGTCTTGCCTCCGCGCCTAAAAAAAGAAATGGCCGCTTTGTCTAACGCGCTTGTCGCGGGAACGGACATCTCGGCCGACGAGCTTTTGACCAAGCACGCCGACTGGGCGGAAGAATTGAAGCGCAAATACAAGTTCAACAAGGACAACGTCCAAAAGATTCTTAAAAAAGAAATCGCTATTGCATTCTCAAAAGTTTTGGAGCACGCCGGCATTTACAAACGCAACGCCCAAGGAAAAGCCGCCTTCTTGCGCTTTGTCCAGGCCGTAAACCAAAAGTAGGCGCGGCGCAGAATGGACAAATCGACTTTCGCAAAAATAATAAGAATCACCTCCCCCATATTTTTTGGCTACGTTTCCATCGGCATTCCATTCGGCCTTATGGTCGCGCGAGCGGGCTACCCCTGGTGGCTTGCTCCCTTGATGAGCGTCACAATGTACACGGGAACGGGCCAGTACATCGCGATAGGAATGTTCGCGGCCGGAGCGGGCTTGGCGCAAATAATGCTGATCCAAGTCTTGGTCGGAATCCGCCACATTTTTTACGGCCTTTCGCTTTTGACAAAATTCACGGGCGTCGGAAAATGGAAGGCCTTTTTGGTCTACGCCCTGACCGACGAAACCTACGCAGTCCTTTGCTCGGTTGAAGCCCCCGCAGACACAAAGCCCGGCCGCTTTTACGCAACAATCGCCGCCTTGGACGAGTTCTACTGGACTCTTGGCGCGACTATCGGAGCGGTGGCCGGAAGCCTGATAAACTTTTCGTTTGAAGGCGTTGACTTTGCCTTGACCGCCTTGTTCTGCGTAATTTTGACGGAACAGATTTTGGCCAGCAAGGACTTTGTTCCGCCCCTGATTGGAATCCTAACTTCCGTCGCCGCCGCGGTCTTGGAGCGGACTGGAATTCTTCCGCAAGGAAACATGCTCTTGGCCGCCCTTTCGTTTGGAATCGCGGCGCTGGTATTGTCCAAAAATATTAGAAGGCCTAATGCCCAAGATATTTCGCAAGCCCAAGAAAGCCGTCCCGAGGAGGCGCAAGAATGAGCTCCACCGCAACTGTCGCTTTGACCATAATTTTGACTAGCCTTCTTTTGCTCTTTTACCGGGGCGCCCCCTTCTTGATTTTCTCAAAGCATCAGCCGCCCAAGGCCCTGCGCTTTGTCGAAAAGTGCATTCCTCCCCTGATAATCGCAACCCTCATAGTCTACTGCCTGAAGGACATAAACTACGCCGCCCGCCCCTGGGGAGCGCCCTATTTTATCGCCATATCCGTCACCGTTTTGCTCCACTTGTGGAAGCGGAATTCGATGATAAGCATCTTTGGCGGAACCATTTTGTTCATGGTTTTGAGCCGAATTTTTTAGCCTATTTTTGCCAAAAATTTCCAAAAACATATTGACAATTTCCCCCATAAACATCATTCTATCGCTTATGCGTTTAGGCGTAAGGCCGCCCGACTACGGCGGCGCATATTAAACATTACAGAGGCTCGTGGCTTTGAAAGGCAGTCAAGTAACCATCGACCATGTCAGCAAGCGATTCGGCGATTTTGTCGCGCTTGACGACATCAACTTTACGATTAAGCCCGGCGAGTTTTTCTCGCTGCTTGGCCCTTCGGGATGCGGAAAGACAACGCTCTTGCGCATCATCGCAGGCTTTGAATTCCCCGATGAGGGAGTGGTTCTGTTCGACGACAAGAACGTAATTCCGTTGGCGGCAAACAAGCGCCAGTCGAACACGGTTTTTCAAAACTACGCGCTCTTCCCGCACCTTACGGTCTACGAAAATGTGGCCTTCCCCCTGCGGCTCAAGAAAGTCGCGAAAGATGAAATCGACCAAAAAGTAAAGCAGTATTTGCGCTTGGTTCAGCTTGAAGCCCACATGGACAAAAAGCCCAACCAGCTTTCGGGCGGCCAAAAGCAGCGCGTCGCCATCGCCCGCGCCTTGATCAACGAGCCGCAAGTCCTTTTGCTCGACGAGCCCCTTAGCGCCCTTGACGCCAAGCTCCGCGCCAACCTTCTTTTGGACTTGGACGCCATCCACGACAAAATCGGAATCACTTTCATTTACGTAACCCACGACCAGAGCGAGGCGCTTTCGGTAAGCGACAGAATCGCGGTAATGAATTCCGGCCACGTCCTGCAGGTCGGAACCCCCTTTGAAATTTACGAAAGCCCGGCGACGCAGTTTGTCGCGCAGTTCATCGGCGACACAAACTTGTTCGAAGCCGAAGTCGTCGAATGCGTTGAGCACAAGGACCCCAACGGCCAGGACGACTGGATGGTCACTTGCAAGGTTCCCGCTTTGGGAAAGCAAGCCTCCCTCTCCACCGACACCGCGGAGCAGCAAACGCTCGACAAGTACATGATGGTCACCGACTACGAGCACACTGAGCCCGGACAAAAGGTTGCCTTCACAATCCGCCCGGAAAAAGTTCGCATCACAAAGCAGGAGCCCGACACCGGCGGCCGCACAGACATCAACGTTTACAAGGGAGTCGTAGAGGAGCCCATTTATTCTGGCTTCCAGTCAAAGTTCTACGTTCGCTTGGAGAACGGCGCGCTTGTCAAGATTTTCAAGCAGCACACAAACTATATGGAAAACGGACCTGCCATTCAATGGAAGGACCAGGTTTACGTCTCTTGGTCAGCCGAGGACGCTTATCTTGTTGAAGACATTGAAAAGTAGGAACGAACATGCAAGAAGATTCTAACAAGACAAAGGCTCTTAAAAAAGCCAACCCCGGCCCCTTTTACGCTTGGCCGATGGGCTTGTGGTTCACAATCTTTTTCATCGCGCCGATTGTCATCATAGTCTGCTACTCCTTTATGAAGCGCGACGTTTATGGCGGCGTCTCCGCGGAATTCACCCTTAAGGCTTACCAGCAAATGTTGGATCCGGCCTACGGAAAAATATTTTTCCGCACGCTGTTCATCGCGGTCTTGTCCAGCTTTTTGTGCATCGCAATCGCGCTTCCTTGCGGTTACGCCATCGCACGAAGCCGCCATCAAACGCTCTTTTTGATTTTGGTCATCATTCCCTTCCTTACAAACTCGCTCATACGCATCTTCGCGTGGATGACGATTTTGGGAGACAACGGCTTGCTCAACTCATTCTTGAAGGCCCTGCATTTCGCGCCGCGCAAGTTTATGTTCACAAAGGGAGCGATTGTCCTTGTAAGCGTTTACATGTACCTCCCCTACGCGATTCTTCCCATATTCACCAGCGTCGACCGCTTTGACTTCAGCTTGCTTGAAGCGGCGCGCGACTTGGGAGCCACAAAGTCCCAGTCGATGACAAAGGTTTTGATTCCCGGAATCAAGAGCGGAATTTTGAGCGCCTTGATTTTCACTTTCATTCCGATATTCGGCCAGTACACCGTTCCCCAAATGGTGGGCGGAAAAGACAGCTACATGCTTGGAAACATCATCGTAGACCAAGTGCAAAAGGCGCGCAACTGGCCCTTGGCCTCGGCCTTTAGCCTTGTCATCACGATTGTCTCCATGGGCTCAATATTGTGGATGCTGGCCGCAAGCAAGAAGGAGGCGGCGCTCAAAAAGTCTTCGACAAAAGAGGACTTGGCCGCCAACATGAACGGCCCGATAATCGCAAAGAATCTTGGAGGCGCCAAATGAGAAAGCTTCCTTTCTTTAGCAAAATGCTGAGCCGCCCCGCGCGCCCCGCAGAACCGACCCGCCACGCCAAGCGCTCTTGGAAAAAGCGCGCCGTGTCCTTTGGGTTTTCAAACGCGACGCTGGCTCTTACTTTGGTCTTTTTGTTCCTGCCTCTTTTTGTGATTGTCTTCTATTCGTTCAACGAGGCCAAGGACACGACTTGGACAAAATTCTCTTTTGTTTGGTACGAAAAGTTGATTTTCGGCTCAAGCGACTTGTGGGCGTCTTTGTGGAACAGCGTGTTCGTCGCCATAGTTTCGTCTTTGGTCGCCACTATTTTGGGAACGCTTGCCGCGATTGGAATCACTTGGTACAAGTTCCGCGGAAAGAACTACATCCAGACGACAAGTTTTTTGCCGATGGTTTTGCCCGAAGTAATCATGGGCGTCTCTCTCTTGATTTTCTTTAGCGGAATCAAGATGGCGCTGGGCCTTACGACGATTTTCATCGCGCACACGACCTTTTGCATGCCTTTTGTCTACCTTATGGTCAGCGCCCGCATCGACGAATTTGACTATTCGATAATCGAAGCCAGCCACGACTTGGGCGCCAACGAAGTCCAGACCTTGTTCAAGGTAATTCTTCCGGCCATCATGCCGGGAATCATCTCGGGCTTTATGATGAGCGTGACAATGTCTTTGGAAGACTATGTCATCACATTCTTGGTTTCGGGACCGGGAAGCACGACGCTTCCGCTTTACGTATACTCGATGATACGCTTTGGCGTGAGCCCGGTAATCAACGCCCTTTCTTTTGTTTTGATTGTCGCGATTTGCTTCGTTACAATAATTCTCAGAAAAAGCGTCAAGAGCTTCGCCTCTTCTCGCTAGATTATTTTATAAGGATACTTTTATGAAGAAAAGCATCGTAAAATTTTCTGTAATGGCGGCGGCCTTCTTGGCGGCGCTGTCATGCTTGGCTTCTTGCTCAAAAAAGAACGACAAGATTTTGTACCTTTACAACTGGACTTACTACACTCCGGACGAAGTTTTGCGCGACTTTGAGCATGAGTTTGACTGCGTTGTCAAAGTTGACTCCTACGCTTCCAACGAGGAGATGTACTCAAAGCTCAAGGCCGGAGCCAAGGGCTACGACATCGTAGTTCCCTCGCAAGACTATGTTTCGATCATGATCAACCAGGGAATGTTGCGCCCCTTGGACCAGTCAAAGATGACAAACAGGGACAACATCAACCCCTTGGCCCTCGCAAAGGCCACTTACGATCCCGAAATGAAATACGCGGTGCCCTACTACTTTGGAGCGGCCGGAATTTCCGTAAACAAGACAAAGGTTCCCGAGGGCTACGCCCGCGACTGGAGCATTTTTAGCGACAAGCGCTTTGCCGGCCACGCCACTATGATGGACGACATGCGCGAAGTCATGGGAGACGCCTTGGTTCACTTGGGCTACAGCGTGAACACACTTGACGACGCCGAGCTTGACGCCGCCGAAAAATTGATCGAAAAAGGCTGGAAGCCCAACATCGTGAAGTTTGACGCTGAAAGCTTCGGAAAGTCTTTCGCCTCAGGCGACTTCTGGCTTTGCCACGGATACGCCGAAGTAATTTACGGCGAAGTGCCTGAAGAAAAGTGGGACGAGACAATCGACTTCTTCATTCCCGAAGAGGGCGGCGCCGCCTACCTTGACAGCATGTGCATCCTCAAGGACGCAAAGCACGTCGACTTGGCCAACGAGTTCATCAACTACATCCACAGGCCGGAAGTTTACGCAAAATTCTTGGACGCCTTCAGCTTCCCTTGCTTTGTAAACCTTAAGGCCGAGAAGTTTATGACAACAAAGCCAATGTACGAAGCCAGCCAAATGAACAACTGCGAGCTTAAGATTGACCTTGGCGAAGGCTTGGACAAGTACAACGAGCGCTGGCAGCGCATCCGCTTTACGGACTAGGCCGCTCGCGCGAACGTTTAGCGCATTTATAAAAGATTCTGTCGCGGTCCTTATGGGCCGCCAATATTATTAGAGGTTGGATAAATAATAAGGAGATTGCCATGAAAAAAGCGTCTGTATTGCTGGGAGCGCTCATTGCCGCTCTTTCATTAACGTCTTGCGTAAAAAAAGACGTCGAAACACTTTACCTGTACAACTGGACCTACTACACGCCGGAACAAGTCGTAGAGAAATTCGAAAGAGAATTTAATTGTAAAGTCAAGCTTGACAGCTACTCAACTTGCGAAGAAATGTATTCTAAGCTTCGCGCGGGAGCCAAGGGCTACGACGTGGTCATTCCGTCAAACGACTTTGTTTCAATAATGATAAAGCAGGACATGCTTCAAAAGATTGACCGTTCAAAAATCACAAACGCCGACAAAATCAATCCCGGCGTTTTGAAAATGCTCGAATTTGACAGCAATATGGAATGGTGCGTTCCCTACGCCCTTAGCGCCACAGGAATCATGGTAAACAAGACAAAAGTTCCGGCCGGCTACGCCCGCGACTACAGCATTTTGTCAGACAAACGCTTTGCCGGACACGCCACAATGATGGACGACGCCCGCGAAGTTTTTGGCTCGGCCTTGCTAAGCCTTGGCTACGACATGAACAGCCTTGACGACGACGAACTAAAGGAAGCCTTTAATTTGGTCCAGGGCAAGTGGAAGCCCAACTTGGCCAAATTTGACGCCGAAGCCTTCGGAAAGTCTTTTGCCTCAGGCGACTTGTGGCTTTGCCAGGGCTACCCCGAAATCGTTTACGGCGAAGTTGACGAAAGCCGCTGGGACGAAATCATCGACTTCTTCATTCCCGAAGTCGGCGGCCCCGCCACTTTGGACTGCATGGTAATTCTTAAGGACGCTCCGCACGCGGAATTGGCCAACGAGTTCATCAACTTCATCCACAATCCCGAAAACTACGCGCTTTTCATCGACGAGTTCCGCTATCCTTGCGTAGTGAACCCCACTGCTCTCCAGTACGTGACGACAAAGCCGATGTACGACCCCGACCAGGCGCTCAACTGCACCCTCAAGGCCGACTTGGGAGAAGGCTTGGACAAGTACCACGACTTGTGGCAGCAGATTCGTTTTAATTAAAATGCGGACTTAGCAGGCGGGGCCCAGCGACGGCAAAAAAGATTTGGCGCCACCCGCCCCTCGCTCTCGGCTTGACGCCTTCGGCCAAGCCGTTCGCTGGCGGGTCCCTCCAAACTTTTTTGCCTGCGTCCCGCCTTTTTTGTCCGCATTTCAATTAATCCTATATTCGACGAAGCGGACAAGTCCGCTTTCGACGCAGGCCTTTATTTGGCGCTCGCGTTTTGAAAGTGAGGCTTCGCCGCTTTTTACTTCTATCAACAAAATTTCTTTTATCTCGTCTCCGTCGGCGGCTCCGCTAAAGGCGACAAAGTCAACCGGCTTTCCGACAAAGCGGGCGTCGGCCGGATTGCAGGGAAAGCCCGGCATAAAGGGCGCCACTTGCTCGCCGGCCAAGCCTCCCAACACCGCGCGGGATTTTTTTACCGCGTCGGAACGTTCTTCCGCGATTATTTTTGAAAGGCTTGCCAAAAGCGCAAGGCGCGCGAACACCGCTCCCAAGAAAAAGAAAAGCGCGCAGCAAAGGACTAAAACAAAAAGCCCCGCGCCGCCGCTTGCAAAAACTGACAATTGACTAAAGAAAGTTTTAAGCATAAAATCATTCTAACATGAATTTATAAAAAAGAAAATGCTCCCAGTCGCGGCTGCGTCTGACGGAACCGCTAGATATCGTCGCTACTCGTTGTTTGCGCTTGAAACTATTTAACGCTGCCGCTTTCGCGGCAGGCGCAAACAAAGAGTTTCCGCCAGCCGCCCCGCTCCTTCGCGCTTTATCTTTACTATAACTTACGGAGAATCATTTTATGCCCGACATTATAGAGTATTACAAACACTGCGCGCAGTGCCCGCGCGCTTGCGACGTGGACAGGACCGCCGGACAAACGGGCTTTTGCAGCGAGGACGACAAGCTGCGGGCGGCCGTCGCTTGCTTGCACTTTGGGGAGGAGCCTTTTGTCACCGTCTTTGGCGGAAGCGGAACGATTTTCATCACCGGCTGCACGCTGGCCTGCGCCTTTTGCCAAAACTACCAGATAAGCCAAAAAGGCTACGGAAAAGAAATAAGCGTAGAAGAATTCGCCCGCATTTGCATCGACTTGCAAAAGGCGGGAGCGGAAAACATTAACATTGTGACGGGAAGCCACCAAATCCCCGCGCTGGCGCAAGGCTTAAAGGCCGCCCGCGATCTTGGGCTTGCGATTCCTGTTTGTTGGAACTCTAGCGGCTACGAAAGCGTACATTCGCTCGAACTTTTGCGCGGCTTGGTTGACATTTGGCTTCCAGACATAAAGACCTTGAACAAGGCGCTTTCAAAAAAGCTTTTCAACGCGCCCGACTATCCTGAGACCGCGAAAGCCGCTCTCCTGTGGATGGCGCAAACTTCTCCGCTAAAAATCGTCGAAGTTAAAAAGGACGGCGAGACAAAAGAAAAAATTATGAGCGGCATAATCGCGCGCCACCTGTTTTTGCCCGGCCGCTTTGAAGACAGCGCCGACGTTCTTGACTGGCTAAAGAAAAACCTTGACGGCCGCGCGGTAATCTCGCTTATGTCGCAATACACTCCCGTTCCTTTTAAAGAGGAAGCGGAAGCCTTGCAAAAAAGGCTTTCCGCGCTGGAAGACGTTCAAAACCGCCTTGTGTCCCGCCAAGAGGACGCGGACCTGCGCGACTTAATCGAAGCCTACGACTTTGAAACGCTTTTTTACCAAGAGCTGAGCGACGACACAAGCTGGCTCCCCGACTTTACAAAGCCCCAGCCCTTTGGCAACAAGCTGGCGCGCGTCCTGTGGCGTTAGCGGAATTTTTTACCTATTTTTCAAATTCCATGTTAGAATATAAGACATGAACGAATCCCTCTTAAAGAAAATGACGGGCGTGGCCGTTCCGCTTGGCGCGCTTTACACAAAAGAGTCTCCGGCAATCGGAGAGTTTCCTTCGCTAAAAAAATTCGCGGCCTTTTGCAAGAGCGCGGGACTAAAAATCATCCAGCTGCTTCCCGTTAACGACACGGGAACGCAATCCTCGCCCTACTCCGGCCTTTCGGCCTTCGCGCTTCATCCGATTTACATTTGCATGAAGGACTTGCCCGAATTTACCGCGTTCTACAAGTCCGACAAAAATTTCAAGACCGAATACGATTTGTTCATACAGTTCCACCCCTACAAAAACCGCTACGACTACCAAGGAATTCTTGACAAAAAAATTGCGCTCCTCATGAGCCTCTACCAAACGACGGACACCTCCGCGACAGGAAAGCCCGACGCGGCCTTGGCCTCTTGGATAAAAAAGAACGGCTGGATAAAGGCCTACGCTGTCTACAAAAACCTAAAATGGAAGTACATGCAGGCCACTTGGAAGGCTTGGAAAAAAGAGGACCAAGTTCCCGGAATGGAAGAAATCGAGCGGCGCTGGAGTGACAAAGCGCTTAAAAAAGACCAGCTCTTTTACGCTTGGCTTCAAATGCGCGCGTCGGAGCAATTCGCCGAAGCCGCGGCCACAGTCAAAAAGGCCGGCATAATCCTTAAGGGCGACATGCCGATTATGATGAACGAAGACTCCGCCGACGCTTGGGCGCATCCCGAATTCTTTGAGCACAGCTTGCGAGCGGGCTCTCCCGCCGACGGCCCAAATCCATGCGGCCAAAACTGGGGCTTTCCAACATACAATTGGAAAAACCTCAAGGCCGCCGGCTACTCTTGGTGGATTGACCGCCTGCAAAGCGCGGAACAATATTACCAGGCCTATCGGCTTGACCACATCTTGGGCTTTTTTAGAATTTGGGCGATACCCGAGCGCGAGACTACCGCGCTTCTTGGACGCAGCGAGCCTGGCCAAACGATAAGCCGCGACGAGTTGATTGAAGCCGGCTTTAACGAAGGCCGCATTCATTGGCTGGCAGAGCCCCACGTTCCGACAGCGGACATAGACTACTTTACTTGGAACCACGACGCCTCCACAAAAATTTTGGAAAAGATAGCGGTAAAGCTTCCAGGAGAGGAGCTTTGGAATTTCAAAAGTTCCGTCAAAGGCGACAAGGACATTTACGAAGCGGACTTTAAAGGCCTTTGCCAAGACGACGCCCAAGCGAAGATTAAGGAAGCGCTCGCAAAAAAATGGCGCGACAGAACATTGCGCGAAATAAAAAAGGACAAGTTCGTCGCGCTGTGGACTTACCAAAACAGCTATCCTTGGTCAACGTTGAACGACGAAGAAAAGAAAAAGCTCAAGGCCTTGGTCGACCAAAAGCGCGACAAAGAAGAAGGCCTTTGGAAAAAGCAAGCGCAAGACATTTTGGATTCGCTCACAAAGAGCGTTGACATGGTTCCTTGCGGAGAAGACTTGGGCGTTGGCCTTGCCTCCGTTCCCGAAGTTATGGGAAAGAACAAAATCTTGCGCCTCAACGTTGTCCGCTGGAGCCGCGATTGGGGAACGGAAGGTTCGCCCTACGTTCAGTTTGAAAAATATCCGGCGCTAAGCGTCACCACTACAAGCGTGCACGACTCTTCTACAATTCGCCAATGGTGGAACGAAGAAAAAGAAAGCGCGGCCGCCTTCTTCAAAGCAAACGGAAAATTTTTCGCCGACAACGGAATCTTCGAAAACAACTTCGCCGACTTCACCGAGAAAACAGCGCGCGCGATTTTAGAAGCCGCCGCTTCAAGCGCAAGCCTTTGGGCGATCCATCCCTTGCAAGACTTTTTGTACTTGCAAAAAAAATATTGGCTCGCCGACGCGAAGGACGAACGCGTGAACATTCCGGGAGAGGTTACAGACTTCAACTGGACCTACAGAATGCCCGCAAGCGTCGAAGATTTGTCCGCGGATAAATCTTTGATAGATGAGATAAATTTCCTTGCAAAAAAAAGAAAGTAGGTTTATAATGTAGTTAAGCGCTATGAAAATTTCTTACAACGAATTTCATGTCTCAAAAGACATTCGCGACAAATGCAACTTTGACTCATCTCTCTACACTTCAAGCGGCAATGTCATCATCACAGACTTAAAGAAGGTAAGAATTTTCGCGGAGAAGTTGAACCAATACTACGACAAGATTGGTCTTAGCGAAAAGAGAATCAGCGCAGGCCAGCTCAACGCGATGGGCTTGATTGACGAAATCTTGCACTACGTTTCGATGCTTTACCGCCGCGACATACTAAAGGCTTCCTTTGAGGGAGCGCTTACCGCGCTGGACAAAAAATTCGGAAAAGAAAAGATTGACCAAATCCTTTTGGAATTTACAAACGAGTATCCGCCGACAGCCGTTTACCGCGGAGAGATTTCGGCCCAAGATTACTTAAAGCAAAGCGCCGTCGACGCGGGAACAAAGCTTGAGCGAACAAACCGCGAGTCCACGTTTGAAGAAATGATGATGCTTCACTTGGCCAACGAAAACCCCGCCTTCGCCAAGTTCTCCGTTCTATTTAGCGAAACAAAGCTTAGAAAAAATCCCGTCTACGCCCAAGCTTGGGAAGAGACGCAAAAATACTTTAAGAGCCAGCCCAAATTCGGTCCCTTTAACAACGACTTTGTCACGTTCTTGCGCGAGCCGGTCGCCTTTAGCCCCAAAAGCCTGCGCGGCCAGCTGCAGTACATCCTAAAGCATTGGATGTACCTTATCGGCGAATGGCTGCGCAAGCGCCTCTTGGCAAGCCTTGACACCCTCAGCGAGGAAGAAAAGGCCGCATGGCGCGGAATCAAGGGCGGCGAAGTCGAAATGTCGCCCTACAGCTACGACAATTTGATGAACGAATACGAGCGCTACTCGCCCGACCGCGACTGGATGCCAAAAGTAGTCTTGATGGCAAAGACCATTCTTGTTTGGCTTTACCAGCTGACAAAAAAGTACGGCCGCCCGATCGAGCGCTTGGACCAGATTCCAGACGAAGAATTGGACACCCTGCGCGACCAAGGCTTCACCGGCCTTTGGCTTATCGGCTTGTGGGAACGCTCCAACGCCTCAAAGCGAATCAAGCAAATATGCGGAAACCCAGAGGCGGCTTCTTCCGCCTACTCTCTTATGGACTACACAATCGCCGGAAACCTTGGCGGCTGGGACGCTTTGGACAACTTGCGCCGCCGCCTTTGGCAGCGCGGAATCCGTTTGGCCAGCGACATGGTTCCAAACCACACGGCGATGGACAGCCGCTGGGTTGTCGAGCGGCCCGACCTTTTCATGCAAAGACGCGACTGCCCCTTCCCGCAATACACGTTCAACGGCGAAAACCTTAGCCACGACGGCCGCGTGGGCGTTTATTTGGAAGACCATTACTATTCCAAGAGCGACTGCGCGGTGGTATTCAAGCGCGTTGACAACCAGACCGGCGACGTCCGCTACATCTACCACGGAAACGACGGCACCGGAATGCCATGGAACGACACCGCCCAAATCGACTTTTTAAACCCCGCCGCGCGCGAGGCTGTAATACAAGACATTTTGCACGTTGCAAGAAACTTTCCGATAATCCGCTTTGACGCGGCGATGGTTCTTGCCAAAAAGCACATACGCCGCCTTTGGTACCCCGAGCCGGGCCATGGAGGAGACATCGCCACCCGCAGCGAATACGCTATTTCAAGCCAAGCCTTTGAAGACGCGATTCCCAACGAGTTCTGGCGCGAGGTCGTTGACCGCGTGGCAAAGGAAGTTCCCGACACGCTTCTTTTGGCCGAGGCCTTTTGGATGTTGGAAGGCTACTTTGTCCGAACGCTCGGAATGCACCGCGTCTACAACTCCGCCTTTATGAACATGCTCAAAAAGGAAGAGAACCAAAAGTATCGCGACACCGTTAAGAACACGATAAAATTCGACCCGCAAATCCTCAAGCGCTACGTGAACTTCATGAACAACCCCGATGAGGAAACCGCCGTGGCGCAATTCGGAAAGGGCGACAAATACTTTGGCGTTTGCACCTTGATGGTAACGATGCCAGGCCTTCCGATGTTCGGCCACGGCCAAATCGAAGGCTTTGAAGAAAAGTACGGAATGGAATACACTCGCGCTTACCGCGACGAAAAGCCCGACGAAGGCTTGGTAAACGGCCACTGGCAGCTTATATTCCCGCTTATGAAAAAGCGCTGGCTCTTTGCCCAAGTTGAAGACTTCCTTTTCTACGACGTTTGGGACAACGGGCGCGTAAACGAAAACGTATTCGCCTACTCCAACCGCGTCGGAAACGAAGCCGCCGTTGTCTTCTACAACAACAAATACGAAAGCGCGTCGGGCTGGATAAAGCAGTCTTGCGAATACGCGGTAAAGACAGGCCATGACGACGAAAAAGTCATGACAAGCCGCTCAATCAGCGAAGGACTTGGACTTACCGCCGAAGACGACAAATACTTGATTTTCCGCGAAAGCCGCGCGGGCCTTTGGTATGTAAGAAAATCCAGCGACATTTGCCGCGACGGAATGTTCATAAACCTTAGAGGCTTTGAATGCCAGGTCATGCTTGACGTTCACCAAGTGAGCGACACGCTAGACAAAAAGTGGAGCACGCTGAACAGCGTCTTGGCCGGAAAAGGCTGCGCCAACCTTGAAGTTGAATGGGAAGAAATCCGCTACAAGGAATTGTACGCCGCGTTGTCAGCCTTTGCCGGAGCGGACTTTTACAAAAAAGGCCTCGCAATCCTTAAAAAGCCGGCCGCCCCTCAAATCAAAAAATTCTTGGACGGCGTAAAAAAAGCCGCGCTTGCTTTCTACCAAAAAGCGGACGACTTCCGCGCGATTGACCATAAAATCTTTGGAGAGCCCTACAAGGCTCCGAGCGCGGTGGCCGCCAAAAAGTCCGCCGAGGCTCAATACAAGACCTTTGAAAAATCCTTCAAGGCCGTTTGCAAGATTCTTTCAAACAAAAAGGCGGCAAAAGATTTGACAAAAGCCAAAAACGCCGCGGAATTCATCCTTTACGGCTCGCCGCTCAATTGGACAAATCCGGAAATTTTGCTTTCCGAATGCGTCGCTTTAAGCCTTGCAGAGCGCGGCTTTGCGACAAGATGGTCGCTTGACAGAAAGCTTTGCGAAGCGATGCAGGCGGCCGGCGTTGAATGGAAAGGCCAGCGCGACGTTTTGTACCGCGCCTTTGTCCTTGCGAAAATCTCCGGCCTTGACTTGGCCGCAAAGAGCGCAAAGAAATCTGCGTTGGCCCTAGCCTCTTTGTGCTGCGAAAGCGCGGACGCGATCGCCTTGAGCCGCGCCAACAATTTTGACAACGTCGTTTGGTTCAACAAGGAAGAGCTTGACAGAAGCCTTTTCTTGGCGGCGCAAAACGAATTTGTTTTGGGCGCAAATTCCGACAAGAACATTCTTGCCTTTTACAAGCTTATGGCTGCCGCGCAAGAAAAAGCGGAGTACAAGTGCCGCGCCCTTGTGGAACAGTTTGAGCCGCCCAAGCCAAAGGCCAAGAAAAAGTCCGCTCCAAAGAAGGCGGCCGCTTCTGGCGCTAAGAAGACCGATCCCAAAAAAACAAAAACTGTAAAGGCAAAAAAGAAAAATGCCGAAAATATATTAACAAAGAAAGTTGCGAAAGCCGCCGTTAAAAAAGCGGCCGCAACTGTAAAACAGTCCAAGGCAAAGTCTGGCGCGAAAGCGTCGGGAACTTTGGAAAAAAATAAAAAGGCTTTGAAAAAAGCCGGGGGAAGGAATATGGCAGAAACAACAGCCAAGAAAGCGCCCGCTAAGAAAGCGGCCGCCAAGAAACCCGCTGCTAAGAAGCCGGCCGCTAAGAAAGCGCCCGCCAAGAAAGCAGCCAAGAAACCTGTAGCCAAAAAGGCCACAGCCAAGAAAGCGCCCGCCAAAAAGACAGCGGCTAAAAAGCCCGCCGCCAAGAAGGCGACCGCCAAGAAAACAGCGGCTAAGAAACCGGCCGCCAAGAAGCCCGCAGCCAAAAAGCCTGCTGCAAAAAAGGCTCCTGCAAAGAAATAAGCGAATTGGCGCCCTTTTCGGCGCCGTTTGCTTGGTTTTAAAAATCCGCTTCTTTGGAAGCGGATTTTTTTTTGCCCTTTTTACAAAATTTGCCGTTTTTTTTCAAAAATTCCTAATTTTTTGCTTTACAAAAGCCGCTATTAGTAGTATTATATAAGGACACAAAACACTAGATATAGCGTTTTTGCTAAAAATAAAGGGAGGATATCGGCGCAAGCGCAAATTAGGGCGCCCGATGACAAAAAAGCATGAAAATTATAAAAAGAAACGGCGAAGAAGTTCAATTTGACGTGCAAAAGATCGAAAACGCGATCCGCAAGGCCAACGAGACAGTTCCCGTCGCAGAGCGTTTGAGCGAAGACACAATTCACAAAATCGGAGCCGAAATCACAAAGAACTTTGAAGACCGCGGCCATGAGCCCAACGTTGAGGAAATCCAGGACTTGGTAGAAACCAAGATCATGGAAAACTCGGCCTACACTATCGCCAAAAAATACATCACATACCGCTACCAACACGCCCTCAACCGCAAGGAAAACTCAACCGACCAGCAAATCCTTTCTTTGCTTGAATGCAACAACGAGGACGTAAAGCAGGAAAACTCAAACAAGAATTCCACGGTCGTTTCAGTCCAGCGCGACTACATGGCCGGCGAAGTAAGCAAGGACATAACAAAGCGCTTTTTGCTTGACGAAGATTTGGTAAAGGCGCATGACGAAGGCTTGATCCACTTTCACGACGCAGACTACTTTGCCCAGCACATGCACAACTGCGACTTGGTCAACTTGGAGGACATGCTTCAAAACGGAACGGTCATCAGCGGAACCCGCATCGACCGCCCCCACTCCTTCTCCACCGCCTGCAACATCGCGACTCAAATCATCGCGCAAGTGGCCTCTTGCCAGTACGGCGGCCAGAGCATTTCGCTCACCCACTTGGCTCCCTTTGTCGACGTAAGCCGCAAAAAGATTTCGGCCGAACTTCGCGACATCGAGCAAAAAACCGGAATCAAATACACAAGCGAACAATTTGACTACATCGTCCAAAAGCGCCTTGGCGACGAAATCACTCGCGGCGTCCAGACGATTCAATACCAGGTCGTAACCTTGATGACCACGAACGGCCAGTCTCCCTTTGTAACTGTCTTTATGTATCTCAACGAAGCGGAGTCCGAGCAGGAAAAGGCTGACTTGGCCTTGATCATCGAAGAAGTTTTGCGCCAACGCTACAAGGGCGTAAAGAACGAAAGCGGCTATTGGGTGACTCCCGCCTTCCCCAAATTGATTTACGTTTTGGAAGAAGACAACATCGAGCCCGACTCAAAGTACTACTACCTCACCGAGCTTGCCGCCAAATGCACGGCTCGCCGCATGGTTCCCGACTATATCTCGGAAAAGAAAATGCTTGAGCTCAAAATTGACGGCTCAGGCCGCGGAAACTGCTATCCTTGCATGGGATGCCGCTCCTTCCTCACTCCGGACTCAAGCGCCAACGGCTACGACAACGTTGCCGGCGCGCAAAACTGGGTTGCCGGAAAGTCAAAGTATTACGGCCGCTTCAACCAAGGCGTAGTCACAATCAACTTGGTTGACGTAGCCTGCTCTTCAAACCGAGACCTCAACGCCTTCTGGAAAATCTTTGACGAGCGCCTCAACATGTGCTACCGCGCCTTGATGATTCGCCACAACCGCCTTATGGGAACAAAGAGCGACGTCGCGCCGATTCTTTGGCAAAACGGAGCGCTTGCCCGCCTTGCAAAGGGCGAGACAATCGACAAGCTTTTGATGAACGGATACTCAACAATCTCTTTGGGCTACGCGGGCCTTTGCGAATGCGTCCGCTACATGACAGGAAAGCCGCACACGGATCCTGAAGCGACTCCCTTTGCCCTTGAGGTTATGAAGCACATGAACGCCGCCTGCAAGGCTTGGAAAGAAAAAGAGCATATCGACTTCTCCCTCTACGGAACTCCGCTTGAGTCAACCACATACAAGTTCGCCAAGTGCCTCAAAAAGCGCTTTGGAGAAATCCCCGGCGTAACAGACAAGAACTACATCACAAACTCTTACCACGTTCATGTTACAGAGCAGATGGACGCCTTTACAAAGCTTACGTTCGAGTCTCAGTTCCAGGTTCTTTCGCCCGGCGGAGCGGTAAGCTACGTAGAAGTTCCAAATATGGAAAACAACATTCCGGCTGTAATGGCTCTCCTAAAGCACATTTACGAGAACATCATGTACGCGGAGCTCAACACAAAGAGCGACTGCTGCCAAAAATGCGGCTACACGGGCCAAATCCAAGTTGTCGCCGACCAGGACGGAAAGCTTGTTTGGGAATGCCCCAACTGCCAAAACCGCGACCAGTCAACGATGAACGTCGCCCGACGAACTTGCGGCTACATCGGAACGCAGTATTGGAACCAAGGCCGCACCCAAGAAATCAAAGAGCGTGTCCTGCACTTGTAGGATAAGCGCCAAAGGGCGCGCTTTTCGGGGGCTCAATGTTTTACGGGCAAATAAAAAAGTTTGACATCGCTGACGGCGAAGGCGTTCGTGTGAGCGTCTTCGTTTCAGGCTGCAAAAACAATTGCAAGGGCTGCTTCCAGCCCGAAACCTGGGACTTTAATTACGGAAAAGAGTTTACGATTGACACCGTAAACGAAGTCTTGGAAGCCCTTGCAAAGCCCTTCATTCAAGGCCTTTCCATCCTTGGCGGCGAGCCCTTTGAGGTCGAAAACCAGCCCGACGTTTTGGAATTGATTCAAATCGTAAAGGAAAAGTTCCCTCAAAAAGACATTTGGTGCTGGACCGGCTACGTGCTGGAAACCGACATACTCCCCGACTACGGCCGCCGCCACACAGAATATTCCGACCAGATTTTGCGTTCGATAGACGTCTTGGTTGACGGCCCCTTCATCGAAGAAAAAAAAGACTTGCAGCTGGCCTTTAGAGGCTCCTCAAACCAGCGCATAATCCGCATGAAAGAATTTTGGGCCGAACGCGACAAGCAATAAGTGTTTGCAAGAACAAAAAGCCGAGCCGCCAAAAAAGTTATCAAGCCCATAAAAAACGGCCGCCTGAACACAGGCGGCCGTCGTTTTGGTTAACCAACGCGCTTATTTTGTCGCGCCGGGGATTTCCTTGTCAAACTCAGGATTTCCGTGGTGGTATGTCGGAAGAATCTTGGGAGAGACTGCGTTGCCCTTGATTTTGGCTGTTGTTCTGGCCTTCTCAAAGTTCTTTACATGCTGGAGCGAGAGAGTCTTGCTGAGCTTAATCTTCTTGTACATCTTTCCGGCTTCGATTCCGGCTTCGCGTCCAAATACGACTACGTCAAGCAAGCTGTTTCCCATCAAGCGGTTTGTTCCGTGAACGCCGCCAGAGGCTTCACCGGCAACCAAAAGGTTCTTGATGTTTGTGTGGCAAGTCTTGTCGATTTCGATTCCGCCGTTCTGATAGTGGAGCGTCGGGTAAACCAAAATCGGTTCCTTGCGGATGTCGATTCCGTACTTGATGAACATCTTGTACATGGCCGGAATTGACTTGAGGATTGTTCCCTCGCCGTGAATCATTTCGATCATCGGAGTGTCAAGCCAAACGGCGGGCTGAACGTCGTTGTCAACGCCGCGGCCTTCGCGAACTTCGCGGATGATGCCCGAAGCGTTTACGTCGCGTGTTTCAAGCGGGTGGATGTAAACTTCGCCGTCCTTGTTGATGAGCTTGGCTCCAAGCGAGCGTACCTTTTCAGTAACCAACTTTCCAAGAATCTGTGTCGGATAAGCGGCTCCAGTCGGGTGGTACTGCAAGCTGTCCTGGTAGAGCAATTTGGCTCCGGCGCGGTAAGCGATTACAAGACCGTCGGCCGTTGCGCCGTAGTGGTTTGAAGTCGGGAATCCCTGGTAGTGCATGCGTCCGGCGCCGCCAGTCGCGATGATTACGACTTTGGCCTTGGCGATGCGGATTTCGCCAGTTTCGATGTTCATCAAAACGGCTCCGGCGGCTTCGCCCTTTTCGTTCTTGATGATTTCGATGGCGGCCGTAAAGTCAACGACTGTGATTTTGTCGGCGCGGTTGAAGGTTTCGTCGCGGAGAGTGCGCATGATTTCGGCGCCTGAATAGTCTTTGCAGGCGTGCATTCTCTTGCGGCTTGTTCCGCCGCCGTGAGTTGTCACCATCGTTCCGTCGGCCTCTTTGTCAAATTCTACGCCAAGGTCGTTGAGCCATTTGATTACTGACGGAGCCTTGTTTACCAATGTGTAAACCAATTCGGGCTTTCCGTCAAAGTGGCCGCCGCCAAAAGCGTCAAGGTAGTGCTGGGCCGGAGAGTCGTTGGGCTTGTCGGCAGCCTGGATTCCGCCTTCGGCCATCATTGTGTTGGCGTCGCCAACGCGGAGCTTTGTTACGAGCAAAACTTTGGCGCCGGCCTCGCTGGCCATAATCGCGGCGCTGGTTCCCGCTCCGCCTCCGCCGATTACAAGAACGTCAGTCTCGTAGTCGATGTGGCTAAGGTCGATTTTTTCGGGCTCGATGCGGGGCTTGGCCTGAAGCATTTCGGCCAATTCGATCGGGGCCTTTTGTCCCTTGTTGGGACCAATCTTAAGCTCCACAAACTGCTTCTTAATGCGGTCGGGGTGGAACTTCAAAAGCAAATCGTCTTTTTCCTCGGCTGTAAGACGAGCATGTTCAAACTTAAGGTTCGCTTCGCGCTTTTTTGCCACAATTTTCGCGGCTTTGTCAAGGTAATTTCCGTACATATTCGTCTCCTTCCTTATTTTTCAATCTCGCGAGTGTTATACAGATTCTTGATCTGCTTTTTGTCGCCAGTCGACATAGCGATAAGCTTTTTGATTTCCTTTTCGCACTTGCCGGCGTCGATTTCCTTTACGCGGTCAAGAAGGTGCTGGGCTTGCGGCTGCAAGTACTTTCCGTTGAGGCGGCGGGCAAGCTCGGCCACTTGCGGGTGGCTGATTCCGGCCGGACAGCGGCTAGAGCAGCATCCGCACATAACGCAGTCAAACGAAAGGTCCGCGCACTTGGCAAAGTCGCCGCGCTGGGCGTAAGCGATGTACTGCATTGTGTTCAATTCCTGCGGGCAAGCGCGGGTGCAGGCGTTGCAGCCTACGCAAGAGTAAATCTCAGGATAAAGCTGCATCATGATCTGCTGTTCGGGCTTAACCTTGTTGATGTCGTAAACCTGCTTTACCAAGGGGAAGAAGGGAAGAGTCGCGATGTACATGTCGTTCTCAACCTTCTTGGAGCAAGCCAAGCAAGTCTGAAGCTGGTTTTGTCCCTTGATGCGGTAGATTGTGGCGCAAGCTCCGCAAAAGCCGTTTCGGCAGCCGCATCCGCGCTTAAGCTGGTAGCCGGCGTATTCCATCGCGTTCATAATCGTCAGTTCCGCCGGAACGTCGTATTTTTTTCCAAAAATGTAAATTGTGGCCATTTCCTTTTGTTCTGCCATATCGTTCTCCTATTTATGTCATTATCGGGCTTGACCCGATAATCTTTTTCTCAAAGGATTGCCGCGTCGCGCGCGGCAATGACACGTTTTAATACTCAGGCGGCAAATCCGCCAACTGCGTAAAACTGAACACAGGGCCGTCCTTGCAGACGAACTTGTTTCCTACATTGCACCTTCCGCACTTTCCGATTCCGCACTTCATGCGCATCTCAAGCGTTGTAAAGACGTTGTCGTCCTTAAAGCCAAGCTTTTTAAGAGCGTCAAGCGACAAGTGAATCAAAATCGGCGGGCCGCACATAATGACAGTCATGCTGGGATCAGGATTCATCTCAGTCACGTAAGGCGGAACAAAGCCAACGTGGCCGTCCCAGCCTTCCTCGGCGCGGTCAATCGTCAAGTCAAGCTTAAGGTTTGGCGCGTGGGCCCATTCTTCCTGAAGCTGCTTTAGGAAGACAAGGTCGGCCTTGCTTCTTGAACCGTAGATGACCTGGATTTTTCCGTAGTCGGAACGGTGGGCAAGCATGTAGTCGACGACCGAGTGAACCGGAGCCAAACCGATGCCGCCGGCGATTACCAAGATGTCCTTGCCTTTGAATGTCGTGTCAACGGGAAAGCCGTTTCCAATCGGGCCGCGGACGCAGATTTGCGTTCCGGGCTTGGCGGCGTGGAGCCAGCTTGTGACGCAGCCGCACTTTTTGATTGAGAACTGCTGGTATTCCTGCACCGTCGGAGACGAAGTGATTGAGATCATGGACTCGCCCACTCCGGGAACGATCAACATCGCGCACTGGCCGGGCTTGTGCTCAAAGAGCTTTTTGCCGTCCAAGCCGACGACGCGGAATGACTTTACGTCGGGAGTTTCGTCGAACATTTCTTTGATTACTCCGACATACGGAATAAATGATTCTTGCTCTAGCATTACTTTCCTCCCAAATCGGCTTCGTTAAAAGCCTTGATTACTTTTACGATGTTCATGTGAATCGGGCAGCTGTCCAAGCAACGGCCGCAGCCTACGCACATAAACAATTTTTCGTGGGCCATCGGGTAGTAAACCAACTTGTGCATAAAGCGCTGGCGGAACCTTTCCTTTTGAGTAAGGCGAGGATTGGCGGCCGCCATTTGCGTGAAGTCGGAATACATGCACGAGTCCCAAGTGCGGCTCTGCTCGATTCCGTGGCCTGTGTCGTAGTCGCGAACGTCAAAGCACATGCAAGACGGACAAACATAGGTGCAAGTTCCGCAACCAAGGCATGACTCGCTGAGCTTTGCCCAAACGTCGGAATTGAAAAGCGTCATCATCGGAACGTTCTTGAACTTTTCCAAATCAAGATGCGCGAACGGAAGCTTTTCGATCTTTGCCTTAATCGCCTTCTTTTCCGCGTCAACGGCGGCGGCGTCCTTTTCCTTAAGGGCGCCCTTTACGCTGTCAAGGAACTTCTTTCCCTTGTCGGTGTTGGCGTTAAAGTAGTAGTCGCCGCCTGCAAGCCAAGCGCTTACGTCGCCCGCGGGATTCGCCGCGTCCAAGCCGTAGCTTGAGCAAAAGCAGTTCTTGTCGGGATCCGAGCAAGCGAGAGTGATTACAATCGCGTGGTCGCGGCGGTTCTTGTAGTAGCTGTCGGTCGGAGTCATTTCCAAGTAAACCTTGTCAAAGATGTCAAAGGCCTTGGCGTCGCAAGCGCGGACTCCAAAGACTACAAAGTCGTCCAACTCTTTTCTGGGGTCTTCAACGGTGATGTTTCCCGCTTCGACTTTGTAGCCTACCATTTTTTCGGTCTTGGGGAAGAAAAAGTCCTTGGCGCTGCGGACAGTCTTTAGCGCTTCGGAAAGCTTAGTTCCCTTTTGCCATTTTTCAAAATTCGCTTTTCCGCTGGCGTTGTCAACGGGGAGGTAAAGCGTCTTGTCTTTTGCGATCGCCTCAAAGAGCGAATTGATTTTGTCTTTTGATACGCTAAGCATTATTCGCCTCCTTCTTCTTCAGGCGAGCGCTCGTAAACAACGCTCGGCTCCGCGTCGCCGGCTGTCCAAGTGAGCATCGGCGGCTTGGTCTCCATGTCGCTTCCCGCGATATAGGGGCCGTAAATTTCATCGATGTCCTTGACGAACTTGCGGTTAAGAAGATGCAGCGGAATGTGTTCCGGACAAACGCGAGAGCACTCTCCGCAATCGGTGCAGCGGCCGGCGACGTGCCAGGCGCGGACGATGTGGTAAAGGCTTTCCTCAAACGGAACCTGCGCGACCTTTTGGCTTGTGTACAAATTATTGTTGTCAAAGACGCACTTTTCGCAAGTGCAGGCCGGGCAAACGTCGCGGCAGGCGTTGCATCTAATGCAGCGGCTGAATTCGTTTTTCCAGAACTCGTGGCGCTCGTCGGCGCTCATCGCGGCGATTTTTTCAACGCCCTCAAAGCGCGACGGATCTCCAATCGCCTCTTCGCGGGCCTTTCCGACAACCTCGTCGTAAACGACGTGCTTTTTGTTGCGGCAGTGGTCGCAGCCCTCGCCTTCCTTAACGTTTTCGTCCATCTCGCAAGAGCAAGGAACGGCCACAACATAAACGTCGTCGCGCGTGATTCTGTTTTCCTTTAAAAGCTGGCAGAACGAGTGAGTGTCGCCGGGCTTTAGGAAGGCCAAAACCTTTTCGTTAGGAATCGGAGCTTCCGCGGCGTTGGGGTCGCGCTGTTTGGCCATCGCGTTGTTTGTGCGAGTGGTCGTCTTGGCAGTTTCGATGGCGCGGGTAATCTTTACCAAATACTTTGAAAGGTTGGCCTTGCAATATTTGTTAAAGACAAAATTCTTTTCCAAATCGACCGCGTCCTTAAAGGTAGAAGGAGTCACGTCCTCGTCAAAAAGGCCGCGTCTCCAACCGATTACTTGCTGGACGGCGCCGGACGCCAACTTTTCCTTGGCGATTTTAATCAAATCGGAAGTTAGTTCTTGCATCGTACGTCCTCCAACTTCTTGTTTTCGCCAAGGGCTGTGATTTTGGCTACAAAGTCGTTCATAATTCCGGCAAAGCGGACGCCTTCCGCCGCCGAACACCATTCAACCCTTGTGCGGCTCTTTTCGATTCCCAAAAAGTCAAGCATGCTAAAGAGCAAGGTCATTCTTCTGCGGGCAAAGTAGTTGCCTGTAGAATAGTGGCAGTCGCCGGGGTGGCAGCCGCACAAAATCACTCCGTCGGCTCCGCGCTGGAAGGCTCTCAAAATAAAGAGAGGGTTCAAGCGGCAAGAGCACGGAATGCGGATAATTTTTACGTTGGCCGGATATTCCAAGCGGTTGTTGCCCGCAAGGTCGGCTCCGGCGTAGGAACACCAGTTGCAACAAAAGGCAACGATTTTGGGCGTCCAGTTTGTGTTTGTTGTTACGTTCTCGCTCATAGTACTGCGTCGACCTCCGCCAAGATTTGTTTGTTGCTAAAGCCCTGCAAGTCCATCGCTCCGCTGGGGCAAGCGACAGTACAAGCGCCGCAGCCCTGGCACATGGCCGAATTGACTTGCGAAACGTGGCGCGTGATTGTCGTGCGGTTGGGACCGCGGAAATCCTTGTCCACATAGCTGATGGCTCCGTAAGGACAAACGTTGGCGCACTGGCCGCAGCCGTTGCAAGCGTTCTCGTCGGGCTTTGCCGTGCAAGGATTGTTCTTGAGCTTGTCCTTTACCAAAAGGCAAATCGCCTTTGCGGCCGCTCCCGAAGACTGGGCTACAGTTTCCGGAATGTCCTTGGGGCCCAAGCAGGCGCCGGCCAAGAAGATTCCCGCTGTGGGGCTTTCTACCGGGCGAAGCTTTACGTGCGCTTCCAAGAAGAAGTCGTCGTTGTCCATAGAGGTTGTGAGCATCGTGGCGAGCGGGCGCGCTGTCTCGTCGGCTTCCAAAGAGCCTGCCAAAACAACCATGTCCGCTTCGATGTGAACTTGCTTGTTCAAAATCAAGTCGCTTCCCTGAACGTCAAGCTTTCCGTTTGACTGCGGAGTGACTTTTCCGACCATGCCCTTGATGTAGTGAACGCCGTACTGCTCCACGGCTCGGCGGTAGAATTCGTCAAACTGCTTTCCGGGAGTGCGCACGTCGATGTAGAAGACGTAGCATTCTGTGTCAGGCCAGTGGTCTTTTGTAAGGATCGTTTGCTTGGCTGTGTACATGCAGCAAACTTTAGAGCAGTACTGGTTGCCCTTTCCTTCCGCCGAGCATCGGCTTCCGACGCACTGGATGAATACGATTTTCTTGGGAGCGACGCCGTCCGAGGGTCGGAGCAAGTGTCCGCCAGTCGGACCCGAAGCGTTCATCAAGCGCTCGTATTCCAAAGAAGAAACGACGTCTTTGCTGATGCCGTAGCCGTATTCGGCGTAAGGCTTAAGGTCGATCATGTTGTAGCCTGTGGCGACAACAATCGCGCCGTACTTTTCCGTGATGACCTCGTCCGTGGCGTTGAAGTTGATCGCTCCGGCGCCGCAAACTTTTTGGCACATTCCGCAAACGTTGTCCTTTCCGTTCTTAAGCGCCTTCATGTGCAAGCAATAGTTGGCGTCAATAGTCGCGATTTTTGGAACGGCTTGGGCGAACGGAATGTAAACCGCCGTCTTGTTGTTGAGGTTAAGGTTAAAGTCGTTGGGAACTTTTTTCATCGGGCATTTTTCGGTGCATTCGCCGCAGCCCGTGCACTTTGTCTCGTCAACATAGCGGGCCTTGCGCTTGATGTCCACCGTAAAGTTTCCGATGTAGCCGGTGACGTTCGTCACTTCGCTGTAAGACAAAATGCGAATGTTGGGGTTCTGGCCGACTTCGGTCATGCGCGGTGTTACGATACAAGAGGCGCAGTCCAAGGTCGGGAAGGTCTTGTCCAACATGGCCATCTTTCCGCCGACCGTCGGCTTTTTTTCCACCAAGTCAACCGGGAAGCCCGCGTCGGCAATGTCAAGCGCGGCTGTAATGCCGGCGATTCCGCCGCCAATAACGAGGGCGCGCTTTGTCATCGGAGTTTCGCCCGGAGTCAGCGGAGTGTCCAAGATTGACTTTGCGATGGCGGCTTTTCCAAGCGCGACTGCTTTTGTAGTCGCGTCCGCCATGTCTTTCATTACCCAAGAGCACTGCTCGCGGATATTGGCCACTTCTACCCTGTAGGGGTTCAATCCGGCTCGCTCTGCGCAAGCGCGGAAGGTTTTTTCGTGCATTCGCGGAGAGCAAGAGCAAAGAACAACGCCCGTAAGCTTGTCTTCCTTAATGCGCTCCTCGATCATCGCTTGTCCGGCGGAAGAACACATGTAAGTGTAGTGGGTTGAGTAAACAACTCCGGGAACCTTTCCCAATTCTTCCGCGACTTTCGCTACGTCTACTGTTCCAGCAATGTTAGTGCCGCAGTGACATACAAAAACACCAATTCTTTCCATCTGTCCCTGCTCCTATTTCTTGTATTTTCTAAAGGCGCTGACGATTGCCTGCTGCGGAATCTCGCCGTCCAAGTAAGAAGGAACGGCTTCCGACTGCAAGTGATGCGGACCGCGCTTGCGCTCCACAACGTCGCGAACGGCTTGAATCAACTTTGCCGGCTCAACCTGGCGCGGGCAGCGCTCAAGGCAGGCAAAGCAGCTGAGGCAAGCGTAAATCGATTTGGTAGAAAGAAGCGGCTCAATCTCGCCCTTCTCGACCATCTGAACAAACTGATGCGGGTGGTATTCCATCGCGTCATAGTTGGGGCAAGTGCCGGAGCACTTTCCGCAAATCATGCACTTCTTGGGGTTCACGCCGCTGACGTTAAGGATTTCTTCCTTGACTTGTTCGATTTCGGACTTAAGCAATTTTTTCCTCCTTGATCAACTTCAAGGCCTTTTCCTTTACGCCAAGCGCTTCGGCAAGGAGCTCGGAAAAATAAATCACGTCAAGACCTGACTCGCCCTTGTTCTTTACAAGATTGTATTTGCAGAGGGGGCAGCTGGTGACCAAAAGCTCGGCTCCCATGTCAGAGGCGTTTCCAAGAATTTTCTTGGCGCGCTCTTGCGGAATGGCCGGATCGTCGAACATCGTGTAGGCGCCGCAGCATTCGTTGCGCTGCGCGTAGATTACGGGCTCGGCGCCGATCGCCTTGATAAAGTCTTCCAAAATCTGCGGATTTTCGGGGTCGTCAAATTTAAGCGCGCTGGCGGGCCTCAAAAGAAGGCAGCCGTAGTAGGCGCCGATTTTCTTTCCAGTCAAGGGATTCTTGACGGCGGCCTTAACGTTGGCCCAGCCCACCTTGTCGCGAAGGACTTCCAAAAAGTGAACGACGTTGGCCTCTCCGTGGTATTCAATTCCGTCCTGCTTAAGGTAGTTGTTGGCCTTAAAGTCGACGAACTCGTTGTTCCGCATGTCGGCGTTCACTTGCTTAAGAACGTTGTAGCAGGCGGAACAGAGGGTTACCAATTCGTGCCCAGCGTCGCGGGCGGCAGCCAAGGCTCGGACAGAAGAAAGCTTTTGCGCCACTTCGTCCGCGGCCGTCGGGTAAACTCCGCCGCAACACTGCCATTCAGGAATTTCCTCGAGCGAAAATCCCAGCGCTTCCGCCGAAACGCGCGCGTAAGCGTCAAGGTCTTTTGCCTTGTTCTTTAGCGTGCATCCGGGAAAGTATGAATAAGTTGTGTTCTCCATAAAGTTTCCTTATCTATTGTTTTTTGTCGTTGTCATTTAGGAAAGGCCATCGCTTCCGGCTTGAACACTTTGTCAAACTCGGCCGCCGTCAAGAAGCCCAAGCCTACGCAAGCCTCTTTGAGCGAAATGTTTTCGTCAAAAGCCTTGTGGGCGGTCTTGGCCGCGTTCTCGTATCCGATGTAGGGATTGAGAGCGGTTACAAGCATAAGCGAATTGTAAAGGTTGTGCTTCATCTTTGCCTTGTCGGCCTTGATTCCAACCGCGCAGTTCTTGTTAAAGCTGATCATCGCTTCGGCCAAGAGGCGAGCGCTCTGGATAAAGTTGTAGGCGATTACCGGCATAAAGACGTTAAGCTCAAAGTTGCCTTGGCTTGCGGCAAAGCCGATCGCCGCGTCGTTGCCCATAACCTGCACGGCCACCATCGTGACGGCCTCGCACTGGGTTGGGTTGACTTTTCCGGGCATAATTGAAGAGCCTGGCTCGTTTTCGGGAATGCGGATTTCTCCAAGGCCGTCGCGCGGACCGGAAGCAAGCCAGCGGACGTCGTTGGCGATCTTCATCATGTCGGCGGCCAAAGCCTTAATGGCGCCGTGGGCGAACACCAATTCGTCCTTGCTTGTAAGAGCGTGGAACTTGTTGGGAGCCGTTACGAATTTCTTTCCTGTCAATTTGGAAACGCACTCGGCGACTTTTTTGTCAAAGCCCTTGGGAGCGTTGAGTCCCGTTCCGACGGCGGTTCCGCCAAGAGCCAGCTGCTTAAGATACGGCAAAGAGCTTTCGAGCATTTTGCGGTCGCGCTCAAGGCTTGTTCTCCAGCCTGAAATTTCCTGGCCGAACGAAATCGGAACCGCGTCCTGCAAGTGGGTGCGGCCGCTCTTTACGATTTTCATGTTTTCTTTTTCAAGCTTTTTGAAAGTCGCGGTAAGAGTGTCGATCGCGGGGAAGAGCTTGTCTTCGATCGCGTAAACGGCGGAGATGTGGAGCGCTGTCGGGAACGTGTCGTTTGACGACTGGCTCATGTTGATGTCGTCGTTGGGGTGGCAAAGTTTTTTGCCAGCGATTTTGTTGGCGCGGTTGGCGATAACCTCGTTGGCGTTCATGTTGCTCTGCGTGCCGCTGCCCGTCTGCCATACGACAAGCGGAAAGTGGTCGTTGAGTTCGCCGGAGATGACTTCGTCGCAAGCCTTTGAGATGGCCTTTAATTTTTCGGCGGTCATCTTTTGCGGCTTGAGCGCGTTGTTGGCCATTGCGGCGGCCTTTTTGAGGTAGCCAAAAGCCTTTGTGATTTCGCGCGGCATTGTTTCGATGCCTACGCCAATCTCAAAGTTTTCGTGGCTGCGCTCTGTCTGGGCGCCCCAGTACTTGTCGGCGGGAACTTTCATCTCGCCCATTGAATCGTGTTCAATTCTAAATTTTTCTGCCATAATTTTTCCTTTGGTCCCGCGGCCTAGAAGTTGACCTGCTTGATGACGTCCTTGAGGCATTCAGCCGAGTGACGGAGCTTTTCAACTTCGTCGTCGGGGAGCGGAGCGGCGATGTGGCCCTTGATTCCGTTGCAGCCGACCAAAGTCGGGATAGAAAGACAAACGTCTTTGATGCCGTACTCGCCGTTCATCATTGAAGAGATTGTCAAGACGGAGTCAGTGTTGTACTTGAGAGCCTTTACCAAGTCGGCTGTCGTCGCGGCGATTCCGTAGTTTGTGAATTTTTTGGCGGCGATGATGATTCCGCCTGACTTTCTGATGTAGTCCTCTACGTCGTTCTTGTCAAAGTCGGGAAGCTTGTTTCCTGTGAAAGACTTTGCGAAAACGTCAACCGGAATTGAGCCGATGTTGGCCAAAGACCACGGAACGAAAGAAGAGTCTCCGTGCTCGCCGAATACGTATCCGTGAACGTTTGTGGGTCCTACCTTGTAGGTTTCGGCGATGCGGGCGCGGAAGCGGGCTGTGTCAAGCAAAGTGCCTGTTCCGAAAATGCGGTTTTGCGGAATGCCGCTTGTCTTTACGAACTGGTATGTCAAAATGTCAACAGGGTTTGCGACGATTACATAGAGAGCGTCGGGGCAAGCCTTTGTGACCAAAGGAATGACGCTCTTTGTGATGTCAACGTTTGTCTGAGTAAGGTCCAAGCGAGACTGGCCGGGCTTTCTTCCAACGCCCGAAGCGAAAATGACGATGTCAGATCCCTTGGCGTCCTCGTAGTCTCCGTCGCGGACAGAGATGGGGCCTACAAAGGGCGTGGCCTGGCGGATGTCCATAGCCTCGCCCATCGCCTTGTCTTTTACGATGTCGATGATGACGATTTCAGACGCCAGCTGCCTTAAAGTAAGGGCGTAGGCGACAGTTGAGCCTACCTGACCCGCTCCGATGATGGTGATTTTCTTTGCCATACAATCTCCTGCAAATTCCGATATAGAATTTATTTTTTGTGAACTATAGTTTTTGGTTATAACGATAAAGACGCCGACGGATGGCCGCCGAATTTTTTAAAGCCATAACCCCGCATAAATTATAAAACAAGATTTAAAATTTGTTAATAAGAGAATGTCAATATATATGTAGAATTTTGACGAATTTTTGAATTTTGGCCGTTTCTTGTGAAGTAAATCACAGTATATCGGCATAAATTAGCGTATGCTAACCAAAATACCGCAAAATCGTTGTTCCCAAAAAAAGAATCCGCCCAAAACAGGCGGATTCTTGTGATTTTTTTCACGGCATATGCCCTTGTGCAGCGTCTGCAGGACGCGGTGAAACCGCTCGAACCTTCAGTCATGGTCTTGCGTTCGTCAATACGAGCGGATCACTCTACCTCAGTGACAGAGCTGATGACGTTAAAAGCGTCGATAAAGCCCGTGTCGCTGACAGTCTTTTGGGCCTGCGGAGACATGTTCATAAGATAAAGGCGCTTTCCAACCTCGCGGCCGTCGTTAAAGGCGGCGAACAAAACGCCCATTCCAGAAGAGTCGATTTCAAATACGTTGGACAAGTCCAAAACCAAGTTGGTCTCTTGGATTATCGAATAAACGCGGTTTTGAAATTCCGACAAGGTGTATGAGTTTATGGCTCCGTTCAATTCAAGAAGAATGTAGTTGGCGCCCTTTTTTTCAGTTATTGTCAACGCTTCCATTTGTTATGCCTCCTTTGCGACGCCATCGTCTTCATCGTCGCTTACAGTCTGGCTGTCTTTGTCCAAGTACCTTATCATCGTCACGGTGATGTCGTCGTCAAGCTCTTTTGCCATAAAGCGCTTGAGGTCGTCGAACAAGAAAGTGCACATGCGCATTCCGCTGTACATGTAGTTGTCGGTCATGGACTTTTTGATGCGGTCCTTTCCGTACTGTTCGCCGCGGAGCGAATGGCTGTTGATGAGACCGGCGGTGCTTATGGCGATTACGTCGCCGGCGTTCATCTTGATTTGCTTAACTTTTAGAAGCGGGCTGATGTCCTTTACAAAGCCAAGAACATAGCCGTTTCCTTGGATTTCGATTACGTTGTTGTAAGCCCTCGTGTACAAGAGCATAGTCGGGATTCCGCAGTTGATGTAATACAAGGTGTCAGTCTCAAAGTCCATCAAGCAGAAAATGCCGGCAAAAAAGGTTCCCTTGGGCAAGCTAAAGCGGATGAACTGGTTGACCTTTGACACAAGCTTCTTAAAGTCGTGGGTCGAGTTAAGGTAAGTGCGGATGATCGACTTCAAGATTACCATGCTCATCGAGGCCGAGATGCCCTTTCCGCTCAAGGCGCCGGTGACAAAAATGTGGCGGGTGTCGGTCAAGCGGATAAGGTCAACGAATTCGCCGCCAATGTTGTGGGCGGGAACCATCAAGTAGCCGACGTCCATTTTGGGATTGTCAACAGGATCCATGTTCTCCTGGATCGAAGTGATGATTTGCGCCGACATGCGGATTTCGCGGTTTACCGTTCCTACTACCGAAGCGTTGGCGATGTTCGACATGTAATAGCCGAATACGAAGAAGTACGAGTAAAGCTTGTCAAAGACTTGCTTGTCGTATTCGTCGTAGCTGGCGCCGCCGCGCTTTTCTCCCAAGGCGATGACGCCGACCAAGCGGCGGCCTTCGTTCAAGATGATCAAAACTTCCGCTCCGACCGCCTTGAAGAAAGAATTGATTTCGGCGGACTTTTGCTCAAGCGCGAAAATTCCGACGGCCTCGTTCTTTAAGAAAATGTTTATCCCCTGCTCTCTAATCGCTTCAAGGCCGGGGTCGTTGGCTGTCAAAGTCGGCTTTGTTCCCTTGTTGGCAAAAACGGTGTTGAGCTCGTTGTTGCCGCCGGCAATCAAAACCTTCATGTCGCCTACGTTGGCGCGGTTTTGGAAAATTTCAAAAAGCTTTTTGCAAATGTCGCCGGTTTCGTCGTTGTAGTCGATGGCGGCCAAGTCGGCCTCAAAAGCCGCGCCGTAGTTTGTCGAGCGGAAGGTCGAAAGCTTTGAGAATGCCGCTGCGAAAAGGCGGCCGGCAAACACGACCACAAGGGCCACCAAGAAAACGACAGCCGTGTAAAGATACCTTGACGTGGCGTAAATCGGCCTCAAGCCTACAAAGAACAAGGCTCCGACAAAAGACGGAAGCGCGTACTTGATTACGTTGACCAAGAGGCCCGAAACCAAAGTGAGCGTGTCGTATATTTTGTCTTGCACCGAAATATGGGTCAAGAAAGTGACAAAGATCGCCAGAACGCCGGTGTAAAGGGAGATCGTCATCGGGAGCATCTGCGAGGTGTACAAAAGAGCCAAGCTTGAAATCCACGCAAAAACGATGGCGCCCGTGAACAAGATCGAGCGCTGGAAAGCCAATCTGGAATTGGCGTTTTCCGCGCTAAGAAGCATTGTCAACGCGCTCATTCCCGGCAAGAAGAAAATGAAGAATCCAAAATAAAGGTGGGCCCATGTCAACGGAAAGAAATTGGCCAGCTCTCCCTTGACCAAAATATCGGAGCCAAACTCAAAGCGGGTGTAGTCCGTGACTTGAACTTTTGATGAAGAAATGTAAAGCGCGAGGAGAATGAAGGCCACTTCCAAAAAAGTGAGGAACTTTCCGCGCTTGACCGCGTTGCCCAAGAAGTAAAAGGCGACGGCGATGTACGTAAGGCCAACCAAGAAGAGCATCATGTGTTCCAAGAAAACAGTGAAGCGCTCGGGACCCCACATGATCATAATCATCGTGACCACCATCAAGACGGAGGTAAAGGCCGAAAGCAACACAATGTTGACCAAGGTGTTTTCGTTCCTCATGTTCTTTGTGTTGACATTAAAGGAAGTCCACAAGAGATAAATGGCTATTCCAATATTTAAGATTACGTAAATCATCAGCCTACCACCTTTGTAACCATCATTGTGATGTCGTCATGCAACTTGTTTTCGCCCTTGTAGTCAAAGATCAACTTGACTACGTCGTCGACAAATTCTTGCGGCTGCTTGGCGGCGCTCTTTGTAATTGTCTGCTTGTACAACTCAGTGTCGCCCAACTCAACGCCTTCTTCGTTCATTACTTCCGAAACGCCGTCCGACGCGAACAAAATCAAGTCGTCGCGGAAAAGGCGCTGCTCGTCCATGTGAACGTTGTCCAAGTCGATGATTCCGACTACGCCGCAGTTAGAGCCAAGCGGCTTGATTGTGTATCCGTCCGGCGCCCTGGTGATGATCAAGGGGTCGGACATCGAAGCGTTGACATAGCGGATCGTCATCTTTTGCGTGTCCACGACGCTGATAAAGAGAACGGTGTACTTGTCCTGCAATTTCATGCTCTTAATCGCTTTGTCAATCGCGTATACGATGGAAACCAAGTCTTCCTTGTTTTCCATAATCTTTACTGTGTTCATTACCAAGCCCATGATAAGGGCGGCGGGCAAACCTTTGCCAGAAACGTCGCCGAGCATCAAAAGCGTCTTGTGCTTGTCGATGGGCAGCGCCGTGTAGTAGTCGCCCGAAACGTTTACAAGCGGGCGGAAGTAGGCCGCCAAGCGCAAGCGGTGGGGCTCGGGAAGCTTTTGGGGCAAGAAGAGCTTTTGAGTTTCGGCCAACTGTTCCCAGTCCTTTGAGAGCGAGGCGATTTCAGACAAGTTGGCGATTGTCTCGGCTCTTTTTCTAAAGCGGACAAACTCGTCAAAGAGTTCCTTGTAAATGCCTGTGTCAAAAAGCCTGGTGTAGCGGCAGAAAATAAAGAAGTGGTGCTTGTTTGCGCAGAGGAAAAAGCCTCGCGCTTTTTTGTATGAAGAAACTACGCCAAGCTTGTCTCCGATAAAGTGGTAGCCGTCCTGCCATGACTGCGGGAAGTTTTGGTTGAGCGTAGTTACGGTCTTTTTGTCGCTTGTGAGCAAGTCTGTCGAAGAATACAAAACATAGTCTTTTTCGGAATCGATGTACAAAACCGAGCAGTCGGCCTTGCGTTCCAAAATGTTCTTTACGATTTCATAAAAGTCGTCCAAGGAGTAGCAAAAGCGCAGGGCGTCGATGAATTCCTGCATGAACCTTGTTTCGCCCTTCTTTAGGACATAGTCCTCCAGCTTTTGGTTGACCGCGATGGCCGCGACCGACATGATTGTAAGGCTGAACAAGAGCAAAACAAATTCCAGTATGATAAAATACGCCCTTTCAATGCCCTCCGTGATTGGAGGAAGAATGAAGCGCGAAACAATCAGAAAAAGCGCCACCGCAAGGATGTTCGAGACTATAAAGACATAGATTTTTTTTATTTTGAGCATAAAATCCCCTGAAAAGAATTCAGACTATTATATCACATTATCGGAAAAAAAGGGGAAAAAACGCGCTAAATTTTTGGACGGCGGCTCTGGGGCGCGCCCCGTCCTATCTGGAAAGCTCGGAAAGCTTCAACAAGCCCGGAGTTTTTGTGGCTCCCTCGGCCTCGGCGAAGGCTTCCAAAAGCTGCTTTTGCCTGGAATTTAGCTTGGCCGGTATTTGAACCATGATTTTTATGTACAAATCGCCCTTGCGGGAGGCGGAAGCGATTCCCTCCCCTCTTACGCGCAAAAGCTTTCCGTTTTGGCAGCCCGCCGGTATCGGAATGTCGATTTTGCGGCCGTCAAGGGCCTCTATGGTGACCGTGGCTCCCAAAGCCGCTTGGGTCATTGAAATCGGGATGGCGCAATACAAGTCGCTTCCGCTTCGCTCGTAGCAAGCGTCGTTTTGAACGTGGACAACGACGACCAAGTCGCCGGGCTGGCCGCCGTCTCGGCCCGCGTCGCCCTGCTTGGGGATTACAATGCGCTTTCCGTCGTCAATTCCGGCCGGAATTGTGAAGGAAACGACCTTGTTTTCCTTTTCGTAGCCGGTTCCGCGACAAGCTTTGCAAGGATGTTCTATTATTTGGCCCGTTCCGTGGCACTGGGGGCAAGTTTGGGCGACGGAGAAGAAGCCTCCGCTGCGCCTGATTTGGCCCATGCCGTTGCAAGCCGGACAAGTTTTCTTGCCGGTTCCAGGCTCGGCGCCCGTTCCGTTACAAGCCTTGCAAGCGGCGTTGTGGGCAAAGCGCAAGTCCTTCTTTACGCCAAAAACCGCCTCCTTAAAGGTGATCTCCAAATCGTAGCGAAGGCTGGCGCCGTCGTTGTCGGACTGACGGCCGCGTCCGCCTCCAAAGCCTCCGCCGAAACCGCCGCCAAAAATGTTGTCAAAAATGTCGCCAAAGCCGCCGCCCATTCCTCCGAACAAGTCGGAGAAGTCGTGGAAGGCGTGCGAATACTGCGCTCCGCCGCCGCCCATTCCGTCAAGGCCGGCAAAGCCGTATTGGTCGTAAATCGGACGCTTTTGCTCGTCAGAAAGAATTTCGTAGGCTTCGGTGGCTTCCTTGAACTTTTCCTCGGCCTCTTTGTTGCCGGGGTTGCGGTCAGGATGGTATTTTACGGCCAGCTTTCGGTAAGCCCTTTTTATTTCGTCAATAGAGGCGGTCTTTTCTACACCCAATACTTCGTAATAATCGCGTTTAGCAGCCATAAATTTCTCTTTACTAAAAAATGTCATGTTCGGGCTTGACCCGAACATCTTTTTACGACAGTTAAAGATTGCCGGGTCAAGCCCGGCAATGACAGGCGTACAGCCCGACAATGACAAGCCGCCCAAAATGCAGGGCGGCCGTCAAAATTATTTATCGTCATGAACTTCGTAGTTTACGTCTTCGGCGCTGCCCTTGTCAAAGCCTGACGAGCCGCCGTTAGAGGCGCCCGCGTTGGCGTTGGGATCCGCTCCGGGGTTGGCTCCGGCGCCAGGATTGGCTCCAGCCGCTCCGGAAGCCTGCTGCTGCTTGTACAATTCCTCGGCGATCTTGTAAGAAGCCTGCTTGAGGGCCTCGGTCTTGGCCTTGATGTCGGCGGTGTTGTCAGACTCAAGGGCCTTCTTAAGCTCGGCGACGGCGTCCTCAACCTTTTGCTTTTCGGCGCCGCTGATCTTGTCTCCCAATTCCTTGAGGGACTTTTCTGTCTGGTAAACCAAGCTGTCGGCCTCATTTTTGGCGTCAACAGCCTCGCGCTTGGCCTTGTCGCTGGCGGCGTTGGCCTCGGCGTCCTTTACCATCTTGTTGATTTCGTCTTCGCTCAAGCCGGAAGAAGAAGTGATCGTGATGTGCTGGTCTTTTCCGGTTCCCTTGTCCTTGGCGCTTACGTTTACGATGCCGTTGGCGTCAATGTCAAAGGTAACTTCGATTTGCGGAACTCCGCGCGGAGCGGCGGGAATTCCGTCAAGGTTAAAGTTGCCCAAAGTGCGGTTTTGGTCGGCCATCTCGCGCTCGCCCTGCAATACGTGGATTGTGACGGCTGTCTGTCCGTCGGCGGCGGTAGAGAAAATCTGGCTTCTCTTGACCGGAATCGTAGTGTTGCGGGGAATGATTTTTGTGCAAACGCCGCCCATAGTTTCGATTCCCAAAGAAAGCGGAGTTACGTCAAGCAAAACGACGTCCTTTACGTCGCCCTGCAAAACGCCGCCCTGAACGGCCGCTCCGATTGCAACGGCTTCGTCGGGGTTGACCGAGCGGCTGCCCTCTTTTCCGAAGATTTCTTTTACAACGTCCTGAACCTTGGGCATGCGGCTTGAACCGCCAACCAAGAGGACTTCGTCAATTTTGTCGGCTGTCACCTTGGCGTCTTCCAAAGCGCGGCGGCAAGGCTCTTTTGTGGCTTCGAACAAGTCTTCCGTCATTTGCTCGAACTGGGCTCTTGTCAAGTTCTTCTGCAAGTGCTTGGGGCCTGTGGCGTCGGCTGTGATGAACGGAAGGTTGATGGCTGTGGATGTCTGGGCAGAAAGCTGAATCTTTGCGTTTTCGGCGGCTTCGCGGAGGCGCTGCAAGGCCATCGGATCCTTAGAAAGGTCGATTCCTGTGTCCTTCTTGAACTCGTCGACGAGCCAGTCCATTATTCGGCGGTCCCAGTCGTCGCCGCCGAGGTGGGTGTTTCCGTTTGTAGACTTAACTTCGAAGACGCCGTCGGCCAATTCCAAGATTGAAATATCGAATGTGCCGCCGCCCAAGTCGTAAACGGCGATTGTCTTTTCCTTGTTCTGGTCCTTGTTAAAGCCAAAGGCGAGCGCGGCGGCTGTAGGCTCGTTGATGATGCGCTTTACATCAAGGCCGGCGATTTTTCCGGCGTCCTTTGTGGCCTGGCGCTGGCTGTCGTTAAAGTAGGCCGGAACCGTGATTACGGCTTCGGTGACTTCGCTTCCAAGGTAGTCCTCGGCGGTCTTTTTCATCTTCTGCAAGATGAAGGCCGAAATTTCCTGGGGGCTGAACTGCTTTTGGGCGCCGTTGTCCGTTACTTCGACGCGGCAGTCCGCTCCATTGTCGATGATTGTGTAAGGAAGCTTTGCGGCCTCGCCTGTCAATTCGCCGTAGCGGTGGCCGATCAAGCGCTTGATTGAGTAAACTGTGTTCTTAGGGTTGGTAACCATCTGGTTCTTGGCGGGCGCTCCCACAATGCGGTCGCCCTGGGCGGTGAAGCCTACGATTGAGGGGGTTGTGCGTCCGCCCTCGGCGTTTTGAATTACAACCGGCTCGCCGTTTTCCATTACGGCTACGCAAGAGTTTGTCGTTCCCAAGTCAATTCCAATAATCTTTCCCATAATTATTCTCCTATTCTTCTATATATTACTTGTCTTTTGGCATGGTCACCATAACTTTGGCGTTGCGGATGACCCTGTCCTTCAGCTTGTATCCCTTAAGGTAAACTTCCTTCAAGACCGGCTTTTCAACCTCGTCCTGAACGCTTCCTATAGCCTCGTGCATAGCGGGGTCAAAGTCGTCCCCTGCCTGTCCAAAGGCGGTCAAGTTGTACTTGCTTTCCAGCATTGAAACCAGCGAAGATCCGATGATCTTGACTCCGTCGGCGATGGCCTTGGGGTCGTCGGCTTTTTCGGCCGCGTCAACGGTGCGCTCCAAGTTGTCAAGGCTTTCGAGCAAATCCTGCAAAAGCGCCGTATTGGCGTAATCGTAGGCGTCCTGCTTTTCCTTTATAGTGCGCTTGCGGTAGTTGTCAAAGTCCGCGGCGCGGCGCAAAAGCTGGTCCTTGAGGTCGGCGTTTTCCTTTTCCAAGGCGGCGATTTTCTCTTCGGGGGTAGGCTCCTTTTCCTCTTGGGCGGGGGCTTCTTCCTCTTTGCCTTCAGGTTGAGCGGAATCCGGTGCAGTTTGTTGCGTTTCTTCGTTGTTTGGAGCGGTATCTTGCGTATCCACGCGCTCCTTCTGTTCTTCTTCCTTTTCTTCCATACTTATAAAGTAATAAAATTTTGGGGGAATCGTCAAGTCCGGCCGCAAATTTTTTTGAAAATTCGACAAAAAAGCGGCTTAGCGGGCAAAAATCGCGTCCAAAAGGCCTTGAAGCTGGCTTTTTGTGAACAAAACAAGGACTTGGCCCGACTCTTGCAACGCCGGCGTGTCTTGCTTGCGAGTGTTCTTTGCGTTTTGAACCAAGACGGAAAAATAGGGGGAATTGTTGTCAAAAAAGTAGCCGACTTCGGCCTCCGAGGGAGCCTCGCGGTCAAGACTTTGCGCGGAAGGACCCCACGCAAGGCTGACTGGAAGGCTTCCGTAGGCGCGCAGGGAAGAAGGCTTTCCCCGCTTTAATTTGCGCTTTTCAAATTGAAGGGCGTAGTTTTGGGCGGCCTTTTGCAAAAGGTCTCCGGCCTCCCGGCCAAAAGTCAAGGAATACCAGCAGGCTCCGCTGTAAAAAAGCAGGCAAAAGCCGCCGTCCTCTTTCCTGGCAAAAGAAGCTTCCCTGCTCCTTTTGTCAACCGTAACGCGGACGGTCTCCCCTTCCAAAGCCCAAACTGGCCCGGCCAAAACAAAAAAAAACGCAAGAAAAAAAAGCGCGGCCCCGCGCCGGCCCAACATCATCTTCATCATCCGTCTTTGTATAGCGCAAAACCCGCCCCTTTGTCAAACCGTTCCTCCCCGCTCAAATTTTTTTTACGATTTTTTTGCGAATTCTCCCAAAAAAAGCCAAAATCTCGAAAAAAATTTATATGTTATAGGCAAGAAAGCGCGCTCCGCAAAATGGGCGGGGGCGAAAAATTTTAATGGAGGTCTTGCATGAAAGCAAACTCAAAAATCAAGTCGGGCGTGTTCGCGGACTTGTTCTGCGACGATGAGAAGGACGGAAAGAAAAATTTCCTGTCTCTCTATAACGCGATTCACGGAACAAATCTCACGCTTGAAAACACCAAGTTGGAACGGAAACAGATTCCGCAGGCAATCTACAAAACCTTTGACACCGACATCAGCGTGCTGGTCAATGGACGGCTGTTTGTCCTTATCGAGCACCAGTCAACGCCGAATGAGAACATGCCTTTGAGGTGTCTGGAATACTACGTTCACCTGCTTTATGGAATCGTTCCCGCAAGATTTCGATATCGCGAGCCGCTGTACAAAATTCCCGCGCCGGAATTTTACGTCTTTTACAACGGCGACCGTAAAGAAAAGGGAGGTCTGGAACGCGAGCGGACAATGCGCCTGTCGGACGCGTTCATAGAGCGGCAAGATGATCCGGCATGCGAAGTAAAAGTGAAATTCGCCAATATCGGCGGCGAGGCTGGAAAGAAGTTGCCAGTCGTCCAAAACTGTGATACAATGAAGCAGTATTGCGAATTTATGGAAATCGTCGCCCGCCGTCGCTCAACGCTTGGAACGTACCCGTCAGACGATGAGCTGATAGCCTGCTACGACAAAGCGATAAGCGAGGCGATTTCAAAAGGCATTCTTGTTGACTATCTTTCACGCAAGGCCACGGAGGTTAGAAATATGTTTTTTGGAGAATACGATTACGATATGGACATTAAAGTTCACGAGGAAGTGGCCCGCGAACAAAAAGCCGTGGAAGCCGCGCGGAGTTTCTATGCCAACGGCGTTTCCATTGACACAATCGCAAAGTCGCTGGGCATGACAGAAGACCAAGTAAAGGAAATCATCTCCCAGCCTGCCCCCGCAAACTAAATCCTCCCGACGACGAAAGCAAGACGGAGTATGTAAGACAAATCGCAAAAAGCGAGGAAGGAATTATGGAAGCCGACAGAATAGCGCAAAGGATGAGCGAGGAAGACGCCAACTGGTTCCGCCAGAATTCAATCGACATCGGCCGCCGCGACTACTACTCGGATATTGACGCCGCCACTGAAAAAGGCCTCACTGAAGGCAGACAGGAAAAAGCCGTGGAAGCCGCGCGGACTGCCAACGCCCCGTCAGCGGCGGAGAACTCAAAACTCCGAACACAATTGTTCCAAATGCTTAAAGTTGAGCGTCTATTGTTTAGCCTGAGCGTGCCATACAATTTATCTTTATTGCGAATGTAAATCGTGATTTCAGAGTCATTCTTGATTTTGCCCTGCTTGTTGTAGTCTTTTTCTTTTGGCGATGACAGAGGAATAAAATAGCGAAAACCGTTCAACTCTGTAAGGACGCCAAGATACTTGCGATGATATGTCCTAACGCCTTCTTTGTTGGACATGACGTTTGGCTCCGATTTTTGTAAATAGGAAATATATCTGTCTGAAATAATATGAAACAACATTCTTATCTCCCCCACAAAAAAAGCGGCAAGGAAAATCCCTGCCGCCGTTAAGTTTTCCAGTTAGGGTCGGAACTTACCCATTGTTAAGTTTTCCTGTCAAGGTCGGAACTTACCTATATTTATAATATACTACAAGCGGTCCAAAAAGTCAACCCAAAACATCGCGGGGGCACAAACGCCGCAAGAAAAAAAAGAAGAGCGCAAGGCTTGTTTAGTTTTGTTTTCATCACGCGATTTGTGCGAGCGGGTCTGCGACGCTTTGACCTTTTTCATAAATGACATAAGGGTCAATGTCCAAGCAGTTGCGCTTGTCGTATTTTCCGTCCAATGTCCAAGCCAAAGTTCCGTTTAAAACTGTGCAGTTGTTTTTATAAAAATCTTTGTCGCGCAAACGTTCAAAAACGCCGTCGCCGACCAAGTGAGAAACATCGTATTGCTTTATCGCGCCGTCAACAAAATAGACAACCACTTTGTAATCATCTTTTGGAATCACTTGAACAACTTCCATGCGCGCCCCCTACTTTAACGGTTCAATTTCAATCAAAGCCTCGTCGCCGCTGTATTTAGCGTGAAAATGAGGAGGCAGATGGTCATCAAAATACAACGAAATCTCAATTCCAGAAAACTCGCTTACTATTGGCATTCCCTTGCCTCCTTCACCTTAAATATAAGGCCCTTCCCCTCAAAAGCCTCTACAAAACTCTTGTCAAATAAACAAAAATACCGTGTAATATGTATCGCACCCGCGACATGGGCGGTCTGCCCCCAAAACTTGACCGGTCGCAAGACTGGATTACATTTTTTGGAGGCCAAGCTATGTAGGGAGCGACGGCAAAGCCGACAAAATGCTCCGGTGGAGCATTTTGAGCGAGTCTCCGAGCAGCTATGCTGCGAAGGCGTTGTCTTTATGAGACCTTGATGATGGCGCTTGCCATCATCAAACTTATTTACGACATACTTAGCGACCTCTTCCGAAGACGAGAAGAACGCAAGTAAAAAATAGCCCGTCCTGATAAAGTGTTGCGACTCCAGAACGGGCTTATAAACCATAATGGGGGCAAGACGCTTGTCGCGGGTGCCCTTCTTTTTATAATATACACCATCCTCCTCCGCTTGTCAAGCAAAAGCTGCAGGGCCGCGGAAGCCACATGTTTTACTTTTACGGCTCAATCTGCCATCAAAAACTCACTTGGCTCTATCACTTTTACAGGAGAAAGAGAAAAATCCTTTGGATTTCTTGTAATAATATATTTTATACGATAGCGCTTCGCGCAATATGCTTGGAGAGCGTCCTCAAAATCTGGCATAGCGCCTGTAAAAGCAAAGCGTAAATCTTTTGGAGTCACTTTCGCAATTTTTAGAGTATTGATGAAATTTGAAACAGTTTTAATTGATTAGTCTTGTCAGAAAATTTGTTTCTTGTGATATACATAATGTCAGCGACGGAAACCGTGGAAATAAAAACTTTGTCGCCGCGCAAAATCGCTTTCTTGTAACAAGAGATGGAATTCTCGCAAAATGGCTGTCTGTTTGTAAGAATGTCAATAGCGACATTCGTGTCAAGCAAAAGTCTCATTGACGGGCGAGCCTCGCATTCTTAATTGACTGTTCATCAGTGTCAGAAGGAAGAATTCCAATTACAGCGCTCAGCGCGTCAAGTTTTTTTTGAATTCCGCGTGAAATTTTCTTTTCTTTTTTTTGAGGAAGAATTTTTATAGCTGACTTTTCCGCTTTTTCTTTATAAAAAGCCGGATTTGAAAAAAAATCAGCATAAGAAACTACAATCATTCTCTCTTGTCTCCTTCGCTTTAAATATAAGCCCCTTCCTTACAAATGTCAAGCCAAAAAGCCCCCCGCCCCGCGCTTGTCAAGCCAACACCCTGCGGGGGCGAGCGAATGCGAAAGCGCTACGCCGCTTGGCGCGAAAAATCAGTAAGGAAAACTTCTCCGGCAATTTTTCTTGCGTTGCTTACAATTGACTCAAGTTTTTGCATTACTTCGTCAGTAAAATATTTTTCTCCGCAATCTGAACATTCCATGCAGGGAACATTTTTAACAATAACAATGCAATCTTTTAAGTCAACCATATAAGTTGTCGTAGTTTGAGAAACAGAACCATGCTTGCAAAAAAAACATTCGCTCATATTTTTCTCCTTGTCTTTAAGTCAGACTCAAATTTATCTTCGCTCGGAAAATATGCTGTTATTATCATAAGCATATCATCTTTTGCGCCAACAACGACATGCAACGGCTCATTCTTTTGGCTACGCCCAAACACAAGACAACTTGGATGCGGAAAAGAATTTGGGTAGTCCTCTATGATTTCACCGTTTTCCAAACAACTCAGAACATCAAGACGGCTTATCGCTCTTTTTTGCATCATCTGAGCGGAATGAAGAGACCAACCAATCTTGCGCTCGCCTAACAGCGACTTGATTTGAGCAATGTCCATCTATTCAAAATAATAGCACTTTTCAAAAAAAAGTCAACCCAAACCCCCGCCGCGCTTGCGCGAGAACCGCTCGCAACAAACATCGCGGTCTTGCCAACAACAACACGAGCGGACTACGGGTTGACGCAAATGGCGGGAACAATGCCCTGTTTACCATTACTACCTGCAAAAGAAGGACAACCAGCTTTGTCAATTGTTCTGCAATTTGCATCGGATTCCAGACCGGAGTCAGGTTTGCTCGCCGAACGCGTGCGCCACTCAACATTGCCATTGTTATCTCCAATTAGCAAATTGCAGGCCTTTGAGTAATCTGTCGCGGTGCGTTTTTTGGCGGAATCGCCATTGGCCCAAATATCAAAGCCATAAGAAGTTCTTGTCAATTCCCGAATGCTCAGCAAGAAGACATAGTCGTCTGTGTCGTTGCCGCTATTAGTATTCGGAAGCATGCTGGCTCCCATCGAACTCCAATATGCATCGTTTTGGTTATCGTCGCTTGTGGATCTAGCGGTGTTGTCAACATGCGTTTGCGGTATTTTGCTTTTTTCATCGCTAGTAAAGGCCGCGTTGTAAAATTCTCCGCCCAACCACGCGCGCAAGGTCGAGTTTTCCCAATAGCTTCCAGCAGACTCGTTCCACTTTTTTGAGTCTATCGCGCTTTCGCAAAGCAAAAGCTTTTTGCCGTTGTAGTTGTCAGTCACAACGCGCCACTTTATTGGCTCCACCTTAAAGAATTGGGTTGTCGTTCCGCCTTGGCCAATTTGATTGCCGTTGCTATATTTGTAACGGCTGTTATTGCCGTAAGCGTCTTCCGCAACTTCCGCGTACCATTCAAAGTCGCTTCCCAAATAATATGTAACGCTTCCGACAGTTTTTGTCTTGTTTTTATCAACTGTAACGCCGTCCGCTATTACGGTCTGCGGCCATAAGCCAAAGGTCACGTAAGTTCCGCTTGTGCCGGCGGTGCCCGAAGTAGTTCCAGCGGGAAGAACTGTATACGCTCCGCTCAAAGGCGGATGCCAATCCAATTCGCACGACTCGCTGTCGGCAAGGCATTGGACCATAGTTGTCGGCGGAACGCTGGCATGCCATGTTGACGGCAACGCAGGGCGAACCACACTGCCCCACTGGTCTTTTGTTCCCTGATAAGTGACAGTCGCCAAAGAGCTGCATCCGACAAACGCGCCGGCCGCAATTCCGTGCAAGTGGTCGGGGTCGCTTGGGCCTGTTATGCCGACGGGGATGGAAATGCTCGCCAAATTCTGGCAGCCGTTAAAGGCGTCCTCGCCTATGTACTGCGTGTTGGCGCCAAGGGTTACGCTGGCAAGGTTGTCGCAGTCTTTAAAGAGAGCGTCGACTACATATTCCATCCAGTCGGGCAGCTGTATCAAGAGCAAGGCCGAGCAGCCTTCAAAGTATCTGCCGTTGACGTATCTTGCTATATAGTCGGGTTCGCTTCCGTCGTCATCCATGCTGGTCGAGCGCGCGTCGAGGCTTATGTAAACGTTGGAGGCGGCGTTCCTTATGGCGTCAGCCACTTTTGCAAGGCCGTCGTTTACAGTCGCGCCGTCAATTCCGATTCTTCTTGGGCCTACGGCGCCCTCGACTACAAATGGGTATGTCGTGCGGCTGGCCGCGGCGGGTATTCTAGATATGACTTCGGCCACAGTCTCGGCGCTTCTGTCGCAAGTCATCGAGAACGAGGCCGGATGCGGCTGTCCAAGGAACGTAAGCGCGAGCTTCACGCTGTAAGGACCTGGGCTGGTCTCGCCGGCGGGTATCGAAACTGTAATCTTTCCGTCGCCTACTGTCCAAGGCAAATTCTCGTCGGCAGGGCTTCCGCCGTTCCACAGCTCCGCCTTTATGGAAACGGGCGAATCTTCGGCCAAGCCTGTGTAG
>JAGCNW010000001.1 GCA_017645785.1 Treponema sp.
GCAGTCGTGTGGATGCGGTCAATCGCTTCTGTGGCCACGTCAAGCGCGGTGTGAAAGCCGAATGTCATGTCGGTGTGAACGATGTCGTTGTCGATTGTTTTTGGAAGGCCAACGACGTTAAGGCCTTCGTCGGCCAAAAGGCTGGCCGTGGTGTTGGTACCGTTTCCGCCAAGGCAGACAAGAGCGTCCAAGCCCCATTTTTTGTAATTCTTTTTTATCGCGTCAACCGGCATCATTTTTGCCACCGGATCGGGTTCCTTTGCCTTAAAGGGCTTTTCGCGGCTGGTTCCCAAAAGAGTTCCGCCGATTGTCAAAATGCCGCGCAAATCTTCGGACTTGAGCGGAACCATGTTGCCCTGCACAAGGCCTCGGTAGCCGTTTTGGATTCCAAAAAATTCCATTCCGTACTGAACCATTCCAGCCCGGCAAACTCCGCGGATGGCCGCGTTCAATCCAGGGGCGTCTCCCCCGCTAGTGAGGATTCCCACCTTTTTTACAGAAGTCTTGCTCATAAGAATTATTCTAACATAAGGAGCGCCTCAAATTCAAGATACCGATAAATATCTTGGAGGCAACTATATGATTTACGGTTACATTAGAGTCAGCACGGACAAGCAAACTGTGGAAAACCAGCGCTTTGAGATTACGGAGTACGCAAAAAAGAGCAACCTTCCCATCGACCAATGGATCGAAGAGACGGTTAGCGGAACGATATCGCCCGACAAGAGAAATTTGGGCAAACTAATAAAAATGGCCAAAAGCAAAGACGTCATTATTTGTTCTGAGCTTTCGCGTTTGGGAAGGAATATTTTTATGATTATGTCGATTTTGAACCGTCTTATGGAGATGAACGTCAGCGTTTACACGGTAAAGGAAGGCTACCGCTTGGGCGACGACCTTACCAGCAAGGTTTTGGCCTTTGCCTTTAGCATTTCGGCCGAAATCGAGAGGGAATTGATAAGCCAGCGGACAAAAGAGGCTTTGCTGCGAAAAAAAGCGGAAGGCGGAGTTTTGGGCCACCCCAAGGGCAAGCGGAATTCCCATGTGAAGCTTACGGGGCGGGAGGACGAAATCCGCAGGCTGCTTTCGTTCGGCTATTCCAAGGAGCAAGTCAGCAAAAAGCTAAAAGTTTGCCCGGCAACCTTGTACAACTTTCTAAAAGATTTTTGAATTATTTTTCCCATTTTCTATAAAAGATGTGTTATAATGGTAGAATACTAATTCCACTTGTTGAGGGCCTGTTATGAAAGCGATAAGAGACGATGTTAGCTGGAGATTCTTGGACGAATACCGGGGAAAATTCTTTAAGACGAATTGGCCTACGCTGCCGCAAATGTTCCGCATTTCTGTGGAACGCTGGCCCGACAACATTTGTTTTGTCGATTTTGAGGGGAACGGAGCCTCCAAGCAGTCTTACACTTACACCCAAGTTTGGCGCAAGGTGGAAACTTTGGCCCAATGGATGATGGCCAACGGAATAAAAAAAGGCGACCGCGTTGCCGTAAGCGGAAAAAACTCTCCGGAATGGGCCGTGGTTTACATCGCCTCAATGTTGGCCGGAGCGATTGCCTGCCCGATGGACTACGCTCTCCACAACAACGAAATCGCGAACCTCATAAAGACCGCAAAGCCCAAGATGCTTTTTGTCGACGAGGAAAAATACGATTGGTTCCAAAAAAACAAGCTTGGCGCCAAAGTTTATTCTCTTAGTCCCAAAGAGCAGAAGGCCTTTGTTTACAATTTGCCCGCTCCAAAAAAGGAAAGCGCCTTTCCGCAAGTTTCGGACAAGGACACCGCGGCGATTTTGTTCACTAGCGGAACGACAGGCACGCCCAAAGGCGTAATGCTCAGCCATGAAAACTTGGTCAGCGACTGTTTCATCGCGCAGCAAAATTTGATTTTGCTTGACACAGACGTTTTCTACAACTTGCTTCCGATTCACCACGCGTACACGATGCAAGCGGCTTTGATTTGTCCGCTTAGCGCCGGCTGTTCGATTGTCTTTGGAAAGAGCATGGCCGTCACCCGCTTGCTCAAAGAATTGAAGGAAGGAAAGATTACCGTAATGCTCGGCGTTCCGCTCCTTTACAACAAATTGTACACAGGAATTCTTAAGGGCGTGGCCGCCAAGGGAAGAGCCGTAGAGCTTTTGATTAAGTTCTTGATGGGCTTAAGCTACGGCATTAAAAAACTCATCGGAGTGAACGTAGGAAAATACTTGCTGCATTCAGTTTTGGACGCGGCCAACATTTCGACGATTCGCGTCGCAATTTGCGGAGGCGGCCCGCTTGCTTCCAGCATTTTCAAAGGCTACAACGCGTTGGGCATCGACTTTATCCAAGGCTACGGCTTGACCGAAACTTCTCCGATCATCGCTTTGAATCCGATGGAGCATTTTAAAATTGAAAGCGTAGGAATGGACTTTAGTCCTTGGGAAGAAATCAAAATTCTTAAACCCAACGAGCAGGGCATCGGCGAGATCGCCATAAAGGGCCCGATGGTAATGCAGGGCTATTACAACATGCCCTACGAAACGCAAGAAATGTTCACCAAGGACGGTTTCTTAAAAACCGGCGACTTGGGCTGGATGGACAAAGACCATTACCTTATGCTTAGCGGTCGCGCAAAAAACCTTATCGTCACCGAAGGCGGAAAGAACGTTTACCCCGAAGAAATCGAGGACGCATTCCAGCTTGAATATGACGTTGAGCAAATTATGGTTCGCGGTTATGTCGCAAACGAAGAAACCAAGTCGGAAGAAATCGAAGCCTTGATTTATCCGTCTGACGATTTGCTGATCCGTCTGGGAGTTGACCGCGCCAACGCAGACAAAGACAAGCGCGTTTACGACGAAATTAAATTGATTGTAGACAAGATCAACAAGGGCTTGCAGCCTTACGCGCGCATTTCTAAGATTACGATTTTGGACAAGGCGTTGGAGATGACAACTACGCGCAAAATTAAGCGCGGCGCC
>JAGCNW010000009.1 GCA_017645785.1 Treponema sp.
TAAAGAATTAATAGGATATATAGATAATTATAATACCAGGCGGATTAAGCTAAAATTAAATGGACTCAGTCCTGTTCAATACAGAACCAAGTCCCCTTTGCCCACCTGTTAAAGTGTACAAAATTTGGGGTACACTTCATCACACTGGGGCAGGCTTTTTTTTGTAAAAATCATACTATACACAAATTTTGTTATTTTTTTTACGAATTTTCAAAAAATTTGCGCGAAAGTTTTAAATAAATTGTTATATTTGCCCGGAAATTCGCGAATTTTGCCCTTTTTTAAAAAATGAGTCTCTAAAAAAAAGGGAGGTTTTTTCTATATGAAAAAATTGATTGGAGCTTTGGCTCTTGCTGCTATGGTAGCTACTTCAGCTTTCGCTGAGGTTTCTTTTGGAGCTTGGGTTTGCAACCTTCCATCACTCATTTCGTCTAATGGCGACGGAATTCAGGGCGGCGGCGTTTCTAACCCTTGGGGTGGATGGAGACCGGCTCGCGCCGACATCAGCTTTACATCTGATGACGGAAAAGCTGGTATGGTTTTGGGTGTTTACACAGGCCTTAACGGCAACAACCCTGGAAGTGGAAATGGCGGTTCTATCGGAAACGCAGACAACACTCTTATGTGGGTCAAGCCGATTGAACAGATTCGTCTTTCAGTTGGCGCTTTGGACAACTGGTTTGGCACACGCTCAGACCTCTGCTTCGGCTCATGGAACTGGCTCCGCCCGGAGGCTACAACAGATGGCGTCCGCTGGGGTGAAGGAATCACATTCAGCGCTACATCTGGCTGGGATATGGCTGGACTTGGCGTAGAAATTATGCCTATCGAAGCTTTGAAGATTTTCGCTTTCGTTCCTCTTAAGACATCAGTATCTGACATCGAGTATGTATTTGGAAACGGCTGGTACGGCGCCATGTACACAATCGACGGAATTGGTAAAATCAAGGCTCAGTTCATTGGCAAATATGCTAAGACTGGCGATAAGTCAAAGTTGGGAACAATCGAAGCCGCGTTTGACTTGACAGCTGTTGACAAGCTCTTTGCCACAGTTGGTATCGAGTTCAACATCCAGGACAACGATCTCTATAAAAAGGGAGACAAGATGTTCGGAGCTGCCCTCGGCGCTTCTTACGGAATCACAGAGGCTTTCAAAGTTTCTGCCGACTTCTCAGTTTCTATCCCCAAAGAGGGAGACTTGGGAATGGCCTTCGGCGTTGGTCTTGACTACGCTTTGAATGACGCTCTCGGACTTACAGCCGACGTTCGCATGATTATGCCCAACAACAGCAAAGATCCTACTTTGAGCTTCCTCGCTGGAGCCACATACGCTGTTGGATCTAACGGTTCTTTGGGTCTTGGATTCCAGGCTGCCGTGGCCATGGGCGACGCTCCTGCAAACAAAACCCAAATTAAGTATGTTGAAGCTGCTGCCGACAAGAAGTTCATCTTCGCTGTTCCGCTCCGCTTCAGCACATGGTTCTAAGTTGACTTTTTGCAGGGCTTGCCCTGCAATCGGTTAGCTTAAAGCCAACTGGCTAAAAGCCGTCTGCCTTGCGGCGGGCGGCTTTTTTGTTGATTTTACTTGACAAATATCAAGAGATATGGTAGGCTGAATAAAAGGGTGAACGCCACAGCGGCGGCCGCCTCTTTTATGCTTGTGTTAAAAGCCTGCCGAGGTCAGCGAAACTTGGGCAGGCTTTTTTTTCGCTATTTCTTCGTTTGTTTGAAGAGAGCGGCCTGCCACGCTGTGGCGTTCTTGTCTAGTGTATTGTAAAACCATTCTTTTGTCAAGGAAAACTTTTAATATTTTTACTAACTGTTATTATAGTAAAATTGTTCAAATTTAAAAATACAATTCAACAGGAGCTTTTAATGAAAAAACTCGCGATTTTCGCCGCGATTCTGGCGGCGGCGCTGACCTTGGCTTCGGCGAAGAAAGCCAAGAAGGTAGACCCCTACGACGACAAAAAAATGCATCCAACGGACCGCTCGGGCCTGGACAAGTGGTTGGGAACCAACCGCTACGACGTCCTCGACGAGGCCGGCATGTATATAAAGCCTGTTATAGGCAAGATAAAGGTTAAGAAAGGAAACTTCATCTACCGCCGCGGAACCGACGTGGCGGGCTTCCGCATTTACTATGACACGACGGCCTACACCGTCGAGATGGCGGAGGAGACAAGGAAGGCCTGCTGCGATGCCATAGACAGGTACTGCGATGACTTTGAGAACAAGCGCCTTGACAGAAAGGCAAAATTTGACAAGACCCGCCGCGTATACGGCTCGGCTCCCGGTTATGAGGAGTACGGAATCGCTATTGGCATGATGAATTACAAGGCAAAACCCAACTTCCATTTTGGCTACGCCTTTGTAGACGGAAGCCCTTACTTTGTAATTCATGTGGCTAAGGCAAAGAATTTGGCTCTTGAAGGAAGGTCAACAGACCTTCCAAACTTGGAGTCTATCGCTCAAAATTATTATTTTACCCGCGCCCAGGCCCAGAAGCTCAAGGAATTCATCTGCGAGGAGAACATAAGTCTCTTCCACGCCGAAGAAGCCGAGAAAATAGACGAACTTAAATCAGACGCCGAGACCGACGACTACATCGAGGCCAGCGGCGAGGTTCCGGACAAAAAGAAAAAGAAGGCTAAGAAATCCGAGCCGGTCGGAGAGGCCTATGACGACACTGAGGAAGACCTAACGGAGCGCGATGACTACACCGAAGTCAAGATGTGACTACTACAATAAATCAGCATTTTTTTTGGATAACAAAGGAGGTTCCAAATGAAAAAATTATTTACAGCTTTCGCCGTGGCCGCTGTTTTGGCCGCAGGAGCTTTCGCCGAGGACGTAACCGGCGGAGTTGACGCCATCACAGGCGCCGCTGGAGCGATTGGCGAGGTTGCCAATGTTTCCGAGACATTGCAGGGAACATGGTTCGACTCAAAGTACAACTGCAACTGGCAGTTCCAGGTCAACACTGGCAGCAGCGCTTTCTGCGTTCTCAAGGACGCCACAAGCGGAGCCACGATCTACTCTTTCACTCGCGCCAAGGTAAAGAACTTCAAGGGCGAGATGGAAGCCAACAAGTTCGTTCTTTCTTGGGAATGCCCCGAGAAGAACCGCATCTACAAGTTCGTAAAGGACTTCTCTGCCAACAAGGACTTGCAGTTGGACATCTTCAACGACTACTACAAAGAGCGCCACTCAGCCA
>JAGCNW010000010.1 GCA_017645785.1 Treponema sp.
GCTATAGCCCGATGTGTAAAAACTATATTATCAGATTTTAAAAAATGTTTCAAGTGGGAACGGGCCTAAAAACGCCAAATTCTGCCTGAATCATGCATTGTGGTAGACAGAATATGCGTTATCGGAAGTTAATCTTGGTGCATAAAGGCAAAGTGCCTGTAGTTTATGCTCATCATGATTCCGACGCAAACCATCGCCGTCCACATGGACGATCCGCCGTAAGACAAGAAAAGCAAGGGGATTCCCGTAATCGGCATGACGCCCATTACCATTCCGACGTTGACCATAAAGTGAAAGAAAAAGAGTCCCAATATGCCGGAGGCCGCGTAATAGCCGTAATGGTTCGTTACGCGGCGGATTATTAGGATCATTCTTCCCATCAAGATAAAATACAAGAAAAAGACTGTGAAGCCGCCCAAAAAGCCTGCTTCCTCTGAAAGAATGCTAAAGATAAAGTCTGTGGACTGTTCGGGCAAAAATCGCAAGTGGCTTTGCGTTCCGCGCAAGAAACCTTTTCCAAAGAAGCCTCCGGCGCCGATGGCGGTCTTAGACTGGATGATGTTCCAGCCGGCGCCTTGTTTGTCCGTGTATGGGTCAAGGAATATTATAAGGCGCTGGATTTGGTAGGGCTTCAATACTTTTGTCACGCCCAAGGAACAAACCAAGGCTCCAAAAATAATCGCGCTTGCGAACGTAATCCAATAATAATATTTGTTGTGGCGGAAGAAAATCATTCCCAAAAGGCCAACCAAGGCAATCGCTCCAAAGCCAACTGTAAAGAGAACGCGAATCTTTTTGACGGTTAGAATGCTTAAGAGCGCGTAAGTGTGGCCGGCAATTTGGTCTTGCCAAACGGGAAGAATCGCAAGAAGCACTGTGAGCGAGCCAAAGGCAAGGCAGCCCAAAATATATCTTAGGGGGATTCCCGCGGCGAAGCACATGAAGAAAAAGATCGGAATGTAGACGCTTGCTGTTCCCAAGTCAGGCTGAATCAAGATCAAGAGCATTGTAAAGAAGGTTATTCCCAAGGCCCCGAAGAAACGCTTTCTTTGGCTTGTTTCTTCCGTCTTGTGGAAATACCAAGCCAAGAAAAGTATGTAGACAATTTTTCCAAACTCCGCCGGCTGAATTCCAAAGTCGCCTATTCCAAGCCAACTTTTAGAACCGTTGATTGTCTTTCCAAAAATTCTGGTCAAAATCAAAAGGATTATCAAAACGCCAAAAACAATGCTTATGTAGCGCTCAAAATTTCTGTAGTCATAAATGGCGGCTGCGATTAGCAAAACAAGGCCCAGGCACACCCAAACGATTTGCTTTGAGTATTCTTTTGTCACAAGAACGCCTTGTTGGTTTACCGCGCTTGAGTAAATGAAAAATATTCCGGTTGCGGACAAGAATAAAACGCAAAGAAGCATTGTCCAGTCAATCAATTGAAAAAACTTTATTTTCATCGCGCTCCCCTACTCTCTTGAATCGCTCGACGCTTGGTCGGTTTGCTTTACTAGATATTGCCAGCCAAGCGCGGCAACCGCGTCCTCGTAATTTTGGCGCGCGAATATTCCCTGCATCGCTATGTTGGTCGCGTAAGGCGCCCACCAAGAGTATTTGTTTGCGGCTTCGACAATGGTCGCGATTACAATTCTGTCCTCTATTGGGCCATCATACGGAGCGTAAGCCAAAAGCCAAGAGTGCCAGCTGTCCTTGTAGCCGGTTACTTCGGCCGTTCCTGTCTTGGCCGCGATTTTTACAACCTTGTTGAACAAAGAATGCTTGGCCGAACCGTTTGTTACTGTCCATCGCAAGTCGTCCTGAACTTCTTTCCATGTAGCGTTGTCAAAATTCACCGAATGTAGAATCTCCGGCTCCACTGTTTTTTCAATCTCGTCAGTGACTGGATCTCGGATCTCTTTTAACAAGTGCGGCTTGTAGACGACGCCCTCGTTGGCGACCATAGCCATTACATTCGCGACTTGCAAGGGAGTCGCGGTTGTGTAGCCCTGTCCAATCGAAACGGCCATCGTGTCGCCGCCAAGCCAGCGTTCGTGGTAGCGGCGCTCTTTCCATTCCGGCGAAGGAATGAAACCCTTTGATTGGCTTGGAAGGTCCACTTGCGCGCTTTTTCCGTAGCCAAACAATTTTGCGTATTGCGTTATTTTTTGGATGCCCAAATTTTCGCGGCCGACTTGCCAGTAATAAATGTCGCAAGATTTGGCCAGGGCGTTCTTTAGGTCAACATAGCCGTGGCCTGGCTTTAGAACCCAACAGTGGTAGACGCGGCCGCCGTATTCAACTTCGCCCTTGCATTCGATTTTTTCATGGCTGGGAAAAGCCTTTTCGTTGAGCAAGGCCGCGGTCATGACGATTTTAAAAGTTGACGCCGGCGGATATTGGGCGTTGACGGCGCGGTTCAAGAGCGGGTTAAATTCGTCTTGAGTTAGCTTTGAATATTCTTCGGCGGCGTTTTCTGTGTTAAAAAGGTTTGAGTCAAAGTATGGATAAGAAACCATCGCAAGAATTTCGCCGGTCGAAGGCTTTAGGATGACCATCGCGCCAATTCTTTTTCCGAGCGCCTTCTCCGCCAGCTTTTGAATCTCTGTGTCTATCGTCAATATAAGTTTTTTTCCGGACGTCGGAGGAATGATTGTTGGCGGCTCGGACAAGATGCGGCCGCGCGCGTCGACAGTGCGCTGCTCCACTCCGTCTTTTCCTTGAAGCAGGTTGTCGTATTGGCGCTCTATTCCGGTTTTGCCGACAACGCTCGCGCGGGAATAGCCTTGGTTGTACATCAAAGCGTATTCTTCGCGGGTGATGTCTCCTACGTAGCCAAGTATGTGCGAGAATGAGCCGGTTTCGATGTAGTTTCTTTTTGGCTTTGAAATCCATGTCACGCCGGGCAAGTCGTTTATGTTCTCGGCGATGTTTGAAATTGTTTTAAAGGGAACGTTTGTCTTTACGGTGATTCTATTGTAGGAACGGCGGACGTTTTGCGGAATCAAGGCGTCTATGTCGCTTTTTTTTACCGAAAGGTAGTCCGCCAATTTTGCCAAAACAGTGTCGTAGTAATCCCTTGGAATTTCGCCGGGAATAACTTCCACCGCAAAAGAATCCGTGTTGATAACCATCGCCGAATTGTTGTTGCGGTCGTAGATTTCTCCGCGCTGCGCCGTGATGACAGTGTTGCGGGTTGAGACGACCTTTGAAGCCCTTCGATAGCTTTCTCCGTGAACCACTTGCATGTTAAAGAGGCGCAAGGTGTAAATGACAATGATCGAGGCGACCATCAAGAAGAACACAAAGACAACTAGCGACTTGCTTCTGGCCATCAGTCGATTCCTCTTTGCGGCGGAACAATGAAGGAGTCAAAGCCGCGCAAAAGCTTTATGACCAAGGGGGCCAAGAAAGCGTTCATCGCAAGTTCCAGCGCGAACACAGAAGAGAATATGTGGTAAGAATTTACATAGTTTGGGAACAGGAGCGAAATCGCGTAAATTATGATTGCCTTTAAAAGCGTGGCGAAAAATCCCGCCACAATGTTTACCAAAAAGCTTTCGTAGTTCATCATGCGGTGGAAAAGCCGCCGGCAAAGCCGACCAATGTTCTGACCAAACAATTAAGGCCAAAAGGACTTCCGCTCAAAAAATCCAAAAGCAAACCGGACGCAAAGCCTGTGATTTCTCCCGCCACCTTTCCGTTCCTGATGGAAAAATACAAGACGCAAAGCAAAAGAAAGTCCGGTATAGCAGGCAAAAAGTAAATGTTTGAAAGCAAGGCAGTTTCTATCAACACAAAGGCGATCAATATGGCAAAGCTTGAAAGGTAGGACTTAATCATTTTCTTCGCCCTCCTCCGCTTTCTTGTCGTTGGGAGATTTGTGGTCGATTATCAAAACTGTTTCCAATCTAGAAAAGTCAATTATCGGCGAAAGCTCAATCGCAAGCGAAGTGTCGTAGTCCAAAACTTGGATGTGTGAAATCGTTCCAATCGGAATGTCGGCGGGATAGTTTTCGTTTTCGCCGCTGGTGACAATTACGTCTCCAAAGTGAAGTTCGTCGATTACGCGCTTTTTTATGTATTCCATTTTTAGCGGAAGCGAGTCCGAACCGTTGCCGCTTACCAAACCAATGTCGCGGGTGTTTTGCACTCTGGCGGAAATTGACGAGTTAAAGTCAAACACCGGCATAATTTGCGCCGTTGTCAATCCAACCGCGACGACCTTGCCGACGATTCCTATGCTTCCGCCTTGAATCGCGATTACCGGCATGTTCTTTTTAATGCCGTTCCTTGAGCCCTTGTTGACTACGATTGTCGTGTACAAGTTGTCCGCGCCGCGCGAAATTATGTTGGCGGCGAAATTTTTTACCGCCAAACTTTGTGAAAAGTCCAGCTGTTCTTTTAGGCGGGCGTTTTCTTTTCTGATTTCAGAATTGGAACGTTGCATGTACTCGTAGTCCTTTAGTTTTTCGACAAGGACTTCGTATTGCTTTCGCAATTCAGCCAGTTCCTTTACAGCGTTAAAAGAATTGGCGACCGAGCTTGTGACTGCGTTGATTCCATTCTGAACGGTTGAAAAAATGTTAAAGCCAATTTCCTTGAAGTTTAAGATGAAGCCGCCGGAGGAAAACGACATCATCACTGTAGAAACAAGCAGCAAAAACGCGAGAAGAAATTCCGGAAAATGCAAAACAAAAAAAGGCTTTTTTTGCATTTTGACTATACGTTCAAGTTGTCGTAGATGGATCTGTCTGTTGACATATCCTTAAAGAGTTCAAAGGCCTCGCCCGCTCCAAGCGCTACGCATTCAAGAGGCTTTTCGACCAAGATGACAGGAACGTTTGTTTCTTTTGAAATCAACTTGGGGAGTCCCTTTAGCATTGAGCCGCCGCCGGTCATGACGATTCCGCGCTCGATGATGTCCGCGGCCAATTCCGGCGGAGTGTGTCCGAGCGTTGTCTTGATTTCTTCGACGATGCGGTTGACCGGCTCCTTAAGGGCTTCGCGAACTTCCACGCTGTCAATCTCGAGGCGGCGCGGAAGACCGTTGGTCGCGTCGGCTCCCTTGATTTCCATCTTTTCTATGTTGCGGTCGCTTGAAGCGTTTCCGATTTCTATCTTAAGGCGCTCGGCGGTTTGCTGGCCGATTGTAAGTCCAAACTTTTGCTGGATGTGCTTTACGATCGCTTCGTCAAATTTGTTTCCGCCGACGCGAATGGAAGAAGTGATTACCATTCCGCCCAAAGAGATTACGGAGATTTCGGCTGTGCCGCCTCCGATGTCGCAAATCATGTGGCCCGCCGGTTCATGGATCGGAATCTTTGCTCCGATGGCGGCGGCGAGGCTTTCGGGGATTACCTCAACTTCGCGGGCTCCGGCCTTCAAAGCGGCTTCGATTACGGCTCTCTTTTCTACTTCCGTGATGCAAGACGGAATGCCGATCTTCATTCTTGTTGAAGTGAAAAATCTATGTTTGGGAATGATTTTTGAGATGAAGTATTTTATCATCTTTTCGCAAGAGTCGATGTCGGCGATAACTCCGTCGGCAAGCGGCCTGGTCGCGATGATGTTGTTCGGAGTCTTCCAAAGCATGCGCTTGGCCTCGGATCCTACGGCAACGACTTTGTTGGTTCCTTTTTCAACCGCAACTACAGACGGCTCGTCAATGACAATGCCCTTTCCGCGCACATAAATGAGCGTGTTGCAAGTGCCCAAATCAATTCCTATGTCGGTTACAAAACTGTTGAATAACATAATTCCCCCAAACTCTATTTTACTTATATTGTTGAATTTTTTCTAGCGCCTCAGCGTGATTTACTTGAATTCTTAAAGTTTTTCTCCATTCGGACCTGGCCTTGACCAAATCGCCCTGCGCCTCAAAAATCAAGCCCAAGCCAAAGTGGGCGTCGGCGTAATTTTGGTTTTTTTGCAAAATCGCCTCAAACTCTTTTTGGGCGCCTTCGTAGTCCTGTTCGTTAAGTAGAATCCTTCCCAGCAAGGCTCGGCTTTTGATTGTCAAAGAGTCGTCCGTGGACCTTTGTATTATTTGGAACAAATACTGTTTTGCCGCCGAATGCTGCTGGGCCTTTTCGTATTGCTCGGCGATAGACAAGAGCAAGGCGTCGCTTTCTCTATGCAAAAGCGCTTCGCTAAAGGCGGCAATGCTTTCCATCGTCATGTTCAACTGCGCGTAGCTTAGGCCCAAGTACTCCGCTATGTCGTCGGCCTTGTAGCCCAAAAGCCTCGCTTCGTTCAAATGGTAGGCGGCCAAATCCGCGTAGTAATGGTATGATGAAATAGAGTCTTTGTAAAAATACGCCTTTCCAAGCATGTATTGAATTTGGCCCACTGTTTTTTTCTTGGCGTCCATCAAGGCCAAGCGAAGGCAGTGAATCGATTCCTCTATGTATTCTTGCGCTTGCTGCGACTCAGTGGCCGAGACCGCAAGGTAAAAGGCCGCGTATCCCCTGTAAACCAAAACAGTGTTGTTAAAGGGCTTTTTTTCCAAAAGGATTGAGCTAGTGTCGTAAACCGCCTGATAGTCGTATTCCTTCCACTTGTCGGAAAGCATCGTGATTGACGGCTTTGTGTGAATGTTTTTGCTGATTGTTTTTTGAATGAAAAATCCCGCGAGCGTGAAAATGGCTGCGGCGACGATCACTCCAAAAAGAATGGGAATAAGGCGGTTTTTGCTTTTGACAACTGTTCTATAATTTTTTAAAGAAAGTTTCACCCGCTTTGTTCCCCCTAAAAAAAAGCAGAAGAAATTGTAAGCCGGGTTCTGGCAACTTTGCCCAAGAAGGACAAAGCCATAACCATCTATCCGAATTTTTAGTCGCCTAAAAATTTTAGCGGTCTACCCGCGGCTTGTGTCCCGGAAAAACAGCCGCTTCTTGACCTTGCTCCAAATGAGGCTTGCAATGCGGCGTCTGTTGCCAAACGCCCGGTGGTCTCTTACGCCGCCTTTTCACCCTTACAACTCTTGCTTGCGCAAAAATTGCGGTTTGTTTTCTGTTGCGCTGTCTGTAGAACAAGGGGTTATGCAAAAAATCGCAAGGCGAAAATTTACAACTGCCCTTCTTCTCCCGGTAATTACCCGGCATTTTTTCCGGCGGAGCCCGGACTTTTCCTCACCGCCAAAGAATGTCATTATTGATTGGCGGCGCGGTTATATTTCTTCTGCAATAAAGCCTTATTCTTCTGACTCTTCCTCAGAGTCTTCGATTTCTTCCTCTTCTTCCTCTTCGAGCAAATCGTCATCGTCTTTGATTTCGTCTTCGTTGTCCGAGATGTTCTCGTCGTCGTCATTGTCGTCAAGCAAGTCGTCGTCGTCCAAATCGGAGACGCTGCTGGCGCTGTCCATTGTGTAGTAATTTTGTTCTTCGCCGTCTTTTGTTTCCTGCCAGCGCAAAATTCTGCTGCAATACGGGCAGAACAAAATCTCTTGCTCGTCGCGAACTTCGTTGGCGAACTGGGCCGGCAAAATCATGTGGCAGCCGCCGCAGACGCCGTTCTTTACATTTACGATGCCTTCGTTGTTGCGCTGAATGATGCGCTCGAATTTATACTTGATTTCGGGATCGATGTTTTCGGCGATGTGGGCTTCTTTCTTTTCCAATGAGGCAAGCTCTTTTTTGAGGCTGCCGGTTTCCTTGTCCAAAGAGGCGCGGGCTTCGTTCAAGTCCTTCTCCTGCGACTTGATCCAGTTTTCGTCAGCCTTGATCGCTTCGTCAAGCTCGGCCAAGTTTTTCTCGGCCTTGTCCAAGTCTTTTCTGAGGGAGCCTTCTTTTTCGCTGGCTTCTGAGATTTGCTTTTCAAGCGCTTCGTATTCGCGGTGGGTGGAAATGTTGTCCATGCCCTTCTCGCCTTCTTCGCGCAACTTTACGGCTTCTTCCAACTCTTCTTTGATGGAATCAACCTTTGTCTTAACTTCTTCGTATTTGGAATTTTTCTCTATGTATTCCTTTTTTAGGCGGGCCAACAACTCTTCCTGCGCGCCCAACTGCTTTGGCACGTCTTCAATTTTGGCCTGAATCTGATATTTTTCAGACAAAACAACTTGAAGTTTTTCCAAGTTGTCGAATACTTTTGTATCAAGCGTCTTTTCCATTTGACATTCCCCTTAGAATAATTAAGAAAATATACAATATAACGAAAGAAATTGCAAGGGCTAGCGGCCCTTGCAATCGTCGGCTTATATTTCGATGTAGTCCCTCAAGCCAGTCGCCCGTCTTGGGTGGCGGAGGCGTCTCAAGGCCTTTGCCTCGATTTGTCTGATTCTTTCGCGGGTTACGTTGAAGTAAAGGCCCACTTCTTCCAAAGTCAAGCAATAGCCGCCTTCCAAGCCAAAACGCATTTTAAGGACTTCTTGTTCTCTGGGAGGAAGCGTAGAAAGAACTCCGCTCAACTGCTCCTTAAGGAGAGTGTATGCTGTCTGGTTTGCGGGATTTTCAACTTCCTTGTCTTCGATGAAGTCCCCGAGCAATGAGTCTTCCTCTTCTCCAATTGGAGTCTCCAAAGAAATGGGTTCGCGGGCGACGTTCTTTACGGTCTTTACGCGCGCGACTGGCCAGCCAAGCTGCTGGGCGATCTCGTCGTCGGTCGGCTCGCGGCCATATTTTTGCATGAGGTTTCGGCTTTCGCGGACAACCTTGTTGATTTGCTCAATCATGTGGACCGGAACGCGGATTGTGCGCGCTTGGTCGGAAATTGAGCGGGTAATCGCCTGGCGGATCCACCAAGTGGCGTATGTTGAAAATTTATAGCCCTTGCGGTACTCAAATTTTTCAACGGCCTTGATCAAGCCGATGTTTCCTTCTTGAACCAAGTCAAAGAACTGCAAGCCGCGGTTTGTGTATTTTTTTGCGATGGCGACAACCAAGCGCAAGTTGGCGTTGATCAAATGGTTCTTTGCGATTTCCATCATCTTGCGGCCGCGCTCGATTTCTTTTTCCATCTTGAGAATGTCGTCGATGCTGTTTTCAAATTCAAATTCAAGGCGAACCAAGCGGCGCTCAATCTTTTGAATTTTGGAATAGACTTCGCGAATGTCGTCCGCGTTCATGCCCAACTCTTTTTCAAGCTTGGCGCACTCGTTGCGTATCGCGAGCCTTCTTCCCAATCGGCGCAAGTCGGCGGGATCCTTTACGCGCAATTCCTTCATGCGCTTTTCCTGCTGGTGCTGGTATTCCTCAATCTTTTGCTTTGCGTCAATGAATTCCGCAGAAAACTTTTCCAATTCTTCTGTTTGGATCTCAGCCTTTTGGAGAGACGGAAGAATTTTTTTCTGGAGCTTAAGGATGTCCTTGTTTTCGAGAATCTTGACGTTGGAGTCTACTTCAAACAATTGGCGCTTGAGCGTCATGTACTGCTTGATTTCTGAAAGGACCGGCTTGAGGTACTCGGAATAGGCGCTCTTGAGGCGGCGCTTTTCGGCCATCTCTTCGTTGATTTCCTTGCGAGGCCTTCCCTGCTCGTGCATGTCGATTCTTTGAAAGGCCTTTTGCGCGACGGCAAAAAATTCTGGAATCAATTTGCCGGAGCTCTTTATTACGTCTTTTATTATGTTCTCGCCGCTCTCCATTTGCTTGGAAAGGGTCACTTCTTGTTCCGCCGTAAGAAGGTTTTCTTTTCCGATGTCGCGAAGGTAAAGGCGGATGGGATCGTCTGTGTTCACTCCGTCTTTGTCGGAGCTGACCAAGCGCTTTTTGGAAGACATGGAGGCCTCTTTTTCCGCCTGTTCGGCAATCTTCGCCTCTTGGTCTTCGGGGATGTCCGCGTCTTCGTCGTCAACGACAAGGTTGTCTTCGTCTTCGTCGTCGGGCAAGTCCGGAGGAATCTCTTCTTGAATTATTATTCCGCGTCTTTCAAGCTCGGCCATCAAGGCTTCGCTTTTTTCTTGGTCCGCCACAACATCCTGTCCAAGAATGTCTGCAATCTCGTCCCAGTTGAATTCCGTTTTGCCCTTTTCTGTAATCTTAGAAAGCAAAGAGTCAAGCTCTTCTTTATCCATTTTTTTCCCTTACTTTTTTTGCATTTGGATTTGTTTGTCCAACTGCGAAATTTCGGAGACTAGCGTTTTGAGGTAATTTTCATCGTCGGAAGTTGTCGGGGTAAAGGCCCTCAAGCGTTCGTTCAACTTTTTGCGTTGACGCTCCAATGCGTTCCGCTTTATTAGTTTTATGCTGTCCCAAACTATGCGGTCAAGCAATTCCTTGAATTCCGCTTCGCTTTGATTTTCTTTTTTTGAAAACTCTCCGCTGGCGGTAACCGCGGTGACCATCTGTTGGACGTTTGCGTCGCACAGTTCCAAAACAGACATATATGAAAAATTGCCCTGCTTGTAACGCTCCTCCAATTTTATAAATAATTCTTTTGCCAAGGGGTCTTCAAAGTCATCGCTGTTAAGTTCGCGCCGCATTTTTGAATACTCATCGGGATTGGAAAGAACGGCTAACACGGCTCTAAGTTCAGCGTTCAATTTGATTGGCTGGGCTTCTTCGCCGTCAGACTGTCTTGACCTTAATTCCAGACGCGAGCGCGCTTGGCTGCGATTTTTGAAGTCTCTTCTAACGGCCTCCGGCGAAAGATTAAAGGCCCCGGCCAACTGGTCAAGGCTTGATTCTTTCTGAATGTCTGATTGCAGGGAATCCACGTACGGAAAGAAAGCCAAGGCGGCTTTTGTTTTGTCTTCTGGAGACTCCGACGGATATTGCGCCTTTATTTTAGACAACAGATAATCACTATCTAATATAGCATTTTGGACTTGTTTAGTCAAGGTCTCGGCCCCGAATTTTATCATAATTTCGGCCGGGTCCTTGCCTCCCTCAAGGCGGATTATCTTTGTTGTCAGGTTGAACTGGCGGCACATAAGGATGGCGCGTTTTGTGGCGTTTTGTCCCGCTCCGTCGGAATCAAAGGACAAGAGGATTGTGTCGCAAAAGCCCTGGAGGATTTTGAGCTGCTGTTCGGTAAGGCTGGTTCCCAAGGGGGCCACGGCGATGTCTATGCCGCATTGGTGGTAGGCGATTACGTCCATGTAGCCTTCGCACAAAATGGCCGCCTTTTGTTTGTGGATGGCGTTTTTAGCAAAGTTGAAGGCGTAAAGGGTTTCCCTCTTGTGGTAATGCGGGAGTTCCGGCGAGTTTAGGTATTTTGGCTCCCCTTCCCCCAAAATGCGGCCGCCAAAGGCGACTGCCTGGCCCTTGCGGTCAAAGATCGGAAAAATCAAGCGGCCCGCAAAAAGGCATGAATCAAGGTTTTTCTTGCTAAAAAGGCCTGTTTTTTCCAAAAAGGCGTCCGAATAGTTTTTTTCCTTAAGAAATTTCTTTAGCCAAAAGCGGTCGGCGGGCGCGTAGCCCAGCTTGAATTTTGCCAAAGTTTCGTCGGTGAGGCCGCGGCCCTTTATGTATTCCAAAGCCGAGGCTCCTTGCTTGTTTTGGGTCAAGAAAAAATGGAAGGTGCTTGCGATGCGGTCGTAGACTTCGCGGATTGTGTCTAAATCTTGGTCTTTTTTTTCGGGAACGTAGGAGCCGCCTTCGTAGGTCACTTCGATGTTGTATTTTTTTGCAAGTTCGTTGATCGCCTCTGGGTACGAAAGCTTTTCCATCTCCATCGTGAATTTTATCACGTCGCCGCCGACTCCGCAGCCAAAGCAATGGTAAAATTTCTTTATCGGGTCAACAGTGAACGAAGGCGTCTTTTCGTTGTGGAAGGGACAGCAGCCCCAATATTGGGCGCCCCGCTGGGTGAGGTTTGTGTATCCGTTGACAATCGACACGATGTCGGCGGTTTGCCGCACTCTCTCGATTGTATCCTGAGAAATGAAGCCGGCCATCAGCGCGACGCCTTCTTTGTTTTAAATATGACGCCTTGCGCGACGTGTTCGGACAAGGTTTTGGTAAAGACATGGCGGCCGGCCGCTTCGTCCATCAGCTGAAAGTAATAGAAGTCGGTCTGGGCCGGCTCGGCGGCGGCTTTGAGCGCCACAAGGCCGGGATTGCAAATCGGCGCCGGAGGAAGGCCCGCGTTTAGGTAAGTGTTGTAAGGGCTTTGAATCTTTAGGTCGTCGTAAGTTATGATGTCCGGATGCGGGCGGCCCAAGACTTCTGTAATGACGTACTCAACCGTCGCGCAGGAATACAGGCCGATTCCCTTTTTAATGCGGTTTGTGAAAACGCTTGCGATCAAGGGCGCTTCGTCGACGGAACGGTATTCCCTCTCGATTATGGAAGCGAGCGTAACGATTTGATTGAGTCTGTCTTTGTCCGTCCTCAAGGAGTTAAGCGACGGAATTTGTGAAATCTTTTTGTAAAAATTCTCTGTCATTATTTGGACAACTTTCTTAGCGTCGCTTTGGGGCGCCAGCATATAAGTGTCCGGGAACAAAAAGCCTTCCAAACCTTTTGCCGCCGCGTTGAAACTTTCAGCGGAACAAATGTCCGCGCTTTGAAGGCGTGCCGCGATTTTTGATACAGTCAAGCCTTCCGGAATCGAGACGCTCACAAGCTCTTCATGGCCGGCCGAAAGAGCGGCGTAAATTTGCCCCGCGTCCATCGAACTGTCCAAGTCGCAAACGCCCGCCTTTACGCAAAAGACTTCCTCCGCTTGCTTTGACACAAGCGGGCCCAAGCGGGGAAATCGGGCCAAAAGATAAAAGGCGTGTTTGTTTTTGATGATTTTGTTTTGTTCCAAAAGCGCCGCGATTTTTCTTGTGGAGTCGCCCTGCTCTATTTTAAGGCGCAGGCTGACCGCGTTTTCCTTTGAGTTGCGGGCGCCGGTCAAGGCTTTTAATGAAACAAAGGCCGCCAAAACAATGGCAAGCGCGAGAATTATTGGGGCGAAAAATGCTGTCGCTATTTTTTTTGACGTTTTCATGTTCTGTATATTTTTTCAACCTCGTCTATAGACATGCAGGAATAAACCTTGTTTTGGACTTCCCTTGAAAAATTATACAAAATTTTTGGAATCTTGTCTTGGTTTTCCCTCGCGATCGCGGCCAAGGCCTTCAGCTCCTCGCAAGTGAAATTGTATGAAAGGCAAAAAGCTTCGTCGGTCATAGGTCTATCTCCGTTCCTTCTACAGCAAGGTCTACCTTTACGGCAGTTTGAACGATAAACTTGGCGTACCATCTTGCCGCTTTTAGAATTGCGTCCAATTTTTTGTCGTCATGCTCCGGCTCGTGGTGGAAAAGAAAAATTTTTGTGATTCCCATTTGGGCGGCAAAGTCAACGGCGTACGAAAACGGCGAGTGCCCCCATTTGATTTTGTCAATCGCCTCTTTCATCGTGTATTGGGAATCAAGAACCGCGGCGTCGGCGTCGGCAAAAATGGCCTCGACGTCATTTCCGTACTTGTGGGTGTCCAAATACAGCTCGACGTCGGTGGCGTAGACAAATTTCTTTTTGTCCTCAACGGCGCAATAAGCGTAAGAGCCGCCGGGATGGCTCATTTTGCAGCAATTGAGCCGGACGTTTCCGATGTTGAATTCTTTTCCTGGCTGAATGCTGATAAAGTTCACCCGGTCTTTTATTGAGTCAAACTCAACCGGAAAATAAGGCGCCTTCATTTGGCTTGCAAAATACTTGTCTGTGTCAGGGAACGGAGAGTAAATGTCTATTTTTGTATTCGGCTCAAAAAGCGGGTCGAAAAAAGGAAAGCCCTGGATATGATCCCAATGCAAGTGCGAAAAAAGGATTGAATAATGATGGTCTTCCGGCTGCGGGGATTTTTTTGACATTACGCGAAGGCCAGTTCCCGCGTCAAAAATGATTTGGCCGCCGTCTTTTGCGACAAGCTGGACGCAGGGCGTGTTGGCGCCCGCGGTTCCAAAAATGTATTCCGGGAGCGAAGCCAAAAATCTTTCGCGGGCGTCAGGACTTACAATGTCCTTGCTCTGGACGCGCATGACGGCGGCGATGATTTTTGCTTGAACTTGTTCTTTTGTCAACGGGGCTGGAGTCGAGCCTCTCACTCCCCAAAAAACAATTTTCAATTGTCGCTCTCCAAATCCCGTGTTATCGGCAGGTTGTGTTCATACAAAAATTTTTGCTCGTCAATTTCTTGGCGCGAACGAAGCCTTCCAGAATTGATTCCCTTGCAACTAGCGCCTTCTTCGTTCCAACTTTGCTCGCTTTGCAAAATCCACGACCAAAAAGGATATGTTGAGCACTGGACGGGCCTGGCTCCGTAAGCCTGGCAGCCGCCTTGGTCCCAAAGAACGCAGTCATAGTTTTTTTTTTCCAAAAGGGCCAAGGCTTCTTTGTTACCGTAATATTGAACCCAACGGCAATAGTTTTTAATAAAATCAACTTGGCTAATTTTAAACCATTCGGAGAGTCTTGTCAAATCATTTTTGGAAAGATAAACAACGCCGGGCGAAAGCCTGCAACAGTCTGAGCAGCGTTGGCATTCAAAGGAAAGTCCGTTTTTGTAAAAGCAATTTTCGTCAGACAAAGTACTAAATTAAAAGTTTGTGGGGAGTGAAGGATTCGAACCTACGAAGGCTTAGCCAGCAGATTTACAGTCTGTCCCCTTTGACCACTCGGGAAACTCCCCAAAATAAGCTGCCTGTAGGATTTGGACCCACGACCCCGAGATTACAAATCACGTGCTCTACCAGCTGAGCTAAGGCAGCAAATGCGTTTGATGTCAAACGTAGATGCTATTCTATTCTTTTTGGGAAAAAGTGTCAAGCGCTTTGCGCGGATATTTTTGTTTTATCCTTGGGCACTTTTTCGGTGCTTTCTTGTGTATGTGATGGTCAAGTTTATTGTTTTTTCAACTTCCATAGACGCGGCAAGGTCAACGTCCCAAATGAATGAGGCTACAAATGTCTTGCTTTCGTTTTGAACGATGTCCGTGTCCATGTTCCTGCGCTTGACGCTTACAGGGAAGAAGGTCACACCAGCCTCTTCGTTGGGTGTGAACATAAACGAAACGTTTGAATTTGAGTCCGTCACTTGCACGGCCGAAGCCTTTTGGACCAAGCCGTCCTTTACTGTCTTGCAGCTGGGCTCGGCGCTGGTGCCTGTGATTATGTTTTCGCCCGAAACTATCTCTATGTTGTAAGGCTTGTAATTTGGGTTCAAAAGGTTCAATTCGGCGAAGTTTGACTCCACCGCGAATTTTCCTTGAACCGCTATCGGGCCTTCGTTTTTGAGAATGTATTGGACTGTGATGCCGTTTGACTTTATGATGTAATTTTTCTTCAAGAGGATCGGCTGGTCCAAGGTTGAGAATTTTGTTTTTGCCTCAAATTGAATTTCTTGGCGGGGGCTTGAGAACAAGACTTCCTTGTATCTTTTTGCCGAGAACATTCCGTTGCGGCAAGGCTCGCCCTTGCAATATTTTTTGGCCTCCTCGTCCTCGAACAAGTGGTCAACGAAAATTCCGCGGAAGTAATTGTCGTCAAGGCCGTCGTATTTTTTTGAGCGTGAAATGTTGTCCGCATAGTTTCCGCTGGCCTTTAGAACGTCGAGCGCGAAAATCGAGCCGCCTTCCGTTCCGACGCAAACGTTGCACTTTTCCAAGCGGCAAACATATTCCTTAAAGCCGTCGCCGTTGTAGTCATAGCTGGTCACGGATTCCTTAAAGGCGGAACATTCGCGGGCCAAGCGCTCGGACTCGGTGAGGTTTTTGTAAGCGTTTTGCCTTTCCTTAAAGGCGGCCAATTCGCTTGAGGAACGGCAGACATAAGCGTCTCCGCATTGGGCGGCCAAAAGCTTTTCGCGCGCGGCGTTTTTGCGCATTTTGTCGCCGTGGCATTGGTTTACAAGCATGCTCACGTTCATCATTCTGTCAAAAAGAGAATGGCTTGTCTTGTATACTTGAAGGTAGTCGTAAATGTTTACGGGATAGTTGTCTTTTTGCTCCACCGGCTCGTAGGGAGTGAAGCACCAGCGCGCGATGTTTTTGTTAATTCCGGCGTGGATAAAGCAAGGGACAAAAACGCTCGCGTCCTTTAGGCAATTGTATGGCAAGTCAAGGCAGCATTTTTTTTCGTTTTGCACAAGCGAGAGCGCCTCTTGGATCCAGTCTTTTTTAAGCAAGGGCTTTATCGAATTGATGTCATAAGAGATGCAAAGCATTCTGTCGGCGCCCGCGTTTTCTGGGTTTCCCTTTTTTGCGGCCTTGCAAGCGGCCGACACTCTGGCGAACAAGTCTTTGGGGCTCTCGTCCTTTTTTGCCGCCAAGTTTGAATACACAGGAAGAATCAAAGTTGATTTTTCCAAGTTGTTCATTACGAGCGGAAGAAAATGATTTTTGTCTTTTGGCAAAAGGCTTGAGTCAAGCAAGACGTATTCCAAGCTGGCGGCTTCCAATGTCGAAAGCAAGGAAGGATCCCAACTGTCGCAAAAAAGAGTCGCGCCTCTTGGCCTTTTTCCAAAATTTTGTCTGTAGGCCAATGTGAGCTTTTCTATTTGGGCCGCGCGGTCAAGGGGAAATATCAACGGAAAAAGCGGATTGTAGTAGCCGCCGCCAATCATCTCGACTTGCTTTCTTGATATTAGGTTCTTGAGCAGCTCCAAAAATTCTGGATTTTTCTTTTTGAAAAATTCTATTTGCGGGCCGGTAAAGTAAAATGAAAATTTAAGGTCAGGCATCGCGTACAAAATGGCGCCCAAGGGCTTGTAAACATTTTTGTAAGCCGCTTGATATGAGGAGTCGTCTTGAAATTCTGTCGAGCTGCCTATGTATTCAAGGCAAATGCGGTGCTGTGACATTTTTGGTCTAGTTTAGTATTTTATACCAGGTTTTCCAAAATTTAAAGTCTTTTTTGCTTGGAATTTCAACAATGCTTGTTTTTTCTACATTATTTTTGTATTGTACTGACTTTTGGTTTTTGGGAAAAAGCGCGATCAAGTTCTTGGGACAGCTCAGAATGCAGGAGCCGCAGCCGCAACAGGCGTCGGTGACGATTGCCGTTCCATTGTGAATTTCGATGGCCTGCTGGGGGCACGCGTACACGCAGTCTCCGTAGCCGATGCAGTCGTTTATGTTTTCGGTCAAGGAACCGTAGAATTTGGCGATGATCGCGCAACTGTGGATGCCGTTGTAGTCAAGCCTCATCTTTTTTTCTTGGTTTGGGTCGCTCAAAACTACGGCCCTGTTTTCTGAAACGGGCAAGTTGTTATCCACTACCCTATATATGTAGTTTTTTTCTATGGGCGAAAAAACAAAGTCAGTGTTCTTTAAAAGCTGGCTCTTGATCGCCGGCAAAAATATGTTGGCGATCGCGACGACAAAGAGCGCTATTATGATTATAAACAAAAACAATAAAAATATTTTCAAAATCATTTTTACAGGCCTGCGTTTATCCAAGAAATGTTAAGCGCGAACAGCGCCATCATAAGAATTACCATGCACAAGAAGACCGAAGTCTTTTGTCTGAACGAGTCCGTGTTCTTTGATGAAGAAAGCTTGTTTGTAAAGGTGAACAAGAATGGAATCAAGATGTAGTAGCTGGCCAAGCAGCAAGCGCCGATCGCGATCGACTCAAGAAGGCTTTCTCCTTCGTTCAACGAAAGCAAGACAGTCAAAAACGAGACTGCGAATTCCGAAGAGCTCTTTTTTGTGGTAAGCTGAAAAATGATTTCGAAGAAGACGCTCGCGCTTGAGAAAACAAGCAAGGCGACCAAGGGATAAAGCTCGGTCAAGCCTGTGGGAATCAACAAGAGCTGGACCAAAGAATATGTCAGGGCGATTGCGGCAAAGACGCAGCACAAGGACTTTATCCAAGCGGACGCGATTTTTTTTCTGGCAAGGCTCGCTTCGGCGGCCTGCAAGCTTCCGATTCCGTAAATGAAAACGGCCGAAGAAAACAAGCTGTAAAATAAAAGAGCGTTAATTATCCTCATCTGCCAACCCCGCTTTTTCTATCGCGTTCATCTTTAGTTGCGCCGTCAACAAGAACGACATGCACAAAAGCAAAATCAACAAGGCTCCCGGAATCGTCGCGAAGAACGAAAGGAAGGCTGTGTCATAAGAATTGAACAAGTATGACTCTTGGATTCCGTTTGGAATTGGAAGCGAAAGCGTTCCGTATCCCAAAATGTCCCTAAGCAAAAAGAAAAGGAGCGCGAAAACGCTGAACCAAACTGTGGACTCAAAAGCGCCCGAAGTTGAAGTTTGCTGGTTTTGGAAAACGCTCGCAAGCAAGAAAACCGAAAGCGCGGGAATGTAAAGGCAGAAGCTGAGCGTGAGCGCGATTACCGGCGAAAAAAGAATCAAGACTTGCTTGAACAATATCGTCAAAAAGACAATGAAAGAAACGGTAAGAATGTCCGTGAGGCTTCCCATGTCAAACTTTTTGACGAAGGAATGAAAGGCCCTTGACGCCGCCATCAAGACGTTCAGCTCGATTATCAATGGCAGGCCGTACGCCAAGCGGCCGGGCGCAACCGCTAAAAGAGCGAAAGAGGCGGCGATAAAGACAAAGTATAGGTTCTTCTTCATTTTGAAGCCTCCTGGTCCGCCAAGGCGTGGCGAACGATCAAGGTCGCCGTGTCGGTCCAATATTCGATTTGGCGGTTGAATTTATTTTCGGTAAATTCCTTTGAGACGGAATTGTTTAGATAAGCGATTCCCTCAAAGGACGCCTTGTCGTCTTGATAAAGAAAGACTGCGGGAAGCGGGCCAAAGTAAGTTGAGATTCTCAAGACCAAGGCGCAATATTTTTTTGAAGGCGACTTGATGTTGGAAATCTTGAAGCAAGCCGCGCTGACGTTGTAGTTTGAATTTAAGGGAATCGCGTCTCCGCACTGCCATTCGTTTGGAGGAAGGACTTGTTCCACCGCTAGGCGCAAGCCGTTTTCCCAATTTTTTTTGCCCGCGAAAATCATGCCGGCCAAAATTACAAAGAAGGCCAAAATTATTCCTGTGAATACGGCGGACTGAAAAAGCAGTTTGTTTCCTTTTTCGTTCATTTGTCAGCCTCCCCTAGTTCAAGCGCCAAAAGCGAAGACAAGCGCTTTCTGAGCGACTTTGTTTCAAATGTTTGCAAGGCCGGCGAAATTATGTTCATAAAAAGAACTGTGGCGACCGCTCCAAAGGGAGACGTTCCCGTTCCGCAAAAGATGAACGCAAAAACGCCGCCAAAGGCTCCGTAAAAGGCTTTGCCCGCCATAGAAAAGGGAGTCGTTCCTGGCCAATACAAAAGGAAGACCGACGCGAACAAGATTCCGCTCGAAAGCAAGGCCAAGAGCAAATCGCCCTCCCTTGGAACGCCGCCTGTGAAAAGCGGAGACACGTAGCGCACAAGCGCGCAATACACCAAAAGGAAAACGGCCGGAATCTCTATGTTGATGAAATCAAACGAGAACAAGAACAAGGACGCAAGCAAAGTCCAAAAGGCGAACCTAAAGGCTGGAATGGCGGCGTGGTTGTCCCAAAAGAGCGACACGTAGCCGTTGGGAATCGACACTCCAAAAAGGCTGAAGATTGTGTCGTTCAAAAAGAGAGTCAGCTTTTCGTCCACGCCGTTTTTTAACAGCGCTCCTTCAATCAAGTTGAGCGAAGGATTTTTTACGAGCAAGTCCGCTCCCGCGATAGTGAAAGTTCCAAAGAATGCGTGGCCGATGAACCAAGCGCCCGTGACCGCAAGCGCCACAGGGTTCACCCAAGAGACTCCTGAGTTTCCAAAAATCTTCTTCGCCGTGTACATAAAAAGGAATGTCGTCAAAAAGGCGCTGAAAATCGGAAAGTTCGGAGGCAAGAAAAAGCCAGTCAAGGTTCCTGACAAAAGCGCGTAGGCCGCGGACAAGGTCACGTTCTTTTTTCTTATATAGTTTCTCGCTTCGCTGCACAAGGCGCCCAAGACGGAAGCCAAAATCAAAAGCAAGGAGCGGTAGCTTGCGCTTGCGAAAAGCATCGCTATTTGGGGAACGAGAGCGCACCAAAAGCAAAAGGTTCTTAAGGGCGCGGATTTTGAAAAGCTTGTAAAGGGAGCTGTTGAAACTTTGCTATGCATTTTGCCTATCCTTTAATATTTTTACGATTTCCGCCAAGGGAAGCTTTGTGGGACACGCGTAATTGCAGACGCCGCATTCAATGCACAAGAGACTGGCCCTGATAAAGTCTTGGGGAACTTTGATTGATTTGATCATGTAGCCGTAAAGAACGTTGGGGTAAATCTTGGCGGGACACGCGTCGCTGCATTTTCCGCAGCCCATGCAAAAGCCGCTTGAGTAGTCCGCCAAGTCAGTCTTGGCAATGAATGAAACGCTCTTTACCCATTTTGTTATCGGAGTGTCCAATGACGGAACGGAAAATCCGTTCAAGTGTCCGTTGACGATTATTTTGCCAATCTTTTTTGTTTCCAATCCAAGCTGCTCGGCAAGGCTTCCAAAGCTGGCGCCGACGCAAGCCTTTAGAACCGCGCTTGACTTGAGGCAGTCGCCAAAGACATGCACGTAAACCCGCTCGACCGGAATGTTGTAAATCAAGGCGTTGGACAAAACAGCCAAAGTCGTCGCGTCAATAAACAGGGACTTTCTGACTATCTTCCGCTCGCCTGTCGAACTCTTCGTCGCTTTTTTGTAGCGCGTCGCGATGTTTTCTTTTGTTCCAATCGGATATGTTCTTGTGTCAAACGCGACCGCCGTGATCTTTGTGTCTTGGTCTTCGCTTTCGGACTTGAAGGCGGTTATCTTTCCTTGCAAGTTTGAGTCCTTCGCGACGGCAAAAACAATTTCCTCGGGGTTCAATATTTTTTTTATGATTTCGACGCCTTTTTGAACCTTCTCAAAATTTGAGTTGGCTATAACGGAGTCGGTTTGGCATGTGGGGTCTTCGTCAAAAAGGCGCGCGAAAACTATAGTGGCCTGCTTGTCCAAGGCGGCCTTGATGTCCGTCGAGAGGGAGCGGCCGTTTCTCATCGAGAAAGTGTTTACGATTCCCAAAGCGCCTATTCTGTTTGTAATCGAAGACGCTCCCCAAGACTGCCAATCGTAAGTCTTGAGGCTTTTTCCGACATGGGTGAACTGGCCGTTCAACTGAATCTCTACGGCGCAACCGTTGCGGCCGTCGGGCTCGGCGCAATTCTTTATTCCCAACACAAGGCCGGGAATCGACGAATGGATTTTTGCCGATTCGCTTCCGCTTGTGTCTTCAGCTATCACTTGTCCTTCTTGGACTTTGTCGCCCTTCTTTACAAGCGGCGAGCACAAGACTTCGGATTCCTGCTTTAATGGAATCAAAACCGTTCGAGGCAAAAAGGCTGTCGTTACGGACTGAACTTGGTCCTTTTTCTTGACTACATAATCAGGAAACATATTTTCCCCGTTTTATCGCAAAAATGTAATAGAGCGCCGCGAAAAGCGACGGCAGCATGGCAAAAAGCAAGGCCGCGGCGACGCCGAACCCTGCGTTTTCGCTTCCGCCCGTTGAATATTTGACGGAAAAATTTCTTCCTTGCGCCTTCCAAAGTTTTTCTATTGGAGGATTGCTTGGAAGATCCAATTGCGACGCGGCCTCTTTTTTAAAAGCCTTGTCGTAGGAGCACACAACTTCCGAACTGATTTGAATTCCCTTTGGCGTTTTGGCGTAATGCGTCATTTGGACGGTGTCGCCTTCTTTTGGAACGGAAGGATATTCTTTGTTGAGCGACCTGTAAGGCGCGGCCTTTGCGTTCCATGCCTGCGCGTAATAGTCGTTCATAGTCGGAAAGTCGTACTTAAGCTCATTATACTCTGTTGGGGCCGGAAAAAACAAGCCCTTGTTGCCGCCGCCTGAAACAAAGTCGCTTCCTGTCAAAAGAAAAATAAAAAGCGCGAAAATTCCCAGCGCAGTAAAGGATGTCTTTTTGACGTTTTGGACTCTCAAGACGTTCATCCTTTTTGCGCTTCTTATCAAGACCGGCAAAAAGCGGGCGTTTTTCTCGGACTGGACTTCCAAGTTAAAGCGGAGGAAAAGCAGGCACAAAGCGCAAAAAACGTTGAGCAAAAAGTAAATGGGCTTTGCTCCTCCGGCGGCGAACGAAATCAAAAAGGCGGCCGCAAGGAAAACTATTACAAAGGGATTTTTGCTTAGGCATTGAACGCTTTCTTTTCTGCGCCAAAGCTTTTGCGCCAAGAACAAGGCGTAAAGCTCAAGGCAAACTGCCGCGGCCGCCGCGTAAAAGGGATTGCAAAATGCGAAGAAAAGCGCGGGGACAGAAGCCGCCGCGAAAACGATTTTGTTTTCGGCGAAATATAAAAAAGCCGCGAAGACCAAAAGGCACACTATGGTAGTAAAGTAAGGAAAGGCCGCCCTGCTTCCAAGAACGGCTTCCAAATGCAATTGGCTTTGAATCGCCCTCGCCGCCCTTTGAGCGCCGCTTGCGTTTGAATCTGGAATGTAGTAGATGCGAAAGGCGCCGTCTTTGTCAAAAAAATATTTTTGTCTGGCCTCTTCGTAGTCGATTGAATACGCCGGCTCTTGTTTTTCCAAAGCGATGTAGGCGCCGCAGTTTTGTTCTTGCAAAAGGCTGTTGATCGATTCCTTGTCGGCGCCCGAAGGCACGCTGAGCATTGTGTAGCCTTTCCAAAGTTTTGAGGAGGGAACGCTTTTTAGCAGGAACATTATGAGAAGAAGAACTGAGGCCGCCAAAGCAGGCGCGGCGAACTTTTTGAAGCGCTCCATAATTTTATAAAACCGCGAATCCCAACCCGATGAAGAATCCCAGTATCGCGCCGAAGATGACTTCCATCGGGCGGTGGCCAAGAATTTCTTTTATGGGCTTGTAGTCAATCATATTTTTGTCGGACAGTTCGTTTCCAAGCTCGTTGAGCTTTCTTGCCTGCAAGCCTGAGGCGCGACGGACGCCGAGCGCGTCTCTTATCGTGACCATCAAAAAGCAAAAGGCCAGCATGAATGTGTCGCTTGAAACTCCGGACCTAAAGCCGACGCAAGTCGTTAGAGTGGTTACAAGGGCCGTGTGGCTGGAAGGAAAGCCGCCGGTTCGCCATACAAGGCTTTCGGACAAGGCTTTTAGGGAATGAATCTTTCCGGAAAAAAGGCCTATCATTGTTTTTATGAATTGCGCGGTGAACCAGCTGAACAAACAAGCTTGGAAAACTGGGTTAGTAATAATTTCCGCCAAAACTTTTTTTCCGAAATACATTCTTATATAATAGCGCAATTGATTTTCTTTTTCAAGAGTTGATGGAAGGCCCGTCTTGCGCTAAAATCCTTTGCATGGACCGTAAGGAATGGACATTGGGGCCTGACGACGCGGAAAAGCGCTTGGACAGGGTTCTTAGAAGGCTTTTGGCCAACAATACCCAGGGAGCGATCGCAAGCGCCTTGAGAAAGGGCTTGGTAAAAGTCAACGGAAAGAAGGCCGACGCCGCCTGCCTTACAAAGCAAGGCGACATTTTGAGCGTCGCGGCCTTTTTGCTTCCTGCTAGCGCGGAGCGTTCCGAAGCCCAAGAGTCCGCCGCCAAAAAGCCAAAAGCGGCCCTTCCCTTTCCCGTGATTTTTGAAAACGAGCATTTGCTTTTTATCGACAAGCCGGCCGGAATTTCGGTCCACGACGGGCCGGACTCGGTCGCCCAAGTTTTTTGCGATAGAACCAACGATTCCCTTTCGTTTGTTTCCGCTCCCCTGCACCGTCTGGACAAGGGAACGAGCGGCCTCTTGGCCGTGTCAAAGTCCGCCGAGGGCGCCCGCTGGTTTTGCAAAAAAATCAAGGACCGCGAGATAAAAAAATACTACTGGGGAATCGTTTTGGGCCGCTTGGCCGCCAAAGAGGAATGGACCGACGAGCTGGAAATCAACGGCGCTAAAAAGGCCGCCCGGACAATCGCGACCCCAATCAAAAGCGGCGCCTATAACGGCAAGGAAATAAGCCTTGTCCTATTCCAAATCTTTACCGGGAGAAAGCGGCAGATACGAGAGCAAAGCGCCATGCGCGGCCATCCGATTTTGGGAGACAAGGCTTACGGCGGCGGCGTTATTGGCGGCCGCACAGGCGATGGCGGCCCTGAAAAAAGCGCCGGCTTTTATCTACGCTCGATGAGGATGGAATTTCCCGACAACGATTTGGGCCTTCCTCCCGCGATAGACGCGTCCGAGCCGCAAGATTTTCTTGCTTTTTTTAAATAGAGGCGCTAAAATATTTTTGATGGATTTATCCGATTTTCTTAACAAATTCAAGAACATTCAAGTCTACGCGCTTGTCGGCGAAAGCGGAACTGGAAAAAGCTTTAAGGCGAAGCTTCTGGCCCAAAAGTACGGAATCAACGCCATTATCGACGACGGTCTTTTAATCGTTGACGACAAAATCATCGGTGGAAAATCCGCAAAGAGTGAAAAGACATACATGGGCGCCGTGCGCGTGGCCGTCTTTGACGACAAGGAGCACCGCGACGAAATCGCCCTCAAAATCAGGCAAAACAAGTTCAAGAAAATTCTCTTGATCGGTACTTCCGAAAAAATGGCGGTAAAAATTTCGACTCGCCTTCAGCTTCCGCCTCCGTCCAACGTTATAAAAATAGAGGACATCGCCACCCGCGAAGAGATAGACAAGGCCATCCGTTCCCGCCAAATCGAAGGGAAGCATGTAATACCCGTTCCCGCGATTGAAATAAAGCGAAACTATCCGCAAATTTTTTACGACTCGCTCAAGGTCTTTTTTAGCAAAAGCGGCCCCATCCCCCGCGTCTTTAGAAAAAACTCCGGAAAGGAAGTCTTTGAAAAGTCCGTGGTCCGCCCGGAATTTTCTAAAAAAGGCCGCGTGTCGATCAGCGAAGCCGCGCTCACGCAAATGACAATGCACTGCGTCGGCGAATTTGACCAAAACATCCGCGTCCGAAAAATCACGATAAAGACAAATTCGCGCGGCTACAGAATCATAATCACAGTTGACGTTCCCTTCGGCAAGCAGCTTACCGGCGAAGTCTACAAGCTGCAGCAATACATAATCGACAACATCGAAAAGTTCACCGGCATTTTGATTGAAGAAGTGAGCATAATCATCGACAAAATCACCCGCTAAAGCCCTTATTGACTATGGTCGGGTTTTTACGCTAAAATGCCGGCATTGTGTTGTACCGCTACGGAAAAGATAAGAACGGACGGCCTATAAAAAAGGCCATAATCTATACAAAAGAAGAGCATAAAATACCCCTGCACAAGATAGACCCTGACGCTATTGGCGTAATCCGCCGCCTTAAGGACTCCGGATTTTCGGCCTATATCGTTGGCGGAGCGGTTCGCGACCTTATTTTGGGCAACAATCCCAAGGATTTTGACATAACGACCGACGCGACGCCTTCAAAAATCAAGAGAATTTTCAGGAATTCCCGCATAATCGGCCGCCGCTTTAGGCTTGTGCACGTCTTCTTCGGCCCGAAAATCTTTGAAGTAAGCACCTTCCGTTCCACCGCCGAAGGCTCCATCGGAAACGACTTTGGCTCGATGGACGAAGACGTCATGCGCCGCGACTTTACCCTCAACGCGCTTTACTACGACCCCTTGCAAGAGCAAGTGATCGACTATGTAGGCGGAGTCCGCGACATAAGGAAGGGAGAGCTTAAGCCCGTGATTCCCTTGGACAGAATCTTCGTCGAAGACCCTGTCAGAATGCTTCGCGCGGTAAAGTATTCGGCCACGACCGGTTGCAAGATGAGCTGGTCTCTCCGCCATAAAATAAGAAAGTCGGCCAGCTTGCTTTCGCCCGTGTCGCCTTCCCGCCTTACAGAAGAAATGCTCAAGATAATCAACTCCGGCCACGCCTACGACATCGTAAGCGAAGCCTTGGACACGGACTTGTACATGGCCTTGCAGCCGTCGGCCACCGAGTTCATGTTCAGCGACAAAAACTTTGAAAAGTCCTACATGCAAAACTTAAAGCGCCTTGACGCGCTCAACGTTGTTGAAAAAGAAGCCCGCCTTGGAAAGAAATTGGTCTTTTTGATCAAGGACTTCATCTTGACTTTGACCGACTGGAAAAAAGAGATAGAAAAGAAGTCTTCGGCCGGCGAGCTTTACGTAAAGACTTGGGACCAATGCCGCCACTTTGTGCTTCCGATGAATCCCCAGCGAACTGAATTGGAATACGCCATCAGGAGCGCCTTGCGCGAAATCGGCGTGAACATCAGGCTTCCAAAGAGCGAAGCCAACGGCGAAAGCCGCGAAGGCCCAAAAAAGAGCCGCCGCCGCCGCCGTTCCCGCAATCCCCAGATACGCGAAGAATCGTCCGCCTTGTAAAAAATTCTTGACTAAGCTTGCGCCTCTTTGCCTTTAGGAAGCCCTGTCGTCTATCCATTTAAGCATGTCGTCTATGACTTCTTCGCCGTCAAGCTCGTTAAAAATCTCGTGGCGGTCGCCTTGCCAAATTTTTTCGGTGACGTCCGTCATGCCGTTGGCCTTGTAGGCTTGGATGAGTTTTTTTATCGTCTTTCCGTAGCTTCCGACAGGGTCTTCGGAGCCGTATATCATGTATACAGGAAGTTTTTGCGGAACGCTCTTCATGGCCTCTGGCTTGTGGACTTGATGGAGGCCGCGGACTATTTCGCAAAAGAATTCCGCCGTGGGAACCACACCGCACCATTGGTCGGCTTCGTACATTTGCACGTTAAAGTCGTTTTTGCTGAGCCAAGAAAAGGCTTTTTTTGGACGGGGAACGCGTTTGTTGTAGCCAAAAAAGGCAAGGTTCGCGTCCAGGCGCGAGCGGTGTTTTTTTCCGAGCAAAAGAGCGTTGAGCGCGAAAACTACTTTTGCGGCGCTCATCAAGGCTTGGCGGGGGCCGGTCGTTCCGCAAAGGACAACACCGTCAACCTCGTCGCCGTGCTTTTCCATAAAGTTTTGGGCGACAATCGAGCCGAAAGAATGGCCGACCAAAAAACACTTTTTTTGCGGATAGTCGGCCTTGAGGTTCAAGAGGACTTCAAGCAAATCGCCTTCGACTTTGTTAAAGCCGTCCTTGTCGGCCAAGTAGCCGAACATTCCGGTTCCCCGGGCTTCGGCCTTTTGGGCTGTCTTTCCGTGTCCGCGATGGTCGTGGGCGCTGAGGACCCAGCCGTTCTCGGCCAAAATAGAGCCCATCTTGTCGTATCTAAGGCAGTGTTCGCTCATTCCGTGGCTAAGTTGTATGACCCCCTTGGGATCTCCGTCGGGAATCCAGCGCATGACGTTGATTTCCGTTCCGTCCTGCATTGTTTGATAAAAAGTGTTTGTGGTCATAATTGCAACTCCGCTGATTATATGATAATATACTGTTATAATGAATTTATCAAGCGTTATTGCAGAAAAAATGGTTTTTGGCGGCTCTTGCCTGGCCAAAATCGACAACAAAAATGTATTCATTCCCTTTGCCGTTCCCGGAGAAAAGCTGGAAATAGAGATAACAAAATCCTACAGGGACTATGACGAGGCCAGGATAGCCAACATTCTTGAGCCGTCGCCCAAAAGAGTCCAGCCAGCCTGCCCCCTTTACCAAAAGTGCGGCGGCTGCAACTTGATGCACATAGACTACGACTATCAGGTGGAGCTGAAAAAGCAAATTTTGGCGGAACTGATGGAACGCGCCGGTGTGGCGGTTCCCCAAATCCAAACGGTTTCCGGCTCCCCCTTGGGCTACAGAAGCCGCTTTCAGCTGCGCGACGGCGGAATGGAAGGCCGCGGAAGCAATGACGTTGTTCCAATCGACTCCTGCCTTGTAGCCGTTCCCGAAATAAACGAATGGCTAAAGGCTTGCCCTATGCAGGAACGCCCCCAAGGCCGGGGCTTTTTGTTCGGCCACAAAAACGCCGAGCCCAGCCTTTCTTTGGCCCTGGAAAAGGAGCGCGGCAGGGAGCAAAAGGCCTACAAAAAGATGAGCGCCAAGGAAAAGAAAAAGCGGGGAAAAAAATACATAAAGCCCCGTTTTGAGGGAATAAGCCAAAACGAGCAATGCCCCGTTTGCATCGACTTGCTTGGAAAAAAGGTTCTTTTTGACGCCCAAGGCTTTTTCCAGTCCAACATCGAGGTCTTGGAAAAGGCGATTCCCTTCATAACTCAAGGACTTTCGGGAAAAAACGCCCTGGACTTGTATTCCGGGGCCGGCACCTTCAGCGTATTTTTAGCCGACATTTTCGAGAACGTCGTCATGGTCGAGCACAACCGCGGCGCCCTAGTCTTTGCCGAGCAAAACATGGCCGGAAAAAGGCACGAAAGCTACGGAATAAGCGGCGCGGACTTTGTCCAAAAGAACGTCCAAAGCCTTGTCGGGCGAATAGGAAACTTTGACGCCGCGGTCGTTGACCCGCCCAGAAGCGGAATGGAAAAAGAGGCCTTGGACTGGCTTTGTCAAAGCGGAATTCCAGTCATAAAATACCTTTCGTGCAATCCCAGCACCCAGGCCCGGGACATAAAAAAATTGGCCAATTCGGGCTATATTGTCCAAGACATTAGGCTTTTGGACTTTTATCCCCAAACAAGCCACTTGGAAACCTTGCTAACATGTATAAAAAAATAGACAACCTAAGACAAATTCTAGCATTCTTCTCTCTATTTTTTCTTGCTGGGATTTTTTTTGGTCAAGACCAAAGCCTCTTGACCGACGTTGACTTGGGCCAGGCCCAATACTCTTGGCTGAGCGTAAAAAGCGGAAAATCCCTTTGCAGGCCCCAAAGGTCCTCTTACGGCTGGATAGACTTGACCGACGGAAAGATGGCCAGCGCCATAAGCGAAAGCGGAAAAATTCTGTGGCAAAAGGGACTTCCGTACACGCCCCTTCCTTTGTTGAGCGTAGCGCCCGGAGACTTTTCGTATGTAGCCTTGAGGAATAAAAAAGTCTGCCTTTTGAACCATAGCGGCTTTGTCCTTTGGCAGAGGGAAATAGGCTTTGAGCCTGCCCTTCCCGTATTGCCAGCCCGGGACGGCCGCGCCTTTGTCTTTGGAAAAGAAGATGCCGCCTGCCTTGGAATCAACGGAATCTTAAAGTGGCGGCAAAAGACCGAGCCTCTTTCGCAAAGCCTTGCTCCAATTCAAGCCAATGACGGAAGCCTTTTGCTCTTTTTGGAAGCCTTGACGGACGGAAAAAGTTCGGCCATCCGCTACAGTCCCTTTGGGGAATTGCTGGAAAGAATCGTTTTTGCCGGAAAAGCGGTCGGCGCGGCCTCGGTGGACCAAGGCGCCCTGCTTGCCTTTGACGACGGAAGCCTTGGCCTTTGCGCCGTGGGCGAAAACAACGAAGCCCAGTCCGTCTGGCTAATAAAGGGCGCGGTCCAAGGGCAAAAAGTCTTTTTTACGCCAATGGAGTCGCCTGACAAGGTTGCCGTAGCCTCGCAGGGCGCCGCAGGAACAAGAGTCGCGATTGTGGACGCAAAAAAGGCGGAGGCCAGCCTGGTCTTTGACATTCCCCAAATAAAGAGCCTAGAATACTTTGCCTATTCAAAGGACGGATTTTTCGCGGCCTCCGCCGATTTCGCCGCCCTTTATTCCCTTGGCGGAAAAAAAGTCCGCGGCGTCCGCCTTCCGCCCAAGACAAAAAGCTTTGACTGGGACTACATTCTTTTTGGAAACTCTGGAACGGCGGTCTTCACTTCAAAAAACTGGAACGCCACAGGCTACAAAATATTGGACGTCGCCCCCGCTCCCAAGAAAAAGTCCGCGCCCGAAAAAAGCTACAAAGCCTTTTACCAAGGCCAAAGCGAGGATTATAAGAGAATCAGGGCCGCGGCGGGTCTTGCCAGAAAAGAAAGCTTGGAAGCCGGTTCTTACGGCGCCAAAGAAAAATTCTACCTCTTTGACAGCGACTGGATTGTCGGAGACTGGATCAAAAAGGCTTCCAGCCAAAAGAGCCTTGGCGGAAGCGCGGCCCTAGAGCAAGACGACTTGTTCGGCTTTAGCCTTAGCGAGCATACCGGCGCGATTTCAATGCTGGGCCTCTTTGGAGGAGCGGAACAAAGCAAAAGCCTTGCGAAAATTCTTTCCCTTACAAACGACGAAAGCGTCCTGTTTGCCGCCCTTAAGGCGGTCCAGGATTGCGGCTACGACCCGACGGGCGCCTTGATGGACTCGATAGAGCTTTTGGTCAAAAACGCCCAGCCCGGCCAAGAGACGCTTCTAAAGGAGCTTTGCGCCGCCCTTTATTCCGTTTGCCGCTTTATGGGCCGGCCCACAATCAACAGCAAGGGAATGAAGCTTTTGTCCACCCTTCAAATGCCCCAATATCCTAGGGCTACAAAAGAAGAGGCAAGAAAAATTTATGAAAAACTTGCCCAATTGAAAATATGATGTTATAATGTTTGCATACATTTTCCTAAAACGTCAGTGGAAAAAAACGGAGTGCTTTATGAAAAAAATTGGATTCTTTGCAGCGGCGCTTTTTGCGGCTGCCTCGCTTTTCGCCGCCCAGGTAAACGAAGCGGAATTGAAGTCTGTCGGACAGACTATTGAGTTTGAGAACTACACAGGCCCCCACGCCCGTGTGGACACCCTTGAGGCCATCAAGGGAATAGGTTCCTCTTTAGGAAAAGAGGTTGGAAAGGATTCCACAAAAGCCGCCAACGTAGGAAACCAATCAAAGTATTATGTAATCCATGCGATTGACTCCAGCGTCAAAGAAAAGCTTGACGCGGACATTTTGGTCTTGGGAGCTAACGCCGAAGTTGACCACATACGAAACCTAAGGCACATCATCGCCTCCTACTTGGTTTCAGCCTACTCTTACGGCGAGTCGGACGCCGAGGCGATCGCAACCTTTGTAACGGTTTACAACGCCGTTTACCGCAAGAACCTTGACGTCTTTAAGTCCAAGTATAAGGACGTCGTAGTCAACAACCTTACCGCCGAAAAGTGCGGCCTTTCCACAAAGTATTCCGAATGGCCGGGCGCCTCGCAAATCGTCATTCCGGTTTCGGACTCGACAGGCGGCCTTAGCGCGGTTGACACAAGCGTCATCAGCGACAAGGAAGTTGTCAGCTCGATGAAGGAAGAAGACGGAAAGAACATCGACGACCGCAAGAAGATGGTGGACATAAAGGAACGCGAGGCTGAGAAGGCCAACGAAAAGGCGCAGGAATCTCAGAAGAAAGCCACAGAAAAACAAAAGACAGCAGACGCCGAAAAGAAAAAGGCTGACGAAAAGAAGCAAGAGACAAAGCAAGCTCAAAAGAAGGCTGACGACGCTCAGAAAAAAGCTGACGAGTCAAAGAAAAAGGCCGAAGAAAATCCCAAGAACAAAGAAGCCCAAAAGCAAGCCGAAAAAGACCAAAAGGAAGCTGACAAGGCAAAAGAAGAAGTAAAGGAAGCCAAGAAAGAAGAAAAGGCCGCCGAAGAAAAGGCGCAAAAGGCCCAGGAGGACGCGGACAAGTCCAAGAAAGACGCCGAAACCCAGCAAGCCGCCGCTGACAAAAAGCAAAGCGAAGCCCAAGAAGAGCGCAAGGAAATAGCAAAGGACCAGGAAAAAGTTGCCGCCGAAGAAAAGGCCGCCGCTTCCGCCTCCAGCGTATTTGGACTTAAGCTGGCCGACTCAAAGCTCAACTCGCAAATCGTCAAAGTCAAAACGGACGACGGCGTAATCCTTAAGCAAAGCCCTGTAAAGGTAATTAAAAACCGCGCGATATGCCCAAGCGGAAAAGGCTTTGTCGCAATCGCCGGAGAGAATTCCGGAAAAGGCGCCGTCAAGTTGGTTTTGATTGACCAAGACTCGCTTGAGATTGTTCAGGAATCAGAGGAAATTCTTTCTGAGAATTCAGTCTTGCTTGAAGACGGCGGAAGCTACCTTGTCGTCATCAAGGACAAGCTTGGATATGTAGCCGCAAAATACGGCGCCGACTTAAAGCTTCAAGTAAAGAGCCCGGTTCCGATCAACGCCTCGTCTCCGATCATCAAGACCTCAGCCGGTTACATGGTCACAGACTTGACGGGAAATCCCCTGCTCTTGAACTTAAACGACTTGACGCTGACTTTTAAGAAAGCCGTCGGCGCCGCAAAGAACTTGACCGTAAAAGCCGGAAAAGGAAACTAAAATAACAGAATAAAAAAAAGCGCCGCAAACAAGCGGCGCTTTTTTTTGGTTCAATTCGCGCTTAGTTGTCGTCCGAAGCGGCGTTCTCAAATTTAGTGTAAGCAGGCAGGAAGGTAAGCTTTGCGACGCCGGTTGAGCCGTTTCTTTGTTTGGCCACAATAAGCTCAGCATCTTGGGCGGGAACCGAGTCGTCTTCCAAGCGCGCGCGGTGCAAGAACATTACTACGTCGGCGTCCTGTTCGATTGAGCCTGAACCTCTAAGCTGCGCCAAATTTGGCTTTTCGCCTTCGGCGTCGCGGCCAACTTGGCACAAGGCGACGATTGGGATTCCCAACTCACGGGCCAAAGCCTTAAGGGATTTTGAAACTTCGCTTTGCGATTCGTAAACAGGGGCGTTTCGATTTTCGGTTTGAATCAATCCGATGTAGTCGATAAATATGATCTTTACGCCCCGCTCCACCACAAGGCGTCGCGCCAAGGCTCGCAAGTCCAAGAGCATCATATTTGGCTGGTCAACAATGTAAAACGGAGCGTTAAAAATGAGTCCGGCGGCGTCCTGCAACTTTTGGAAATCGCTCATGCTGAGCATTCCGCTTCTAAGCTTGTGACCGGGGACCCGCGACACTTGGCTAAGAAGGCGCTGGCCGATCATTTGATACGACATTTCCAAAGAGAAAAAGCCGCAGGGGATTTTCTTTTCCACCGCTATGTGCTGCATCATCGAAAGCGCCATGGCGGTTTTTCCGATAGACGGGCGCGCGCCAAGGATTATGAATTCTTCGTTTTGGAAGCCGCTTGTCATCGTGTCCAATTTTCCGATTCCGCAGGGAATGCCGGTAAAGGCTTCTTTTCTGTTGTAGCGGGCTTCGATCAAGTTCAAGGATTCGCTTATCATTGTCTTGGCTTCGCGAACCTGGACTTTTTCGTTGCGCTCGGTCAAGCTGAAAATCTTTTTTTCCGCCTCTTCCAAAATAAGGCGGGTTTCGCGGCTTTTGTCAAAGCTTGTGGCCTTGACTTCCTCCGACATTTTTATAAGGTCGCGCCTTACGGCCATTTCTGAAACAATTTGCGCGTAATATTCAATGTTGGCGCTGGTTGGAACGGTGTCGGTCAAGGCCGTTATGTAGGCCGCGCCGCCCGCTTCTTGCAGCTTGTTTGTTTTTGTAAGTTCGTTAATGAGGGTCAAAATGTCGCCGCGGGCGTTTTGGCTAAAAAGCGAAACCATCGCCTCAAAGATAACTTGGTTTTGGTAGGAGTAAAATCTGTCGCTTTGGAGCGTAGAAATGATGTTGCTCACAGAGCCCCAATCCAAGAGCATGGCGCCCAAAACCGCTTGCTCGGCCTCCAAATTGTGAGGCGGAACCTTGTCCTTTAGTCCTTGGTATTCCACAGATTTTCCCCCTTTTATCTACTTGTTTCCCACATATTATCAACAATGCGGCTCGTGTCTTTAAAGACGACAAAAGCGACAGACCCTTTTGGATCCGTCGCTTCATTGCAACAAAACAGTCGCCGCAATCACGCGGCGAAGATTTTAGTTGGCGCTAGGAGCGTCAGCTTCAGCCTTTTCTTCGGCAGGAGCGTCGGCCTTTTCGGCGTTGGCTTCAGCCTTTTTTTCGGCGCGGGGCTTTTTCTCCGGCTCTTTCTTGCTTTCGTCAACCTGTCCCTTGACTTCTACGTGAATCTCGGCGACGGCATTTTCGTAAAGCTTGACGTTGATCTTGTATGTGCCAGTCTGCTTGATTGTGTTGCCAGGAATTTCAACGCGCTTGCGTTCAAATACAAAGCCTTCTTTGGCAAGCAAGTCGATTACTGTCTGGGCGCTTACGGCTCCATAGAGCTTTCCGCCGGCGCTGGCCGGAACAGTGACAGAAAGCGCCAAAGCTTCCAACTTTTCTTTGTCGCTCTTGGCGGCTTCGCGCTTAGCGGCCTTGCGGGCCTCGATCTCAGCCTTGCGGCCTTCGAAGATGGCGACTACTTCCGGAGTGTAAGGAAGAGCCAAGCTGCGCGGGAACAAAAAGTTGCGAGCGTATCCGTCGGCAACGATTTTAACGTCGCCTTCTTCACCCAAGTGGTTTACGTCTTTATTAAGAATTACTTTCATTTTCCATGCTCCTCGTAAAAAATTAGTCCGCTACGAACGGAAGCAAGCAGATGTTGCGGGCGCGCTTGATGGCGCTGGCAAGCTCTCTCTGGTGCTTGGCGCAAGTGCCGGTTATGCGGCGAGGAAGAATCTTGCCGCGCTCTGTTGTGTAGCGGCGCAAGCCGTCGGCGTCCTTGTAGTCGATCTTTGTCTTGTTAGAGCAAAAGCGGCAAACTTTCTTGTGAAAAGCGAACTTGCCCTTGGCTCCGCGTCCGCGTCCTTCGCCGTCGCGTCCTGCTTCGGCGAGATTCTTTTCATTTACGAGAGACGCGTCGGCGTCTTTATTTTCAACAGGTTCTACTGTCTGGTCTGACATAATTTACTCCTATAAAATTAGAATGGAATGTCTTCCGGGAAACCGCCGTCATCCGCTGGATAGGGAGCGTCGTTGAAGTTTTGAGCGGGCTGCTGAGGCCTGGGCTGGAATCTGGGCGAACCACCTAAATCGGAGCCGCTTGGGGCTCCCTCGCCTTTTCCGCCAAGGAGTTGAACGTTGTTCGCGACAATGTTCACTCTGCTGTTTGTCTTTCCGTCTTTTTCCCAACGATCCTGCCTAAGATAGCCTTCGATGGCAATCTGCTTACCTTTTAACAAGTAAGGCTTTAGGTTTTCCGCTGTTTTTCCCCAAATTGTTATATCGAAATAGCTTACTTCATCGCTCCAAGAGCCGTCGGCGCCTTTGCGGCTGCGGTTAACGGCGATGCTGACATTGGCGCGGGCGGTTCCGCCCTGCGTGTAAGCGAACGAACGCTCGTCTGATCCCAAATCGCGGGTAAGTCTTCCGATAAGAACAACGTGATTCAAGTCTGTCATGCATGCCCTCCTGGATTTTTTGAAATTTACTCTTCGATAAGAACGAACATGTACTTAAGCAAGTCGTTGTTCAACTTGAACTGAGCCGAAATCTCGGCGATTTTGCCGGGGTTTGCGTTTACGTTCATCAAGATGAAGCGGCCTTTCTTTTGCTTTTTGATTTCGTAGGTCAAATCGCGGTCGCCAAAGGGCTCTTCCTTTGCGATTTCCGCTCCAAACTGAGAAAGGACTTGGCGAACTGTCTCCAATCCCTTCTTGGACCGATCTTCGTCTAACGGAAAGATGGTCATAAGTTCATACTTTCTCATAAAAACTCCTTATGGTCTTTATAGACGCTCATGCGTCCGGAAACTGCCCAAGCAGTTTCAAGGTGGTGATGTTCGTTCAGTATACCTAAAATCGCAGCATTGTGTCAATACTTGTAATAAGGAAAAAAGCGTAGCGGCGCTATATTGACGCAAGCGTTTTTTGCCGATATATAATATAGGTATAAATTATGAAAAATCGATTCGCCGCGACATTTATATTCTTGGCCGTTTTTATGGCCCTTCCTCTTTTTGCGGAATCAAGGACTCAAAAGATAGAGTCTATGGTTCAAGAAGAAAGCGCAAGAAAAATCAAGAGCGCGCTCATTAGAAAGCCGTCTCTGGCCGACGCCTCCTGCGGCGAAAGCAAGGATTCCCTCTTGATGGTGGCCCTAAAGGCCCAAAGGGATTACGACGTCATAAAGCTTTTGCTCGACGCCGGAGTAAACCCCAAAAAGCAAAACGCGGACGGAGACAACGCCGTCTCATACGCGACAAAATGCGGAACGTCTGCAAAAATTTTGGACGAATTGATTACTTACGACACGGTTCTTCCCTTCCAACGAAAGAGCCGCATAATGAAAAAAAACAACGAAGGAAAATGCGCCCTTGACTACGCCTCCGACAAGCAAGAGCTGCTTGACGTCATAAACCGCTACATGGGAATCGTTGACAAGGCCAAGGAAGATCCTGTTGTCGAAGCCCTGCCCGCGGCCGCCGCCACAAGCGCCGCTCCCGTCGTCGCCGCTGTCGCGGCCCAGGAGCCGGAAACCAAAAGCGAAGAGCCTGCCGAAGAGAAAGTTGAGTATGCCGCTCAAGAAACTCCGGCGCAAGAAGAAGCGGTCCAGGAAGAGGCTCCAGCTCCCCTGCCGGAAGACAACGGAGTCATTCTGCAAGCCGCCGCCGCGGCAGCCGCAGCAAGCGCGAAAAGGCCTTACAAGCGAGTCTATCTTTTTGAAGGCATCGAAGCTTATGACACTTACTCCGCTGTCCAAGAAAAAAAGCCGGCCTTAATTGCAGACCCCGACAAGACGGGTCCCAACGGAAGAACGCTTTTGCAAAAGGCGGCGAGCCAAGACGACTTGGACATGATCGCGCTTTTGCATGAGTCAAAGGCCGACTTTAATTTGGCCGACCGCGAAGGATTCACGCCTTTGATGTACGCGGCCCGCTTTGCAAAAAGAGCGGAGACGGTGGCGATGCTCTTGTCTTACGGAGCGGACATTAAGGCAAAAAATAAATTCGGTCTTAGCGCTGTAGAAATTGCGGCCGCCGACAACAAACACGCGCCGGTCGTCGAAGCCCTTTTGCCCCGCTCACCAAAAGCCGACGCAAAGAAAGCCCTTGTCGCCGCCGTCGGTTTGGGCCGTCCCAATGAGGTGGTTCAGAAATTCTTTGACGCGGGAATGAACGCCAACGAAGTCTACAAGGGAAAGACTCTCTTGATGTACGCGGCCGAAAGCAACAGCCACACAGACTGCATAAAATTCCTCTTGGAAAAAGGCGCCGACAAGACAATGCTTTCAAGCGACTGGAAGGACGCCTATCACTTTGCCTCGCAAAACCCAAATCTTCCCCACAACGACGTTTACTGGTCTCTTAACAACGCGGAGAAAAACTGATGCGCATTACGGGAGGCCAATTAAAGGGACGCGTGATAAAATGTCCTGACGGAGTGATCAGGCCCGCGATGGACAGAATGCGCGAAAGCGTCTTTGCGATTCTTGGAGACCTTAGCGGAAAAAGTTGGCTTGACCTTTTTAGCGGCTCAGGAACGATTGCGATAGAGGCCGTGTCGCGCGGCGCCCAACGAGTTGAGCTTTGCGAAAAAGACCGCCTCAAAATCAAGACTGTTTTGGACAATGTTTCGATAACAGAAAAAGAAATGGGCGTAAAGATAAAGTGCCGCTTTATGGCGGTCGAACTTTTTGTCAAGCGCTGCAAGAGCCAGTACGACTATATTTTCTTTGACCCGCCCTTCCCCTATAAGTTTCACGAAGAGTTGATCGCCGAAGCCGCAAAAAGAAATTTGCTCTTGCCGGGCGGCGTGATTATGGTCCACAGGCCTGAAGAGCATTCCATGCCCGACAAAATAGAAAACCTCGTCCGCTTTGACCAAAGAGTCTACGGCCGCAGCATCGTGGATTTTTACAGGATGGAAGGATAAAAGATGTCCGGGTCAAGCCCGAACATGACAGCTTGTCATTCCCGCGTCAAGCGCGGGAATCTTTTAACTTTTGTAAAACAGCGAACGGATTTCGCGCGCGTAAATCTTGTCGATTTGATGGCGCATGACGACTTGTTTTCCGTTCATTTCTTTTCCAATCTTAAAGCTTTCCGGAAGCAAAATGAATTTCGCCACGCGCTCGCAAGTCCTAAAGCCGTTTTTGTCGTCAACCAAATTGTCGATTTCGCCGCGAATCAAGTTGTAGATTTCGCTTGCGTTCAAAAGGCTTTCATAAGTGTCATAGTAAATTCGGTTTTCGGCCGCGAAGGCTGTCAAAGCGTCTTTGTTAGGAACGATGAGGGCCGCGATGTATTTTTTGTCCTGGCCGACGACGACGGTTGACTCGACAAATTTTGAGCGGCAGATGGCGTTCTCGACGATTTGCGGCTCGATGTTCTCTCCGCCAAGAAGCACGATTGTGTCCTTTGCGCGGCCGGCGATTGTCACTTCGTTTTTGGAAGAAAGAATCGCGTAGTCGCCGGTGTTTATCCAGCCGTCCTTGTCAATCGCCTTTTGAGTCAAGTCGGGGCGGCGGTAGTAGCCCTTCATCACTTGACGGCCGCGGGCAAAGAGAATGCCCTTTTTGCCTGGCTTTAGCGGTTCTCCGCTAAGGGGAACGCCGTCCTTTTGGGCGACGACTTTAAGCTGCGCGCTGGGGAACACTTTTCCGACGCAGCCCGCCCTTAGGCGGCGGGGATTTCCCAAAGCCAAAAATGGCGCGGTCTCCGTCATGCCGTAGCAGTCAAGCAAGGGAACTCGTATCGAATAAAAGAATGAGCTTGTGTCGCGCTGCATAGATCCGCCGCCGCATATCGCTCCCATAATGCGCTTGCCCAAAAGTTTTTTAAAGCGCTTGAAGCAAATCAAAAAGCACAAAAGCTGGGGCGGCGACAAAAGAATAAGGGGAATCAAGCCCTTTATGTGGTCGAAGAATCTCGCGCGCTTTGTGTAGCGGCAAACCAAGCCCATAAAGCGTTGGTAAGACCAGCCCCACGCCAAGCCTACAGTCATAGAAAAATTAAAGAGAGCCTGGGGAAAGCCGCCCCGCTTTTTTATCGAACGGTAGCAGCTTTGGACAAAAGCGTCCCACAAGCGGGGAACGCCGACAATCCATTGAGGATTGACCAAGGCTATGTCTTCGGTCATGATTGAAATCGCGGGCTTGGAATACGCCACCCCGCTTTTTAGCGCGACGATGCAGTAAAGGTAGGCTCGTTCCATTATGTGCCAAATGGGAAGGACAGAAAGCCAAATGTCGCCTTCGCGCGCGGTTACAAGAACGTCCTTTATGACTTCGCATTGGGCGATGATGTTGTCGTGGGTTATCATGACTCCTTTGGGAGTTCCTGTCGTTCCCGAAGTGAAAATTACCGTGGCCACTTCTCCGCCCTCTGTCTTTTCCATCTCGGCTTCAATTTGAGCGCGCTGTTCGTCTGTGGCGCGGCGGGCCATGTCTTCCAAGTCGATGAATTTGTGGACTCTGATTCCGGCCATCGCGGCGCGCTCCATCGTAAGGTCGCCGGGCGTTTCGAACAAGACCGCGTCCTTTAAGTCTGGAAGCTCCTCGATTTTTTCCAAGACCTTGCTGAGCTGGCGTTCGTTCTCAAAGAAAGCGAGGCGGCAGTTGGTGAATCCAAGAATAAAGCGGATTTCGCCGCCCATAGAGTCGCAGCCGCGGGGAACGTCAGCCGCTCCGAGTGACAAGAGCGCGAAGTCGGTCAAAAGCCATTCGCGCCTGTTGTCGCTTATGATGCCCACCAAGTCGCCGCGCGAAACTCCCATGTCGCGCAAGACGACGGCCAAGTCCAAGACGCGGCGGTAAACCAACTGGTAGTCGTGCGACTCAAATTTTCCAAGCTCGTTTTTAAATGATTGAAGCGTAACGGAAGGACATTCGGCCGCGCGCTTTTTTAGCAAAAGCGCCAAATTTTTGGGCAAAGTTTCCTTGTGAGACAGATGAAGCATTTCTTTTACCTTGGTCATTTTGCCCATATTTTGACTATTATATGACAAAAGGCCCATAGAATCAAGGGAGCGTCGCAAGCCGCAAACTAATCCCCGCCGGCACTGCGTAAAAAAAAATATTTTTTTTCAAAAAAAGTAAAATTTTGGGGCCAATCGTGCATACCTTATCATGCCGCTCCGAGGCCTTTTGTACTTTGCCGAACTCTACCAAAAGCACTTGGCGCAAAAGGACTTGAACTTGCTCCGCTCGTCGCTCATCAAGATTCCAAATCCGCGCTTTGTCGTTTTTTACAACGGACAGCCGGAACGCCCGGAGCGATACAAACTGCGTTTGTCAGAAGCCTTTGAGCTGAGGACAAAAGCGGCGACTTTGAATGGACCGCTGAAGTGATAAACATCAACCCAAACAAAAACGAAAGCCTTGTCAAAAGCTGCAAACCGATGTATGATTATGTTAGGCTTGTTGGAAGAATTTCCGCCAACAAAAAGGCAGGCATGAAAATCGAGCAAGCCGTGAACGAAGCCGTAGATTGGGCGATTGCTGAAAACTTTTTGGAAGGCTTTGTCCGCGAGCAAAAAGAGGAGATAATCGGCATGTATTTGACAGAATACAACGAAGAGCGCGCAATCCGCAATTGGCGCGAGGACGGCATCATCGAAGGCGCGCAACAAAAAGCCGTAGAAGACGCGCTTATGCTTATAAAAAAATACAACGCGACTCCAGAAACTGCGGCCAGCGACACGGGCGCTCCATTGGACAAAGTTCTTGAAGCGCTAAAAGAGCCCTCCCCCGCAAACTAATCCCCCGCCCGCAAAATCATAGGACACGCCAAAAATGCGCGGAGCGCTCACCGCGCAAGGCCGCAGTCGCGCCCCGCTTTTTGCCTGCCCATAGTTGGCTTACGACCATAAACGGCGGCAAGCCTAAAAGCGCCGCCGCTGCTTGACGGCCAGAATTGCGCGAAAAAATCCGCAAAAAAAAATTCATTTTTTCCCAAAAAAGTAAAATTTACTGCCATATCGTCTATATGTTATATGCAAGAAAGCGCGCTCCGCAAAATCTGTGGGGGCGCTTTCGCATATTCATTTATAGGAGGCCTAATATGGCAGACTCATTTTATTCTTACAAAAGCGCGGACAAACTAACGTTCGCGGACGACGGGATGTTCCAGGCCGTGCTTCACGAGCCGGGAGTTTGCGCGGAATTGGTGGAACGGCTTCTTGGCGTGAAAGTCAAGAATGTTGAGTACCCGGAGCTGGAGAAAACAATCGCCCCCTACTACATCAGCAAGGGCGTGCGGCTGGATGTTTACCTAAAGGACGAGAACAAAGTGATTGATGTGGAGCTGCAATCCCAACCGTACATTTGCAAGCACGACCCGTTCAAGGACGCAAGCGAACGAAAATTCGGACTATCTCGCTACATCTTCCGCAACGTTTGCGACGAAAACAAAGACGTGAATTTAGATGACAAATGCCTAAAAGTGGTGTATAATACGGCGATAGTGCCGTTTTGGCAAGGAAATTATCCACTTGCGCTCTCACGAGCGCTGTCAATGCAAGTGCGTACGAAAAGGAGCGCGACGAAAAAGTTCGGGCCTTCCTCAAATTTGTATGCACAAACGACCCTGGCGAAGATGAATATTCGAACAATCTCTTTGCCACCGTCGAAAAACTGAAGGTCAACGAAAATTTCCTATTGGAGTATGCCGCTATGAACATTCACGAAATGGATGTGAGAAGGGAACAAACCGTGGAAACCGCAAAAAAACTTCTTGCGGACGGCAAATACACGGCAGAAGAAATTTCAGCCCTGTTGCAAATACCTGTAGAAAGCTTTGCCCAGCCCTCCCCCGCAAACTAATCCCCCCGCCCCCACAACATCATAAGGCGCGCCAAAAATGCGCGGAGCGCTTACCGCGCAAGGCCGCAGTCGCGCCCCGCTTTTTGCCTGTCCATAGTTGGCTTACGGCCATAAACGGAGGCAAGTCTAAAAGCGCCGGTGCAGGTTGACGGCCATTATTGCGCGAAAAAATCCATAAAAGACACCGACGTGATTAGTTGAACAAAAACAACAAACCAATATTTCCGCAAAAATCCTAAAAAAAATTTATAATTTTTTCGAAAAAAAAGCCAAAAAGCGCGCAAACGCCTATATCTATATATAAAAAAATGGGGCCGCAAAATAGTCGCGGCCACCAAATTTTTATGGAGGTTCAGTATGGACGAAACTCAATGCGGCGGACAGAGGTGGGAAGACCTCACCATCGCCAACAACTTCATCTTTTACAAGGTGATGCACAACAATCCAGATGTTTGCAAGGAGCTGCTGGAAATCCTATTGGAATTTCCAATAGAGAAAATCGAAATGTCGCAGGAGGAAGAGATTAACATCGACTTTGGAAGCAAGGGCGTGCGGCTGGACGTTTTCGCCAAGGACGCTGGCGGACTCAAAGTCTACAACATCGAAATGCAGGCCTCAGACACAAAGGAACTACCGGAACGGGCCCGCTACTACCAGGGCGTCATCGACGTAGACCTTTTGAAATCCGGTCAAAAGTACAAGGACTTAAAAACGTCGTTTATAATTTTTATCTGTGTAGAGGACATATTTGAAAAAGGCTTGCCAAAGTACACTTTTGAAAATCTTTGCAAGGAAGACACAAAAATAAAATTAAACGACAGGGCATACAAGTACTTTTTTATTTCCAAAAACTGTGATAGAATATTAAACAAGAGGCAAAAGGCTTTCTTGCGTATGGTGACCGAAAACAAGGCTTCGGACGACTTTACCAGCAGAATCAAAAGCCTTGTCGACGACGCCAAACGCAACACGCAGTGGAGGAAGCAGTACATGGAATGGGAACGCGAAAAAACTTATGAAAGAGACGCTGGTCGCCAAGAAAAAGCCGTGGAAACCGCGCGAAATCTGCTTGCAATGAATGTCTTAACGCTAGAGCAAATCGCGCAAGCGGTCGACCTCCCCCTAGAGCAAGTTCTTGAATTGCAAAAAGAACTGGCCGCCTCCCCCGCAAACTAACCGCATTTACTCCCCCATAAAAAAAACAACGCGGCGTTTCCGTCGCGTTGTTGGATAAGCAAAACATTGCAGGCTTGCGACCAAAAACGGCGGCAAGCCTGTAAGCGCCGCGCTAGTTGGAGTCTACTACAAGGCGGATGGATGCGTACTTAATTGGATAATAAGGAGATAAATTAGTATAATTAGGAGTTAAACCATCTCCATCTATGCTTGCAACATGAGGATCAGAATCAGACGCATTCCAATATCGTCCTCCATATTTTTGACTACAATAATAATCGATAGTACTACCTTGCGTATATAAATAACCTCCTGCTGGCAGGAAAACAGCGCCGGCCTCTTCCATTTTTTTCCAATCCCAGGAATCATAAGTGTTATTAACATCTGTAGGGAAATTAGTGCCAGCTGCCATCCAGCCAGGTGTAAACGAGATTCCTGCAGGAGCGGTCCAACTGTCTGGCAAAAGAATAAATCCTGTCATGTATTCAGATTTGCCTCCAGTATAGTTAAAGTTATTAATCCTTGCCACACCAAATTTACTTGCGGCATTAGTGCGACCTTCAAAGAGATACTGCCATTCATCTGCGGTAAGCAAACGCCAATTAGTAATATCGCTTTCTGCAATGCTTATATTTGAAATAGACGTTTGATCCATATATTCAAACAAATCATGGTTATATTTAAAATAGCCAGTAGATTCACGATCTTTATTTCTTTGACTGTAATAATACTGCTGAGAAACAAAGTGGTATTCTGTAGAAGTTGAAATGTTTTTCCAAAGGTTGCTCTGGCTGAATTTAACCTGCTTTCCGCTTGCATTTACAGTAAACTTGCCGGGAAGAAGTCCGTGACTATCTGCGGCGGCATTTCCTTCTCCAACTTTTCCAATTTGAGCGCCTACAGCGCTGCTTAAATCTACACAAATTGCGGGAGCATAATAATTGCTGTAATCGTCATAAACAGATGCTGCACCAGAGCCAATTGCACCGTCTTGTCCGCAAGACTGCAATCCTGTATCACTGGTATAAGGGCTTCTCAGATAGCAATAACAACAGGCTATAGTAGTAGGATTATAAGTAACCTGTGCGTTTGATGCTAAAGCCAGATCCGTTGGAATGTAACAGCGCGAGTTATACTGGTTAGAAGGTTCATAGAATCCATACAAAGGATTTGTTATCTCGTTCGCGCTTAGAATAAATACTTTATCTGTAGTATTGTCTGACAAATAATTATTATAAGTAGTTCCTGCCACTTCAAATGTTTGGTAACATGATTGAGCGCTGTTATCTACATCAGTCTCGGCAATTTTCATACGCCCGGCTTCCGTAAATGCGCTGTTTATAAAGCCTGCATTTGTCCAGTCCTGTTGATCATAGCCGCTTCCGTCCAAACCATTCAACCAGGCGCGGGCGTTGGAATACTGGTAGTTATTCTTATAAATTGTCTTTCCGCCTATAGTTCTATTTGGAGTGCTATAGTCAGAATTATACACAAATGCAAATGCCTTGTGACCAGGCGAAGTGTCATAATCAAAGTAACCCGGCAATGCTTCGTCTGTCACAAGGAGGGCCTTGCCAGTTCCTTTGTAATTTGTTGTAAGAACACGCCATGTTATAGGTTCCAACTTGAAATACGCATAATTACTAGTAGCTTCAATAGTATCTGTACCATTATTATAATAAGTGGTACCTGAGTTTTTCTTTACCTGAAACTTTGCATACCAGTTATTGTCATCACCTTTATAATAGGTAAAATTACCCATTGTCTGAGATACAGATTCATCTATATTAACGGAAGCGGCTTTATGAGTTCTTGGATAGTTTCCGAACTTTACATAACGCGGGGTTGGCGCAGGATATAAAAGTCTAGTTCCATTAGAAACATTATTATAGATAACCTCTGCGGCGCCTTGTGTTCCTTCCGGCAATACTTCCGGTGTGCTTTGGAAACTGAACCAATTCGGGTCTGGCGGATAATTTATGCCCCCGCCGCCGCTGGGCTGGGTGGTCTCGACGCAGGTTGCGGTGAAGTTGGCCGTGGCTGGGCTTGTGGCTGGAGTTTCTCCGTATGAGCCGGCAGTTACTGTAACTGTCCATGTAAAGTTGTTTGTACCGGCCGCTTTTCCGGTCAAAGTCTTGTCGTTGTTGTTGAATTCAACCTTGTTGGCGTTGGGGTCATTGCAAGACAAGGCGTGGGTCCATGTGTCGCTGTCCGAGTTGTCGCTGTCCACAATGTAGCGACTAAAGCCGTTGACAGCGTTAGCTGTTGTAAGCATTGGCCATTCTTTTGGAGCGGGCGGATTCAAGGCCACGCTTACTGTTATTGTCTGTCCTTTTTGAACTGTCTGGTCAGGCACGCTTACTGTAGGAACTATAGCCGGGTGATGAACAAGCGGCGTAAGAATGCAAGAATAAGCGCCATAGCTTGCGATGTAAGGAACGCTTCCTCCGCAAGCGTCGGTATTGACGGCTTTGTAGCTTGCGTCCGCGCATTGGATTGTATCGCCGCCCAAATCAAAGCCTTGGTCAGCAACTTGCCCATAAACATAGTCAGCAAAACTTTCTCCAATGACGTATTGATAGTTAAGGTTGCCATTGAGCGTAAAACTCTTGTCAAGCGCGTTTGCTCTTCCCTCTACAAGGCCGCCTGCCGCTGGGACAACGCCCTCGACTGTTCCTGTATATTTGGCTGTGAATTGGCCAAAATTATAAAAAGTGATTTTCGCTTGGTATGTGTAGCCCGGCTCCATAAAAACAGGAACCGGCGGCTTTAAAGTTGTCATGTCGGAAGTAAAAGAACACGCGTAAAACTCCTCTCCGCTTTGCCCCAACTCCGCGCAAGACCAAGTCATGTAGGCGTATGCAAGGTCCGGAACGTTTGAAGGTTCGAGTCCGTTAAACTCAAAGCCAGGCATGTTGTTGCTGATGTCGTACAAGGCCACGTTTGCGTAAGAAGTAAGGCCCGCGATGACTTGCGTGTTGCGCGCGTTTCCGTAATAGCAAAGCTCCAAGTCCGAGCCTTGCGCGGCGTTTTGGTAGCCAAAAATCGCCACGTCCCAGCTGCCCGGAAGCAAGCTGTCTATTGTCACCATAGAGCCGGGATTCGCGTACTGTTCAGTGTTTATTTTTGCCGCAAGGTTTCTTACGACAACTTTAAATTTGCTGATTGAGCCTCCCAAAGCTCCGCCGCTTGAAACAGAGCGTGAGATTGGCGCGTTGGCGGGAAGCTGTATGGAAATCGCTCCGCCAGTGGCGAAAGCTTGAGTTTGCGTTTGCGAGTCGCCGTTAAAATTGTCGCATGACGCCAATGCAAAAACCGCGGCGATGGCCGCGATGGTTTTTATAATCGTTTTCATTAGACCACTCCGTAAAAAATCTTTGTTACTGCGCGAAAGTTACGTTCACTACAATCGTTCCTGTTGTCGGAGCGCTAGGTCCGCTGGCCGCGTTGGCCGAAACGCCGCCAGCGGGGCCGGCGGAGCCGATGCCGCCTAAGGGGTTTCCTCCGACAGCCTCGCCAAAGGCTTGGTTGGAAGCCGCTCCGACGAAGACTGACTTTTCGTTGGCGTATCCGTAAGGCTTTTTGAGGGCCTCCGTTTCGCTAACTACTGTAGACTGGCCTTCGCTAAGGGCGCAGGCTCCGGGAACCGCGCGTCCGTCGCTTATCGCAACGGCGCTGTTTCCGTCCGAAGAAATTTCAGTCGCGCTTCCCTCGCCCTTTGACGTGGGCCAAACGGCGGTCACGCTTTCTATCGCTGTTACTGTGTCGCATTTGTAGCCGCACTCTTCGCAAACGATTGTTCCGCGCACAGACGCGGTTGCGGCCGGTCCTTTGATTGTAAAGCCCGCGCGGCGGTCTTCGATTTTCTTTACGTTGGAAGTCAAGGTTCCGATTTTCATCGAAACGACGGCGTTGTCCTTGCTGGGGCTTTCTGAAAGTTCGTCAAGCTTGATGCGGGTCATCGGTCCCAAGTCAACGACGGAGCCCTTGAACTTTAACTTAAGCGCGCTCTTAAAGGCTGTCTGGATTGTAGCGCCCTGGCTGATTTTTGTTCCCTCCGCGATTGGAGTCCAGTTTGTTCCGTTGGAACTGTATTGCGCCCTGCCCTGAACGGACAAAACTTCGGCGTCGTAAGCAAAGAGGCTGGCGGCGGCCATTGAAATTATTATCGCAAACAAAATCTTTTTCATAAAATCTCTCCTCCTGTTAGAACGTCAAGAACGCGTTCAACGAAATCTGGACTTTGCTCATGTCGCTGTCTTCCGCGTCTATGTATTGCTGGAATGTGGCTCCGACTCCCGCGTCGCTTACGATTTGCCAGTCGGCTCCGAGGCTCCACTCAAAGCCCTGGTAGGCTCCGGATTCTTTCGCAAGGCTGAACACGAATCCCGTTCCCGCCCTGACCAAAAGATTTTTGAGCGGCTTGATCGAAGCGGCCGCGCTAATCTTGAACAAGCTTGTGTATTGCGGCTCGTTCATAGCGAAGAAGGCGTCGATCTTTGAAAAGCCGGTGAAGGCGTTGTCTCCGTTCTTGTTGCCCGAAGCGAACACCGCTCCAAGTCCAACAGCCAAATCCTTGAACGGAATGAAATACTTAAAGTCGGCCCTTGTCAAGTTTGTGACTTCCATAGAGCCTCCGTCAAAGCTTTGCAAGCCCAAGGTTGTCGAAGCGTCGTAGTAAATCGTTTTGTAAATCGGGCCCGACATGTCAACAGTAAGGTACATTCTGTTAAACGCTTTTCCGCCAAGCTTGAACGTCGCCAAGAATTGGGCCGACAATGTTTGGGTCGAGAACAAGTTCGGCACTGTCGCGCCCGTCGCGAAGACAAGATATTTTTCGGCAAGCTGGTACACGCTGCTTGTGTTGTAGTCAAATGGATCCTGCTTGTGGTTTTGCATCTTGACCGTGGCCGCGTTCAAAAAGCCTGTGTAGCCGGCGTAGGCAAAAACCGAAACGCGGGAAAAATCGTAAGTGGCGTAGGCGCCGTCGCAGTTTTGGCTCATTATGAGGCCGGTCACGTCAGAGAAAATAAAGCGGCCTGCGTGGAGAGTCAAAGGCTCTCCGGCAATTTTCCATTGGTTCACGTACTTGGCCAAGTTGATGTCCAAGCGGTTGTAGACTTTTTCAACGCCGGCGTCGTATTCAAATTCGTAAAGGGCTTGGCCTACAAAATACGAAGTGCCGTCCTTTTTAATTGGAACCCTTATCCAGCCGGTCAAGTTGTCGACTTGGTCAAGCTTTAGGTTGGAAAAATTCTTTCCCTTGACGCGGGTAAAGTTTGAAAAGGCTCCGCCAAAGTCAAGAGCGAACAAAGAGAAGGACAGCGCGAAAATCGCGGCCGCCAAAAATATTTTTTTATTTGCGCGGATAGTTTTCATTTTGAGCCCTCCGCAATTTTTACGCAAGAATTAAAAAGGCTAAGCGCGTTCTGTCCCGTAATCGTCATCGCGGGATCGGCGGCCTTGTCCAAAAGGTTCCTCGCCTTGAGTTCCTTAAAGGCGTAGCGGCCGGACTTTCCCGACACTCTGTAAAAGAGGCCGCCTTTAATGCCTGTCGCCTTTAGATACAAGGCGCTCAATTCGGAAAGCTTTATCGCGGCTGTGTCCACCGCTCCGTTTTTTATCCAATTTTTTTTGACCGCCGCTTCAAGCGCTTCGGCTTCGGAAACGTCTTCTTCAATGTCCCCTGAATATGCCAAGGCCAAGTAAGCGGCCTGGCCAAAAGTGAGCTCTTGGCTTTCTACGATTTGACTGATTTTTTCGGCGCTTTGCGCGTATGCGGCGACTCCCGCAAGCGACAAAAGCAGGATGCTAAGAATTTTTTTCATGTCCTCCCAACCCCTTGTTGCAATTTTTCTATTTATAGTATCATATCAAGGCTTTTTGTTCAATACGGCCGCCTAAAACAAGTCTGGCGGCATAAAGTCGCATTCAATTTCAAAGGCCTTCTCGCCTCCGGCAAGCGGAAGCGTAAGCCTAAAGGCGCAAAGGCAAAGGCGCTTGATGCCCAAATCCCTTTTGGCGGCCTTGTTCAACGAAAAGTCCCCGTACTTGTCGTCTCCAATTATCGGAAGCCCGCTTTGGGCCAAGTGGATGCGGATTTGGTGGGTTCTTCCCGTTCCCAAAGAAAGCCTCATCACGCTAAGGGGTGTGGCGTCAAAGCCGTTGGCTTCTTCTTCGGTAAAGGTCTTTTCCAAATCGTAATAGGTCAAGGCGCTTTTTGGCTGGCCTTTTTCTCGCACAGGAAGGGTTATCTTTCCGCTGGGATTCTTGGGCTTTCCAAAACACAAGGCCTTGTATTCTTTTTTCACGTTTTTTTCTCCAATCAAGCGGGACCACTTGTTCGCTGCGGCTGGATTCTAGGCGCAAAGCAAAAGGCCGCTGGTCTCTTTGTCCAGGCGGTGGCAAAGGTAGACTTTTTGTCCGATTTGCAGGGCCAGGTCCGAGTCCACGCTGCGGCCCACGCCCGCTCCGCCCTGGCTTGCCAAGCCGGAACGCTTGTTGACCAAAATTATCTCTTGGTCCTGGTATACTATAGGAATTAAAGTTTCGCTTTTCATTTTGCCAAAAATGATATATAATTAACGAAGAATTTTCAAGGACGGACCATGAGATTTTTTAAGCTTTGCGCCGCGGCGCTTTTTTTGTTTTTAGCTCCCCTTTGCCTTTACGCCGAATTTTATTCCTCTTCATATTACGGCTGGAACTTGGATTTGCCCGAAGGCTTTTTGATTAAGGAGGCGTCGGACGACGGCCTTTCTTTTTACCTTGAGCACGAGTTCATGAAAGTCCGCGTGGCCATAAAGATGTTCGCCGCCGACAAATATGAGCGCAGCGACTTGGCCATGGAAGACGTTTTGAACAAGCTGAGCGCGGACGGCGAGATCGACGGCTTTTTGTGGAACGGCCGCCACGCCTCCGTCGCCCAGTATGAATTCCAACAGCCCGGAAACGCAACGGCCCAAGCCGGCTGGGGAATCTCGGTAACGACAGAACAAAAGCCTGTTCACTTGGTTGTCCTTTGCTACGCGGACAAAAACGTCGCCGACGACTGCCAGCAGTTTATCTTGAGCGCCTTGGATTCCCTCTGCCTCAACAAAAAGGACTTTAGGCTCCCCGGCCTTATAACGGCCTACGCTTTTAGTTCTGAAGAAGTGCAAAGCATTGCAATAAATATTGGTGAGAAAAAGATATACGCGCGGCTGCCCGCGCAAGCCAAAGAATCGGGCCGCTTTGTCATCGACCGCGAATTTTCCGTGCTTACCCTTTACACAAAACAAAAGCAATGGAAAGAGGCCTGGCAGCGTTACTACCGCTTGATTTTTAGGGAAGCCTATTCGCGCCTTGACGTCGCCGCCCAATCAATATACGCGGCCCTCAGTTCCGACGCTTTGACAAAAAATCCCAAGAATCCCAACGTTGAGATTTGCAAAAAGCTTTTGGCTTGGGTGCAAGACTTTGACTACCAGCGCAAGCAGGACACAAGCGACTTTAACGACTTGACGAGCGTCTTGCAAAACCAAGGCTCGGACTGCGACAGCCGCGCCCTCTTGCTTTGCGTCTTGATGGAACATTACGGCGTAAAGACCGAATTGTTCGTTTCCGGCGTTTATTCGCACGCGCTTTTGGGAGTGGACCTTCCCTATCCGGGCGCGCGCATTATGGTGGACGGAACCAACTATCTTTTGTGCGAGACCACCGCTCCCGTGGACATGGGCTTGGTGGCCAAAGAACAGTCAGAAACTAAAAACTGGATTTCGGTTGATCTTCCCTAATGTGTCATGACCGGGCTTGACCCGGACATCTTTTGTCTGAAAGATTGCCCGGTCGAGCCGGGCAATGACATTTTAGGCGGTCAAAAGCTTGTAGACTTCGTCGGCGCTTGAGGCGGCCAAGAGGCTGTCGCGCAATTGGTTGTCCTTGAGCTTTGAGCTTAAGTGCGAGAGGGTCTGCAAATAGTATGAGTGCTGGTTGTAGGCCGCGGCGATCATAATCAAGAGGCTTACAGGCTGGTCGTCAATCGTTTGAAAGTCCTGGACGGGCTTTTTGCAAATTCCTACAGCCATGACCAAGTCAGTCACGCTTGAAAGACGCGCGTGCGGGATAGCTATGCCGCGGCCGATCGCGGTGGACATAAGCTCTTCGCGCTTTAGAATTTCTTCTTCAAGCTCCTTAGCAAATTTGACTTGCGGAGCCTTGCTTAAGGCTGAGGCGAGTTCCACCAAGGCGTCATGCTTTGACGTTTGGTTTATAAAGATGATTCTGTCGGGCGAAAGTATGTTCTTTATTTGAACGTTCATTTTGGGCGAAGAAAGGCGGCTGCCCGACGAAAGGCGCTCGTTGACCCATTTTTCGATTTCTGATTTTTTGAAGCGCCAAACGGTGCCGATTTTTCCTGCGGGGATTTCGCCCTTTTGGGCCCAGTCGTATACGGTTCTTTCTGAAACGCGGAGGTATTTGGCAACCTCTTCAATCGTCAAAATTTCTTCGTCCATCTCTTGTAATTTCCTTGAACTTTTTAGAATATATATGAAAATTATACAGTATTACGCTAAACATTGTCAATAGTTGAGCAAAACGATAAAAACGTGGTAAATCGGCGAGAAGGAGCCAGGCGGTTGGCGGAAACACTCAGATTGCGCCTGCCGCGAAAGCGGCAGACTTTAATAGTTTCAAGGCGCAATCTGTGTGTAGCGACGATATCTAGCGGTTTCGACAATCGCATGGCGACTGGAAGCCGCTTTACCGCGTTTTTGATTATTTTTTTCAACAATTATTGACATATTTAGCGTTTTTCTATATGATAGTATAACTTAAATTGATAATAATAATTTTGGAGGAATACAATGGCCGGAGCAAGTAAAAACTCTCGTACTACTGTTGCCACGCAAAAGTTCATGTGCCCCGATTGCGGCGGCGAAATCGTTATGAAGACAATGTTGCAGAACGGAAGACTCAAGAACCTTGCCGAATGCACAAAGTGCAAGCGCATTGAGAGACGCCCCAAAGACTTCAAATAAGTCTGTATAAAAAGAGCCGCTCGAAAGAGCGGTTTTTTTTTTACGCTTCGGCGCCGCTTCTCCACTTGTCCAACTGTTCCTGCATAAGGGAGCGGGCTTGGTCCAAGAGAGCCACCTGGTCTTCTTTTGTGGCGGGCGGCGGACACACCTTTAAAAGCTTGACGCGGTAGTTGATGTTGTGCATGTTTTCCATGACATGAAAAATGTCGTTGATTTTATAGCCGTCGTCAACCACGCAAATTGCGACCGGAAGTTTTGTCGAGTCGGCGATTCTTCTAAAGCCCGCGCTGTAAAACTTGCTCAGCTGGCCGTCCTTGCTTCTTGTTCCTTCCGGGAAAATTACGGGATTCCACTTGTTGGCAAGGCAGCGCTCGGCGAACGAATCGATCCTTCGCATTACGAGCGAAGTTCCGCCCCTGCGCGGAATAAAGCAGTGGCCGTGCGACTTGAGCATCGGGGCGACCATGGGAATCCAGCTTTTGCTTAGATTGTCCTTGGCAACAAAGCGAACGTCGCGGCCGCGGAAAAAGTTCATGTAAATCGGAATGTCCAAAAGGCTCTGGTGGTTTGAAAGCACTATGAACTGGTCGGGAAGATTTTCAAAATTTTCCTTGCTGAACGAAAGGCGGAATTTTTTGTAAACATGCATAATTACAAAAAGTCTTTTTGAGCACACGTTCACAATGTAGTCGGAAATCTTATAGCACAAGCCGGGGCAAAATGGATAAAGGAGAGCAAGTCCAATCGAGGGCGGCGCGAGCATTCCGATCAAAGTTAAGAGAATTAAAAAATTTCCAAGCGCCCTGAACATGCATTTCATTTTACTAGATTTTTTGAATTTTTGCAAGTGTCGCCAAAGGGCCTCCCATTGAAAGAAAAGAGCATAATATGGTAGAATGAAGCGATGCATTTTCTAAAAGTTCCTATTGCAAAAAAACTTTCATGCCTCCTTGCCTTTTTGTTTTTGCAGGGACTTTTTTTGCCGACCCTCGCCTTTTCGCAAGAGCTCAGGGGCGCCGCGCTTTCGGACGCGACCGCAAACTATTTAAAGCGAGCCGGTTTTTCAGCGCAAAAGGCTCCCCTTTCTTCGGCCTTGTTCACAGACTTTCCTTACAACATAACGGTTGACTTTCCCGCAAAGGAGAACGACGGCCGCGCGTTTTTTTTGATGGCCGCCCAAGAAGACGCTTACGAAAACCAAAAATTTATTTTGGACCTCTTGGACTGGTTGGGGGCGGCGGCTCTTCCATTTGACTTAAAGGTTGTCCTTACGGCGGGAGACCGGCCGAAAATTTTGGGCAACGAAAAAATGGCCGGCTCGGAAGTTTTCTGCAAAAGCGTCGAAGGCATGCAAAACGCCGCCGCCCTAATCCTGTCTTTTGACGCAAGGGGCAAGGCGCAAGTTGTTCCAGGCTCGAACGGAAAAGTTTCGCCTTATTATTTTTGCAGGCTTTTGTGCGACAGCATGGAAAAAAATTCTTGCCCCTACGCAATTTCCGGAGGAATTTTTCTTTCGCTCTACAGAACAAAATTATTGAAGAACGACTTGATTCTTTCGTCATTCATGGACAGGGAAATTCCTGCCGTCACGTTAAGGCTTTGCGACCAAGAGCAATCAAGGCAATTAAGTTCCGTCAAAGATTTCTTTTCCGGCATCGACGTTCAAAAAAGCGCCGAATGGAGCCAGCACTACATTCCGATCAAGTTTTTCTCAAAGCGTTACTGGATCGAAGAAAGCGCGGTCATTTACAGCGTGATGGTTTTTATCGCCGCGGCAATGTTCGCGCTGGCCGACTTTGCCTTTATATTCAGGCGTCGAACAAAGCGCTTGGTTGTAATCAAGAGGCGGGCGCTTAGGTCAAACTATTTGATTTTTGTCACCGCAATTATAGTTGCGCTTTCATTTCATTTGGGCCAAGGCGTCGCATTGCTTTTCCAAAGCATAGGCGTAAGAAATCCAATGGTCTTGTTTGTAATTAAGCTTGCGCCCGCCTTTTTTATCATATCGATGGTTTATCCGCTGGAATTGGGCCGCCATTCCCGCTTAACCACTTACAATTACGAATACATTTTGTCCATAAGCGCGATCTTGAACATTTTTATTTTTAGCCTTTTTGAAATAACCTTGTTTTACTTGTTCGCGATTGAATGCTTGCTTTTGGTCTTGTCTCGCGCCTTCAAGAGCCGCTTTTCGCTCTTTATTTTCTTGACGGTATTCATAACGCCCTACCTTCCCCTGCTTTATTCTATTTTGATTTTTTCGGACGGACCAAGAATTTACAAGCTGATTTTTTGCGGCTTTAGCCAAAACTTGCTTTTGGCCTTTTTGTTGGTTCCCTTCAACTTGCTATGGCTTAGAATCTTGGCCCGCCTTAACATTAAGGCTAAGGACAAGCGGCAAAAGATTTTGGGCTTTTTCGTTACAAGCGCCTCTTGTTTCGCCGGCCTCGCGCTTTTCTCCACTCTTGTGATTTTTACGCTCAATAAAATTTTCTTTGCCAACGTCGAAATGCCGCGGCCCAAGGCGCGAGTTTTTTACTCAAAGCAAATTTTGAGAACTGTCGCGCAAGTTTACGACACAGAATATTACGGCGGAAAAATTAGAAGGATTGAAATATCTTCGCTTGAGGACGCTGAGCGCTTGTCTATCACAGTTAACGGAAAAGGCTCCAATCCAGTTTACTTTTCGGTTTACGACACAATTTCTACGGACAAGACGGCTGAATTCCTTTTGCCTGACAATCCTCCCAAAAAGCTGAACATAATCTACACGCCGGGAGCCAGTTCCGAACAAGACATAGTAATCAACGCCTATTACATGGACCATGAAAGCGGCGGACAAAATTGTTTTTGCGAAACCCTTGTGTTCGAAGCGGAAGGCGACGAAATAAATTTACGGAAGGACGGCGATGGAATTTAACGGAAAAAAATGCTTTTTCCATGTTGACCTTGACGCTTTTTTCGCTTCCGTGGAACAGCTTGTCCATCCTGAATGGCGCGGAAAGCCTGTGATCGTCGGCGGCCTTCCTGGCGACAGGCGGTCGGTGGTTTCCACCGCAAGCTACGAGGCAAGAAAATTTGGCGTCCATTCTGCGATGCCTTTGGCAAGGGCCGTTGAGCTTTGCCCTGACGGAATTTACACGCGCGGCAATTACAGCCTTTACAGCGAATACTCAGAGAAAATCATGTCCATTTTTGGAGAGTTCTCTCCCGACGTAAAGCAAATATCAATCGACGAAGCCTTTTTGGACATGACAGGAACGGAACGTCTTTTTGGCGACGCGATTGAATGCGCCAAAAAATTAAAGCAAAGCGTTTACGAAAAGACCGGCCTTACAGTATCTGTTGGAATCGCGACGACAAATTACATAGCAAAAATTTCAAGCGGCCTCAAAAAGCCCGACGGCCTTTACGCTGTTCTGCCAGGAAAAGAAGAAGATTTCATGCTTTCGCTCCCCTTGGAAAAAGTCTGGGGAATCGGATCAAAAACTTTGGAGCGCCTGAGGGCCGCGGGATTCAATTCTACGGAAGACATTCACAAGCATTCCGAAAAATTGCTTTCAAGCGTTTTTGGAGACGCCACCGCAAGCTTCTTGTACAACGTCGTGCGGGGAATAGAGCCTCCGGGATTTTTGTCCGAGGCCAAGAGCCATTCCGCCGGAATAGAAAGCACTTACGAATACGATTTGACGGAATGGAACCAAATCGAGCGCGCCCTCCTTTCGCTTTCGGAGCAGCTTATGTTCCGCCTTTTAAGGGACAATTTGACAGGAAAAACTGTCGCGATAAAAATTCGTTACGACGACTTTACGACAGTCAGCGCGCAATCCTCAAGCCCGCAAAACGTCACCAGCGTTGAAGACTTGTTTTCGCGCGCGGTCGCGATTTTTAGAAACAAGTATCAAGCCGGCCGCGGAATTAGGCTTTTGGGAATAACGATAAACAACACAAGCGACGCCGATTCCGAAAAACAAAACGAACTCTTTGACTTTGGCGAAAAAAAACGCAAGGCCATCGAAAAGACAATTCTGAAAATCGAGCAAAAAAATCCCGGCTTGGAAATTCATAAGGCCCGCCTTTTGTCAAAAGACACAAAGGCCTTGCGAGAGAGCCACAAGGCAAAAGGCTTGGCGCTTGTCTTGGCCCTCTTGTCGCTTCTTTGCCTGCATCCGGCAAAGGCTTATTGCGACGACACAAAGACGATTGACGCAAGCGGCTCAGGTCCGATGGTTGTCGGAAAAGACTTGCCGCCGGAGACTCTTCCAAAGGGAACGAAGTTCTTGGACTGGAACATCAGGGACAATTCCGTTGAGTTCATCGCGCAGGGCTATTGGGACGCAAAGCTAAAGGAAACCTTGACCGCAACATTCGGCTGGGGCAACGATTTTTCTATCTCCTTTGGAACGCCTGTCTTTGTCCAGCAAGTTGACATGACCTTGTGGTTCACCGTAAACAGGCATTGGTACTTGGAAGCGGCCTTTGCCGACGAGTTCAACAAAAACACTTTCGCCGCAGGCTACATGAACGGCGAAGGCTACTTTAAGGAAATGCGCGTCGCAAACAGAAAGGTTGTCTTTCCGTCAAGCTATTCCGTTGACGACGTAAGCCGGGGAATCGGCGGCGGCGAAAATCAGGCTCCAGGAGCCAGCGTAAAATTCGCCGACCCAGACGGCAAGTGGACCCTCGACGCCGCCTTAAGATACGACATGCTGTCCTCCCGCGACAAAACTTATTACGGAAAAAATTCCGTCAACGAAACAAACCGCGCGAAGTCCGCCTACATGACGGGCCGAATGTTCGTCTTCCCATCTTTCGAGGTGACGGCCGCAATCCAAGACGTTTACGTAGAAAGCTATGATGGCGCCTACAAGGATTCTTGCGGAAGAAAGTACAAGAAGCTTTCGACATCCGACTTCCTTGTAGTTCCGTCAAGAAAGATGCTGGTTCTTTCCGCGTCAGCAGGAGCGGCAAGAAAGAACGGAGCGCTTCCGGCCGTAGCAGTATCGTTCAACTCGGCCGCCGCGATCGCGACTTGCTTTTCACAGCTGGGAAATTTTGGAACGAACACTAGCGCCGGCGTCGGAAGCGGCTTTCTTGGAAACACGCAAAGGGCTTTCGGCCTAAAGGACACTGCGACGGAGCCGGAGCTCTGCCCCAACGTGGCAAGCTTTTCTTACTGCGGAAAGTCAGGCCAAAACCCGATTCCTGACCCAACCGGCGCCGCTCCCGCGTCGATCGACTCTTGCGGCTTTTTTGGAAGCCTCGACAACAAGACTGTTTTGTTCGCGCAGCATCCGGCGGGCTTTTCGCCATTTACCGTTTGCTTTAGATACGATTTGGGAGTCAATTCCATCGACGAGCTTTTGGTTGTTCACGCCGAAAGCGGAAACTCCGAACAAAGATACGCCGCAATCCAAGCGGACGACGACTTGGCCTTGAGCTCTGAAGACTTTTTTGGCGAAAAGCGGTATTACGCCGACCTTTACGACACGACCGTAAAAAAGACCGACTACGGAGAGGCGGCCATTCGCTATCCATTCTGCGCAAGCTCGCCTGGAACTTACTTGGGCTATTCCGACACCGACGACTTGCTTTTGCGCGCAAGGAATTACACTCCTGTAAAGCGCTTTGACATCGGAACGGACGCAGTAAGCGGAACGGTAATCGTCTACAAAAACGGAGCGATTGATTCCGGCGCCAAATACAATCCCGAAACCGGCGAGGTGACTCTTTCTTCAAGCGTTGGAATGAGCGACAAGATTTACATCGTGTGGTTCGAGGATTCCAAATCGTTTGACGCGGGCTCGATTGCGGGAGCGGCCGGCTTTAACTACAACTTTACGGAAAACCTCTCGGGCGACGCGTCTTTGGCAACCCGATGGACTTTGTCGCCGACGACGCAATACGCGGAGGCCAACAAAAGCTATTTCGGCTACGCCACTTTGGCAAGCCGCGTTCAATACAAGGACGAAAACTGGCTGGCGCGGAACACAATTTCGGGCACTGTGGAGAACAAAAACACTACAGGCTATTACAAGCTCTTGAGCTTTGACGACAGCGCGGCGACAACAACATACAACGCGCAAAACGCCGCCAAAAACCTTCCCAAAAATTTCGCTCCCCGCCTAAATCCGCGCCCTTCCGAAAGCGCGTCGTCCGCCGTGGAATTGGAAATCGCCAAGAATTGCTCGACTGCCGCGCAGAGCGGCTCCAGCGACGCCGCGATAACAGGCTACAAGATACCAGTCCGATGGAACTGGACAGGCATTATTGGAGAATGGGCATCCAACGCCATCACGCTTGGAACCGTCGCAATCCCGTCCGCGTCAACATTTTCTTGCGCGCTGCAAACGCCCGCGCCGATTTCGGGCGACATATACTTGCAGCTTGGCGTAAGCGACGACGACAGCTTTGAGTCAGAGGCCGTTGGCTCCATTCCAACATGGAAAATTTCCGACTCCACCGCCGCGGACGTCATCGCTCCCTTCAACACAAACAACACAGGCTGGCAAATTATAAAAATCGCCCTAAAGGACACAGACCGCGTCCAATGCGCCAAAAACAAAAACGCAAGAATTGTGGTCGTAAATAAAAATGGCGCGAAAGGAAGCGGAACAATCTATTTTGGCCCCTACGAAGTCGGATCGCAAGGCGTCTACACGATTCAAGACGACGCCTTCATGGTGACAGCCATGCAAACCAGGGTCGCCAATCCCGGCGCGTCAAGATTCAACAAGTCCATGAATTACGCGCAAGAAGTTTCTTGGTCATCCATCGCCGCGGATGTTCCTGACAATCCGAACATCGTCCTTTACAAGTATTTTAAAGAAAGCGACCACAGCGACTACAACGAAATAAACATGTACTTTAACGTTGACTATTACAACGCGCAAGCGGCCGTTCCCGCAAGCGACGAAAACGGCCTTTCGTTCCTTTTGGACACGGACGCGCCGAGCGCGGGCTCCGTCGGAAAAATCGCAGTCTACGCAAGGCTCTGCAAAAGCGCCCTTGACCGATGCTCAGGCCCGGGCTGGAGGCTTTTGACAATCGACAAGGCCGAGAAAAAAATCAAAATTGACGGACTTCCCTTGTCTCCCGGCGAATTCATCTTAATGGTCAACAATTCTGTAATTCCAAGCCGCGCAAAAATAGAATTCAGCACGCTCGGCAAAAACGCTTGGCATAAAAGCGGAACGTTCCGCGTTGACGAAATTTTCTTTTCTCAAACCACGCCCCACTTTATCGCGCAAGACAAAAATTCCGTCGATTGGAAAAACGACGGCGTCTTAGTTGAAAGCAAAAACGGAAATCCGATAATAAGCGACGTAAAGCTTCACGCCGCAAGCCAAGAGAACTTAACCTTTTACACCGAAAAACACAGAAATGCCAAGGGCGACATAAGCGCCGACGCAAGCGCGAGCGCGACGATAACAAAAATCGCCCTAAGCGCGAGCGCCGCAAGGGCCGCAGACGCCTCTTCTGCGATTACAAACGCGTCGCACTCAATTCGCTCCGCCTCGCCGCTTTTAAAGACAATTTCTTTTGACGAAGAATACACTTTTGACAGAGACTCAAAATCCGCCGTAAAAGAAAACTCCTTGTCCCTTGACTTCAACTCCTTGGGCGCGCCCCTAACCCTCCGCGGCGCGGCAAAGACCGATTCAAGCCAATGGTCGCTCAACACAAAGAACGAATTGGCGGCCGGAACAAGGCTGGGCTCAAGCAATTTGGGATACTCGCTCAACATTTCCACCGAAGCCTCGCAAAAGCTTTTAAAAAGCAGCGGAGAGATTCTTTCCACCGACAATTATTTTGCAACATGGCTTTCGGCGACGCAAAAAGAATTTTCGTTTGGAGACGCGGCCGCCTCAAAAAGAAAGGTCGGCGCGAAAATCGAAAACACGATTTATTTGCCTTGGGCGTCTCTTACGCCGCAAATAAATTATTCAACAGAAGAAAATTATTCCGCCGCCACAAACTATTATTACACCGACAAAAACGCCTTTACGTTCGCGTTCCCCTTTAAGCTAGGAAAAAATTCTTTCTCTGTCTCTTGGAAAAAAAGCTCCGGCGGCGTGGAAGCGACAACAGTCGGCGGCTCCTATTCCGAAGACATTTGGCAATTGGCAAAAACCTACAGCCAAAGAAAGCATTTCTTTGCGGCGCCGCCCATTTACGATTTGATAAGCTGGGATCTTGCCAACAGCGTTCACCAAAAAACGGAAGGCCTCGCGCAAAAAGACAGCTTGCAATCCGAATTCTACACAAGCGAATATGACTTCACGTTCAGCCGCCCCTTGTACGCAGACAAGAGGGATTTTTTTATTCCCGCAAACGTGTCGTTCGCCTTTGCCCGCGACATAAGGGCCGCTCAAACCTTGAGCGACACAAACCAAGCGAAGCTAAAGCTTGGCTGGACTGCCTTCAACATATTTGGAAAAGACGGCTCGATTCCAATCGCCTCTTGGTTCGAGCAAGACGAATACCTTTCGTCGTTCACAGCCACGGTAAAAATTCCTCGCGACAACCCAAGCGACATAACGCAAGTTTACACAACTTACTTGCAGGCGAACTTTTACTTGCAAAAAGACAACGTCCTAAAAACCGGCGCTGAATTTTCTTTTCAAGACTTGAACAACTATTCGATAAAAGGAACGATTGCGTGGAAGCGGCTTGGAAAGACCAGCCCAATATCGGCTTTGGCGCGAGTCATGTTCAAGCGGCTTAGGGAGCAAGAAATCCCGATCATTCGAAGCGACAGCATAAACTGTTCATGGAGAAGCGCGTCCAGCTTAAATTCAAGCAAGACAAAAAAGACTCATTCATACGAGTACATTCACAGCGCGGACTTCCAATTCGCAAAATTCTTCGCGCTCACCACCGAAGTTGACTTGGGCTTTACCTGCGCCTTTAACGACATCTGCACTTTGACCGCGACCTTCAGTCTGGGCGGAAAGCTCAACTTCTAAAGCGCGGCTAAGTTTACTGGAGCGGAGAGAAATAGCCTGTTTCGTCGCGGCCGCTTCTGTTCATGATGTATGTCTCGACCTCAAGGGGCAAGTAGGCGCGGCCCATGTCTGTTTGCAAAACCGACTCAAAGCTAAACTGGTACAAGCCGTTGGGAACGTCAAGCAAGTCCTGCACGATGGAACCCAAGCCTTCGGGCCTGTAAACATAATATTGCTTTCCGTATGAGTTTTTGTAAATGTAGTCCAATTCTTCATCAAGGGCGCCTTGCCTTAACGTGATTACGCTAAAGGCCACGCAGTTGTTGTCCATAAAGGCCGTAAGGTCTGTCAAACCGTAGCGGTCAAATGAATTTTGCGGCATGAGTCCGTCCGTAATGTAAATTACGGCGCGCTTGGGCTCGGCGTTGATCAAGCCGTTAACCGCCATTCTCAAGGCCAAGTCAAAGGCGCAAGAATCGCTTCTGGGACTCTTTAACGCGGACTCGGAGAATTTAAGCAAACCCTTGGGGTCGCCTGTGTATTCCGTTACTGGAATGGCGCCGCTTGAAATCAAAGTGATTTTTCCGACGCCTTGCATTGCTGTCGCGATGTCCCTAACCGCTTGGTCAAGGGCGGAATTGTATTCGCTTGGCATGCTGCGGTCTACCACAATCGCTATGTCCTCGTTTTTGTTTGAGGAGGCGGCGCCTTCAAAGCGCAGCTTAGCGACAGGCCGCTTTCCTTCGCTTATGTAAAAGTTTTCCGCGCGCAAGCCTACAACCGGCTGGCGCCTTCTGTTTTGGACGCGAACGTTCATCGTGACTTTAGGAAAGCGCTCGGCGTCGACTCTTTCTATTTCTACAAAAAGGCCGCCCAACAATTCTGTCATGTTGGACAAAATGCAAATCTCGTTGTTCTTAAAGTCCGCGGCCAAAATGTTTCCGTTTTGGTCTGGCGTGGCGTATGTTATGCGGGCCGGAGCGTTTCCTGTAAAGGCGTTTTCGTAAACGGCTCCCGTTCCCAAATCAATTGTAAAGACCCTGTTTCTGTCGCTTACGATAAGCGCGTCGCCAGCGCCTGTAAACTTCATCGCTTCGGGGAAGGCGAACGTTTTTTCTTGAACCAAAACGTCAACATAGTTTCCGCTCAAGTCAAACTCATAGACGGCGCCCAAAACTCCGTCGGCTACAAAAACTCTTTGTCCGTCAATCGCAATTCCGGTCGGGCCTTTCAAGCCCCCAAACGAATAGTCTTTTTTTCCAAACGAAAAGAGGCCGTTTCCGTCTTTGTCAAAAACAGAGACGCGGGCGTTTCCAAAGTCGGTGACGTAAATGTTTCCCAAATAATCTTGGGCCATATATTGCGGGCCGACCAACTCGCCGACTCCCCTGCCTTTTTTTCCGATGTACTTTTCAAAAAATCCGTTTTCGCTCAAGACGCTAATTCTGTCGCCCGCGCTTTCGCTTACCAAAAGCTTTCCGTCTTGCGACCTGATTATGTCCACGGGCCTGTCAAAGCCGTTCAAGGGACCGGTGACACGGCGAACGACGTTTCCGTTTATGTCAAGCAAGACCAATTCGTTGGAACCGTAGGCGCAAACCCAAATCGTTCCGTCAGTGTTGGCCAAAAGAGAAATCGGCTGGCTGAAAATTTGGAAGGTCGATCCGTTGATGGTATTGATTCCGCTAAAGGTTCCCGTCTCTGTGTACCTCAAGCTTTGTTCTACCGAAGCGTTCACGCGCCTTTCGCGCACAACCTCGATTTTGTTTTCCAAAAGAATTCCGCCGTAGCCCGACTCAAGCGCGAACTGCCATTGCTCAAGCGCGGTGCCTTCCATTCCGGCGCGGTAATAGGACTTTCCCAACCAGTCCAAAATCAATTTTTCGTCGGGCAAATAAGAAAGCGCTTTTTCAAACTGAATGATCGCGTCGTTAAAAAAGCCCCTGTAGTAGGACTGGACTCCCCGCCTAAATTCTTCTTCCGCAAATCCTGCCTCGACGCTTCTCTGCAATCCGGAGACGTTCCCCGCGTCGTCAAAAAGATGCTCGGCCAACTTTTGCGAAAAGCCCGCGGAAGCGAAGATAAAAATTACTGTTAAAAAAGATAATAGTTTTTTCATCTGTGGTCAGCCCTCGCATTCGCCAATGTGTTAAGGTGCTTTTGTATCTCAACGTTTTCGGGAAGCTTCTCTTCCGCTTGCTTTAAATATTTTCCAGCCTCTTCCAAAAGGCCAAGCTTGTAGTAAACCCAGCCCAATGAATCAAGGCAAGCGGGATTTTGCGGAGAGTTGTCTACGGCCTTTTTGCAATAGCCCAAGGCTCGCGTCAACTCGCGGCCCTCTTCCGCCAAAACATAGCCCATGCCGTTAAGCGCGGTTACATTGTCCGCGTCCTTTTCAAGCGAGCGTTCGTAGTATTCAAGGCATTTGTCTATGTCGCGGTTTTCCCAAGAAATGAAGGCAAGCGAGGCCAATACGTCGGCGCTCTTGTAGCCGGTTTCCAAAAGTTTGTTGAGCTCAAAGTCGGCGAGGCGCTTGCGGCCGCTCTTTACGTAAATGATTGCCAAAAGGTATCTGCACTGCAAAACGCGCTGGTAGTCTTTTCCGCCGGTTACGACTTGTTCGATGTACATGAGGGCGTCGTCGTATTTTCCAAGACGAGCGTAGCACAAGCCTATGTAGTAGGCCAACTCAAAATTGTCGGCTCCGCTGTCGTCGGGCAGCGCCAAAAAGAAGGCAAGCGCGTCCGCGAATTTCTTTTGAACGTATAGACTGATTCCGTCTGAAAGAACTGAATTTTCCATTAATTCCTCCCGCCCATATTCACCCACCAATAGTTTACACCTTAAATTCAATTCCGTCTAGTGTCGGAACGGCCGACGGCTCCGCGCAAACCCTGGTGACAGCCGCAAAGCCTTCCACGCACGCGTCATAGTCGGAATACTCCCTGGCGGCGCTGTGAACCCGTCCGCCCAAAAAAGTCCGCTCGTAAAGGCCGCCGCCCAAATCTTTTAAGACAACCTTGTCGTCTATGTATTCCCTAAAGGAGACGCCGCAAAAGCGTCCGCCCTTGTAGGCCTTGTCTTGCGCCATTCCGTTGACGTTGACAAAGGCGCATCGCTCTTGGGGCATTTTGCCCTTTGGCGCGACGGCGGCCAGCTTGGCCAAGGCCTTTAAATTTTTGGCCGCAAAATCCGCCATGGCGTTGTAGTCGTTTTCGCTTTCGCTTCCGACAATTTCGTCGCCGGGCCACATCACGCTCAGCGCGACGCTTGGGATTCCCATCAAAACGCCTTGCCTTGCCGCTCCGCAAGTTCCTGAATACAAAATGTCAAGGCCAATGTTGGGCCCGCGGTTTATGCCAGACAATATCATGTCCGGCTTTTCAAAGACCTTTCCGTGAATGGCTGTCATGACGCAATCGGCGGGAGAGCCTTCGCAAGCCCACAAGCCTTCGTCAAGCTCGCGGACTTTCATTCCCTTTCCCATGTGAATGCTCTGGCTCGTTCCGCTTTGGTTGGTGGCGGGCGCCATCATGAAAACCTCGTGGTTGTCGTCCAACAAGCGCTCGCGCAAAACATTTATTCCAGGAGCGTCGTATCCGTCGTCATTGGTCAAAAGAATTCTCACTAGAGCCGCACCTGATGGGCGCCCTTCGCGGGCTTGACTTCAAAGGTCTCGGCCTCAAAGCCGAAAATTCTGGAATACTCGTCGAGCTTTTTGCGGTAGACTTCTTCGTCGCTGTTGCGGATAATCGCGTACAGGCAGCGGCCAAAGCCCTTTCCTGTAATGCGGCCGCAAGTTACGGGCTCGCGAATGTCGACAAGGTTGGGCTCCAGCTCGCCGACGCGCTTCAAGATCCAGTCAATCTCGGGACAAGAGAGCTTGTAGTTTTCCTGCAAGAGCTTGTGGCTGTTGTTGACGGCCCTGGCGAATTTTGTGAACTTGCCTTTTTTGATTCCGTCAAGCGCGTCCAAAATCAAGCCGTGCTCGTAAATTATGTAAAGAAGTTTTTGCCTCATGTCTTCGCTTACGACAGAGAGCATTTCGTTTACGTTGGTCGGATTTGTGTCGTAAACCCAGCCGCCGGGAACGCCCTTCTTGCGCTCCTTTAAGTCGCCCAACAAAAGAGCGTGCTCAGGCTCGCGGATTTCGTCCTCGTTCCAAATTGAAAAGCGGGGAACCTTTGCGTCTGTCAAAAGAATTTTGTAGCCGCTAAAGTCGAACGGAATGTTTTCGTAAGTTTGCTTGCCGTAATCGGTCAAAATCATCGAGCCCGGCTCTGAATAAAGCGCGGCGAAATTGTCGGCGATCAAATTTCTTGTCTTGAGGAAAAGGCGGTTTCCTATGTCCAAGGCCTGCAAAAGTTGGGAGTCCTCGCAATTGATTTTTTGCGCCTTTTTAATGGCCAAAGCGGTTCCAGCCTTGATGGCGGAGGTGATTCCAAAGCCGGCGGAAGGAAGAATCTCCGAATAAACGGTAAAGTCCATTCCGCGCAAGTCAAAGCCGCACGAAAGGAAGCCGTAGACGACGGCTTTTAGAATGTTGGCCCAGCGGTCCTCTTTTTTTACCTTGAGGTTTGTAAGGTCGGCCTTCTTGCGTTCCTTGAGCTGGACAAAATGAAATTTAAGCGTCGTGTCGTCCCGCAAAGAAACGGCGACGTAAACCGGAATGTTGACCGCCATCGAAAGGGTCTTGTCCTTAAAAAACCAGCAGGAATGCTCCCCCATCAAATGAAAGCGGCCCGGCGTTGAAATGACGACTTTTGGATTTTCTCCGTATTCCTTTTTATGCGCAGCGTAGATATCTTTTGTTGTAGCCATGAATTCCACCCATCTATATTAAATCTTTTTTTATATTGAACAAATGTCAAAAATACAATAAAATATTATATCACAATGACGTTAATTTTTCAAGTTATTTGCGCTCTTTTTTCAGGAATAATGTCCGCGCTCTCAATGCCAAACGAAATTTTTCACTTTGGCTCCCCCGTCATTGCCTTTTTTGCTCTAGTTCCCCTGTATTTAGCCGTCAAAAAGGCCAAATCATACAAAGTTTGCGCCCTTTTGTTCGCCATCGACGCGCTTGCGACGCACCTGCTGTCCAGCTACTGGCTGGCCAACTTCAAGGACTTCGCCATTTTCACCCTGGGAGCGTCAGCCTTTGGAACCGCCTGCATCGAGGCGATGGCCGCCTGCCTCTTTTTCTTTCCTTTCGCGGGAACGGAACCAGGCCTAAAAATTGGCGGCAAAAAGCGCTGCATGGAAGCCTTTAGGCCCCTGCACTTCGCGGCGGTCAGGGTGGCCTACGAATGGGCCAAGTCCACAGGCTTTTTGGCATACCCTTGGGGCGTTCTTTCCATGGGAGCCTTTAACGACAAGGCCCTCTTGCAGTCCGCCGACATTTTTGGAACGTATGGCATAACATTTTTGATGGCTTTTTTTGCCGCCTGCGCCGCGGAATTTGCCCTAACTTTCAATAAATTCAATTTTTCGCTCAAAAATTCCTTCCAAAATGCTAAATTTGACCTTATTTGCCATGCAAAATGCCTTGTACTTTGCTTAATTTTGATTTTTGCCTATGGAACGTTCAAGCTTAACCAAAAAAGCCCAGTCCAAAAGGTCTTGAACGCGGTTCTTGTCCAGCAAAACATGGACCCCTGGGCCAGCGACGACGACCTAGAAAGCATCGCCAAGTCAATCGCCCTCTCAAAGAAAGGCCTTGAGGAATTTGAGGCCATGGGAAAAAAGGCGGACTTGGTCGTTTGGAGCGAGGCCGTCTTGCGCTACGCCATTCCGCACTCTTTGGGCCGCTACAACTACGTTCCCCCAGAAGAAAGCCTTTTTTCTTTTATAGAAAGCGCCGGCGTTCCCTTTGTGATCGGAGGCCCCTACATCAACAGGTCGAATGACGGAGAGGACAAAAAGATGTACAACGCGGCCTTGGTCTTTGACAATGCCGCGGCCTTGAGAGGCTATTACGCCAAGAGCCATTTGGTTCCTTTTGCCGAAGTGATTCCCTTTGTCGAATATGACTTTGTGAAGAACGCGATGGAAAGGCTCGTGGGATTTTCTAACGGCTGGAATCCAGGAAAGCGCATTGTTCTCTTTGACTTTAAGGCGCAGGCAAGCCCCGAGTCTGACCAGCCGATAATCCACGACCTTACAAAGGACGCGGCCGAGGAAGCCGCAAAATCCCTGGCCGCAAGAACCGCGATTCCAATTTGCTTTGAGGACGCCTTTCCCGACACTTGCGGGCCCTTCCACCAGGCCGGCGCGGAGCTCTTTTTGAACATAACCGACGACTCTTGGTCAAAGACCAAGTCAGCCGAATGGCAGCACTTTGTCGTGGCCGCCTTCCGCGCCGTTGAATACAGGACAACGCTGGCCCGCTCAACCAACGCGGGCTTTACCGCCGTCGTGGACGACAAGGGCCGCGTTTTGCAAAGCATTCCGCTTTTTGAGGACGGCTATCTTTGCGCGCAGATTCCGATTTACCAGCGCCGCTCCACAATCTACTCAGAATACGGAAACTGGTTCGCGGGCCTTGTGATCTTTTTGGTCTTTGCCATCGCCTTCTTCAAGGCGCTTGAGCTAAGGCCTCCAAAACTCCGCGACCTTATTATTGAAGAGTTGCTTAAAATTGAATTCTAGCTTCAAGATCTTCTCGCTGACCGCAGCCGTTGCGGCTTTTTTCGCTTGCAAAAATCAATAAACGGGCTTATAATTTTTATATTATGAAAGTTGTCCGAAACATTGCCCATGCCGCTATTTTGGCGGCGGTCGCGGCGACGCTTGTCCTTGTCGCTTGTTCAAACTCTTCCGACGGATCAATTCCCGCGCCCGTTCCAGTTCTACCGCCCCCCCCTGCGCCGAACGAGCCTGTCGATCCGGCCTTAACCATTCCTCTTACTTTGGAAGCAGCCGTCGCAGGCGCAACCGTTACCTTCAACAACAAGGCGGCGGGCCATGTCAATTACAAAGTCAACGGCGGAACGGCTCAGACAATCGCTAGCGGGACATCAAAAGCCATAACGCTTGATAATGTCGGCGACAAGGTACAGTTCTTTGGCGACAACAAGACGTATCAAGGCTCCGGCAGCAGCAATATTGCATGCTCCGAAGACTGCTATATTTATGGAAACATAATGAGCCTTATAAAGAGTTCTAATTTTGAAAGTGCGACAACATTAGAAGAAAAATCGACTTTTAGTTCATTATTCAAAAACAATGCCCACATAAAAAATAAGAATGGCGCCGATTTGCTTTTGCCGGCAACCACTCTGACGGAATCTTGCTACTATGGCATGTTCGAAGGATGCGCAAACCTTGCCGCCGCACCGATGCTTCCTGCGACAACATTGGCCGAAAGCTGCTACTGCTCCATGTTCGATCATTGTACAAATCTAACAAAAGCTCCTGAACTGCCGGCGGCAGAAATTTTTTACAACTGCTATGCATACATGTTCTATTTCTGCGAAAATCTTGCAAGCGCGCCGGAGCTTCCTGCAACCGAGATGAAAGAGATGTGTTACCACACCATGTTCACTGGTTGCAAAAAACTGACCGCGGCTCCTGCGCTTCCTGCAACAAAGCTGGCAAAAAAATGTTATACTACAATGTTCGCCCTTTGCGAAAATCTCGAAAGCGCGCCAGAGCTTCCTGCCGAAACTTTGGTAGAAGGATGCTACTCTTCCATGTTCCTAAATTGCGCAAAGCTTTCCAGCGTAACATGCTTGGCAACAGACATTTCCGCCCTAGACTGTACAAACAATTGGCTTAGTGACGTGGCTCTGACAGGAACATTCAAAAAGGCGACCGGCATGACCGCTTGGCAGATTGGCTCCTATAACGGTATTCCCAGCGGCTGGACAATCGAGGACTACCAGCCCTCGCAACAATAAACGCTTCGGGGGCTCGCCTCCGTTCCGCAAATAAAACAAAAAGAGAGGTTATATTAAAACATTATGAAAGTTGTCCGAAACATTGCCCATGCCGCTATTTTGGCGGCGGTCGCGGCGACGCTTTTATTCGCCGCTTGTTCAAACTCTTCCGACGGCACAATTCCCGCGCCCGTTCCAGTTCTACCGCAAACCCCTGCGCCGAACGAGCCCGCTCCGCAAACGCAGGCGGAGGAGCCTGTCGATCCGGCCTTAACCATTCCTCTTACTTTGGAAGCCGCCGCCGCCAACGCGGTCGTAACCTTTGACAACAAGGCCGCAGGCCCCGTCACCTACAAGGTCAACGGTGGAGAGGCGCAAACAATCGAAAACGGCAAGTCAAAAGACATCACGCTTGCCGCTGTCGGCGACAAGGTGGAGTTTTGGGGAGACAACAAGACATATTATCCTGTCGAATCATTGGGATCAAGAGTAAAAATTTCAAAAGATTGCTATATTTATGGAAATATTATGAGCCTTGTTAAGAGCGAAAATTTTGAGAGTGCAAGAACACTTGAAGAGCCAAGAACATTTTCATGTTTGTTCATGGATGGCTCTAATAATAGAGGTCTCCTTAAAAACAAGGATGGAATTGATTTGTTATTGCCGGCTACCACACTGACGGATTCCTGTTATTTATATATGTTTTCTTACTGCAAAGGACTGACGCGAGCACCAGCTTTGCCAGCAACTACGCTAACAACAGATTGTTACACATGTATGTTCGAAGACTGTACAAGCTTGACTTCCGCTCCAAGTCTTCCCGCAACCACGATGAAACCAGCTTGTTACAGCGGCATGTTCAGTAACTGCCAGAGCCTTACAAAAGCGCCAGACCTTCCCGCAACCGTGTTAGCAAAATCTTGCTACGATAGCATGTTTGCCGCCTGTATAAGCCTGACCAGCGCGCCAAGCCTTCCCGCCACCACTTTGGAGAAAGGCTGCTACAATAATATGTTTCTCGCCTGTCAAAGTCTGACCAGCGTACCATCGCTTCCTGCCACCACGCTGGCAGAAGGTTGCTACGGATCCATGTTCAAAAGATGTACAAGCCTTAACAGCGTAACTTGCCTTGCGACGGATATTTCCGCAAGCAACTGTACGACAGACTGGCTTTTAGGCGTTGCCGCCACCGGCACGTTCACCAAGGCTGATGGCATGACAGGCTGGCCTACAAATAGCGCAAGCGGCATTCCAAGCAATTGGACGGTAAACAACAAATGACGCGAAAACAAACTGGTGCAAGCAATTCTACAACTAAAAGAGTGTCGGAACTTAGAAAGAAAATCGACTTATCGGACATACCCGAGATTAAAGACTTTTCAAGCGGCCATTTGCGCAATTGGAAGCCGGCCAAAAAACCTGTTTCGTTCCGCATTGACCTTGACAATCTTGAGTGGCTTCAAAGCGTAGGAGTAAAGGGCTACCAAAAAAAGATGAACGCTGTAATCAGATGGGCAAAGCAAAACCACTGCCCCATCGCAACGCTCTAAAAAATTTAAAAAAAAGCGAAAATTTTGCTTGCTTTTTATAAAATAGCGTGTTAGAATAGATTAATTACATAAAAAACGCTATACATAGCGCTAATTTTGGGGAATATAGGGGAAAATATGCGCTGTCCTTACTGCGGCTCGCTTGACGACAGGGTCATAGAAAGCCGCGCAATGGCCAACGGCGAGAACATTCGCAGGCGACGCGAATGCCTAAGCTGCGGCTACCGCTTCACCAGCTACGAACGCATAGAAGAAAAGCCCCTGATGGTCATCAAGCGAGACGGCCGCAGGCAGCCCTTTGACTCCAAAAAACTTGAAAAAGGCATCGAGCGGGCGCTTGAAAAACGCCCCGTTTCGACGACGACGGTGGAAAACTTGGCCGCCGAAATCGAGGACCAGGCCGTCATGCAGGCCAAGTCCAGCCGCGAGATTTCGACCAGCGACCTGGGCGAATTGGTCTTGCAGCGCCTTAACGACATCGACAAAGTGGCCTACATCCGCTTTGCCTCTGTCTACAAGCATTTTGAAAATTTGGAAGAATTTATAAACGAAGTAAATAAGGTTGGGGGAATCAAAAAGTGAGCGAGCAGTCGGTTTTTCCGCAATGGAAAAGTTTTTTGGGAAAGAGCGGCGACGAGGAAACCAAGTCGTTCATTAAAAACGTCGTAAAAAGATCGGGAGACATCGTTTCCTACGATCGAAAGAAAATCGAAAAGGCCATCGGAAAGGCCATCCAGGCGGTTGAAAAATTCGCCAACCCGGACAAGGCCGCCGCTCTTACTGACAGCGTCGAAGAAAAGCTCCGCCTATTGCTGGCGGGCCGCCGCGCGCATTCGATTCCCGCGATCGAAGAAATCCAAGACGTGGTTGAGTCCGCGCTGATCGAGGCCAAGGAAGTCGAGGTTGCCAAGGCCTACATCCTTTACCGCGCCCGCCACGAAGCCGTCCGCGACGCCAAGAGCCTTATGCTGGACATCAACAAGACGATGGACGGCTACCTTGCCCAGAGCGACTGGCGCGTAAACGAAAACGCCAACGTAAACTTCTCCCTCGGCGGCCTCATTCTCCACAACTCAGGAACGATAACCGCCAACTATTGGCTCAACAACATTTACTCAAAAGAAATCGCGGACGCCCACAGATCGGCCGCCTTCCACATCCACGACCTTTCGATGTTCTCAGGCTATTGCGCCGGCTGGTCATTACGCCAGCTCATCGCCGAAGGCCTTGGCGGCGTAAAGGACAAAATCACTTCCAAGCCGGCGACGCACCTTTCCACATTGGTCAACCAAATCGTAAACTTTTTGGGAATCATGCAAAACGAATGGGCGGGCGCGCAAGCATTTAGCTCATTTGACACTTACTTGGCTCCCTTTGTAAAAATCGACAACTTGTCCGAAAAGGAAGTGCGCCAGTGCATTCAGTCTTACGTCTACGGAGTCAACACTCCCAGCCGCTGGGGAAGCCAGGCGCCCTTCTCTAACATAACGCTTGACTGGACTTGCCCGGCCGACCTTAAGGACAAAAAGGCCATCGTCGGCGGAAAGGAGCAGGACTTTACTTACGGCGACTGCCAAAAAGAAATGGACCTTATCAACAAGCAGTTCATAAAAATCATGCTTGAGGGCGACGCCGAGGGCCGCGGCTTTGGATACCCGATTCCGACATACAACATCACAAAAGACTTTGACTGGGATTCGGAGAACGCAAAGCTTTTGTTCGAGATGACTTCGATGTACGGAACGCCCTACTTCCAAAACTTTGTCAATTCCGACCTCAACCCAAGCGACGTGCGCTCAATGTGCTGCCGCCTTCGCCTTGACAAGCGCGAGCTGCGCAAGCGCGGCGGAGGACTTTTTGGAAGCGACGAGTTTACAGGAAGCATCGGCGTCGTTACGATCAACCTTCCGCAAATCGGATATTTGGCAAAGAACGAGGAGCAGTTCTTTAAGCGCTTGGACTACCTTATGGACTTGGCCAAGCAGAGCCTTTGCATAAAGAGAAAGGTCATCCAAAAATTGTATGACGGCGGCCTCTTCCCCTACACAAAGCGCTATCTCAAGACTTTGAACAACCACTTTAACACAATCGGCCTTTGCGGCATGAACGAGTGTCTCCTTAATTTCTTGGGAGTCAACATCGTCGACCCCAAGGGCAAGGCCTTTGCCGAAAAAGTTTTGGACCACATGCGCCAAAAGATGCAGGACTACCAGGAAGAAACCGGCGAGCTTTTCAACTTGGAAGCCACTCCGGCCGAAAGCACAAGCTACCGCTTGGCCCGCCACGACAAGCAAAACTATCCCGACATCATCGCCTCCGGCTCAAGCGACCCCTACTACACAAACTCGACCCAGTTGCCGGTTGACTACACAAGCGACATCTTTGAGGCCTTGGACCAGCAGGAATCATTGCAAACCCGCTACACCGGCGGAACGGTGTTCCACACATACATGGGAGAGCAAATCAAGGACTGGAAGGCTTGCCGCGATTTGGTAAAGACCATCATGGCCAACTACCGCGTTCCTTATGTTACGATATCGCCGGTTTATTCGATTTGTCCTGTTCACGGATATCTTTCCGGAGAGCATGCGGAATGCCCCAAGTGCAAGGAACAAAAGAGACAGGAATTGCAAAAGAAGCTTGACAGCTTGATCGCGCAAAGACAAGAGTTGCTTAGGACTGTAAAGGAGGAAATATGAAAACTTTGAAGGAAATCGATTCTGAAATCGCCGCCGTTCAAAAGGAGCTCAACGACGTTCACGGAACGGAAACAGAGGTTTACGCCCGCATCGTAGGCTACTACCGCGCGATTAAAAACTGGAACAAAGGCAAGGCCGAAGAATTCAAGCAGCGAAAGAACTTTAAGTTGGAAGACTCCTCCGAATACGACATCCACAATTACGGCGACGCTTACGAAAGCGGCCAGACAACCTTTAGTCCCGAAAGCGAAATGCTTATGGAAGACGAAAGCGTCGAAAGCCGCGAAGCCGCGCCAAACTCCGCAAACCATAACTCAATCGCGTCATGCGGCGCCGAAAGCCAAGAGCTTCGTTACGAGCTTTACGCCCGAAAGACTTGCCCCAACTGCCCGCCCGTAAAGGAATGGATTGCCCAGAGCGGCCTTACAGGAAAGACCATCGACGTTGACACGGAAGAAGGCCTTAGCCAAGCCGCGCAAAAAGGCGTATTCGCCGCTCCTACAGTAATTTTCTACAAGGCCGACGGAAGCGAAAGCGCCCGCGCCCACAACGTAAGCGAGTTGGAAGAAATCTTTAACCTTGCAACAGCTTGACGCAGTATTAGTAAAAACTTCATTAGTCGATTATCCCGAACGAGTCGCGGCCGCGTGCTTTTTGCGCGGCTGCAATCTTCGTTGTCCATACTGTTACAACACCGAGCTTGTTAAACCAAGCGAGGCCTCGCAAGCCCAAGACGCGGGCGCGCGGCGGCCAAACGACCAGCCCCAATTTGTTTCAATCCAAGACATAATCGCCCATCTAAAAAAACGCGCAAACGTTCTTTCGGGCTTTGTAATCTCAGGCGGAGAGCCCCTCTGCCATCCCGACATTGTCCGAGACCTAATCTTGGAGGCGCGTTCCTTGGGCTACAAGATAAAGCTTGACACAAACGGCATGTTTCCCGACCGTTTGCAAAAACTTTTGGACGCCCCCGCCGCGCGCCCTGACTACATCGCGCTTGACGTTAAGACCAGCCCCGCGCGCTACAATGAATTGCAAGCAAGCGCCAAGGCGTCGCAAGTCCAAGAAGCGGCCGCCGAGTCTTTGGCTTGCGACAGTTCCTCAAAAAAAATAATAGACTCAATCAAGATTGTATCCGGCCTGCCCGCCGACGCGCGCGAATTCCGCACGGTTCTCTACCCGCCATTGGTCGGCGAAAAAGAGATAAAAGAAATCGCTTCTGTTTTGCCAAAGGACGCGCGCTGGTACTTCGCGCATTTTTTAAACGGCCGTTGTCTAAATCCTGATGCTGAGAAAATTGTTCCTTACGACGAAAAGACAGAGGCAGGCCTTGTGGAGCTTGCCCGCGCGACGGTCCCCGGAGCAAGTCTCCGTTAAGAAGAAAAATACTAAAAGCAAGCCCAAAACTCGGGGCAAAAAAAAAAGCTTCCCGGTTGGGAAGCCTTGGATAGCGACAATAGGGATTGAACCTATGACATCACGGATATGAGCCGTGTGCTCTACCAACTGAGCTATGTCGCCGTAGTTCGTCTAATATATCAAAAAGCGCGCATTGTGTCAAGTGGCGGAAACGATTGGCGCAAAAAAAACGCGGCGATCGCGCCGCGTTTTTTAGGCTCGCTTTCGTTCAACTAGAACTTGCTGTCGGCGTATCCGATCCAGCCCTCTTTTTCAACAAGGGCCTTTTCGAATCCTTCAAGCTTAAATGGATAACTCTTTGAAAGGCTTCCAGCGATAAGCTTTACTTTTGCCGTTCCATCGTCATTGAACACAATCTTGCACTCTGTGTCTTTTTCGGCAAAGGTGCGGAACATGTCGTCAACTGATTTTTTGTCCATCTCAACGGCAAGCAAACCGCAATTGTACATATTCTGGCGGAAGATGCGCGCAAAGTTCACGGCGACGACAACGTAAATGCCGTTGACTTCCAAAGCCCAGGGAGCGTGCTCGCGGCTGGAACCGCAGCCAAAGTTGTCGCGGGTAACGATAACCTTTTTTCCGGGCACGTCAGTTTTGGAATCAAAGCCTTCCAACTTAAGGTCTTCCAAAAGGTAAGGCTTAAGGGCTTGCTTTGTGTTTTCCGTCAAATATTTGGCCGGAATGATTTCGTCCGTGTTGATGTCCGTTCTGTCCAAAAAGAGGACCGGGCCTCCAAAGTGTTTCATGATAATCTCCTAACTATAATTTTTTGTATAACTATAATTCATATTAAACACCAAATTCACAGTCGTAACATTAACCGCAATACAAGGGCGAATTCGTAATCGTTCCAGCGATGGCTGTGGCGGCGGCGGACGCGGGGCTCATAAGGTGAACCATTCCGCCCTTTCCCATGCGGCCGTTAAAGTTGCGGTTTGTCGTCGAGGCGCAAACTTCGCCTTCGGCCAATACGCCGTTTGACATTCCAAGACAGGCGCCGCAAGTCGGATTTGTGACACAAAAGCCCGCGTCCATAAAAATCGACAAAAGGCCTTCGTCCAAGGCCATCTTGTAAATTTTGGGAGTGGCCGGGCTTACGATTCCGCGGACTCCGGCGGCCAAATGCATTCCTTTAAGGACTTCGGCGGCGACGCGCAAGTCGGAGATGCGGCCGTTGGTGCAGCTTCCGATGTAAACCTGGTCTACTTTTGTTCCGGTCAATTCGGCGATGGGCTTTACTTGGTCGGGCTTGTAGCCTACAGTGGCGAGCGGCTGCAAGTCGCTCAAGTCGCATTCGATGACTTTTTCGTATTCGGCGTCGGGGTCGCTCTTCCACTGCTGGTAGTCGGCAAGCGCATCTTCTTTAGTCTTGTATTCGTCCTTGATGAATTCCCAAAGGTAGTCAACGGTCTTTTGGTCGGGGAAGCAAATGCCGCTTGTGGCGCCGGCTTCTACAGCCATGTTGCAGATTGTCATGCGCTCTTCCATGCCAAAGTTGTCAACAACGGTTCCGGTGAACTCAACGACGCAGTTTGTGGCTCCGTTCACACCGATCTTTCCGATCAAATAAAGGATGACGTCCTTGGCGTAAACGCCGGGCTTCAACGTTCCGTTCAAAACAAATTTGATTGCCTTGGGCTCCTTGAACGAGCAAACGCCCTTAAGGATTCCAACTTCAAGGTCGGTTGTTCCGACGCCGGCGGCGAAGGCTCCAAAAGCTCCGTGGGTGCAAGTGTGGCTGTCGCCCATGATGACAGTAAAGCCGGGGCGGACAAAGCCTTTTTCGGGGAAAATCGCGTGGCAAACGCCGTTGCAGCCGATGTCAAAGAAATCTTTAATGTCGTTGCGCTTGGCCCAATCGCGGAGGATTTTTTCTTGGGTCGCGGTCTTTGAGTCTTTGGCCGGAGTCACGTGGTCGATTACGGCCTTGATTTTTGTCGCGTCAAAAACCCTGTCCTTTCCGCGTTCGCAAAGGTCGTTTATGGCGATGGGGGTTGTTATTTCGTGGCAGAATACCCTGTCTAGTTTGAGGATGTAAGTGTCCTTAAAAGGCTTTTCCAAAAGGTGCTTTTCGAAAATCTTTTGAGCGATTGTCTTTCCCATAATCAATTCTCCTAAAAATTAAAAATAATTAAAGATTTTAATTATTTTTGAAGAATTTGTCAAGAACGTTAAAGTTCTTTAATATTATTAAAACCATAAACAGGGAAAGAATTAGCCGAGGACAGTAACGCCGGCGCCAGAAATTGCCGCGTTGATGGCGTCTTCGATTCCGGCCGCGCCTTCGTCGAAGTCAACCTTTACTTGGGACTTTGCGGGATCTGCCACACAATCTGTAACGCCGGCCACAGCCTTTACAGCCGCTCCAACCTTTCCGGCGACAGCGTCGTCAAACATTCCGTCAACAAATATCTTTTTTTGCATAGCAGCAAATCTCCTAAGCGATGATTTTATTTATTATAAAACAACCTGTCAGAAAATGCAAGCATTTTTTATAGAAAGACTTTCTTTTTTCCTATTGCGCTTTTTTTTTCTTTGCGCTACATTAAAGAAAATCCACCAAAACACAGGGAAGGTGCGTTAACAAGGAGAATGCTATGGGAATTCGCGGAGAACTATACACAACACAAGTAACTTTGGCCAATCGCTCTTATTTTTTTAACGTAAAGGAAAACCGAACGGGCGACGTTTTCTTGCAGATCGTAGAAAGCAAGAACGGAAAAGAAGGCGTTGAGCGTGACCGCCACCAAATAGCCGTTTTTGAGGAAGACATGCAAAAGTTCTTTGGCGGATTGGACGAATCCCTTAAATTTATCCAAAAGAACAAGAAGGAGCGCGACAAGCTCCGCGCCGAAAAGAAGGCCGCCAAGGAAGCCAAATACGGCGCCGGCGCGACTGCGGGAAAGAAGGTTTACAAGAAAAAGGCCGACGATCCTGACGCCCGCCCCGTCGATCCCAACGCTCCCAAAAGAACCGGCCGCATCCACGTGGTCTCAAAAAGACAGAAATAAAGATGTCCGGGTCAAGCCCGAACATGACACATGTCATTCCCGCGCTTGATTGTCCGCGCTCTGTCAAGAGCGCAGTTGAATCGCTTCCTATATCAAAATGGAGCGGAGCGACATACGCGGGAATCTTTTTTTAATAACTAAAGCTTAATCTTTGAATTGGGCTTGGGCCTAATTCCCGGCAGGCGGCCTTGTGCGCCGCTGTCGGATAGCCCTTGTGCTTGGCGTAGCCGTAGCCCGGATACTTTTGGTCCATTTGAACCATAAAGCGGTCACGGGCCGTCTTGGCCAAAATGCTGGCCGCCATGACTTCATGGTATTTTGCGTCGGCCTTCACTACGGCCTGGCATTTTATTTCAACTTCGGGAACGAACGTTCCGTCCGAGATTCCTTCGATTTTTTCCAAAGAATAGTCGGCCGCGTTAAGGCCGTTTTTTCTGGCCCACTCGTCCTTTTTTGAAAGAAGGTCGTCAAAGGCCAGCTTCATCGCGTAAAGGCTTGCCCTAAGAATGTTCATCTTGTCGATCGTTTTGTGGTCAACAAAGGAAATGCCCCACAAGGCCTTTTCCTTAATCGCCTCTTCCGCCGCCAAACGCTTTTTTTCCGAAAGTTTTTTCGAGTCGTTCAACAATTCAAAGGGAAAATCTTTGGGCAAAATGACAGCGGCGGCGGCTACCGGGCCTGCAAGGGGGCCCCGGCCCGCTTCGTCAAAACCGACCAAAATCATTTGTAAATGTTTCCCTTGTCTTCGGTAAAGACAGTTTTTCCGGCAACATAGACGCTCTTGTAGCCCTCGGTCTTGTTTTGCGTGTCCGCGGTAAATTTGTTGTCCACCAATCTTACCGAACAATCGATGAACTCCGCGGGCCTTCCCATGCGGCCTGTAATTTGGACAAAGTTGTTGTCAAAGTCCAAAGAGCCGCCGCTTAAAGAAAGCGCCACGGCCGTGTCGGCTATGCACAAGAGCCTTGAATTTTTTACAATCAATTTTGAATTTCCGGTGGAAGCCATGACGCAAGAATAGGCCTGCGCCTCGCTTGTCACTCCAGTCGATTCCAGGCTTAGAGTGGAAGCCGAGCAATTGAAGACACGGCCGTCTCCCGAAAAGCGCGCCACGGCCTGACAGTTTTTAAAGGTCGCGGCGGAACGCTCAAGAATAAAGAGGTTTGTCAAAGCCTTTGCGGCGGCTCGGAGTTTTTTGGAAACGGAAGGAGGCTCCACTTTTTCCCAGAAAATGTTTTGGGAGTAAAGGCCCGCGTTTTTTATGGCAAGAGCGGAATTTGCGGGGACTACAATATGAGCGTCGTCGATTCCGCAGAACTCAACGTTGTTGTTGACCGAAATCTCGCCTTGATTAAGCGCCACAGTTCCCTTGATGAAAAAGCGGGAGAAGCTCTTTTTGTTTGCGATTTTAGAAAGGCGCGACAAGTCTTTAAATGGAGCGAAGGGGCTTCCGTCCTCTTCCTCCGCCTGCGAAGCGGGGTCAACGTAATAATTGTACTTGTCGATTATTACAGAATATTCTGCAGTGGCGCTGTTCGTTCCGCTTTCGTCCTGCGAATAGAACAAAACTTGGTAGGCCAAAATTCTTTCTGTGTCGCCAAAAAGAGTTATGCCCTGGCCCTTGTAAGAGTCATAATCGGCGTGCTGAAATTTTACGCTTCCTAAATCAACCGGCGCAAAAGAAGGCTCGATTGTAACCGGATTTGAAATTGAATAAAATATTTTTACCTTAGGATCCAATTGCGCAGAAACGCGAACGTCGTCGCGCGCGTAAGAAGACTTTGCGCTTGAAATGATTTTTGGCGCGGCCGGTGTCGAGCGGTTCACCAAGACGTCGATATACAAGACGCCCTGGAAAACTTGGTCGCTGTAAACGTCAACGGCCAAACGGTCTTCGATTTTGTCGCCAATAAAGGTGTCCAAGACAAGCTTTTCAAACAAGCCTTCGGAAATAATTTTGTTTTTAGAAAGCGAAGACGCCGCAAGCTCAAAGCGCTGGCCGTCCTTTCCATGGGCTGTGATTACAAGGCTTCCGTCGTAATCCCGCTCCGCCTTTAAGACAGGCTTTGCCGGCAAAGAAAATTTTTCGACAGAGTTTTCGGGCGAAAAGTCCGCGCTCTGGCAATAGACAAAATTGTTTTTGTTTCTGTCAAGCTCGACGGCCTTGCCCGCGGCCTGCCACCAGTCTCCGTCAATCGAATAAATTTTTTTGGGATCTGTAAAAACAAGGGCCGACCAATCCTTGGCTTCAAAGGGAGCGTCCCTTTTGGTCAGGACGCCGGCTTCGGCAGGAAGAATCCTTATTACATAGCGCCAAGTCTTTGAGCCGTCGCTCAAGTTAATCGGAACAAAGCGTTCCATCGTGGCGTTTTTTGAAACGGAGATTTCGCGGCCTTTTTCATAATCCGTGTTTTGAAAAAAAGAATAGTTCAATGAAAAAGGAATCTGTATTTTTTGGCCCGCGACCAAGTCAAAGCAAGGGCCGGTCTCAAAAGATTTTAAGAAGGCGTTTTGCTCTTCATTTTCGGATTGGCCTTGCTCGACAGAAAAATAAATTTTTTGCTCGTCGCGATTTTGGTTTTGGTCAACGCTGACAACGCGAAGCTCAACATTTCCCGTCACGTCAAGAACGACCGGCCCGTCGTAAGCAAAGCCCTGGGCCAAGGGATCCGTTCCTGAGAAAGAATAATAGACTTCCTCGCCTGCGTTCGCTTCCAACACCAATGTTTGCAAATTTGCGTAAGAGCCGGGAGCGGGATTCACCACCGACACCTCGGCAAAGAGCGCAAACTGGGCAATCAAAAAAATCGTCGCAAAAAATATTTTTTTCATCGTTTTTCTTCTGGGTTATTTTTTAGCCAAAACGTCCAAAACTTCCTTTAGCTCGGGGTCTTGCTTAAAGTAGTTTTGTTCCAAATCTTCCTTGCTCAAGCCTACCAATTCGTGGCTCATGTAGTGAATCCAAAGATCTTCCTCGGGCTTGGTGATCTCAAACTTGCGGCACCAGTAGTCAGGAATGATCGGCTGCTGTTCCCTGTAAGTAAAATGCTTGTAGTCGTGCACGACGACCTTTATGTCGTTTCTTGGGATTCCGCGGTCAAGGAGAATTTCTGTCAGCGCGTTGATTGTGTTTCCTGTGTCGAAGATGTCGTCAACGAGCATGATTTTGTCGCCGGGACGAAGGCGCTCTGGCGGATATGTCCAGCCGTCAATCATAAGCTTTGTGTTTGCGCGAACGTCTGTGTAAGAGCGCGCGACGACGGCGGCGTACAAGACCGGATGGCCTTCTTTTCTGACAATCTTAAAATATTCGCTTATTACATTGGCCATGTAGGCGCCGCCTCTAAGCGAGCAATAGAGAACGTCAGGCACAAAGCCTTCTTTATAGATTTTGTGGGCCAATTTTAGCGCGTTGTTGCGAACCACGTCGTATGGTAAAAATTCTTTGTTCATAACTTCTATTCTATCACAAAACGCGCGTTTTTGCTAGATTTAACTGTATTTTTTGTAAAGTTCCGCGATGATTTTAAGGCCGCCCTCAGTCTCCTTTTGGTCTCCGGCATAGTTTAGGCGCAAGCACTTTGAGTAATGGGGGTGCTCCTCGACTGGCGGAAGGCTTTTGTCGGCCGCGGCTCCAAAGAAAAAGTATTCTCCGGGAACGACAATCACGCCCCGCTTTTTAAGCTCGCTGTAAAATTTCATCGTGGAAATCTTTAGGTCGGGCATCAAAAGCCATTGGAAAATTGAGCCCTCACTTTTGTGGACGTAATAGTTTGTTCCGGCAAAAAGCTTGTGGATGGCGTTTTGCGTGGCAATCGATTTTTTTTGGTAAAAGGGGCGGACGTATTTTTGGGCGCACTCGATCAAGGTCCCGTTTTTAATAAGGGGAGCTGCGATGGCCTGCCCTACGCTTCCGCTTGCCAGCGCGGCTATCGCGTTGATGTTTCCGATTGCCTTGATGATTTTTTTGTCGGCCACGACAATTCCGGTTCGCAAAGAAGGAAGGCCGATTTTTGAAAGGCTCATCGAAAGTATTACGTTTGGATCCCAATAAGGCGCCGCGTCGTCGGTAAAGATGATGTCAGGCCAAGGAAGTCCGTAAGCGTTGTCTATCATAAGGGGAACGCCAAACTTACGCGCGATTTTTGAAAGCCGTTTTATTTCGTCGTCGGTCAAAACGTTTCCGGTTGGATTTGTGGGCCGGCTTACGCAAAGGGCTCCGACATTGGAATGCTTTTCCATGTATTTTTCGAGCGCGTCAAAGTCAACGTGGTATTTAAAGGTCTTGTCTTTTTCGTACTTGCAAGTTGAAGGGATTCCCACAAACTGGCCGCGCTCGATTCCTTGGTCGGCGTAGCCTATGTATTCCGGAACCAAGGGAAGAACGATTGTTTTTTTATATGATTTTTTTCCGTCGCTAAAAGTTCCGCTAAGCAAATTGAAAATGTAAAAGAAGGCGCTTTGGCTTCCGTTTGCGATGGCGACGTTTTCTGACCCGATTTTCCAACCGTAAGTTTTTGAAAGATATTCGGCGACGCATTCGATGAACTCAACGCGCCCCTGCGGGCTGTCGTAAAGGCCGATGAGCTTTTCAAAGTCGTCCTTATGGCTCATGATTTTTTCCATTCGGGCGCGGTAAAGCTTTTCGACTTGCGGAATGCGGGCGGGATTTCCGCCGCCCAAGCGGTAGGGCTTGACTCCGGCCGGCAGGGGCTTTCCGATGTCGTCCATCAATTGGAGTATGCCGGACTCGCCGGTGAGTTTCTTGCCAAAGTCTGAGAATTCTATGTTAGACATGCTTCCTCCCAAAGCCGCCTTCTAAAGCGAAGGCTCCAATGCTTTTTCTTTCTTTGCGGAGCGGGACTTTTTTGCCTTGACCACAAGGCTTTCGCCGTCGCAATCAACGACCGCTTCGTCAGAAACTTTTCCTTCCAACATCAAGAGCGAAAGCGGGTCTTCGATTTCTTTTTGAATCAAGCGGCGCATCGGACGCGCTCCCATGCTGGGGTCAAAGCCCTTGTCGATGAGGTAGTCGCGGGCGGCTTCCTTTATCTTGAGCGAAACTCCGTTCTCCGCAAGGCGGCCGTTCAACTCGGCGATTTGCAAATCAAGGATGCGGCTTACTTGCTCTCGGCTCAAGGCGTCAAAGACAAGAATGTCGTCAATGCGGTTCAAAAGTTCCGGCCGCATGAATTCTTTTATTGACTGCATGGCGTTAGACTTGATTTCTTCGTAAGGAATCACGCCGCCCGCCGCGTTAGAAAAGCCAACTCTTCCTTCTTGAGTGATTTCGCGCGCGCCGGCGTTGCTGGTCATTATGATGATCGTGTTCCTAAAGTTAATCTTATGTCCAAGGGAGTCAACCAATTCGCCCTCTTCCAAAATCTGCAAGAGAAGGTTGAACACCTCTGGATGCGCCTTTTCGATTTCGTCGAACAAGACGACAGAATAAGGATGGGTGCGAACTTGCTCGGTCAACTGGCCGCCGCTTTCAAAGCCTACATAGCCCGGAGGAGATCCGACCATCTTGCTGACGTTGTGCTTCTCCATGTAGTCTGACATGTCAAGGCGGATAAGGGCGTCTTCCGTTCCAAAGAGGAATTTGGCCAATGATTTTGCAAGCTGGGTTTTTCCTACGCCTGTGGGTCCCAAGAAAATAAAGGAGCCTGTCGGCCGCTTGGGGCTTGAAATGCCCGATCGGCTGCGGCGCACGGCGGAAGCGATGGCCTTGATGGCTTCGTCCTGGCCGACGACGCTCTTGTGAAGCTCGGCTTCCATTTTGAGAAGGCGGGACTTTTCGTCGTCGCTCAATTGCTCGGCGGGGATTCCTGTCATTTGGCTTATAATCGCGCAAATGTCCTTTACGCCGACTTCTTTTACAAAGGCGCCGCTCTTGCTTTTCCATTCAGTCTTAAAGGCCTCAAGGCGCTCCTTGAGTTCCAAAACCTTGTCGCGAACTTCCGCGGCGCGCTCGTAATTCTGGCTCTTTACAAGGGCGTTCTTTTCTTGGCCAAGCGAGTCGATGCGGCGCTCCAATTCGTCAAGCTCCGCGGGGCGGTTTCCTTCGGCGATTTTCTTTTGGGCACCGGCCTCGTCCAAAATGTCGATGGCCTTGTCCGGCAAAAAGCGGTCGGTCAAATAGCGGCGCGAGAATTTTATGATCGAAGGAATGACTTGGTCCGTGTATTTTACATTGTGGAATTCTTCGTACTTGGGCTTTAGTCCCTGCAATATTTGCTCGGACTCTTGGTCGGTCGGCTCGTCAACCGAAACAGTTTGGAAGCGTCTTGCGAGCGCCGCGTCTTTTTCCATGTAGCGGCGGTACTCTTTGATTGTAGTGGCGCCGATGATTTGGATTTCGCCGCGGCTAAGGGCCGGCTTAAGGATGTTCGAGGCGTCAAGCGAGCCTTCTGGGCCGCCCGCTCCAATGATTGTATGAATTTCGTCGATGAACAAAATTATGTTCTTGTCGTCGCGGACTTCCTTCATCAAGCGCTTCATGCGCTCCTCAAACTCTCCGCGGTACTTTGTTCCCGCTATAAGGGCAGTCAAGTCCAAGGTAAGAACGCGCTTTTTCATCAAGTTGTAGGGAACGTTGGCGCTTGCGATTCGAGCGGCCAAGCCTTCGACGATCGCGGTCTTTCCGACGCCGGGCTCTCCGATCAAAAGCGGATTGTTCTTTGTTCTTCTAGAAAGTATTTGGACGACGCGGTCGATTTCGGTCTTGCGGCCGACAACTGGATCAGCCAAGCCCTTCAACGCGATTTCGGTGATGTCGCGCGAATAATTCTTTAGGAAACCGCCGTTCTTTGCGCGTTGGTCGCTGCCGCTTCCGGCGACTTGGCGGTCGTAAGAATTTCTTTCTTGTCCCATCATGCGCTTAAAGTCGGCGTCGCCGCCCTTGGCGGAACTTCCGGCGGAAGTTTGGACTCTTTCTCGCGCTTCAAAAGCCGCCTCTCTTGCAGTCTCAAAAGTGATGCCCGTGCGTTCAAAGTAGCGGCAAGTTACGCTTGCGTTTTCACGGATGGCGGCCAAAAGAAGGTGCTCTGTTCCAATATAGTTGTTTCTCATCGAGCGCGCCTCGTATTCGGCGGACTCAAACAAGGTCAAAAGGCGGCGGCTGGGAGGAAGCTCCGAAAAGTCGCCGGCATGAACCGTTCCGCCGGAAATCGACTTTTCCAATTCCAGCTGAAAGGTCAAAACGTTGACTCTAAGAATGTTAAGGATTGCGTATCCAAGACCGTCGGCGTTTTTTACAAGGGCAAGCATCAAGTGCTCGGGCAAGAGCTGGGAGGCTCCGCTTTTTCTTCCCTCGTCCTGTGCGAGGGCTACAATCAACCTTTGCGCGCGCGGTGAAAAAGATTTCATAAATAAAACTTCCTCTTAAATTTCAAATGAAAGATTTTTAAATGCGTCTTGAATAATTATTGCCCTTAAGCGCTGTTCTTTTAGTTCGTCGTTGTCAGCGACATCGTTTTCAAACTTAAAGTTTCCCGTCTTGAGCAAGAATCCCAAATGACCGCTTTGGGCGCGATACAAAAGCGACGAAAGCTCAAAATCTTTCGCTCCCTTGATGTAGCCTAAATCAAGGCCCCACTTGACGTTAGAAACGATTTCAATCGACTCGCGGAGCTCCATCAGAACGCAAAACCTTGCGGCTGCGAAAGCGCGCAAAATGGAATCGCGGACAGCGGTCACTTTATTATCGGCATAATCCAGCCGAAACTTGCGTTCACTTTCACAAATATTTTTAGCGAAAGAGATGAGAGCCGCCAATTGGTCGATTTCGTTTCCGCTCACAGACTGGGCTGAGGAAATTTGATAAAAGGCCCCCAAGGAGGAGCCGGCCTTGCTTCCGCTTCCGTAGCAAGCCGTGACCGCAAAGCCCTTTTTGTCGGCCATTTTTATCAATTCGGGAATTTTCCCGGCGTAAGACATGGAAGGAAGATGGACTTTTACCGAAACTTTCATTCCGCTTCCAGAATCCAAGGCGTTGGCCGTCAAATAGCCAAAATCGTAGCTTGCGGCGAACTGGACCCGTTCCTGCAGCTGGCTGTCAACGTCCCGCGACGAAGAATAGGCCGCGTTTAGGGCCAGGCCCGGAGAAAAGCTGGAAATGCGGACATGGTCCACGCAATTTATGAGGCAGCTTGAGATTCCGTCCAAACGCATTACAAGGCCGGTTCCAAAATTGTTTTCGAACAAGCCCCGCTCCGACAAGATTTTCGCGCCCAAGGGCTCTACGACCGCCAGGGGAACGCTTTGATAGGCGGCTCCGTTTGGAAAATGATTGAAGGCGTCAAAAATTATGTTTTGAATTCTGACGGCCTCGTCGTCGTCGCAGCTTTCGGGAAAAGGAAAATTGGCCAAGTTTCTGGCAAGACGGACGCGGGTCGAAAGAACGACGTCGTCATCGTCTCCCGGAGCGGCGTACCAAGCGTCGCCCACGGAACGTTTTTCTTCAATCATTTTCGCCGTCGCTTTCCGCCGCGACAGACTTTTTTTCTATCGCCTTCAAGTAGTCTCTGTAAAAGGCCGCCTTTTCGTAGTCCTCGTTTTTGATGGCGGCGTCCAGCTTGTCCCTAATTATAACCCTGTCAGTAAGGGCGGAACGGAAATTGGCAAGGCGCTTGGGCATAGTTCCCGCATAGGGAAAGGCGATTTTTCTTTCGGTAAAATAATCGTTGACTTCCGTCTTGAAAATTGAATAGCATTCGGGGCAGCCAAGCTTTCCCGTCAATATGATTTCGGAACGGAGGCGGCCGCAAACCGGACAGGCCCGGTCGTTCTTTAAAAGCTGGTCGCGGCGGTCTTGGCGCAGCTGCTTGAACAAGGAGCCGATTTGACTGTCAACCTCTTGGCTTTCGGGCGAGATTCCGCAGGCGATGGCGCATTCCCTGCACAAATTTATTTTTTTAACGCCCAGGCGATTTGTCTGTTCCACATAAATAATCGCTTGGTTCTTGTGGCACATGTCGCAAATCATAGGTCACCTCGAATTTCGCAAAGTGTCAAGCGGCCTTTCCTTGCCGGCCTTGCTGGCTGGCAAAAGGCTTGCCGCAAGCGAAAGCAAAAGGGTCGCAAATCCAATTAAAAACAAATCGCCGAATGGAATGTTCACAGGAATAACATTTAAATAGTATTCCTCGTCCAATAGGTGAATCTGCCTATAGTTCATTATATCATTGTTCGCAAAAAAATACAAACCCCTCAAAACAAAGTTGAGAGCCTTTTCCACAAAGCGGATGATTCCGTTTATATTGACGCTGAACAAAAGCCCCAGGGGAATGCCCAAAAGCAAGCCGCCCGCGCCGCAAGAAAAGCCCGCCATCAAAAAAGAAAGGGAAACGCCTTTTGAAGTCGCCCCCAAAGACTTTAAGATTGCGATTTCCCTGCGGCGCTCAAGCGCGAGCATTACCAAGGCGCTCGAAATGTTCACAGCCGCCACAAGGACGATCAAAAGCTGTATAAAAATCAAGAGTATTTTTGTCGAGGAAAAATTTTCGTATTGGCTCCGGTTCAGCTCGTCCCAACGGTAGACCCGATAGCCCGATCCCAAGCTTTTTTTTAAGGCCGCTTGAATTTTCGGCAAGTCTTTTGAAAAGGGGTCTTGGACTTGGCACATCAATGAAAAAACCGCGTCGTTTTGCAAGGAAAGTTTTTTGGCTTGCGGGTAAGGCATAAAAAGCCAAAGGGCGTCCAACTCCCTGTAGCCGCAAGAAACCGTTCCTACGACATTAAAAGTCTTTACAGAAGGAGCGAGGCCAACGCCTTCATTTTTGGAAACAAGGACAAGGCGGATTTTGTCGCCGGCCTTGAGGCCCAATTTTTCGGCGATCCCCTGCCCGACCAGCGCTCCGTTTGAATCGTCGTTAAAGTCTTGGATGGAACCGTCTTTGGCTTCGTAAAGCTCTTGGTAGCTTTTCAGGTTTTTAAAAACGTCGGCCGGAAGAGCTCGGACAGAAATTCCGCATCGTTTTGAATTGGCGGTTGCAAGCGCCGAAAAATTGACCATCGGATAGGCCGCCGTAATTTGTGGAAGTTCCAAAACGGCCGCCCGAGCCTCGTCAAGGCTGTCCGCATTTTTTTTAAATGAAACTGCTTCCAAATGCGAAGAAGAAAGCGAAATAAGGCGGCCGGTGATTCCTTCTATCATTCCGTTTGAAACCGTCAAGACAGCCACAAGAGGAATCAAGGATATGCCTATGCACAAGACGGAGCCAAAAAGGCTTTTTGTCGCGATCGACGAGCGGCCGCTTTTGGGAAAGAGAATTCTTTTTGCGAACAAAAACGAAGACTTAAAATTCATTTTTTATGCAAGACTCCGTCTTTCATTTCGTAAAGGCTTTGGCCTTTTTTCGCCAAGGCCATGTCATGTGTCACAAGCAAGAGTGTTTTGCCATAGCGGCTTGTAATGTCAAAAAGCAAGTCGCTTATCATCGCGGAATTGGCAGGGTCCAGGTTTCCCGTAGGCTCGTCGGCCAAGATCAACTCAGGATCGTTTATCAACGCCCTTGCAACCGCGACGCGCTGCCGCTCTCCTCCGGAAAGTTCCGAAGGCAAATGGTCTGCCCTGTCCAAAAGGCCAACGTCGGCCAAAAGTTTTTTGGCCTTTTCCATCGCGGCCGCCTTTGGAACGCCAGCCATGTAAGCCGGAAGAAAAATGTTTTCCAACGCCGTAAAGTCCTTAAGCAAATGGTGGAATTGGAAAACAAGGCCCACAAATTTTGCGCGGTATTCGGTAAGGTCTTTCTCTCCAAGCTTTGAAATTTCGCGGCCGCCGGCGACGATCGAGCCGCTTGTAGCCGCGTCGATTCCGCCGACAATGTTCAAGAGCGTGCTCTTTCCGTTTCCGCTTTCGCCGATAACGCAAACCCGCTCGCCTTTTTGCACTGACAAGTTGAGGCCCTTTAAAACGCAAAGCCGCTCGCTTTGGCTTACATATTCCTTATAAAGATCTTTTATAGTCAATATTTCATTCGTCATGCAAAACCTCCGAAATGGCGGCGTTCAAAACCTCCCGGCTTGCAAGCCAAGACGACAGAACGGCGGAAAGAATTCCAAACAAGGTTATAAAAAATATTTCGAGCGCGTACATTTTTGCGGGAATGTTTCCGTAAACCGCGAACATAGGATTTTGCGCGACCGCGGCCGCTTCTTGCGGAGCGACGACAAGCAGCGCCAAGTACTGGAGCCAAAAAATCGCGCCCGACAAAACGGCAAAGACGCTCTTTATGTTCACGCAAAAAAACATTCCCAAAAGCAAGCCGGGAATCGCGCCTCTAAGGCCAGTCAAAAAGCCCCTCATTACAAAAATGTTTTTTATCGAAGAAATATTTCCGCCAAGGGCGCTCAAAGCAGATATTTCAAAGCGGCGCTCGTAGACTATGCGCCTCATCGAGTTGAAAATATTTATGGCGACAACGACAAAAATCAAAAGAACCAAAAGCATCAGCATGTTTTTTTCTACCCGCAAGGCGCCAAAAAAGCTGCGGTTGTATTCTCTCCAAGACTTTGCCTTGGCCTCCGGGAACTTTTGGTTGATTTCGTCAAGCAAGGCGGAATCAGTCGAAGGATTTTTCAGCTTTATTCCAAACGAAGAATTCTGGCCGTCAAAAAAATCCGCGCGGTCTTTGTCAACGTAAGCGAAAGTTTGGTTTATGTCGGCGTAGCCTGTCATAAAAATCGCGGCGACGACAAAATCCTTTTTGTCTTGGAACGCTTGCAGCAAGGGCTTTTTTGAACCAAGTGAATAAAGGCTTACGGTGTCGCCCACCCTAACGCCCAAAGTTCGGAACAATGTGGATCCAAGCGCGACCGCAGTCTTGTCGTTGAAAAGGTCAAAGTTCCCCCGCAAGACCCGTATTTCTTTTGCAAAGCCCTTGTCGTTTTCAAAAACGTCCGGCTCCAAGCCGCGGACCAAGACGGCGGCCTGTTTTCCATTGGGGCCGACGGCGAGGCATTCGCTTTCGATAAACTCTTGCGAACACAAAACGCGCGGATTTTCTTTTAGGAACTTTTTAAAGTCAGCCTTGCGTTCAAAATCGCCTTCCGCCCGCACATGAAAGGACGACACTTCCATAATCGCGTCTATGAATTCCCGCTGAAAGCCGTTCATGACGCTGATTACGATTATCAAAGTCATTACGCCAAAACAAATGCCCAAAGTCGAAAGCTTGAACGAAAGGGAGCCGGAACCTTTTCTGTCAACCAAAGAAAAGCGTTTGGCCACAAAATAAATCCAAGAGAGGCCTCCCTTAGTTTTCATAATCGCCTCCGGTCCGGATGGTCGAATCAACTTTGATGTTCTCTCTATAAAAATCACGGACGATTATTCCGCCGTCAAAATAAGTGGTTCTGACATAATCGCCTTTTTCGAAATTCCTGTAAACAGTCCTCACGCGCAAGACAGAATTTTTATAATATGACGTTTCCTCCAAATCCTTTCCGTTGTACTTGCTGTTGCGAATTTCGTCGCTAAAAAGCTTCACGCTCTTTTTTACAACGTTGTATTTTTGGATTCTCTCTTGCGTCACGCGCAGAGACTTGTCGTACTTGATTGAAATTGCGTCAAATGACAAAAGCTTTCCGTCTTCGTCAAAATAATTCTTTCTCTCCGACTTCAACCTGCCGTCAGAAAAATAAAAGCTTCTCTTCTCAAAATTTTCCGCGAAGTTTTTTTCAAAAGTTGAATGGATGCCAGCGGCGTTGCGCGGATTAAAGACCAAAAGCCGCTCTACGACGCTCTGGGCGCTTGTGGCTCCTTGCTTCCAATACTCAATCTTTTCAAGCCTGAGATTTTTGTCGTAAAAGCGGCGCTGGAACTTTCCGTTGGCGTAGTTGACCAATTGTCTTTTTCCCGAAGGAGAATGCTGGGCCAAAAAATAATCTTCGTTTGTCTCTAAAAGCCTTATTCTCTTTACGGAATCAACAAAAGAAAGGTAAACGGCTTCCGGCTTTTTTTCTTCTTGGGGAAGCTCGGCTTCTTCAACGCGCTCGCCTTCTTCCAAAAGCTCTTCGTTTTCCAAAAGAAGATTTTCTTCCGCGGCGGCTTCCTCGATTGCGGGCTCCTCTTCCGCTGGCGCTTCCTGGCAAAAAAGCGCCGGCCGGCAAAGGGCAAAGAGAAAAAGCGCTGTCAAGAAAATGCGGAGCCTTTTCAAAACTAGATTCCCAAAAACTCGTTCAAATATTTTTCGGCGTCAAACTTGGCTATGTCGCCGTAAGCTTCGCCTGAACAAACAAAAGCGACAGGCACGTTCATTTCTTTTCCGATTGTTATTGCGATTCCTCCCTTGGCGCTGGAGTCGTACTTTGTCAAAACAATCGCGTCAACGCCGACGGCCTCGTTAAAGACTTCCGCCTGTCTCAAAGCGTTTTGTCCTGTGGTGGCGTCAAGCACAAGAAGCTTTTTATAGCAGCCTTCGCTGGCCTTTTGGGCGCAAACGCGGTCGATTTTTTCCAGCTCGCGGACAAGGTTTTCCTTGTTGTGGAGGCGGCCGGCGGTATCGGCGATTACAAGTCCGCCGCCCTTGGAAGAAACGGATTCAGCGGCGTCAAAAACAACGGCCGCGGGATCGCTTCCCATTTGGTGGGCGACAACGCGTATTCCCAATTTTTCTCCGTGCATCGAAAGCTGGTCCACCGCCGCGGCCCTAAAGGTGTCGCTCGCGCTAAGAACAAGATTCTGGACGCCGGCGTTTTTTTGCAGCAAGGCGATTTTTGCGGCGCTTGTCGTTTTTCCGACGCCGTTGACGCCCAAAAGCATCCAAACGTTCGTCTTGCCGTCCTGCGCCTTCAAGTCAATTCCCTTGACGTAAGGAAACAGGGACTCCTTTAGCTTTAAAAGAATTTTTTCTTGGTCGTAAACTTTTTCTTTTTTGCATTCGCCTTCGAGCGCGTCTATCAATTCCATTGAAAGCTTGGCTCCGATGTCGCCTTCTATCAAGGCGTCGGCCAAGTCGTCAAAGAATTCTTCGTTTTGCGCGGCGCGGCCCGCAAAAAGGCTTTTCAACTTGTCAGCAAAAGAACTTTTCATGCTTTCTCCAAATTAATTTTCGCTCTCATCTTTAGTTTCTGGTCCAAGCGGCTTCGCCTCTTCTTTTTTAGGCTCTTCCCTCTCGGGCATAAAAGGCGTTATCGCCGCCGCCTCTTCTTCCATCATGCTTTGAACGGCTTCAAGCTGCCTTGCGTTTTGCATCTTTCGCAAAGTGTAAGGCTTCACTTTCTTTGCCTTTGGCGGGAGCGTCTTGTCTACGGCAATCAAATACGCCACCAACTCGCAAACAAACCAAACGCCGCAAACCGCCGAGATTCCCGTTCCAACAAGCGAAAGCGACCGATACTTGTTGTAGTCGTCCGCCGTCACTTCTCCGTAAGAAGTTTGAACTCCGCGCTGGCACGAAATAAAACGGCCATAGGTGTAAAACAAGAATGGCAAGGAAAGCATCAAGGCGCTGTATGAAAGATACATTATTTTTCGCCTTCTGTCGATATTCTTGCTTATGTCATAGACCTTTACGCGGGCCTGAAGCTGGTTGCCGTCAACCATCAAGTTGCGGGGAATCTGCACGAACATGATTTCGTTATGAGTGTTCTCCGGCTTCTTCTTGTCTACAAGGGGGCTTTCAAAATAGCCAAAGACTGTGTCGCCGTTCACTTTTAAAGGAACGTCAACATAATCCGTTTTGGAAGACGGACCGACATACTTTCCGTCAAAGAAAATGTCGCCCGGAACGAATTTGCTCAAAACCAATTTTACGGAGCCTTCAGACTTTTCCTTAAAATTGACCTCGATAAAAAATCTGCTCCTTCCAGAAAAATTATAGATAAAAGTTTCCCGCGCGTAATTGTCAGCCTCGACAGAAATCGAATGGAAGCCGGAACTTACGACAGCCTTTTCAGGCATGGGATCATAAACGATGTTGTCAATAGTCAAAACGGCGTTGGAAAGAGCCTCTTTTGGATTTACGCTAAAATCCAATTCCACCGGAAGGCCGTTGGCGATTTCGGGCAAAAGTTCAAAAGCCAAATTTTCCGCGACAAGGCTTATCTGCGAGATTGAGCCGACTTCCATCGCGCTCGCAACCTTCTTGGCGCCAGGATAAACCACAAGGTCGACATTGGCGCAAATATAGTCTCCGTAAAAAGAAATTTTTCCAGCGACGACCGCGTTGATCTTTGCGGAAGAAATTTCCTTTTCGTACTTTCTGGAATAAACGCCGTCATTTTCCGCGTCTTCGCCGGCTTCAAAAAGCGCTTCGGAATCATTTTTGTAAAGGGCGATTTTTTCCGTAGTCTCCAACAAATCTGGCCGCAATTCCTTCAACACTTTTTTCTTGCTTTTTTCTGGATGGTAAATGGCCTCTTGCTTTTTAAGGTTTGCGTCTATCTTGTCTTGGACTTCCTTGATTTTCTTTTGAGCGTCGGCCAGCGCCAGCTCAAAAGACAGGCCGCTGTAATTGTTCAAGACAAGCGCGTCGCGCGCCTTTATCTCTTTGCTAAGCTGCAAGAACAAGTCCAAGCGCTCGGTCAAAAGGGCGTCGTTTTTCCTCGCCGCCTTTTCGTCTCGCATTACGGAACGAACCATATCCACCGATATGTGCTCAAGAATGAGTTTTGGAAGAACGCTGGCCGCGCTCTGCGCCGTCTTTGACGAAGCGCCGTCCAAGGCAAACTTTCTGGCGGCCAATATCCAAGGCTTTTCAGACGACGAACTGTCCTTGTCCGCTCCAAAAAAATTGGAGGCGGCAAGGCAAAAAATCAAAAGAGGAATGACAATTTTTCTTAAGAAAGAAATTCTATTCCGACCCTTCTCCGTCATCTTCCGCGTCCAATGGAAGTCCCTTCCACATGGCGTTTAGGTACGCCTCGATAAATTGGTCGATGTCGCCGTCCATTACAGCCTGAATGTTTCCTGTCTCCGCGCGCGTACGCAAGTCCTTTACCATTGTGTAAGGCTGGAAAACGTACGAACGAATTTGGTTTCCCCACGAAATGTCTTTTTTTTCGGCGGAATACTTTGAGTTTTCCTTTTCTTTTTCTTGCTTGTAGTATTCGTAAAGCTTTGACTTTAAGATTGACATTGCGGTCGCGCGGTTCATAAGCTGGCTGCGCTCGCTGTCGCAGGCGACTACGATTCCTGTGGGCAAGTGGGTAAAGCGAACCGCCGAGTCAGTCTTGTTAACGTGCTGGCCGCCCTTTCCGCCGGAACGGTAGGTGTCGACGCGCAAGTCCTTTGGATCGATTTTAACTTCAATCGTGTCGTCCAAAACCGGGAACACGTAAACGCTGGCAAAAGAAGTGTGGCGGCGGGCGTTGGCGTCAAAGGGGCTTATGCGAACCAAGCGGTGAATGCCGGCCTCGCCTTTTAGAAAGCCGTAAACGTAGTCGCCGTCGATTTGGAAAGTGACCGACTTGATTCCGCCTTCCGCTTCCAAAAGGTCTACTGTTTCCAACTTAAATCCGCGTCGTTCCGCCCATCTAGTGTACATTCGGCTAAGCATAAAGGCCCAGTCCTCGGCCTCCGTTCCGCCCGCTCCAGAGTGAATCGAAAGGAAGGCGCTTGAAGAATCGACTTCGCCGCTCAAAAGGCTCATGCGGCTTTCGCGCTCGTAATTTTTTTGCGCCTCTTCCAATTGGGAACGGATTTCTGCTTCCTCGCTTTGGTCGTTGGATTCCATTGAAAGTTCGTAAAGGGCTTCGATGTCGTCAATTTGAGCCTTGAGCTCTTTCCAAGGCTCGACAGTATTCTTGAGGCGCTTGATTTTGTTCATTACTTTTCCGGCGTTGGCAGCGTCGTCCCAAAAGCCCGGCTCGCCGGTCAAAGCCTCTTGCTCGGCTATTTTTTTGTAAACCGAGTCCGCGTCAAAGACGCCCCCAAACGTTGAGGATGTTTTCCTTCAATTCGTCGATCGGCTGTTTTAGATCTTCAAGCATATTTTCCCCTGACTTTAATATGAATTTCAATTATAGTGTTTTTTTTGCCCTATGTAAACAGCCGAAATCCCGCATTGCATGTATAACTATTGAAGAAAACAAAAAACGCCGATATTATAAAAGTATGAAGGCAAACAAACACTCTTTGATTTTTTGGACGGCTCTCGCCATTTTCTCACTCCCCGTCTTTGCCCAAGGAAAGCCTGTGGCGACTTACATAAAGGCTGCCAGCGGAGAAGAAAAAAGCATTTTGATTGAATGGGACTTTCCCGCCAAATGCGAGCCTAAGGTTCAAGGCGTTCAAATATTCCGAACAAAAAAGCCTTGCGTCTCATACCAAGAAATCCAAGGCGCCGAGCCCATCGCGCAATTGGAGCCTTCAAAGAGCTCATACACAGACATTCCTCCGGCGCCCGGCGATTACTTTTACGCCGTCTTGGCCGAAACCTCAAAGGGCCTTTATAAAATCATAATTCCAGGAGTCAACGCCACCGCAAAAGGCGCGCGGCCAAAAATTCCGGAAAAAGTTTTTGAACCGGAAAACAAAGTTTCCGAAAAAGCGCCGCTTCCAAAAGAGCAAGCTGAAACGCCCCTTAGAAACGCTCCCCTTCCAAATCCCGGAACCTTGCTCGGCTTTAACGAAGGCCGCGCCAAGATGAGCGAAAAGTCAAAGAAAGCCGCAAAAGAATTGGGAAGCAAAAAAGCTCCAAGGGCCGTTGAATTTAAAAGCCCATACTTCTTTGAGGAAGACATGTTCTCTCCTGACAGCGGAGACGAATACACTTTGTTTGAATGTTTGAGAGCCGGCTTGGCTCCCAAGAAATACGCCGAAAGCGTTGAAATATTGCAAGACTTTTTGAGCGTGCACCGCAACAAGGCGACAACCGAAAGGGCCCAGTTCTACCTAGGCCAAAGCCACTATTTTTGCAAGGACTACGAAAAAGCCGTCCGCTGCTTCTTGAACGTCCAGGACGCCTTCCCGGAACTTTCAAAACAGTGGATCGACTCAAGCCTTGACTTGCTTACGATAAACTAATAAAGGCCCCTTATCATGTCCAAAAGCTCGGGTGTCCGAGCGGCCTTGGAATTGGCTCCCCGCAAGGGATCAGCGGCGGCGGCTTCAATCGGGCTTCCGTCAAGGGGCTTTCCGTTTTGGTCAGCCGCGGGAGCGGTGTCTTGCGCCGTTTTTGAAGCGTCCTTGTCATCCTTTGGAAGCTGGATCAAAAGCAATTCGTCGCGAGGATTGACGCGGTCGTAAAAGCCTGTGTCGCTCAAGACGCCTTCAGATATGTCCTCGCCGACTTTTGTCAGCGTTACAGTTCCGAGCAAATTGTCCTTTTCAAAACGCAAGCCCTTTCCGCTGTCGGCTGTCTTAAGGCCGCCGCGCGATATGACCGCGAACTTGGCTTCCTTGACCATTCCTTCGGTCTTTCCTATGTCTACCAAAACGTCGTTTCCGCTGCGCTCCAAAAGCTTGGCGCGGACCGGAAGGATGTCCAAAATGCCTTGGCGCAAAGAAAGCAAGGATTGCGCGTAACGGTTGTTGCCCGTCTTGTAGACGGCAAAACTTTGGGTGGGCGTTCCCGTTCTGGCCGAATAAACTTCGGCGGTAAACTTCATGTCCCGCTCGCTTTCGGTCGCGTCAAAAAGCACAAAATAATCGTAGCCGTTTTTGTGCGCGTCGGCGTAAGCCGAGCCAAAGGATGTTGCTGTCGAAGTGACTATCCTTGCGCTGGTTCCCAAGATTCCCCTGAACATCAAGGCCAAGTGGTCGGCGGCAATGTTCGAAAGCTCTGGGTGCGGAGACGTTCCCTTTGAAGGAAGGCTGTAAAGGCCTATAGTCCATCGCGTCTTGTCCAAGAAGAAGGGATTGACGTCCCACTTTGACGCGAGCGTGTCTTGCAAAAGATATTCGTAGCCCTCGACGGTGTCGGACAAGCGGACAAAGGCGATTTTCTCGTCGTCTTCGGCAATCTTTTTTCCGTTTTTCTTGGCTTCTTCGATTCCGCTTTTTAAGATTTCGTTTTCTTGAATGAATTTAATTTGCGACAAATAGTTTTCGCTAAAGCCTTCCGCGCGCAAAAGCTTGCTAAAGGCCGAGCGGGCCGCGTAATTTGTTGGCTCCAATCTAAGGGCGGCTTGGTATTCGTAGCGCATTTGAGGGCCAGCGTATTTTTTTGCGTAATCCGCGCCCTTTTGAATGTGGTATTTTGCCCAAACTTTTCGGCGGGCGTCCTCAATGTCAACGTCGTCAAAAACCAAAAGCTCAAAGGCAGCCCGCATCACCTCGTCTTGGGGAACGGCGTCAAGGCCGCGCGACCAAATGTCAATCGCCTTTGCGTTTTGTCCAAGCTTGTGAAGGGCCAAGCCCTTGATGTACCACGCGCGGCCGTTGTTTCTGTCGCGCGAAATCATCATGTCGGCCAAGTTGATCACTTCGCTATAGCGGCCTTGCTCAAAGTAAATCAATGACAAAAGCTCGTAGGCCTTCCAATAGTTGGGGTCAACTTGGATCGAAGCCAAGCATCGTTTTTCGGCCGCGCTTGCGTCGCCATTCCTTAAGTTCAAGTACGAAGCGACGTAATGCGCCTGCGGGTTTTCGGCATGAGCTTGGATCGCTTGGTTTACAAAAGTTTCGGCCTGCCGGGTCTTTCCCAGCTCGGCGCTTATCAAGGCCAAAGAAAGCAAGGCCTTGGCGTTTCCGGGGTTGCGTTTTAACGCGTCGGAATAAAGGCTTTCGGCGCCGGAAACCCGGCCCTTAAAGAGATTGAGTTCCGCCAAGCCAAAGCGGGAGTCGATGTCGTTGGGATATTTTTTTTGAACGTTCTCAAAAATCTTTTGGGCTTCGTCAAGACGGCCCAAAGAAATCAAGGCCATGCCTTCCAGATTGAGAATGTCGCTGCGTCCGGGCGCGTATTTTTTGGCGCTCTGCAAGTATTCCAAAGCGGCCTCGCTTTGGTTCATTTGATAGACGCATTGGGCCAAGCGGAACCAGGCGTCCGTGTAAGAAGGATTTATCTTGAGCGCCTCTTGGTATTTTTCGCTTGCGTTCCACCAATCGCGCTCGTCTTGAAAATTCGTTCCCTCTTCAAAAAGATAAGCGGCGTTTTTTGAACCTTGTCCAAAAAGGTTGAGTCCGCTCCAAAAGAGGCAAATAAGCAAAAGGCTACAAGCCTTGATCCGTGTTCCCACCGTCATTGTTTTCCCCGTTTTTTAGAATGACCTTAATTACGTTTATTCTGTGGCCTTCCATGTCCTGCACAATAAAATCGTAATTATTCCAAGAATGCTTTTCGTATTTTACCGGAATTTTTCCGAACATGTCAAAGACAAAGCCTCCCAAGGTGTCAAAGTCTTCGACAGGAAAATCCGAACCGATTGTTTCGTTCAAATCGTCAAGGCTGGTTCGCGCGTCGCAAAGCCAAACGTTGGGGCCAAGAGGAATTATGTCCTCGCGCTCGTTGTCAAACTCGTCCTGAATGTCGCCTACGATTTCTTCGATGATGTCTTCCATGCAGACAATGCCTGAGATTCCGCCGTACTCGTCGACGGCAAGCGCGATGTGAACATGGCGGCGCTTGAACTCGCGCAAAAGGCTGTCTATGCGCTTGGACTCAGGAACAAAGAAAGCCTTGCGGATTATTTTGTCCAAGGCGATCTCTTCGTTTTTGCTAAAGCAGCGGATCATGTCCTTTACGTAAAGAACGCCGACAACGTTGTCAATTGAGTCCGCGTAAACCGGAAAGCGCGAGTGGCCGCTTGCCGCGATTTTTTCCAATAGTTCCTGGTTGGGCGTGTTGATGTTTATGAAGTCAACGTCGATGCGCGGAACCATGACTTCCTTTACGCTGGTTTCCGACAAATCTTCGATGCCGCGAATCATGTCCTTTTTTTCTTCGTTGAGAATCTCGCGCTTGGCTTCTTCTTCGCTGTTTTCTTTTTTATGCTTGAACAGTCCCATAAAATTAAATTACTCTTTCCCCTTTAAATTTTAAAAGTATATCTTCCTGCAATTTTAGCATTTCGCATTCAGGTTCCTTGTCCTTTTGAATGTGCTCCTCGCCGTGGTCATAGCCGTTTAGGTGGAGGAATCCGTGAAGCAAAAGGCGCTTCAATTCGGAATTTTCGTCGCACTCAAAATACTCGGCGTTCTTCTTTAGCGTGTCAACGCTTATCGCGATGTCGCCCGCCAAGAGCCATTCGACGCCGGCCTCGTCCTTAAATTTTTCTCCGTTCTCAAAAGAAAGAACATCTGTGGCCGCGTCAATGTTACGGTAATTCTTGTTCAATTCTTGGATTGTGGCGTCGCCGCAAAAAAGCAAGGAAACTTCCTGGCCGTCAAAAGACAAAGCCTTGGCGAGTTCTTGCATAAAGGGCTCCACGCGGCCAAGCCATTCAGGCTCGTCAATGCCGCTTGCGTCAACCAAAAATCTATTTGCCATCGGCCTTTCCTTTTTTGGAAGCCTTGCCTTCGGACTTGCTTTCCTTTTCCTTGTCCTTTTCTTTTTCAGGAGCGTCAGGATCCTTTTGGTCGGGATATTCAATTCTTGAATGGTAGTAGCCCGCCAAAATCGACACGAAGGTGTCCTGAATTTTGGTCAGCTCGCCAAAGGTCAAAGCGCAGTTTTTAAGCTGGCCGGCTTGCATCTTTCCTTCGATAAGGGTGTGGATAAATTTTTCCAATCTGGGAACAGTCGGCTTGTCCAAAGTTCTGCAGGCGGCCTCGACAGTGTCGGCCAACATGACGACTCCGCTCTCCCGGCTTGTGGGCGGATTTCCAAAGTAAGAGAAGTCCTCAACCTTCGCGTCGGGATTTGACTTTAAAGCCTCTTGGTAAAAATACTGCATGACGCCGTTTCCGTGGTGCTCGCTAATAATGTCGATCACCGGCTTTGGAAGGCGCATGGAAAGGGCCATCTCAACGCCTTTCTTTACGTGGCTTCGGATTATAGAAACGGAAAGGTTTGGATTTATCTCGTCGTGCTTGTTCTCGCCGCTTTGGTTTTCGACAAAGTACTCGCTCTGCTCGATTTTTCCCATGTCGTGGTAGTAGGCGCCAACGCGCGCGACAAGGGAATTGGCTCCGATGGCCTTGCAAGCGTTCTCGGCCAATTGCGCCACCATAAGCGAATGGTTGTAAGTTCCGCTCGCGGTCAAGAGCATTTTACGCATTATCGGATTGTTCAAGTCGCTCAAGTCCGTAAGCCTAAATACAGAGGCCGTATTCAATATTTGCTCAAGCGGAGTGATAAAGCCCAAGGCCAAGATTCCGCTAAAGAAGCCGTTTATCGCAAGGCCAAAAGCGATGATGCCAGAGCCGTCAAAGTTTTCGTTAAAGATTACCTTGAGCAAGAATGCAGTCACAACGTTCAGCATCGCGGTGATCAAGGCGGCGAAAACCAATTGTATGCGGTTCTCCAACTTGCGCGCGATTCTGCAAGCGGCAAAGCCAGTCACAAGCGCGTAAAGGAAAATCGTGATGTTGAAATTAGAAGCGTTCAAAAGCCCGAGCGCGCTTATCAAGGTAAAGAAAACCGCCTGCTTTTCGCCAAAGAGAATCACGATTAAAAATATGAACAAGGACGCCGGCATAAAAATGCAAAGAGTGAACGGAGAGCCGGCCGCAAAAGTCAGCTTGCGGGTAAAGACAGCGCTGGCGTACACCGCCAAAAAGAAAATGACGCTTACAATGGATTCCTTTAGGTGAACGGTATGCCCAATCAAAACCTTTGAGAACAAGAAGAACCACAAGACAATCAAAAGCGCCAAATAAATCAGAGAGTCGGCGAAGGCGCGGTAGTCGATGTACTCGTGGATGTTGGCCATCTTTTCCAACTTGCGGTAGGCTTCTTCCGTGATGACAAAGCCCTTTTTAATAACCTTCTCGCCCTTTTGAACGACAGTCGGATATTCCATCGTTCCAGGAAGGTTGCGGTCGGCGACAATCGTTCTGTCGGCGACTTGGCCAATCTCGTATTCATCAAGAGCGAACGAAGCCACGGTCAGGCTGCGGCTTACGTTGAAGAACGCTATCACCGCCATCGCCAAGAAAGCGATTCCCGCAGTCACTACGCGAGGAAGCTGTTTTTTTGCCGCTATCTTAAAAGCGCTAGCGGGCTTGGCGCCCACCACTTCAGTTTTACTTTGTGCCATTTTCATACGCCTTAACTATTTTTTTTACAAGCGAATTGCGCGAAACGTCTTGGCCTGTCATCCTCATGATTCCGATTTCGGGAACGCGAGAAAGAAGCGCGAGCGCTTGCGTAAGTCCGCTTTGAACATGGTTCGGCAAATCGACTTGCGTCAAGTCGCCGGTTATGAAGACCTTGGAGCCGGAGCCCATTCTGGTCAAGAACATTTTCATTTGCTCTTGGCTTGTGTTTTGGGCTTCGTCAAGGATAAGAATTTTATCGCAGAAGGTGCGGCCTCTCATGTAGGCCAAGGGAGCGGTTTCGATTATGCGGCTTTCCAAAAGACGGGTGACAGTGTCGCGGGGAAGAATCATTTCCATCGCGTCGTAAAGGGGCCTAAGATACGGCGCCGTCTTTTGCTCAAGGTCTCCGGGAAGGTAGCCAAGGTTTTCGCCCGCTTCCACCACTGGACGGGTCAGGACGATTCCCCTGCATTGCTTTGAAAGGACAAGGCGCAAGGCCTCCGCAATCGCAAGAAAAGTTTTTCCGCTTCCGGCGGGACCGACGCAAAAAACCATGTCAAGCTTTCTCATCATGGCGATGTAGTCGGCCTGGTTTTGCGTCTTGGGATAAACCCTTCTCGCGCCGCCGGGAACTACTATGCTGATTGAATTTTGGTCAGCCCTTGAGTTTGTGTTCAATATCGACGCGACAGCGTCCTCCGAATCGACGGCGCCGTCTTCGATTTCGTCTATGATTCTGTCGACAATGAATTTAAAGCGGCGCTGTATGTCGGGATCTTCTTCCTCAACGCAAAGTTCGTTTCCGCGGGCGTAAATCGTGGCTCCAAGGCTTTCTTCGATGAGTTTTAAGTTGCTGTCGTTTGTTCCGCACAGCTTTGTAAGAACGTCGGCGTCCGGAACAATGATTGTACACGATGAATCCATTTTTCTTCTAATTTTATAATTATAATCCCCAAAAGGCCGATTTGTCAAGGAAAGCGCCGCTCGCGACCGCTCGTGTCTTAGGGCCCGGACTGCCGTTTTTTCATCTTTTTTTTCATTTTTTCCTTGCGTTATGCAAAAAACGGGTTTATAATATTCTTATATTTATAGAAAAATATTGCATTTTACTAAATTTTCGGAGGAACAAATGTCCAACAAAGTTGACACATCTCGCGTTTTAGCCCTTATTTTGGGAGGCGGAAAGGGAACCCGCCTCTATCCCCTTACAAAAGACCGCTCAAAGCCGGCGGTTTCGTTCGGCGGAAAATACAGAATCGTAGACATTCCCCTTTCAAACTGCATCAATTCTGGCTTCAAAAAGATTTACCTTTTGACCCAGTTCAACTCGGCCTCTCTCCACATGCACATCACAAACTCCTACAACTTTGACCGCTTTTCTCGCGGCTTTGTAGAGATTTTGGCGGCGGAACAAACCTTGGAGCATTCCGGCTGGTACGAAGGAACGGCGGACTCGGTTCGCAAGAACTTCATCCACTTTAAGGCGCAAAACCCAAGCCACTACATCATTTTGTCGGGCGACCAGCTTTACCACATGGACTTGCAGGCCTTCTTCAACGCCCATGTTGCCAGCGGAGCGGACGTGACAATCGCCACAACCGCCGTAAACCGCCGCGACGCCTCGGGCTTCGGCATCATGAAGATTGACGACAAGAACCGCATCACAGAATTTATGGAAAAGCCCAAGCCGGACTTGAACATCGACGACTGGAAGATTCCCGCCGCCGCGCGCAACCCCGACTTGGCGCCCGAAAAAGAATACCTTGCCAGCATGGGCATTTACATTTTCAACGCGGCCACAATGGAAGAAGTCTTGGACAACGACAAGACCGACTTTGGAAAAGAAATCATTCCGATGGCCATCAAGAACAAGAAAATCAATTCTTACGTCTTTGACGGCTACTGGGAAGACATCGGAACCATCCGCTCCTTCTACGAGGCCACGCTCGACCTTACAAATCCCGAGCCAAAGTTCAACCTCTTTGACGAGGCCCAGCCGATTTACACCCACGCTCGCAACCTTCCGCCTTGCAAAATGAACCACGCGGACATCACAGCCTCCCTCACAAGCGACGGCTGCATAATCACCGACTCAATGGTCACAAAGTCGGTCATCGGCGTGCGCTCAATAGTAGAGGCTGGAACGATTCTCAAAGGAACGATCATCATGGGAGCCGACTACTACGAATCTGCGGAAGAAAAGGAAAGCAACAAAAAGGCCGGGCTTCCCAACATCGGAATCGGAAAGCACTGCCACATCGAAAAGACGATTATCGACAAAAACGCCAGAATCGGAGAAAACTGCCAGATTAACGTTTCGGGCAAAAAATACAAGGACGGCGACCACGGAATGTTCTACAGCGCGGACGGAATAATCGTCATCCGAAAGAACGCGGTAATCCCAGCCGGAACGATAATCTAAAGGCAAGACCAAAAACGCGGGCGGAATTAAACTTGAAATTCCGCCCGTTTTTTGATATAGTTGCAATATGTACACAAGATTTAAAAAGGATACAGGACCCAAAAAGCCGCTCGCCGTCTCTTATTGGTCAAAGACAAAGATTAAGTGTCCCGTTTGCCAAAAAGAATTTCAGCGCGAAGAAATGCTTACCGGAAGCGGCCGCCTTAACGCCGGCGCCTTGACAGAAGAGCTCCACCGCGAATACATTCCCACTGCCCGCTACGGAAAAATAAATCCTCTTATTTACGCGATCGGCGCTTGCCCCAACTGCCATTCAGCCTTTTTTTGGAACGATTTCAACGACATAAAGGACCAAGCCTCCCTTGACCGCATTTACGAAACGATGGAAGCGCGCAAAAAGTTCACCAACATGATTTTTCCATACTACAACCTTACGCGCAACCGCAATTTGCTTGACGGCGCGGCCATGTACTTTTTGGCAATCTTGACATACGACGAAGTGGACTTCGCCTACCTGCCGACAATGAAGCGCGCCATTCTTAGCCTGCGCTTGGCTTGGCTTTGCAACGACCTCAACGAAGAAGTTCCCGACCACAACTTTGACATGGTGGCGAAAATCTTTTACCAAAAGGCTATTTTCTTTTACCAGCAAGCCGTAATCAACGAGTCAAAGCGCGTCGAAAAAAGCTCCACCTTGGCCAACATGGGCCCGGACACTGACAAAAATTACGGCTGGGACGGCGTCATCTACTTGTGCGGCCTTTTGGAGTACAAGTACGGACAGACAGAAGACCAAGCCCTGCGCCTCAAAAAGTTGGACGAATCAAAAATCGCGATCGCCCGCATCTTTGGACTTGGAAAGTCAACCAAAGAAAAGCCGGGCCCCCTTTTGGAGCACTCGCGAAACCTTTACGACAATCTCAACAAAGAATTGGGCGACGCTGACATAGCGATTGAATGACGGCGCGGCGGGCATAAATGGCCAAAAACATTCTTCTTTCCATTTCATACGACGGAACGGATTTTTGCGGCTGGCAGCGGCAGGACGAACAAAGAAGCGTCCAAGGCGAGCTTGAGGCCGCGCTGCAAAAGCTGTTTGGACAAAAAATCAATTTGCAAGGTTCCGGCAGAACCGATTCCGGCGTGCACGCAAAGGCGCAAGCCGCGAACTTTTTGTGTCCCGTCGACTCCATTCCCGACCAAAACATTCCCAGGGCCTTGAACAACTTTTTGCCGCGCGACGTTAGAGTAAACGAAGCGCGCTCGGTTGACCAAGATTTTTCGGCCCGCTTTAGCGCGACAAGCCGCGTCTACCGATACTTTATTTTGCCAAAGCAAATTCCGTCCGCCGCCTTCAGCCGTTACGTTTGGCCAATAAACCACCAGCCCGACATTAAAAACCTAAACGACATGGCTTCCGTATTGCGCGGCGAATTGGATTGCAAGACGTTCGCCGGCGCAGGCGACGCGAGCCTTTCGACAAAGCGCTACATCGACAACGCCTTTTTCTTTGAGGAAGAGGATTCGTTTGGACAAAAAAAGATTGTGTTCGAAATAGAGGCCAACGCCTTCTTGTACAGAATGGTCCGCTCGCTTACAGGAACTTTCATTGACTTTGACAAGAACAAAAAAGGCGCGGCGGACTTTAAGAAATCTTTGGAAGCTTGCGACCGTTCAGAGGCCGGCCCCACCGCTCCGCCCGACGGACTCTTTTTGTGGCAAGTAAAGTTTGACGGCGTTCGCCGACACGTCTAGACCCCTGTCATTCTCGCGCTTGATTGTCCGCGCTCTGTCAAGAGCGCAGTTGAATCGCATCCTATATCAAAATGGAGCGAAGCGACATACGCGAGAATCTTTTGTGAGAAAAGATTGCCCGATCAAGTCGGGCAATGACAACGCTATAACAAACTCACGGGATCCACGTCGACCTCGATGTAAACTCCCGCTTTTGCCCTGTAGCCGTAAATCAAGCTGGCGGCAATTTTCTGCAAGACAGTCACTGAAGGCCCTCTAAGCAAAATCTGGTTTCTGTAATTTGAATTGATCTTTGCCAGAGGGCATTCGCTTGGACCAAGTATTTCGGTCTCCTTGGAATTGGCAAGATGCTTGGCTTTTAAAGCCTCCAACTCTTGGGACAGAATTTTATAGGCGTCGTCGGCAAAGGCTTCGGCGTCGCTTTGAACCATGCTCCTAAAGACCAAGCGCAAAAGGCGGGAATACGGCGGAAAGTTTAAAAGCTTTCTTGTCGAAAGCTCTTGTTCGTAAAAGTCTTTTGGGAGCGAATGGCAGGCGCAATAGACCGCCGGATTGTTCGGCGAATATGTCTGGACCAAAACTTTACCGTCAGGGAAAAAGCGGCCCGCCCTGCCCGCCACTTGCGTTATAAGGCTAAAAGTTTTTTCCGACGCCCTAAAGTCCGGCAAATGCAGCGAAGTGTCCGCCAAAATCACGCCGACCAATTTTAGCGCGGGAAAATTGAGACCCTTTGCGATCATTTGCGTTCCAAGCAAAATGTCGTATTCGCCTTTTTTAAAGGCCGCGATTTTCTCTTCCAGCTCGCCCTTTTTGCTTACAGCGTCGGTGTCAAGGCGAAGCGTTCTTGCGTTCGGAAATTTTGAGTTGACCTCGCTTTCGATAAATTCCGTTCCAAAACCCGAATAGCCTATGTCGACAGAACCGCATTGGGGGCACACTCTAAAAGGGTCTATTGAGTAGGAACAGTAGTGGCAAACCAAGCGGTTTCGCGACTTATGGTAAGTCATCGGAACGGAACAATTCTTGCACTTGACCTCGTAGCCGCAGACATTGCACCTATAAAGATGGTTAAAGCCGCGGCGGTTCAAGAACAATATAACCTGCCGCTTTTCTTTTAGAGCGCTTCTTATTTCTTCTTCAAGGGCCAGCGAAATCGCGCCGTTCATTTTTTCGCGGGTCAAATCCACCGCGCCAATAATCGGCATCTTGCCGCCGCTAAGCCTTTTTGTAAGGCGGTGGCAAACGAACTGTTTGTCTTGAATCGCTTTCCAAGCCTCGACGCTTGGAGTCGCGCTGCCCATAACAAGGGGAATCTTTAATTTTGAAGCGCGCCGCATCGCGACTTGCCGAGCGTGGTAGCGGGGAGAGTTTCCGGACTTGTAGGAAGAATCGTGCTCCTCGTCGATGATGATCAAACCTAAGTCGGGAATCGGAGCGAAAACCGCGCTGCGAGCTCCTATAACGACCCTAGCCTCTTTTTGGACAATCCGCTTCCATTCCGTAAGCTTTTGGGCCGGGGTAAGCGCGGAATGCAAAATAGCGGCGGTGTTTCCAAAGCGGCGGGTCACGGCGCTTACGACTTGCGGCGTAAGGCCAATCTCTGGCACCAAATACAAAACGCCTTGTCCCTTTTGCAAAATCTTTTCCGCCGCGCTCAAAAAGACTTCGGTCTTTCCGCTTCCTGTCGCTCCGTAAAGATAATGATAAAGGCCCTTGTCCGCGCTCAAGGACGCGATTTCTTCAACCGCTTGCGCCTGCTCCGCCGAAAGCTCGTTTTTTCCCTCAAAGGAATCCGCGTCGACCGAAGAAAAAATTCCAGTCTCGCCGCCTCTTTTGGCTCCCGGAATCATCGAACACAAAACTTCGCCGATCGGGCACAAGTAAAAGCCGCTTAGCCAACGGCCCAAGTCCAAGAGCTCGTTTGTTATAAGAGGATATTCGTCAATGACCCGCAAAATTTTTCGGATTTTTTTTGGATCAAAAGAAAGGTCTTGGGGAAGCTCGTCAAAGACGGCGGTTATGATTCCAGTCGTTTTTTTATTGCCGAACATAACTTCCGCGCGGCATCCGACTTGGGCCTCAAAGGAGTCCACCTTGCGCGCGCGCTTTTGGGGAATCAATTCCTTTTGCTCTTTTTCTTCTTGGGCGACCCGCTTCCCCGCCTCCACATTGGCGTATGTAAAGGTTTGGTTTGCGGGAACGTTCAAGGCGATTTGCAAATACTTCATTTATCGTAGTCCGGGCAAATCTCAAGAAGCTTTTGCTTAAAGGCTTTTAAGTCTTCCCAAGCGGGTCGCTTCAATGATTCTTCTCTAAGCAGCGCGCTGGGATGGTAGGTGGCCATAAAGGGAATGCCCTTAAAGTCAACGAACTGGCCGCGCATTTTGTTTATTCCGATGGAAGTGTCCAAAAGATTTTGCAAGGCCACTCGGCCCATCGCCAAAATCATTTTTGGCTTTAGAACGTGTATTTGCGCGTCCAAGAAGGAGCGGCAAGCTTGGCTTTCTTCTGGCGCCGGGTCCCGGTTCATCGGCGGCCGGCACTTTACGATGTTGGCTATGTAGCAGTTTTTGTCGCGGCTCAAATTTATCGCGGCGAGCATTTTGTCCAAAAGTTGGCCGGCCTTTCCTACAAAGGGGCGGCCCTGCTCGTCCTCATCGGCGCCTGGTCCCTCGCCAACAACAAGGACAAGGGGATTTGAGACGCCTTCTCCGGGAACGACGTTCTTTCTTGTCTTTGAAAGGCCGCATCTTGCGCAAGAGGCGATTTTTTGGTTGACGGAATCGATTGTCGCGCCGCCGCTTGCAAGGGCGGAATCCGGCTCTTGAATGGGAGCGGAATCCGGGGCTTTTGAAGGAACGGATTCAACTTGCGAAGGCACGGCGGAAGGCTCAGTGTCGTCGGCAAATTGCGGAGCGGCCGCAAATTCTTTTGTTGTGTATCCAAGAATCGCGCCGGAAGTTTTTTTTAGGACTTCATAAAGAATTTCTTTTTGAGCGGCCTTCATTTGTCGCCCCCAAAGGAGGCGGCCGCTTTTAGCGCCCTCAATTTATTCGGATAAACCGTCAAGGCCGAAGCCGGAAGCCAGCCGTCCTTAAAGCGGTACCAAGTTTCGCCGCCGTTTTCTTCGCTTGCCATTGCGCTCGCCAAAATCGGAAAAAGCTCGCCTTGCTTGCAATAGTCAGTGGCCTCGGCGTCCCAAGAAATTTCTTCTCTAAAGGCCGCGTAAGGCTCCACGACAACCGCCCAACGAACGTCAGGGGCGAGCGCCAGCGGATCCGAAGTGTCAAGCGCGATTTCTGAAGCGTCATGCTTGTTGCAAGAGGCAGCGAACAAAGGCAAAAGAGAAATTAAAATGATTGCGACAAAAACGCTTTTAGCGGCCCTCATAATTTTTCTCAATGTATTTTTTTACCTGCGGCAAAATTTTCAAGTCAGAGTCGACAAAGTTGTCTGTAGGGATTTGTTCAAATTCCACCCATTTTGTTTCGGTGTGTTCGGTCAAAGAAAAAGGCTTTTCCAAACCGTCGTTGCTAAAAAAAACTTCGTAAGCGCGCAAAAGGCAAGCTTCGCCCTTATGCTCAAATTGGGACGTGGCGATTAACTCGCCCACCAAAACGCTCTCTCCAAATTCTTCCAGCATCTCGCGGACAATCGTGTCTCGGTCGCTTTCGCCTTGGTCAACCTTTCCGCCCGGAAACTCCCAACGGCCTCCCATGTCGCCTTTTTGCGCTCTATGGGCAATCAAAATTTTGTTTTGTGTCTCAGGACTTTTTCCCAAAACAACGCAAGCGATGGAAGTTTTCATAGAAGCGGAACTCCAGGAAGGATAAAGTGAACCACGCCGATAAGAATGGCGGCAATTCCAATGTAAAGCTTGTTGGCAAAAAGCGCGTTGTCCAAAACTTCGGGCAAGACAAACGAATCGCTCTTTTCCTCAAAGTATCCAAGCAAAACAGTCGCTCCCGCAAAGAGGCAGGCAAAGGACGGAATCAAGTCGCCGATCACCGAGATTCCATGATAAGGAACAAAGAAAATCACAAAGCCCGTGACAAAGCAAAGGGCTCCGCAAACAAGCCTAAACGTCGGATTTGCAAAAAGCGACTCGCCGGAAATTCCTTCCTGGATTTTTTCAAGACCCGGAATGGACTTTTTTTCCGTTCCCTCCTCAAAGTCATCCGAACCAAAACCTTCGTCCTGGCCGTAAATCAAAATCAAGCCGCACAAAATACTCAACAAAACTGACAAGCAATAAAACTGGGCCATAAAAACCTGCCTTTTTCTATTCGCGCCGCGCGACTTTTGAAGTCAAATCAACTTTTTGCCCCAAAAGCTCAACGCTGGCTTCTACTTTCATTATATCATAATCCGGGCTGTTTGTCCTTAAAAAAAAGGCGTTTTTTTCAATTTCCGCGGATTTTTGAATTTTGTCCAAAGTCTGTCCGTCAACATCCACAAAAGAAAAAATTGACGAAACCTTCTCTTGGTCCTTTATGTATTGGTCAATCGGAAAATTTTTGTCGGCGAGGCTTTTCTTTAAGGGATGGACTTTTATTTGCGCGTAAACGCTCTCGTCATAGCAAAAGGCGCTAAGCTCAATCTCAAAACCCGCCGCTGTCACCAAATTAGGACGAGAGCCAAAAGTGTTTACAATCAAGACAACCGCAAAACAAAGGGCGACGGTAAAAAGCATAAAGCGGTTGAATTTTGTCGCGACCAAAACTTTAAAGAGGCCTTTAGTGGGATTCAATTTTCCAGCGTAATAATCCTGAACGATTTTAGGGGCGTTTTTTATGCGTTCCTCGCGGTTATAGCGAAAGACCATTCCGTCGGAACTGTCGCCGTCTGCCGGCCGGGTTTCTGGTATGTTGTCGTAAAAAGCCATTTCCCCTCCTCCCCAAAATTACTGGTCTACAAGCGTGTCGGTTCTCCACCAAACGACTTTGGCCTTGTCGCGCTCAGCCAAAAGCGCGCTTACGATTCCAGTGTCGCTCAAAGAGTAAGAGCTGTAAACCACGCTGGCCGCGTCAAAGTTCAACTGTCTTCTTACCACGCGGCCCGACTCCAAATTGAGCATTTGAACCATGCAGCCAGACTCAAGCGCGATCGTAAAGAAAAGCCAGCCGTTCTTTGTGGCGCCAATCATGTCGTAAGGCAATTTATAAACTTGCTTTGAAAAGCCGTCCGAGATTGTCTCTTCGTACGGGGGAATCTCAATTCCCGTTCCAAAAGTTCCTTTCTTTAAGTCATAGGGAAAGACGACGCTCACCGGATCTGAAATTCCGTTCTGCACTTTGCTTGAAACGTCAATCGAAGTTTCGTAGTAATCGGCCTTAACGAACAAGCGGTCGGACGCGGGGTCCGGAATCACGTTCTCTATCTCGGCGTATTTTGTGACGCCCATTTTTGTCTCGCCGTATTCAGGAGCGTCGGAATACTTTATCAGAGTGTCCGACAAGGGAAAGCCTTGCGGATTGTATCTAAAGACTTCAAAGCCTTCGTTGACGACGCAAACGACGACAAGGCAATCGTCCTGGGTGACGTAAATGTTTCTAATAAAGGGGAACGGCGTTCCACCAACGCCCTGCTGGCCGATGTAGTCCACAAATGAATTTGAGTTGAAGCGCAAGACGACTTGCAAAAGAATTTTGTTGTCGCCGCTTTCCTGCCTTTCTTTGGGAAGGGTTTCGGCTACGTAAATGTACTTGCTTGAGTCCAAGGCCAAAAGCGAAGGCGCGTTAAAGGGATAGTCGACAGTTTTTCTTGTGCTCACGTTTTTTGAAGAAGCGGCTTGCCTTGAGTCCGAATTGTCAAAAAGCGGCGTCGGATTTGTCTCGGGATTGTGGTAAAGGGTCAGCAAGTCGCCGTAAGAGTTGAGCTCCAAAATCTTTTGCGACTCGCCGTTTGAAACGTAGAAAAATCCGTCCCGCATGGCGATCGCCGTGTTGACCGCGCCGGTAGCGTTTAGGCCGCCGGCCATGTTCAATTGGCCTTCAAAGGAACCGTACTTGAGCGAAAAAAGCTCCTGCCTTTTTACGCTGGCAACGCTCGCGCTTTTTTTGCACGAAAAAACGCAAAGAGAAGACAGTATTGCGAGCGCGCAAAAAATCCTATTCATTCCTACCATGGCACTGCTTGTATTTTTTTCCGCTTCCGCAAGGACAGGGATCGTTTCTTCCGACTTTGGGAATCGTTCTTCTTACGGTGACAGCCGCGCCCTGTCTGCTCTTTTGCATGGCTCCGCTGGCAGCCTGCCTTCTTGCCGCGTCTCCGTCAAAGGCGCTGGGACGAGCGGCTGGAGCGGCTCCAAAGTTCTGGCCTGTTTCGTCGTGGCGGGCGTTGAGCGCGCTCATGCGGGCGGCCTCCTCTCGTCTTTGCCGCTCGGCCAAGGCTTCGGGGCTAAGCTGGATTCTAACTTTGAACAAGCGCGAAATTATCGTCTGCCTGATCGAGTCAAGCGCGTCATAGAAAATGTTAAAGCCGTCAATCTTGTATTCGGTCAAAGGATTCTTTCCGCTGTAGTTGCGCAAGCTTACCGCCTCGCGCAAAGCTTCGAGCGCTTCCAATTGGTCAAGCCACTTTTTGTCGATGACCTGAATGTATTGGTAGCGGATGAACATGTTGAGGTTTTCTTTTCCTACAAGCGTTTCCTTTTGAGTGATGTCGTTCTGAAGCTCGCTTTCAATCGCCTCGATGTTCAAGCGCTCGGGCGGAAGCTGCAAGCCAAAGACATTCTTAATCTCTTCGCCGATTTCCTTTTCGTTGCCCTTCTTTCCGTATTGGGCGAACAAGTCGGTCAAGAAATCCTTTGCGTTGTTGAACACGCGGCCGCTCAAATCGTTGTCGGCCAAAATCGCGTCGCGCTGTTCGTAAATTACTGAGCGCTGCTCGTTGAGAACGTCGTCGTAGTCAAGCAAGTGCTTTCTTATTTCGAAGTTGCGTTCCTCAACCTTGTGCTGGGCGCGCTCTATTCCCCTGTTGAGCATCGGGTGGTCGATGGGCTCGCCGGGCTGCATTCCGATGCGGGTCATTATGTTCTTCATGCGCTCGCCGCCGAACAAGCGCATAAGGTCGTCGTCCATAGAAATATAGAACTTTGAGCGTCCGGGGTCGCCTTGGCGTCCAGATCGTCCGCGAAGCTGGTTGTCAATGCGGCGGCTTTCGTGGCGCTCTGAACCGATGACGTAAAGGCCGCCGAGGCTTCTGACTTCCTCGTAGTCTTTTTTCCACTGCTCTTTTTCAATCGCAAGAGCGGCCTCGTACTGCTCCTTTGTCGCTTCAGTGCCGGCTCTCTTTCGGGCGCGCATTTCGGGGTTGCCGCCAAGCTTGATGTCGGTTCCGCGGCCGGCCATGTTGGTGGCGATCGTAACCGCTCCCTTGGCGCCCGCCTCGGCGATAATCGCCGCTTCGCGGGCGTGGTTCTTGGCGTTCAAAACTTCGTGGCGAATTCCTTTTTTTGTAAGGAGCGCGCTAAGACGCTCTGACTTTTCGACGGAAATAGTGCCGACCAAAACAGGCTGGCCTTTTTCGCGGGCGGCTTGAATCTCTTTGCAAATCGCCTCCCACTTGTCGCTTTCGTTAAGGTAAACCTCGTCGTTTTCGTCCTTGCGGGCGACGGGGCGGTTTGTGGGAATCGCGACGACGTCGAGTTTGTAGATTTTGTTGAACTCTATCGCTTCGGTGGCCGCGGTTCCGGTCATGCCTGAAAGCTTTGTGTACATTCTAAAGAAGTTCTGGAAAGTGATTGTCGCCATCGTGCGGTTGCGCTGGGCGATTCTAAGATGCTCTTTGGCTTCGATCGCTTGGTGCAAACCGTCGCCGTAGCGCCTTCCTTCCAAAACGCGGCCTGTAAATTCGTCAACGATCATTACCTGTCCGTCTTTTACCAAGTAGTCGACTTCTACGTGATAAAGCTTGTGGGCGCGGAGGGCTTGGGTAAAGTAATGGACAAACTCAAAGTTCTCCGAGTCAAATACAGTCGTTCCCGCGGGAATCAAATTGTGCTGGTGCAAAATCGCGTCGATGTGGTTCATGCCCTTGTCGGTGAACGAAACGCGCTTTGACTTTTCGTCCAAAGTGTAGTCGCCCTGCAAGGCAGCGCGCTCCTCGGGAGTCATTTGCACTTCGTCGGGATAGTCGCCAGTCTTGGGATCCTTTTCGACTTCGGTAAGTTCCTTTATGTACTTGTCGACTTCGTGATACTTGTAAGTGTCGTCCTCGCCCGCTCCGCTAATGATAAGGGGAGTTCTGGCTTCGTCGATTAAGATGGAGTCGATTTCGTCGACTACGCAGAAGTTAAAGCCGCGCTGAACCTTGTTTGAAAGGTCCACGACCATGTTGTCGCGAAGGTAGTCAAAGCCGAATTCGTTGTTGGTTCCGTAAGTGATGTCGCAAGCATAGGCGGCGCGGCGGGCGTCGTTGTCCATATTGGAAAGAATCGTTCCGACTGTCTGGCCAAGAAGAGCGTAAACGGGGCGCATCCAGGCGGCGTCGCGTTCTGCAAGGTAGTCGTTTACCGTTACGATGTGGACGCCCTTTCCGCTCAAAGAGTTGAGGTAAACTGCGGCGACGCACATCAAGGTCTTTCCTTCGCCGGTTTTCATTTCGGTGATTCGGCCGGAGTGAAGGACCAAGGCGCCCATAAGCTGAACGTCGTAAGGACGCTCGCCTAGAATGCGCTTGGCGGCTTCGCGCGCCAAGGCAAAGGCGTCGACCAAAATGTCGTCCAAAGTCTTGCCCGCGGCAAGCTGTTCCTTGAATATTTTTGTTTGCTTTGCAAAGTCTTCGTCTTTAAGCGAGGCCGCCCATTCCTCTCTGGCGTTGATTTTTTCTACAATCGGGCGCAGTTTTTTTACTTCGCGGTCGTTGGCCGAGCCAAAAATCGCGGTCAATATTTTGTCTACTATCATAATATTACTATACTACCATAGACGGCGATTTTGTTCAAGAACTAGGAACGCGGCCTTTAGCGCAAGAAGCCAGCCGCTCGGACTTTTGCTTGCAAGACATAAAATTGCTGGTTCGAGCGGTTTAACCGCGTCTTTCAGACGCTGCTTTTATCGCAAAAATCCGATGCGGCCCTTGGGCCAAAAGCGGAATTCGGTGGTGCCGAGGATTTTGTCCTGGCTTACCCACTGCGGCTCCATGTTTGTATAGTAATAAACTGAGTAATCGTCGCAAGCTGTAAGGGGAACAAGGCGTTCCTCATAACTGTGCCTCATGTCCAAAGAATTGAAGCGGTTATCGCCCATCATAAAGTAGCAGCCGTCGGGAATGTAGCAAGCCGAACCGTCGGCGGCGGAAGCCGGGAAGACAGGCATGTTTCTTCGGTCCAAATAATTTATGTAGCTCTGCAAAAGCTGGGCGCGGTTCCACAATTCCCTAATTTGCGGGTCGTCGACCAAATTGGAATAAGGAAGCTCTTGCGCGATAAGCTGCGCGTTCCTCAAAACAAATTTTCCGACGCAAAGCTTTATCAGCAAGTTGAGCCTAAAGTTTGAGTCGGAGTACAAGTCGCCGCCGTAGAGGCCGTCCTTGATTTTTGATTCGGCTTCGTCGATCCAATCCGTCATAAAGGCGTGGAACCATTCGACGCCGTCCTGCCCCGCCGCCATAAGCTTTGTCGTGAGCGAATAGTTGTCGCGGAGCATGTTGTATTCAAAAAGCTCGTTGTCCGAGAGAAAGTCTTTTTTTGCCTTGCCCAGTTTGTCGCCGCGAGCCAAGCGCCAAAAGTCCCATGCCAGGCGCTCGCATTCTTTTTTGGCGGCGCTTATGTCCATCGAGTCGCGCTCTTTTTCAAAGGCCAGCATTTCTTCGTAGCCCTCTTGGTTTATGGGGAACTCTTGTATCAACCTTTTTATCTCAGGGCTTTTTTCGTTGAGGTTGTAGTTGGCCCACTTTGCGTCATCTTGAACGGGAGAAAAATTCTGAGAGTCCTTGGTTCGCGAATAAAGGACTCCGTTGAGCATCATAAGCTGCTCGCCGGGAACGCCGACCAAGCGCTTTACAAGGGGATCGGCCTTGACTTGTCCGTTTGAGTCAACGTTCAAGTTGACCGTCGTAAAGGTGAGCATGTAAACCAATTCCGAAACGACGGACTTGACCTCGTCCTTTCTTCCGCTTGAATAATGGGGATTGCGGAATACGACAATGTCTCCCCTCTTGTATTTTTTAAAAGCGGGAAGCCCAACCCTTGTAAGCGGAAACTTTGGTCCGCTCGTTATTTTAGAAACCATCAAGCGGTCTTTGATCAAAAGTTCCGAAACCATAGACTCCGACGGAATCTTGTAAAACTGAAAGAAGAAAATCTGGAAGAGCAAAACCATAAAGACCGCTTGGACCAAGGCGTCCGCCCAATCCAAAATTTCAAAGGCCAGCCAAGCGCCGCCCTTGCGTTTTTTGGGCTTGGAAAATTCAAGCCAGTCCGGCGCGATTTTCTTTAGCTGTTTGTCGGAAATCAAGCGCAAGGCCGCCAAAGAAAAGACAAAGGCCAAGAGCCAAAAACAAACCGAAAATACGTCAAAGACAAAAGACGTTCCGTTCTCTCCCGAACGGCGGATGATGAAAGAAACCAAGTGCGCGAAGGGCTGGTATTGCAAAAGCTTTTTCACGGCGTTGAAATTGCCGCGGGATGGAGCCTTAATTAGGCCAAAATAAAATTGATAAAAAAGGGCCGCGTTAAAAAGAAGCGAGATCGGAAAGGCAAAAGCCGCTACGTCAAGGCCAAAATAAATGTTCGCGAATGAAAAAAGGGCGGCGAAAATCGCGTCAAGCAAAAAGAATGTTTTTAAAAGCTTCATACCCTTTTATTCTAGCGCAAAACGCCTTTTAGGTCTATAATGGCCTTATGGCGGAATACTTAGACGAAAACGAAGGCCTCTCTTTTTTAGACGGCGACAAAGACTTGTATAAAATGCTGCTTGACGCTTATGTCACGGAAAACAAATTTGATCCAAACGCCCTAAAGGCCTTGGTTCAAAAAAGGGACTTTGAGGCGGCGGCAAAGATTGTCCACAAGACAAAGGGCGCGTCATACCAAATCGGCGCGACAAAAATAGGCGGCCAGGCGCAAGAGCTGGAAGACATTTTGCGCTCAAAAGTTTCGCCCGACGCAAGCCAAAGAAGCCCGGAAGAAATGGACAAGCTCGCAAATGACTTTTGCGACTCCTACCAAAAGTGCTTGGAAGAAGTTTCCCAAGCCCTTAAAAACTATTGATTAAGGCAAAAAGCCTTGTCAAAGTTTTTCTCGACTGACGCGGCAAAATCCATAAATGACGGCCGGGCCTCAAAGGGGCTTCCCGCGTTTCTTATCTCAAAGGCGGCTTGGTAAACGTCCGCGATTTCGGCGGGACTTGTGGCCGTCTCGCCCTTTAGCGTTTGGTAGGGAGCGTCGGTTTCAAGCAAGATTCTTTCCATGTCTAGGGAACGGACGCAGGCGATCGCCTTTTTGGCTCCGTTCATCAAGGGCTTTCCAAAAGAAAAGTATGCGTTGATTCCCTTTGCCATGAGGGAACGGGCGTCGGCCGGCGTTCCGGCAAAGGAATGGAAAACGACCGCGGGAACTTTTTTTAACGCGCCCGCCGCCGCGAAAATTTCTTGGACAGCCTTGCGCGCGTGGACAAGGGCGGGGACTTTGTATCGCGCGGCCAATTCAAGCTGGGCGGCAAAGGCCTTTTCTTGCGCTTCGCGGTTGGCGGAAAATTCAGGAGTGAAAAAATCCAGGCCGCACTCTCCTATCGCGGCGATCCGCTTTTCTTGCAAGAGGCCTTCCAAAAACGGAAGATTTTCCAAAAGGGGTTCCTGCGGATGCAAGCCAAAAGACTGCAACAAGCGGGGCGAACCGTTGTCATTCCCGCGCTTGACGCGGGAATCTTTAGAACAAAGGATTGTCGGGTCAAGCCCGACAATGACAGTTGAATTCAGCTGGCGGACGCGCGCTTCTTGCGCGGCGAACTCGTCGACAAAATGAGCGGCGGCGCAAGCCTTAAAGGGTGCGGACAGCCGTTCCCCCAAAGCCTTTTGTGACGGAATCAAATGAAAGTGGGCGTCGCAAAAATTCACTAAACTATTTCCTCCCATTACCGACAATTATAATGTTAGAGCTTGCAATTTGCAAGTTTTATTTGCTTTTATTTAAAATTGAGATAGGAGGAAATTATGGGAACCTATACATTGAAAAGCATTGGAAACGCAAACGACTACATGACAATAGTTCGCGAAGTGGAAGACGGCTACGTTGTTCGCATCGTACGAGACCAGGACGGATACAACGAAGTGAAGACTGACTACATCAGCAAATCGCTTTTTGAAAGCTGTGTCCGCACCGGCTACCTTACAAAGGTTGAAGACTTTGTAGAAGCCATCAGCGCTTAAACAAACGAGCCCATCCATTTTCAGGATGGGCTTAATTTTTTATTTTCTCGCCTTTTCTTATTTCTATTCCAAGTAATACAACATTAAATAAGCGCTGTTTACAGATTTCTTGTCTATCGTGCAATAATTATACGCTTTGCCTGTAAAAATGTTTCCTAAATCCTCAACAGGGGGAAGAGACTTATCCCCGGAACGAGACATGAACTTTTGAACTTCTTCAAGAGTAGGCATTCTAAAGCCGTTTTCCGCATCATCCACTTTTATACTTTCTACGGTCGAAGAATAATCATTAGCCAGCATAAAATCGCACAAACGGTCACTCCCATTTAAATAATAAACAGGTGTCCTGCCTAAAATTCTACTCAATTCATTGCACAGAATGTACGCTTCATATTTGAAAAAGTCATGAAGCATAACAGAAACATCCGCATCGCCAAAAACAAGCCTAAAAGCCTCAGCCCGAGTGAGATACAAGCAATGAACTTTCTTGTCCGAAATTACAACGGTAGGATTAAATTCCTTAAAAATATTTCTTTCACAAAACACAAATTCTGCCCCTGACGCCTGATTATAGGAATGCATCTGAGCGGGAGCACAAAGAACATCTTTTCGATTCCCGCCATTAAAATATCGTCCTTCAGCATGCAAAGAAACTTCCCCGTATATCAGTTTTATACTTTTTAGACGAACAAACGCTTTTCCAGAATCAATCGCCTTGATTCCAACGGACGGAACATTTTTAAAAATTACATTTGGGCCAAAATAACGCAAATCTTTGTTATTTGAAGTCTCCGTATTATCGCCTATCACATAGCCAGAACTTTCCGCAAAAACACTTCCATCATCGCCTATTATTTCAAACACACATTCATAGGGAACTGCAGCTTTACAATTGAATACAGCGTCATATCCATATGAATAAGCAAAAGCGCTCATTTTTGTTCCGTTTGTTTCTATCCACAAAGAATTCTTTGTCAATGGCGCATCTGGAAATTTCTCTGGCAATTCCGTCCAAGCGTCTTGCCGAGCTTTTGCATAGCCCTTAGCTACAACGCCAACCGTCTTTAGATATCTAGTTGAATGCGCGAACGACACCCGAACTGAATAATCGGCGCTTTTGTTTTCCAAATCCAACTTTACGGTTTCGAAGGATCCGAAATATAACTCATAAGGAAAAATCGTGTTGCCGTATTCCTCTGTTTCAATCAACAAGTTCTTCCAACCTTCATAAAGCGAGAACTTGTCAAATTCGCCTCTCCCTGGCATTCCGCTTTCTATTATGCTTGCAAGTTCTGAATAAGCCTTATAAGCCGCCATGGCTTCATCCCAATTCCTCCATGTTTCCAAAGCGTTATAATATGCATTCAAAGCCCAAATCCAATCTTTGCTATTCTCATACTGTTTTGCCTCTTGCATACTCTTAGCGTATAAATCCGCAATTTCTTTCCGTTCTTCCGCCGAGACAGTCTTGACGTTGCCCGCAACAAAACATAACGCCAACAAAAAACAAACGATGACTTTACAAAACTTCATACCAACTTACTTACACCTCAGACTTGTTCCCAATTATTTATGGCCCACAACCTTATATATAACATTGCTTGAGGAAGCTGACAAAATTCCCAATGTTGTATCTTCAATATAAAGCACAAACAAATACTTCTTCTTGCTATCCTCTCTTGACCTTGTATATTGCCAAACATAATTATTGGTTGAATTCTTCTTTGACTCTTCAATTATGTTGGCCTTTATAAGATCTTTTGTTATCATATCAAGATAATCATCTTCTGTAAGTCCATAAAAGTCAGGCATCTGAATTTTAGAAACCGCGAAGTTTAATTCATTCGCATCAGAGTATGCAAGAAACTCGATGCTTTTATAATTTGGCATTACATCTGTTGTCATATGACAATGATAAAAATGAGAATAAGGCAATCTTATTGTATCCCCAGCAAATTCCACATCATTAAAAACATCAGACTTTTCTTTACAAGAAAAAAAGGAAATAGAAAACAAGAACAAAACAAAAATAATTTTTTTCATAAACACCTCACATTTTAATACAACGAAATTTTTGCATAGGTTGTATTTTTCCATGAAATTGCTTTTATGGATTTTCCATACTTTCTTAGCAACCACTTGTTATATTTTATAGACCACCAAAGACAAGCATCTTCATCCTTTAAATAAACGATGTAATCCCCCTCTTCCACGGCACTAACATGATTGTAAAACAAAAAGTTTTCATACCACTTTTCAAAAAATTTCTCATCCCATCGATCCTTATTCATAATAGCCTTTGCAAAAGCTGACTTGACTTTTTTCGCGGTTTCTTCCGTTTCACCATACTCATTAAGAAAGACCCACCAAATAACAGCTTCAGCCTCATCTCCATCTTTGCATTGATAAACTGACCATTTTTGATTGTATGATAAGTCAGCAGAACCATATCTGAAAACTCGATCAAAAGCATCAGACCTTTTCTTCCGCGCCAATCCAGTTGAAACAACAGAATAAAGCATAAGCATTACAATCAACGCACCTATTCCACCAAGAATAAAACGCTTTTTTCGTTTCGCCACGTAGTCTAAAGCCGGCCGCATTTTTCCCAATATGAGAATACATTTTTCTTTTGATTTCTCAAGGACTTCCGTAAATTTCATCACTTCCTCCAAAATTCACTTTTGACACTCACTAAATGTCAACTACTTATCATTTATACCATACATTTACAGTATTGACAAGCACTAAATGTCACGATTTATATGTTCAAAAATAAGAATGGAAATTACAACAACATCTCCGGGGAAAACATCGCGCGGATAAGAAAAGCGATTGTTCCGACTGTCTCACAACGGGCCTTGGCCGACAAACTGCAGTTATGCGGCATTGACGTTGACAAAAACGCTATTCAACGAATCGAATGCGGCAAACGATTTGTCACGGACATTGAATTGGTCGCAATCGCAAAGGTATTGAACGTTCCTATTCTGGATTTACTGAAAAAGACTAACCCAAAGAAAAAAAATTGACTTGATTAAAGAGGCACGCATTTTCCAGCCGCTTTTATAATCTCCATCGCGTCCTTAACTTTTTCTTCCGCGCTTCCCTCTAACGGAAGCCAATTAATCACCACGCCTTTTTTTTCCATTCCCCTAAACCAAGTCTCTTGCCTCTTTGCGAACTGGCAAATCGCCGTGCATAACAAATCGCGCATTTCTTTTTGGCTGGAATATTTTCCTTGCAAAAACTCTGAGACAAAGCGATACTCAAGGCCCAGCTTTTCCAAGCGCTCCCAGGAGGCGCCATCTTCATGCAAGCCTTTGACTTCTTCGATCATTCCTTCGTCAAGGCGCTGGTCAAGGCGGCGCGCGATGTTGGCCCTAAGCTTCTCGCGCGGCAAGGTCGTTCCCAAAACCAGCGGGCGGATGTCGGGGCGCGGCGCGAAGCTTTTTTTAAAGGCTTCGCATTCGGGGCTTTGAATGAAAGTTTCTATTTCTATAGCCTTGACGACGCGCTCCCTCTCCAACAAGTCTCGGGGAACATGCAGCGAGCCGCCCTTTAAGGCAAGGAGCATTTTTCCAAGCTCTTCAAGCGATTTGTCCGCAAGCGAGGCGCGAAGCTCTTTGTTCTCCGGAACAGGAACCAAGTCGTAGCCTCGGACGACCGCGTCGACGTACATTCCGCTTCCGCCGACTACAAGCGGAACGAGGCCGCGCGCCTGCATTTCCAAAAAGCAATTGTAAAAATCCTTTTGGTACAAAAAGACCGAGTATTCTTGGCTCAAGTCGGCCACGTCAATCAAGTGATATGGAATTTGAACGCCGTCAAGAACGTAGTCGGCCAAGTCCTTTCCGCTACCGATGTCCAAGCCCTTGTAGACTTGCCGGCTGTCCGCGGAAATTATTTCCGTTCCAAGCGCGCTGGCCAAGCGGACTCCGATCGCGGTCTTTCCGACGGCGGTGGGCCCAAGGAGAACGACGCAGTTGTACATTTACTGCACCTTACAGATTGCGCGCTTAAGGTATTCGCTTTTTGGATAGCCCAGCAAGACCGGATGGTCGGGAGCCGCTCCGCCCTTTGACAAAATTTGAACCCGCCTGTGGCTGTCGCTTGCGGCCGACGCGAGCATCGAATAAAAATTCGTTTCGTCAAAAAAGTGCGAGCAAGAGCAAGTTACAAGAATGCCGCCCTTGTTAAGGATTCGCATCGCGCGCAAGTTGATTTCCTTGTAGCCGCCGTAAGCTTTCTTAATCATTTTGGCGCTCTTTGTAAAGGCCGGCGGATCAAGGATTATCACGTCGAACTTTTTTCCTTCCGACTCGTACTGCTTGAGCAAATCAAAGACATCGGCGCAAACGGCGGACACAACCTTCTCCGCTCCATTCAACTTTATGTTCGTGTTGATCAAAGCGGCGGCGTCTTCCGAAATGTCGGCGCACAAAACGCTTTTTGCTCCGGCCATAAAGGCGTTGAGTCCAAAGGCTCCCGTATGGCTAAAGGCGTCAAAGACATTCTTTCCGCGGCAGTACTTCCAGATTTCCTTGCGGTTGAATTTTTGGTCAAGGAAGTAGCCGGTCTTTTGTCCGTTGGCCAAGTCAACTTGAATGCGAACGGAATTTTCTACAATCGTTATTGTCGCGCCGTCGTTGGGAGAACCTTCGCTCCCCTTGGGCTTTTTAATCCAACCGCTCTTTTGTTCCAAGCCTTCCTTCAATCTGACGTCGGCGTCGCTCCTCTCATAAATCGCGTAAGGCTCGCAAACCTTTTCGAGCGCGGAGATTATTTCCTTTCTAAAAACTTCGCACGAAAGCGAAAGGAACTGGACAAGCAAATAAACCTTGCTTCCTTCGGCGACATAGCGCTCGCAAATGAAGCCCGGCAAAAAGTCCGCCTCGCCAAAGACAAGCCTAAAGGAATCGCCCTGGTCAAAATGAATTTTGCGCAAGTTCATCGCGTCAAAAATTTTCTTGTAAATGTATTCGCTTTTGTCGGCGTCAATTTCTTCGGCCTTTTCGGTTCCCAAAAGGCGCACGGTTATTTTTGAGGAACGGTTGAAAATTCCTGTGGCCAAAAAGGCGCCCGCGTTTGTGTAAAGCTCGACAAGCTCTCCGTCCTTTACAGGAAAGGACTCGCCGGCCTTGCCATCTTCCTTGGGAACAAACTGGCATTCCTTCCATTCGTTTCCTTCAAAATATTTTACGCGGCCAAGCTCGTTGTCAAAGGCCCACAAAAAACCGCCCTTAATTTCCTTCTCTTCGTTCTTCTTTAAAAATATTCGCGAAAAATTCATAATACTAAATTAGCGCTTTTATTTCTTTTTGTCATTATCCATTTGCGAATTCTTTTTGTTCCAGTCAAAGAAAGAATCGCCGCCGGCGTTTATCTTTCGCATAAAGGCGACGTAAGGATTTTTTGGATCCTGCGCCTCCGCCTGGTCAAGCAAAGAAGCGGCCTTGTCAAATTCCTTTTCCTCAAACATAAACTGCGAATAAAAAACGCAGGCAAAAAATTTTTCGGCCTTGGTCTTGGCCGCCTTCACGGCCTCCTCAAAAGCCTCGCCCGCCTTTTTGTCGCTTCCGCCGTTAATGCCGGGCGCCCAGTAATACCACTGGCCCAAATTGTTCCAGCCGTAAGAAAAGTTTGGATCCCGTTCCACCGACTCCTTGTACCTGTCGCGCAAAGCCATTCCGCTTTTTATCACTTCCGAAAGCGAATAGGACATGTAGCAAGAAGTGACGTCGGCGCTGGTGGCCAAAAGCCACTTGCCGGCCTTGTCCTCCCCGTTCGCGTCAAACCAATCCTCGTTTTTTTCCTTTAGTTCCTTAAGAAGCTTTTTAAGCTGGTCCTTCGTACCCTTTTGCTTTCGCAAAAAATTGTATTTTTCCATCACGATAAAATTGACCAAGACCAACCTGTCCTCTTTTTCGCGGAACGATGTGTCTACCGCAAGCTTCTTTTCAAAGGCCTCGACCTGAGCCAAAGCCGAATCGGAGCCAAGGCCCGCGATTTTCATTCTGAGAGCCATAAAATCGTCAACGGCTTTTTGCGCGGCCGGCGTAATCTCCGCGCTAGCGGAAAAATTCCAAACAAAAAAAACGGCGGCGAAAAAAGCGCCAAACAATGCATTTCTTTTCATAGGCTCAAAGTGTATACTTTTTCTTAAAAAAATGATAGAGTGCGCTTATGAAAAAAGCCAGGCAAGAAAAAAAGCGGGTAATCTACTATTCCGACGAACTAAACGACGAATTCTCAGAAATGCAAATCAAGGCCATTCCGATTGACCAAAACTACGACTACGGACAAAGCGGCTTTTGGTGGAATTTGCAGCGCTTTTTTTGGTACAGAATTTTTTCAATGCCGATAGCCTGGCTTTGGCTCAAGTTAAAGTACCGGCACAAAATCGTGAACCGCCACGTCCTAAAAAAATGCCCAAAAGGCCCGATCTTCCTTTTCGCCAACCACACAAACCCGATAGCCGATGCGCTCATTCCGACCTTTGTGGCTTTTCCCAAGGGCGTCTACGTAATCGTCCACGCCAACAACGTTTCGATTCCGGGTCTTGGATTAAAGACAAGAATATTGGGCGCCCTTCCGCTCCCTGACAACTTGGGCGCGACAAAAAATTTTATGGAAATCGTAAAAAGGCGCGTCGCCGAAAAGCAAGCGATTTGCATTTATCCGGAAGCGCACATTTGGCCCTACTACACAAAGATCCGCCCCTTTTTGGACGTGTCTTTCAGGTACCCCATCCAATTCAAGACGCCCGTTTACTGCTTCACCAACACTTACCAAAAAAGGCGCTTTTCTCTAAAGCCCAAAATGGTGACTTACGTTGACGGCCCCTTTTACGCCGACGAAAGCCTCGGCTCAAAGGAAGCGCGCCTGGACTTGCGAAACCGAGTCTACGAGGCGATGAAGGCCCGCAGCCTCAACAGCAACTTGGAACTGATTCAATACATAAAAAAGGAAAATAGCGATGATTGACATTTTGTTTTGCGGAAACTCAAAGATTTTTGACGGAATCCTCACTTGCATGCTCTCAATCCTAAAAAGGACGGACACAAAAGAGCCCTTTAACTTTTACATTTTCACGATGGACATAAGCCGCGTAAAGCCAGAGTACACTTGCATCAGCGACAAGATGACCGCCTTTTTGGAGCGGACGGCAAAAGAATACAACAAGGAAAACCGCGTCACAAAAATCGACGTGACCCAAATCTACGAAAAGGAATTCGGCGGCTGTCCCAACGAGCAGTGCTATTGCTCGCCCTACACGCTCCTTCGCCTTTTGACGGACTTGGTTCCAAACATGCCCAAAAAACTCCTTTACCTTGACATAGACCTTATGTTCAACCGCGACGTCCGGCTCTTGTGGGACACCGACGTTTCAAACTATGAGTACGCCGCCTGCCGCGACCATTACGGAAAGATCATCTTGTTCTTCAGGCGAAAGTTCATCAACGCCGGAGTAATCTTGTTCAACCTTGAGGAATGCAAAAAGACAGGCCTCTTTGAAAAGTCCCGCAACCTCATAAAGACCAAATGGCTTTTGTTCGCCGACGAATCCGCGATAATCCTTAGCACGACCAAGCAAAAGGTCTTAAGCCAGCGCTTTAACGACCAAAAGTTCCTCTACAAGGACACGGTAATCCGCCACTTTTCAAAGCGCCTTTTTTGGCTTCCTTACCCGCACGTGGACAACATAAAGCAGTGGCGAATAACCAAAGTCCACAAGATTTTTGGCTACGAGAATTTTGACGATATCCTTTACGAATACGTGTATTTAAAGCGGAAGTTCGAGCTGGAAAACGCCTAATCCAAGCGGACGGCGCCCTGGCGGATCACCTTGGGCTCCCCGTCCAAAATGCTGACAAGGGTGCTGGGGAGAGAGCCTTTTTTGTCGCCGTCAGCCACAAAAAAGGCTATTTTTGAGGCAAATTCGGCCTCTATGTCGGCTTCCCGCTCCAATACGGGCCGGCCGCTAATGTTCACGCTGGTGGAATAAATCGGACAGGCGCAAAGGCCAATCACTTTTCTAAGCCATTCGTCTCCGGGACAGCGAAAGGCCGTCGCGTCGCGGCCGGTCAAGCCCTTGTACCAAGCGTTGTTTTTGACTATCACGGTAAGGGCTCCGGGCCAGATTTCAAATATTTTTCGCGGAATTTCTTGGTCAGTGTATTTGTAAATGTCCGAAGGATCGGAAATTAGCTCGATTAACGGCTTTGAGGCCGCGCTTCGCTTTATTTGGTCGATTTTTAGGTCAAGGCCTGATTTTTTGCCTTGCAAAATGGAGACGGCGCTAAAGCCGTAAACTGTGTCTGTGGGCAAAACCGCGATTTTTCCCTGCAAAAGGGCCTGGGCGGCTTTTTTGGCGCTGTCCGCCTCAGACTTGAGCGACGTCATAGACGGGAATGCCCTCTATCGTTTCAAAGCTCTTTTTCTTGGAAAAGGCCTTGACTCCGTAGGAAACGTCGAACAAGAATATGGCCAAAGCCAGCAAAACGCCAACAGCCAATCCCGCTCCCTTGCAGAACCATTCGCTGGCATAGGCTACAGGGGCGCTTTTCAGGACAGTTCCAGTCTCGTACATAAGGCTTTTGGCGGCTCCAAGACCCTTTATTTTCACAAGCTTTTCTCCGGGAAAAACGTAGTCCAACTTGCGGGCGTAGGCGGCGATGACGTCGGCGTCGTCCCTGATGGCCGTTTTTTCCAAATTCAACTCGTCGTTAATGTTTTGAATCTCTTGAGTTCTAGCGCTTATAACTTTTTTTTGCTCTTCGAGCTGCTTTTGGGCCCAAACGCTGTTCTGTCCCCAAAAAAACGAAAGAAGGGCGTACGCAAGCGTTCCGGCAAGCAGGGCCGGCAAATACTTTCCAGTTTTCATTATGCCTTTATTATCGGAAAAAAAAACTATTTTCTTATTGGAATTTTTTGAAATATGCGCTATAATTTATAAGAATTTAGGCATGCGGCCAAAGAAAGGAGCCAGCTTGGCAAAACGCGCTTTTATATAAGAAAAATGCGCGCATTTTAAAAAAAACGGCCGATAATATAATGAAAAGTTTTTTATAGGGGAACCAAACATGATCGACTCAAAAGATTTGGACAAATACGGAGTGTGGGTAAAAAACTCGCCAAAAGACATAAAGGGAGAAGACTTCGAAATGCCTGAAAACGCAATCGACGACATCGACTTGCCGTCAGACGACGACATGTTCAACGACATTGAATTTCCGATGACAGCGGAAGACTTGCCGAAAGAAAACAAAGAAGACGACCAAACAGAGATTTCTGATTTGGACATCGACATTGACATTCCCGAAGCGACGACCGAAGAAAATATCGAAGACGACAACCAGGACACAACGCTCAGCGCTGACGAGCTTACAAACATCACAGGCAGCATGGAAGGCGGCGCCGACGAAAACGAAGACACTACCCTCAGCCCCGACGAGCTTATGAACATAACAAGCGACATGGAAGGCGGCGCCGACGAAAACGAAGACACTACCCTCAGCACCGACGAACTTATGAACATAACAGAAAACCAAGACATACCGACAGAGGAAGCTTCCGCCGACGCAGGAATGGAAGACTTTAACCTTGACGACTTGGACATCACAAACGACGCGGCTCCGGCGTCCGCCGACGAACCTGCGGCCGAAAGCGTTTCAGAACCCGCCACTGAAGAAATCAGCATAGACGACATCCCTGACGGCGAAGTTGACTTGGACGACTTTATGAGCGACTCGTCAAGCTCCGCTCCAAGCGCGGACTCCACACCCGACGGAGACGTTGACCTCAGCGCCTTTATGGACGGCGACGACGGCGAAGTTGACTTGGGCGCCTTTATGGACGACGCTCCTTCAAGTAAAAAGGAAGCCAAGCCCGAAGAAATTCAAGACGAAAAATCTCTTGACATAGACGTAAGCTTTGACGATTCCGCCTCGGAATTCGCGACAGAAGACAACACTCAGGAAGAGCCTGCCGCTCCCGCCGAAACAGAAAAGGCTCCGGCCGGCGGCGAAGACATGTTCGCGGAATTTGGCGACGGCGCCGAAATCAAAAAGGCTTCTGCGTCCGCTGTGTCAGACGGCAACACGGAAGAAATCGACTTGAGCGACTTTGGCTTTGACGACGACGACTCCAACATCGGAATGACCAACGGTCCGGACAGCGGCGCCCAGCCGCAGGCCGAAGTCGTTGACTACGACATGAAAGTCAGCGCCGACGACGATTCAAAGACTCCCAGCGTCCAGGACGTTCTCTCAGGAAACGTTGACAGCTCTGAAGACAACGACACCGAAGACTTTGCCGCTGAAAGCGCCGCCGCTCCCGCAGCCAGCCCCGAGATCAGCCAGAAGGGACAAGAAATCCTTTCTCAAATCATGACAGAGCTTACAAGCCTCAAAGACGAAATCAAAAACCTCAAGACAGACTTCGCGGACCTTAAGGACCGCCCTTCCCCTGCGGCCGGAACTGCCTCTATTCCCGCCGCGGACAACAATAGCGCAAAAGAGGAAGACACGGGCTTCTTTGGAGCCGACGACGGCGACGACACAATCGCGTTGAGCGGAAACGAACTTACAAACATTTTGAGCAGCGCCGAATTCTCAACCGAAGACCCCACGGAGCAAACTTTCGTCGTTGACAACGACAACATGGAAGAGCCGACAATCGACACTACAGAAATCACTCCCGAAGACTTGGCCGGAACAACCGACGAGTTCGGAGAGGAAAATGTTTTGCCGGAAGAAATCAGCGTTCCCAAAGTTGACGACGACATCACAGTTGAGTCTTCCAACAGCGACTTGATGGACTCTGTAGTAAACACAGACGAAATGCAGCCGGACATGCCGCAAGAGACGCTCAACTCGGAAGCGATTGACGAAATCATGCAAGAGGACGTTTCAATCGCCGACTCCCTTGACGACGAAAAGATCAACTACATAAATCAAGACCTCTCAATGACCGACGACTCTGTAGTAAGCGTTGACGACATTGTAAAAGAGAACGTCTCGTTGCAAGACGACTCAGACGACGTTACTATTGGAGTCGGCGACGACATCAACGCGGCCTTTGAAGAGGCTGACGCAACGGAATCAGAAATCGCAGACACAGCTTTGGCCGAAAAAGACGCCTATGAAACTTCAGTTTCTGAAATCATGAAGGAAAACGTTTCGTTGCAGGAAGACTCTGACAACGTTGCGGTTGGAATCGGCGACGACATCAACGCGGCCTTTGAAGAAGCCGACGCAACGGAATCGGACATCACTGATTCCGCCTTGGCCGAAAAAGACGCTTACGAAAATTCCAAATCAATGGAAGAAGAGTTCTCTCTTGACATCGGAAAAGAAGACGAAGAGCCGGTTCCGGAAACATTGGACGAAAGCCTCTTGCGCGACTCCAACGACTCCGAGCCTGCGATTGACGACACGATAATTGACGAATCAATCTTTGACGACGTCCCCGAGACTTCGGTTGACGTTCCTGCCCAAGAAGCGGGCGCTGCGGCGACAGTCGCCGCTGCGGGCGCGGCTTCTGAAAAGACCGCGATTTCAAAGGACTTGAAGTCCGAGATTGTTTCCGTCCTTTCATACATGGACCAGTTGCTCGAAAACCTTCCCGAAGAAAAGATTACGGAGTTTGCAAAGTCAGAGCACTTTGTAACTTACAAAAAACTCTTTGACGAGCTTGGTCTTTCGTAAAAATGGGATTGCTTAGCGTCGCAAGCGGAAGAAAGGCCGGCCTTATGGCCAAGGCCGAAAACGCTTCAGTTTTAACTTTTCAACAATGGGCAAAGCAAAACGGCTTTGAGCGCTGCGGCGTCTTTCGTTCCAAGAACGGCTTGATGCTGCTCGAATGCGCCAACGGCATGGACGCTCAAAGCGTTTTCAGCTCAATCTCAACCCAAGACTTTTGGAACGGCTCCGTTCACTCCGACACATGGATCACCCTTGACCGCGAAAGCCCAAACTTTTCGGCCTTCACGCAATTCCTTGGCCAAGAAGCCAGAGCCAACGTCAAGGCTTTTAGAATTCTAAAAATCATGGACGGCCAGGACTTGATTGTGTTCTTCCAATACACTTACGAGCCGGCCGGATTGTTGAAAATAAAAGATTCTTTTAAGCAGGAGCTCTTGGAAGTTCTAAGATGCCACAGGCAAAGCCTTTTGTCCGAACCGACCCATGAATTGGTCAAGACGCTTTCAGACAGGGGAAGCGTCCGCCTTTTCTTGATTTCCACAAAGCGCGCTTTGGAAGAGACTACAGAAAAGATTGAGGTTTGCGAAACCACCCTTCTTAAGATTTTGGTCAACACAATATTCGAGGAACTCTTTTACAAGACCAAAAAACTTTTCTCAGCGCCCGCCATGCTTTATTCAATCGACCCGGACGAAATAAAAGTCGCCGCCATCGTCAATTCCGAAATCGAAGACGAAATCCTTAAGGAACAGCTTTCGATGGAATATGAAAACCTAATCGGAAGCGAAGCGGCTAAAAAAATCATAATCCTTACCGCGGGCTACTCCAAAGACAACGAAGAAATTCTTGACTATCTCTTGAGAGGCTGATCTTGGCCCTTGAGTTCTTTACGGCAAAAAACTCATCCAAAAGCGCAAGAGCCAACGGAGTCGCGCTCCATTCCGCCTACAATCCTCAAGTCGAGGGGGAACGTTTCGCGCAAAGCCTGCAAGCGGACTTCAATCCAAAATTCGTCGTCATACTGGAAGGCGCCTTAAGCTATTGCGCGCCCTTCGTAAAAAAAAGATTTCCAAACGCAAAAGTCGGAACGATAAGGTTTGTCCAAGACTTTTCCCAAACCGACAAGGAATGGGACTTTGCGATTCCATTAAGCGACGAAGGCCTCTTTGATTTTTTTGGCGAGGAAGCCTTGTTCCAGACAGTCTTCTTTGACTGGAAGCCGTCCGCCGCCGCTTGGCCCCAACAAAGCGCGAAGGCTTGGTCGCAAATAAAGGAAGCGACGCTAAAGGCAAAAACCGTTTTGGCCACAAGAGAACATTTTGGAAAGCGCTGGCTCAAAAACAAGATTTCTTTTTTTTACAAAATGCAAAAGGCGGCGGAGATAAAAGAAATAACAAAGCCTATTCTTGTTTGCGCCTCAGGCCCAAGCCTCCAAGACGCCTTGGACTCCATCAAAAAAGTTCGCGACAAGGTTTTTGTCTGCGCCCTTTCTTCAGCGACAAGCGTCTTGGCATTCAACAAGATCGAGCCGGACCTAATTCTTTCTTGCGACGGCGGCTGGTGGGCCAAAAAGCACCTCGACCCGTTAAGGACAATTTTCAAGGACGTCCCCTTGGCCTTGGAGCCAGAAAGCGCCTGCCCTTCCGTCTTGCTGCAAAAAAAACAGATTCTCCCCCTTTGCTACGACGACGATCTTTTTAGCCAAAAAGCTTTTGAGGCGCTTGGCGTAAAAAGTCTTAAAGCCAGGCGGAACGGAACGGTAAGCGGAAGCGCCTTGGAACTATTCCTTTCTTTGACAAAAAAAGAAATATTCTTTGCCGGCTTGGACTTGGCGCCTTCCAAAAAAAACAGCCACGCGCTTCCAAACGTTTTGGAAACGGAACGGGACGCAAAAGATTTTAGGCTTGGAACAAGGGCATCAAGGCAAGCGGCCGCTTCGCTTTATTCAGAAAGCCTAAAGATTTACCAAGACTGGTTTGCGGCCTTTGACTTAAAGGGCCGCGGCGTCTTTAGAATAAAGGGCTCGGAAGATTTTTCAAACGCGCTCGGCCAAATAAAAGACATAGACCAAAGAGACTTTGAAAGCCGCTGCCTAAAAGAAAGCGGCCGCACAGACGGACAAAAAACATTCTTTGAAGCGCAAGACGCCGCAAAAGGAATGGACAAAACAAAAAAGCAAGAGGCCATAAAAAATATTTTTCTCGAATGGGCCAAAAGCGAAAGTTTTTGCGAGGAACTTTTTCCCGCGGACACAATAATGTTGAGGCGGGCCGCCCTTGACCAAGACAAGCTTGACCGAAAGAAAATCATCGAGCGCAAAAAATCCGAACTAATCGAAAAAGTTTTTGGAGGCCAAAAATGAGCGCGCTCTACAAAGAAACGATTGAATCCAAAAACGGCCTCACAGTTCCAATCTACGCTTCAGGTCGGGCGGCCCACTCCAAATACGATCCGGAGCGGGAAGCCCAAGCCTTTGGACAGGAAACAAGCGAATCGTCTTTTGCGGTGATAATAGGAGCGGCTGGCGGCTACCACATAAAGTCTTTGCTGGACAAAAATCCATCTTGCGCTCTTGTCATAATAGAAAAGACGCAAGAAGACTTGGACTTTCTTTTAAAAAACGTTCCCTGCATTGCGGAGCTTTCAAAAAAAACAAGCATAACCTTTTGCGCCGCGGAGAACGACGGCCAAATCGGAAGGACTCTCGCGCAAAAATATTTTCCGGCCCATTACGGCGCCATAAGCATTCTTTCTTTGCGTTCGTGGGTCCAGGAAGCGCCAGAGGACTTTGAAAAAATTTTGTCGCGCGCAAAAGGCGCCTTAAATCAAATCAGCGCGGACTACTCCACCCAGGCGCACTTTGGCCGCCTTTGGACAAAAAACATTTTTTGCAATTTAAAGACCTTAAAGAAAATCCAAAAAGGCGGCCAAGGCGGAGTCGAACTTTGCGAGGCCGACCTAAAGAAAACGGCGGCGATAATCGCGGCGGGCCCCAGCCTTGACCAAAGCGTAAATGAGATTGTGAAAAACCGCGACAAATATTTTGTGATCGCCACCGACACCGCGCTAAAAGCTTTTGGCCGCAGAAAAATCAAAGTTGACGCCGCCGTCTCGATTGACGCGCAGTATTTGAGCGCGGAGCACTTTAACGCCGCCTCTTGCGAAGACGCGATCATTGTCTTGGACTTGGCGGCGAATCCTTCCATCGCAAATTACGCGCTATCAAAAAAAGCCAAAATCGTTTTTACCGGCTCCGGCCATCCACTGATTTCTTTTGCTTCATGTTTTTGCAAAAGTCCATTCATCAACCTTTCTTCCGGCGGAGGAACGGTCGCAATTTGCGCGGCGGACTTTGCAAAAAAATGCGGCTTTGAAAAAATAAAAATCTTCGGAGCGGACTTTGGCTACTCGCAGGGAAAGCCCTACACTAAAGGCACTTACCTCGACGACTTGTACCAAGCGGGCCAAAACAAAAGCCGCAACGCCGAGACCGCCTTTGTCCGCCTGATGTTCAGGACCGAGCTGAACAAAAACGCTCGGGGATTTTCGCAAAGCCCTACGCTTTTGCGCTACCAAGAAACTATGGAAGCCTTTTTGGACAAGTGGGAATGGAAGGACAAGATCTATCATTGGGCCAATCCCGCCGCCGCGCAAAACGCCGCCTTTAAAGCCAACGAATTTGACTTTTCCGCCTTTAAGGCGGCCCTTAAATCGCTTGCTGAAAAGCTTGAAAAAACGGACGATTTTATCCCCGAAGAAAGCCTAATACTCCCCGAAATGGCCTATTGGCGGGCCCAAGCTGACAAAAAAGGCTCAAAAAAAATTTCAATAAAAGAGATAAAAAAACTTGCGCTCAAAAGCATTCTATTGTATAATAAATTGATATGAAAAAGAGGGGAATTTCAATCGCGGCGTTCGCCATCGCGGGCGTCTTTATCGCAACCGCAATTGTTTTTTCAATTTGCGTTTATTCAGACTACAATTCCGGACTAAAGGCCGCAGGGGCTAAATTTGAAAAGCTTTCTTCGCGAACAGCAGAAGCGAGCGAAATCTATCCAAGCGGCTCCAAGGAATTTTTAAACCTTTTCAATTCGGCTGTCGGCGCGCCGGAGATTTACGAATCAATCAACCTAAAAGTCAACAACCAAGACGTTTACGTTTATCCGATGGAAGGCGGCCGTTCCGCCTCAGCATTTGTAAAAACCTTCAGCACCCGCATAGTTGGAGGAGACGGAGCCGACATTCGCCTTGACGCGAACATTCACACTGTTTCGTCCTCGCTGATTTATTACAGGGCAAAAATCGCCTTTATAATTATTCTTGCGGGCACCCTGCTCTGCTGCATTCTCTTGCTTACTCAGTACTTGGGAGAGACTGTCCAGGAAGACGGAGACGTTGAATTCAAAAAGACAAAAGTTGACGACGAGTTTGGAGAGTCGCTTTTTGACGAGGAAGCCGCTGACACAGACGCGGACTCAAACTCTGACGGCGACCCCGAACAAACAAAAGAAGAAGCCGCTCCCCAAACAGAAGAGCCTTCTGCGGGAGTCGAGCCAAAGCAAGAAGAAAAGGTTGACTACAATCCTTTGGAAAACGCCTACGAAGACCAAAAGGCCCAGAGCGGCGAAATCGAAATCCAAAAACCAGTGGACAACGCTCCGCTCCCCTTGCCGGGCTCCGAGCAAGGCCTCTTTTCTCCGGCCAGCGGCTTTGGCTGGGAATCTTACTTGAACACCCGCTTGGAATCAGAATTGGTTCGAGCCGCGTCAAGCGAACAGGATTTGGCGCTCGCCGTAATAAAGATTCCCGGCATGACAAAAGAGTCGGACTACTACGGAAACATTTGCCAAGTTTTGCAAAACTTCTTCCAGTTTAAAGACTTTATCTTTGAATGCAAGGAAGACGGCTTTGCGGCAATCATGCAGCACTCAGACGTTGACACGGCCATGCAAAACGCGGAAGTTTTGCACGCAAACATCGCGAGCGCCTTAAAGTCAGCCGGCCAAAGCGCAAAGCCTTTGATCGGCATCTCAAGCCGCTCGCTAAGATTGATTTCCGCCGAGCGCCTAAAGAACGAAGCGGAACAAGCCTTGGTTCACGCAGCAGACGATCCCAACAGCCCGATCATCGCTTTTAGAGTCAATCCAGAAAAGTACAGAAAATACATCGGCGGCCAAGACGAGGAAGAAGTCCAGGAGGCGCAAGCCTAGTCGGCGTCTTCTTTAGGCGCGAGTTCCGGCTGCTCAAGCTCGGCCGGAATGTTTCCTTCGCTTTCGTCGGATGGAGGATTAAGGCCCTCGTTTATCTTTTCTTCGAGGGTCTTTATTTTTTCTTCGTCAGGAAATTTTTCCTTGATCAAATCCAATTGCTCCGCCGCGTCTTGATACTTTTCCAAGGTAAGCAGAACAACCGTGTAATTTATAAGAACTTCCGCCGAATCTGGATTTGTCGAGACCAATTCCAAATACAAGCGCTCTGACTTTTCAAAGTCATTGGTCATCGCGTAAATGTAAGCCAGGCTTTCTTTTGCGGTGACGTTGTTCTTGTCTTTCTTTACAATCTCTTGGTAAATCTGAATCGCATTGGTCCAGTCTTTTGCCAAAGCGTAGGAACGGGCAGCCTTAAAGTAAGCGGCGTTGTAAATTTCTTTGTCGGACGAAGCCATTTTGTAATACTCCGCCGCCTTTGAGTAGTTTTTGATTCTAAAATATTCTTCCGCTATGTTGTAATATTCAATAAAAATATTGTTTACCGTCACTTTGTTGGCGCCCGGAATAATGAACCTTGTTGAACTGCATGAAGCGAAGCAACAAATGCAAATTGCGAGCGCCGCAAAAAACAAAAGCGGCGGAAAAAAAGCGGAACGTCTTGACATTATGCCTTGTCCAACACCATAGACTCAATTTCGGCAAGCTGCGAGTTGTACAAGCCGTTGATAGTGCTTCCGTAATTGGCGATAAGGCGAATAATGTTGCGGGGGTTTTCCTTTTTGTCGCAGCCGTTCAAGCGGTCGCCGGCATCGCCAAGTCCAGGCATGATGTAGGCGCGTTCGTTGAGCGCGGGATCCATCCACAAGGTGTAGCAAACGCAGTTTTCAAGGGCGCGGCTTATTCTAAGGGCGCCTTTAAATGCGGAGATCACGTTGAAGAACTTTATTGAACGGGGCTTTACGCCTTGGCTCTGCAAGTACTTGACGACGGTTACAAGAGAACCGCCGGTTGCGTTCATCGGGTCGGCGAAGATCAAGTCCTTGCCGTCCAACTGCTCAAGGTTAAAGAAAGACTTCTTTAAGTCAAGGATGTACTGCATGTCGTTTTCTTGCTTGGTGTCGTCGCGGTTGATTTTAAAGAGCGCGAAAGGCGTTACGTATCCATTGGAAGAATACTCTTCGATTTCCTTTGACATGATGATGCTTGGCAACAAGGCGCCGCGCAACATTACGCACATGACAGAGTTTGAAATTTCCGAGTCAATGTCAGGAATCTTGTGGACGGCGTAGTTTTGCACCGGATTTGTAACAGGCGTAGAAGTTACAATGTAGTTCTTTTTGTCAGAGTGAGGTCCTGTATAAGCCAAACGGAAAAGCATTTCGTAGGCGCGCTGGGTGTAATACACAAACTCGTGGTTTCCGGTCTTTATGTTGCGAAGCTTTGAAATTACGTGGCTGGCCTCAGCGTGGCTTCCCTCTTCCGTCTCAAAAGAAAAAACTTTTATCGACGGATGCTTTTTAAGGATGTCCTGCATCACGTGGCCCATCTTGTCAAACTGTTCAATTGTCTTAGCTTGGTCAAGAGGAACAAAAGTCTTCATTGTCTCTTCGTACATCGCGGCCAAGTTTTTGAGGTCGGACTGATCCTGCTCCGTCAAATATCCGTCAAGGTCTTCGGCTTTAAGAATGATTTTGTCTTCCGCCATAATTGTCTCCTTTTTTCCTCTATCGAATTCCAAGCATGTTCTGCATTTGGCTTAGCGAAACCTGAATGCCCGTCACAGAAAGGTGGCGGTCGTCGTTTTGAATGACCTTTGAATCAGTCATCAAAAGAGCGACTTTCAAGAAAACCACGGCCTTGGAAATAAGGTTGTCCTTTGAGAATTCCATGTTCAAGTCAACCGAATACTTGCCCGAAGCCAACTTTGTGAACTCGCCTTCGATATAGTTCAACTGAAAAATGGAACTGGAAAGCGCGGTTCCCAAAAGATTCGTGATGAACGAAAGCGGCTTGTTCATATAAAGTCGAACAGTGTCAACGCTTGAATCGCCCACGAACTTGTAGACTTCGCTGTCCTTCCAATCACCCGCGTTAGAGTCGTTTGAAACGCCGTTCAAAATGTCAGAAATAATTTGAGAGTTCGCTTCCCTGTCGTACTTTTCCAACTGGGGAACGATATCGCTTGCGATCAAAATCAAGTCGCTGCCCGGATTGCAAAGCTGCATGCCGGACTGCTTTTCTGTATAGACTTGATAAATGCCGGAAGTGTTCACATTCTGAACTTTTTTTGAAAAGTATTCGCTTGAAGCAAGCGCAAGTTTTGAAGCGGTTGAAACCTTTCCGTCGCAAGCGATTTGCACGCGGTTTTTGTTGGAGGCCGAGCCCAAACCGATGTAAACGCGGTCAATGCTGTCGGTGACGTTCTTAATGTACTTGTCCGAAACGTCGCTTCCTATCATATTCTTTAGGATGCTGTTCGTAAACTCGCTGTGAACGCCGACTGGAACGCTCATATAAACAAGCGAATCAGAATCAAGCGTGTCAAAGGCTTTTACCTTTACGCTTGAACCCATAACAGAGGCGCAAGAGACAAATGTCGCAGCGCTGGCAAAAACCGCAAGAGCGGCAAGCGCCGCCAAAGCAAAACCGTTAATTCTTTTCAATTTTCACTCCCCATTTTTTGTCGTCGGCTTCAATGACAGAGCCGCCTTCAATATTTGTCCACTCAGCGCTTGCGGCCAAGGTTTCGCCAGTTACAAAGTCCGCGAACATAGTCCACGCGTCCTTAAGCTCGTCGTCTCCAAAGACCTTAAGCTTAATGCGGTCGGTCACGCTAAGGCCAGACTCTTTTCGAAGGTTTTGAATTCCGCGAACCAAATCGCGGACGTAGCCTTCTTTCTTCAACTCGTCGGTGATGTTTGTCTCAAGGCCGACTGTAAGAGTTCCGTCGTTGACAACCTTAAGGCCTTCCTTCTCAATTCTCTCGACGATGATTTTTTCTTCGGTCAAGTCCACGCTCTTTCCTTCGACTTCAAGCGCGAGCTTTGATCCGTCCAAAATGGACTGGATTTCGTTTTGGCCGAGAGCCGCGATTTTGGAAGCCGCGGCTTTCATCAAGCCTCCAAGCTCCTTTCCCAAAACCTTAAAGTTGGCCTTGGCCTTGTATTCAACCAATTCGTCCTCGCGGTCGTGGAATACAACCTTCTTTACGTTAAGCTCTTCGCGAATCGCGTCTTCCATCTCGGCCAAGACTTTCTTTTCGTTTTGGTCGCGAGTGACAAGGGCGACTGCGGCCAAGGGCTGGCGGTTCTTGATGTTGAACTGGTTTCGCAAGCTGTGGCCCATAGACACGGCCTTTTGAACGGTAGCCATCTTGAACTCAAGAGCCTCGTCATGCCAAGCCTCATTGTACTTGGGCCAGTCGCTAAGGTGAACGCTTTCGGCGTCGCCCGCAACTTTTAGGTTCTGCCAAATCTGTTCCGCGATAAAAGGAACAAAAGGAGCGCTTACTTGCGCGAATGTTTTAAGCGCCAAGTAAAGGGCCTCGTAGGCCTCCGCCTTGTCGGAATCGTTCTCGCTCTTCCAGAAGCGGCGGCGGCTGCGGCGGATGTACCAGTTGTTGAGCTGGTCGATAAAAGCCACGATCGGGTCAATCGCTCCGCTAAGGTCGTAGTCGTCAAGCGCCGCGCTTACGTTCTTCACCAAAGACTGGGCGACGCTCAGAATCCAGCGGTCAAGCGGGTTTTGCGGCAAGGCGTTTTCGAACAACTTTCCGTTGGGCTGAACCTTGTCGATGTTGGCGTATGTTACAAAGAACGAGTAGCTGTTCCACAAAGGGATCAAGATAGACTTAAGGACTTCCTTCACTCCGTCGTCGGAATAGCGCAAGTCGTCGGCCTTTACGACCGCCGAGTGCATAAGGAACAGGCGCAAGGCGTCCGCTCCGAACATATTGATCGCTTCGACAGGGTCGGTGTAGTTCTTGAGGGACTTGGACATCTTGCGTCCGTCGCTGGCCAATACCAAGCCGTTTACGATGCAGTTCTTGAAGGCCGGCTTGTCAAAGAGTTCGGCGGCCAAAACGGTGAGCGTATAGAACCAGCCGCGAGTTTGGTCGAGGCCTTCGCTGATAAAGTCGGCAGGGAAATGCTTTTCAAAGAATTCCTTGTTCTCAAAGGGATAATGAAGCTGCGCGTAAGGCATGCTGCCCGACTCAAACCAGCAGTCAAAGACTTCCGGGATGCGCTTCATCTTGCTTCCGCATGAGCATGGGATTTCTATTTTGTCAACAAACTGCTTGTGGAGGTCTTCAGGATATGTTCCGCTCAATTGCTTAAGCTCTTCGCGGCTTCCGACGCAGACAGTCTTTGAGCAATCGGGGCACTTCCAAATCGGAATCGGGTTTCCCCAATAGCGGTTTCGGCTTACGGCCCAGTCGCGGGCGCCTTCAAGCCACTTGCCAAAGCGGCCTTCCTTGATGTGCGCGGGCTGCCACTTGATTTGGCTGTTGGCCTTTAAAAGCTGGTCGTTCTTTCCGGCGACCTTCACGAACCAGCTTCCGATTCCGCGGTAAATCAGCGGAGAGCCGCATCGCCAGCAATGCGGGTATTGGTGCTTTATTTGGTCGCGCTTTACAAGCTTGCCCTCTTTTTTGAGGCGGTCCATGATGTCCTTGTCGGCTTCCTTTACAAAGCGGCCTTGGTAGTCTGGAACTTCCTTTGTGAATTTGCATTCGGCGTCGATCGGCTCCATAAAGGGAATTTGCGCCTTTGCGTCTTTTCCGGCGTTCTCTTTTTTGAAGACTTGGCTGTCGTCTTCGCCAAAAGAAGGAGCCAAGTGAACGATTCCAGTTCCGTCTTCGGTTGAAACGTAGTCCGCGTTAAAGAGGCGGAAGGCGCCGTCGGAACCGTCTTCGTTTTTAGAAAGCTTTTCAAAATAAGGAAAGAGCGGCTCGTACTTGGCGCCGACAAAATCTTTTCCCGGCCGCTTGTAAACGATTTCGTATTCGGCGGCGTCCTTGTAGTAGACGCCAAGTCGGCTCTCGGCCAAAATGTAATGGTCGCCCGACTCCTTGTCCAAGATTTTCACGTAATCGATGTCCGGGCCCATCGCCAAGCCTTGGTTTGAAGGAAGGGTCCACGGAGTTGTAGTCCATGCCAAGAAGTATGTCTTTCCGTCGGCCATGCTCGGGTCGTCGATGGCCGCGGGGGCGCGGGTAATCTTAAAGCGGATTGTAATCGCCGGGTCCTGGACTTCCTTGTAGCCCTGGGCCAATTCATGCGATGAAAGAACTGTCGAGCAGCGGGGGCAGTAAGGAAGAATATACTTTCCTTCGTAAATCAAGCCCTTGTCCCAAAGGGACTTGGCCACCCACCAAATCGACTCCATATAGTCGGGGTTCATCGTCTTGTAGTCGCGGTCAAAGTCAACCCAGCGGCCCATGCGGGTGATTGTCTTTCGCCATTCACCTGTGTATTTAAGAACGGACGCGCGGCACTTTTCGTTAAAGTTGGCCACGCCGTATTCTTCGATTTCGTGCTTGGAGTTGATTCCCAACTCTTTTTCAATCAAGTTTTCTACCGGAAGGCCGTGGCAGTCCCAGCCAAAACGGCGGTCAACGCGCTTTCCGCGCATAGTCTGGTAACGGGGAATGATGTCTTTAATTGTTGATGGAATAAAGTGGCCAAAGTGCGGAAGGCCTGTGGCAAAGGGCGGTCCGTCATAAAAAACAAACTCAGGAGCGCCTTCTCTTTGTGAAATCGACTTTTTGAAAATGTCGTTGTCGCTCCAATATTTTAAGACTTCTTCTTCCTGCTTGGGAAATTCCGCTTTGGGATCTACCGGCTTATACAAAATGAACCTCTGTAAAGTATATAAATTTAAATTATTATATCAAAAAAATGAATTTTATTCTATAGGTACGGTCAAGGCACGCTTCGCTCAAGGCCTTGACTCGTCCCTTTTGCGGCGCGAAAAAAAATTCTCGCGCCGCAATAGCGCAAAATAAAAAATTATTCTACACCCTGCGCGGGCTTTACTTCGACCAAAAAAACGCCGATATTATAAAAGATGGAGTTTTAAATGAAAAATATCAAAAAAATTTGCTTTTTTGGCCTTCTTTTATCGCTTTCGGCGCTTGTTTTTGCAAAAAACGCCCGCTTTGACGGCGCTTCCTACAGCATTTCGCTGGAATACAACGACACAGTCTATCCCGGCGACCCTGTATTCATCAGAATGAAGTTTGAAAACATCAAGGCAAAGAAAAAGAATTTTTCCGTAGCCGCCAAGGCCGAACTAAAAATCGAAGAAAAAAGCGTAGGCTCAAGCGAGTTTTACAGCCTCCCCAAAAAAGGGGCGCTTGAATTCTTTACCGGCCTTCCAATCTCAAGCTGGGCAAAAAACGGCGAATATAAAATTGTCGTAAGCTACAGCGCCGGCGACGACAAGGAAAAGTCCTTTGACCTTCCTTTGACTGTAGAAGAAAAGGCTTTTGAAAGCGGCGTCATCACGCTCAACCAAACGATGAACAACATCTCCAAGAACACAAGCCCTGAAAAAGTCGCCCAGTCAAAGAAACTCAACGACATCATAAACTCCATAAATCCAGAAAGCGTGTACAGCTTAAAAAAATTCATCGCTCCCGTAAAATCAACCCGCCGCACCACTGCCTTCGCCGAGCGAATAATTTACAAGTACCCCAGCGGAAAAGAAAGCACAACAACCCACGCTGGCATTGACTACGGCATTCCGACAGGAACGGAAATCGTCGCGCCAGCAAACGGAAAAGTGCTTTTGGCGGAAAACCGCATCGCCACCGGCTGGACAATCATAATCGAGCACATGCCGGGCCTTTACAGCATGTACTACCACATGAGCCAACTAAAAGTTAAGGAAGGCCAGAACGTTCAGCAAGGAGACTTGTTGGGTTTGAGCGGAGCTACAGGCTTTGCCACCGGCCCCCACTTGCATTGGGAAATCAGGCTCAACTCCGTAATCGTGAACCCGGACTATTTTATCGAAAAAGACTGGTCATTTAACGAGCTTTAAAAATTCTTCTTCGTTGATTATAGCGATTCCGAACTTGGCGGCTTTGGCGTTTTTGCCGGAGCCGCTTTCTTTATCGTTTGTGACAAGATAAGTCAAATCTTTTGTGACAGAAGACTTCGCGCTTCCGCCCTTCTCTTTTACCAAGGCTTCGGCGTCGGCCCTCTTCATCGTCTTAAGTTCGCCGGTAAAGCAAAAGGACTTTCCCGCAAGCGCGCCGCCTTTGGCTTCCTTTATCGTTATCGTCTTTGCGGCCACAAGGCTTCTCATTTCGTCGGCGTTTTCGGCCAAGCCTTGCGCAAAGGCGGCCGCGGTGATTTGGGCAAAGCCGTAAACTTTTTCAAAATCGGAGGCGGACGCGGCGAGCATTTTTTCCAAACTGTCAAAGCCGCCTTCGATAACTTTTTCGACCATCGACTCGCCTATTCCTTCGATGTCAAAACCGGCGACAAATTGCGCCAAGCTTAGATTAGTCTTTGACCTTATCGACGCGACAACGTTCTTGGCGCCCAAAGAGTCCTTTTCTTTTTCTATGCTTTCTTGATTCAAAAAGTACGGAGTGAGCGTCGCTTCGTCCAAAGAATATATGTCGCTTATCGAACGCAATTTTTTGTCGCTAAAAAGCGCGTTGACAAGAGCGTCGCCCAAATCGCGAATGTCGGAACATTCAATCCATTTGAATATTTGGTGCAAGACCCGCTTGGAGCAATTTTTGTTTGGACAATAAAGGCGGCTCGGCGTGTCAAGCAAATCGCTTCCGCAAGCCGAGCATTTTTTGGGAAACGCAATCGGCTTGCAATTCTTCGCGTCATCCGCGTGGGGAACCAAGCCAACGATCTTTGGAATTATTTCGCCGCGCTTTACGACGACAACGTGGCTTCCGATTTGAACGCCAAGCTTTCTTAATGTGTCTGGATTGGCAAGGCTCGCGCGCTGGACAGTCGTTCCCGCAAGCTGGACAGGATCAAAAATGGCGACAGGCGTGTAAGTGGCGCCGTTTTCGCTCCATTCAACATCGCGAACAACGCTGACAGCCTCCTCCAAAGAAAACTTAAAGGCTATTTGCCTGTCGGGACGGGCGCGGCTTGCGTCGTCAAGGTTTATCGTCCGCTCCTTTACCACAAGGCCGTCGATGTCGTATTCAAGGCCGGGCCTTATTTCCATTACAGAGGCGCGGTAGTCGATCACTTCTTGGGCGCTTTTGCATATTTTAAGGGGAACGGATTCAAAGCCGTTCTTTACAAGCCAAGCGATTTTTTCCTCTTCGTCCTTAAAGGGATTTGGGCCGTCGGTTGACAAAGCGTCATAGGTTATCAAACAAAGGTATTCGGACTTTTCGCCGTCCTTGCGCTTCATAAGGCCGTTGGCGGCGTTGCGGCAATTTGCCTTGTCCGAAAAATATTTTTTGTGGACGCTGTGGGTCATAATGACTTCGCCGCGAACGCCGCCTGTAAAGTCAGGCGACTTTTCCAAAAGGCTTAAAACGCCCTTCATTTTTTTTGCGTTCGCCGTAATGTCGTCGCCAACCGAACCGTCGCCGCGAGTAACGGCACGAACAAGGCGGCCTTTTTGGTACTGAAGTTCAAGCGAGGCGCCGTCCAATTTGTATTCAACCAAGTATTCGTCGTAAGAATGCTTAGCAGCCCAAGCCAAAAATTGCTCGGGGTCGGCCGCCTTTTCCTGGCTTCCCATCGGCATTACATGCGAGGCCTTTTCAAAGTTTCCGGAATCGGCTCCGACTTTTTTTAGGATTGGATTTTCGGGGTCAAGCGCCTTCAATTCGTCCCAAAGCTTGTCAAATTCGGCATCCTCGATTTCGGCCTCGCCGTTGTAGTAAGAGTCTTGGTATTTTTTTATCAGCGCGCAAAGCTCGTCAATGCGGGCGCTTTCAAACAAGTCGGCCATTTTACTCCCCGTCTGTTTTTACAAAGAAAAGTTCGCGAATGCCGCGGCCGGCCTCAATTCCCTTGCGCTCAAACTTTGTCTCGGGCCGCCATTCTTGGTGAGGAGCGAAATTCTCGTACTTATTCGCAAGATCTTCCGTCGCTTTTAATTCCTCAAGCGCTTCTTGGGCGTACTCTTCCCAGTCGGTGCACATGTAAAGGTAGCCGCCCGCCCGCAGCTTTCTGGCCAAAAGATTTGTGTTGGGCCTTCTCATAAGGCGGCGCTTGTGGTGCTTTTTCTTGGGCCAAGGGTCAGGAAAGAAGACATGAAAGCCGTCAACGGAATTGTCACCTATCATTTTTTCCAACACGTCAAGGGCGTCATGCTCAACGACATAAAGGTTCTTTAAATCGTTGGCGCGGATTTCGCTCAACACGCGGCCCACGCCCGGCTTGTGAACTTCAATTCCCAAATAATTTACGTTGGGATTTTGCTTGGCCAATTCAATTGTGGCAGCGCCCATACCAAAGCCAATTTCAACGATGATTGGATTTGTGTTTCCAAACACGTCGACAAAGTTGAGCGGCGTCTCTTGGCAAGGAACGCAATAAATGTGCGACAAATCGTGATAAGCTTTTTCCTGGGCGTTTGTCATTCGCCCCGCTCTCATTACATAAGTTTTTATCGTGCGGCGCTCACTCGAGTCCATCAACCTGCTCTCCATTTTCGTTTTGAATGCTTTCGTTTTGCATGTCTTCTGTTTCTATATTTTCACTTTCCATATTTTCTGTTTGCGAGCCTTCGTTTTGTAAGTCTTCGCCTTCCATCTCTTTGGCTTCCTTGTCGGGAGCGTCCTTAAACTTTTTTGGCAAAAAACAAAGCGTGTTTCCTGTCATGATGACATCCCTATAGTAAGACGAATCCTTCACGCCGCTAAAAATCGCCTCGTCACTAATCCAATTGTTCTTTCTTATGTCAAAATAAAGCAATTCATTGCTGGAAGAATAAACCGCCACTCTTTTTTGCGAAGAAAAGATCATTCCTTCAACTTGTCCGGCATTCGCGTCCAACAAGGCTGCGTTCGTTGCAATGGAAAAAGACGCGGTGTCTTTTTTTCCCGCGGCGTCAACGCACTCCACTTGATAATTGTCCATCGGGAACCTTGCCTTTTCCAAATTCGGCGCGGGCTCAAGATGCGGCCAGCCTGCCCATTGCCTGTCGCCTGACTGAAAAAAAATCGGAGACTCCACGTTCCAAGTGTAGTCGCCCGTCTTCACAGAAAAAGATTCCAGCCTTCTTACATTTGAAGCTGTCTCAACAAAGACGCTAAGGCGTTCGACAGGAAGGCTTTGTTCGTCTTCCCAATCAAGAATTAAATGGGCTTGGACGGCCGTCGCGTCCATAGGATCGTCGGAACAAGAAAAAAGGCAAGAAACAAAAAACGCCGCCAGTAAAATAAAAAGCGAAGATTTGCAATTATTGGCAGGCGGAGGTTTTTTCATACTAGAAGTTGAAGGTCAGCGTAATAACCGTCAAGTCGTTGGCGGAGAATTGGTTGACCAAAGAGTCGAATTTTACTTTTACCTTTTTGCACGCGTCGTCAAGGTATGAAAGGTAGTACATGCCCAAGTCGGTTCCTTCTTGGCCTTCGGGCATCTCGCGGTAAAAGTCAACAAGAGACCGCTTGTTTGTGTTGGCTTGCTGCGCGGCGTCGATGGTGTCCTTAACTTCCTGGAACTCGTCGGTCTTGTTGTAAATTGTGATTTGCAAGCGGCCCTGCTTTCCGATTGAAGTTGAGCCGCCGCCAAGCTTCCAGCTTAAGAATACCAATTCTCCCTTGGCTTCCAATTCGTGAACAATTTTTTTGCGAACGTCCGGATCAAGGATGAGCATGTTTATGTCGTCGCGGCCGCGATACATGTTTTGCGCTTCTTTTGTGATGTTGGTGTTTTCGCTGTTCAAGGCCAATTCCATAACCATGGTGGATATGTAGTCGGCGACGCGGCTCTTGTCCATGTAGCGCGAAAGAACCATGCGGGTTTGGCTTACCAATTCTGAGAAAGCCTCGTCCTTATGGAAGAGCGTGAAGATGTGCCAATTGAGAAGGCTTAGGCGGTTCATGAATTTTTCCGACATCAAAAGATAGATGTTCTTTTCTTCCGCCGAATACTCCTTGTTGGTCATAACGTTTTTCCAAATCGGAGTCAAAATGTTTTTGCGCACTTGGTCAATTAAGGCGTTCTTGTTTGAAAGCTCGGCGCGCAGCTGCTTGTCTGAAATCTGAGTCTTTTCGTCGATAAGGCTTCCGGCGTGGGTGCGGTTGTATTTGCGCACGCAGTCCGTTTCGATCAAGGCTTGGAAAATCTCGCGGTCAAACTGCTTGTACATAACGGAGTAAACGACCAACTTAGAAAGGTCCATGATTTCCTGGCGCTTGGAAACAAATTCGGACATTGAGATTTCTATTTTGGAAATGTAGTCAATCAAAATCATGTTTTGAATTGACTGGGGTGAAAATTTGTTCAGAGAAATTCCATACTCTTCGACATTGTCAGCCATCTTGATTCTTAGAAGCTTCTTTTTATGACTGATAAAGTTAGAAGTTCCGTCTTCCGTCAAAATGATTTTAAGCGGAAGATCAAGCATGAATTTTTTACCGGATGCCATTAAATTATATTACTCCATTAAAAGGCGCCATTGCCCTACTAAAATTCTATTATAGCGCAGTTCTTTTTAATTGTCTACTAAAATTTAGTCCAAAAGACGCTCAACCGCGTCGCAAACGTCAGAAAGAGGCGCGTAGATTGACTTTGTCTTGGGTAGGCTGTCCAAAAAGATCTTTCCGTAGCGTTTTTCCATAATCCGCCTGTCCAAAACCACAACCGCGCCCTTGTCTGTGGAGCGGCGAACAAGGCGTCCAAAGCCCTGCCTAAACTTAATCACCGCTTCGGGAAGGCTAAGCTCCATAAATGAGGAGCCGCCCCGCCGTTCCACCTCCTCCGCCCTGGCCGCAAAAACCGGGTCGTTTGGAACGCTAAAAGGCAGCTTTACGATTATAACTTGACTAAGCGAGCTTCCGGGAACGTCGATGCCTTGCCAAAATGAGTCGGTGGCAAAAAGCGCGCTCGTTTCGTCGTTCTTGAACTTGTCCAAAAGCCTGAAGCGGTCGTCGTCCCCCTGCTTAAAGACGTTTATTCCGCTTTTTGAAAGCTCGTACTGGCAGGTGCTGTAGGCGCTTTTTAAGGAATCATACGAGGTGAATAAAACGAGCGCGCGGCCTTTTGAGGCCTTTATGAGCTTTATCAAGGCAAGCTCAACGTATTGCTGGAATTCTATGCTGTCAGGAAATGGAATGTCCTTTGGGCAGGCAAAAAGAACGTTTTTTTCGTACGGGAACGGAGAGTCAAAGCCCGCGCTTTTCAGCCGTTCCTCCTCCACAAAAGAAAGGCCTGTCCTGCGCGTCCAAAAGTCAAAGGAGCCGGCGATTTTTAATGTGGCGCTCGCGCAAACGACGCTCTCCATCGGCTCAAAGACGCCTGTGTTCATAAGAGGAGCGATGTCCAGCGGAGTCCTTGAAAAAATAAAGTAGAACGGAAGTCCGCCGTCCTTTACAAATTCTTCGTTGAGGCGCTGCTTTTGAATCCAAAAAACTTGGTCGCGCTTTTCGTCCCAAAAGCTAAAGTCCTTGCATACGGCCGCAGCGTCCTCCAAGCGCCTTGTGATTGCCTTGGTTTCCCAATAGGCGTTTTCGCTCTTGTCTTCGTCGGAAACATTGTCGCAAATCTCCCGGACAAGCGCGACCAAGCGGCTGAGCTCGCCTCCCATGCTTGTAAGCAAAGACAAAATCGGCGCGAACGCAGAGGCCGTCTTTTCGTAAAGGCGGCAAGTCCATTCGTTTCCCATAAGGTCCAGGGCCGCGGTCTCCAAAGCCTTTATGGAATCCTTTATTCGATCAATGGCCTCGCCTACTTTTTCTGTGTTGTCAGGTCCGGTTGACAAGGCGGTCAAGGTAAAGATGTAGCCGGCAAGGCTGGACCTGCGTTCCCTGTAAAGAAGGTTGAGCTGCTTGATTATTCTAAAGCGGGTCACTTGCTCGCTAAAAAAGCTTGTGGCCGCGGACTCGATTCCGTGCGCTTCGTCAAAGACAATTCGCTTGTAAGGCGGCAAAACCGCCGCGTCGTCGTAGCCAACCGCGTTCATTCGGCTTTCTATGTCCGCGAACAAGAGGTGGTGGTTTACAACTAAAATTTGGGCGTCGCTGGCTTCCCTGCGCGCGGCCATAACAAAGCACTTGTCGCGGTAAGGACAATGGAGGCCCATGCAAGCGTCGCTTTCGGAACAAACGCGGCCCCAAAGGTTTTCGCTTGGATTGAAGGCCAGCTCGCTTTTGCTTCCTTCGGCGCTTGTCTTTGCCCATTCCGCGATTTGCTCAAGGGCCTCGGCTTCGGTCGTAAAAAGGTCGCGCTCTTTTTTCATCTCCTCCAGACGGCGCAGGCAAACATAATTGTTGCGGCCTTTAAGCAAAACGGCCTTTATGTCCAAACCTAAAATTTTCTTGGCCGCGGGAATGTCCTTTTCGCTAAGCTGCTGCTGGAGGTTTATGGTTCCGGTTGAGACGACCACGCGCTCCTTATTTTTGTTCGCCCAAAGCATCGCGGGAATCAAGTAGGCGAAACTTTTTCCTACGCCCGTTCCAGCCTCAAATGCAGCGATTGAATTGTCGTTAAAGGCCGCGGCGATTTGCCGCAAGAGATCCACTTGAACGGGGCGTTCCTCAAAGTTGTCGGACAGCTTGCTTAAAGGGCCGCCATCTTGTATGTATGAGGCAGCCTGGTCTTGGTCAAGTTTTTGTATTTTTTTTGGCGGAACGGCTTCCATGACCACGTAAACTTTTTTCACGTCGTTGTCAACGATAAAGAAGCCGCAGAGGTTGTCGTTGGCCCTGCTTGCGACAGCCATGTCGGCATTGCTTGGAGTAAGGTCTCCGCCCGGATGGTTGTGGATAAAAACGCAAGGCTCGCGGGTTTCAAAAAAGTTTACGCCGACGCTATGCTCGTCGCCGCGGGAGCAAGCCTTGATTGAAGTGACGATGCAATTTTCGTTGATTTGTCCGACAAAGAAAACTTCGTTTCCGCCGGCGTCTTGAATCTCGCGCCGCATCTTTATGATCGCCGGCATCGAAATCCGCTCTTCAGCCTTCATTGAAATTCCCACCCAAAAAAAAAGCGCCAAAGCAAAAGCTTTGCGCGCTGTTCACATCTCCTACGGGAATTGAACCCATGTTGTCGGGATGAAAACCCGATGTCCTAACCACTAGACGAAGGAGACACGCTGACATTCGTCAACGAAATTAATATTAGCATAAAAGAAAAAAAGTGTCAAGCGCTTTTTGCCTACATCATGTCGAACTTTTTGTTGAGCTTGGCGCGGAGGGCCTTGCATTCGTCGTTGTCCAAGCCCAAGCGGCTCGCTTCGTTCAAGTCCTCAAGAGACTTTTGGTAGTCCGCCAAATTGAAGTATGTCAAAGCCCTTCTGTAATAGGCGTGCGACTGGAAGCCGTTGAGCTCCAGGGACTTGGTGAAGGCTTCAAGGGCCTTTTCGTTTTGGCCTGTGACGCCGTAAACAATTCCCATGTAATAAATCGAGCGGAAGTTGTCCGTTCCAAAATTGGCGCTCTTTTCAAAATCTTCAAGCGCTTCCTTGTACTTGTTCTGGGCAAAAAAAGCCATTCCCCTGTGCTTGTGAATGACAGAGAGAACGTTGTCGTTAAGCTGGGACTTTGAATTTAAAATGTCCGAATAAATCGTAACAGCCAAATCCAAGTTTCCGCCGTTGTGGGCTTGGAGGGCGCGCAAAATCATGTCGTCGATCGTTCCGCGGACGTAAGGGCTTACGCGGCCGATGTCCTCTTTTTGAGGCTCTTCCTTTGCCTTATTGACTTGCAAGCCATTCTCTTCGTCGGTGATGACATCGGCCTTTTTGTAAAAAGTTTCCCGGCGTTCGTCGACGGCGCGCTGAAAATTCTTTTGGTAGTCGCGGATTTCCTGGAATATTGTGTCCGCCAAAGAAAGGGAGGCGTTGACGCAAGCCAATTTTCTTCTAAGGGGAGCGTCAAAAGGCGTGAACTCGGTTTTGTAAATCAACTCGTGCTCGACTTCGGCCCAAGCGTCTTGCAATATCGTGCGCACTTGAACTTCGCAGCAAAGGTCATCCGGAATCGGAAGGTCCTTTACCAAAGCGGGATTCAAGACGCTTAGGTCCAAGCACTCTTTTGGAATGTTTATCAAAATGTGGACGGACTCGTAGCCGAACTCCTTAAAGCTCATGGTCTCGCCCTTTCGCTCCACTTCCCTCACCGAATACTTTTCGGATATTTGCTTCACCACATGGGGAATGTCTTCCAAAAAGGCGCAAACGACGCGGATTCCAATCATGTCCGTAAGACAAACTAATTTATCGGTGCGATAAATCGAGTCGGCCCTTTGTCTTACTACTTTCGCGTAATAGCTTTTAAATGATTTTATTCTTGATTTTAGGACAGGTCTGGGATTCAAGTCCAAGTCTCCCGCCAGCATGCTTTGAATGTTGTTCAATACGCAGGAGAAAATCGGATAATAAGAGTTGTAAAGTTCTTCAATGTTGCTTTTGCTTGGCATAGGCTGTCCTTAAAAAAAAAGGACTGCCCAAAAAATCGGACAGTCCTCTTTTGCTGAAGACTAATTTTTATTAGTTGGCGGCCTGTCCCTGGTTGGACTGAGCGTTAGATCCAGATCCCTCGTTCAAGCTTGAAGAGAATTCTGTCTCTGTGGCCAACTTAGCCTTTTCGAGATAGCGGTTAACCTGCTTGTTTCCAAAGCGCTGCATCTCGGCTGTCTGGCGCTCGCTTTCTTTCTTTGTGATGATTCCCCACAAATCTTCGTCAGCGATGTCGCGGTCAGATGTGAGCAAGGCTTTGTCGTAAATTACCTTTACGTCCTTGAAGTAACCGATATAGTTTCCGCCGATGTGGGCGCTGTCGCGGCATACCTGGAAACCTGTGAACTTCACGAAGGGAAGTCCGCGAGGATAAATCGGGTATACACGAATTTCGCGGTTGCGGATTTCCGAGATATACTGGGGGTTGTTCCAGATCAAAGTCTTCCATCCGTCAAATCCGAGGTAGCCCATAAAGTAACGGCGCTCGATGTTGTCGTTGTCCTTGAGCATTACGTACAATGAGTGAGGATAGTTCATACCCATTGTTGTGACGGCGATAGACTTGAGAGTTCCGACGTTCTTAACGACGCCGTATCCGTCTTCAAACAAAGTCTTGCCTGAAGCTTTCTGCTCGTCTGTCGGTTCCTGGCGAACGCCATTGTCGTCGGCGTCGGCCAAAGGCTCGTAAGCCGGAATGTCGAAAGCGGGAACGATCTTAGCGTTGGCGTTGTTTGCCCAGTCGGGGAAAATCACGCGTACGCCCATGACGTTTTTGCCGGCGAACGGAACGTTGGCGCTGTCCTTTACAGGAGCGGCAACAACTCTAGAATCCGCGAGACTTCCAACATTGCGGGCAGAAGAGTTCAACTGAACTTCCCACTCAGGCAAAGCGAGAGATGTCTTCATCAACTCTTTTTGGTCGTCGGTGAATGTGGCGCCGGCGGCAACAGAAAAGTCCATTACAGTGCGTTTGTTCTGCGTGGGGTTGCCAGTCTGCTCATCATTGCAGCAGTCCGCCTGGAGCTGCGTAAAGTCGATGAGCGTCGCTTCTTCGGCGAACGCAAGCGAACCGGCGAGCAAAAGCGCTGTCGCGATCAAACAGAAAGTTCTCTTCATTTGAAAAACTCCTTATAATTATTTTATAGATGTAGCCTTGTCTATTTTCTATTATTATCTAACAAGATACGCTTTTTGTCAAGGTTTTATTGAAAAAAAAATCAAAATTCCTTGTAAAGCCCCTTATTATCTATATATATTTCCACCTGCTTATATTTGGGGAAAGTCCTTTTTATGTTCATTTTAAAGATTTCAAGCCCCTGCATAATGTCGCTGGCGTTGCCGCCTTTTACGAGCAAATCCGAGGTCAAATTTACGTACAGGGTCTTGCCCCTCTCAAAGCAAAAAATAGCCTTGGTTCCGGGCGAAAAAATCGGCCTTGAACGCTCAGTTTTGGGGCCCAGCAAGAGCTCGTCGACATAAAGAGAAACCTTTTTGGCTCCCCTTCTTGACGGCAAAAGGCGCCATTCAACATTGTTCCTGCCGGAGTCCACAGACTGAAAGCGGAATATATATCTGCTCCCGTGAGTCTTGGCTAAAAAGACGATGAGCGAAATCAAAAATATGGCGGCTATGGCGACGCAGAAAATTTCACGAGGGCCTTTGATGCGCTTTGTCAAGTCTTTGATTTGTTCAACCTTTATTTTTTCAATTTTCATTTTGTTCCCGTAAAGCCGCGCGAACGCTCAAAGTGCGTCACAAAAGCGGTTATTCCATTATATATTCCAAAGGCGGTCTTTTGCAAGTAGCTTTCGTCATTTAAAAGCTTGGCTTCCTCGTAGTTGGAAACAAAGCCGACTTCGACCAAGACGCTGGGCATGTTTGAGTTGCGGACAACAAACCATTCCTCGGCCTTGATTCCGCGCGGAGAGCTTAAGCTTCCGATTTGCGCGGCCAAGCCGTCCATAATGAACTTGGCTATCAAAATGCTTTCGGTGGTGTATTCCTCTTCCATCATGGAATTCAAGATCGGAAAAAGCTTGGGGTCGTCGGCCTTGCCTTTTTCCAAGACCGTTCGGCGGTAGCCTGGCGAAAGGTACCAAACCTCGTAGCCGCGCGCCTTTTTGTCAAGCGACGAGTTTACGTGGATAGATATGTAAAGAACGGCCTCATGGTCCTTGAGCTTGACAGAATTTGCGATTTCGGTTCTTTGCTGAAGGCTGATGAAAACGTCGTTGCTTCTGGTCATTATAATTTGCTTTTGAGGATACGCGGTTTTTAGGCGCGCGGCGAGCATTTTGGCCACCGAGAGGTTTATGTCCTTTTCTTTTATCGTGACGTTCTTGCCGTTGATTTTATGGGTCATCAAGGCGCCCGGATCTTTTCCGCCGTGACCAGGGTCGATCAAAATCGCTCCAACCTTGAAGTTTTCGCCCGAAGCAGATTTTAGCTCAAACCATTCCTCCGCGTCCTTGAGGAATTGCGGACTTACATAAAGCTGGCCGTCAGTGATTTGCGGAGCGTCGGTATAGGCGAACTTTTCGTTGTCCAAAAGAATCACGTTTGAGCCCGCGCGGAAAGACACTTGCTTTCCGTTTTTTTCCAAGACGCCGCTTTGGGTCAAGGTGTCCCAGTAAAGGATTTGCCCTTTTTGCGAGCTTTGCTCCAAAAGAGAAAGGCTTTGCGAGAGCGCGGGCGAACACAAAAGAAAAAGCGCGACGACAAAAGCCGCGAAGGAGCGAACGCCGCTCATTTTATTTTGAAACATACAAGGCCCCCTGGATTCCGCCGCGAATCAACGCCAGCCAGAATTTTTTATAGTTAAGCTCGCCATGATTTAAATTCATTTTGTCAAATTTTTCAATAGTTTCAAAAAGGGAAAGGTTGTTCCAATCCCTTATGTCCATGCAATTTTGAAGCGACGACGGAACGTTGTTGGAAATCAAGTCAAACTCGCCTATCTTCCGGTCCGACTCGCAGTCAAGCTCAAAATTAAAGGCGCGGTCAACTTCTTTGGGAAGCTGAAAGGCTTCGGGCGGAAAAAGGCCTTCTTCCTTGGCGCGCTTCATTCTAAGAAAATCATCGGTTTCCGGATTGCCTTTCTCAAGAACAATCGTCACGCATTTTACGGCCTCTTCGGCCGCCTTGACCGCTTCCTCGCGCGTAGCCGCGACTGAAATCACGTTGCCGCACTTTTCGACATTGTTGCGCGGAAAAACAACCCGGTCGCCAGGCTTTACGCGCGGAAAAATATCCCGCACTCCGGAAATTTTCGCGGCGTCAGCGGTATGGAGAACTTCTTTGACGCGGCCGGGAATGGAAATCCAAGCGCGCTCCGCCGACGAGCGCGAGGAGTTGTAGGCGTACATTTGGAAGGGCGCGTCTTGAATCGCCAATGGAAACCTGTATGACTCCAACGCAAAAGGCCGCCTGCCCAAAGCGATTTCTATGGCTTGCTCGGTAAGGTTTAGGTCGCTCGAATAAGGAAAGGTCCAGCCGGACATGTAACCGCCGGAAAGCCGCGCGGCGATTTCTCCGATCACAGGGCCCTTTTTTGTCCACTTGATGTCGGCCTTGGCCGCTCCCCTTGAAAGGCCCAAAGACTTGGCTCCCCGCGCGAAAGCCGTGACCAGCTCGACATACTGCTGGTATGAAATGTTAGTGGGCATCGTGTGGCCAAGCTCGACAAAGTAAGGCTCAAAATAAATGTGCCTGTCGGCAAAGCCGGTGATTGTGAAGGTTCCGTCATACATCAAGGCGTCGATGGAAAATTCCGGCCCTTCCAAATACTCTTCCAAAAGCGCCCTTCCGCTTCTGGAATATTTTAAGGCCTCGTCAACAGCGGCAAAAAGCTCATCCTTGTTTCTGACCATGCGGCATCCGCGGGCGCCCATGTTGTCGACAGGCTTGACGACGTATGGAAACTTCAAGCCGTTTACGACTTGCGCGGTCAAGGTGTTCTTGAGGTATTTTTTTTCGATCAAAATAAAATGGGGGCTTGGAACGCGCGCGTTTCTAAAGCACTGGCGCATCAAGGCCTTGTCGCTTGCGTTGACGGCGGCCGCGTAGCTGTGGCCGGGAAATCCGCATTTTTCGGCGGCGTAGGCCACGTTGGCGCTAAAGTCCGTTCCCGCCGTAAAGACAGCCTTGAGGTTCATGCAGCCGGCAAGGCTCTGGGCGTAGCTTGCGATTTCGTCCCGGTTCTTAAGGTCTATTTGCTCAAAGTGGTCCGCGTCTTGAATGCAAGCCGCCTGGGGATTTCCGTCAACGACATATATTTCGAGGCCTAATTTTCTTGCCGCCAAGATCGCGGGCCGCTGCATGGTTCCAGCGCCTAATATTAAGATTGAATCCTTCATCGCGCTTCCTTAATTTTTTTGCAATAAATCTCAAAGGTGTCGCCCAAGCTGAGCGCTTTACAGAATACAGCAAGAAGCCTAAAAATAAAAGACTTTTGCGAGAGATTTTTGAAAAATTTGATTCGTTCCGGGTGAATGCCCGCGGGAACGATTTTAACGGCCTTAAAGCCAAATCTTCTTAACATTGACGCGGCTCTGGAAGGCTCCCAAATTGTGTAGTGGTCGCGGGGGCTTTGGGCGAAAAAAGTTTTTTTGTTAAAGCGGCCGCTCACGCCCTGCGCGCTGGGAGTCGAAAAAGCGAAAACGCCGCCCTTGTTCAAAAGCTTGTTGACGCGAGGCAAAAGCTCCGCAAAGTCTTTGCAATGCTCGATGACATACCACATGGAGACGGCGTCAAAGCCTTCAAGTCCAAATTCTTTTTTAGGGTCAAAGTCGGCGAAGTTGGAGCGGACGGCTCTAAAGCCCAAGTCGTTTTTTACATAATCCAAGGCGCTTTGCGAAATGTCTGTTCCATAGGGCTCAAAGCCCAAGTCTTTGGCGGCCGCCAAGAAGGGACCGTAAGCGCAGCCGATGTCCAAAACGGAAGCGGGCCTTGAAGATCGGCCCAAAAGCAATGCGCGAATGATTTTTGCCCGCCTAAGGCCCTGCGCCTTGATGGAGTCAAAATCGTCCAAGTAAGCTCGGCCGTACTGGGCCTTGTATTCGCTTCCAAAATAATCGGCTTCGTATTGAACGCGGCTGTCAGTCGAAAACGAAAGGTAAATGATTCCGCATTTTTTGCATCGGCAAAATGTATGGCTTGGAGTCCGCGCCAAGACCTTCGCGCCGCCGCCAGCGAAAGAAGCCGACGGACCGCAAACGGGGCAAGAAAATTTTTGGCCAAAAGAAAGTCTTTGAACAAAGTTCGCAAGACCAAAACTGGAGCCGCCCGCGACTTCCAAAGCCGCCTTGAATTTTTTGTTTTCCAAAAGCGAAGGATTTTCCAAAAGCGGCCTAAGCTTGCTTTCTGTCAAATCATTTTTTTTCAGGCAAGCAAAGCCGTATTTTTTAGAAAGCTTTTTGTGGAGGCCGCTTGTCGCAAGCAATACGACAGCGCAGTTGGCAGCCAAGGCTTCAAAGGCTGTAAAGCCATAATGGCTAACAACCAAGTCATATTCGCAAAGACGCTCGCGCAAATTAGCCACAGGATTTTTTGACGAAACCTCTGTCGTTTTTATTCCAAGCCCTTCAAGGGCGCGGACGGCGGCGGCCGACAGCCCTTCCCTAGTCTCCCCGCTTACGCAAACAAGCGCGGACTTTATTTTGTCCGGAAAGGAATCGCGGCGGTTTTTGGGCAAGTCTATCAAGGCGGGAGAAGAAAGGTTCGCGACAAAGCCCTCCCCCTTCTTTTTTCTTGGCATGGAAGGAATTATGTCCAAAAGATAGTCAGAGCCGCCGCAAAAGTTTCCGCCGTCGTCAATCGAGCAAAGGGGGCCCAATTTGGAAAAGCGCGCGGCTTCTTCTTTTGAGGAACGGAACAAGTCGAGGCAAACGAGGTCCCAGCCCGCTCCCAATTTTTCAAAAGGCTCGTCGATGATTTGAAAGTCCTTAAGGCCGTCCAAAAGCGCTTCTTGGACAAGGGCGCCGGTTTCCTTTAGGCCGCTTTCTTTGGGAACGAAAACAAAGGCGCCGATTTTTTTTGCAACGGAAAGAGCCCTGCGCAAATGGCCGGTGCCCCGGCCCGCCTTTAGGCTGGGAACAAGGAGGACAGTTTTTTGCAAATAAGGATTTTTGAGCGCGTCCAAGATTTGGCGCGAAGAAAAAGGCGGGGCGGCGTTTTGGGCTTGCAAAAAATCCAAGAGCCTTTGGGCCCGCTTGTAGTCCGCGAATGTGTCTATTGTCGTTCGCAAATCCGCCGCAAAAAAATCTTTGGGCGCTTCCTTAAAGACGCAGTTAAAGGTTTTCGGATGCCTGTAAAGCGCGGGGCCAACATGCTCCTTGTCGTAAGGAGAGTCCGTCAAGCCTTGCGCCTTGACGAGCGAGGCCGCCTTGAACAGTTCCACCCCGCTTCCGTGCGGCAAGCCGGAATAAGTGAAGTAATCGGCTTCAAAATGATTTTCCTCAAAATCTTTAACGGACGCTTGCGCGGCTTCGTAAAACAAAAAGGGATTGTCGCCTGTGGCGCGGACAATCAAGTCGCATTCAGGAAATTCTTTTTTAATCAAAGAGCAAAAGCGGTCAAGGACATTGTCGCGGTCGCCGGCAAAAATTTCCCAGCCGGATTTTTTTGCCAGAGGCTCCAAAGCGCTTTTAGAATCGTAGTCGCAGGCGACGAAATGCCGCTCGGCCTTGACCTTTTTCATCGCGTCCAAAGTCCAGCAAAAACATTCTTTTTGTCCCAAAAGCTTCAGCGCCTTTTGCGGAAGCCTGGTCGAGGAAAGCCTGCACTGAACGATCACCGCTATGCGGTTGAATTTTCCCGCGGCCATCTACTCGCGGCCCCATTCAGAAATCAATTTAAATGCGTCCATCTTGTAGCGGCAGCGGTTCTTTCTAACCCAAGCGCGGGCCGAAGCGAATTGCCTAAAGGACTCAAACAGACCGCACGAAGACCGCCAATTGTAGCCCCAAAATTTGTTAAAGGGAATTTCCGCCCGTTCGTTCTTATAAACGGGAGCCATGTTCTTTAAGAAAAAGCGCAGTTGGGACAAATCAGGCGTTGAGTCCAGAGCGGAGATCTCGTCCGAAAAAGTCATCGTCAGCGCGGTGGAAAGCTGGACCCGCTCCCCCCAAAGCCAAGCCCTAAAAGACAAGTCAAGGTTTTGCCAATAAGGATTTATTATTTGGCCGTCAAAGCCGCCCAGCTCCTTGAATTTCTTTGTGTCATAAAGGCCAAACAAATTAAAGGGATAAAGGGTCGCCCTGCCGTCCATCGCCTGAGCGGACGAGTCAACCTTAAGCACAGCTTTTTTTGCGCTTGGAGAAAAAACGACGGGAATCGCCTGGCCAGTCCTTGAAAAAAGCCTTGGAACCACGCAAAAAACTCCAAGGCCCGAAAGCTTTTCCGAAAGCGAAGGCGTCAAAAGCGACGGCGTTACGTTCAGCGTGTCCCTCAAAACCAAAAAATGCGACGACTCCACTTCCGAAACGGCAAGGTTCACAAGGTCTCCGTCATTGGCCTTGTCCAAGGAAATTATAAATTTTACGTGGGGAAACCTTTGCGAAAGGTCTTCGATGTTGTAATTCTTAGAATCGTTTTCTATCGAGATTATTTTTTCAAAACCGCACGCGGTCAAGTTTTGCAAGTTTTGCGACCTCATGTGAGAGTTTCCGCTGTTGAGCAAAATGGCGCAAACTTTTAAAAGAGGCTCTTGGTCGGGGTGGCGGCCGCCCAATATCACGCAATTGAGCTGCTTTTCGTTAAAAATTGAAGGTGTACCATTCATCGCAATTTCCGCAAGGGCCCTTATATTCCTTATTCATGTGCTCCGACAAAAGCGAATCTTTTTTGCTCCAAATCTCGGCCAAGTCTTGCTCAAGCGCGTTGCCCAAAACCTCTTGGTCGTACCTGTCTCTGCAAAGGGGAACGGAACCGCAAAGCAAAATGTCCATGTCCCTGCGCAAATGCCAGCAAGGCTCCCTGACAAGCGGCGCCAAGTCGGCAGGCTTTTTGTCGGGCAAGCGGCCGCAAAAATGGTCGTACTTTTGAACGATGATTTTTCCGCCCGACGGAGAAGCCTTGTCCGACCAAAAGCGGTAAAAGGCCTCCAACTCGCCTTCGTTTTCGTTAACGCGGGTGAACTGCGGATAGGATTCCGGAAAATCGGCCGCCAAAGCTTTAAAGGCGTCGGCCGCTTTTTGCAAGTCGCCAGAATGAAAGGCCTCAAAAGTTTTTTGCGTCGCGGCGTCAAGGCAAACGACGAAAATCACTTTTTTCCGCCGCTCCCCGTTCAAGGCTCTCGCAATGTTCTTGTACGCCTGGCTTTGCAAAAAGTCAGGCAAATGGCCGCCGTCAATTTCCACAAAGGATTCAAGCCCCGCCTTGTCCAAGCAAAGAACAAACTTGTCAAAGTCGGGATGCAAGGCCGCCTCTCCAAAAAGCGAAAGCGAAACGACCGCCTTGTCGGAAAAGCCCTTTATCTTTTGAACGAGAGCCTCAAACTTTTCATAAGGCATCCGCCCGTCGCTCGGCTCGTACGGCGAAAAAGAATTTTTCGAAAGGCTTTTTCCTTCGATCTGAACGTTGTAAAAAGCTGGTACGGTTTTCAAGACCTTAAGGTCGGCCGCCGCCTCTTGGCAAATCTTCAAAACGTTTTCTTCGCCGACGCTTTTGTCGTCCAACTCCAAAAGGCTCTGCTTGTTGTCTTGGACCAATTTTAGCGCCAAAGCTTGGGCGGCCAAAGCCTTTGTCTTTGAGTCGCATACAAAATCCATTCGCAAAAGCCTGTAGTCAACGCTTGCGATTTCGGTTTCGATTTCAAATGAATTTACGTCGCCCTTAATTATGTCAAAAAGGCTTTCTTTTGTGACAGGCTTTTGCGCCTGGGCCGCAAGGGGTCCCTTGCAAAGTTCGGCCATGATAGAAGCCGCCCCCAGGTCCAAAATTTCTGGGGCAAAGCCGGAAGGATATCCGTCGGCAAAAGTGTATTCGGCCTTGAATTCGATATGGTCTTGAATGAGTTTTTTTGTCAGGGGCAAGTCCAAGAAGGCAAAGGAGCTGTGGGCAAAGACTACAAAATCGGCGGCGGCCTTTTTTGCGGCTTGGACAATGTTCTCAAGCAGTTGGCCGCTTGTCCATCCTTTTCCCTCGAGAACAAGGATTTCTTTTTGAGAGCCGTCCACAGTCAGAGCTTGCGCCCATTCCATAGACCGTTCGCTGGCGGATTTATTTTGGCCCGCGGCGCTAGGAAAAAGTTTTTGACTTTGAAATTCATTTTGGTCGGAAAACAAGATAACCAAAAATTTCATGGGCAAACCTCCCCTACCTTAACCACCAAGGCTTTTTCTTCTTCTTTTCGGCTTCCTTCTTAGCGCGCTTGTCTTCGTACTGCGAGCTGTCGGCGGCGTTAAGCAATTCGTCGATGTCGTTCCTGCCTGGAGTGAATTCGGCGCAACCAACGCTTACAGACAATGTGAACGGCTCCAAGCTGCCGGAATTTATTTTGTCGCACTCGGCCGCCATCGCGCGCTTGATTCTTGGAAAGTCCTTGAGCTTCATGTCGCAAGCCAAAACGGCGAACTCGTCGCCGCCAAGTCGGCCCGAAATGTCGGTTGACCTAAACACGCTCTTTAGTATTTGCGCCTCATATTTTATCGCGCGGTCGCCTACGTCATGGCCGTAAGTGTCGTTGATTTTTTTGAGGCCGTCCATGTCGCAGTAAATCACGAGGCCCGTTCTTCCGGCTTCAAGCGCGGCGGCGATTTGACGGCGGGCGTATTCATAAAAGCCGCGGCGGTTCAAAAGGCCCGTCATTTCGTCGGTGAACGAAAGCCTGTGCATTTTTTCAGAATACTGCTCAAGAGTCACGTTTTGGTTTTTGAGAGAATTCTTTTCTGTCTGCTCGCCGGTAATTTTTATCGAAGTCACGATTTCTTTTGAAATCAATTCCAAGACCGACTGATAGAAGATTCGCTCATAGCGGCCAAGGCGCAAGAAAATGTATCCGTACTGGAAGCATTCGGCGTAAATCGGGAACAGCGTGTAGCCGCCGCTCATTTTTTCAAGAGTTTCGGCGGGCAAAACCTTCGCATTGGGGTTGAACGTTATGTCCGGCCTCTCAAATGTCTTCTCGTTAAAGAAGGCCATCGCGAGCCTGGCAACGTCGGGTCGCTTGAAGTCCGTGTTCTTTTCAAAATAAACTGAATGGTTGTAAAGGACCAAGGCCATTCCACTAATGTCAAAAAGGCAAAGGCTGTAATGCAGGCGGCTGTACAAATTCTCAAGCGGAACGGGAGTTTGGGTTTCCATCAAGAAATAATGCAGCATGTAAAGTTGGTTTCCGCCCATGCGGAAAATGTCATAGCGCCGCTTGAGGCTGGATTCGTATTTGCTGTCGTTGTCGATGGGCTCGCTTTCGCAGCCGCATGAATGGCGCACCACAAACTTTGCGTCGGTCAAGCGCAGAGGATCAACCTTTTCTCCGTCAGCGACAGAACAAACCATTTCCATCGAGTCATAGGCAAAAGCCTCTATGCGCTGGTCGATAGTCGTTATGTCCAATTCCGCGGGAGTCGTTTCAAAAACATTGTCAAAGCCTGTAATCTTGACCTGGCCGGGAACCTTGATTCCATTGTCTATCAAGCAGTTCATAACGCCCATCGCCATGGAGTCGTTAAGGCAAACCACAGCGTCAAAGTCGGCGTCCTTGTTGTTCTTTAAGAAATTTGACATTGAGGAATACGCGTTGTCGAACAAGAAGTTTCCGTTCAATATCCACTTGGGATTGACCGTAATTCCGTATTCGCCCAGCGTCTCCACAACGCAGCGCTCGCGCTCCAAGCTTTCAAAGTTTCCGGAATCGCATCGCATTACCACAAAATTTTTGCAGCCGTGCTTTTCGACCAAGTGCGAAACCAACTCTTTCATCGTCTTGTTCGAATTGATTTTTATGGTCGGGATTCCTTCGATCTCGTAGCCTACAGAGACCTTTGGAATCGGAGGCAGCATTTTAATCGTCTCCACCAAACGGGGCAAGTCGCTCTTGTAATTGTTGGCAAGCGTGGCGGTCGCGAAAACGATTCCGTCCAAATTGTTTTTGTTGATGAAAGACAGCAAGGTTTCGCAATGGTAGTCGTATATGCCGGAATTTTTTCCGTGCTCCAAGGGCATCAAGATATAGGAACTGTCATTTTCCGCGCAGTAGCGGTCGATTCCCCTCATAAAGGAAACCGCGTATTCCGAGTAAATTGTATTGACTAAGACTCCCACTCTCTTTTTTGCCATTATCTAAACGCCGCTTCGTTAATTTGCATTATTTGGTCGTATATAGCTTTTCCGCCCGGAACCATAGGAAGCACAAGCTCGTCGATGTCAACCTTTGCGTCGATGATGGCCGGCTTCTTTGACTTGAAGGCCTTGGCGAACACGTCGGCAAATTCCTTTGCGTTCTTGGCCTTGTAACCGTCGATTCCGTAAGCCGCCGCAAGCTTTGGCCAATCAGGTCCAAAGTCAAGCGTCGTGGCGCTATAGCGCTTTCCGTAAAAAAGTTTTTGCCACAAGCGAACGTTTCCGAGAGTGCCGTTGTTGATTACGACGATTACAATCGGAAGATTGTAATGCTGAATTGTGGCAAGCTCGTTGCAATTCATTCTAAAGGATCCGTCGCCGGCAATAGCCACGACGCGGGCCTTGGGGTTGGCGAACTGAGTTCCGATGGCGGCGCCGGTTCCAAAGCCCATCGTTCCCAAGCCGCCCGAAGTGATGAAAGTCCTGGGCTTTGAGAAGGGATAGAATTGCGCCGTCCACATTTGGTGCTCGCCTACTTCAGTCGTGATAAAGGCGGAGTCTCCGGCGACGCGGTGAATTTCTTCGCAAATGAATTTTGGATTGATTGAATCCTTTGGTTCCTTTGAGTATGTAGGAGGAACTTCTTTTTTCCAAGCGGAGACTTTCTTGAACCATTCCTTGCGAGGCTTTTCTTCGACAAGAGGAAGCAAGCGCGACAAAACGGCCTTGAGGTCGCCCACCAAGTGCAAGTCTGTCGAAATGTTCTTTCCGATTTCGGCAGGGTCGATGTCAATGTGAAGGACTTTGGCGCCCGTGGCGAATTTTGACGAATCAGAAATCACGCGGTCGCTAAAGCGCGCTCCCAAAGTGATCAAAAGGTCGCATTCGGTTACAGCCATGTTGGAGGCCTTGGTTCCGTGCATTCCGACCATCCATGTGCAAAGCGGATTGTTGGCGGGAAAGGCCGCGCGCGCCATAAGGCTTTCGCTTACGGGAATGTTGGCCTTTGTGGCCAAGTCAAAGAGTTCCTTGCAAGCGTTTGAAATCATGATTCCGCCGCCGGCGTAAATCACAGGCTGCTTGCTTGAATTGATAAGCTTTGCGGCCGCCTTGATTTCGGCGTCTGACGGCTTGGGAACGTTGAAGGCGCGCTTAAGGTTGGGCGCGATTTTTTCCAAAAGTTTTTTTGAGTCGTCGGGCTTTTTGAGCGGCGTGAAGTCGACCAAGTTTGTGGGCGCCGTGACTTCTTTGGGAATGTCGATCAAGACAGGACCCGGGCGGCCGCTCTTTGCGATCATAAAGGCGGCGCGGATTGTGTCGGCCAAGTCCTCGATCTTTTTGACCATAAAATTGTGCTTTGTGATCGGCATCGTGACGCCGCAAATGTCAATTTCTTGGAAGGAGTCTTTTCCCAAAAGGCTTGTGGCGACGTTGCAAGTGATGGCGACGATCGGGCTTGAGTCCATGTAGGCCGTGGCGATTCCAGTCACAAGGTTTGTGGCGCCGGGGCCGCTTGTGGCCATGCAAACGCCGACTTTTCCGGTGGAACGGGCGTAGCCGTCGGCTGCGTGCGCGGCCGCTTGCTCGTGCGCCGTAAGAATGTGGCGAATGCGCTTTGAGTTTTTGTACAACTCGTCGTAAATGTTAAGAATCGCTCCGCCTGGATATCCGAATATAGTGTCTACGCCCTGTTCTACGAGGCATTCAACAACAACTTGAGAACCTGAAATTTTCATTTCCACACCCTATTAGAAAGTTACCAAAAATATTAACATAAAAAGCAAATAAATTCAAGAGAGCGAAGGCCCGCCAAGGCGGGCCTTCCGCCTACTCCAGTATCGCGCCCTTGTCGGCGGAGCTTACCAATTTGGCATAGCGGGCCAAGTATCCGGTCTTTACCTTGGGTTCCGGAGCCTTCCAAGCCTTGCGCCTCTTTTCCAATTCAGCGTCGCTTACTTCAAGATGAATCTTGTAGTTGTTGATGTCAAGCGTGATTTTGTCTCCCTCTTGGACAAGGGCAATAGGTCCGCCCTCCGCCGCTTCGGGTGAACAGTGGCCAAGCGACGCGCCTCTTGTGGCGCCCGAAAATCGGCCGTCTGTGATAAGGGCGACTTGCTTGTCCAAGCCCTGGCCAGCCAAAGCCGCGGTTACGGCCAACATTTCGCGCATGCCGGGGCCGCCCTTGGGTCCTTCGTAGCGGATTACGACAACGTCGCCCGGATTGATTTTGCGAGTCTGAACGGCCTTCATCGCCTCGCTTTCGTCGTCAAATACGCGGGCCGGGCCAGTGTGCTTCATCAATTCCTTGGCGCAGGCGCTTCTCTTTACTACGGTTCCTCGGGGAGCCAAGTTTCCGAACAAAATCGCGATTCCGCCGTTGTCGGAATAAGGCTTTTCTATCGGGCGCAAAACTTCCGGATTGCGGTTCTTGACGCCCTTGATGTTTTGGGCGATTGTCTTTCCCGTCGCTGTAATCAAGCTTGTCTTGATCAATTTCTTTTTCGCCAATTCAGCCAAAACGGCCTGAACTCCGCCCGCGTCGTCAAGCTCGCACATAAATGTGTGGCCGGCGGGAGCCAGGTGGCAAAGGTTCGGAGTGCGCTCGCTGATTTCGTTAATCATGTGAAGGTCAAGGGGAACGCCGGCTTCGTGCGCGATGGCGGGAACGTGCAAGATTGTGTTTGAAGAGCAGCCGAGCGCCATGTCGGCGGTAAGGGCGTTCTTGAACGAATCCTTTGTCATCATCTTGCGCGCTGTGATTCCCTTCTTGTAAAGTTCCATAACCTGCATTCCGGCGCGTTTGGCCAACGCGAGGCGGCGGCCTTGAACGGCGGGAATGGTTCCGTTGCCCGGAAGGCCCAAGCCCAAAACTTCGGTCAAACAGTTCATTGAATTTGCCGTGAACATGCCAGAGCAAGCGCCGCAGCCCGGGCAAGCGACTTGCTCCAATTCCTTAAGCTGAGCGGCGTTTATCTTTCCGGCCGAAAGTCCGCCGACCGCCTCGAACATGTCGGAAAGCGAAAGGTTTTTGTCGGCATAAGGATTGCTCGGGTCGCGGCCAGGAAGGTGGCCGGGCATCATCGGTCCTCCCGAACAGAAAACAGTCGGAAGGTCCAAGCGCGCGGCGGCGATGAGCATGCCGGGAACGATTTTGTCGCAGTTGGGAATCATTACAAGCGCGTCAAATTGGTGGGCCTTGGCCACGCACTCGACGCTGTCGGCGATAAGCTCGCGGGTTACAAGCGAGTACTTCATTCCCTCGTGGCCCATCGCGATTCCGTCGCAAACGCCGATGGCGGGGAATTCAATCGGAGTTCCGCCGGCCATGCGGATGCCGGCCTTGACGGCCTCGGCTATTCTGTCCAGCTCAAAGTGGCCGGGAATGATTTCGTTTTTGGCGCAGCATACGCCTACAAGGGGGCGCTCCAACTCTTCGTCGGTGTAGCCCATCGCGTAAAAGAGGCTGCGGTGGGGAGCGCGGGCGGCTCCTTTTGTCGCGTTGTCGCTTTTCTTTGTCTTTGCCATATTTTAGTCCTCCATTTTATTACCGCTGTTCGCGCGCGTCCTTTGACAAGCGCGAATGTTGCGGCTTATGCGGCGTCATGCGCTAAAGGCTCTCCCTTCGTTTATGTCGCCGCTAGTTCTCCTTATTTATTAAACTTCTTCTTTAACGCTTCTTGAACGATTGGCGGAACCATTTTTGACAAGTCGCCGCCAAATCCCGCCAACTCTTTGATGGCGCTTGAGCGGACAGAAAAATACTTGGGGTCCGTCGGGATAAAAACAGTCTCCACTCCGTCGTTGAGGGAGCGGTTGACCAGCGCCAAGTCAAACTCGTACGAGAAGTCCGGCGTGTTTCTTATTCCGCGCAAGAGGGCTTTGGCGCCGATCTTTTTCGCGTACTCAACTACAAGTGTGTCGCAGGAATGGACTTGGACATTCTTAAAATTTTTTGTCATGTCTTTTAAAAGGGAGACGCGCTCGTCGGCCGAAAAAAGGGAATTTTTCCCTGGATTTATAGAAACCAAAACGTCAATCGTGTCAAACAACGACGACGCGCGCTCAATCACGTTCAAGTGCCCGTAAGTGGGAGGATCAAAGGAGCCTGGAAATACTGCGGTTACCATTCCATTATATTAGCAAAAATTGGCCAGAAATTCAAGCGGAGCGCGCCTTGCCCGGCCGTATAAAAAAAAAACCGCCCGCATTCTCATCAGAGTCTGCGAGCGGCCTCTTGCTTTTTTAACTTTTTATTTTATCGGCCTAGACGGCCATTCTTAAGGATGTTAGCGCTTAAGCGACAAGACTGTTTCAAGCAGCGTGTCGGATGTTCTGATTGTGGCTGCGTTTGACTGGAAGCCGCGCTGGGTCACGATCATGTCTGTGAACTGGTCGGTAAGGTCAACATTTGACATTTCCAAAGCGCCGGCCAAAAGGCTTCCCTTTCCGGCAACTCCGCTTTCGCCAATGTTGGCCGCTCCAGAGTTGTTTGACTCGACGTAAGTGTTGTCTCCGGCCTTCTCCAAACCGCTCTGGTTTGTGAACGAAGCCAAGGCGATTTGTCCGATGCGGCGGTTTGTTCCGTTTGAATAAACGCCGGTGATGATTCCGCTTGAGTCAATCTTGAAGTTGTCAAGATATCCCAATGTGTATCCATCCTGGGCAAAGGCCTTTGTTGAAGACTTAGAGGCGCTCTGAGTAACTGTGTTTCTCATTGAACCGATAGTTCCCAAGTTGATGTTGAATGTCTGGCGATGGGGAATTTCGTTTCCGTTTTCGTCGTAGTCAGGGTTCGCGCCAGCGACGGCAAAAGATGTCTGGAGCAGAATCTCGCCTTCGGGATTTGACTCGGCGTCAACAGAATCCGTAACGCGGCGGAGGGTTCCCATATTGTCGAACTCAACATAGAATTCGTTTGTTGTTCCGTTGTTGGTGTTCAAACCTACGCGAGTCTGAGTGTAGTCGGCGTTCTCTGGGTCAACGTTAACAGTGGCTCTCCAGCGGTTGGGGTTTCCGTTAACGCGAGTGAAAGCGACGGCCAAGTTGTGCTCGTTTCCAAAGCTGTCGTAAATCTTGAATTCAGTGGCCCAAGTTCCGCGAGCGACCTCGGCGGCGTTGGCTCCTTCGGGAATTTCGGGAGTGTTCTTGTTAAGGTTGCAGGCAAAGTTTACGTTCTGAGTGGCGCGGGCCGGATCTTTTGAGCCGACAGGAATTACCAAGTCTTCGGGGCTGGCGGCTGTCTGAATGATCATTTCGCCGTTCATCTCGCGAGCCATCCAACCTTGAACGCGGTAGCCGTTGGCGGGATTTACCAAAGTTCCGTCCTTGTCAACGCCAAAGGCGCCATTTCTTGTATAGAAGCTCTTTTCGCCGTTCTTCAAGCAAAAGAAGCCGTTGCCCTGAATGGCGACGTCAGTTCCTACGCCAGTAGACTGCAAGTTACCTTGTGTGAAAATGTTGTGGATGGCGGCTGTCTGAACGCCCAAGCCGACTTCCTTCGCGTTAACGCCGCCGACTTCTGTCGTAGGAGCGGCCGCGCCAGAAAGCTGCTGGCTGATCATGTCCTGAAAGTCAACGCGGCCTTTTTTGAAGCCGGTCGTGTTTACGTTGGCAATGTTGTTGCCGATAACGTCCATTCTTGTCTGGTGGTTTTGCATTCCGGAAACGCCGGCCCAAAGTGATCTCATCATATCGCTATACCTCTATATCCTTTTTAATTGCTGTAAACGGCGCGAACGTAATTCATGTCGTAGAAATTACCGTTCACCTGAATCTGCGGCTTTTCTCCGCGAGTAAAACCTTCAACGACGCCGGAAACCGGCTCGCCTTCGACATCAAGCTCAACCATTTTTCCCAAAGTGCCGGCGGCTTCGTTGGACTGCATGATTTGCGCCATTTTGTTAAAGCCGTTGGAGACGTTGTACATCTGCTCAAGCGAAGAAAACTGCGCCATCTGAGCGATGAACTGGCTGTTGTCCATTGGCTCTGTAGGATCCTGATGGCTTAACTGTGTCATTAAAAGCTTAAGAAAATCATCCTTGCCCAATTCCTGACTCGCTGCGCGTCCGTTCACAGTCAAAGTTTTGTTGAATCTGTCCACTTCAAGATTTGTCTGAATCTTTTCGGAAGGACTCAATGTTGCGCTAAATTCCATCATTCACCTCTACTAGAATTACGCAACGATGTTAACCGAAACATCGTCGTCAATGAAATTATCGGAAATATCGGAGACCGATGTTAGACTTTCTTGCGTAAATTCTCCGTAAATTTTTCTGCCGTGAGCGGCTTTGCCGTCCGCTCCCTCTTGCGCCTGGCCTTGCGCGAACTGCATTTGGCTTCCGGCAAAAGAAACGTCAAACGTAGCGTCCTCGAATCCGCTCTGGAGGAATGAATTCTTGAGGGCGTCGGCGCTTTGTCCAAAGGCTTCCATCGCTTCGCGGCTATTAACGGTTATATGGCCGATCAAGGCCTTTCCGCTAACCTCCATTGTTATCTTAACATTGCCCAAACCTTCCGGATGCAAGATCAAGTTGATCGAGCCCTTGTCGTTGTCGCGAAGAACGATGTTGGCGGCTTTTACAAAGTCGCTTGCGTTCTGCGTGATTTGGTTCTTGAGCATCGCCTGGAATGTCGAGCCGTCTGAGGCCGCGCTCTGGCTGTCAAGAGACAAAATATTTTTTTGCGCCTGGGAATTCAAGTCCATGGTCATCTGAACGACGCCCTTTTCCGTTTCCTTTACGCTGGTCACAAAGTTTTTCTTAAAATCTTTGGAGGCTTCCTTTTGCGCGGCCGGGTCAACCTTTGTCCTCAAGTCGGTGACTTGAATCAAGGGCTTTTTGCCGTTTTTCTTTGGATCGATTTTTACGCCGGAAATTTTTGGGTCGTCGGACTTTTCGACGCGGACCGCTTCTGTCTCGGCATAGAAATATCCAGGCGCGTCCTGGACAACCTTTTGCCCCGCAAGCAAAGACTCAGCCGGGAACGAAAGCTCCTTCTCGCCTTGGGCCGCTTCTGAAACAAATTTCTTAAGGCCTTCGCTTTCTTGGGCTTCGGGCTTTTCGGAAATCTTTCTTAAAAATTCAAGCTGCTTGGGATCGATTTTTTTTACGCCAGCTTTTTCGGAATTCTTGTCTTCGCTTTTTGAAACGGCTTTCTTGGCAGGCTTCGTTTCAAGAGCGCCTTGAATGTAAGCGTCGATTTTGGGGCTTTGGTCTTCTTGAGGTTCTTCCTTTTTGGCGAGTTTTTTGGGCTCGTCCTTTTGGGAAAGATTCTCGCTTTCCTTGGCCGCCTCTTTTTCCTGAACCTTGTCTTCCGTTCCAACATTTTCGCGGAAGTCGTCAGCTTTTGAAACCTTTGGGCTTTCTTCCGCAGGCTCGCTTTGCTTTACAGGCTCTTCCTTGCGCAGGCTCTCGTTCAGCATGGAAAGGAAATCGCTTTCGCGAACCTTTTCGCCGTCGTGAGGCTGTTGGACAGGCTGAACCTGCTGGGCTAATTCAGGAGAAAAAGATTCCGCTGTCTGGCAAACAATAGTTTGCAATTTTTACCTCCAGCAACACCGAAGGCAAAAATCGCCGCTAATCGATTGAAGAAGGCCTTGCTGTCATCTTTCGTTGAATGACGGCGGCTCTGTCAGCCGGCATCAAAGACAACCAGTAAGGAACCATTGAGGCTACGCCGTTATTTTGGGCGCGTTCGGTGACTTTCCTGAGCACATCGATGGCCAATTGGTCATCCATTGCAACAAGAATATCGACGGCCTTAAGCGGCTGCATGCCTTCAAGGTTGGCGGCAATTTGCTCGATGTTACTGTTTCTATCATCGAACATTTTGACCGTATTGTTAAATGTTTTTTCCCGCTCTTCAAGATTTTTTTCGCGGTCGGCTATTTCTTGGGCCAGGCGCTGGTTTTGCTCCTCCACGGAAACAGTGTCGGCCTCGCGCTTTTCCAATTCCTCGCGGTAAAGGTCCAAGGCCTCGCGCTGCTTGTCCAAGCGGTCCTGGTCCAAGTCGGCGGTCAAGGGCTTTGTGGAAGTCGAGGTCGTTGAAGTCTGCCTCTGCCAGCCGATGGCCTTGTAAATGGGGTTGAAAAGGCTCTTTACGCGGATGACTCCAAGGAAGTCAAACCACAAAAGGCCTCCAAGAACCAAAATCACGATCAAAAAGAGAAGAACGACTGATTTTCCAAGGGAATTTCCTCTAGCCACGGATCAAGCCTCCAATAGCCGCGCCCAAGGTGATGTCGTTTTCAACTTGAACGGCGTGCCAGGCAAGGCCGCGCTTTTTGGTAAGCGACTCTTCCAAGCAAGCCTTTATGCGGCCGTTTGTTCTGTATGTCTTGTAGAACGTGGTGCCGTTGCAGACGATGCAAACCGGGTGGGTTTTGTCGTGGCCCTGCTCGGTCTTAAGGACGCTGGCCACCAAAATGGCGGCGGCGTAGCGGGCGGAACGGTTGACGACGGCGTCAAGGACTTCAAAGACAAAATTATAGTCGTCTTTTGAGCCGTATTTTGCAAGAAGGCCGCCGATCGTGTTGTCCGTCTTGTAGGGAGCGTGCAAAAAGCCGTCCAATTCTATTAACGTAAGCGTCGGAAGCTTAAGGAACTCGGCGGCGAACTTGTCGCTGAGCCAGCCCTCTTTGGCGGCTGTTTTTAGGGCGTAGTATGAAACCGGTCCAAGATAGGCTCCGGAGCATGATTTTTCCAAGTAAAAAGTGCCGGGCTTGGCGCTGGTCGCGTCAAAATCGCGGTCAAAGTCGCTGCGTGGGATTGAACAGAACTTTCCGACCTCGGTGTTGATCACGTCGGCCTTTTCAAAGCCCTGTACGTCCTTTAGCGCGGGCTGAATGTAGGCGGCGTTCATTCCCGTTCCAAGGATAAAGCCCACATAGCTTGAATATACGTTTCCGCTGGCTGGGTTGGCCGCTCCGGCAAGCAAGGCGGCCACAGTGTCGTTTAGAAGCATTACGCTTTTGGGCTTTTTCCAGCCGTGCTCCACAAGGGCGTCGCTTAAAGACTGGCCGATTTTGCAGCCGACGACTTCCGGCGCCTTGACCTCTTTTGAAAAGCCTATCAAGATTCCGTCGCCGTCAGGGGTTATTTCCACCGGGTATGAAAAGCAAAAGCCTATGCAGTCGGCCTTGTCCTTAAGGTGGGCAAGGTTTTCGGCAAATTGGTCAAAGAATTCTTTTTTTGAAAGCTCGCGCTCAACGCCGGGCATTCTTGTTTTTTCCAGGTCGCTGATGGAGGGAACTCCGGCCGCGTCAAAAGTGACAAGGCAGGAGCGGAAATTGGTTCCGCCCGCGTCGATTACGATTACGCTCTTGTTGCAAGGCTTTTTTTCCGGCGGAAGGGTCCATGTGCGGATCATCTCTTGGTCGGCCTTTTTTCCGTGAAGGCCCTGGTCCATGTCGTATAAAATCGCGTCGGCGACATCGTCAACGTCTACATTCTGAACAAATCCGTGCTTCCCCAAAAAAGCGCTAACTTCACGACTCATACATGCCTCTAACTTGAATGTAATTATTTTTATTATTCTATCACGGAATCAAACAAAAATCAAGACAAAAAAACGCCCCCTTCCATTAGTTGAACGGAACCAACAAACCCAAATCCCCGCAAACATTCCGCAATTTTTTTATGAATTTTCCGTAAAAAAGTAAAATTTACTGCCATATCGTCTATATGAATATGCAAGAAAGCGCGCTCCGCAAAAAATGCGGGGCGAAATGCTGGGGGCGGCGCTTTCGCATATTCACATATAGGAGTTTCGTATGAGCGAAATCAAAAAAGAGCAGACACTGGAAGAAAAGTGGCAGAACGCCACGCTTGCAAACAACTTCATCTTCTACAAAATCATGAGGCACAACCCAGACGTTTGCAAGGAGCTGTTGGAAATCCTTTTGGAATTTCCAATAGAGAAAATTGAAATGTCGCAGGAAGAGGAAATCAACATCGACTTTGACAGCAAGGGCGTGCGGCTTGACGTTTACGCCAAGGACGCTAGCGGCCTAAAGGTCTACAACATCGAGGTGCAGGCCGCGGACACAAAGGAGCTCCCGGAACGGTCGCGATACTATCAGGGGGTGATTGACGTAGACCTTTTGAAGTCCGGACAAAAGTACAAGGACTTAAAAACGTCGTTCGTAATCTTTATTTGCGTTGACGACATATTTGGAAACGGCCTGCCAAAGTACACCTTTGAGAATTTATGCCAGGAAGACCCCAAAATAAAATTGAACGACAGGGCCTACAAGTACTTCTTTATTTCCAAAAACTGTGATAGAATATTGGACAAGAGGCAAAAGGCTTTCTTGCGCATGGTGACGGAAAACAAGCCTTCCGACGACTTTACCGTCAGAATCAAAAGCCTTGTCGACGACGCAAAGCGCAACACGCAGTGGAGGAAGCAGTACATGGAATGGGAACGCGAAAAGACTTATGAAAGAGATGCGGGCCGTCAAGAAAAAGCCGTGGAAAACGCACTTACGCTTGTTCGCAAATACAACGCAAGCCCTGAATCAGCGGCAGCTGACATGGGCGCTCCATTAGAACTTGTGCTTGACGCGCTAAAGCAGCCCGCCCCCGCGAACTAACCGCCCCACCCAAAACTAATCCCGCGCAAAAAAAAAAAAAACGGGGCGGCTGTTGCCGCCCCTTATTGGACTTGCAAAGCCTACGTCGTTCTAAAGCCCGCGCATCTTAGGCTTGCCAACGCCGACGCCGTTGGTTGAACAAAAACAACAAACCAACACTCCAGCAAAAATCCCGCAATTTTTTTACGAATTCCCGCCAAAAAAAGCCAAAAAACGCGCAAAAACCTATACCTCTACATATAAAAGGTGGCCGTAAAATCCGCGACCGCCAAATTTTTACGGAGGCTAAAAATGTCTGAAACTCAAACAAACTCAATCGTTGGCCGGACGCAGCCGCAGTTCCGCGACAGGCTGTTCACCGCAATCTTTGGCAAGGACACCGAGCGCAGCAAGCGCTGGCGGCTGGACTTGTACAATGTCCTGAACGGCACGAACTACACCGACCCAAACGCATTGGAGCTGAACACAATCGAAAACGTCATTTATATCAAAATGTACAACGACGTGTCGTTTTTGGTTGACAGCCAAATGACGCTCTACGAACAGCAGAGCCGCCCCAACGCAAACATGCCGCTTCGCGGCCTTTTGTACTTTGCCGAACTCTACCAAAAGCACTTGGCGCAAAGGGACTTGGACTTGCATTGGTCGTCGCTCGTGAAAATTCCCAACCCGCGCTTCGTAGTGTTTTACAACGGAGAGCCAAGCCGCCCTGAGCGATACAAGCTGCGGCTGTCGGAGGCCTTTGAGATAGAGGACAAGTCGGGCGACTTTGAGTGGACCGCGGAGGTCATCAACATAAATCCCGGCATGAACGAGAGCCTTGTCAAAAGCTGCAAACCGATGTATGATTATGTCAGGCTTGTGGGAAAAATTTCCGCCAACAAGAAGGCGGGCATGCAAATTGACAAAGCCGTGAACGAGGCCGTGGACTGGGCGATTGAGGAAAACTTTTTGGAAGGCTTTGTCCGCGAGCAAAAAGAGGAGATAATCGGCATGTACTTGACAGAATTCAACGAGGAGCGCGCGATTCGCGGCTGGAAAAAAGAGGCCAGGGAGGAAGGCCTTGCAGAAGGCCTTGCAGAAGGCCTTGAAGAAGGCCTTGCCGAAGGCGCGCGGCAAAACGCCATTGAAAACGCGCGAAACCTTAAAGCCGCTGGCGTTGACATTAACATAATAGCAAAGTGCGTCGGCCTTAGCGTCGAGGAAGTTGAAAAGCTTTAAGTCCGCGCGCTCTTGCGCTTTATCCCGCGCAAAAAAACGGGGCGGCTGTTGCCGCCCCTTATTGGCCTTGACAGACCTATACCGTTCTCAAGCAAAAAAAAACTTTGGCTTGCTACCCCGCCCAACGCGGCGGGACAGCGGCGCTTAATGCTTTAACTTGCCGGTGGATGGGTCTATAGTCCACGGTTGCCCGCTATTGGGGAATACGTAGAACTGAGTGCAGCAGCTTGTAGCCAAAGCGCCAAACAAGATTTGCCAACTAGTGTCGTAGGTTTGCGGCTCAATTTTTGCGACTTGGCTTGCCGTTGGAAGATATCCGCTAATTCCGTATATTCCGGCGCCAAAGTAGTTCGCGCCGTTGCTTTTGAACGCTCAGTAGGCAAAGTACAAAGTGCCGTTCCTGACATAAATGCCGCCGCCGTTTTTAGGGCGCTCCCCTCACAAGCAAGCGCAATGCGTTCCCTTGCACAGAAACCGACCAAAAATTCCGTTCCCTTAAAATAAACGCTTGACAGAACAATTCAATTATTATATAGTTATTGTTGGTACGAATGTGCGTTGGTCTAAGCGCATAACAAGTGCCGCCAAGCGGTTCGATTTTGAGCCGCTTTATTTTTTTTAGGAAGAAAGTCTTGAGCACTGTTGTATTTTATACAGATGAATCTGGAAGCGCTGAGCGTTTTTCCGAACCGCTCGAACCGGGAGCCACGCCTGTTTTCACACTGACTTCAATCGCGTTGCCATTGAACGAATGGCGAACCTTTGACAGAAAATACAACAATTTGAAGCGACATTTTTTTCCAGAGATTCTGGAACGAAAAGGACGCAAAGAAGACATTGAAATAAAAGGCAACGACTTGACATCGCCGCGCAACAAAGAATCAAGCCGCCGCCAGAAATTTCTAGAACGAGTCTTTCATTTGCTGAAATCATTCGACGCAAAAATATTCGCCGTCACTTTTGTAAAAGACAAGGACAACCCCATATCTTCAAGAAGCATGTACACTCACGGATTTCAAATCTTGTTGGAAAGATTCAATAAATTTGTTGAAACAAGCGGAAAATTTGATTCGGGAATCATTATTTGCGATTCACGGGCTGGAGCCATAAAGGGCCAAGGATTGGACAAGGAAGTCGCAAAGTCATTCCAAAGCTATATTTTTGGAAACGAGAAAGGAAAAAGCTTCGCCTTCATTCAAGAGGCTCCGCTTTTTGCGGACTCAAAAATAACCGTCGGCCTGCAACTCGCGGATCTAATTTCGTCCGTTATATACACAAACCATTATCATTATTACGCAAGGAATGTGGAAGGCGCCGTGGACTACTCGCATATGCAGCGATGGTGGCCAAAAATCGCCGAACTTGAATTCGAGAGCAAGCAGGATGCGGAAGGCTCATACGCAATTCGCGGAATTCGCGTAATAAATCACAAAAAATAAACCAACCACATCACGCCCCCGCGAACTAAGCGCCCCACGCAAAACTAATCCCGCGCAAAAAAACGGGGCGGCTGTTGCCGTCCCTTATTGGACTTGCAAAGCCTACGTCGTTCTAAAGCCCGCGCATCTTAGGCTTGCCAACGCCGACGCCGTTGGTTGAACAAAAACAACAAACCAACACTCCAGCAAAAATCCCGCAATTTTTTTACGAATTTTCCGCAAAAAAAACTAAAAAACGCGCAAAAACCTATACCTCTACATACAAAAGGTGGCCGTAAAATCCGCGGCCGTCAAATTTATATGGAGGCTAAAAATGTCTGAAACTCAAACAAACACAATCGAAGGCAAGCCGCAGCCAAAATATCGCGACAGGCTCTTCATCGCAATCTTTGGCAAGGACACGGAACGCAGCAAGCGCTGGCGGTTGGACTTGTACAACGTCTTGAACGGAACGAGCTACACCGACCCAAACGCATTGGAGCTGAACACAATCGAAAATGTCATTTATATCAAGATGTACAACGACGTGTCGTTTTTGGTCGATTCGCAAATGACGCTCTACGAACAGCAAAGCGAAACAAACGCCAACATGCCCTTAAGAGGCTTCTTCTACTTCGCGCAGCTTTACCAAAAGCATATCGCTAAGAAAGACTTTAACTTGCACCAATCGTCGCTCATAAAAATTCCCAATCCCCGATTCATCGTCTTTTATAACGGCGACACAAAAAGGGAAGAACGATACAAGCTTCGCCTGTCGAACGCATTCGAGATTAAAGACAAAAGCGGCGACTTTGAATGGACGGCAGACGTAATAAACATCAACCAAGGCGCCAACGAAACGCTTGTCAAAAAGTGCAAGTCATTGTATGATTATGTAAGGCTTGTAGGGCGGATTTCCGACCACAAAAAGAGCGGCATGAAAATCGATCAAGCCGTGCGGGAAGCCGTTGACTGGGCAATCAAAGAAAATTTTTTGGAAGGCTTTGTCCGCGAGCAAAAAGAGGAGATAATCGCGATGTGTCTGACAGAATACGACGAAGAAAGCGCAATTCGTGGCTGGCGCGAAGACGGTCGCATAGAAAAAGCCATTGAAGACGCGGTCATCGCCGTAACAAAATTCCACATTCCGATTGACGATGTTGCCCGAGAATATGGGGTTGACAAAAGCGAAATAGAAAGCCGTTTGCAGCCTGCCCCTGCCCCCGCAAACTAATCCCGCGCAAAAAAATCGGGGCGGCCTGTTGGTCGCCCCGAATCTTTGTCTTGCAAAGCCTACATCGTTCTCAAGCCCACAATTTGTTGGCCAACCAACTAATTCTGCTGCGCCTTGCCGGTGCTGTCTATCCTCCAATTGACAGGGTAAATAATCTTAAATCTTGCGTAGTGCGAGCCGGCATAAGAGCCAGTAAGAATGGCGTCGCCCGCAGTCGGGTCCCAGCCAAGATAAATTGCGACAGGCGTGGTCGACCCGTTGCCGTTAAAGGTCTGACCGGGCTGGAGATTGCATGATTTGCTATACAAATACACATCGTTTTCTTTTGCCGTCGAGCTCGTAGTTATTTTAGCGCCGCCGCTTATATTTAATTTGCCTGCTCTAAAATAAATCGCGCCGCCTTTAGCGGATCCAGAAACAGAGTTTGATGAAAAGGTTCCGCCGCTAATGTTAAGCGTGGTATTAGCATCGTTTGCCATATAAACGGCTCCGCCGCCGTTACTTGCAGATGCGCCGACATCTCTTCCGGCAGTATTGTTTCTGATTGTGCCGCCTGTTATATTAAAATAGCAGCCAGCATCCAAATAAACTGCGCCGCCATTTTTACCGGCCAAATTGCTGTAAATCGTTGCATCGCTTATTTCGCCATTTCCACTAGCCGTCTTTGCATATATGCCGCCGGCGTTCTTATACGCAAAATTGTAGCTTAAGCCTCCGCTTGCAACCTTAACCTTTCCGCCGTTAGCATAAACTCCGCCGCCCTCCCCGCTAGTGCCAGTCGTAGAATTATGATGCACGCCATAGCTATCGCTTGTCATTGCTTCTGTATTGCTTGCGTCTTTGTAGCCTATGTAAACTCCGCCGCCGTTAGAGTAAATGCCGCCGCCTTGTTCAGCCTTATTGGAATATCCTTCTCCGGTAGTATTGAAAGCCATCGACGTGCCTGTATCGCCAATCAAAGCATTTTTGCTCATAAACAGATTTGCGGTACTATCCTCGATGTAAACGCCGCCCCCTCTTCCGCCAGAAGCTGTAGCGGTATTTCCGCTGATAGTTCCACCGGACATTTTAAGGCTGTTTCTTGCGCCAATATAAATTCCGCCGCCAGCACCATTTTCCCCTACAGCATTGTTTGATATAGTTCCGCCAGAAAGGGTTGGATAGAGTTCACCGCTAGTAGTAGCTCCTACAAAATAAATTCCACCGCCGCTCCTTGCGTAATTGCCGTCTATTGTTCCTCCAGACATTACAAAAACCTGCAAGTTGGAACAAATTCCTCCGCCATTAGTTGCCGATGCATTTTTATTTATATTTCCAGTATAAATATAACTTCCGTCAACGCCTTCATTATAAATTCCGCCGCCATCGCTGCCGGCATAGTTGTAATAGATGCCGCCAGAAAGAGTTTCCTGATTTGAACTTGTAGTCCAAGGATATGCTTTTGCGCCCAATATAACGGCTCCATCTGCGGTTGCATAAACGCCGCCGCCCTTTCCTGCCGCGTAGTTGCTGCAAGCCGTACTGCCGGTGGCATACCCTGCCGCCCCACTGTTTCCTATAACAGCGGTTTTAGACATATATAAAGCGCCGTCAATCCAAACGCCGCCGCCATCTTTTGCAGCAGTGTTTCCGTAGATGGAACCTCCGCTCATTACAATGGCATCTCCACTGTAAACGCCACCGCCATTATTAGCCTCGTTGCCGCTAATATCGCCTCCACTCATTGTCATTTCATTGCTAGTATAAATGCCGCCGCCGTCTCCGCCGTAATCGTCGGCTCTGATTGCCTTGTTATAACTTAACGATCCCCCGGACAGAGTAACCTCTCCTGCTGAACTATTAAGGACACGATTATATATTCCTCCGCCAAAATGAGCTTCGTTATAACTTATTGTTCCGCCGGACATAGTAAATGTACCGTAATTTAATATTGCGCCACCATTATGAACCGCTGTATTTTTATTTGCGGCGGAACCGCCGATAGTACCGGACGTCATTGTGACAGTTCCGCCCACGGCGTTATAGATGGCTCCACCGCCAGTGCCTGCATCTTCCGCCTTTGCCGCATTCTTAGTAATGGAACCCGAAAGTGTGGCGCTTGCATTAGACGCGCTTCGTCCAAGATATAAAGTTCCTGAGTTATAGATGCCGCCAGCTTCGTTTGAGGTATTGCTGTAAATGCTTGCGCTGCCAGACATATAGAAGGTTCCGGCATTATCAACGCCTCCGCCATAGCCAATAATATCTTCTTCACTGCCAGATCTATTTGAATAAATGCTTCCACTAGTCATATCCACTGTACCGACATTATAAAGTCCGCCGCCGTCTATGCCATCAGAGCCATTGCTGTAAATTGCCGCGCTTGAAGAAGAGATGTTAAGCCTTGCTCCGCTTGCAACATAAAGGCCCGCGCCCTTCGCGCGCCCTGAAGTAGAAGTCGAAGCTACATAGTTCTCATATATTTTTGCATTATCACTCAGGGTAACTGTTCCGGCGGTGATTTTGATTCCGCCGCCGCTTCTATCGGCGTCAGCAGAGCCGCTTGCGTAGCCGCCGGTAATTTTAAGCGACTGAATCGTTACAGGCACTGCGGTAGAAAGCGTAAGCGTTGATTTTTTTGTTGCAGACGTTCTGCTCATGCCGCCATTAAGCGTTGCGTCTGTGTTCACCCCCTTCAAAGTAATTCCGCTTGCCTTGCTTGTCGTTACAGTACTTGCAATTTCCTGGGCGCCACTTATAGTTCCAACAATATTGATTACGCGGCTTACGTTAGTACCCTTATCTTTTGGGCCGCCCCAGCATTGAGCCACAGCATCTGCTATTGTAGAATACGGTTTTGCCTTTGTGCCGCGGCCGCCAGCTGTCGCCGCAGCTCCCTTGCCATAAGTTATACCGTCCACAGTTGTTGTCGAACTTGTTGGAGCTACATAAATATCCGCGTCAAGCACTCCAACAGTGCTGGACTGTACCACGCTCCAGTCGCTGTCGCTGCACTTGAATTTAGTATAATTGCCGGCGACGTTAGTTCCTCCCAAGAAAGTCGTTCCGCGCTTCCAGACAGCAGGTGTTATGGTCAACTTGTCCGTGCCCGTATAAGCCGAAAGCGATGTCGCGCCAAGCATTACATACTGATTTTCTGGAAGATAGACATCGTTTGTCTTTTCGCTTCCAGGGTAGATATAGGCCGAAGCGCTTATGTTGAAGGTACCGCCTTGGTAAATCGCGCCGCCGGAGTAATTTGTAACTATGTTTGGAAGGTCATTATTTGAGGCGTCTTTTCCGCCCATCGTTCCGCCCGACATATTAAAGGTCGCGCCGGACGAAATGTAGACGGCGCCGCCATAGTTGTAGGCAGTATTCTTAAAAATCGTCCCGCCGGACATCGTTACGGAAGAAGTGTTTTCGGCGATGAAAATCGCGCCGCCGCTTCCCAGCGAATAATTGAATTTTATGTTGCCATCGTAAAGATTAGTCGTTCCGCTTGTCCAAATCGCGCCGCCGTCGCTGGTAAAAGCTGTATTGCCCAATAAGCCGCCAGACCAGCTTGCCGTTCCAGATTCCGTTCCGCTTTTGTTGATGGACTTGCCAAAGCAAAGGGTTCCCTGGCTATAAATTCCGGCGCCGTATTTAGCTTGGTTCGCATCAGCACCGGGATAAAATTGAGCCGCGGTCGCGCTACTGTCTCCGATTACAGACGTTCCATAGGCGGCAAAATAAGCGCCGCTTTCTACATACACGCCGCCACCTTCGTTGTCGGCATGGTTGCCCTTGACCACAGCGCCGTCGGCAAGGTTAACCGCCGCCCCGCTTGCCACGAATATTCCGCCTCCCATCTTTGACGCGCTGGTGGAACCGCTTGCGTAGCCGCCAGTAATCGCCAAGTTTTGGATAGTGACCGTTGCTGCGGAACTTACGGTAAGAGGTCTTCCTTTTGTTGAAGAAGTAGAGCTAAAGCCGCCGTTAAGGGATGACGTCACGCCGCCCTCCGTGTAGCCTTCAATTGTAAGCGTGTCAGTACTAAGAGTTCCGCTGATTGTCTGCGCGCCTTTGACCGTTCCAGCGACGACGATTTTTTTGACAGAAGCGAGGTCCGTATCTTTAAGCGCCTCGGCTATAGAGTCGTACGGGCTGGACTTTGTGCCGTTGGCGCCATTGGCCTTGGTCTTGCCCGCTCCAAAACCAGACAAAGGATAAGTCGCGTCAGCGACGTAAATCGGAGAAGTGATACAAACGTAGTTTTTGCCGCCGGATGCTTTTTCTTCGCGCTCCCAGCCGCCGTCGTCCTTGCTAAGCTTTATTTGTCCCTTTATCGTTGTTTTTTGCTCGGTTGAAGGCGACACGCCCCATTCAATAATGTTGGTTCCGCGATTCCAGTTTGCAGGTGTTACTGTGGCAACTGAACTTGTTGAGCCGCTAAGAGTGGTACTGGCCACGGTGACTGTCTTAGCGTACGGAAGGTAAACGTCGTTTATCTTTTCACTGCCCTCATAGACGCGCGCCGAGCCGCTTATTTCAAACGTTCCGCCCTGGTAAATCGCGCCGCCATTTGTGGTAAGCGTATCGCTGATAGTCACTTTATTCTGGTCGTCCGAAGAGCTTCCGCCGATTGTTCCTGCGCTCATGGCCAATTCGCCTTCATTACGAACAGCTCCGCCGCTAGTATGCGCGCCATTTTTTGTAAAGACCGCGGCTCCGTCAATTGTGACTTTCTTGCCGGCGGCAATATAAAGCGCGCCTCCGAGGTTTGCGTAATTATTTGTGAAAGTGCCTCCGCTAATGGTTACGTCGGCTGCGCAATAAATGCCGCCGCCCGAATAAGAAGCAGTTTGAGCGTTACCAGCATTATTATGAGAAATATCTCCACTGGCAATAAGCAAGGTGCCGCCTGCATGGTATATTCCGGCTCCTTTGCCGCCGCCGGTACAATAATTTCTGCGAACTCCGTAGTGGCCGTCGGTGTCATTATTGACAAGCATGTATCCTGTCGCCGCAGTTCCGCTTGCATTGCTGCCGATATAGACTTTGCCGCCGTTATTGTAGATTCCGGCGCCGTTGAGCGCTTGGTTGGCGCGATTGCTTGCGCCGCTTTCGGCGCGAGTTGTGGAAGTCGAATTGTCTCCGATCAAGGCCCTTCCTGACATGTACAGCTCGCAGCCGGGCGCGTTAAGGTAAACGCCGCCGCCATTGCCAGTGACTGTGTTTCCTGTTATCACGGCGCCGTCAGCAAGCTTTACAGTTCCGGCGTCCAGGTAAATTCCTCCGCCGTCTTTGGATGTTCCTCCAGAAGGGTTTTTTCCAGTTCCGCCAGAAATCGTAAGGTCGGTGATTGTGACTGTCTTTTCGCTTGCGTTTACTGTAAGAGAGCTGCCCATGCCTGATCCGCCACCCGCGTAAATCATTGCGCTGGAAGATGTCGCGCCCGCCGCCTTGTAGCCTTTAAGCGCAATGTTCGCGCTAGGAGAAGATATTTCCTGAGCGCCCGTCAAGGTTCCCGCGATGGTGATTGTGTTGTCGGCCAAAGAAAGGTCGCTGCAGCCCAGCGCGGCGGCGACGCTGGCGTAGGGACTTGTCTTTGTTCCTGTGGCGCCGCTTGCCTTTCCTTTTTCAAAGCCGTCTGGTCTTGTATTGCCTGAGTCTGTCGCGTCAACCACGTAAATCGGCGAGTTGATGTAGGCGCTTTTCATGACAGAGCTTTCGATTGTTCTTTCCCAGCCGTCGTTGTCTTGGGTAAAGTTGAATTTTGAAGTTTGCGTCGTTATGACGTTTGAGGACGTAAGGAAATTTGTCTTTCGCTTCCATTCAAAAAGCGTGATTGTGGCGACAGTGGCAGGCTCGGCGTCAAAATTTCCGACAGAGATTGTCGTTCCGCTGGCCAAGTAAACGTCGTTCTTTTTTTCAGAGTCCAAAGGAATGTTTGGAGCGCCGCTCATGGCAAAGGTTCCATAAACGTAAACCGCTCCGCCATTGCCGCTAGCGCTGTTGCCTAAAACAGTTCCGCCGGTCATCTCCAAGCGGCCTGACGAGCCAATGTAAACGCCGCCGCCATTAACCGACCTGCCCGGCAGATTGGCCTCATTTCTGTCAGCAGAGTCAGAGCCGCCTATCGTTCCGCCTGACATTTGGGCGCTTCCAGAACTTATATTAACGCCGCCGCCGGTGACAGCCTTGTTGCCCCGTATTTTTCCGCCGCAAATAAAAAGCTCCGCGGATCCGGAGGATGGATTCTTTTGATAAATGCCGCCTCCCGAGCCGGTGCTGCTCGAGGAGCCTATGCCAACGCCAACCGTTTGATTGTCGGCCATATTGAAAGAAACTTCGCCGCTTCCAATCTTAAGGATTCCTTTGTTGCCTATTCCGCCGCCATATTGCAGGGCCCAGTTTCCCATTACGCCATAGCCTTCGGCCAGCTTGAAGGCGTCGCCGGCGTTTCCGTCTTCGTCGCATCCTATGAATGTCGAGCCCATGTTTAAAATGCCGCCGCCCTCCGAGCTTGACTCACACGTGTTTCCGCCAGCGTTCAAGCAATCGTCTTTGCTTGTCGGAGCGCTTGCAATATCTTTGCTTCCTATCAAGGCCGTTCCGCGCATAAAGAGCTTGGCGCCGGGAGCGACGCCCACGCCGCCCGCGCACCCCACAGTGCCTGTGCCCTTGTTATTTGTTATCCACGCTCTGTCAGAAAGGGTGACGCTTCCCGCGCTTACGGTAATGCCGCCGCCGTATGCGGTAGCAGCGCTCTGCTGCGTGTTTTTTCCGCCCGTTATCTTTAGGTTTTCTATCGTAACAGGAACGCTCGTGGCCACAGTAAGAGCGGTTCCTTTGGAGTTTGCGTCTATGACGCCATTGTATGTTGTCGCAGAATCGTAGCCCTTTATCGTAAGCGCGGAGCACCTGTTAGTGTCAAAGGCTGTGGTTCCGTCCTTTAATGTTGCGGGGATTTTTTGCAGCTCACTAGCGTCGTTGGCTGTCAAAGTTCCGTTTACCCAAATCGTTTCAGGCTCGCCGCCCGAAAGCTCCTCTATCGCGCGGGCCAAAGTCTTAAAGGGATGCTGCTTTGTTCCTTCCACGCCGTCGCCGTCGTCTCCGTCCGGCGCGACAAAAATGTCCGCGGCCAAAACGCCCATGTTTTGCAAGGCGGGAATCTTTGACTTTTTAATGCTAAAGCCTTCCGAATTGATTGCAAAGCGGCCGCAAATCTCGGACGTCATCGTCGCGCCGGCAGAAGACCCTGCCTCCAAGACCGGGGAGTTTCGGTTCCAGTTGTGGGGAGTTATAGTCGCCACGGTTCCGCTTCCGTCTAGCGAGCCGACCTTCACGGTTTTGCTTTCGGCAAGGTAAACGTCGTTCTTTTTGTCCGAGCCCAAAGGAATCGAAGCGGAGCCGCTCATTTCAAACGTTCCGGTTCCAGTAACCCAAACGGCGCCGCCGTGGCTTGCAACGTTGTCTTTTATCACGCCGCCTTTCATGCAAAGCGTTCCGCGCGTAAGGACTCCGGCTCCGTCAAGGTCGACGTTATGTCCCGAGATTTCCGCGCCTTCAAGCAAGGTGACTTTGGAGGTTGCGGTGTCCAAAAGAATTCCGCGGGACTCTTTGTCAGCGGCAAGGTTGCCTGCCTTTGTGATTTTTACGCCCTTGATATTGATTGGAACGCTTGTCGCGACAGACAAAACGGCCGGCGAGCCGTCTTCTGTAAGCTTTCCTCCGGCCAGCGCGTCCGAGGGGCTTTGGCCCGCGGTGTAGTTCAAGCCTTCTATCGTCAAGGAGCGGGCCTTTCCGTCAAAGAGGGACGAAAGCGCCGCGTTCCCCCTGACCGTATTGCTGACATAAATCTTGTAGTCGGTCGAGCCGTCTCCGAGAACCGAGATTGTGTCTACGGCTTTTTGCAAGCTGGCAAAGGGAGCCAAGAAAGTTCCTTCGTTGGAATCGCCTGGGCCTCTGTAGCCTGGCATCGTGGCGCCGGTGTCGCCGACATAAAAGACGGAGCTTTTAAAAACCGCCACGGCGGCCGGGCTGATTGTAAAGCCGTCGCCGGTTATAAGGTTGTTGTCGTCGCCGTTGCCCGGGGCGGCATACCAAGAGTTGGTCTTCATTCCGCTAAAGACGCCTACAGTCTGAACGGTTTGGTAAAGCATGACGTGGTCCGAGTTGTAAAAGCTTATCGTCATGTCGTAGGCGCCGGGCGCGATGCTGGGCAAGTTCAGCGCAAGGACGTCGTCTCCGTAGCCGGAGTCGATCGTAGAAGCGGGGACTAGCGCCACGACCACATTCTCTCCGGCCGCGTTTTTCCAACTGGCTGTCGCGGTGGTTATTGCGTTTGCGCTTCCCTTGTTTATGACAAGGAGGACGCTTCCGTTCCCCGCGTCGGAGACAGGAACGGCTGTAAAGCTTTTGCTTACGACGCTGTCGTTTTCGGTCAAGGTTATGAGGCCGCTTGACCCCCTAAGAACCGGCTTGTCGGTCGCCGCGCTCTTTACGCCGCATTCAATCGTCCACTGTCCAACAGGAAGGCCGATCTCGTAGCATATTCCGTTTGAGCCTCCGACAAATTTGCCTTGGTCGTCCTTTCCGTAGTAGACCGGAGCGTTGCCAGAGCTGTCTTGGGGAACGGCCGAAACGTAATAATAATCGTCGGTGGTGTTCAATTCGGGCCTTGCCGAGCGGGAGACTTCGGGCGAATTTTCAGAAGCTGAGGCAGGGGCGGCGACCGACTGGGCAAGCGCGCTGACTTTTGCGGACACTTCCGCCGGGTAGGCTGTGGGCATTCCCACCGCTCCTTTTATTGTGACTATGACTTTTTGCTGCGCGGCGGCGGGGGCCGCTGGCTGCACTTGGATTACGGGAGGAATGAAGGCCTGGGGGCTTCCGCCAGAGACGTTGTCGCAGGAAGAAAAGTTCAGCGCGAAAACAAGAGCGCAAAGGGAGAGAATCGTTCCTGCGTTTTTAAAATCTTTAAAATTTTTCATACTCGCCTCCTTCCGTAAAAAAGACATAATATTTTAGCGCATATATCGTAAAAAAACAAGCAATTTGCTAGTATAGCATTCACTCTATGCTTGACCTTGAAGAGCTAAAAAAAGACCTTAATCATCAGCAATACGCGGCCGTAATCGCGGACAAACCCGCCGACCAGCCCGCCCCTGCGCAAGGCTAGCCGCGCCACTCACCCACCCGCAACAAAAAAAGAAGGAGCGGCGCTTCAAACAGGCCGCCCCTTCTTGGTCTTACAAAAACTCATCGTCGTTAGCCAAACCGTTATCGGCTGGCCAACACGCCTGCGGTTACGGATTTATCATCCAACTATTCCATGTAGTATCACCGGAATCAATAGTAAAATAGCTGTCATACAAACCCCATTGCTTCCAAGAATTTGCAGTTGCCTGAGCATTGAGTGAAGTATCTAAAGTTGAAACAGCTGCCTGTGTCACTGTACAGCCAGTCTCAGTGGTTCTATTAGGATAAATGTATGTTGTGTCTGCAGGGCCTTTCACATAGCAATTGTTCATAGTTTGTCCTGTCGTACCCGAGATGCCTCCCCCCTCACCTTTGCTGCTGGTCACTGTACAACTTACCCATGAATTTTTAATTGTTCCATATCCTCTGCCGCCGAGGATGCCGCCAGCCAAGCCAGTTGATGTTATAGTTGCATTATTCGCGCAATTTAAAATATACAAACCGGACCCCGAGCTGCTTGTTTCTCCAACAATTCCGCCCGCGATGCCGCCATAAGAGCCAGATTTATTATTCGTTACAGCGCCTCGGTTTTCACAATTTTTTACTGTCGTATATTTCGCATAACCTACAACTCCACCAGTACCATAGTTTTCACCATCAGCTCGTATCGCGGCCCAGTTCTTGCACATATCTATGGTAATGGGGTTAGAACTCGAACCGTCGCAATTTCCTACTATTCCGCCAAAATAATTTCTTCCACCACTTGTATACGTAAGGCTTGCGTAATTTGCGCACAGCTGGACAGTTCCTGAATCCATAGAACCTACAAGAACTCCCATAGGCCCAGATGTTGGAACAACTGTTCCCGTAGTCTTTAGTTTTGACACAGTGGAGCCCGACGCATAATTTATCAAGCCGGCCTTCGCGCTGGTGAAATTTACAGTCTTATAATTTCCGTCAAAGTTTCCTTTGAACTTCTTGGAAGAACTTCCAATGCCTGACCATGTACTATCGAGCTCCACATCGTCAGCCAGTTTTAATGTAACGCCGGAAAGTCCGTTTGTACCGGAACTTAGCGTTGTGGCTACATAATTCAAGTCCGCCTGCGTAGCGACGCCAAAGGTTCCGCTGCTTGTAGTTGTTGTAATGTTTTGAGCGGACTGGTTTGAAAACAGCGCGCCATTGGATTGTATGTATTTTGTGTTGTGGGCGAACTTTTTAAAATTGTCTGTGACATAAGAGACATCCGTGGCGCTGGAGGATTGCGGAGAAAGGACAAGCGTGCCGTCTTCAGTTTTTGCGCTGAAAATTCTTGCGCCCAACTCCGCCCCCAAAGTTCCTGCTACGGTCACAGAGCAATCATAATAAAGATATATGTCATTGTTTTTATTGCCTGTGGAGGCGATGCTGGTCGCAGAGCCGCTTAAGGAGAACGAAGACTTGGTTGTGGCGGCAGCAGAGCCAGTGCCGTTTGACATTACAGAAACAGCGCCGCCGCTAGTGCCTGCTTTATTTGAGGCCATTGTTCCGCCTGTCATTACAAGGCTGGCGCCGCTCGTAGAATAATCCAGGTAAATTCCAGCTCCAAGTCCAGCGCCATTATAAGAGATGTTTCCAGTGTTGTAATATATTTTTCCTTCGCTTGAATATATACCCCCGCCAAGAGCGGCATTAGTTGGCAAGAGCGGGTTTAGTTTGTAATAAGCATAATTTTGCCTGATGCCGTTTGCCAATTCTGTCGCGCTTGTGGAAGCCGGCGTTCCGTCGCTGTTGCTGGAAGTGTATCCTAAATAAATGTATCCGCCATTGTTGTAAACGCCGCCGCCATAGCGCGCCGCAAAGTTTCCCGTTGCATCTGTAGCATCGCCATTAGCGCTTCCGCCAATCAAAGCGGTTCCTGTCATATATATTTTGGCTCCGCTGCCGTTGTTGTAAACGCCGCCTCCCTGATCCGATTTATTTCCATTTACTGTTCCTCCAGTCAGACTTAAAGTTCCGCCATTGTAAACGCCGCCGCCGCTGTAAAGGTCGCTCTCGGTAGAGTCTGAGTCTTTATTACTTGTGGCATTGTATAAAACGCCGCCGCTTGCCATCTTAACGGTTCCGCCGTTGTTGTAAATGCCGCCGCCGCCTTTGAATCCGAAATTCCAGCGGATTCCATAACCGTCGGTCAGATCGGATTTTTTGCTGTCGTCAGGCTCCGAATAGCCAAGCCATACTGTACTGCCTGTGTCCGCATAAACGCCGCCGCCGTTTATCGCATAATTTACTGAACTACTGGAGGATGAGGATGCGGATGGATCAGTTGAATTTTTCATTCCGATAAGCGCCGTTCCGCTCATGCAAAGATTGGCGTATTTTAAATAAACGCCGCCGCCTTTAGTATTCTCGCTGCCATTATACTGATTCGCTTTATTATTGGAGATCTCTGCATTTGAGTTCATTATGAGGGTCGCGGGATTGGCTTCAGTGCCCTCAATGTACACTCCGCCGCCTAAACTACCGCCAGACGTCATTGCAAGTTTGTTGTTCTTAACATGCACATTTTCACCAAGCGTCAGCTTTGCTCCTGCCGCCTTAACATAAATGCCGCCGCCATTCTGTGTTCTATGATAACCATTCATAAGAGTAAGATTTTGAAGCGCGACCGGAACCGCAGATTCTATCGAAAGCGGTTTTCCAATTGAAATTGGGTTTGATGACCCTTTAGCGTGGAATTTGGCGTTTGAGTCTACACCCTTTATAGTAAGCGCGCTTGCGTGATCGCTGGTTGTTATGCCGCTGCCAATAGTCTGGCTGCCTTCCAACGTACCTACGACATTGATAACGCGGCCCACAGTTACTGCATTAGCGCCAGAGCCTGTAGTAGTTTTGTCGTTGGGGCCGTTCCAGCATTGCGCCACGGCGTTGGCGATTGTGTCGTAAGGCGCGACTATTGTTCCAAGGCCGCCGTCAGCCGGTTTTTTGCCGCCGCCGTAAGAAACACCGTCAATGGCACACGCGTCAGCCTGCGCAACATAAATAGGCGCGTCGATTTTTCCGATATAGCCCGTGTCTGTCAAAACGCTCCATTCACTGTCGGAAAGCGTGAACTTTCCCGCTTGGGTGGCGGTGGCGCCGGACACGGCGGTCTTTCCGCGCTTATAACCTGTAGGAGTGAGCAAAATAGCGCTGGATGTTGAGAAACCTGATGTGACTGTCACAGGCTTTAAGGCTGGCGTTGTCAAACTGGTGTCGTAGAAAAGCGCGATGTCGTTGTAACCGGCGCCGCTTCCTTTGGGGATTGAAACAGTTCCTGTCAAATTGAGCGTTCCCGCGTTGTAAATGGCTCCGCCGCTTGCCGCCGTGTTGGATTGCACGGTTCCCGCTGAAACTGTCAATGTAGTTCCGCTTTTTACGTACACGCCGCCGCCGGATGTAGTGGCGGTGTTTCCGCTTACGACCGCTCCGCTTGCAAGGTCAACGCTGCCCGCCTCTATGTCGATGCCGCCGCCGTTGCTTGCCGCGTAGCCGCCAGTAATCGTAAGGCTTTTTACAACGACAGGAACGGCGGTTGAAACTGTGAGGGTTGTTCCTTTTGATTCGGAAGTAAAGCCGCCTTTAAGTTGAGGACTTGTTCCTGTTCCTTGCAGAGTGATTTTTGTTGCATGAGTTGTCGTTTTGATTGAAGAAGAAATTGTCTGAGCGCCAGTCACCGTTCCGCTGATGTTAATTATGCGACCGTTGGTTGAGTCTGTGTCGTTGGGGCCAAGCCAACATTGGGCAACAGCGGCTGCCAGAGTTTTATAACCTGTAGCAGCTGAAGAACCTTTCGTTTCATTTCCGGTCGCACATACATAAATCGGCGCGTCGATTTTTCCCGCGTGAGTTGAACTTACAGAAGTTTGGATAATGCTCCAATCATTGTCGCTCATTTTAAAGCAGCCGTATTTGCTTGACGTTCCTGTAAGGACTTGCTTTCCACGAATCCAAGAGGTTGGAGTTATGGCGATGCTTGAGGCCGTGGCGCTTAAACTTGCGCCGGCGCTTACCATCTTCATAGCAGGAGTAGCAGCGCTAGAATCATAATAAACGGCAATGTCGTTAGCGCCCGCTCCAGTTCCTGCTGGAATTGAGACAGCTCCGTTCAGCGTAAGCGAGTTCTTGTTGTAAATCGCGCCGCCAGTTGTCGCTGTGTTGCTTGAGATAGTTCCGCCAGTCATTGTGACGGTTCCCTCGTTGTAAACGCCGCCGCCGCTTATAGTCGCGCCGCTTGCCGCCATGTTGTCGGAAATTTCGGAGTAGTCGCTTATGTTGAGCGTCGCTCCGCTAGTGACATAAACGCCGCCGCCGCTGGTTGTCGCCTTGTTTCCGACAACATTGGCAAAGTTAGACAGCGTCACCGTTCCGTCCGAGATGTTTATGCCGCCGCCGTTTTCGGCCTTGCCGTCGGTAATCGTAAGATATTGAATTGTAGTGGAGAGACCGCTTTTTGCCATAGACAGCGCGGTCGCGCTTCCGCCGCCGTTGATTTGCGCGGCGCTTGGCTGGCCCTCAACTGGCCTGTAGCCTGTAATCGTTACAGGAGATGACGTTCCGCCACTAACTGACGTGCCGCTGGCAATTGTCTGAGCGCCAAGCGTTCCGGCGACGGTGATTGTCCTGCCTGCAATAGTAAGATCGTCACAACCAAGCGCCGCGGCGATTGTCGCATAGGGGTTTGTCTTAGTTCCTGTCGCGCCGCTTGTCTTTCCTTTGTTAAAGCCTTCGGGCCTTGTCCGCATTGGCAGATTTGTGTCAGTTTTATTGTCGGGGTCGCTTGCGCTAACGACGTAAATCGGCGAATCGATGAAGGCGGTCTTATGGTCCGTCGATTTGATTACCCTTTCCCATCCGTCGTTGTCGTTGGTAAAGTTGAACCTTTTTGTATGGTCGCCAGTTATGACATTTGAAGAAGTAGAAATCAGGAAGTTTGTCTTGCGCTTCCACTTTGCCAGCGTGATTGTGGCCACAGTGTTAGGGGCGTTCTCGGCAAAGCCCGCGCTCGCTATGGTTATTGTCGCCGCCGTTGTATTTGAGCTGACTAAATAAACGTCGTTGTTCTTGACCGTTCCGCCGTAAGGAATGCTGGCTGTTCCGCCCATAGTAAAGCTTATGTCTGTGTCCCAGACGTCCTCACATACGGCTCCGCCGTATCCGTTATCTCCCACGGCCTTGTTGCCCGAGATTGTTCCGCCAGTCATCGTAAAATTTGGCGCGCCGCTAACGTTTAACCTTTTTGTAAGAAGAACGCCGCCGCCATAGCATCTTGTTCCGCTGGCCTCGTTTCCAACAATTTCTCCGCCGGTCATCTCAACAGTTCCGTTATTGTAAACGCCGCCGCCGCCCTGCTTTCCGTCTGCGCTGCCAGTGACATTTACGCCGTTATAAGAAACTTTGCCGCTGGCGATTTTTAATACGCCCATATTTGAATTGCTAATGCCCGCTCCTGTTGGCGCTGAGCTTTCCGCATAGTTTCCGATAACGCCGCCGGTAAGTTGGGCTTCCTTTGGATTTCCGTCGGAGCCGCGCTCATAGCCCAAAAAGACGCTTCCGCTGTTGTATATGCCCGCGCCGTCGCCGGCCTTGTTCGCGCCGGCGGTCGAGCCAGTCGCCGCGGCGGAAAGATTTCCATTATCTCCGATTACGGCCGAGCCGTTCAAATAAAGCTTCGCTCCGTTGCAAACATAAACGCCGCCGCCTATAATAGCGTTGTTTTTTGTAACCAAGGCGGCGTCAGAAAGGGTCACATCTCCGCCAGAGTTTAAATAGATTCCGCCGCCATAGGCGTTTGGCACTGCGGCGGTGGCGTTTCCGCCGGTAATCTTCAGGTTCATGATAGTTATCGGAACCGAGGTTTTAATCTCAAGCGCGCTGCCCGCCGAGCCGGTCGAAGGAATGGCTATAGCGTCAACCGGATTCTTTTTGTCCTTGATTTGTCCGTTCTCAAGGTTTCCGGCTCCCATAATCGTCAGCGCCGAACAATTGCCCGCAATAAACGTATTTGGAATTGTTTGTTTGGCTTCCAGAGTTCCGTCAATAAAAATTGTGTCCGGCTCTCCGCCGCTAAGCTTTGACACCGCGTATTGCAAGGTTTTAAAGGGATGCGTCTGCGTTCCTTCTTCGTTAGGGCTGTCTTGCGCGCCAGCGCCTTCGCTTACGTAAATCGGAGCGGACAAAACGCCCAAGTCCAAGTGACCGGCTTGCTTGGATTTTTTTATGTTAAAACCAAGCGAGGAAATTCCAAAGCGTCCGCAATCGTCGGCGTTGATTTCTCCCGAACCTTTTTTTAGGACAGGCGTTCCGCGGGTTTTGACCGTCGGCGTGATTGTGGCCACCTTTCCGCTGGAATAGAAGGAACCATCCACAATGACTTGTTGGTTTTGGTCCTTGAGCGCCACGTCGTTGCTTTTGACGGAACCGCCATAGGGAATCGAGGCGTTTCCGCTGATCTTAAATTCGCCGTTGACATAAACAGCGCCGCCGCCGTCGGCGCTAGTCGCAGTGTTTCCGCTTATGGTTCCGCCCGTCATTTCAAAAGAGCCTTTTGAGCCGTTATTGCTTTCCACGCTGACGCCGCCGCCGTAGGGAGCCGAGTTGGAGCTTATCTCTCCAGATTCCATCGTGGCGCTGCCGACATTTGACACATACACGCCGCCCGCGTTCTTTTGGGAATGGTTGTCCGTTATCTTGGCGCCTTTTATGAGCAAGCTTCCCGCCTCGACATGGACTCCGGCGCCGGCATAACCAGTTCCGCTGGCGTGGCCGCAAATTTCAGTTCCGGAAAGCAAGGTGACGCTGGCGCCCGCCTTGTTTATATTTATTCCTCGCGACGTAGTATTGGCCGGGTCCCTTGTTATCTTGACTCCTCTTATTTTTACAGGAACGTCCGTCAAAACAGAAATGACGTTCAGAGCCTCGTCCGCGCCGCCGCCCGCAATAACCGCGTGGGTTGATCCGTCAACGTTTGTTATCAAAATTGACTTGGCTTTTTTATTGCTGGGATCGCCAAGAAGCTCTCTCAAGACGGCGTTTCCCTTGACTGGCTTGGCGTCGCTTCCGCAAACATAAATCGTGTAGTCAACCTCGCCGCTTCCCGAGGCCTCGATTGTGTTAAAGGCTTTTTGCAAAGTGGCGAAGGGAGCGAGGAAGCTTCCTTCGTTTGAGTCGGAAGGGCCCCTGTAGCCGGGAGCCGTGGAGCCGGTGTCGCCGACGTAAAGGAATGAGCTTCTAAAAACGTTCACGGCGGCGGGGCTGATGAAAAAGCCGTCGCCGGTTATAAGGCCGGTTTCTTTGTCCGTTCCGCCATTCGTGACCCATTTGTTGGTTTTCATTCCGCTAAAGACGCTTACAGTCTGGACGGTCTGGAAGACCATGGTTCGGTTGGCCGCGGAAGGGTCGCTGTTATTGTAAAAGCTTATGGTCATTTCGTAGGCGCCGGGAGCGACGCTGGGCAAGTCTAGAGTTAAGACTCCGGTCCAAACAGCCGGGTCGCTCTCCATGACGCGCTCCAAGGTTTTGCTTTGCTCCGTTCCGCTTGAGTCTTTCCAGCGGGCAATCGCGGAGTCGACGTCGGCAGTTCCCTTGTTAAATGTAAGAAGGACGCTTCCGTTCCCCGCGTCCGAAACAGGAGCCGCGGAGAAGGTTCTGCTTACGACGCTTTGGCTTTCGTCCAAGGTTATAAGGCCGCTTGACGCCCTAAGGACAGGCTTGTTTTGCGAGTTCTTTATGCCGCATTCGATTATCCACTTTCCAACTTTAAGGGGAATCGCGTAGCTTATTCCGTTTGAGCCGCCGCTAAATTTTCCGCCTTCGCCGTTGTCGTTTCTGCCGTATTCGACGGGATCGTTCCCCACGCTGTCTTGGGGAGTGGCGGAAACATAGTAGTAGTATTCCGCTTCCTTGCCTATTTCCAGGTCAGGCTGGGCGGCTTTTGACACGCCGGCGACAGCTCCAAGGGAAGCCTCCAAGGCCGAGACTTTTGCAGACACTTCTTGGGGAAGCGCGTTTCCCACGCCTATCGATCCGCAAAAGGTCACTGTGGCTCTTTGCGCATTGGCAACCGGAGCGGCGGTGGCTGGCGTCGCAGGGTTCGCCGGCTGGATTACCGGAGGGATAAAGACAACGGGACTTCCGCCCGAAACGTTGTCGCAGGAAGAAAGGCCAAGCGCGACAAAAAGCGCGACAAAAAGCGCGACAAAAAGCGCCCTTGCGGCCGTTTTTATTGATTTTTGAGCTGCAAAAAAATGTTTCATAAACGCCTCCTTCCGATAAAAAAGACATAATATTTTAGCGCATATATTGTAAATTTGCAAGCAATTTGCTAGTATAGCGTTCACTCTATGCTTGACCTTGACGCGCTAAAAAAAGAGCTTAATCCTCAGCAATACGCGGCCGTGACCACGACCGAAGGCCCCATTTTGATTATTGCCGGAGCCGGAAGCGGGAAAACCCGCGTAATCACCTTCCGCATAGCCCACATGTTGGACAAGGGAATCCCGCAAAGCCAAATTCTTGCCCTAACCTTCACCAACAAGGCCGCCCGCGAGATGGAAAGCCGCGTAAAGGAGCTTACGGGCAAAAAGCTGCAAAACCTTACAGTATCGACATTTCACGCCTTTGGAGTCAAAATCTTGCGGCAGGAAATCACCGCGCTTGGCTGGCGCGAAAACTTTACGATTTATGACGAAAGCGACAAAATCGCCTTGATAAAAGAAAGCGGCCGCGAGCTTAAAATGAGCCCCGACGCCTTGGACTGCTACAAGATCGCGATTTTGTTCAGCGACATAAAGACAGGCCGCAAGGATTGGAAGGTGGACACCGACATGTACCGGGAGCTTTACCAGTCCTACCAAGAGGGCCTCAAGCTTTACAACGCGGTCGACTTTGACGACTTGATCGTCCTTCCGATAAAAATTTTTAAGGAACGGCCTGATATTTTGCAAAAGTACCGGGACCGCTACAAGTATCTTATGGTCGACGAGTTCCAGGACACAAGCCACCAGCAGTACGAGATGATGCATTTGCTTGCCGACCAAAACGTCGCGGTAGTTGGCGACGACGACCAGTCGATTTACAGCTGGCGCGGAGCGGACTACCAAAACATCGTGAACTTTGAAAAGGACTTTAAGAACGTCAAGGAAATTCGTTTGGAGCAGAACTACCGTTCCACCGAAACTATCTTGGAAGCGGCCAACGGCGTCATAAGCCACAACACAAACCGCAAGGAAAAAAAGCTTTGGAGCCAAAAGACTGTGGGCAACAAGCCCATCGAGATTTTTATGCCCCAAAACGAAACCGACGAGGCCGACTTTATCGCCGAGTCAATACAGGGAATTTGCGCCGAAGAAAAAATCAAGTACGACGACTTTGGAGTGTTGACTAGATCAAATACACAATTCAAACAAATAGAAGAAGCACTTATGGCCGCAAACATTCCATATGTAACAAGCGGCGGTTCAAGCTTTTACGAAAGAAAAGAAATTAAGGACATACTGTCATACCTTCGTGTCATAGCGAATCATGATGATGACGTTAACCTCTTGCGAATACTTAACACTCCAAGGCGCGGAATAGGAAGAGCGGCTCTTGAGGTATTAAACGAATACGCAACATCGCAAAAAAAATCATTATGGGAAACGATAAAGAGCCTTCAAGCCCAAGGAACAAACTCTACAGAGGAACAAGATGAATTTGAACTTTCAGCAGACGTTCCAACGCAAAACAAAGACAATCGCCTTTCTCCAAAAATACTTGGAGCGCTTGCCGAATTCACTTCGCTGATAGAAAGCAATTCCTCAATGATAGGTGGAAAAGACCTCGCAAAAAAGGTTAAAGCGCTAGTTGAAGAAATCAATTATTGGGATTTTCTAATCTTGGAAAACCCAAAATCAGAAAAAGCCGCGCGTTTTAAATATCTTAACATCGAGTATTTAATACAAGGCATTGACACATGGGAAAAAGACCCCGACAACGACGGAAAGACAAGCCTGTACGATTACTTAAACCGCATAACAATAAACAACCTTGACAATGACGACGAAGGCGACAAGGGAAAGGTCAACCTTATGACAATCCACGCCTCAAAGGGCTTGGAATTTCCGGTGGTCTTCATCGCCGGCGCGGAGGAAGGCTTGATTCCCCACGCGCGCGCGATAGAGGAAGACGAAAAGAACGTCGAAGAAGAAAGGCGGCTCTTTTACGTGGCCATCACGCGCGCCCGCGACAAGCTTTTCATTTCCTCATGCTCCAAGCGCAAAAAGATGACCGCCGTAGTGGACAGCCAGCCCTCGCGCTTTTTGGACGAGATTCCAGCGCGCCTGGTCGAATACCACGAGCCGCAAAAGGCGGTGGACGACCAAAAGGCGCTTGAGATTTTGGCGAACATGAAAAAGATGTTCGCCGTTCCGCCAGAGAATTGATTGAAAAAAAGATTGCCGTGTCGGAGCGCGGCAATACGCCGCTACGCGTCGTTTTGTTAAGGAAATTATCCACATGTCCGCTCCCGCGGACTGCCAATGACAAATCGTGTCATTGTCGGGCTTGATTGCCAGCGCTCGCGAGAGCGCAGTTGAATAAACTACAATTAGCAAAATGGCGCGCAGCGACATACGCGGGAATCTTTTCTAATACCTTATTTTCTTTCCGCTGCCTTCGTAGAACTTTTCGCGCATCTCGATGATTTGCTGGTCCTTAAGGTAGTCGTCAAATTCCATCATGCGGTCGATCACGCCCTTGGGAGTGATTTCAACGATTCGGTTCGCGATTGACTGGATGAACTCGTGGTCGTGGCTTGAGAAAAGCACGACGCCCGGGAACTGGGCAAGCGCCTCGTTCAATGACTGGATGGCCTCCAAGTCCAAGTGGTTTGTCGGATCGTCCAAAATCAAGACGTTGGCTCCGGAAAGCTGCATCTTTGACAGCATGCAGCGAACCTTTTCGCCTCCCGAAAGAACGTTGACCGGCTTTAACGATTCGTCGCCGGAAAAGAGCATTCTTCCCAAAAAGCCGCGGACAAAGGCGTCGTTTTGGTCGGGCGAGTATTGCTTAAGCCAATCGGTGATCGAATAATTGTTTTTGAAGAAGGCGGCGTTGTCGCGCGGAAGGTAGTCCTGCTTTGTCGTCTGGCCCCAAAAGTATTCACCGCTATCGGCCTTTTTAACTCCGCTAACGATGTCAAAAAGCGCGCTGATGGAATTGTGCTCGATTCCGACAAAGGCGATTTTGTCCGTGCGGTTTACTGTCAAAGAAAATTTATTGAGCAACTCGTTTCCGTCTTCGGTAAAGGAAAGCTCCTTTGTCTCCAAAACGTTGTTGCCAATCTCGCGGTCCGGGCGGAAATTCACGTAGGGGAACTTTCTGCTTGTGACAGGAAGCTCCTCCAGCTCCAACTTTTCCAAAACGCGCTTGCGGCTTGAAGCCTGGCCCGCCTTTGAAACGTTTGAGGCGAAGCGCTGGATAAAGGCCTTGAGTTCGGCCATCTTGTCCTCGCGCTTCTTCGCTTGGTCCTTGGCTTGGCGCTGCAAGACTTGGCTCATTTGGTACCAGAAGTCGTAGTTTCCGGTGAACTGGCTTATCTTTCCGTAGTCGATGTCGCAAATGTAGGTGCAAACGGAATTCAAAAAGTGGCGGTCGTGACTAACGACGATTACGATGTTGGGGAACTCCATCAAGAAGTTTTCGAGCCAAGTGATTGACTCCAAGTCCAAACCGTTGGTAGGTTCGTCCAAAAGCAAAATGTCGGGGTTGCCAAAAAGCGCCTGCGCCAACAAGACGCGAACCTTTTGGCTTTCGTCCAAGTCGCTCATCATCTTGTCGTGGAATTCTTCTTCCAAGCCCAAGCCCGAAAGCATTTGCTCGATTTGGTTTTCGGCTTCCCAGCCGCCCATCTCGCTGAACTCGGCCTCAAGCTCGGCGGCCTTGTTTCCGTCCTCTTCTGTAAAGTCGGCCTTTTCGTAAATCGTCTCGCGCGCCTTAGCTGTCTCGTAAAGCTTTGGATAGCCTTGCATGACCGTGTCCTTTACGCTAAAGGAATCAAAGGCAAAGTGGTCCTGGCGCAATACTGCCATGCGCTCGCCGGGCGTGATCGTAATTGTTCCCGCGTCGTGCTCCAACTCACCCGAAAGCACTTTTAGGAATGTTGACTTTCCGGCGCCGTTGGCTCCGATTATTCCGTAGCAGTTTCCGCTTGTGAACTTTAAGTTTACGTCCTTAAAAAGCGGCTTTTCGCTGAATTTTAGCGTTACGTCTGAAACTGTAATCAAAATGATGTCTCCAAAAAAATGTCATGCGCCGTTCCAAAAAAGTTGTCATTGCCCGGCTCGACCGGGCAATCTTTTAAAAGATGTTCGGGTCAAGCCCGAACATGACATTTTTTTAACCGGCAACGACAGATTATTTTTTCTTTCCGAACAAAGACTTGAAGAAGCCCACAATGCCGCGATTTTCCAAAGTCTTTTTGGGAGCGGCTTTGGCTCCGCCTTTTTGGCCGCCTTTTGCGTTGAAGTTCTTCGCGCCCTTTTTGTCAAAGCACTTGTTGTCGCGCTTGTCAAATTTCTTTCCTTTGCGCGAAGCGGCGCCTTCGCCATACTTTTTCTTGTAAAGGGCCATGCGCTCGTCGAACGAAAGTCCTTCGAGGTTCTTGTCAAATTCGCGCGCGCCCTGGCGGGGCTTTTTATCGGAACGGTCGTTCCTGCGGTCTCCGCGGCGGGGTCTTTCTCCCCTGCCTCTGTCTCCGCCTCTTGAACGGCGGTCGTCGCGGCGTCCGCCGCGGCTGTCGCGTCCCTCGCGCTCGTCGTCTCCGCCCCAGCCGTATGTGTCAAGCTTAATGTAAACGCCCTTGCTCTTGTCTTCGGCCAATTGGTCGTCGGAGCAAACGCTTGAAGGAATTTGCTTGTCGATGTAGCGCTCGATCACGGGCAAATCGTAAACGTCTTTTTCAGAGCAGAATGTGTAGGCCTTGCCGCTTTTTCCGGCGCGGGCCGTGCGTCCGATTCTGTGAACGTAGTTTTCAGGCTCGTTGGGAAGGTCGTAGTTCACGACCATCGCAAGGTCGTTGACGTCAATTCCGCGCGCGGCGACGTCGGTGGCGACCAAGATGGAAAATTTTCCGGCCTTAAAGTTGTTCAAAGTTTCAAGGCGCTTTGACTGCTGCATGTCGCCGATGATAAAGCCCGACTCAAAGCCGTTTATCTTAAGGCGCTTGCCAAGAATTTCGCAGCCCTTCTTTGTGTTGCAGAAAATCAAAACGCTTTCGGGCTTGTCGCGGTTAAGGATTCCCAAAAGGAGCGGAAGCTTTTTGTCGCTTGAAACATGAATAAGCGACTGGTCGATTTCGTCAACCGTGATGTTCTCCGCCTCGATCGTGATTTCCTTTGCGTCGCGGGTGTATTCCCAAGCCAAGTTCTTTACGTAAGTGTTGAGCGTGGCGCTAAAGAGCATCGTCTGGCGCGCTTCGGGATTGGGAATGAACTTTAGGATTTCGCGAAGGTCGGGATAAAAGCCCATGTCGAACATTCTGTCCGCTTCGTCGATTACCAAGAAGGCAACGCCGCTCAAATCAAGCTGGCCGCCCTTCTTTAGGTCGATGATGCGGCCCGGCGTTCCTACGATAAAGTCAACGCCTCTTTCGATCGCGTCAACCTGGGCCTTGTAGCCCACTCCGCCGTAAAAGCTGAATGCTTTGAGGTTCGTTCCCGAAAGAAGTTTCTTTGCTTCGTCTTCCACCTGAACGGCAAGCTCGCGCGTGGGAACCAATACAAGCGTCTTTTTTCCATCGTTCTCAGGGTTTGAAAGGCGTTCCTGAATTATGGAAACCAAGTAGGCGGCCGTTTTTCCAGTGCCGGTCTGGGACTGCACGTACAAATCGTCCCCGGCAAGAGAGGTCTTTAAAACCTGTTCCTGAACAGGAGTGCATGTTTCATAGCCGGCCGCGGCTATGCCTTTAAGAAGGTCCTCATGCAAGGCAAATTCTGTAAAATTCATAGGAAAAGATTTTATCAGAAAAGCTCGCGTGTGTCTATAGAAAGATTGTCGGGTCAAGCCCGACAATGACACATTTTTGTCATTCCCGCGCTTGATTGCCAGCGCTCGTAAGAGCGCAGTAGAATCATTTCCTATAGCAACATTAGCGGAGCGACATACGCGGGAATCTTTTGGCCAATCCGCGCGGGCGGCGTATTGCGCAAAAGGCCGTTCTCGTGTAATTTTATCCTTATGGAATCGGCGGAAAAAACACAAGCCCAGGCGGAACTTCTCAAAAACCGAATCGCAAAGAACAGCAAGGCCTTGCGCAAATGGGCGCGAAAAAATTCCGTCACATGCTTTAGGCTTTACGACCGCGACATACCGGAGATTCCGCTTGCGATCGACCTTTACGAATTCCTCCCCGACGACGTTCAGACGCCGCAAGAAGCCCAAGAATTTGTCGCAAGCCAAGCCGCCGCCGAAAGCGAAAACCAGCCGGGAGCCGCCAGTCGCCGCCTTGAAAGGACTTGGCTTAAAGTATTTTTGTACGAGCGGCCCTACGAAAAGCCGGAAGAAGAAGAGCGCGCTTGGCTTGACGCGATGACAAACGCTTTGGCCGACTGCCTTGGCATCGACAAGGGCCGCATCGCCGCAAAGACTCGCCTTCACGAAAAAGGCGGCTCCCAGTACGCGCAAGACCGCAAGGCTCCGCAAAACCAAAATTCTTCGCAAGACCATAAAGCCGGCGGCGGCGCTTTTTTGGCTTACAACGAGTCTCGGTCGCAAGCCCAAGAAGCGCGGGGCCGGGTACTGGAAAACGGCTCCATCTTTTACGTCGATTTGGAAAGCTACTTGGACACCGGATTGTTTTTAGACATGCGCCCGGCCCGCGCGATGATAAAAGAAAAATGCATGGCCCGCTCAAAAGCGGGACTAAAAACGCGCGTCCTAAACCTTTTTTGCTACACCTCAAGCTTTTCTGTCGCGGCGGCTTCGGGAGGAGCGGGTTTTGTCCAGAGCGTCGACCTTTCAAACACTTACCTTAATTGGTCAAAGAAAAACTTTAGTCTTAACGGCCTTGATCCGGAAAAATATGAATGGACCAAGGGCGACGTAATCGCGTTTTTGGACCAGACTGCCGCCCGCCGCGACGATTCCAGCGCTCTCTATGACATAATAATTTTGGATCCGCCTACGTTCAGCAACTCCAAGTCCGCGGCAAACGATTTGGACATCAATCGCGACTGGGCAAAACTTTGCGCCGCCTGCCTCCGCCTTTTGGACAAGGACGGAGACCTTTATTTTTCAACCAATTCCCAGCGCTTTAAGTTTGATTCCGCCCTGCTCCCCAACGCGAGCCCGCAAGACATCACCGAACAAACGATAGACCCCGACTTTAAAACAAAAAAGAGCCACAAGATGTGGCTCCTTCAAAATCAGCTCTAGCAATAAATTACTTGGCTTCTTTGATTCCGTAGCGCTTGTTAAAGCGGTCGATGCGTCCGGCTGTGTCAACGAGCTTCTGCTTTCCTGTGTAGAAGGGGTGGCAAGCCGAGCAAATTTCAACGTGAATGTCTTTTACCGTTGAGCGTGTTTCGATTACGTTTCCGCAAACGCAAGTAATCTTTGTGAGCGTGTACTCAGGATGAATGTCTTTCTTCATCGGATCCTCCAAATATATTTGAAAAGTCTTGCCCTGCGGCGCGGAAGCTTGGGACTTGCCCGCCTCAAAACGCCGCCACAAAACTAGCCAAATTCAAAATAGTGCGACCATTTTAACTAAAAAGTCAAAGTTAGTCAAGCGGCGGCCGCAATTTTAGTCTTGCAACCGCGCCGTCTATTGTTACATAGCCGCCGAGCCGGTGTTCATCGAGGCCAAGAAGGCCGCGTTGTCCTTGCTCTTCTTCATGCGGTCAAGGATAAGCTCTGTGATTTCGGCGTCTTCCATCGGGTTGATGACCTTGCGCAAAATCCAAAGCTTTTGAAGCTCCTCTTCGGTAAGCAAAAGCTCTTCCTTGCGGGTGCCTGACTTTTTGATGTTGATGGCCGGGAACAAGCGGCGCTCGGCAAGCTTTCTGTCCAAGTCGATTTCGCTGTTTCCCGTTCCCTTGAATTCTTCGAAGATAACTTCGTCCATGCGGCTGCCGGTTTCGATCAAGGCTGTTGAAATGATTGTAAGAGATCCGCCCTCTTCTATGTTGCGGGCCGCGCCAAAGAATCTCTTGGGCTTGTGCAAGGCGTTTGAGTCAACGCCGCCCGACAATACTTTTCCGCTGGTCGGAACGGTCTGGTTGTAGGCGCGGGCCAAGCGAGTGATCGAGTCAAGGAAAATGACAACGTCGCGCTTGTGCTCTACAAGGCGCTTGGCCTTTTCCAAAACCATTTCGGCTACGTTTACGTGGCGGGTGGCCTGCTCGTCAAAGGTTGAAGAAATGACTTCGGCCTTAATCGAGCGTTCCATCTCGGTAACTTCCTCGGGGCGTTCGTCAATCAAAAGAACGATGAGGTAAACCTCTGGATTGTTGGCGGTGATCGCGTTGGCCACCTTTTGCATCAAGGTTGTCTTTCCGGCTTTTGGCGGAGCGACGATCAAAAGGCGCTGGCCCTTTCCGATCGGGCTGAACAAGTCCACGATGCGGGTCGAAAGCTCGGTTGAAACAGTCTCCAGCTTGAACTTTTCGTTAGGATAAAGCGGCGTGAGGTTTTCGAAGGGAACGCGCGTTTGCGCCACGCGGGGATCGTCAAAGTTTACGCTCTCTATGCGCAAAAGAGCGAAGAAGCGCTCGCCCTCTTTGGGGCTTCTTGTCTGGCCGTAAACCGTGTCGCCCGTCTTAAGGTTGAACAAGCGGATTTGGCTGGGCGAAATGTAAATGTCGTCCGGGCCCGGAAGGTAGGAGTTTTGCGGGCTGCGCAAAAAGCCGTAGCCGTCGGGCAAAATCTCGAGGGCTCCGCTTGCGAAAATGATTCCGCCGTGCTCTGTGTGGGCCTTGAGGATTACAAAAATCAAGTCCTGCTTTTTCATCGGAGCCAGGTCGTCCGCGCTAAAGCCGTATTCCATCGCCATTTCGCGAAGTTCTATCATTGATTTTTTTGTAAGTTCGTTGATTTCAAGGCGGGGTTTTTGGTCGTAGTCGGGAGAGTTCTCCGGTGTCGGAGTGTTGTCAGGCGCCATGTTCTCTTTGTTGGGCCTAAAGTTTCTTCGGTTGCCGGCAAAGCGGCCGGCCCTGTTGTCGCGGCCCTTGAATCCAAAGTGTCCGCCCTTTGCAGCCTGGTCTTCGCCTTCCGGCGCGGCGGGAGCCTCAGCGGCTTCTGCGGGGGCCGCGGCTTTTTCTTCAGCGGCTGCGGGAGCGGCGGCCTTCTTTACAACGCGGCGGCGCTTTGGCTTTTCTTCGGCGTTTTCCTGAGTCGTGTTTTGGTTTTCTTCGTCCATAAAAAATGGTCTCCAGATAAAAATAAAATAATTATAAAAAAATATTCAAAAATTAATTATTGCGTGATTTATAAAAAAAGAAAAAAAAGATTTCCCACAAATCTTTACAAGTATTTTATATCAAATAATTAAATTTGTCAAACAAATTATTCCGTGTCTGAATCGGACTTTAACAACAATGTTTGCTTGTATTCTTCGCTGGCCACGCTGAACAAGTCTACGTCGGGCTCGCTTTCGAGCATTGTGACCTGGCCTTCAAAATCAACGTTGTCGGCGATTCTAAGGCGGGCTGTCTCTACATTGCCCTTAACCTTGCTGCCGTTGCACATCTCAACTCTTTCTGTCGCCGAGATGTTTCCAGTAACCGAGCCAGAAATTACGATTGAGCTTGCGGACATTTTATCCACCGTGCAAACCGCCGATTTGTCTATGTCAAGATTTCCGTTGGAATTGATGGTGCCGTTGAACTTTCCGTTAATCTTAAGGTTGTCGGTAAATTCCAAAACTCCGTCAAAAGAAGTTTCCGAGCCAAGAATTGTGTAGTTTTTTGATTGTTGTTCCATCGTCAGCTCTCTTGAACGGGCAGCTCGCCGAGCGTTTTTTTGAGTTCCTTTCCAGCGCGGAAAGCGGCCACATAGTGCGCCTGCATAGAAGACGTTTGGCCGGTCTTGGGATTTCTCACGACTTCGCGGCCCTTTCTAAGGCGGGCCTCAAAGGTTCCGAATCCCCGAAGTTCAATCGTGCAGCCTTGCGAGATGGATTTTTTCAATTCTCCCACAAAGGCTTCGATTATTTCTTGAATTTGGCCTTTTTCGTATTTTGAATTTTGGTAAACCGCTTCAACCAAGTCATACTTTGTAATCTTTTTTGAAAGCATAGGTCCTGCCAAAATTCAAATACTTTTAGTTGGCGGCCGCCTGTTGAACGAACGTCACATTGTAAAGGCGTGTCATGCGGCTCTTTTTGCGCGAAGCGGCGTTAAGAGTTACTACACCCTTAAGGCGGGCTGAGTCCAAAGCGCTCTGAAGCTGCTTGAGCTTAGCGGCGGCCGCCTCCTTGTCCTTTTTAAGAACCAACGCTACAAACTGTTTTGCGTAAGTGCGGCATTCTGATTTAATTGCCTTGTTGCGCATGCGGCGCTTCTCGCTCTGAACATGGCGCTTTTCTGCTGAAGTCTGATTTCTAGCCAAGATATCCCCCAAAATAATTTAAGAAAATGTAAAAATAATTTTAACAATTTTGGAGAATTGTGTCAATATAGAAAATGAAAGAAAAAAGCAGCGGACTTGATAGGCAGGGCCTAGCGACGAAAAAACGCTCCCAGTCGACGGGCGATTGTCGAAACCGCTAGATATCGTCGCTACACACATTTTGCCCCTTGAAACTATCTACGGCTGCCGCTTGCGCGGCAGGGGCAAAATGAGTATTTTCGCCAATCGCCCGTCTCCTTCGCGCTTTTTTTCACCCTAAATTGCCCCGCCTTTTCTGTCCGCTTTTTTATTGTTCACTTTAATTGTTTTAATTCCGATAATATAATCGTGAAATTGTTTCAAAAATCATTGCTAACACTATATATTTTTCTAGCGGCGGGAGCGGCGGGGGCCCAGGTTACCGACGGGGCCTTTTCAGAGGGCGTTCCCGAGGCCTTTGAAGGCGTTTGGGAACGGGACGACCGATACGTCATTTTTTCTTGCAAAGACGGCCAGGACGAGCCCAAGCAAAAGGAAGCGGCCGCGATTTTGCTCAAAACCTTTTACAGCTGGTACTTGGACAGGACCGCAGAGCCCGAGTCCTGGAGCGAAAAAAGGACTTTAAACGATTCCACCTGTCCTGAGGCGGAACGAATTTTCATCGAATACAGGCCCTTGGTGACAAGCAAGGGGCCGGCAAAGGACGCCTCCGTTTGGGAAATCTTTCTTTGGCATCCAAGGCTTAGGGAGGCAAGCGTCATTCCCGTGGCCATCATCGGCGGGAATCTTTACCTCAATTTTGCCGTAAAACTCAACACGCAGGGCGACGAAACAAGCGAAAATGAAGGAAGCGCGCAAGACAAAAAAGATGCCGACCCTTTGGAAGGCTTTTGGTGCAAAATGTCGGAGGCCGACGGCGTAAAGGTTTGCCCGCCGGTCACATCTACGGACATCTATTCCACCTACATAACGAAGGACGCGGTCTACACAATACGCTATTGGCGCACAGACATGGAATACTCAAACGAAATGGCGTTTTTTAGCGACGGCGGACAAACATTCTCTGTCGTAAAGCACATCCAGTCCGCGGGAAAGATTTACACTTGCGCCAACGGCCGCAGCGTCACAATAAGGAACGTTCAAAAGACAAACGACCGGCCCCAAGTTTACGAGCTTGACGGAGCCGCGCAAATATGCGGCCTGGGAGAGCCATACCTCAAGCGCGTCCAAGACGTTGGAAGCCAAGAGGCGGCCGTCGCGCTTGCAAAAAAATACTTCGCGCAAAGGGCGCCGAATCCTGACCCGCCCTTCCCGCCTTCCAACTTGGACTGGCGCATGGACCAAATCAACCAGCTCGAATCCGGAAACCAAATCATTCAGGCGGTCAGAAAGCGCCAGCGCGAGTTCGCCGAAAAATATCCGTCGCGGGAAATTTATTAAACTTTTACGCAATATGTCGCTACGCGCCATTTTGCTATAGGAACTTTATTCAACTGCCCGCTCTCGCGGGCTGGCAATCAACAACTACAAGTTGGCGGCCTTCGTGGCCGTTAAAGGTGTTGCGCTGAAAATTATAGGCAACGTCAACAAAGTCTCCGTCGTTAAATTCCGTTTTGTAGCGGCTGGCCTGGTCCCACCACAAGGCCGGCCATTTTTGGCTTCCGATTTCCAAATAGAATTTTAAGTGCTGCCGCTCTCCCTTGCCCAAAATCTGGGCGCCGGCGATTCTGGCGCGCTTGGTCATAAAAACAAGCTCCGGGTTTTCGTTTCCGTAGGGCTCAAAGAGGTCCACGATTTTTATCAAGTCGTCGTTGACGTATTGGGCTGTCAACTCCGCGTCGATGTCAACGATTAGCTCTTCGTCGGCGCCCAGTTCCAAGGCTTGGACGAGGCCGCCGATCTTTTGCTGGAAAAGCTCAAAGTTTTGCGCCGTAAGCGAAAAGCCCGCCGCGCCCGCGTGGCCGCCGTGGTTTATGAAGATGTCGCCAAACTGGTCCAAGAAGTCCGTGCAGTTCACTCCGCGGGCGGTTCTCATCGAGCCGGTGTAAATGTCGGCGGCCTTTGTCATCGCTATGGAAGGAACTCCCAAGCGCTGGACCAATTTTGCGGCGATGCGGCCGACAACGCCGCGATGAATTTTTTCTTCGACTATCAGGCAAAACTTTCCGTTGAATTTTTGCAATGACTTTTCGGGACGGCCGCCCAAGAATTCCCAGGCGGAGTTTTCCAAGTTTTTTCGGTTTTCGTTGTGGCCCAAAATTTTTTGGGCAAAGGACTCGCGCTGGTCGGGACTTTCGGCCAAAAACAAGTTCAATGAATCTTCGGGGCTTCCGATGCGGCCGGCCGCGTTTAGGGCGGGAATCACGTTCCAGCCCAAGTCCTTGGCGCTAATCTTTTTTCCTAAAAGGCCTTGCCGCGCCATCAGTTCCAACAAGCCTGAACGGGGACGCCCAGTGTTCATCGTGTTGAGCGCCCTGCGCGCGAAAATTCTGTTTTCGTTTTTAAGGGGCATTATGTCGCTAAAGACCGAAAGCGCCACAAGCTGCAAGTCCCGCTCGTCGCATTCCTTGATTGACGGAAAGCTTTGCGCGATTTTCTTGTCCAAGTAAGTGACAAAAATGTTGTAAAAGGCTTCGAGTTCCGTTCCCGCTTCTTCCGAATACAAGGCGATTTTTGAAAGCGACGAAAGCTTTTGCAAGGAAACGTTGGACACATAAGGAATGATTTTCGCAGCTTCGGGCCTAAGGTCAAACAAGTTGAATTCGACTCCGCCGCCAAAAAGATTCTTCAACGCGGCCGAAACGGCGGGAGCGTCCCAAACAAAGATTTGCTCGCCCCGCAAAAATTCAACCAAGCCGCTGGAAGCCAAGCTTGACGTTCCGTCCGAAAAGTCTTTTTCATAAGCCTTGCGCTTAACCAAGTTTCTAAGCTTTAGGCATTCGACAACCGTGTCGTCTCGGACGTTCAAAAGGCAAATGTCCTGCTTGTACAATTCGGTTTGCGAAAAGCGCAGGGCTTGCGCAAGCTTAAAGGCGACGGAACAGCCGGAAATCTCCGTAAAAGGATAGCCCGAGTCTGGAAGCTTTGGATTCAATATGATGTCGGCCGCGGGAAGGCGGTCCGGCGGATTGTGGTGGTCGGTAACGATGACGCTTACGCCCAACTCTTGCGCGCGCTGGATTTCGGCGTAGTTTGAGATTCCGCAGTCAACCGTTATCAAAAGGCTTCCGTAATCTTTGGCGAACTCCTCGACCGCGGCCGCGCTCAATCCGTAAGAGTCGTCGCCCGAAGGCAGGCGCCAAGAAACGTCTATATTCATCCGCTTGAGCTGCTCGTACAAAACGGCGGTCGCCGTTATTCCGTCAACGTCGCGGTCGCCGAATATCAAGACTTTTTCGCCTTCGTCAACGGCGGCCAAAATGCGGTCAACCGCGTCTTCCATTTGGCTAAACTCGAAGGGCTTCCACAAAAAGCGAGCGTCGTCCTCCAAGTAGTAAAGCAAGTCGCTCCCCGCGGTGACTCCCCTGCGCGCGAAAATCGAGGCCTCCAAGGCGCCCAGCTTGTACTTGTTGTGCAAGGCCAGGGCCTGGTCTCTTGAGATTTCTTTTTTATTCCAGGTTTTCAAAATCGCTTTTCCAACTTAATTGATTTCTTTGTAAATAAGCGGAACTTTCTCCGGCGCGCTGTCTTGGTAAGAAAGCGCCTCCTTAAGCTTTGCAAGCGCGGGCTCAAGGCATTCCTTGTCTTTTCCGTAGACTTCCATGACGACGTCTCCAGCCTTGACCTTCTCTCCGCTTCGTACGCGCAAAATCATTCCCGCGTCAGGGCAAACAGAATCGGTGGTCTTGTTGCGGCCCACGCCAAGGTAAACTCCGGCCAAGCCGGTCTTGTAGGCGTCGATGTTAATGTAGCCGTCCTTTTCGGCCTTAAGCTCGGCCTTATACTGGCTGCGGCGCTTTCCGACTTGCTCCATAAGTTTCTTTGAGTCGCCGCCCTGGCGGTTTACGTTGTCCAAGAACTTTTGGAGGGCCGCCCCGGAAGAAACCGCTTCCTTGCACTTTGCGATTCCGTCTTCCTTGGAAGAAGCCTTTCCTCCAAGAATGAGCATTTGGGCGCCCAAGGCGTAAGTAAGCTCCATTACGTCTTCGGGGCCCTTGCCTTGCAAGCATTCGACAGTTTCCTCTATCTCCAAGAAGTTTCCAATCTTGTAGCCAAGCGGCGTGTTCATGTTCGTTATCAAGGCCGCGGCTTTTTTGCCCATCGCTTGGGCGGTCTTCACAAGGGAATTGGCAAGCTCCATAGCCGCCGCGCGGGTTTTCATAAAGGCCCCGCTTCCGTACTTTACGTCAAAGACAAGCGCGTCGCTTCCTTCGGCGACCTTCTTTGAAAGAATGCTGGCGGTGATGAGCGGAACCGACTCCACCGTTCCGGTAACGTCGCGCAAGGCGTAAAGCAAGCGGTCGGCTGGAACGATTTCTTTTGTCTGGCCGGTCATCGCGAAGCCGTCCTTGGAAATGTAGTCGCGGAAAACGTCGGGCGTCAAGCCGACCTTGTAGCCTTCGATTGACTCAAGCTTGTCCAAGGTTCCGCCGGTGTGTCCAAGAGCGCGGCCGCTCATCATAGGGATTTGGACTCCGCACGCCGCGACGATCGGAGCGAGCGGCAAAGAAATTTTGTCGCCGACGCCGCCGGTGGAATGCTTGTCAACAAAGGGGCCGCGCAAGCCCATAGCCTCATACTTGTCTCCATGCAATTCAATGACGTCGCCGGAATGAAGCATTAGCTTTGTGAGAGAGGCGGATTCCTCAAAGTCCATTCCGTTAAAGTAAACGGCCATAAGCCAAGAGGAGATTTGATATTCGGGAATCGTTCCCGCGACATAGCCGTCAACGATGAATTTGATTTCTTCTTCGCTAAGCTTTGTGTCTCCAACCATAGAGCGCTTGCCATTGTCGTCAACGACAAAGGAGCCGCGTTTTTTCATAATGATGTCTACCGCTCTCATAAAATGCCCTTTCCTGATTCCAAAGTTTTAAGTTTTATGCCCAAGGCGCTTTCGATAAGCTCATACAAAAACGCCTTTAGTTGACCAAAATCACGCTCCGGCAATTGAGCCTTGCGCGCGGCGGCCATGTCGCCCGGACTTGTTCCGCCAGAAATTTGAAGGTAAAAAAGCGCCGTCTCGGAAAGCCTCGTTCCTTTTTCTTGCGGAGAAAAACAGTCCGCGCAGACAAAGGACGCTTCGCTCGGCGAATACAAAGCAAATCTTTTTCCACCCGCTTCCAATTCTAGCGCGCTTTCGGAAAAATTGCTAGATGAAAAGTCCTTTTGGCAGCGCGAGCAGCTTTGCGTTTGCGGCCTCACTCCAAGCAAGTCCACATAACGCCACAAAAAGCGCAAAAGGCCAAGCCTGGCTTCGGACTCCCCCAAGAGGTCCATTCCGTCCAAAAAGCCGTTCATCAAAAGATAGCACTGCTCCGGGCTTCCCGCGCACTTTGACTTGGAGACAATCTCTCCGGCCAAGGCGGCCGCGAAGGACTTGAAAAGGTTTTCGCGGAAGGTGGGATGGTATTTTTGGACGTCAAAGTCGCTTATCTTGCAGGAGGACTTTTCTTCGTTTTTATACAGATAGGCCGCGCCCCGGTTCCAAGGGCTCACCGCCCCCCGCAGCTTGCTTTTGGGGCCGCCAAAGAGAGTCGCCCATTCAATTCCGTCCTTAGACAAAAGGCACACGGAGCGGTTGTCCTGCGCCGTCGCCTTGACGGAAAGGACCAACGCCTCCTTTTTGATGTTACGGTTCATCATATATAAGATACAACTTTTTAACGAAAATTTCACATTTTTTTGAAAAAAATCGCAAAAAAATTGAAAAAACGCGGACTATTGACACAATTCCTCCTTTTCTATATAATAATTTATCAATTTTTGGGAGACAAAGATGATTTTTCCTTTGGAACAGCTCGTTAGATTCACTGACAACATTTACGAAATAACAGTGGCCGCCAACCGCCGCGCCTACCAGATGTCAATGGTAAAGGATCCCTTGATCGCCGAAAACCACGACAAAGTCGTTTCATTGGCCGCCAAGCAGCTTTTTACCGAAGAAGTGACATACAGAATTGCGGAATAATCCTTCCGAAAAAACGCCGGTCCTAGTCTTGTTCGCTCCGACGGCCACAGGAAAGACCGAACTTTTGTTCAGGCTTTTTGGCGGGAACGACATGGCGCGGGTAATTTCCGCGGACTCTATGCAAGTGTATAGAGGAATGGACATAGGAACGGCAAAACCAACCTTAGCGGAACAAAAAATCCTTCCGCACTATCTAATTGACATAAAAAATCCAGACGAACAGTATTCCGTGGCCGAATTTGTCGAAAAAGCCGACGCGCTTTGCGAGGAATTCCATAAAGAAGGAAAGCTTCCCATCATTTGCGGAGGAACGGGCTTTTACATCCGTTCCTTTTTGCTGGGTCTTCCCGCCACTCCCGCAAGCGACCCCGAAACGAGAAAAGCCCTGCAGGAGGAACTGTTGGAACGCGGAGGAGCCGCGATGTGGAAAAAACTGGCGGCCCTTGACCCCGAATCCGCAAAAAAGATCGATCCGGCCGACAACTATCGGATTTTGCGCGCCCTGGAAATAGTCCAAAGCACCGGCCGGCCCCGCTCGGACTTTGCCCAAAAGCCTACTTTGCGGGAACAATACGACTTTACGACAATCATTTTGGAGCGCGACCGCGAAGATTTATATGGAAGAATCGAGGACCGGGTCGAAAAGATGTTCGAGGCCGGCCTTGAAGAAGAAGCCCGCGCGCTTACCCAAAAATACGCGGCCGACGCTCCCGGAATGCAGGCCATTGGCTATAGGGAATTTTTTGAAAAGGCGGAGGACGGATCCCCCCTTTCGACGGAAGAAATAAAGAAAAAAATCAAGCGGGACTCAAAAAAATACGCAAAAAAGCAGTGCGTCTTTACCCGCGGCATCCCCGGCGCCCAAACAGTTCAGATAGAGGAGGCTTTTACCGCCATAGCGGCAGCCGTAAAAAGATTGTCGGGTCAAGCCCGACAATGACCGCAGCGTCCGCAAGGACGCGGTGACCCCGCTCGAACAAAAAGTTAGGGTTTTTCGTTCAAAAACACGAGCGGCTATTGACTAAAATTTAGAAAAAGCGCATAATAGACGCCGTATCGATACTAAATCTAATAGGAGCCAAAGCATGCCTTGTGGTAAAAAGCGAAAGCGCCAGAAGATGGCGACTCATAAGCGAAAGAAGATGCTTAGAAGAAATCGGCATAAGAGCAAGTAATGCCGCAAAAGACTGCCGTCCAAACGGCGGTCTTTTTTTATGCAAACGATATGCTAGCGCAAATCAAATCGCCCGAAGACATAAAAAAACTTTCTCAAAAAGAATTGCGCCAACTCGCGGACGAAATAAGGCGGACGATTATCGACACCGTCGGAAAGAACGGCGGCCACTTGGCCTCAAACCTTGGAATCGTGGAGCTTACAATCGCGCTGCACAAGGTCTTTTCTTCGCCAAAGGACGCGATCGTTTTTGACGTGAGCCACCAGTGCTACGCGCACAAACTTTTGACCGGCCGCTTCGAAGAATTTTCAAGCTTGCGACAAGGCGGAGGAATCTCGGGCTTTACAAAGGAATGCGAAAGCGAGCACGACTTTTTTGACAACGGCCACGCCTCCACTTCCATCTCGCAGGCGCTGGGCTTGCTAAAGGCGCGGGAGATTCAGGGCGTTGACGGAAAGGTCATCGCAGTCATCGGAGACGGCGCGCTCACAGGCGGCTTGGCATACGAAGGGCTTTTGAACGCGGGCCGCGACGCAAAAAATTTAATCGTAGTTCTCAACGACAACCAAATGTCAATCTCGCCAAGCGAAGGAAGCCTTTCCCGCTATCTTTCAAGCCTCACGATGTCAATCCAATACCAATCGGTAAGGCGCGCGATAGACAAGATCGTTTCAAAACTGCCCGGCAGCCGCTTTTTCCAAAAATTTATTTTCCGCTTCAAGCGCGGACTCAAGGGCCTTTTGCTGAGCGAAAACATGTTCGTGGACTTTGGCTTTGAATACGCGGGCCCCTTGAACGGACACGACATAAAGGAAATGGAAAAAGTTTTTGAGCGCGTAAAAAAATTAAAGAAACCTGTAGTCGTTCACGTCATAACAAAAAAAGGAAAGGGCTACTCGCCCGCCGAAGACAACCCCGAACTTTTTCACGGCATCGGACCTTTTAACATCGCCGACGGATCGATGGAAAAATTTGACGCCGAAAGCTTCACCGAAAATTTTTCGCGCTCAATCGTTCGCCTTGCAAATGAAAATCAAAGGCTTGTCGCGATAACGGCGGCGATGGCGAAGGGAACCGGCTTGGCCGCCTTTGCCCGCCATTATCCCCAAAGATTTTTTGACGTCGGAATCGCAGAAGAGCACGCGGTGACTTTTGCCGCGGGCCTTGCCAAAGGCGGCCTTTTGCCTGTCGTTTGCATTTACTCCACTTTCATACAGCGGGCGATCGACCAAATCATCCACGACATTTGCCTTCCAAACTTGCGCGCGATTTTTGTCTTTGACAGGAGCGGAGCGGTTCCCAACGACGGAGAGACACACCAGGGAATCTTTGACATCGCCTTGCTAAAAAGCGTTCCCAACCTAAGCATGCTGGCTCCAGCGTCCGCAAAGGAATTGGACTTGTGCTTGGACTGGGCGGCAAAGGCCAAGGGCGCGGTGGCGATACGCTATCCAAAAAAATCCTGTCCGTCGGAGCTTGCGGCATTCTCCGAGCCGCTTATTGAAGGCCGGGGCGTTTTGGTCAAAGCCGAAGAATTCGCTCCGTCACTTTCTGTCTTGGAAGGAACGGAAGGAAAAAAGGCAAAGCGCGTTCTTATAGCCGCGACAGGCTCGATGTTCTCGGAAGTTCTTGTCGCCGCCCGCTCCCTCTTGCTGCAAGGCGCGAGCGCGGACATATACAACTTGCGCTTTTTAAAGCCCTTTGACTTTGACGCCTTTTACAGCATTTGCAAGGATTACGACGCGCTTGTGATTGTCGAGGACGCGATAAAGCAAGGCGGCTTTGCCGAGGAATTGGAAGCCTTTGTCCAATCAAAAGGCTTTAGGGCCGTCCAAGTCTTGGCCTTTGGCCAAAAGTTCCCCGCGCAAGGAAGCCGCGAGCAAATTTTGGAAAACGCCTTTTTGTCCCCCAACGACATCCAGCGGGCGGCGCTTGGCCTTTTGAACCAAATAAAGAGCGGGGAATGATATGCCAAGCCTAAAACTCGCCGACCGAACGATTAATACAGACAATCCGGCCTTTGTCATGTCGATTGTAAACGCCGACCGCGACTCCTTCTTTGCAAAAAGCCGGGGCGGCTTTGCCTTGGCCAAAAAGCACATCGAGCAAGGCGCCGACATAATCGACGTGGGCGGCGAGTCCACCAGGCCCGGA
>JAGCNW010000011.1 GCA_017645785.1 Treponema sp.
AGACGCGCCGCCAGCGTTCGTTCTGAGCCAGGATCAAACTCTCCGTGATTGTATCCAAGGCCCGAAGGCCTAAGAATCTTCACATAATGATTGAACCCTAGCAAAATTATCGATTTTTCGAAAATTGATAGGATAAAATGACGCCGGATTTCTCCGACGATCCGCTTTCCTTACCGTTTTCTTCCCTTCCCTGCTGTTTCCAAAGAACGCCGCCCTTGTTCAGAGCGGTAAGGGAGAATCTATCACGATTTCAAAAAAGTGTCAAGTGAAATTCCCCTTTTTTTTGAAAAATTTTGAATTTTTTTCAATAAAAATTTGCGCTTAAAGTTAGCGTCCGGAAGTGATTTCTTCGAACAAGAGGCCGGAATCTATGCCGTTTATCACCGTTCCGACTGGATGGCTCTTTAGCATGTTGGCGCGGCCGCCTTCCAAGTGCTCGCTTGTGATTCCATGCTTGATTGAAATGTCGGCTTCCAAAAGCGCGCTCAAGTGGTCGGCAAGGCGGACAAGCTTTCCGTCAACAGGAGAGAACTCCGCGCTGTTGTATTTTTGGTTCAAGTCTTCAAAAGTGACCGCGGATTTTTTTCCGTCAATCAAAACACGGTTTTCAAATTCGTCGCTAGTCCAGTACATCAATTCAGCGGAATAAAAATTTTCCATAAGCGGAACCAACTCGCGGCCGACGATTTCGTCCTCGATGCGCTTTACGATTTGCGGAAGCGCGTCGGTGGCTTGCTTTACGGGACTAATGATGTCGCGCGTGACGGCTTCGGGCAGATCGTGAAAGAGCGCCGAGAAAAAGTTGTTGTAAATTCTTTTTTGGCACATCTCGGCGCCGCATTCTTTTTGGAGGAGCGTCGTAATCGCGGCGACAAAAAAGCAGTGGCCAAGAACGCTTGTGTACGGAACGCGCGGGGTTTGGTTCCACCTGCGCTGGAAACGCAACTGTTCAATCTTAAGCAAAAACTCAAAGGGCCGCTGCTTGGTCAAAAGCAATTGAAGGCCGCGCAGCTCCGAATATTTTGCAAGGCTTGCGTTAAGCTCCTTTTCTATTTTTTCGTAGCGTTCCTGCTCGTTAACAAGCTTGAGCATTTGAAGCTCGCGCATTGTCGAATACCTGTGCGCGGCGGCGTAAACGCGGCTTGTCAAAAGGTCTTCTTGCGGAATTGGAATCGACTGCGCCTTTTGGCCGATGTAAATCGTAAACTGAGAAAAAAAATCCTTGTCTTGAATGTAAGGCCTGTATTTGTTCAAGACCCATTCGTTAAGGCGCAAAAATTCAGCGGGATATTCCGCCTTGATCAAATCCTGGACGGGAGCCTTGATGTCGCAAAGCGCGATTTTTTTGAGCAAGTCAAAGAGTGAGGCGTTGATCATCCAGTTCCAATTGATTTTGTTGCCGGCGTCTTCCTCAAACTTTCCGATGATGTAAGCCAAAACCATTTTTTCCGCGGCCTTGTCCATCTCGACCAAGTCAAAGGGCCGGATCAAATCGTTCCACCGCTCGATGGAAAAAGCCTCAAACATTTTTAAAATCAAATGGCTGTAGTTTGTCATGAACCCCTCGTTACATACGGCTTTCCGTCAGCCGCGGGAGCGTAGTTCTTTCCGCTAAAGATTACAAGAGCCAACAAGGTTATCGCGTAGGGAACGATATTAAACACTTCCGTCGGGAGGAACTGCGTAAGGCGCGGAAAAAAATCGTGCGCCAAAACTGCCAGAGCGGACGCAAGGCCGAACAAGAATGTCGAGCCAACGATTCCCAAAGGCTTCCAACGCCCAAAAGCCACCGCCGCCAGCGCGATAAAGCCCGTGCCGTTAACGGTGTTGCTTGTAAACTGAATCGACTCAGTCAAAACCATGCAGCCGCCCGCAAGGCCCGCCAAAAAGCCCGAGGCCAATGTCGCGAACCAGCGCATTCCAAAAATGTTCACGCCAACGCTGGCGGCGGCGTTTGGGTGCTCGCCGCAAGCGCGAAGACGCAAGCCAAACGGCGTTTTGTAAAGAACGAACCAAGCGATTAAGATTACGGCGGCGGCGATCCACAAGGTTGGATAAAAGCCCGTCGCGTCGGGAAGCATTCCCATTTTAAATGGCAAGGTTCTGTCCGCGTGGAAAAATATTTGGCTGAAGAAAATCGTTATTCCGCTAGAAAGCAAGTTGATTCCAGTTCCGCTTATCGTTTGGTCAGCGTTCAAGTTGATGGCGGCGTAAGCGTGAACCGTTGTAAAAATTGTCGCTATAACCGCTCCGGCAATAAGAGCCACCGCCAAATCCCAACGGCCATATCCCGCAGACTCCATAAAAAAGTGAACGGTGGCCGCGGCAAAAGCGCCGATTCCCATAAGGCCTTCGAGCGCGATGTTTACGACTCCCGCCCTTTCGCAAATCATTCCGCCGGCAGCGGCAATAAGCAAGGGGGCGACGATCATCAATATAGAAGGAAGGCTTGAAAAAATCATTGGGCGCCTCCCAGCTTTTGGCCGGCTTTTTTGGCGCGCCAAGCGAAGAAGAGCCTGAAGCCTGTCTTGAGCGCGATGAAAACAACGACCAAGCCTTGGATGATGAATGTGATTTCTTTTGGAATGTTGTTTGTCTGCATAAGGGACTGCGACGCTTGCAAGAGGCCGAACAAGAGGCCGGCCAAGGCGGTTCCTTGCGCCGTGCAGTTTCCTACAAGCGCGACGGCCATTCCAGTAAAGCCGTAGTTGTCCATGCCGGTGATTACGCGGCCGTACCTAAAGGATCCGAGCGCCACAACTCCGCCTCCAACTCCGGCAAAGGCTCCGGATATAGCCATCGCGGCAACAATGCTCGCGACGACAGGAATGCCCGCGGCCCTAGCAGCGTCCTTGTTAAAGCCGGTGGATCGCATTGCAAAACCGGCCTTGGTCTTTTCCATAATTATATAGTAAACAAGTATTCCCGCGACGCACAAAAAGATGCCCGCGTTGAGGTTTGAGTTGTTGAAAAGCTTTGACAAAAAGACCACTTTAAGGGAGGCTGTCGCCGGAAAGTTGGGCGTCTTAAAGGTGTTTGAGCCGGGAATGGCGAGCGTCACGATTCTGGAAAGGTAAAGCGCGATGTAGTTGAGCATGATCGTGGAGACGACTTCGGAAACTTCAAAGCGGGCTTTGAACCAGCCGACAACGCCGCCCCAAATGGCTCCGCCGATTGTGGCCAAGACCAGGGCGAGAGCCACTTGCAAGACCGAAACTTGCGGAAAGTACAAGGCGCCCAATTGCGCGATTGTCATTCCGATTATGTACTGGCCCTCCCCTCCAACATTGAAAAGGCCTACGCGCGAGGCGAAGGCCATCGCAAAGCCGCAAAAGACAAAGGGGACAGAATAATTGAGCCACTCGCCGATGTAGCGGGGATTCCACTTGCCGTTGTTAAGATTAAAGCCAGTCATCGACTGAAAGAGCGCCTTGTACATTCCGCCGGGATTGCGGCCGACCAAGGCGATCAATATCGTCGCGAACAAAAAGCCCAAGATTATTACCAAGACGCTTATGGCGGCGTCAGACTTAATCAAAGAGTTGTAAACCGAGAGGGGCTTCTTTTGTATTTTTTGGTTCATGCGCCCTCCTCCAAAAATGATTTTCCTGCCATCATCATTCCTATCTGGCGTTCGTCAACTTCGCCGGCCTTGTAGGTTCCTACAATCTTTCCTTTTGAGATTGTGGCGATTCTGTCGCAAAGGTTCATGATTTCGTCAAGCTCAAAGCTGACCAAAAGAACGGCCTTGCCAGCGTCGCGCTCGGCGATTATTTTTTTTCTGATGAATTCTATCGCGCCAACGTCAAGGCCACGGGTTGGCTGGGCAAAAATCAAAAGGCTCGCGCCCATGCTAAGCTCGCGCGCGATGATCAGCTTTTGCTGGTTTCCGCCCGACATGGCGCCGGATTCCGCTCCGCCTTCGCCGCCGCGAATGTCAAACGCCTTGGATAAATCCTCGCCGTTTTTTTCCATCGCGGCCTTGTCCAAAAATATTTTGTTTTTGACAAAGGGCTCTTTATAGTAATTTTTGAGGGCGGCGTTTTCTCCGACAGTGAATTCCGACACAAGCCCATAGCGGCGGCGGTCCTCGCTTACGTGCGCCATTCCGGCCTCTATGCGGTCTCGGATTGAAAGGCTTGTTATGTCCTTCCCGTTGAATATTATCTTTCCAGAATGGGCTTTTGTCAGGCCGGTCAAGGCCGCGACAAGCTCGCTTTGGCCGTTTCCGTCAACGCCCGCCACGCCAAGAACCTCGCCCGCGCGGACTTCCAGGCTTAGGTTGTCAACGGCCGTGATGCCGCGCGAATTTTGGACGCAGAGATTTTGGACTTGCAAAACGATTCCGCCCGCTTTTGGAGCGGCTTTTTCTATATGGAAGTTCACGGCGCGGCCAACCATAAGCTCGGCAAGCTTTTCTTCGCTGGTTGAGGCCACGTCGACTGTGTCTATCATTTTTCCCCGCCGCAAAATCGAGCAGCGCTCGGCGACGGCCTTTATTTCGTTAAGCTTGTGGGTGATGAGCAAAATCGTCTTTCCCTCTTTTTGGAGAAGGCGGATTATGTCCATAAGCTCGTCTATTTCTTGAGGAGTGAGGACGGCCGTTGGCTCGTCAAAAATAATTATGTCGGCCTTGCGGTAAAGGACTTTGAGGATTTCCACCCTCTGCTGCATTCCAACTGTTATGTCTTGAATTTTTTCGTCTGGCTTGACCTTAAGCCCGTACAAGTCGCTAAGGGCCTGGACTTCTTTTTTGGCGCGCTTTAAGTCGAGCAAGCCAAAGGCTGTCTTTGGCTCGGCGCCAAGAACAATGTTTTCCGCGACAGTGTAGTTTTCAACCAGCTTAAAGTGCTGATGAACCATTCCGATTCCCAAAGCGGTCGCGTCGTTAGGATTTTTTAAATGGACTTCTTTTTGATTGATTTTTATCACGCCAGAATCCGGCGTGTAGGAGCCGAACAGAACCGACATGAGAGTGCTCTTGCCGGCTCCGTTCTCCCCCAAAAGGGCGTGGACTTCGTTCTTTTTAACGCGCAGCGTTACGTTGTCGTTGGCCAGAACATGCGGGAATCGCTTTGTGATTCCCAGCATTTCCACGGCCCATTCAGGACTCTGGCTTTCCATTAGTCATCGATGGCGCCAAGGCCTTCGGGAGCGACGCCCGCGGCCAAAGCTTCTTTGTATGTAGGAATAATCTTAACAGCGCCGGAGATGATGTCTTTCTTGGCGGCTTCGATCGCGTCAACAACCTTTACGCCCAAGTCCTTGTTGGCTTTTGAGTAGTCAACGCCGTCGTCTTTGAGAGCCAAGTTTACAACGCCGCCGGAGAATGTTCCGCTGGCGATTTCATTCAAAGCCATCAAAGTGGAAGTCTCGACGCGCTTGATCATAGAAGTGAGAACGGCTGACTTTCCTTCGGCGTAAACGCCGTCAGCGTATTGGTCGGAGTCAACGCCAATGGCCCAAACGTTCTTTCCGGCATACTGCATTTCCTTGGCCTGAGCGATGGTTCCGTTTCCGGTTCCGCCGGCGGCAGAGAAGATGGCGTAAATGCCCATGTTGAACCAGTTCTTGGCTTGTGTCTTGGCCAATTCGGGCTTTCCCCAGTCGTTGGCGTAGTAGTCGAAAATTTCGGCGTTGGGAGAAACAGCCTTGATTCCCTGAATGTATCCCATCTCAAATTTTGTGATTGTGGCTCCCGGAACTCCTCCGATAAAGCCGAACTTGGGATTGGCGATTCCGTCAGCCTGAGCCTTGTAAGCAGCGGCAAGGCCGACAAGGTACGAGCCTTCTTCTTCGTGGAAAACGTATTCCTTAACGTTGGGGCGGCCTACCCAGTCAACGTCAACGATCATGTACTTTTGGTCAGGATACTGGTCGGCGATTTCTGTGATCGCGTCGGCAAAAGTAAAGCCCGTCGCGCAAATAAGGTCGTAGCCTTCGTCAGACAACTGCTTGAGCGTGGGCAAATACTGGTCCTGAGTTTGGCAAGTTACGATGTCGTAAAGGTCTCCGCGGCTTTTGGCGTTCTCTACGCTTTCACCGTAGAACTCAACAATTCCGCGCCATGCGGCGGCGTTGAAAGACTTGTCGTCGATTCCAGTGGCGTCCGTTACAAGGCGAATTGTGGGGCGGCCATCAGAAGACTTTTTGCCGGCCTGCTTTTTTGAGCATCCGAACAAAACAGACGCAAAAACGGCGGCCAAAACTAAAATTGAAAGTTTTTTCATTTAATATGGATCCTCCATGAAAAATATGCTGACATTATATATCGCATCGCCGCCTTTTGCAATAGCGGAACAAGTATTGCATTTTTTCTTTCCATACTATATAATTGTTTAATTATGGCAGAATCACAAAGTTTTTTTGCAAAGTTGTTCTCATCCATCTTTAAATCAGATGATCCCGACGCCGAAAAAAAGCGCCGCATTAAGCAAATCGCCAAGAACCTTACAAAGGCAAAATATCATTTTTACAAAAACGACGAGGTTCTGCCTGCGTTCGCAAAATTGCTTTACGACATTTACAAGGCGATTTTCCCCGCAAAGGCCATGTTCATGGCGCAAGAAAACCCGAACCGTCTCAAAGCCATGGCCGTCAACTATTCCCTCAGCGAAAAAGAGCATCAGCTCATAGACTCACTGACAGAAGAAGGAATCAAGGAGGCGGCGCAAAACACTCCTATTGAACAATTGGAAGCCCAAGTCCACCAAAACATCGACCTCTTCCTCCAAGTTTTCAACGGAGAAAAAATCGCCCGCATAGAGGCCCTTTACAGAAAGCTGATGATTTTCAAAAGCTTCTGCTCTTTTGACTTTTACTTTACCCTCAAAAAATTCGACTCCTCTCTAAAAGAAGGCGAATTTACAAGCGTTCCCCGCTTTGAAAAAATCAACGCCGAATACATCAGCGAAGACCTCAAGGACTTTTTGGCGGTGGCCTGGATTTTGCCCGAGCGCGAAGACTGGACCGACATGATGAAGTTCTTTAAGGAAACAAAGGGAACGGAGCCAGTAACCCTTAACTTGTGGAACAAGATTTGCAACAAAATCAATTCTATCCGCCTTAGCCGCGTGTTCGAAATGATGATTCAGGTCATTACAAAAGACCCCAACTACATTCCGGACTTCTCATACAACGAAGAGCCGATTGTAGACAACTTTATCGACAAGACAAGAAACGACGCCGAAAAGACTTTGAACTCCCTTATTTTGGCGCAGCAAAACAACAAGATTGACGGAATTTTGGAACAGATTTTTGGAACGACTTCAATCGAGCGCCTCACAAACTACACGGCCACAAATTCGGCGGTTTATGAGCGCAAGGGCTTGGGCACCTTTGATTATGTCCAGCCGCTCAACTACTTCAAGGCCTTTTTGCTTGACTTTGTAAAAAAAGACGTGCGCGAATTTTCCGACTTGGTTTTGGTCCGCGGAACGTGGTCAACCCAAGCGCTTTCGGCTCCGATGTCAAACGCCTACCACGCGCTTTTGGAAACAAGCGACACAATCTTGGCCTTTGACGCAAAAATCGCCGAAGACGCCGAAATCGGAAGCAGAATCAAAACCCACATGCCCAGGGCCGAGCGCGACAAGGAAGCAAAGAGCATCATCGGCACTTTGATCGGCGACCTAAACGACGAAGCCAAGGAAATGCTTGTCGACGGAACGAAGAACTTGATTACAATCGCCAAGACTACAAAAACTCTCTTGGAAGACTACGCAAAGCCAAAGGGAGAGGTAATCATAAACTGGAAGGAATTGGACAAGTTCGCCGACCACCCGATTAAGGAATTGGGCGTAGGCGTTTACAAGCACATTTACTTGTTCGTCCAGTTGATGCAAAACTGCCTTAAGTAGGAACGGTCAAGGCACGCTTCGCTCAAGGCCTTGACTCGTTCCTTTTGCGGCGCGAATAAAATTATCGCGCCGCAATAGTCACTTCTCCGGGTACAAGCCGGGAACCAAGAATTCTTGGGGCATCTTTGAAGGCCTGCCCTGGGTTGTGACTGTTGCCCAAGTGACGTCGGCTTCGGCGCAAACTGTTCCGTCTTCCTTTCTAATGACTTGTCGAAGGGTTCCCCTAACCGCTCCTGTCTCAATCGGCCAAGCGTCGATGTAAAGCTTGTCCATCAAAAAGGCGGAAGCCTTGTAATGAATGTCGATGTGGGTGATGTAAATGTAATAGCCGGCGGCCATCATTTTTTTGTAGTCAAAGCCGATTCCGTTCAAAAACTGCATTCTTCCATATTCAAGATAGTTGACGTAGACGGCGTTGTTGACGTGGCCGTAAGAATCGCACTCGTAAGTGCGGACTATAAGGTCTGATGTAATTTTCATATAAAAGATTTTATCAAAAAACTAGGACTTGTTCAACACGGACTCGACCAAGCGCTTGAAGGAGTTGTCTTGAACAACGCTTTCGGTCTTAATGTCGTCAACGATTGAGAAAACTCCGTTTGAGTCTTGGACAATCGCGTTGTAATCGGCGGCCTGCAATTCGGAAGCCGCGGAGTTTTGTCCAAACGACGAGAACATAAAGGCTTCTGTGTTGGAAAGAGGAATCGCGGTCGCTTCGCTTGCGGAAGCCAAAGGAGCGGCGGCAACAACCTCGCGCTCGGGAACATAAGAAGGAGCTTTCTTTTCAAACGAAGGCTTTTCGGTTGTAAAGGTTGAGGCGACGTCAGTTCCGTCGTCAAGGCTGGCGTTTGTCGGAGCGCCAAATTCGAGGGGCTCGGAAAACTCTTCCTTGTCTTTTTCCTCCACGCCAAAGTCTTCGGGAGAAAACTCTTTGTAATAATCTTTCTTTTCGTCTTCCAGTGTTCCGTTGACTTTTTCGTCGTCGTTCCTCGCGTCAAGGTCGGAAAAGTCAGGCTCGACGACGGAAAAGTTTTTAACAAGCTCTTCGGTTTCGTCGTTGGGCGCGAAGTCGTCGCGGACCTTTGTGTAGGGGTCGAGCTCTTTGTTGCCGACAACCTCGACTGACTCTGGGTCGTCGTCTTTTTTTATGCGGAGCGCGAAGAAATCGTCGGCGACATTTTCCGTTATGTCAACGTTGCCCTCATCTTTTGCGGACAATTCAGCGGCAAAATTCAAAAGGGTTTTATGGTCTTCGTCGTCTTCGGGCTCCGCGATTTCAACAGTCTCTGGCCCGTCGGACAAGGAATCCGCGAAGGCCGCAAGGTCGTCATCAATCGGCTCTACTTCTTCGACGGCCTCAACTTCTTCGACAGGTTCCGCCTCTTCAACGGGCTCTGCTTCTTCGACGGCCTCAACCTCTTCGACAGGTTCCGCCTCTTCAACCGGCTCTGCTTCTTCAACAGGCTCCGCCTCTTCGACAGCCTCAAATTCTTCAACCGGCTCAGCTTCTTCGACGGATTCAGCTTCTTCAACAGGCTCCGCATCTTCAACGGGCTCTGCTTCTTCGACAGCTTCCGCTTCTTCTATCGGCTCTGCTTCTTCGACTTCCTCAATTTCTTCGACTTCTTCAAGGGGCTCGACCGGTTCAGGAGCGGCGGCGGCCTTTACGGGAGCGGCGGCAACTGTTTGAGGCGCGGCCGGCGCCTGGACTGCTTGAACCTTAAGGCTTCCGCTTGACAAAAGCTCTTGGAGCATGGCCTTGATTTCTTGGGCGCCTTCCGCTCCAAGACCTCCGTTGGCGGCGCCGCCATTAGGCTTAAGGTTCATCGCCGCGAACAATTCGTCCCAGCTTCGGTTTATCAATTCCTCAACTTGGGCTTGGCGCTTTTTGGCGCGGCCTCCAAGGCTTTGGATGATTTCTTTTGTGACTGCGTCGCGGCGGCCCGAAATGGTTTCCCAGTTGAGCGCCTCTTTCTTTGAAAGGTATTCGTCAACGACGCCAAGCTGCAAAGTCTTGATTCGCTCGCGGATTACAGTCTCGTCGTCGCGGCGCAAATTTAAAAGCAAAAAGCAAATCAAGAAAATCGAAATGAAGACGCAAATCAAGATCAAAATGCGGGCCGACGAAGGAAGCGCGAAAATCTCGTCGTTGTAAACGCCGCAAACAAAAACGCCGGACTTGGCTTTTTTGCTAACGGCCACCCAAAAATTTTTGTTTTGGTTGTCCAAAGAAAGAAGCCGCTCCGCCGCGCCGGAATCTTTTTTCCACGCGTCAAACAAGGCGGCCGCAAAATTGTCTTGCGCGACAGAAGGCAAGCCCAGAGTGTAGCCGCAAAGGCAGTCAGAGCCGGCCAAGCCGTTTGACAAAAATGTCGCGGACTCGCCGATAGAAATCAAATTTTTCTTAAGGAGAACGTTGGCAAAATCCAAGGCGTTCACGTAAAAAATCGCGCTTCCTCTAAAGACAGAATACTTGTCATACAGGGGGAACGAAAATACGATTCTGTTTTCCTTGTCAAAATAAATTTTTTGTCCGGCTTCCAAGTCTCCGCCCGAGTCGGAGCAAGAAACGATTTGCGCGGGAATCTCTTCGTTTCCGGCCAAAGAAAGGCATTCCAAATAATTTTTGTAAGCCGTCAAATTGTTCTTTTCGTCGCGGCGCAAGATGTCCGAATGGAACGTCGAGTAATGAATTGAGTTTTGGTTCTTGTCCAAAACGCGGAAGCCCAAAAAGCCTTGGGTCGAAGACCTCAACTCCCCCAAAGCCTCGCCGCGCGCAAGGACGTCTTGGTCGGAGGGCTTGGCTTCGACAAAAGTCTGGGCGGATGAATTTTTAAGGAACGCGTTTTGACCGAGCGCGAAGCGCTCGTTTAAGGTCTTTAAATAATCGTCAAAGGCCGTCGAGATGTCTTGAAGTTTTTTGTCAATCTGCGAAATTTTGGCGGGTTCGTAAAAGCGCGCGTCGATAGCGGAAAACAATCCCGCAAAGGCCGCCACAGCAAAGGCGCCAAAGAGCATCACAGATATTAAAACGCTTAAGGCAGTTTTTTGACCGCTAGTCATACTTTTCTTCTTATCTTCTTATATTATCGGCAATTTAAATAGTTTTCAATAGCCCTTTTTATAAGAAGACTTTTGCGCTAGAATGGTTCAAAATGAAAAAAATTTACGACTTGGAAGCCGAACAAAACAAAAAGACTCGCGCCTACTTGGTGGGCCTCCCCCTCCTTCAAAATCCTGGAGGCTTGGCCGAATTGAGCGGCCTTGTTTGGACCTTGGGAATGGAAGTGGCGGGCCAAACGCTTTTGCAGCGCATGGACGTCCATCCCGCCTACGGAATGGGAAGCGGAAAAGCCAAAGAAATCTGCGAGGCTGCCCAAATGGCGGAGGCCGACTGCATAATAATGGACTGGGAATTGGACCCGACCAAGCAGCGCAACTGGGAAAAGCTCGCAAAAATCCCTGTTTTTGACAGACAGGAAGTTATAATAAGGATTTTCGCAAGCCGCGCGTCAACAAAAGAAGCCGTTTTGCAAGTTGAATTGGCCCGCTTGGAGTATTCTTTGCCCCGCTTGGCCCACATGTACGGAGATTTGGCCCGCCAGCGCGGCGGAAACTACGGTTCCAAGGGAGCTGGAGAAAAGCAGTTGGAGCTTGACCGCCGGCAAACCCGCCTTAAAATCCAGCAATTAAAGGCGGAACTGGCGAAAGTCCGGCAAAACCGCGCCACCCAACGAAAGAGGCGGCAAAAGATACCCCTTCCAACCGTCGCCCTTTGCGGCTACACCAACGCAGGAAAGTCATCGCTTATGAACGCCCTCACGGGGAGCGACACCCTGGTTGAGAACAAGCTTTTCGCGACGCTTGACCCCCTGACGCGAAGGATAAAGCTGGCCGGCTCAGAAATTCTTTTGACCGACACGGTTGGCTTTATCTCAAACCTGCCCCACCAGCTTATCGACGCCTTTAAGTCAACGTTGGAGGAGGCCGCCATAAGCGACGCGCTTTTGATTGTCATAGACGCCTCCGACCCAGATTCGCTCAAGCAGGCAAAAACGGTCAAGGACGTTTTGGAAGAAATCGGAGCGGGCAAAAAGAAAATGATTGTCGCCTTGAATAAGATGGACGCCTTGGAAGCCTTTGAGGACAAGGCCCAAGCGGCGCTTCTTTTGTCGTCGCTAAAGGCGGAATTTGACGGAGCGATAGAAATCAGCGCCAAAAGCGGCCTTGGACTTGGCTTGCTAAAGGAACGGATTTCTGCTATCATCAAAGAATGAGCGTTAAAATCAAAGTTGACTGGAACAAGCTTCTTCCCCTTTTGGCCGCATCTATCGCCGCGTTGATTCTTTTGGTGACAATTATCGCTCTGATAGCGGGAAAAAGGCCTGGAATCGCCTACCGAAAAAGCGATCCCCACAGCGCGGAGCAAATAAAGGGCGCGTCCCAGGAACAAATGCAATTCAAGGAATTTGGAACCTTGCGGACAAGACTCCTTCCCGACGAAGGATCAAAAGAGGCCGGCTCGGTTCTTCTTGTGACCCCTTGGCTTTCTTATCAAAACGACGACTCCGCCTTTTACGAGGAGCTCCTTTCCAAAAAAAACATGTTCGCCTCTTACATTCTTGAGTTTTTCTCGACCAAGACCAAGAACGCGCTTCTTTCGGCAGGCGAAAAGGAAATCAAGCGCATCCTGCTCGAACGCTTGAACAGCCAGCTTTCGCTGGGAAAGGTGGACGCGATTTACTTTGACGACTACATTTTCCTGGACTAAAAGGCGCAACAAAAGGGCGCTTGAAGTGTCTTAATTTGCAAGAAGGAGACTATATTATGAATTCCGAAATAACATCTCAATCAGCGCAAGTTGTAATCGCCGTTGTTCCAATCGTCGGCATCGCGATTGGCGGAGTGATTTTGTTCTTTTACCTTTTGTGGACCCACCACGAAACAAAGCTTAGAATCCGCACAGGCTCTTACAAGGCGCCGGAGTTTGACCTAAAGACATTCTCGCTTTTGGCAGGCCTTTTGCTTACAGGCGTCGGAATAATTCTGAGCCTGCTTTTCGCCTTGATTGACGGCTTTTCTTACGCCTTGCTCGGCGGCTTGATTCCCCTTGCCTGCGGCGTTTGCCTTTTAATTTTTTACAAAATAAATCCTGACTTTCACGACAAAAAATGAACAAACAGCGTACCTCGGACAAAGAGCGCGAGGCGGCATACAAAAGAGACTCAAAGCTTGTTCGCGAAGTTTTGTCGGGCAACACGTCGGCATTTGCCGAATTGATGTCGCTCTACAAAAAGCGCGTTGAAGCGCTTGGAATGAGTTTCTTCAAGAACCCTGCCGACACGGAAGACTTTGCCCAGGACGTTTTTCTAAAAGCATACACAAAACTGGACTCCTTTAGAGGAGAATCCCTTTTTTCGACCTGGCTTACGCGAATGGCCTACAACACGGCCATCAACGCGGTGAACCGAAGAACCGAATACGTTTCAATAGCGGACGAAAGCCTGCTGCCTGACAACGGACTCACTCCCGAAGAAAAAGAATTGCGGACTCTCACGATGGAAGCGGTCAGAGAGTCGCTAAAAGAATTGCCGGACAAGTACAAGATCGTCCTTGACTTGTACTTTTTTTACGACAACTCCTACTCAGAAATCAGCGAAATCACTTCGCTGGCGGAAAACACTGTAAAATCGCACATATTCAGGGCAAAAAAATTGCTGCGCGAAAAGATATTGGCAAAAGGATTGGTGGAAAATGAAGAATTGTAACGACGTGATGGAAGAATACTTGAGCTTGGACAAGGGCGAGCGCATTCCCCTTGGAATCACCTTGCATTTGCTTGCTTGCAAAAAATGCCGGGCCCAAGTCCGCCTTTTGCGACGGGCCGAAAAGTCAACGGCGCCGGACTCTTGCAGGCAAACAGCGCTTGACGACGCGGCCATTCTAGCCGTGATGAACAAGATAACGACAAAAAGCGACTCGCAAAAAAATCCGATTTCCCTTTCCAAATGGATCATCGGAGGAATTCTTATGATTCTCTTGTTCATCGCATTCAGCGTTTTCGCAAAGCCGGGCGCCAACCATTTTATAACGGTTTACACCTACATCGAGCTGGCCGCCCTGATAACGGCCTACTGCGCCCTATTTATACGAAGCAACATGGATTTTTTTGTAAAGAAAATAAATTCTAAAATCAGCCCAACAAGCTGAGCGGGTTGACCATCTTTCCGCGCTTGAATACGGTAAAATGGCAGTGGGGGCCGGTTGAGGCGCCTGTGCTTCCTACGCGGCCGATGACTGTGTTGGTGTCCACCCATTGGCCTTTTACGCAACCGATTGCAGACATGTGGCCGTAAAGGGTCTTGTAGCCGTTCAAGTGGTTTATGATTACATAGTTTCCGTAAGTGTTGTTGTAGCCTGTTTCGGCGACGCGGCCGCCCATCGCGGCGTAGATTCTTGTTCCATGCGGGCAAGCCATGTCAAGGCCGCCGTGCCAAGAGCGCCTTCCAGTAAAGGGGCTGGGTCTCCAGCCAAAGTATGAAGTCAAGCGGTACCAGCCGTGAATCGGCTTTCTGAAAAGGTCTCCGTTGATTTCGCTAAGGGTTATGCTGTCCATCTCGGCGCCGGGAACAAATATTGAAGAGCCGGCCTTGAGCTCGGAATCAAGTTCAAGCTTGTTCACAAAGGCGCACTTTACAGCGTCAACTTCGTATTTTTCCGCGATTGTGGCCGGAGTTTCGCCGTCCTTTTTTACGGTGTACAAGATGCCTTCTTCCGACGGAATCTTTATGTACTGGCCAGGCTGGATCAAGCGGCTTGCGCGGATGTTGTTTACGCTGATCAAAGTGTCTTGGCTTATGTCGTATTTCTCCGCGATCAGGCCGATCATGTCGCCCGGGCGGATTCTGTAAGTCCAATAAGTTAGGGGCTTGAGCTCCTCTTCGTGACTTTCTGCGGCTTCGGCCTGGGCCAAGAGCTTGGCGTTTTGCTCGTCCTCCATCTTGGAGTATTCTTCGCTGTACTGGGGCATTACCGGAGATTCAAAGCCGCCTCGGCCTTCTTTGGGAAAATTCCTTGCCAAAAATACGGAAGTGCCGGCCACAAAGGCGCCGACGCAAAAAGTGAGACCAAGTTGCACAATGTTCTTCCTGAAGAACGCGGAGATTTTACCCATCATTTTTATCATACCCCATTTTATTTTTTTTTTCAAGTTTATTTTTTGTTCAAGCCTATAAGGTAAGTCTCAAAACTCTCTTTTCGGCAGGCTTCGGGCTTAAAGCCCTTGGCGCTTTCGAATATTTCGCGCATTTTTTTCAACAGTTCCCCTTGGGCGCCGCTTTGGAAAATCTTCACGGCGAATTTCCCGCCCTGCTTTAGCATGCTTTGGGCGTACCATATCGCCATCTCGACCAAGCCTTCGGAACGGGCTGTGTCAACCATGCGGTTTCCTGTCGTAAGGGGAGCGGCGTCGCAAACGACCAAATCGTAAGGGCCTTCCGCCTTGATTTTCTCGCGGATTTCCTTTGCGTTCAAATCGCCCTGAAAAAAGACGAGGTTGTCGCCGTGAACCGAATTGGAAAGGGGGTTCAAGTCGCAGGAAACCACTTTGCCGGAACCTTCCATTCTCCGCAAAAGATATGTAGTCCAGCTTCCGGGCGCGCTTCCCAAGTCCAAAACAGTCGAATTTTTCTTTATGAACGAAAACTTTTGGTCAATTTCTTCCAGCTTGTAGACGGAACGAGCCGGATAACCTTCGGAAAAGGCTTTCTTTGACCAATAATCGGGCTTTTCGTAACTATTTTGGCTCATACAATATTTTTCGGAAAGTTCTTTATGAAAGTTTAGAAAGCGCGGTCTGTTCAAGAAGGGACTTTTGTTATATAATGGACTTATGAACGAAAGCGTTGAACAGATAAAGGACAAGATAGAAACTATATTGCAGGCGGAACTTCCGCAAAGCCCTTCAAAGGAATGGCTTTTGGAAACATTCGGAACGGAAGAGGCGCTTTCGCAAAAGGGCTTGGACGGCCTCTTGGTTCCCACGCGGGAACTTGCGCGCCAAGGCGGAAAGCGCTGGCGGCCCGTCTTTATGGTTTTGTGCGCGAAGATGGCAACCCAAGACCCAAAGCTGATTCAGGACGCCTACCAGCTTAGCCCCCTTTTGGAATTTGTCCACACCGCAAGCTTGATTCACGACGACATAGAGGACAGGGCCGACGAGCGGCGGGGAAAGCCTTGCGCCTACATAACTTACGGCCTTGACACCGCCTTAAACGCAGGCGCCTGGCTTTACTTTAAGGCCGCATCCTGCATACAAAAGCTGGACTTGGAGGCCGACAAAAAAATCGCCTGCCACGAGCTCTACCAAATGGAGCTTAGGCGCCTGCACTTGGGCCAAGCGATGGACATAGCATGGCACCGCGAGCCAAACTTTTTTCCGACCGTTCAAGAATACCAGCAAATGGTCCAGCTAAAGACCGGAACTCTTTCTTGCATGGCGGCGCGGCTAGGATTCTTGGCCGCCCAAAAAGACAAGGCCTTGATAGAAAAGGCCGGCCTCGTCGCCGCCGGAATCGGAATGGGTTTCCAAGTCCTTGACGACGTTCAAAACCTTACAAGCGGAAACCCAGGAAAAAAGCGCGGCGACGACATCATCGAAGGAAAAAAATCCCTTCCCGTTTTGCTGCACGTTCAAGACAATCCCCAAGACAAAGAAAAAATAGCGGGCCTCTTTGAACGCGCCGCCAAAGAAGGAATCCAAAGCTCCGCAATAGAAGAAGCGATCGCGCTTTTGGAAAGCTCCGGCTCGATCAAAAAAGCCTTTGACTTTGGAAACCAAGAGGCAAGCCAAAAGGCGCTTGAATTAACTTCGCTTTTGGAAGATAATGGCTCTGGAGCCGGCCAAGCGATAATGGACTTGTTCAACAAGATCCAGCGCTAGGGCGTTGGGGGAATATGCTCGAATCCGCGGATTTTTTAAACAACCAAGCGATTGAACTCACTTCTAAAGGAAACTTTACCGAAGCCATCGCCTGCTATAAAAGAGCCATCACAATCGAACGCGAAAACCACTTGCTATGGTTCAACTTGGGAATAACATACCAAAAGCAAGGCGACTTGCGTGGAGCCAAGCGCGCCCTCTTGACCGCCTACGACATGAACCCGGAAGACCAAGAGTCAATCGAACAGCTCGCCATCGTATGCCTTGACCGCAAGGAATTCATCGAGGCGGTTCAGTATTGCCAAATAGGCCTTGATCAAAATCCCGTCAACTCCCGCTTGTGGAACACCCTGGGCGTGATTTTTTTCAACCAAGAGGAATACGAGAGCGCGGCCGAAGCCTTTGAGCGCGCGGTCTCCATCAACCCCTACTACTACGACGCGCTTTACAATTTGCGCGACACCTACGACGAGTTGCACAACCAAGCCGGAAAGGCTGTCTGCCAGGAAAGGCTTTTAAAGCTAAAGGAGCCAAAAGAAGATTTATGACGCAAAGCGCCGAAGTGATTTCCGTATCGGAAGACAAAAAAGAAGCCCAAGTCTGCCCCATCGTAACCGACGCCTGCCTTTCTTGCAAGGAAGGATGCGCGAGGCGCGGAAACCCTTTTGCGGCCGCAAATCCGCAAGGCTTTGACATAAAGGCCGGCGACCTTGTCCGAATAACGGCCTCCCAAACCGCCGAAAGCGTTCAGGCGATTTTTTCACTGCTGCTTCCAGCCGCTTGCGCGGTCGCGGCCTTTTTTGCCGCGAACCCGATAAGCCGCGCGCTTTTTCAAAGAGAAAGCGCCGAAGGCTTCAAAGCCTTTTGCGTGTTGATAGGGATTTTAGTTCCAGGAGCGGCGGTAATGGCGCTGAGCCGCTTTAAAATCAGGCCCAGCAAACCAAACATCGACAAAGTCTTCTAACTTTTACGCGTGCTCGCGGGCCAAGGCGCTGATTTCGTCAGCCATCTTCATAAGCGAGACTTGCTTTTGCACGCCGCCCATTTCCCAGCCGACGCGGGGCATTCCGTAAACAATGCTGGACTCTTCGTCCTGTCCCAAAGTCCAAGAGCCCTGTTTTCTAAGCTCGGCAAGCTCGGCGGCGCCGTCGCGGCCCATTCCGGTCATGATTACGCCAAGAGCGTGGTTCTTGTAAACCTTGGCCACAGACTCGAACATGACGTCGGCGCTGGGCCTGTGTCCGTTCCTCTGCGCGTCGTGGGTCAAGTGGATAAAGCGCTCGCCGGCGTTTTCCGTCACAGTTATGTGGTTGTCGCCGGGCGCGATGTATATTGTCGAAGGCATAATTTTTTCGCCCTCTTCCGCTTCCTTTACAGACAAGGGGCAAATCTTGTCCAAGCTTTCCGCGAAGGCTTTTGTAAAGCCCTTGGGCATGTGCTGGACAACAAGGATAGGTTGCTTTAAGCGCGGGTCGATCATCTTGAAAACGTCGCGCAAGGCGTTGGGGCCGCCGGTCGAAATTCCAATCGCGATGACCTCGATGTTTCCGCCCTCTCTTATCGGAGTGACGACAACAGGCTCTTTCTTTTCGACAGTGTTAAAGCTGAGAATTTGAGCCGGGTCAAGCTTGGGCTTTTGAACGGGCGCGTTTTCGTCGGCCTTTTTGTTGGCGACAAAGGATTCGGCCTTAAGAAGCTTTCTTTGCTTTTGGAAGAATTCGGGAATGTATGGAATCTTTCCTTGGCGGCGCGCGTACTGGGAGCCGTAAGAGGCCAGCATGTCGATAAGCTGGTCGGCGACTTCGGAAATGTCGGCCGAAACTGAACCGGCCGGCTTTGTGATAAAGTCCGCGGCGCCCAATTCCAAGGCTTCCATTGTGACGGCGGCGCCCTTTGTGGCTACGCTCGAAAGAACAACGACAGGAATCTTGATGCGCTTTTCTTTTCTTGCCCTAAGGAATTCAATGCCGTTCATAACAGGCATCTCAATGTCAAGGACAATGATGTCGGGGTTGGTCTCTTCAATCTTTTCCAAAGCCTGCTGGCCGTTGGAAGCCTTGGCGACAACCTTCATTCCTTCCGTTCCGTCTATAATGCGGCTAATCAGATTTCGCATCAAAGCGGAATCGTCGCAAATCAATACCGAAATGTCATCCATTGAAATCCACCCTCGCTATTTAAGCTGCTTTTGGTAGAAACACGCCCAATCCGTCTTAAGGAATTCAAAGTTGGTCTTCATTCCGAACAAAGACTCGGAGTGGCCAATGAACAAATAAGAATGGGGAGCGAGCGCGTCCCAGAAATGATTGATTACGCGAAGCTGCGCCGGCTCGTCAAAGTAAATCAATACGTTGCGGCAAAAGACGATGTCCAAGTTGCGCATTCCGCTGTCGTTCTTTAAGTTGTGGTAGTCAAAGCGAATCGTGTCCATAAGCTCCTTGTTGGCCTGGTAGCCGTCGGGAGTCTTGGTGAAGAAACGCTGCAAGTATTTGTCAGGGATTCCACTGATTCTTGCGTTGGGATAAAAGCCCTGCTTTCCGACCATAAGGGATTTGAGCGAAAGGTCCGACGCGGTGATTTGGAATGTGTAAGGCGGAGGCAAAATGTCCTTTAGAATCATCGCGATTGTGTAAGGCTCTTCGCCTGTGGAGCAACCGGCGCTCCATACTTTTACAACCTTGTTGCCGGTGTTCTTTTTTTCTTCCAGAATATGGGGAATGACGTAATTGACCAAAGCGTCAAAGTGCGGCTGGTTTCTAAAGAATCTTGTAAGGTTTGTGGTGACCGCGTCCAACATTATCTTCATTTCTTCGCGGTTTGAGATTATCAATTTGTAGTAATCGTCAACAGAAGCGAGCTTTTGCTCTCGCAAGCGCTCCTTTAAACGGCTGTCCAACACTGACCTGTTGGTGGCGGAAAAAGTGATTCCACTTTCGTCGTAGATAGTCTTTCTAAAGCGCTCAAACTGTTCGTCTGTCAATAAATCAGCCATAATACACAATTATAACGCATATTTAAAAAATTGTAAATCAAAATTTGAAAGAATTTTCAATCTTCCTTTTTCCGCCAAAAAGGCAAAAAGGTCCTTTTTCAGTCCAAAACGCCGGTCAATTTCCTTAGGTCCACCGCCTCCGCAACGTGCTCCTCCGTGATTTTCTGGCTGCCTTCCATGTCGGCAATGGTCCGAGCGATTTTTTTGCAAGAGGCCAAGGCCCTGGGCGAAAAGTCGTAGCGGGAGGCCGCGGCCGTCAAGAGGCGGTCCGCTCCGCTTTCGAGGGGGCAAAAAACTTGAATTTCCTCAGGCCTCATGCGGGAATTTCGGTAGATTCCCCGCTCTCTTTGGGCTTTCACAGCCCTCGCGATTGGCAGCCTCAAGTCTTGGGTTGACCATAAGGCCGCGGCCTCCTCGTCTTGGTCGGGAATGTCAACCTTGACCCGCAAGTCAATTCTATCCAACAGGGGCGCGGAAAACTTTTTCCAGTAAAGCTCTACGGAACGCAAGGAACAAAGGCAAATTTTCTTTTGGGAACCGTAATTACCGCAGGGACAAGGATTTGAGGCCATCAAAAGCTGAAAATTTGCCGGATAGACGGCTGTCCGACCCGCCCTGTTCAAGGAGATTTTTTGGCTTTCCAAGGGAACGCGGAGCATTTGAAGAACGCTGGACTTGAATTCCGCCGCCTCGTCCAAGAAAAGGACTCCGTTATGGGCAAGGGAAACTTCGCCCGGCCTGCAATGGCTCCCTCCTCCGCAAAGGCCCTCAAGGCTCGCGCTCATGTGGGGCTGCCTAAAGGGAGCGGTACGCAACAAGCCTTGACCCGGCGGCATCAAGCCCGCGATGGAATGGACGCGGGTGACGCTTTGGGCTTCCGAAGCCGTAAGCAAGGGAAGAAGGGACGGAAATCGCTGCAAAATCAAGCTTTTTCCGCAACCGGGAGGGCCAAAGGCCAGCAAATTGTGGCCGCCCGCCGCGGCGATAGCGCAAGCCCGCACCAAATCCTTTTGGCCTGCGACATCCTCAAAGCCAGAGCCGTCGTACACAGGAGGAAACAAAACGCCGTCAACCTTCACGCTCCCCTTTGGAACGGAATCCAAGCCGACGGATTCAGGCGCTTCGGAAAAGAGCTTTTCCGAAAAAAGCGCTTCAAAGGCCTCGCGCAAATTGGACGCGCCAAAGACCTTCATTCCCAAGACTTCCCTAGCCTCGTTGGCGTTGGCTTTTGGAACCAGGCAATATTCGATGCCCGCCGCCTTGGCGCTGGAAGCCGCCGCGTGAACCGCCCTGACTGGCCTCAAGGCCCCGTAAAGCTCCAGCTCCCCCAAGACCAAGACGCTTGGAAGCTCCAACTTTTCGGGACAAAAGCCTTCTTGCCCGGAAGCGTAAAGGACTCCTAAAGCCACCGAAAGGTCAAAGCCCGCGCCCTCCTTTTTTAGGTCGGCCGGCGAAAGGCTTATCAAGACCCGCTCCTGCGGAAAGTCAAAGCCGGAATTTCTTATGGCGCTTTTCATCCGCTCGCGGCTTTCCCTTACCGCTCCGTCGGCCAAGCCCACAATGTCAATCGCGGGAATGCCCCGCCGGATGTCAACCTCAACCGAAACCAAGGAACCTTCGTATCCGAAGGGGCTGAAAGAATAGATTTTCATAAAATTTCACCTCAGCCATAAGGTAGAAATTTTTATCGAGATTTTGGCTTTTTTTTTGGAAAAAAATGAAAAATTCGCGCTTTTTTTCTAAAAAAAGGGCGAATTTTCGTCAAAGGCGGGGCAAAAGCTCCTCAAAGTAAAAGCGGTCGTCAATTTTGTAGCCGCCGGCCGTTCTGCCGAGCTTTCTGTCGCCGCGAACGTTCGGCCCGTGATAGTCGCTTCCGGCCGTCACAAAGAAGCCCATTTCGCGGGCCATTTTTTCAAGGCGGCGGCAGTCGTTTTCCTTGGCTCCGGGATGCCAGGCTTCCAAGCCTTGCACTCCGGCGTCCTTTATTCCCCGCAAAACTTCCTCGATTTTTCCCCAGCCCACGTAAAGCGAAAGCGGATGGGCTATCACAGGAAGGCCGCCGGAATCCAAGATCGCCTTGACCGCCTGAGTCAAGTCCGCTCCCTCAAAGTCCACAAAAAAAGGCGTTCCGTTTGAAAGATACTTGTCAAAGGCCTTTTGCCGGTTTTTGACTATGCCCTTTTGAACCATGTAAGCGGCTATATGGGGGCGGCCCAAAGAGTCCTCGGCGTGAAAGGCGGTCTGCGCCCTGGCGAATTCCTCGTAATTTACGTCCAGCCCGTCGTTTTCCAGGGCGGCGAAAATCTTCTTGTTGCGCTCGACTCGGCTGTCCTTAAGAGCCTTTGCCAAGGCCTTCATCGAGGCCGAAATTTCCTTGAGCCCCAAGCCCAAAAGATGAAATTCGCCCGTAGGCCACTCTATGTTCAACTCAATTCCGGGCACAAAGATTAGGCCGGCCTTTTTTGCCGCCGCAGCCGCCTCTTCCAAGCCGTCAAGCGTATCGTGGTCGGTCAAGGCCAAAACGGAAAGGCCGCTTTCTTTCGCCGAAAAAACCAGCTCTGACGGGCTTTTTTCGCCGTCGGACGCTGTTGAATGAGTGTGCAAGTCAACCATTTTTCCACTATAGCGCAATAACAAGTCCCCCGCAAGCGGGGGCCTTTGCAATTATTTTTGGGATTTTTATAAAAAAAATGTAGATTTTTTTTTAAAATTGCGCTATAATGTATAATTAAACCGTGATTATCACAAAATAGGACGAGGAAAAAATGCCCAAGGCGGTTCAATATAACAAAGGCTCCATCATTTACTTTGAAAATGACAAGGACGAAAGAATATTCATTCTCCAAAAAGGCGTGGTTATTTTAACCACAACAGACACTGACACTGGCGCGACCGAAACCCAGCAATTGTCAAACGGAGAATTCTTTGGAGTCAAATCAGCGCTAGGCCACTTTCCTCGCGAAGAAACAGCCACTGTCTTGCAAGACGCGGTTGCCGTCTCCATGACGGTTCCTGAATTTGAAAACATTTTCAGCAACAACAAGCAAGTAGTTTACAAAATGCTCCGCGTATTTTCCGGCCAGTTGCGCCAGGTTCACAAAAAGACGCAGGCGCTCTTGCAAAACGACAACGACACAAACCAACAGGGCGGTATGTTCGCGGTGGCCAAGAGTTTTTACGACGACCAAAACTACCGCGCCTGCTGCGACGTTTGCATAAAATATTTGACCCACTTCCCCACCGCCTACGACAAGGACCAGGTGGCCAAGCTTTACGCGGACTCAAAGCTTAGATTTGAAAAGCTTTCCAAAAAGCAGGAGACGGCGGCGGCCTCGGCAGCCAACTATTCCGGCGCGCTAAAGCAGTTCATGCTTCCGGCCTTTGAGCGCTTCCAAAAGAAGTACGAAAACGAACAAGTCATCATTTGCGAATTTGAGCCGGGCGACTCTTTCTACTTGATTCAAAGCGGAGAGGTTCAGCTGGTCAAATGCATAAACGGCGTAAAGAAAAACCTTGACATACTCAAGCCCGGAGAATTCTTTGGCGAAATGGCGATTTTGGACAATTCGCCCCGAAGCGCCACTTGCATGGCCATCGGGCCGGTGGAATGCCTGGAATTCAACAAGGCAAACTTTGAGGTCTTGGTTACAGGCAACCCGCAAATCGCTATTTTGCTGCTTAAGATTTTCTGCAAGCGCATTTACGACCAAAAGCGCCGCCTCAAGATTTTGACTATAAAGGACAACACAGCCCGCGTCGCCGACACATTCTGCATGTTCGACGAAATGAATCCCGCGGCCAAGCCCAACGAAAAGAGCCGCCGCTTCAACGTAACCCAAGCGGACGTCGCAAGCTGGTCAGGACTCCCCTTGCAAGTCGTCCAGGAAGAAATTCACAAATTCGCCTCAAGTGGAAAGCTTCAGACTTTTGACACATACATGATTGTAAACAACATCAACGATATGAAGCGCACCGTAGAATTCAAGAGCGTTCAGCGCAAGTAGGAACGCGTCAAGGCACGCTCCGCTTAAAGCCTTGACACGTTCCTTTTACGGCGCGATTAAATTATCGCGCCGCAATAGTCGCAATCAAATTATCGCGCCGCAAAAAATCACTGAAAGGAATCGCCTGTCGGGTGTTCCTGCTTCCACTTTTTGCACTTTTCAAGCAAGACTTCCTTTACCTTGTCAGTGACTGTCATGTAAATTCTTTCGCGCACTTTTTCGGCGATGGATTCGTCAAGACCCTGCTGGCCGTTTGACTTTAGCATAACATAAACTTGCAAAAATTTTCCGCCGTCCAAAGCGCGCTGGATCATAAGGTTTGCCGGAACCTTAAAGCGAAAGCCCTTGAAGGTTATAGTGACTTCGTCGATGTTCGTGTAAAGAGGAATGTCAGGGAACGTATAGTTGGGATCTGGTATGAAAGAAAAATGGCTTACCGAAATGTCGGACACGCGGCCCTTTACGACAACGCCTTGATAAATAAAGTTGGCCGAACAAGAGGAGTCGCATATCGCGCGGACGTTCTTTCGGCGGCCGCACGCTTGGTTTGCGAACATAACCTTGTCTATAATGCCAAAGTTTTTTTCCTTGTTGTACTCAAGCTCAATGCAGCCGCACTGAAGGCCCAAGTCGAACAAGTAATATTTTTCAAGAGAGGCCTTTTGGTCGGGAGTCTTTCCTTTTGCGTAGAGAACTCCGATAAGGGCCTTTTCTTGAAATTCGCCTTGAATGTATTTTATGAACTTGGCCCAGTCGACGCCAACGTCGGCGTCAATAAAGAAGAAGAGAATAGAATCCGGGCAAGTCTCGACGATAATCTTGACTTGCGTGTAAATCGGATAAAAGCGAAAGTCCCTTATTATGTAAGCCTCGTAGCCTCTCGCCAAAAAGTCTCCTAAATAAGACTCTGGCAAGAAGGTCACGTCCGGCGCGATAAAAAAAGTTTTTCGTCCTTCTATCTCTGTCTTGGCGTCCACTAAAGCCCCCGCTTACATTCCGTAAGTGGCGATGAAAACGCCGGCGGCGATCGCGGTTCCGATTACGCCGGAGACGTTGGGGCCCATCGCGTGCATCAAGATAAAGTTTGAAGGATCGTATTCCAAGCCAACCTTGTTTGAAACGCGCGCGGCCATCGGAACGGCGGACACACCCGCGCTTCCGATAAGGGGATTGATTTTCTTTTTGAGGAACAAGTTCATAATCTTTGCCATGACAAGGCCGCCGGCTGTGGCTACGCAGAAGGCAACCAAGCCAAGGATTATGATTCCGATTGACTTTGAGTTGATGATCTTTTCGGGAGTCATTTGGCTTCCTACTCCGAGCGAAAGCAAAATCGAAACGATGTTCATCAATTCGTTTTCCATTGTTTTGGAAAGGCGCTCTACAACTCCGCACTGTTTTACAAAGTTTCCGAAAGCCAACATTCCGATAAGGGGAGCGGCCGGCGGCAAGAGCAAGATTGTGATCACCAAAAGCATCATCGGGAATAAAACTTTTTCAGTCTTGCTGACGGGGCGCTGCTGCTCCATCTTTATCTTGCGCTCTTTTTCTGTCGTCAAAGCCTTCATGATCGGAGGCTGGATCATCGGAACAAGCGCCATGTAAGAATAGGCCGCGACGGCGATTACCGCCATCATGTGGGGAGCGAGCTTACCGGAAACGTAAATGCTGGTCGGGCCGTCGGCGCCGCCGATGATGGCGATGGCCGAAGCTTCCATCATGTTGTAGTCAACGTTGATTCCGGGAATCATGTTCATAAGGGCGACGCCGAAGAGCGTGAAGAACACTCCAAACTGCGCCGCGCCTCCAAGAAGCGCCATCTTTGGGTTTGCAATAAGCGGGCCGAAGTCGGTCATCGCTCCGATTCCCATAAAGATTAGCATCGGGAAGAATTCGTTTCCAACGCCCGCGCTGTAAATGATGTGAAGCATTCCGTGCGGCGCGTCTCCCATTCCCGCTCCGGGAATGTTTACCAAAATCGTTCCGAAGCCGATCGGGATAAGCAAGAGGGGCTCAAAGCCCTTTCCGACCGCCAGATAAACGATTAAGAAACCGATTGCAATCATAAAAAGCTTTTGCCAGCCGGGAACAACCACGTCGGCAAAGGGATCGGCGGCTTCCGCCTTAAGCTCGGCGGCCTTCTCCGCTTTTTCGGCGGCGACTTCCGCGGCTGTGGGCGTGTGGATGATTTTGTAAATGCCTGTGTTCTTCCAAATGTTCATAAGGAAGGCTTGAACGCTGATGTTGGGAACTTTTTCGGAACCCTTGATCACGCGCTTGAGGCCAGTTCCTGTTGAGTATGAGGATGTCGCCGCTCCTTCGCTTTGGGCCTTGACAACAGGCTTTACGAAGAAGGAGACGGCCATCGCGACGAACATAATCGCGAATGTGGCCTTTATGATTTGAGCTTTATTGCGAGTCATTTCCATTTTGCTTTCCTTACTTTATCTCGGCGATGGCTTGGCCGGCGGAGATTTGGCTTCCTGTGGCCGCAAGGAAATGGACGCTTCCGGCTGTTCCAGCCTTGATTTCCAATTCCATCTTCATAGACTCGACGATGATAATCGTCGTGTCGGCTTTAACGGCGCTGCCTTCGGCGACGGCGTACTTAAGCAAAGTTCCGGCTACGGGAGCGTTGACGGGCTTTCCTCCGGCGGGAGCGCTAGGAGCGGCGGCAGGAGCCGGAGCTGCGGGAGCGGCTTGCGGAGCGGGAGCCGGAGCGGCGACCGCGACTCCGCCCAATGTGGCCAAGACTTGGCCGGCCTGGATTTGGGTTCCGGGCTGGACGACAAAGTTGATCGTTCCGCTTTCGGGAGCCTTTACTTCAAGCTCCATCTTCATTGACTCAATCATAATTACGGTGTCACCCTTCTTTACGGCAGAGCCGGCGGCAGCAACGTGGCGCAAAAGCGTTCCCGCTACGGGAGCCTTTACCTCTACTCCGCCTGTTACTGCAGCGGCGGGAGCGGCAGCGGCTGCGGGGGCGGAGCCGGCGGCGCCAAAGCTTACGTTATAAGGAGTTCCGTTTACAGTTACGCTAGAGCCGTTGGCTGAAACATTGTAGGGAGTTCCGTTTACGGTTATTGTCCAAGGTCCGTTTGAAGGAGCGGCCGCAGCTGCGGGAGCTTCCTTCTTTCCAAATGTCTTTTCGGCGTCAACCGGGCCCTTAGAGCGCTCGGCGAAGAACTTGGGCGCGACGTTGGGGAACATGGCGTATGTGAGGGCGTCTTCGACAGAACCGTTTCCGCCGTTCTTCTTTGACTCTTCGACCATTTTATCCCACTCAGGCGGAATCTCGTCGGCGGGACGGCAAGTCATCACCTTTTCCATGTTGTTCTGCTGCAAGGCCTTCTGAACAAGCTCGGGGTTGGCGTCCGTGGGCAATTTTCCAAAGCGGCCTGTGATGAGGTTGCGGAAATCCTGGGTCATCGTCTTGTAGCGGCCCATCAAAACGTTCATGACGGCCTGCGTTCCGACAATCTGAGATGTCGGAGTTACAAGCGGAACGTAGCCCGCGTCCTTGTGAACCAAAGGAAGCTCGGCAAGAACTTGATCCATCTTGTCGGCCGCGTTCTGCTGCTTGAGCTGGCTTTCCAAGTTGGAGAGCATTCCGCCCGGAACCTGTGAAAGCAAAATGCGGGTGTCCGCTCCAAGGAAAGAAGATTCCAACGAAGCGTAGTGCTTGCGAACTTCGCGGAAGTAGGCGGCGATCTCAAGCAAGGCTTTTGTGTCCAAGCCAGTGTCGAGTTCCGTTCCCTTGAGCATCTCTACGATTGTTTCTGTCGGAGAGTGGCTTGTTCCCATTGACATTGAAGAAATCGCAGTGTCCAAAATGTCGGCTCCGGCTTCCGCTCCCTTGAGCAAAGTGGCGACAGAAAGGCCCGTCGTGGCGTGAGTGTGGATTTCTACAGGAAGGTCAACCTTTGCCTTGATCGCCTTTACCAAGTCGTAGGCGGCGTAAGGCTTGAGCAAGCCCGACATGTCCTTAATGCAGATTGAGTCCGCGCCAAAGTCGGCGTAAGTCTTTGCGAGCTCGGCGTATTTTTCTATTGTGTGGAAGGGAGTGACGGCGTAAGAAATCGCCATCTGAACGTGCTTGCCAGTTTTCTTGGCGGCCTTTGTGGCGCATTCCATGTTGCGGGGATCGTTGCAAGCGTCAAAAATGCGGAACACGTCGATTCCGTTTTTGGCGGCCGTCTCGACGAACTTTTCAACGACGTCGTCGGCGTAGTGGCGGTAGCCCAAAAGGTTCTGGGCGCGCAAAAGCATCATGATCTTTGAGTTGGGAAGAGCGGCGTGAAGCTTGCGCAAGCGCTCCCAGGGATCTTCGTTCAAGAAGCGGATGCAGGAATCGTATGTCGCTCCGCCCCAACCTTCGATGGCCCAGTAGCCGATCTTGTCCATCTTTTCGCAAATCGGAAGCATGTCCGCCGTCGTCATGCGGGTGGCGTGAAGCGACTGGTGCGCGTCGCGAATCGCAAGTTCTGAAATCTGTATTTTGTTAGCCATTTTAATCTCCTATATCTTTAGCTATTGTATACTATTGTAAATCGCCCTTGCTTTTCAGGGCTGCGGCGATGGCGGCCACGACGGCCTTTTGGTCAGAGGAAGCCGCGGGCGCCGACGCGGGAGCGGATGCGGAAGCCTTTTGCGGCTCGTCCTTGTCCAGCTTTAGCGCGTGAAGAATGGCGTGCAAGGCGTACATGCACACAATCATGATGATTAGAAAACTAAATACAACGCCCATTCCCAAAAGCGTAAGAATGCCGCTTTGGCCGAGCATTTGCTCAACGTTCATAATTCCCCCAAAAAAATGCGTTTTTTGGCCGTTTTTAGAAAAAAAAAGCCGATTACTTCTAATTTTAGTGTATATTAAATTATTTTTCAATACTAAAGCGCTTTGCTCCGGCAAAAAAAGCGCGGATTTTTTTTCGCTCCCCCCGCCCTGCCTGCTCTTGACATTTTTACAAAATATGTCATAATACAAAGCATATCAATTTTCCAGAGGTTTTTATGGAATACAATGTTGAAAAACAGCACGCAAAAGGAAAGCTTCACGCGATTGAGCGCATCAACGCCCTTTGCGACAAAGACACATTCAAGGAAATTTATTCTGGAGTCCGACACAACTGCTCCAGCTTTGGAATGGAAAAGAAAGACATTCCATACGACGGCGTAATCACAGGCTTCGGCAAAATCAACGGCCGCAAGGTCGCCGTTTACGCCCAGGACTTTACGGTTCAGGGCGGCTCGCTTGGCCTTATGCACGGAGAAAAAATCGCCGAAATAATCGACTTGGCCATCAAGGCCCGCTGCCCCGTCATCGGAATCAACGATTCGGGCGGAGCGAGAATTCAGGAAGGCGTTGACGCCTTGTGCGGCTACGGCGACTTGTTCTACCAAAACGTCCGCGCATCAGGAAGCGTTCCGCAGATTTCAATAGTAGCCGGTCCTTGCGCTGGCGGAGCGGTATACTCGCCCGGACTCACCGACTTTATCTTTGCCGTCGACAAAATCAGCCAGCTTTTCATCACAGGCCCCAAGGTCGTAAAGAGCGTAATGTTCATGGACATCAGCGCCGAGGACTTGGGCGGAGCGGCAATCCACTCGCAAAAATCAGGCGTAGCCCACTTTAGAGCGGAAGACGAAAAGACTTGCTACGAACAAGTCCGAAAGTTGCTTGACTACATTCCCCACTACTACGGAGACGAAATCGTTCAGGCCGCAAAATTCCATTACGACGAGCGCAAAAAGGAAAAGGACATCGAAACTATTTTGCCCGAAAATCCCCGCGCCGGCTACGACATCCGAAAGGTTATCGAAGACGTAACCGACGACGACAGCTTCTTTGAAGTTTCAAAAGAGTTCGCGATCAACTGCGTCGTAGGCTTTGCCAAAGTCGAAGGCCGCTCAGTCGGAATCATCGCCAACAACCCAAGCGGAATCGGCGGCGTCCTTGACTGCGATGCCAGCGACAAAATCGCGCGCCACGTCCGCTACTGCGACTCCTTTAACATTCCGCTTTTGACATTCGTTGACGTTCCAGGCTTTATCCCCGGACCGCAAGAAGAGCAAAAGGGAATCATCCGCCACGGAGCAAAGGTCATCTACGCCTACTCCGAGGCCAGCGTTCCAAAAATCACGGTCATCACCCGCAAGGCTTACGGCGGAGCCTACATCGCTATGTGCTCAAAGCACTTGGGAGCGGACTTTGTCTACGCTTGGCCCAAGGCCGAGATTGCCGTTATGGGAGCGGAAGGCGCGATTGGAATTTTGTACGCCAAGGAATTGGCAGACCCGTCAAAGGCCGCCGAAGTCGCCCGGAAGAGCGAAGAATACAAGAGCGAAATCATGACTCCGAAAATCGCGGCCAAGCGCGGCTACGTAAGCGAAGTCATCGAGCCCAAGGAAACCCGCGCCCGCGTAGCGTCAAGCCTTGAGTTCTTGCTTGAAAAGAAGGCCTTTGACACTGTTTGCAAAAAGCACGGAAACACGCCTCTCTGATATTTAGTTCGACAGCAGCATAAACAGCGAATTGTCGGAGCGGAAGTATTTTTCATACGCGTCGGTCACGTCTTGGACGGTGGCGGCGCGTATTTTTTTTGGCTTTTCGATAAAGGCCAAGGGGCTTTTTTGGTAAACGGCTGACGAAGCCATTTGGTCAAGCGTCGCGCCCGCGTTGTGCGAAGATCCCACGACGCGCGAAACGTAAATGTTTTTGTAAACGTCAAGAACGCCTGCCAAGTCGTTGTAGTCGGGGAACATGGCCAAGGCAGCGTCGAGGCTTTGCTTGTAGTTTATGTCTTGCTTGACTCCGCCCATAAGGACAAGAGCCGCGCTCTTTTTTGCGTTGAGAACCGCGCTTCCCGCGTAAGAGGCGATTTTTTTTGCCTCTACCAATTCGCGGCGCAAAACGGAATCCAAGGCCAGAGTGCCAAGCGCGAAGGCTTCGTAGTCCTCGTCCGCGCGGCTGGGAGCGGCGACGCAAAGGGCCGCGCAATAATCGCCGCCAGCAAATTCCGAACGAACCAAAAGCTCTTTCTTTTTGGAAACGCTCAATGAGCCGGCGTTAGGCGCGGACCAAGGCGCGGCCTCCAAAGTTCCAAAAAGGCCTTCGAGTTTTTCCAGCAAAGCCGCGGCGCGTTCGTCAAAGAGCTGGCCCTCACTTTTTTTCTTTTGCTTTGCCTTTGCAGAGTCCGTTTCTTTGTAAGAAAAATTTCCCGCGGCGATAATTTGAATGCGCGAGGCATTTAAAAGCTGGGACAAGTTTTTTTCTATGTCGTATTCGGAGACGCGGCTTGTTTTTTTGTGATAGGGGCCTTCAAGGTAAGGCGTCGAAGCGTAGATTTGCTTTTTGACGCTTTCCAAAAGTTCATAGCGGGGATTTTCGCTTTTGTCAAAGGCCTCCGCCGAAGCGGCGGCTTCTTTTTTTAAGTAGTCCTGATGATTGTATTCGGGAGACAAAAGCGAAGGAGCGAAAGCGTCAAGGCTTTCAAAAAAATCTTGGGCGGAACAATTGAAGCCGCAATAGCTGTAATCCAAGAGGCAGGCCGACACAGAATAATACAAGCCTCGCGACGAAAGCTCCTTTATTTTTGGGTTGCAATCCAAAATCAAGTCAAAAGTAAGTTGGTCGAGGCCCGCCTTGTTTTTGGGGCAGACAGACGCTCCGCCTAAAAAAATTATTCTAAGCTCAAGATTTTTTTCAAGCGGAATGTTCTTAAATGTGACGGGTATTCCGTTTGAAAGCGCGGCTTCCTTAAAAAGCGGAAGATTCTGTTCGTAAAAAAGGCTGTCGTCCTGCGACTTGGCCTTTGACGAAGCGCAAGAAAAAAGCGAGGCCAAAAAGAGAACAAAAACAATGGACGCAAGGTTCGCAAAAAAAAGCCGCAAATCCCTTCCCCCAGCCTACAAATCAATTTCCATCAAAAGCGGAGCGTGGTCGGGCCTTGAACCGGAATCCATAATTTCGGAGCGGCTGACTTTGTTCGCGGCGCGCTGGCTTGTCAAAAAATAGTCGATGCGCCAGCCAGCGTTGTTGGCCTTTGCGGTTGAGATTCTTTGCGACCACCAGGAATAGGCGCCCTTGACGTCTCCGTGAACCATTCTAAAAGTGTCCGTAAAGCCCCGCTCCAAAAGCGCCGTAAAGTCCGCCCGCTCCTCGTCGGTAAAGCCAGCCGAAAAATGGTTTGACTCAGGGTTGGCCAAGTCAATTTCTTTGTGGGCGACGTTAAAGTCTCCGCAAGCGATGACGGGCTTCTTTGCGTCAAGCGCGCTAAGGTAGTCCGCGTATTTTTTGTCCCATACTTGGCGTTCGCCAAGGCGCTTTAAGCCGTCGCCGCTATTGGGCGTGTACACTTGGACAAAATAGAAGGAATCCTTTTCAAGCGTTATCAGGCGGCCCTCGCTGTCCATAGTGTCCGGGGCGCCGATTTTAGGAAAGTCGGCCTTTACGGCAAGGCCTTTTTTGTAGAAGCTAATGGTTCCCGCGTAGCCTTTTTTTGCCGGCGGAACGGAAGAAACATAGACATAGTCGTAGTCTGGAAAGAAGGCGGCCAAAGCGCTTTTGTGGGCCGGCAAAAGCCCCGCCTCGCCCAATTTTGTCTCTTGCAAGGCGATAAAATCGGGCTTTTGGGCGGCGATTTTTTTTAGGACTTCCCGCGATTGGTCCGAGCGGGGCGAAGTTCCTGTAAGCGCCGCGTTCAACGAATCTATGTTCCAAGAAATAAATTTCATGCTTTTAGTATAACGGAATTTTAACGCAGATGCAAGAAATGAGGCAAAAATAGGCAGCATCCGCAGGATGCGGTTAAACCGCTCGAAAAAAAGATAAAAATTTTCAAAAAAATAACGCGAGCGGCTGTAACTTTTTAGCGGAAGGGCGGTTTATTTAGTGAACGCGACGCAAAAACGGCGCGCTCACGCGGCCCAAAAGGCCGCATCCTCCTCTCCTTTTTTTGCCCTTCCGTTCGTTGAACGAAAGGGCTTTTTTCTTATTGGTTAAGAGCGGAGACGACGGCGGCGATGCCGGCGCGGCCGACGTTGCTGGAGCGGCCAACGCCCCAAACCTGAGTTCCGTCCTCTTTTGTGATTTGGACATAGCCCATGGCCTTGGTGCCGCTTCCGGTTCCGATGCTGTGCTCGTGGAAGCTTGTGATGTTGAACTTGGGAGCGGGAGTTTGCTTCATCGCGTTAACAAAGGCGTCAAGCGGGCCGTTTCCTTGGGCGCTTATCTTGTACTTTTGGCCTTGGTAAACGACGTCGGCGTTGCACAAAACGCGCTCCTCGGCTTCCGATCCGGTCGCGCCCTCCAAGTGGGTTTCGACCAGTTCCTCAATCTTAAGGGGACTTGTAAGGCCAATCCACTTCTTTTCGAAGATTTCCTTAATCTCGTCGGCCTTAAGCTCGCGCTGGGCTTTGTCGGCGGCGTCTTTGACAGCCGCTCCGATGACAGGGTGCATTCCCTTTGGAGGCTGGATTCCAAATTCGCTTTCCAGAATGAAGGCCGCTCCGCCCTTTCCGCTCTGCGAATTGATTCTGATGATTCCTTCGTACTGGCGGCCGATGTCGTGCGGATCAATCGGCAAATAGGGAACGTCCCAAACGGCGTTCTCGGCCATCGACGCGCGGGCGGCCATTCCCTTTCGGATCGCGTCTTGGTGGCTTCCGCTAAAGGCCGTGTAAACCAACTCGCCGGAGTAAGGCGTTCGCGGGTGGATTTCCATGTCGGTAAGGCGCTTGTAGGCCTCGGCCAAGGCGGGAATGTTTGTCAAATCCAATTTGGGGTCCACGCCGTGGCTGTACATGTTGAGCGCGACGACGACAACGTCAAGGTTTCCCGTGCGCTCGCCGTTTCCAAAAAGCGTTCCTTCGACGCGGTCGGCGCCGGCAAGCAAGCCCATTTCGCAAGTGGCGACTCCTTCGCCGCGGTCGTTGTGGGGATGCAAGCTTACTATGACGTTTTCGCGGCCGCTTATGTTGTTGCAAAAATATTCGATTTGGTCGGCGAAGGTGTTGGGAAGAGCGCACTCAACCGTCGTCGGAAGGTTCATTATGATTTTGTTGTCGGGCGTCGGGCCCCACTCGTTCTTTACGGCCTCGCACACTTCGACTGCGTATTCGATTTCGGTGTTGCTAAAGCTTTCGGGAGAATACTCAAGCTGGATTTTGATTCCGTCGGCGTACTTCATGCAGTCTTTGATGCACTTTACGCCGTCAATCGCGATCTGCTTTATTTCTTCTTTTGATTTGTTGAACGTATATTTGCGCTGGGCCGGAGAGGTCGAGTTGTAAATGTGGAAGATCGCCTTGGGAAGTCCCTTGATGGCCTCAAATGTTCTCTTTACCAAATGCTCGCGAGCCTGGCAAAGAACTTGGATTGTAACATCGTCGGGAACGCGCTTTTCTTCGATGAGGCGGCGCATAAAATTAAATTCGGTGTCGCTCGAAGACGGAAAGCCGACTTCGATTTCCTTAAAGCCAACCTTAACAAGCAAGTCAAAAAATTCAAGCTTTTGCTCGATTCCCATCGGATTTACGAGCGCTTGGTTTCCGTCGCGCAAGTCTACCGAGCACCAAATCGGAGCCTTGGTGATCGCCGCGTCCGGCCACTTTCTGTTTTGAATGTTCACTTTTGGATAGGGAACATACTTGCCTTTTGAATCCATATAAAACTCCTTATGATACCGCTGTTCGCGCGAGCTTGTTAGCAAACGCGGACGTTGCGGCTTATGCGGCAATCATTCGCTTTTGGTCTTGAAGCAATTGAAATTGCCGCTAAAAAAAAGGACTGCCGCCAAAGCGTCAGTCCTGTAAATTACAAATTAATTTTACAGCGCCTTCAGCTTTGGCAAATCGAGAAACTTTGCAATAGTAGTAGAAGCGCTGTCAATTTCATCTTTACTCCCTAAATCCGCCTTCGCGGTTGTTGAACCTAGGCTTTCGCGGCGCGCGCTCTTCGGCTACATTGACGCGAATGCGGCGGCCTTCAAATTCCTTTCCGTTCCATTCTTCGATGGCCTTGTCGGCGGCGGCCTCGTCAGCCAACTCCACAAAGCCAAAGCCTTTTGACTGGCCTGTAGCCCGGTCTTTAATCACGACCGCGGAAACCACTTCTCCAAACTGAGCGAACAAGCCGTTCAGCGACTCTTCTGTTGTAGAATAACTCAAGTTTCCTACATAAAGCTTTTTAGCCATTCAATGCCTTCTTGATAAGATACTAGCGCTAAAACGAAATCTCGTCAAGCGAATATATCTTTCCTTTTTGAACCTTGCCTGTCTTTAACGAGTTGTCAAGGGCGACCAAGGCGCGGACCGCTCCGATGGCAAAGCCTTGCCTTCCGCGGGCGCGATGGGTTATTTCTATTGTGTCGGCCGGGCTGTCAAAGAAGACAGTGTGCGTTCCGGGAATCGCTCCGCATCTTGTGGAGGAAACGTGCAATTCCGAAGCGTCCGGCTTTTTGTGGAAGGCGTCGACGACCATCTTTGTCTTTTTGGGATTGTTGGCCATCACGCGGCGCGCGATTTCCAAGGCCGTTCCGCTGGGGCTGTCGGCCTTTTGGTTGTGGTGGGCCTCCCAAATCGCGGTGTCGTACTCGCTGTAGGAGTTCATAAGCTTGACGGCTTCTTCGATGATTTTATAAAAAACGTTAACGCCTGTCGAAAAGTTTGAGGAGCGGACAAGGGTTCCTCCGTTGGCGGCGCAAAGCTCTCCGATTTCTTTTTCGGAATCGGCCCAACCGGTCGTTCCGACCACAAGCGGAAGTCCAAGCGGAACAAGCGCCTTGAGGTTTTGGACAACGGCCGACGGATGGGTGAACTCAATCACGCCCTGCGCTCCGCTGGATTTAACGGCGCGGACAATGTCGTCGGCGTTGGCGTTCTTGACGTCGGCGTCGGCGGCGAAGGAGTCGACAGTGACGCAAACTTCGTGGCCAAGCTCAAGAGCCGCGTCCTTTATCATGTGTCCCATTTTTCCAAAACCAACCAAAGCGATTTTCATATTGCTACCCTCTATATGTCATTATCCGGCTTGACCGGATAATCTTTTAACCAGTCCATTATGGATTGCCGCGTCAAGCGCGGCAATGACATCACTTTTCAAAATATGCGGCGTGCAAGGCCTTTACGGCTTGGTCGCGCTGGCTGTCTTCCACGATCATGCTTATGTTGACCTTGGAAGCGGCCTGGCTTATCATTTGCGGATTTATCTTTTCTTTTGCCAAAGCGACAAGGCCGGTTGACAAAACGTCGGCGGACTTTGTCGCGTCGCAAATTACGGTGACAATCGCCTTTCCGGGCCTGGCCTGAACTTGGGCCACGCGGCGGAGGTCTTCGAGCAAGCCCGTCAAATCGGCCTTTGTGTTAACCGTAAGGGAAACGCTCACTTCGCTTGTCGCGATTACGTCAATCGAAACGTTCCACTTTAAGAACTGATTGAATATGTGGGCCAAAAAGCCCGCCGCGCCAAGCATGCCGGCGCTTGTGATGTCAATGAGAGTGACGCCCTTAACGGCTGTTATCGCGCAAACTTTGGGAACGGCTCCGCTGTGCTTTTGCACGATGATCGAGCCGGGGCTTTGAATGTTGTATGAATTCTTTACGCGGACAGGAACGCCGGCCTTAAGGCAGGGAACCATAGAGCGCGGGTGCAAGACTTGCGCTCCGAACATGGCAAGTTCCTGGGCCTCTTCGTAGGTTACTTCGGGAACGGTGCGGGCGGCGGCGCAAAGGCGCGGGTCGCTGGTCATGATTCCGTCAACGTCTTTCCATGTTTGGATTTCGTCGGCCTTCATCGCGCTTCCGATGATCGTGGCGGTAAGGTCAGAGCCGCCCCTGCCAAGCGTGGTAATGTCGCCCTTCTTGTCTTTTGAGATGAAGCCTGTTACGATCGGAATTTCTTTTGCGGAGCCGTTGGCGTATGAGTCAAGCTCAAGCGGAATGTTTTTCCAAACTTCGTCCAAAAGCTCGGCTGCCATAAAGTTTGAGTCGCTTACGATTCCCAAATCCCATGCGTCAAAAAAGCGCGCCGGAGTTTTTTCCTTGCTCAAAAAGGCGGCCATCATGCGGACGCTAAGGCGCTCGCCAAAGGAAACCAAGTAGTCGCGCGTGCGCTTGGTAAGTTCCTTAATCATCGAGATGCCGGTCAAAAGCTGCTTGAGCTCTTGCATGAGCGGCTCAAAGGGAGAAAAATCGATTCCAAGTTCGGCGGCGGAATCGCGGTGAAGCTTTTCCACTCCGCTTATGTCAACGTTTCCAGCAAGCGCCGCGTCGGCCGCGTCAAGCAAGTGGTCTGTCGTGTCGCCCATCGCGCTAAGAACAACGACGGGCTTTTTGTCTTTGTAGGCTTGGATTATGCTTGCCACATGGCGGATTCGCTCCGCGTTGGCCACGGACGAACCGCCAAATTTCATTACTATCATAGTAATTTATTGTAGCGCAAAAGGGGCTGTCGTTGCAACTAGCCTTTAAATTCCTTTTTTTTATTTCACCATATCCGTTTTATCGGCAAAAAAGTTATCGATAAATTTATTTACAAGCGATAGAACTTTCTTTTCAAACAGAGTCTGTCTCAGCCAATCAATTACAGAGGAAACACAAAATACGATTATTATTGTCGCTATTGCAAAAAAAGGGAAATACGGTGATTTATACTGAACATCAACGCAATGAAAAATATTATCCCAAATAAGAGGCCTGCTGACAGAAGAATCATGTATAAGATACACACCCAAAGTCGTCGATGCCACCGCGTTTATAAAATCATTGCTAAAATACAAGCCCTTGCAAAACTCAAAAATAAACACCACGGCAAGAGGAACAAGCGCCGCCGATGTAACGACATTCCACACCGCTTGAAAAATTTTCTGAATGAAAGTGTTATTACTCAATACAAATGAACTATTCATGTCCATAATTGAAAGCGCAAGCCAAACTAAACAAAAAAGCAAAAGAGAAAGCCATTTATTAATAGTAAAATCACTTTTCTTTAACCCAGCGCCCAAAATGTAGAAGAATATAGCCATTTGAAGATTTGAGTACCAAAAGTTAAATATTTTAGGCGCCAACCAAAAAAGCCACACAAAACACAGGACCATTATAAATTGCTTGGAGGTTAATTTCTCTAAAAAGGGGTTTAACACAGGAATAAAAAGAAACAACAAAAAGTATGTCTGGACAAACCACCAATCGCCTGATGTTATAGGAATCAAAGCATTAATTATTAGAGAAACAGTCCCTACCCCCGACAAGTTGTTAATTCCAAGAAATTTAACAAACACCCACACAAACAACATTAAAAATGCATAGAAATAAACTTCACACAACAACTTTACAAGTCGGCGGATTTTACACTCCTTCCAAAACATAAAATATCCTGTCAACATAAAGAAAATTCCATTTCCTATGCTTCCGCCGTTTATTAAAAAAGATGTGAACATTTTGTTTGTCGGCGTTCCATCCAGCCACAATGTATTAAGCCCAGGAAACAACACATGCCTAATGCCATGGACAGAATAATGACACGCAACAATCATAAGCATGGCAAAAATTCGCAAAAGTTCAAAATTCGAAGATCTTTTGGCTGTTTCGTTCAAGATTTCCCCCAGATTTCCAAGCATTTGACAGCATCAATTTACCATGCAGACTGCTTCGGAAAAAACTAACAAATTATAAAAAAAATATAACATATAAAATAGCGTCATGTCCATAAACATAAGACGCGCGTCATTCTTTAAATTCCTTTTTTATGTGGAACACATCCTCGCGCGAAATGTATTTTGTTCCGTCAAACTGCAACTTTAGAATCCACGGCATAAAGTCAACGATTTCCCAAATTCATACACTGCTCTTTTACTCAACTTTGAACGAATTGAACCATGCCCGCTCCGAAAAGGGCTTCTTCTTTGGCATGGTCGGCTCGGATTCCGCGACACCAACCGGCAAGATGCAGACAAGCTCGTATTCCGACGGAACATTCAAAAGCGCCGCGATTTTGTCGCAGATTCTGTCCGTATCGGTTATGTGGCCTTCGTACCAGCAACTTTGGTAGCCAAGCTCCACAATCGCGAGCAGCATGTTTTGTATGGCGGCCGAATAGTCCTGAATCCAAAAACAGCGGTCCCTGTAGGCATTTTTTTTTTGCGAAATAACACAAATGAGCGCTGGCGCCGTCTCGCAAACGGGAGGCTCAATAACCGAATTGATTTTTTTGAGCAAGTCCGCGTCGTCAACGCAAATAAGGCTTGTGGTCTGCTTGTTGCAGCTGGACGGCGCGCTAAGGCCCGCCTCGACAATCTTTTCCAAGTCTTCCCTTGGAACGGGAACGTTCTTGTATTTTCCCCGGTAGCTGCGCCGGGTTAGAATCGCTTGCAGTGTGTTCAATCTTGGCTCCTCAAATCGTTTTCTTTTCGCAGCGGATTTCCAAAAAGGCGATGACGTCTTTGTATTCACTTTCGCCTTGGCTGGCTTCCTGCGTGACTCGGCTCAAGCCCTTGTTATAAAACTCGTCGCCAATCATCGCAAGCTGGGACGTGTCCCGCCTTTTGTAATTTTCAAGCAATTCATTCAACGGCTTGAACTTTTCGTAATACTCCCGCTTGGCCGAGATGTTCACAAAATTGTTTTTCTTCAATTCATATATCATCAAGTCTTTTGGCCAAAAGCGGAACATGTCTTCGCAATATGTTTCTGGACAGTATTTGTAGACCCACCATTCTTTCATGCATTCCGGCTCAACGTTCCTAAATTTTAGGACGCCGCCCTTTTTCAACGCCGCGTAAATTTTAGAAAGGCACTTTTTCTTGTCTTCAAAATGGTGGAAGGCAAAATTGCACACAACCAAATCCACAGAGCCTTCTTCCAGATTGAAGGATTCCGCGCTTGCGTTTATGAACTCCGCTTCCAGATTTTTGCTTTTGGCGACGTCCAGCATTTCAGGCGACAAGTCAATTCCAATCCATTTTATATTTTTGCCCTCATAATGCTTTTTCTGCCCCAACAAATAATTTCCGGTTCCGCAGGCCAAATCTAAAACGGTTATTTTTTCGTTCTTTTCCAAAAGTTTTTCTATCTCTTGGTCTTTGGGAAAGTCCAGCCTGCCCTTGTTTTTGTCATAGACTTTTGAAACTTTTGCGTAATCCGTCTTGAGCATGTCTGGCCCTCCGATGGTTCTATTTGTCAAAGGTTATTATGTGGCGGCACTTTTCGCCGCCGGAAAGAACTGATTCCACGCATTCGATTTTAAAGTTCCTCTGGGGAACAAGATTTTTGAACACGCATATCATGCTTTGCCTTGAACATTCGCAAAGCCTGTTTGATTTTACGCCAGCCTGCGTATGCAAGGGACAGCCGCACTTTGTAAAAATAAGTTCGTAGACGCTTCCCGGCTCAAGAACCTTTCCGTCCACGTCCTTTTTCTCATTCACCCGCGTAAAGAATTTATCCAAGTCGCCGCCGCATTCGTCGAACAAATCCCTGTATAAATTTTTCAACGCGTCGCAGGAACACCGCAGGGCGCATTTTGCGAACAGTCTCGAACACTCTTCAATGTCCATCTTTTCCAGCCCGGCGTCAAATCCGCCGAACCATTCAGCAAAAAATCTTTCGTCCATAGACCTTTTCTTTGCAAATTCCTTTATTCTTAAATTGAATCTATAGTATTGTCCGTCCTTGAAATAAATCCATCCGTCTTTATCATAAAATTTTCCAATTAAACATTCTTTGTCTAAATTACATAAGGATAAATCCGCGTCGTATTTTTCAAGAATTTTTTCTACAAGCAAGACGCTTTTTTGCTAGTGGGGTTGGGCTTTGTAAATTTTTTCTTTTCAGAATTCGTCAAATCTGAAATAGAAACGCCCTTTTCTTGCGCGTAAGCGTGCATCGCTTTCATGTCAACAAAATACGGGAGCGCGTTCACATCTATTGGAGAATAATTTTTTTGCATGTAAGAATTATAATTGTTCATCTGTCCATTCATATTTGTAAACCTCCATAATTTCCTTCATTTTATCACCGAATATTCCAAAATGAAATTGATGAAGCATGCAGATTGGCTCCGGCGCCAAGTTTTTCAACAAAATCATCAACATAAACCGAAATGAATCCAAAATCCATATTATTATTATAGCATAAAAAAAGTTTTTATGCATCAAAATTCAAACATAAAAAAAACGCGGGCCCCGCAAAAACGAAGCTCGCGTTCATGCAACGGCAATGCCGATTTACTTTATCTCAACGACCCAGCCGGCGGGGGCTTTTTCGGTTCCCATTTGGATGCCGGTGAGAGTGTCGCGGAGTTTTTGCATGACCTGTCCGCACTTGTCCATGCCGCTTGGGAGCATGATCTTTTTGTCGTGGTCGTCAATCTCGCCGATCGGAGAGATTACGGCGGCGGTTCCGCAGAGGCCCGCTTCGACAAAGTCAGGCAACTCAGACTTGTTGATCTGGCGCTCCTCTACTTCCATCTTCAAGTATTCCTTAGCGACGTGAATCAAAGAGCGGCGAGTGATTGAAGGCAAAATTGAATTTGACTTCGGCGTTACAAGCTTTCCGTCCTTTGTTACAAAGAGAACGTTGGCTCCGCCTGTTTCCTCGATGTATGTGTGCGTGGCCGGGTCTGTGTAGAGGTTCTCGGCGTAGCCGCATTTGTGCGCGTCGACGATGTTGTGAAGGCTCATCGCGTAGTTGAGGCCGGCCTTGATGTCGCCTGTTCCGTGGGGAGCGGCGCGGTCAAGGTCAGAGATGCGGATCTTTATCGGCTTCACTCCGCCCTTAAAGTAAGGGCCGACCGGAGTGACCAAAATGCGGAACTGGTATTCGTCGGCGGGCTTTACGCCAATGACGGCGTTGCTTCCGAACATGTACGGGCGGATGTAAAGGGTGGCGCCGCTTCCATAGGGCGGAACCCATTCAATGTTGGCCTTGACGGTGTCGATTACGGCCTTTACAAAGCGGTCTTCGGGGAAAACCGGCATTTCAAGGCGGCGGCAGCTGTCGGCCATGCGGCTTGCGTTTAGGTCGGGGCGGAACGTTACGATTTTTCCGTCGGCGGTTGTGTAAGCCTTTAGGCCTTCAAAGCAAGTCTGCGCGTACTGCAAGACGCCCGCGCATTCGCTGATTGTGACCGAGTGGTCGCTTGTCAAAGTTCCAGCGTCCCACTTGCCGTCCTTAAAATTAGCGACGAAACTTTTTGTAGTTTCCATGTAACCAAAAGGCAAATTGCCCCAATCGATATCTTTTGCCATAGCTTTACCTCGATGAAAGAATTATAGTATTTATTAAGAATTGTTGCAAGAGTTTTATGCCATTACGCATACGCGTACATTTTGATGCTTTCAAATTCCGCGGAATGTTGGCTTTCTTCTTCTTCCAAGTCATAAAGATTCTGAAGGTTGAGCCAAAATTCCGCCGTAGTTCCAAAGAATTTAGCAAAGCGAATGGCTGTGTCCGCAGTGACTGCCCTCTTTCCGCGAACAATTTGCGAGATTCTCGTTTCTGGAACATTGATTTCCTTGGCAAGACGATAAGCGCTGACATTCATGGGCAAAAGAAATTCTTCTTTTAAAACTTCGCCAGGGTGAACGTTAGGAAGTTTTTCATTTGTGGTAGTCCGTGATTTTAACATTGTCCGCGCCTCCATTTTCAAATTCAAAAATAATTCGCCATTGGTCATTTATTCTGATTGAATAAAAGCCCTGCAGGTCCCCTAAAAGTTCTTCAAGACGATTTCCAGGCGGAACACGCAAATCAACAACTTTCGCCGCGGCCGCTATCATGCGAAGCTTTCGTCTAGCAACATTTTGAATTGCAGGCGGAAGTTTTTTGCAGCGAAAGCCATTGAACACCAATTCCGTCTCGGAATCTCCGAAAGACCTTATCATACAATAATACTAACGCAAAACATCAGTATTGTCAAGGGATTTTTTCCTTTCCCACAAGACTCGCGCCAAATACATGAAGGGCGTGTCCAAAAGGCTTGTGGCGACGTAAATCACGTAGCAGGAAATTGTGACGGAAATCAACGTGGGCGTGTCGAAGAGGCCGGCGAAAGCGAGGACGTTGAAAACAGTGATGTTGACCGCTTGGCTTACGAGGGTGGAACCATTGTTGCGAAGCCACAAAAAGCCGCGCTTGTTTCCGCATAATTTTTCTGACAGGCGCCACCAATAATCGTAAAGGTTGATGTCCAAAAACTCGCTTACGGCAAAGCCGACAAAGCTTGCGGCGACGATGCGGGGCGTGTTGGCAAAAAGGTTCTTGAGGGACTCAAAGGCAAAGTCGTTGGGCGACGGCGTGTAAAAGCGCCATATCATCGAAAAGAAAATGAAGGCGACGCTGGAAATGATTCCCAAAATGACTCCCCTGCGGGCTTCTTTTTTTCCGTAGAACTCGCTCAAAAAGTCTGTGGCCAAAAAGGTCGTGGCAAAGAGCGTGTTGCCCAGCGTTTGCTCCATGCCAAAGGCGTTGACCAAAACGGGCACTTCGACGTTGGCAAGAATCGTGCAAATTGCGATCCAGGCAAAGATTCCGCCCTTGTTAAAAAAGCGGAACATCACAAGCAGGACGCCGAACGCAAACAAGAGCGACGCGACCAAAAGAATTTCATTTGTCATTTCTGACACCTCCTATTGCGGCGCGAAAATTTTTCTCGCGACGCAAAAGGGACGAGCCAAGGCTTTAAGCGAAGCGGGCCTTGGCCGTTCCTAGTATTTTTTTTACGTCTGGATGGATTTTCGAACAGACGGATTTAACAAATCATTTGGCGCAAATCTTTAGGACGCGAGCGTTTTGGCTTTTGAAGACAAGCTCCTCGCCAGCCGGAAGCGCGAATATGTCCTCGGCGGCGAAGTCTTGGGCTTGCGAGCCGGTCGCTTCAACGCTTCCGCTTCCTTCCAAAATGTAAAAAAGCTGGACGCCGTTTGGGCCTTTTGCGGAATCGTTTTTGTGACTCCACTCGCCCGCAACATAGATTTCTTCCAGCGAAAAATACTTGCAGTCAAAGCGGCCCGGGAAGCGCGCGATTTTCGCAAGGCCTTCGTTCTTGATCGAAGCGACGCCCTTTTGAACGTGAATCTCGCGCGGCCGGCCCCAGTCGTAAAGGCGGTATGTTATGTCGCAAGATTGCTGGACTTCCATCAAGCGGAGGCCGCCGCCGATCGCGTGCACCGTTCCCGACGGAATGAAAACAAAGTCGCCCGCCTTTACCTCAACTTGGTTTAAAAGCGGATCGAGCGCGTTTTGCTCGATGGCAGCGGAGACTTGCTCGCGGCTGGGATTTCCGTTCAATCCATAGACAAGCTTGGCGCCGGGCTTTGCGTCAAGGACGTACCAGCATTCGGTTTTGCCGACGTTTCCTGAGCCTTCCAAAAGCGCGGCGGTTTCGTCGTCGGGGTGGACCTGAACGCTCAAAGATTGGTCGGCTTGGATCACCTTTACCAAAAGGGGGTAAGAGCCGCCGCAAAAATCTACGAACTCTTTTTGC
>JAGCNW010000012.1 GCA_017645785.1 Treponema sp.
ATTATGGCGACGTACCCAAGTTGGTAAGGGGCGAGTCTGCAAAACTCTTATTCGGCGGTTCGAGTCCGCCCGTTGCCTCTCAAAAGACCTTTCGTGAAAGCGAAAGGTCTTTTTGTTTTCTCGAGGATTGCGGGAGGCGGGAACTGCGCACTCCATAAAAAAGCCCGCGCATTGAATATGCACGGGTCATGAAAAATAACTGGATCCTTCCTCCCTTTGGTTGTCAGGATGACGGGGACGCGGGCTGAAAACTTATTCTGCCGGAGGCGGCGGAAGCGGGTTCTTGCGGGGGCGTCCACGGGGGCGCTTGACCGGCATTTCTGCAGCAGCTTCCGGATGGAGCGCCTTGTTTTTTGCCATAAGCGCTTCGCGGATCTTCTTTGCTCGTTCTTCGATGCGCTGGCGGGCGAGGTCTGCGGCAGACACGATGACTGTCTTCGGCTTGTCGCCAGGCTTTGCGCCGAACGAGCCCTTGAGGACGCGGCCTGAAGGCGGCTTGGGCGGTTCCGAGATGACGCTCGTGAGCACGCGCTTGGGCGCTGCTGCAGGGGCGGCCTTTTCGATAATCTTCTTGACTTCGGCGTCTTCGACCTTTGGTGCGGCGTTCTTCGCGATTTTCTTTAAGATGCTGTTGATTTCGGCATCGCTTTCGGCTTCGCGCTGCTTCGGGTTTTCCGGCTTGTTGTACTTTGCCACGAGCGAATTGAACTTTGCGTTTTCGCTCTGTTCCTTGATTCTTTGACGCTCGCGCTTGGACGGGCGCTTGGCCCCGTTGTGCTTTTTACCGATAAATTTTTTCTCTTTGCTTTCCGAGTTGCGAATGATTTCTTCGTCGGAAAGACCACGCAGTTCGGGCGGAACTTCAGTGATTTGAAGAGCCTCTTTTCTAGTGGAATCTGTCATGATTTCTGGGTCTTTAAGCGGTTTTTAGCTTTGTCAAGGTTTTTTTTGCACTTTTTTTGCAAAAAATCTGAGAAAAATTTAAAAAAATTTGAAAAAAATGCTTGTCAAGGTCTAGAAAAAAAATTCTTTATGGACTATTTTTGGAGTACAATGCTTCGGTTTACACAAGAAATATCTCTCGCTTTGCGCTCTATCGCTAATGAAGAAGAAGCGCATGAAATGTCTAAGAAGGCTAGGGAGCAATTTGAATTTCTCGGAATCAGATTGGTTCCCCGTCGTGAAGTCACGTACCCGATTTTCGACAAGTACCCGCCAAAGGACGGGGACGAGCTCGTATCGAGGGTCGAGGACATGTGGGCACAGCCGTATAGGGAATTCCAGTACGCAGCTTGTGACTACCTGTTCCGCCATCGCGTGCTTCTCGGTGGCCAGCATTTGAACTTTTTGAAAAAGCTCATCAAGACCAGAGCTTGGCGCGACACGGTCGACACCCTCGCTTCTTGCGTCTTGGGTGACTTGGCTCTCCGCTTGCCGGCGCTGCGTACAAAGATTGCCTCCTGGATCCGCGACCCGAACATCTGGGTCCGCCGCAGTGCAATCATCTTCCAGGTGCAGTACAAGGACCGCACGGACTGGCCGCTCTTGCGTCAGTTCTGCCTCACTTGCGCTAAGGACGACGACTATTACATCCGCAATGGCATTGGTCGTGCGCTTTCTGAATACGCACGCATCAACCCGACGGAAGTCCG
>JAGCNW010000013.1 GCA_017645785.1 Treponema sp.
GGTCGAATGGGCCGGTCTCGAAATCCGGAGTCTGTCACAGGACCGAGGGTTCGAATCCCTCTCTCTCCTTTGAAACGAAAAGCGAAGCCGCAAGGCTTCGCTTTTTGTTTCAAGTGAAAAACTAGTGGATGAGAACCCTCGCAGAGGGTTCGATTGACCGCGCGAGAGCGAAGCGAACACAGCGCGGTCAAGGATTACGGCCTCCGGCCGTAACCCGAAGGGCAACTAGCGAAATGAAATGAGCTAGTTGTCCCATCCCTCTCTCTCCTTGAGAGAGAGGTAAAAGCTCTTGTATTGAGAGAGAACGTGAGGGAACTGAAAGTGACCGAACGATCCCATCCCTCTCTCTCCTAGAGAGTGGGAATGCACTTTTCTAGAGTGTCAGATTGACCTTGTCCAGAGAGAGGACGAGAAGGAACAGAATGTGACTGAGCCGTCCCATCCCTCTCTCTCCTTGAGAGAGAGGGCGCTCGAATTGTGAGAGCGTGAAAGGGCTTGCGAAATGAAATGAGCTCTCCAAGCCCTTAAAAAAAACGTCAAAATACCCATAAATTGGTAATTTTTGGCACTTTTATGGTCGAAAAATGAATTTTTGTAATAAAAATGTATTCTTTTCTAAAAAATATGCTATATTTATTTACGTGAACGTATCAGAGGGGAGCTTTGATTTGTTTGCGCAATTCCAAGCGCCCTTCTTAAGATTTAACGAAATAAACTGAGACAATAGGAACCGTAAAAACGGTTTTGGTGTATTAGGAGTTTATTCAAAAGTCTCTCATTCCAACTCGTAAAATACTGTCGCCCTCCCATCGAGGGCGACTTCCCGTTTATAGGGCTCGCGGGATTTTTATACCCTGTGATGCGGTAACAAAAAAAAGACCAACCTTGCGGTTGATCTTTTAATACCTTGAAAAGGTTGAAAAAAGACCGACTTTTCAGTCGATCTTTTTTATACCCTTTGTCGCGGTTGGCTTGTGGGTATAAAAAAAGAACCCAACTTGTGTTGAGTTCTTTTTATACCCCCAAGCGGTTTCGAACCGCTGTTGCGGGAATGAAAATCCCGAGTCCTGGGCCACTAGACGATAGGGGCGTTTTGTGTGAGGACAAATATAGGATTTTATAGAATAATGTCAAGGGTGGATGAATAAATTTTTTTTGAGGTGGGGGCGGTTGAAAAAAAAGAGCCCAACTTGCGTTGAGCTCTTTTTATACCGCTTGGCGCGGTTACAAAAAAAGTCCAGCTTCCGCTGAACTTTTTTATACCCCCAAGCGGTTTCGAACCGCTGTTGCGGGAATGAAAATCCCGAGTCCTGGGCCACTAGACGATAGGGGCGTTTTGTGTGCGCCAAATATAGATGTTTATAGAAAATTGTCAAGGGTTTTTGTTTGAATTTTTTATTTTTTCTCTCGTGAATCTGAAAAAAAGGCTAAAAAGGATACTTTGGCGAGGCGTTTTACGCTTTTTGCCGGTGGCTTTGCTTGCGAGTGCCGCCGATGCGGCATTGCTTTGGGGCATCCGTTCGTTCATGGGGATCCTCCAGGGCGAGGCTTTTTTCTCGCTTACGCTATGGCTTGTGCTGATGGTTGTCCTCACGGTGCTTCGTTTTGCTTTTTTTGCTTGGAAGTTGAACATTTCCGAAAAATGGCTTTTTGGCGCAGGCTCCTTGGTGATGGGATGGTTCCTGCATACGCTCCGTTCGCTTTCGCCGCGTGTGTTCCATACACCTGAGGGTGATTTGAAAGTCGAGACGGCGTACGAATCGACGATAGTCTTGCAATCGAATGGTGGCGTGTTTTTCCAAGCTGTTCAGGCGGTTCTCCAGCTCCTAGTCTTTTTGCCGGTGCTGTTCTACATTTCATGGCCGTTGACTTTGTTCTTGTTTGTGGTTGTTGTTCCGCTTGTGGGCTGGATGCAGCGTCGTCTGCATAAGATGGGCCCTGCCGAAGAACATATTCTTACGGAACGTTCGAATTTTCGCAGCTCGCTTTATCTTGCCCGGAAACTTTTCCGCCGTTGGAGTTCCCGTTTTGAACGCAAGGATGTTTCGAACGACTTGATGTCTCAGGTCCGCAGTCTCAGGGAAGATGGCCTTTCTGTCTCGCTCCGCAAAGGCGTGCTTTCTCTTGTGACGGAGAGCGTTTCTGTCTTGGCAATGGTCTTTGTGCTTGCGTTCTGTGCGCTTTTGATTTCGAAAGGCTGGATGGACGGAACGGGACTTGTGCTTTTCTGTTCGGCAGTTCTCCTTTGTTACAAACCCGTGAAAGAATGTGCTCGTGTAATGCCGCAGGCCCGCTCTGCGATGAGCGCTCTCCGTGTTTTGGAAAAGTTCGAAGCGTTGCCTTCGAAAAAGTCGGATTCCACTTCCGTCAAAAAAACGTTTGTTCCGGATTCTGATTACTTGCAAATTACGCGTGGTGATTTTGCGTACGAAGGGGCGTTCGAAACGCTCTTTAGCAATTTTTCGCTTTGCTGGAATACGAAAAATCCTGTACTTGTTCGTGGTCGGAATGGCGTGGGCAAATCGACACTGTTGCGCTTGATTGCTGGGCTTGAGGAATGGGATTATGGTGAAATTACAAGTAACATTCCTCTGAAAAACAATGTGTTTTTTGTGGCGCAAGATTTGGAATTGCCACCCCTTCACTTGTTAGAAAAACTCCTTGCACAGACGAAATTTGCGGCTGTCGTGGAATTTGCCCATGCGGCCCGTGTTGATAAAATTATTGCCAAGGATGGAATGTCGGGTGGCGAACGCGCTCGTGTCGCATTGGCTTGGGCTTTGGCTTCGGATAGCTCGATGGTTTTGCTTGACGAACCTTTTGCATCGGTGGCGCTTGCAGACCGCGAACCGCTTTTGACGGCGTTCCTCGATACGGCGGAACTCTTGCACAAGTGGGTGGTGCTCGTGAGTCACGATGTGCTTTCCCGCGAACTCGAACAACGTTTTAACGTTTTGGAGATGGACCATGCCTAGTGCAAAAAACGGGCTCGCTGCACTCCTGTATCGCTTTCGCGGGTACATCTTGGGTTTAATCGCCATTGTCCTAGTTATAACCCCACCTTGCGTCTTTTCTACTGAAATAAGGTCGGGCGTTTTAATAGCCATCACGCTTTACGTTGTAAGTGCTTTTTTACGGGTACAGTCGCGCCGCTATATCGGCGAACATACCCGTGGTCACGTCCATGCGGCAAATGCGCTTGTGACCTGCGGCCCTTACGCTTCCGTTCGTCATCCGCTTTACGTTTCCAATACCGGCTTTGCGCTGGGGCTTGCGTTTTTCCATCTGGGCGTTTCGCTTTGGGTGGTCCCGTTTATGCTTGTTGTTGTTGCGTTTGAAATTGCGCTTTCGCGAATCGAGGACCGCTTTCTGGAAAAGACTTTTGGCGATGTCTGGCGTGCATGGGCGGCAAAGACTCCAGCATTTTTCCCGCGTTTGGGCGGTGCTGCTTGTGGTTCAAGCCGCGTTCCTGCGCAAAGGACCTTTTGGCAGGCGTTTTTTGCCGATTCGTCTTCATGGCTGTGGCTCTTGTTTTGTAATTTATTACTGGTATTAAGAAAAGTGGCGGTTTTCTATGTTTAAGGTGTTAGACGTTGCGCGCAAGGCTCTCGGCTCTGTGGCCGAAGTTGCTGCTAAAGTGCCTGTGATAGAAAATAAGTACCA
>JAGCNW010000014.1 GCA_017645785.1 Treponema sp.
AATCAATCAATCAATCAATCAATAGAAGAATAGTCTTTAAAACCTTAAAACACAGCCCGCGAAACAAGGACGCTTTTGTCCCTGCGACGCGGGCTTTTTGTTTTTATAAAAAATCCATTCAAATCGGAGGTAGAAAAATGAAAAAGACATTTAAGATTGCCGCGCTTGTCTTGCTCGCGTCGTTCGCTTTTGCGCTCGCTGGCTGCAGCAATTCTTCTGGCGGCGGAGCGCCTTTGGCGGCGTTTGGAGCGGGTGGCGGAAACGGAACCGGCGGCGACAACAATGGCGGCGGAAGCGGAACTGGCGGCGACAACACTGGCAGCGGACAAAGCCAGCAAAACACGACAGAAACAAAATGGACAATCAGCGGAACTGAATACACCGTAAAAGACGGCAAAGTGACCGTCACGCAAAACGGAACAAAAACCGAAGTTGGAACGGTTGACAGTTCCGGCGTAGTCACCATCACCCAAGGCGGCCAGACAATAACTGTCCAAGCGCAAGGAGCGGGAACTTCCAACGTGACCGTGACAATCGCGACGACGACCACAGACGCGAACGGCGCCTCCACCACGACTACAAAAACTTATTCCGGCGACCTGACAGGCGGAACGCTCGTCAACACGGAAGACGCCAACGACACTATCACTATTGCAAAAGTCGAAACGACAACTGGCGGCGGAAACGGAGGCAATGCGGCAACTTACACAATCACGATTGCCCAGGGCATAGAGCACGGAACGGTAAGCGCGGACAAGACAAGCGCCGCACAAGGAGACACTGTTACCCTTACGGCGACACCGCAAGACGGATACCAGCTTGGCGCTTGGAGCGTTACGGATTCCGACGGCGCGGCCGTTACGGTTGAAGGCGGCGCTTTTGTCATGCCCGCAAAAAATGTCACGGTTAGCGCGACATTTACGCAGCTTGCGGCAAACACGTATTCAATCAGCGTTCATAACGGAACGGCAAAGAACGCAGATGGAAAGGTTATAACAAGCGCCAGCGAAGGAAGCATAATCACCATAATCGCAAACGTTCCAGCTGGCAAAGTATTTTACAAGTGGTTGTGTGGAGATGAGATAGCTTTTGACAGAACAGCTTCACCAGTGACTTTTGTCATGCCTGCATTTGATGTGGGTATGAATGCGTCTACCAAATGGATAGACTACACCGTAACATACGCGGACGGCGTTGACAGCGCTGTAATCGCAGTTCCAACAGATTCAACCGCATACCGCAAGGGCGACACTGTCACGGTCAAGTTTGACGGAGTCGGAACTCGCGACGGCTACACATTTGCCGGCTGGACTGATGGAACGACGACCTACACAAGCGCGGGAACAAAAACCTTTACGATGGGAACGGCTAATGTCACGCTTACGGCTTTGTGGGATACAGCAATAACACAGTACACCTTCCACGATACGCCGGAAGTCTTGCCCGCAGGAACAGACGGATCGAACGGAACTGGCTCAACCTATGTTTACTTTGGCGACTATCCGCAGGATGTTTTGAGCAAAAAACTTGAAGCCAAGCTTATTTTTGACGAAAGCCGCGCCATTACTAGAGGCAGCCTTACTTACATTCCCGCAAGCGATGGAAACTATTACGTGCGTATTTGCGCGCAGACACCTTATAGCGGCAGTTATTGTCCCAAATATGTAGATGGAACTTACACAGAAAATAATTCATGGCGTTACTTTAAGGTTATGCCCATAAAGTGGCGTGTCCTTACAGACAGTTATGACGTTGACGGAACAAGCGGAAGTAAAAAAGGCCAGCTTCTGGTTGCAGAATCTATACTTGACGCAAATGTACCATTCTACGTTGATACCATCTGGAGAGATCGAAACAAGGATCAGCCCAGTAATTACGAATCCAGCCAGATAAGAGCGTTCTTAAACGGTCTGTCTTTTTACAACGGATTCGATACGTCTTACAAATCGATACTTAATACAAACTATTCTTCCAAAGGCTTTTTGCAGACAGCATTCGGTACATCGGCAATCAGCAAAATAATCACAACCCATGTTGACAATTCAGCAGCCCAGAAATTAGGGACTAGCGAAGGTAACCAAGGTCAGGATAACGGCGGCATTTGTAATGACACTGATGACAAAATATTCCTTTTAAGTTCGCGCGAATGGACTAACAGTGCTTATAGCTTTGGAGATTTTTCTGCTCGCGTCACAACTGTATCCGAGCGCAACAACCGCCAGCGCTATCCTACTGATTTTGCATATGCGCGTTATGCCGGTTTCCGACCAAGTTATCCCGGCGACCATTACACTCGTACGCCTACGTATAGGTATAATGGCGGACAGATAAATTATTGCTTTGTTGATAAAGTTCTTTATGACGGAAGAGTGTATACCGTAGCTGATATCAATAATCCTGATACTGACACAAGTACCAGTGGCAGAGATACTGGTATTGTGCCCGCGCTTTGCATACCTGTGCGATAGCGCCCGCAAGGACGCGGTGAAACGGCTCGAAACAACAGTTAAGGTCTTGCGTTCACAAACACGAGCCGACGGCTTCCTCCATCGCGAGGAGGCCGTTTTTTTTACAAGAACATCGCCATGTAAAAGGGAATGAATGTCACGCCTTCTTCGCGTTTCAAGTCTTTGGCGCAAATCACATAGCGGTCAAAAACATGCTTTGAGTATTTTTTGCAGAACACGTCAAGCGAGCGGTGGTTTTTGTAAGTCGAAGACTTTACTTCTATTGGAATTATCTTTTTTCCAAAAGAAAGCATAAAGTCAATTTCGTGGTGGTCAAAGTTGTGAAAGCACAAATCGTAGCCATTGGCGCGCAGCGTTTGGGCGATTGCGTTTTCAAATACCATTCCAAGGTTTATGCTTATCTTGTCAACGATTAGCTGCTTGTAGATTGACTCTTGAATCGGGAGCTTTGAGTTCATGAAAATTTGTGTGACAAGAAGTCCTGTGTCGCCCATAAAGATTTTTTGGCTCGCTATGTCCTTGCTCAAGTTGAACGCGATGTTAGGGTCGGAACAGTTGTTGGCGATATTCACAATCATAGAATCTTTTATGGCTTCAAAGGAACTGTAGGCGCGCGACACACGCGCATTTTTTCCAAGCGCGGTGGCCTTGAAAAGCCTTGAATGGGATGACAGTTCCGATGGAAGGGCGTCAAAAATCAATGAAGTGGAAAGTTTGTAAGTCGCGTCAAGTTTTTTTAGGTCGTTGTGATACAGCGTTATTATGTCGCGCTTGACTTCGTCCACTCGCGAATAGTCGTTTGATTCCAACAGTTCGTTTACGGCCTGCGGCATTCCTCCAACCGCCATATAAAGGCGAAAGTCTTTTAACAGCTTTCGATGAACTGCGTCGCCCAAGGGCTTTTTTTGCAAAAAATTTTCCCTAATCAAATCAATGGTGACTTCGTCGCCTTTGGCCCATAGAAATTCCTCAAAGTCCATAGGGAACATGTCGATGCATTTTTCTTCGCTTGGCAAAAGAATTTTTTCCACATTCTGCCTTATCGTTATCAACGAGCCTGTTTCGATATAATGAAAGCGGCCGTCCTCCACAAATTGCTTGATTGATTGCCGCGCCAATGGGAACAGTTGTATTTCGTCAAATATTATTAGGCTTTTATGCGGAACTAGTTTTTTTCCGTAAATCAGCGATATGGTTCTAAAAAAAGAGTCAAGGTCGGCCAAGTCCTCGAACAGGCTTTTGACCTTTGACATGTCTTTTTGAAAGTTTATAAGGATGTATGATTCGTATTCGTGTTTTGCAAATTCCTCGACAATGGTGGACTTTCCGATGCGCCGAGCCCCTTGAACAAGCAGAGCGCGCTTGTCGGCCCAGTCTTCTTTCCAACGCAAGAATTCTTTATAAATCTTCCTCTTAAAAGCCATGCTCTCATTATATGCACAAATATTAAGGTTTGTAAATAGCAATTTTGCACAAATTGTAAGGTTTATAAATAGAGGTTTTCCACAAATATTAAGGTTTATAAACGCTAAATTTGCGCAAATTCTATAAATTCAGCGTTTTTCCCAACCCTAATTGTATTTTTCTTTTCTTTGCGGTATCATAGCGCATTATGTTAAAACCAGAGCTTTTTTCTAGCCTTAAAAATTATTCAGCAAAAACATTCGCCTCCGACGCGCTCGCTGGCGTCATCGTCGGAATCGTCGCGCTTCCTTTGGCCATAGCCTTTGCCATCGCGAGCGGCGTTCCTCCAGAGGCCGGCCTTTTTACCGCGATTGTCGCGGGCTTTTTTATCAGTGCTTTTGGCGGAAGCAAGGTGCAAATCGGAGGCCCGACTGGCGCCTTTGCCGTGATTGTCTATGGAGTCGTGGCGCAGTTTGGAATCGAAGGCCTTGCGACGGCTACGATCATGGCCGGCGTTCTTTTGATTTTGCTCGGCGCCTTTAAGATGGGCGGCCTTGTAAAATTCATTCCATACACAATCGTGACGGGCTTTACCGCCGGCATCGCGGTGACGATTTTCGCGGGTCAAATCGGAGACTTTTTTGGCTTGTCGATTACAACGTTCCCAGAAGGCTTTGACAAAATGCCCGGCGACTTTGTTGGAAAGATTGAGACTTACTGCCTTAACATCGGCCAGGTCAACTGGTTCTCGTTCGCGCTCGCTGCTGTAAGCTTGGCGCTGATTTTTTTGTGGCCGCGCGTCACAAAAAGAATTCCAGGCTCGCTTATCGTAATCATTTTGGCCACGCTCGCCTCTGTCATCGCGCGCGAAAAGTTTGGCCTTGTAACCGACACGATCGGAAGCCGCTACGGCTCGATTCCGTCTTCGCTTCCGCTTCCAAAATTGCCGGACTTGCGCTTGTCTTCTATCCGGGCGCTTTTTCCGACAGCGGTTTCAATCGCTGTTCTCGCCGCCATTGAGTCTCTGCTTAGCGCGGTCGTCGCCGACGGCATGATCGGAAGCAAGCATGACTCCAACATGGAGCTTATCGGACAGGGAATCGCGAACATCGCAAGCCCTCTCTTTGGAGGAATCCCCGCGACAGGCGCGATCGCGCGCACGGCCACCAACATCAAAAACGGCGCCAAGACTCCTGTGGCTGGAATCGTTCACGCGCTTACGCTCTTGTTGATTTTGATTTTCTTGGGAAGGTTCGCCGTCTACATTCCGATGGCTGCCTTGAGCGCGGTCTTGATAAACGTCGCTTGGAACATGGCGGGCTTTGGAAGCATCCGCGCCTTGGTCAAGGGCCAGAAGAGCGACTCATTTGTTTTTGTCGCGACCTTCTTGATAACAGTTTTCATCGACCTTACCGTGGCGATTGAAGTTGGCCTTGGACTTGCCGCCTTCTTCTTCATCAAAAAGATGTGCGACCTTTCAAACGTTCAGGCCAAGCGCGAAAACTTGACCGAAGGCATAAGCGGCTCGTCCGAAAACCAAGAGACCTTGGACATTCCCAAGGGCGCGATGGTTTACGAAATCGACGGCCCGCTCTTTTTTGGAACCGTGCGCAAATTTGACGTGGCCGTAGAAAAGGCCGAAGTCAGCTACAAGGTTTTGGTTTTGCGAATGCGCAACACTATTTACTTGGACGCCGGCGGAATCCGCGCCTTGGAGCAGGCCAAGCAAGCCTGCGACCGCCGCGGCGTCACGATCGTCCTTTCGGGCATCCACACCCAGCCCTACATGCTCTGCGAAAAAACCGGTATGCTTTCCAAACTTGGAAAAGAAAACGTCTGCGCCAACATCGACCTCGCGCTCGCGCGAGCCAGGGAACTTTTAAAGTAGGAACGGCTGGACTAAATGAATTTTGACGGCAGTCAAAAACTGATAGGAAAAGGCGCCCAAGCGGAAGTCTTTTTGTATCAGGGATTCGCTTACAAAGTTTACAAAGCCTCGTATCCCGCAAAATGGATCGCTTTTGAAAAGCGCCAGCAGCGGGCCGTTAACGCGGCCGGTCTTTGCCCGGTAAAGTATTACGACACCGACGATCCCCACATAATCAAAATGGATTTGGTCAAAGGCGGCCAGTTGGAAAAGTCCGTTCTAAAAAATCCGGAACAGGGCTTCGCTCTCCTTGCGCGGGCCTTTCGTTTTGTTCACGCCGCTAACGCCGAAGGAACGGACATTCCGCTGCTAATTGATACCGCTTCCCTTGCGCTCACCGACAAAGAAAAATCGGAAGCCCTTCCGATAATCGAGCGCCTTTGCAAAAAATACAAAAGCGTCGTCTGCCATTTGGACATGCACTTTTTGAACGTAATGATCCCCGACGGCGCCGACCTTGTCGCCGACAAAATCGATTTTACAATCATCGACTGGATGAACGCGCGCCTCGCCCCGCCTGTTTTTGACTACGCCCGCACCTACGTTATTTTTGAAGAGTTTTTTAAAGAGGCCGTGGACTTTTACAAAGCCTCTGTCTGGCCTGACATTGAGGCTCTTGGAATTTCTGAAGACGATTTCTTTGACGCAGTGCAGGTTTGCGCGATCTTGCGTAGCAAGGAGAAGTAGGGGTTTTCTTCACCCCACAACGATATCCTCCAGCGGCAACTTGTTCCAGGCAAAAATGGCCGCCGCCTCTTGCAAGTCCATCGCCTTGTCGGTGGGAGATATGCCGCATAAAAACATAAGCTTTCCGATGATTTCTTGGGGCGAAAAGCGCGTTCGCAAATAGCCCATGTCCAAATCTTTGTCGCGCTTGGAAAGGCGGCGGCCTTCCTTGTCAACCAATAGCGGAAAGTGCAGGAACTGCGGCTTTTGCAAGCCCAGCGCTTCGTACAAAAACAATTGCTGGTGGGTCGAGGCAAGCAGGTCTCGTCCGCGCGCGACTTGGTTCACGCCCATAAGCGCGTCGTCAACGGTCACCGCAAGCTGGTACGAAAAATTTCCATCGGCGCGGCGAATGATAAAGTCGCCTGCGTCGCTCGCGAGGTTTAGTTTTTGCGGGCCGTAGTGGCCGTCAACAAAAACTGATTCGCGGTCGGGAAGACGGATCCTTTTTGCGGGATCGCGTTCCTTTAAAAGCCGCTCGCGGTCGGCGGGCGAAAGGTTTCGGCAAGTTCCTGCGTAGATTGGAGTTCCGTCGTTTGCGTGCGGAGCGGAAGAGGCCAATAAGTCCGCGCGCCGGCAAAAGCAGTCGTAGACAAGGCCGCGCTCTTCCAGCGCGTGAAAATATTTTTGGTAAATTTCGTCGCGCTCGGATTGGAAGACAGGCCCATCATCCCATTTTAAGCCCAGCCATAAAAGGTCGTCCATCAATTGGTCGGCGTACTCGCGCTTGCAACGCTGGCGGTCAAGGTCTTCGATTCGCAAAAGCCATAAGCCGCCGTCTTTTTTTGCGGACAGCCAAGAGATGAGCGCGGCGTAAATGTTTCCCAAGTGCATTCTTCCGCTGGGCGACGGAGCGAATCTTCCTTTTGTCATGCGCTTAGTCTAGCGCTTTTTGTCGCCCGCGTTAAGTCTAAAACTTAACCAACGGAATCTCTATCGTCAACGCTTCCGTTCCGGCGGGAATGGCGACTTTGTGCTTTTTGAAATTTCCGGGCGGGCCTTTTCCGTCGTAGTTGGAAAAGCCGAAGGGCTCTTTGGGGATTCCCATAAAGCCCGCGTTAAGGTCGCCGTCGCCGTTTGTGTCGTGAAAAACGCAAAAGGCGCATTCGCCGCTTTCAAGGCTTAGTTCTATCGTTACGGACGGAACGCTTGCGGGGACGCGGACGGTTTGGACGGGCTTTCTCTTTTTAAAGCTTTCTTCGCTGTCGTGCGCGCTAAGGACGATTGTTCCGCTTTTTGTCGTTATGTTCGTAATCGTGATTTGGACGGAATGCTTTTGCGTCTGCGACCTAGGCGCGGCAAAGCAAAGCGCGCAGGCCAATAAAAGCGCCGTCGCCGCGACTATTTTTTTGTTCATAAAACTCTCCTTGGGTGCCGCGCCCCCGTTATGGTCTTGCCACGCCTTTTACTTTTGCATAGCCTTTTCGTACAAGTCGTAGCGGCACTGTTCCAGGACGCGCTTACCGATAAGGGTGATCGCGCGCGCGGGGCAGTGGTTTACGCAACGATAGCAAAGAGTGCAGGAACCGGGCGCAAAGACGGCCTTGCCGTTTTGAATCGCGATTGACTTTGTGGGGCAGCCCGCAGCGCAGACACCGCAGCCGGAGCACTTTTCCGCGTCGATTTTTAGCTTTGACCGCAAGGCTTTTACTGTCGGGATGAACCACAAGCGCTGGCCAAAAAGTCCGGCAAGGTGGTTCCAAAAATATAGGCCGTCTTTTGGATAGCGACCGTTTTTGCTGGACTCAACCGCGCGCGCGATTTTTTGTTCGGTTTGCTTTATGGTCGCAAGGTTTTTTGCCATCGGTTTTTTGAGCATTGGAACGTCGCCAATCGCGTCGGGCATTCGTAGGTGAAGGCCTCCAAGAATTTTGGCGCCTTGCTTTTTTAAGAGCCTGGCTCCGACTCCCGCTCCGTCGCCGCTAAAAAGTCCCATCGTTACGATGACAAAAACTTTTTTGCCTTTGAACAAGGCTCCGTTTTGCGCGACAAAGTCTTTTACGATTTTAGGAACGTCGCTGTAATGGGTGGGGTAGGCTAACGCAACTTCGTTGGTTAAACCGATTTCGTCCGCCGCAGTTATGGTCAGTGAAGCCTCTTGGTAGCTTTCGATTGAGACGGCCTTTCCTCCTGTCGCGCCGGCAAAGAGTTCCGCGCAGCGCTTTGTGTTTCCGCTTCCGCTAAAATAAATTACGTTCATTTTATACCTCATATATTAAAAGTGTTTAAAAAATCGGGGAGCTTTTCTTCCCACTTAAAGCCGCATTTTACGCCGGGCATTGTGGCAAGAGAAGTGATTCCGTGGATAAAGGCCCAAAGCGAAATCGTGATGTCGTTGCGCTTTTCTTTTGGGCAATTTTTTTGCGCCAGGATTTGTTCCGCCGCAGACTTAAAAATCGCAAAGGGCTTGTAGTTTTTTTGCGGGTCGGCTCCCTCGGTCAAGTCCAGCGCGACGTTGGACTTTCCAAAAAGAAAGGCAAAGTAGTTGGGGTGGGCCGTAAAAAAGTTTAGGTAAGCCTTGCCCAATTCCATCAAAAGGGAATCCTTGTTTTTGCATTGGGCTATCGTTCCTTCCAACTGGGAGCAAAAATTGTCGCTCACGTAGTTTTGCATTTCCTCCAGCAGAACGTCCTTGTTCCCAAAATGGGAATACGGCGCCGCGTGCGAGACTCCGCAAAGGCCCGCGACCTTTCGCAAAGAAAAGCCGTCAAGCCCTTCCTTTGCCACCAAGTCGATGCCGGCCTCGATCAAGTCGCTCTTTAAGTTTTTGTGGTGGTAAGTGTCCACTCCGCTCCTCCTTAATCTTGACAGTGGTAAGATTAGCGCACAATCTTTACACTGTCAAGATATTCTAGGTGAAATTCTTGAAAAATTTCAAGAATTTTTTAATTTTTTTTGTTCGATTTTAAAAATCTGTGCTATAATGAAAAGACTATGAATAAAAGAGATTTCCCCAAAATCCATTTTTACGATCAGGATTTTGTCGATATTTACAACAAAACGTGGAATTGGATCGCCGATTATTGGGTGGAAGCCAAAAAAGGCGCCAAGTCAAATGACGGGTATTTTGTTTATCCCGAAGACGGCGTAAACGTTTTAAAGCAATTGGATTCGATATTCTCTTCATTTTTTCTCGTTTATTCAAATAGGAACTATTCCGCAAGCAAAAATTTGGACTATTTATATTCCAAGCAGGAACGCGACGGAGCGATTCGCGCCGCTTATGACTTAAAGAACGGAAAGCCTGTTTACGAAAAAGGCAATCCCGAGGGCGTGACCCTTCCTCTTTTGGCTTGGGCGGAATTCAACCTTTACCACAAATTGGCCAACAAGCGCCGCGTAAAGGAAGTCATTCCCAGCTTGGTAAAATACGTCAATTGGATTGACAAAAAGTTCAAAAAGCCCAACGGCCTTTACGCCGCTCCCGTGTCTGCCAGCGGAATGTTCAACAGCCCCCGCGACAAGTGCGTGTACCCGATTGACTTTAACGCGGCTATGGCCTTGAACGTTCTCCACCTTTCGGCCCTTGGCGACATCATGAACGACAAGGAATTGAGCTTTATGTACAAAAAGGCCTACTTCTCGCTCAAGACCAGAATCAACAGCATGATGTGGGACCAAAAGACAGGCTTTTACCACGACCTCGACAAAGACGAAAAGATTCTTCCGCAAAAGACAATAGCGGGCTTTTGGCCCTTGTTGGCCGAAGTTCCCAACGCCGACCGGGCGGAGACTCTGATCGCGCACCTTACAAACAAAAAGACTTTTGGCACTGACCACCCGTTCCCCACTTTGAGCGCCGACAGCCGCGACTTTAAGGAAAGCGGAGAAGGCTACAAGGGAAGCGTTTTCCCCGCGATGAACTTTATGGTCATCAAGGGCTTGGAAAAATACCAGCGATACGACTTGGCGCGCGAATGCTCAATTCGCCACCTCTACTATATCTTGGAAGCTCTCACTCCCGAAAGCAAAAAAGAAAAGGGCGACTTGTACGAAGCCTACCTTCCCTGCAAAGAAGGAAAAGCCTCGCTCAAGGGAAAGTCAGCTTTCCCGCGCCCCCGCTATTTGCAAACCGTCGCGCTTTCTACAATCGCTTTGATGATAGAAAACGTAATCGGCCTCTTGATCAGCCTTCCGCGCAAAACGGTTGACTGGATCATTCCCAATTTGGAGATCATGGGAATCGAAAATCTTTCGCTCAAGCGCAACTTGATTACGATTCTTTCCAACAAGTCAAACCGCGGTTGGGAAATCCAAATGGAAAGCGAAAAGCTTTATTACTTTACAATCAACATTCTTGAACAAAAGAAAAAGACTCTTCCGATACCTTCGGGACGCTGTTCTATGTTGATTGACAAGTTATAGGAAATGCGCAAAAAGCCAAAAACCGAAATCTCCGGAGTCAAGCCGGAAGCCATCATAGAAATCGCCTCTACGGGAATCCGCCTTAGCGTCGTCGAAATTTTGCCGGGCGGCCAGTGGAACACCCTCGACCGTTCCGACATGCCGGTCAACTTGGGCTTGGACATTTTTACAGGCGGTTCGGTCAAGCAAAATACGATAAGCCAGTGCATTCAAATTTTAAGCCGCTATAAGGAACAAATCAAGGCCTGGGGAATCGAAGCCGCCGACACAAGCGTTATCGCCACCGCCGCCTTGCGCGAAAGCCGCGACAAGGATTCCATCATCGACAGAATTTTTATCCGCACGGGTTTTGTCGTCCGCGTAATCGACGGCGTTGAAGAAAACCGCTTGATGTATTTGGCCGTCCGCGAATGCTTTAAGGACAGCAAGCGCAGCCTTGACGAGGACGACTACATAATTTTGGAAGCCGGCGGCGGCTCTTCCGAAATGATGCTCTTGCAAAAAGGAAACATCGTAAGCGCCCATTCCTTTCGTTTGGGAACGGCTCGCATTGAGCAACAGATTGGCCAAGGCGGAGCGAGCGATACGGCGCGGCGCTTTATCCAACAGTTCATCCTAAACTCAAAGAATCTTTTGAGCGAAGAATTCAGTTCGTTAAAATTGAAGAGCTTTATCGCCGTCGGAAAGCAGGCGCAAATCGCCGCCCTTAATGTTGGCCATCCGATTTCCACTTTCTTGTGGGAGATGCCGCGCCAAAAGTTCATAGAGTTTGTTGACGAAATCCAAGAGTATTCTGTGGAAGAATGTTTGGCGCGCTTTAAAATCGCTTACTCCGACGCCGTTCAAATGCGCATAGGCCTTTTGATTTACAAGATGTTCGTGGAGACAACGAATGTCGCGAGCGTAATCGTTCCCGAAACAAACTTGCGCGAGGGCGCCCTTATCAACAAGCTTGCCGCGCCAAACGAAGACTTGCAGCGCGACTTTTACAAGCAAATCACCGCGGGCGCTTTGAACCTTTTGCGAAAGTATCACGGCGACGAAGGCCACGCCCAGTTTGTAACCGACGTTTCTCTAAAAATATTCGACGCGCTCAAAAGCGAAATCGCGCTTGACGAACGCGCCCGCGTTTTGCTGCAAGTGGCGGCGACGCTTCACGACATCGGAATTTTTATCCGCATGGAAAACCACCACGAGCATTCGGCTTACATCATAAGCAATTCGGAATTTTTTGGCCTTACCCAAAACGAAATTACGATTGTTTCTCAAATCGCAAAATACCATCGCGGCCATTCAAACCCGCAGGATGACGATCATTTTCAAATGCTTCCCCGCGCCAGCCGCATGACGATACTAAAGCTTACAGCCATCATTCGCATAGCCGACGCGATCGACCGTTCGCACACGCAAAAGTTTACCCAGCTTAAAATCACCAAGCAAAAAGATTCTTTGGTCATTCATACAGGAAACAGGCACAACACGATTTTGGAGCGGCAGGCGCTTGGCGAAAAGGGCGGAATGTTCGAAAGCGTCTTTGGCTACAACGTGATTTTGTCATAGTTGGAGGAACAAAATGGCGGCAGCAAAAACAACGGCGACAAATAAGTTTTTAAATCGCGAGCTTTCTTGGATAGAATTTAACGACCGCGTTTTGCGCGAAGGTTTGCGGCGCGACATTCCTCTTTTGGAACAGTTGAATTTTCTTTCGATTGTTACCAGCAACTTTAACGAGTTCTTTCAAGTCCGTGTTGCCAGCGTAAAGCGCCTCTTAAAAAATTCACCGGGCGGAAAAGACATTTCGGGCCGCACGCCCAAGCAGCAGCTGAAGGACATTTCGGTTCGCGCCCGCCAAGTCATGCAGGCGCAGCAAGAGGCGCTGCAAAAGCAAATCGTTCCCGCTTTGGCAAAAGAAGGCTTTGTCTACAAGCGGCCCAAACAGTTTAATGTCGCGCAAAAAGAATTCGCGCAAGAAATTTTCAAGGCGCAAATATTGCCGCTCCTTACGCCGCTTAGAACTGACAGCGACGAGTTCCCAAGAATCGCAAACTTAAAGTGGCACGCGGCCTTTTTGCTAAAGCCGATTGCCGGAATTAAAATCGCCAACAAAGAATTTGCCGCAAAGCCTGGCGCGCCGATTGTCGCTTTGGTTCAAATTCCTGACGCCATTCCAAATTTAATTTGGCTTCCCGGCGACAAAGAGAGCAAGGACTTTACGACTGTAGCCGATCTTCTTTTGCAATACGGCTCGCAGCTTTTTGACGGTTACGAAGCGTCAAAATCGCTTTTGTTCAACGTCGCGCTTGACGCGGATTTTGCGGTGGACGAAGACGCAAACGACATCGTTCAGGCGATGCAAGAAGTTTTGGTCGCCCGCCAATCTTCGTTTGCCGTCCGAATGGTTTGCGACAAGTCCAGTTCGGAGCTGCAAAAATTCTTGGCGCAAAAACTCAATCTTAAGTCGGACGACATTTACGCCTTTGACAATTTGGTTGACGCCGCGACTCTTTGCGAAATCGGCGACGCGGAAAACACCGACCATTTGCGAAACAAGCGCTGGGAAAATTTCCCCAACGCGGCCTTGCCCGAAGACGCGCCTTATTGGGATTCAATCAAGAGGGGCGACGTTATTTTGCACGTCCCCTACGAGTCCTACAATCCTGTCGTGAAATTTTTGAACGACGCGGCGGACGATCCCGACGTTCTTTCCATAAAGATGACTCTTTACAGAACCGGCCGCGGCTCGCCGATAATTTCGGCCTTGGAAAGGGCCGCGAGGAACGGAAAGCAAGTCACGGTATTGGTTGAGCTTAAGGCGCGCTTTGACGAAGAGCGCAACATCGCTTGGGCCGACGAGTTGGAAAAGGCGGGCGTTCTTGTCGTTTACGGCTTGGTCAACCTTAAGGTGCACGCAAAAATATTGATGGTGATTCGCCGCGAGCAGGACGCGTTTAAGCGCTACGTTCACTTGGCCACTGGAAACTACAATCCCCGCACCGCGCGCATTTATTCCGACCTTTCGCTTTTTACCGCCAACCACGAAATCGCCAACGACGCGACAAAGTTCTTTAACATCGTCACGGGATATTCTGCCTTGCAAAAGATGAAGTATCTTAGCATGGCGCCGGTTGACCTAAAGAGCAAGCTGCTTTCGATGATTCAGCGCGAGATTGAGCTTTCGACTCCGCAAACGCCAGGCTTGATAATCGCCAAGATGAATTCTCTTGCCGACGAAGAAGTGATCACGGCCTTGTACCGCGCCAATCGGGCCGGAGTGCGCATAATGCTTAACGTTCGCGGAATATGCATGCTGCTTCCCGGCGTTCCAGGAATGAGCGAAAACATTCGCGTCGTTTCCATCGTTGACCGCTACTTGGAGCATTCACGCGTCTTTTATTTTCAGAACGGAGCGTCGCCCGAAATTTATTTGGCCAGCGCCGACTGGATGCCGCGCAACCTCGACCGCCGCATAGAATTGATGTTCCCGATTTTGGACGCCGCCGCGTTCAAAGAAATAAAGCATGTTCTTGACGTTTACTTTGAGTCCAACATAAATTCTTACGAGCTAAAAAGCGACGGCTCTTGGGTTGCGCTAAAGCCCAAGGCTGGCGAAGAGCCTAAGCGCGCGCAGGAAATTTTGTACAACGAATACAAGGCCCGCAACGAAAAGAACAAGGCGCCAAAGACGAGGTTCACCGTGCGGCGCAAGTGAAAACGGTATGTCGCTAAGCGGCAGGAGTATGGATGAAAAAAGTTTTTGTTAAAATCAGCGCGGCGTTTTTGTTGGCCGTGTCCTTCGCGTTCTTTTCTTGCGAGAACGCGGTCAATTCAAACAACTATGTTGGCATTGGCGGATACCAATTCCCCGAGGCGGCCGCCGTGTCGCGCAAAGTCCAGTCCAATTTGTATTTGGCGAACGGGCAAAAATATTTGCAGCTTGAGACGGTTTACCTTGCGGGTTGGGAAGACGTTCCCTTTTTGAGCTTTGAAGACGTTTGCCTTTTTATTTCTGGGGCCAACGACAGGGGCTGGCAATGCGAAAAATCCGGCTTCGTTTATAAATACAAGTATAATCCGGCAAACTGCACTGACAACAAGGGCCATTATTGGCCTGACGGCTGGGACAGCGACGAGCTTTGCTTTGACTTTCTAAACCAAACGGTTTACAGCGATGATTTTTGCAGAGTCATCACGTCAATAGTTTCTCTGAACAATGGCATCGGAGTTATGCCTGTCGTATTTCCGGACTATGATAATATGACAGCTGAAGAAATGACTAATTCCCTTAAGGTCTGTCCTAAAGTTCTTAGGTCGACTTCCACGACGCAGATAAAGGCAAAAGAAAGAACTGTGATCAGGCTTGGCGACTACGGGCTTAAAATGTTTTTTATAGGCGGTGTTTTGTACATTCCGTTCCAACCGCTTGCGGCGATTTTTTTGCCGATTGGTTCATGCAGTTTTAGCGGAACGGATTATTACTTTGATGTTGTGAGCGCTGGCGATGATTACGCCACTCAAAGAGCCTACGAGTTTGGCCGCAAGAACAGTTCGACGCGCAGCCAGCTTATGGCTGAATACAATTACAGAACCTTGTGCATGACCTTTGACATAAACTACTCCCTTAAAGACCATCGGACAGTGGTTGGAAAGCAAAACATCGCGCGCTTTAACGACAGCATTTTTGCCGCGGGCTTGGGCTTTGATTTGCTTAGTACCGACACGAACACTTATGATTTGGCTTTGGGAAAGTTTTTGATGTCTTATATTGACGACAGTCATACAAGCTACTACGCTCCGTCTTTGTACCAACCGCATTCACAAGTTGAATATTATTACATGCATATCATGCGTGACTTTGCCGGCCCGCGGGAGAAGGGAATGCGCGTCGCGGAATCAAGAATAGAGGAATTGCGGGAAAGAGCCGGCGGAAAACCAGGTCTTTACTATGTCAAGGAAGGCGGCGTTGAAAAAATGGCTGTTTTGGCCTTTGACGGTTTTGAGGAGCTGGCTCCTTCGCTCGCGCCTTATCTTCCGACTGATTTGAGCGAGCTTGCAAAAAAAAGCACATACGCTTTTTTTAAGGCGGCGTTTGACGACATCGCAAATCATACGGACGTCGACAAGGTTGTCTTTGACCTTTCTTGCAACGGCGGCGGTTCGGTAAGGCAGTGCGTCGCCGCTCTGTGCTTTCTTAAAGATTGCGCCCAATTGTATCTGCCTATAAGAAATATTTTGGACAATTCAATCACAAAGTTTTTTCTTGATGTTACCGACGGAAGCGGCAATAAGCTTGCAAAGACCGGCTACGACTTTTATGTTTTGACAAGCGACTTTTCTTTTTCTTGCGGGAACGCTTTTCCGGCGCAATGCAAATGGCAAGGCTTGGCAAAAATCATCGGCGTTCAAAGCGGAGGCGGAGCGTCTGTCGTAAAGTCTACGCAAAGCGCCGACGGAGCGCTTTTCCGCACGTCAAGCGCCATGGAAATGTGCGCCCTTGATAACGGAAACTATGTTTGCATTGACGCGGGCGTTCCCGTTGACTTGAAGATTCCGTTCGAAAAATTTTACAGCGGAGCCACGCTTTATCAGGATTTGTACGGCGTGATTAAAGGGAGCGGATTATGAAAGTATTTGAAGGCAAGATCGTTGACGTAGTAAAGCGGGAAGTCTACGGCGGAAAGCTTTTTGTCGAAGACGGCCGCATAAAAAAAATCGAGCGCTGCCAAACCGCCGAACGAAAATACCTTGTCCCCGGCTTCGTCAATTCCCACATTCACATAGAAAGCAGCATGGTCACGCCCCAATACTTTGCGCTTGAATCGCTCAAGCACGGAGTTGTGGCGGCGGTTGCCGACCCGCACGAAATAACGAACGTTTGCGGCGCGGCGGGCTTTGACTTTATGCTAAAGGACGCGGCCCGTTCTCCGATGAAAATATACTTTGCCGTTCCGTCGTGCGTTCCCGCGACAAAATTTGAAACTTCCGGCGCGGTCTTGGACGCTGCCGCCGTCGCCCGCCTTTTAAAGAACAAGCAGGTTGTAAGTCTTGGCGAAATGATGAACTTTCCGGGCGTGCTTAGCGGCGACAAAGAGGTCATGGCAAAAATCGCCGCCGCAAAAAAATTGGGAAAGCCCGTTGACGGCCACGCTCCGATGCTTAGCGGCGAGGCGCTAAAAAAATACGCGGCGGCGGGCATTTCCACCGACCACGAAAGCGCTTCCTACGAAGAAGGCTTGGAAAAAGTCCAGTGCGGAATGTTCGTTCAAATCCGCGAAGGTTCCGCCGCCAAAAACTTAAAGGCTTTGGCTCCGCTTTTTAAAGTGGCGCCAGAAAAGCTTATGTTTTGCGTTGACGACTTGCACCCAAGCGATTTGGCCAAGGGCTATCTTTGGGAAATGGTCAGAAAGCTTATCGCGGACGGCTACGATTCCTTTGACGTTATGCGCGCGGCCACCTACAATCCGGTAAAGCATTATAAGCTTGACTTGGGCCTTTTGCAAGAAGGCGATAGCGCGGATTTTATTGTTGTTAGCGGCATTAAAAAATTGAAAATCGAAAAGGTTGTCGTAAACGGACAAATCGTTGTGAGCGGAAGCCGTTCCTACTTTAAGCCTGCGAGTACCAAGGGCATAAACAACTTTAACCGAAAAAAAATCACCGTCGACGACATCGCCATCCGTTCCGACACCGCGCAAGTAAGAACGATAAAAGCCATCGACAAGGAAGTCTTCACCGAAAGCGCCTTGATGTACGCCAGCTTGGAAAACGAATATTTAAAGTCAAACTTAAAGACCGACGTTTTAAAATTGGTTTGCGTAAACCGCTACAACCCGGACGCAAAGCCCGCCGTCGCTTTTGTGAACGGCTTTGGCCTAAAGGCCGGAGCGCTTGCAAGCAGCGTGGCGCACGATTCGCACAACATAATTTGCGTCGGCACCGACGACAAGTACATAGTCAAATGCATTAACAAAATCATTCGCAACAAGGGCGGGCTTGCGGTTGCCAACCGCGTGCGAGTTCACGACATTCCGCTTAATGTCGCGGGCCTTATGACAAGCCGCTTGTGCCAAAAAGTCGTCCGCGAATACGCTGACATTTCCTACTGGGCGCGCATGATGGGCTGCAAGCTCAACGCGCCATACATGACCCTTTCGTTCTTGGCCTTGACTGTAATTCCAAAGTTAAAGATTACCGACTTGGGCCTCTTTGATTCGGAACGGATGGAATTTGTAAACAGAGTTCAGTAAGCCGCGAACTTTTTGCAAGCCAAAAAAGCGCGAAAAAAAAGCCGCTCCCAAAATCGGGGCGGCTTTTTCGTCATGGATTGGCAAATCTTATGCGTCCGCGTCTTTGTGCGGCTTTCCAACCATCGTCCAGCAGACAATCATCGCAATGATGTAAAGCGCGATGGTCACGTAAAGAACGTTTTGGTAGCCCACCGGGTTTACCTTGACGGCGCGGCCGTCGGCCAAAACTTTTTCGGTGAACTCGCCTGTGTGGCGGACGATCCAGCTGGCCATTTGGTTTCCGGTCAAGCCGGCGATGGCCCAGGCGCTAAGGCACATTCCGTGGACTGAAGAAATGCTCTTCATTCCAAAGTGGTCGCTAAGCAAAGTCGGAACGTTTGAAAAGCCTCCGCCGTAGCCCGCGTTTACAACGATAAGAAGCGCGATGCACAAGGCCATAAGGATTGGCTGCGTTCCGTTTATGATTCCGCGTGTGGCGATGATGACACCGGTGAACAAAATCGAAAGCGCGAAAATCCACTTGTAAATCGTGTTGCGGTCCTTGAGTCCGTCGGCGGCCGCGCTAAAGCCCAAGCGGCCGGCAGCGTTGGCGATGGCCGTTACCGTTCCGATCGCGCTGATTGTCATAAAGCCAAGGCCCGTTGTTTGCAAAATCGGCTTTTCCTGCGAGATGAGCGCAAGGCCGCAAGCGATGTTGATGTAGAACATAATCCAAATGCCAAGGAACTCGCGGTTTGAAAAGCAAGTCTTGAAGTTAGAGCCGAACTTTTTGAGGAACTCGCCGACCGTTTGCTTGTCGTGGGCTTCGACCCAGCCGGCCGGCTTTTTTAGAAGCAAGTGGCCGATGAACATCATCACGCAGTAAACGCCGCCCATAATCATGAACATATAGGCCGGGTTGTCGTCGCACCTTGCGACGATCGCTTGCATGATAGGAGTGGCGATCGCCTTGGCCGCTCCAAAGCCTGCGACAGCAAGGCCGGTGGCCAAGCCTTTTTTGTCCTTGAACCAAAGCATCAATGTCTTTACGGGCGAAAGGTAGCCGGTTCCCAAACCGATTCCCATAATCACGCCGTAGCAAATCAAAACGCCGGGCAGGGACTTGGCCAAAATGCTGGCTCCGGTTCCCACCATTCCGACTGTAAAGAAAATCGTTGCGATCAAAGAGCTTTTGTGAATGTCCTTTTCAACAAAGTCGCCCAAGAAGGCGGCCGACATTCCCAAGAAGAAAATCGCCAAAGAGAAGGCCCACTCGACGTGGCTTTTGGGGCTGCCGATGTAGGCGGCGACTTCCTGGCTAAAAACAGACCAACAGTAAACTGTTCCGATGGAGCAGTGCAAGAGCAGCGCGGGGATGGCTCCGCGCAACCATTTGTTTTCTGGTAAATTCATAATAGAAGATTATATCACAGTTTGCGTGATTTTGCTAGCGCTTTTTTATGGGCGCATCCCGCCTAGCGGCGGGTCGGGTGTTGCGGGATTCCGCTTTCGCTTCATTCCTCACTGCGCTCGGAACGCTTCGCGTCCCTACACCCCCTTGCGCGTGGAAAAAGGAAGAAAAAAGGTTAGATCCCGAACAACATCATAGGGTCAGCTTTAAATTGAAGCATATTCGCGGAATCGGCGCCGTTATCTCCGCCTTTTCTTTGGAGCGTAATGTTGCCAAGTCGAATATTTCCTTTGTCGGTAAATTTTACCTGGCAATCGCCTGCGTAAATTGAAATTGCTTCGTTTACTGCCATTAGACACCATTTATAATCATCATTTTTGTTTATAACCAAAGTCCATTCAGCTGCAAAACGACCTCGGCCTCGAATTATGTCACTTATAATCATTATAATATTTTTTTGAAAGAAGTTTTTTAATTTTTCTTGTTCTTCTGCAGAGAATTCATCAACAAACATTCGTCTTGAATCGCGGCTTCCTTCTCTTGCCGGGAGCTCTCCATCATAAAGTTTTAGTAATTGTTCAATTTCAGAATCGATATGCCACAGTTTTAAATAGCCTTCAACTTTTTTCTTTTCGACTTGATTAAAGCCTTTGTCGCCGGAAACAAGTTTTACTTGAATGTTTTCCAAAGGTTCTGGTTCATTCTCTCGAAGTTTTTTTGCGATCTCAATTCTGATGAAAACATCTGATTTATAACCGCGGCCGCCAAATTTCACCGCCCTTACGGATTCGATTTCATCAAGATTGTACATCATTATTTCGAGCCATTTTTGTGCGTCAACATCATTCTTCCAGTTGTTGAATTTGTCAGCAACTTCTTGCTCGTTATTAAATCCGCCTTTTGCGATTTGTGAACCTGTCATAGTTTTGCCGCAACCTCTTCTTTTTCCAAAGCGCTTTTCATTATCTTTTTTAGAACGTCGACTACAACTGAGTTTCCGAATTGCTTGTAAGCTATATTATCTTTTTCTGCAATCTTAAAGTTTTCTGGAAAGCCGTCAAGGCGAGCGCATTCTCTTGGCGCTAATTTTCTTATTCTTCCGTTCACCCTATAAAGGCCTGTTTTCGCTCCAGCTCCGCCGCCATAAGCAGACAATGTGATTGCCGTTCCAAGAGGGCTGTAAATTCTTTCGCCTTGACCGCCTTTGTTGACAATGCCGATTCTTAGAGGTGTGTCAGAATACTTTTCCTTTATGTTGTTGTTCATAAAGACATCATTTCTTCGCACTTCATATTTTTTTGTTTCAGAATCTGGCATTAAAATGTCTTCGACGTGTTTCTTAACTTTTTCTTCTTTCGGAAAAGTAAAATCTTTTACTTTTAAATCTTTTCTAAAGCAAACAATGTAAATTCTTTTTCTGCTTTGTGGAACGCCGAATTTTGAAGCGTCAAGAACTTTGTCATAAACATCATATCCAATTTCGTCAAGGGTTTTCTTTATGACCGCTAGCGTTTTTCCTCCGTCATGCCTTGCTAGGTTTTTGACATTTTCCAAAAACATGACTTTTGGCTGCTTTTCTTTTGCAATTCGGGCAACATCAAAAAACAAAGTTCCTCGGCTGTCCTCAAAACCTAATTGTTTGCCGCTGATGGAGAATGCTTGGCATGGAAATCCAGCGCATAGTATGTCGTGGTCTGGTATTGATTTTTCGGATATTTTGGTTATATCGCCGGCAGGTTTTAGTTTGAAATTGTTTTCATAAACAGTTGCCGCGTCTTTATCCCATTCGCTTGCGAAAACCGCTTCTCCCCCCAAACTTGAAAGCGCGATATGAAAGCCGCCTATTCCAGCGAATAAGTCTATGAATTTCAATGGCTTTGACTTTTGCATTTTTCCACCCAAAAGAATTGATTATTTATTATAACGTCTTGGACTGTCTTTGTCGATATGTCTTTGTTCGTGCCTCTAATTTGAACAGGTAGCAATATCCCCGCCTCAGCGTAGTTGCAAAAACCTTTCTTTTGAGTATTTGGAAGCAAACAGCCCCTGCTGCGCAACGAAAGTTTAATGAGACGGAACTTTCCGTTATCACCTGCAAGGGCTCTGAAGAATTAAACGATATTTAAAAAGCGACGACGCGAAGTTCACGGACAAGGCTGTTGAAATTGAAAACATAATTCAGGCGGTTGTCCAGGGCATCAGTGTGGATGACAAGCGTCTTTTTACTATTGATGACAAGCGGGAACTTCTTTCTCAAAAAGAAAATAAAGATGGGAAATATAAATGCGAGATATGCAATAAATGGTTCTTTCCTGAAGAATTGCAAGTTGATCATATAGAAGCGTGGTCAAAAGGAGGCAGAACTGTTTTGTCAAACGCCCAGCTTTTATGCGCTCCTTGCAATAGGAAGAAAAGCAATTTGTAATTTTATTTCACTTCCAAAAGAATTTCTTCCGCAAGGTAAGCGTCGCTTAAGCAGTGAAGGTCGCTTACGCCCTTGCTAATAAGGGCGTAGGTTTTGGAATCGTAAAAAAGTTCCATCGCTTTTTCTTCGGTTACATTCGCTTTTTTTGCAAGGAGAGAAATTATTCTGGCGTATTTCATTTGCAAAAGAGTTTTGTCCGCCGTCATGTGTTTTTTCCTGTAAGTTCGTAAGCGCTTTCGTAGCGCAAGACATTATTTAAAACTTCTTGGCTTATGAAACAAATTTGTTTGTTCGGCTTTTCAAATTTTAGACGCTTTAATGCTTCTGTTTTGTCGATTAATTTTGAAAAGTATAGTTCGATTGTGTTGAACACTTTGTCGTTGGCAATGCCGCCCTCAATTATGTCATAATTCAGGTAATCTTTTCCGCCGCTTCTGCACGACAAAATGAAATCAAGCCATTCTTCATTGTATTCGAGGAAAATTTTGTAGCGGCACTTTTCCTTAATGCCCTCATCTTGAAAATCATAAATGTTTATGCAGCCTTTTTTGCCAAGCAGTGTGAATTTTTGAACCCATTTTTCCGCTTGCTCCTGAAGGTTGGTTGTATAAAAGCCTTTTCCAAAATCCAAATTGTCGCGTCCGTAAGAAACCAAAGGCATTTCAACAATCTGCGTGGAGCCGTGATACAATTTCATGCGACAAGGTTCCTTTCTTTTAAGACAGAAATAATTTCATCAACAATGTATTGTTTGCTTTGCGTGTGCAACGCTTCGTAAGAGGGAATAATATATGAAGTTAACAGGCCGGAGTTTTTAAGCGTTCTATAAATTTCCGCTCCGTCCTTGCCAAGTTTTTCAGCGACGTTTTCTATGCAAAAAACCGAATACTCAATTTGCCTTTCGCTCATATCAATATTATAGCATAACTTTTGACTTTAGGGCAAGAAAAACACAAAACTGAATTGAAACTTCGCTTCGATCGGCTTTGTTTGTGGCTTCCCGTGGTTGCAAAAACCTTTCTTTTGAGTATAATAAAAACGCGAGGAATCCAAAATGATAAAGATTGTTAAAGCATCCGAGTTGGAAGAAAGCTTTTTTGAGGGCCGCGACTTTGGCGAGTCCATTGACGTTGTAAAAGACGTTTTGCGCGACGTGAAGAAGATGGGCGACAAGGCGCTTTCTGATTATGGCGCCAAGTTTGACGTTTCCGCTCCCTCGCATTTTGAGATTCCGCAGAACGAGCTTAAGGCCGCCGCCGAAAAAATGCGGCGCGAAGACCCCGGCCTTTACGAGTCCCTTTGCTATTCGCGCGACTTGGCAAAAAAATTCGCCGAGCGCCAGCGCCAGTCTTTTGACGAATTTGAAATTGAGTTGGCCCCCGGCCTTTTTACCGGCCAAAAAAACATTCCCGTTGACCGCGCGGGCGTTTACGTTCCGGCGGGCCGCTTTCCGCTTTTGTCAACCGTAATCATGACCGTGGTTCCGGCAAAGGCGGCGGGCGTTGGCCAAGTGGTTATGTGCACTCCGCCCCGCGTTCACCCCGACGATTTGGAGGACGCCAAGACGCAAGGATCCGGCGTTCCCGGAAAGCCTTTTGTCGGAGGAAAGCCTTACGCCGACGAGGGAATCATGGCCGCCGCCTGCATTTGCGGGGCAGACAAAGTTTACGCTTGCGGAGGCTCTCAGGCCATCGGAGCGATGGCTTTTGGAACGGAATCAATTCCCAAGGCTGATGTTGTCGTTGGCCCTGGAAACAAGTTTGTCGCCGAAGCCAAGCGCCTTGTTTACGGAACGGTCGGCATCGACATGCTCGCCGGCCCCACCGAAGTTTTTGCCATCGCCGACGAAAGCGCCAATCCCAAGTGGCTTGCCGCGGATTTGCTCGCGCAGGCCGAGCACGACGTCGTCGCGCAACCGCTCCTTGCAACCGACAGCGAGGAATTGGCCAAGGCCGTTCAGCAGGAAATAGAGGAGCAGCTAAAAGATTTGCCCACCGCTGAGACCGCGCGAAAGAGCGTTGACACTTATGGAAAAATAATCGTAACGTCTTCTATAGAGGAGGCATGCGAGATTGCGAACAAAAAGGCGCCCGAGCACTTGGAGCTTGCGATGGACGAAGGCGCCAATTTGGAAACGGCCAAAAAGTTGGTCCACAACTACGGCTCGCTTTTTATCGGCCACGGCTCGGCCGAAGTTTTTGGCGACTACGCGGCAGGCTTGAACCACACGCTTCCCACAAGCGGCTCTGCGAAATTTACAGGCGGCCTAAGCGTCCGCGCTTTTATAAAAACTGTAACGACTCTTAGAACGATAGAAGGAAAGGAAGGCGCTTTGGCCAGCGCCAAGGCCGCCGGCATTTTGGGCGACGCCGAAGGTTTGGCCGCCCACGCGCGCGCCGCAAGGATAAGAATATGCTAAAGATTTACAAGCTTGGCGAAGAAGTTTTGCGCCAAAAATCCGTTCCGATCAAGGACGAAGAAATCAACGACGAACTCCGCGCTCTTGCCGAAGAAATGTTTGAGACGATGGACGCCGCCAACGGAGTGGGCCTTGCCTGCCCGCAAATCGGAAAGAACATCCGTATGTTCGTCGCGATGGCGGACGACGACGTCAGGCGCGTTTTTATCAATCCGCAAATCATCGCCACTTCCGACGACTCCGTTCCTTACGAGGAAGGCTGCCTTAGCGTTCCGCAAGTTTACGAAAACATAATGCGTCCGTCAAAAGTGACTGTGCAGGCGCAAGACCAAAACGGAAAAAAGTTCACGCTTGAGGCGGAAGGCCTTTTGGCGCGCATCGTTCAGCACGAAAACGACCATCTTGACGGCGTGATTTTCATCGACCGCGGAGACGCAGAGTTTGCCAAGAAGACCGCGGAACAGTTTGCCAAGCGCGCCGAGCGGGCCGAAAAAAAAGCCGCCGAAAAAGAAGCCAAGGCAAAAAAGATCGCCGCAAAGATAGCCGCGAAAAAAGCGGCCAAGGAAGCCAAGAAAAACAATGCTTAAAATTTTATACGCCGGAAGTCCGGCTCCCGCCGCGACAACGCTGCGCCTCCTGCTTGACAAGCAAGCCAAAAACGGCGGCTGGCAAATCGCGGGCGTGTTGACAAACCCGCCCAGCGCCAAGGGCAGGCGAAAAGAGCTTACGCCAACCGACGTCGGCTTGTTGGCCCAAGAGCGCGGCATCCCGGTCTTTTGCCCGCAAAAGTTGGACTCGGCCGCGCGGGAACAAATTTCCGCCCAAGGCTTTGACGCGCTAGTTTGCTTTGCCTACGGAAAAATATTCGGGCCAAAATTTTTGTCGCTCTTTAAGGCGGGCGGGGTCAACGTGCATCCGTCGCTTTTGCCCAAGTACCGGGGAGCCACACCAGTTCCCGCGGCGATTTTAAATTGCGACAAGGAGACCGGCGTAACAGTCCAAACTTTGGCGCTGGGCATGGACGAAGGCGAAATTTTGGCGCAGGAAAAAATCGCGCTTGACGGAACGGAAACAACCGACAGCCTTTTGGACAAGAGCGCCCAAATCGCCGCCGCTTTGCTTGAAGGCCTTTTGTGCGACACTGCCGCCGCATCTTCCTTCCCAAAAGGAAAGGCTCAAGAAGGCGAGGCTAGCTACACAAAAACAATCAGCAAAGACGACGCCCTTATAAATTGGAACGATTCCGCAAAAAAAATATCCGCCGCCATCCGTGCCTACACAAGCGAGCCCGGCGCCTGGACCAGAATCGGCGGCGAGTCTGGCGAAACGCTAAAGATACTGAAGGCCGCTCCGCTTGACGACGATTGTTTGCAAGGCCAAGAAGCCGCGCCTTCTGGCCGTCCAGCCGTTTCCGGCACCGTCGCGGCCTTTGACAAAAAGCGCGGCATTCTCGTAAAGTGCGGACAAGGCTGCCTCTGCGTCACAGAACTCCAGCGCCAGCAAAAAAAAGCCATGGGCTACAAGGACTTTATGAACGGCGCAAGGGATTTTGTCGGCACGCGGCTAGTTTAGGGCCTCCACCGCTCGTGTTTTTGTTGACAAAACCATAATCGTTGTTTCGAGCGGTTTCACCGCGTCCTTTGGACGCTGCATTGTCCTTGAATTTATTCCCTTTTTCTGCTATAATCTTCTATTATTTTTGGAGCGAAATTATGGACATTAAGAATAAAATAAAAGACGCCGGAATCTCCTTGAACGAAATGGAAGCGGATTTGCAAAAGAATTCTCCCGCTTTTATCGCTTATACAATCGCGGCCTTTGTCTTGATGTTTATCACGGCCTTGGCTGTTTTCTTTTTTGCCAACAAGGGCTACGAGCAGGTTTTGGTGCCGGACGTGACGGGAAAATCTTTGACCCGCGCCTTGCTTGAGATGCAGGAAAAAGAGCTCTATCCCAAATTGCAATTGCGCTACAGCGATCTTCCGGGCCAGGCGGGACAAGTCCTTTCGCAAAATCCCCGCGCGGGCAGCATCGTAAAGGCCGGCCGCCGAGTCACTCTTGTCGTAAGCCGCGGCGTTATGATTGACCATATCGGAAACTATGTTGGAACGAATCTCGACGCGCTCAAGAACAAGCTGGACGCGCTTTACGGCGGCGTTGAAACTCCGCAGATAACCATTGGAAATCCCGTATTTAAAATGGACGCCGCTCCTATTGGAACGATTTTGGAGCAGGAGCCGCCCGAGGGCACTCCCATAACTCAGCCTGTGGAATTGCAGCTCATCGTTTCTAGCGGCCCCACGCCTCCCCGCGTTTCCATTCAAAACTACATTGGAAAGACAATCGCAGAAATTTTGGAAGGAATGGGAACGACTCCCTTGCTTTTTGAATTTACAAGCCACATAGCAAAAGACGGCGAAACTCCCGGAACGGTAGTAAGCCAGTCGGAGCCCGAAAATTCACAAGTTGGCGAGTATTCAAAAATCGCGCTTGAGTTCGCTCTTCCCGAATTGAACACAAGCTTTAGCGGAGACACAATCGTCGACGCGGACATCAAGGGCAGAACCGAAGACGAAGTTGCCGGCGTTAAGAAAACCGATTCTTCAACTTGGACAAACGGAATTTTTACAGCGACAGTTTCCCGCTATCCTCTTGCCGTTCCCGTCAAGTTGGAAGCCTTTCCGCCTGAGGGCGCTTCTTACACGCTGGCCTCATTCAACCACATTGGAGGCGAGATAACCGTTCCCTACGCGGTGCCGCACGGAACGACGCTGGCCTTGAGCGTCTTGAACCAAGAAAAGGAGCGGCTTACCGTTCAATAAAAAATGCAAAGTCCTAAAATTTGCCTGACGCTTACAGGAAAAACGATAAAAGAAAACTTGGATTTGGTTCGCCGCTACAGACCTTACGTAGACTTGCTTGAGCTGCGCGCCGACTTTCTTGACGAAGACGAAAGCCTTCACATTAGAAAATTTCCTGAGCTGGCAAAAATGCCTTGCATTTTGACAATCCGCCGCCGCGTTGACGGCGGAAAATTTGTCGCGGGCGAAGGTTCAAGGACGATGCTCTTTGCCAGGGCGATGGCCTTTGCCGACGACCAAAATCCCGAGCGCAACTTTCAGTACGTTGACTTTGAGGAAGACTTTCACATTCCAAGCTTGCAGGACGCGGCGCTGGCCTTTGGAACAAAAATCATCCGCAGCTTTCACAGCATGAACGAGCCTGTCCACGACATCATAAAGCGCTGCGACGAAATGCGAAAGACCGGCTACGAAATTCCGAAGATCGCCTTTATGCCAAAAACTTTGGCCGACGTAAAAAATCTTTTTTACGAAACCCGCGACTTCACTAAATACGAGCACATTCTTTGCGCGATGGGTCCGATGGGAATTGTGTCAAGAATTTTGGCTTACAAAACACATTCATTTTTGACATACACTTCGGCTGACAGCGTTGACAACGAGTTGAAGACGATCGGCCATATCGATCCGATTATGATGAATCAAGTCTATCACTTTAAGGACTTGAACGACAAAACTTCGATTTACGGAATCACAGGTTGGCCGCTTGTAAAAACCAACAGTCCTTTTTTGCACAACCAGGGATACGTGAACCATTTTATGAACGCGGTTTACATTCCGATTCCTTCGGCTGACATTCATCAAACGATTGAGTTCGCCAATGAAATCGGCGTAAAGGGAATGTCTGTCACCGTGCCGCACAAGGAAACTGTGCTGAACGAACTCTTTGAAGTGGACGACAGAGTGCGGGAAATTTCCGCGTCCAACACGATCGTCCGCAAAAACGACAAGTGGTACGGCTACAACACGGATTGTTCGGGATTTTCCAAGTCCCTTTTGGAATTTACGGGCTTCAAGAATTTGAGGCATAAAAGAATCGCTATCATCGGAGCGGGCGGAGCCAGCCGAGCGGTTGCCTACGCGGTGAAAATGCTAGGCGGAAAGGCTTGCGTCTTTAACAGAACGCCCTTGCGCGCCAAGGCTGTCGCGGACATGTTCGGTTTTGAGCATTCGCAGCTTTCCACGGACGCGATTCCTTTGATAGAAAAATATTCCGACGTGATAATCCAAACGACTTCCGCCGGAATGAATTCAACCGAGCCGAGCAATTCGCAAAACGATCCGCTTTCGTTTTATAGATGGACTGGAAACGAACTTTTGTTCGACATCGTTTACACGCCCAAGGTCACGCCGATTATGGAGCGCGCGATGGCTGCCGGCTGCAGGGTTTGCAACGGCGAGGCGATGTTGAAGTACCAAGCCTACGAGCAATTTAAAATATTCACTGGAGTCGATTATGAAGAAACTAAGTCAGAATGAGCAGAAGGAACTTGTGGCGCGGACGGCGATCGACACGCTTATCGAACAGAAAAAAATTTTTAGCGGAATGAAAATCGGCTTGGGCACCGGCTCTACGGCGATGCCCGCGGTCCGCCGTTTGGCGGAAAGAATCTCCGACGGAACCTTGCGCGACATAAAGACCGTTGTCACAAGCTTTCAAACGCAATTGGCTTGCGAAGATTTTGGAATCCCCGTTTATTCTTTGAACGACAAGGCTATCGGCGGAAAGTTGGACCTTGCCATTGACGGCGCCGACGAAATCGCTCCCGACAAGTCGGTCATAAAGGGCGGCGGCGCGGCGCTCCTAAGAGAAAAGATTGTCGAATACAACGCCAAAACTTTTGTCGTTATCGGCGACTCTTCAAAGGCCGTAAAATCGCTTGGAACAAAGTTCCCCTTGCCGGTCGAGATAATCGCCGACGCCCGCGTTCCCGTTCAAAAAGCGATTGAAAAGCTTGGCGGAAAATGCGTTTTGCGCGAGGGCGTAAAAAAGGCCGGTCCTGTCATCACCGACAATGGAAACCAAATCCTTGACGTCTTGTGGCAAAAGCCGGTCGATCCAAAAGCGATGGAAAAGAAACTTAACGCGATTGTCGGAGTTGTCGAAAACGGCTTCTTTACAAAAAACCGCCCTATGGTTTTTGTAGCGCAAGAAGACGGCCATGTTCGCTCCCTTTGACGAAAGCAAGGCACGCCAAGTTTGCCAAAAAATGATGGAGGACTTGGAGCGCGAAGGCTGCGCTTGGACAGGAATGTTCGGCGCGCTTGTTTGCCTTGACCAAGCGGGGAACGAAGTTGTTCTCCGCGCTTTTAGCGGCTCCTATGACGGAAAGTGGAATCGGCCCGGCTGGGCGCCTCCGCTTTTTGACGAAGAAAAATACAACGCCGCGATTCTTCCAAACGACAAAAAAATTCACGAGCTTAGCGCGGTTCCTCCAAACGAAAGTCCGGAGCAAAAGGCCGCGCGCGACAAAGAGCGATTGGTGCTTTGCAACCAAACGCTGGAAAAAATTTATTCGCTTTACCGCTTTTGCTGCGCCGACAAAAAGTGGCGGACCTTTAGCGACATTTCCAACGCAAAGCTTTTGCCTACTGGAACGGGCGACTGTTCCGCTCCAAAACTTTTGAGCGAGGCCTTTAGCAAAGATTTGCTGCCCGTGAGCCTTGCGGAATTTTATTGGGGAAAGCCCAACACCCGCCTTGTTCCAAAAACTTTTTATCCGCCTTGCGACGAAAAGTGCGCCTTGATACTGCCCGCGATTTTGGGCTTGGAAATAGTTTACCGCGACCAAAACATTTTGGTGGTCAACAAGCCCTCAGGCCTTTTGTCAGTTCCGGGCCGGGGAGAGGACAAGCAGGATTGCGTCGTTACGCGCGCGCAAAGGCTTTTTCCAAAGATGATAAAGCAGCCGAGCGTCCACCGCTTGGACATGGACACAAGCGGCCTTATGGTTCTTGCCTTTGACGAGGCGAGCCACCGCGCCCTCAACGCGCAATTTGAAAACCGTCAAGTCAAAAAAAATTACATCGCGCTTTTGGACGGAGTTGTAAAAGAAGAGTCGGGCAGGGTGGAACTAAAACATCGAGTTGACCTTGAAAATCGGCCGCGGCAAATTTTAGACGAAGTTTACGGAAAACTTGCCGTCACCGAATGGACGCGCTTGCGCGTTTGGACTCGACGCGGCGCGGATGGAAAAGAACATAAAGCGACAAGCGTTTTGTTTGAGCCGCATACCGGACGCACCCACCAGCTGCGCGTGGCCGCGGCTTACGCTTTGGGCGCTCCGATTGTAGGCGATAATCTTTATGGAAAAGAAGAGGAGCGGCTTTTATTGCACGCGAGCGAGTTGGTCTTTACGCATCCGGCGACCGGGCAAGAAATGCGCTTTGAGTCGCAACCGGCCTTCCAATTCTAGTTTTGAAACTATGTCATTGTCGGGCTTGACTCGACAATCTTTTGTACAAAAGATTCCCGCGTCAAGCGTGGGAATGACAATGACTATTTTAAGAGGCGCGATAGGCGGTCGTCCTTTTGCCGCCAGTTTTTGTCCACCTTTACTTGCAAGTCCAAGTCGATTTTGTATTCAAAAATTTCGCGCAATTTTTTTAGCGATTCCGTTCGGATTGTCTTGATCATCGAAGCGCCTTTTCCGATTACGATTCCCTTTTGGCTTTCGCGCTCGACGCACAAAAAGGCGCGGACCCAAAGTTTTTTGCCGTCGTTCTTAAATTCGGCGTCGGCGATTTCTACGTAAATGGCGTGGGGGATTTCTTGCTCCAAGCGGTTTATCGCTTCGCCGCGAATGACTTCGGCAATGCGGAACTCAACTTCTTGGTCGGTGTAAAAGCCTTCTGGGTAAAGGTTGGGCTGGGCGGGAGCGATTGCGTAAAGGGCGCGCAATAGTTCCTCGACGCCTGTATCGTTTTTTGCGGAGATTTCAAGAATGCGGCCTGCGGGCAATTCCGAAAGAGCCTGGCCCACAAAAGTCCTGCTGGCAAGAACATTGGCTTCGGGAAGGTCGCATTTGTTTATCGCGACAATCGTTTTTGCGGCGTAGGGGCGCACAAGGTCGGCTATCAAGGCTTCTTCCTCGCCGCCTTCCCTGGTGGAATCAATCAAGTACAAAACTGCGTCCGCTCCCTCAAGCTGGTCTTTTGCCGTTTGCTGCAAGATTAGGTTGAGTTTTTTTTCAGACTTGTGGTAGCCGGGCGTGTCCACAAAGACCAACTGGCCAAGCGAAGTGTTTACGATGCCGCGGATCGCGTTCCTTGTTGTTTGCGGAATCGGCGAGACAATCGAGACGTTTTCTTGGCAAGCCGCGTTCAAAAAAGTGGATTTTCCGGCGCTGGGACGGCCGATTATGACGACCAGGGCGCATTTCTTTTCTTCCATAATAAAATCAGTATAACAAAATCAGTTGAAAAATTCTATAAGAAGCGCTATAATTTTTCGGATATGGACTTATTGAAGAAATTGGAAGACTGCGCCAAGCGCTACGAAACTGTAAAAGAACAAATACTCGATCCGGCCCTTGTAAAGGACCAAAAAAAATACAAAGAGGTTATGCGCGAAAACAATTATTTGAGCGAAGTTTGCGCGCTTTACGACGAATACAAAAAGACCCTTGACGGAATCGAAGCCGACAAGAAGATCATCACCGAAGAAGACGACGTGGACATGAAAGAAATGGCCCGCGAAGAGCTCAAGGCCTTGGAAGAAGAAGTTCCCAAGCTGGAGGAGCGGATCAAGATGAAATTGATTCCGCCGGATCCCCTTGACGAAAAGAACATTATCTTGGAAATCCGTAGCGCGGCCGGCGGCGACGAAGCCAGCCTTTTTGCCCGCGAGCTGTGGGAAATGTACTGCCACTTGGCGGAACGCCGGGGCTGGAAAACCGAAACTATGGAAGCGCAGGAGACCGAAGTCGGCGGCTTTAACAAAATCGTAACTTCGATCAGCGGAAAATTTGTTTACGGAACCTTGCGCTGGGAATCAGGCGTTCACCGCGTTCAGCGCGTTCCGCAAACAGAAAGCCAAGGCCGCTTGCAAACTTCGACCGCGACTGTCGCCGTTTTGCCAGAAGCGGAAGAAACAGACATTGACATTAAGCCCGACGACGTTCGCGTTGACGTAATGCGCGCCGGTGGTCCAGGCGGCCAGTGCGTAAACACAACCGACTCCGCCGTGCGCTTGACCCACATTCCGACGGGAATCGTGGTAATCCAGCAGGACGAAAAATCGCAAATCAAAAACAAGGCTAAGGCTTGGAGAGTTTTGCGCGCCCGCTTGTTTGAATTGGAAGAAAGCAAGAAAAACGCCGAGCGCGCCGACGCTAGAAAAAGCATGGTCGGTTCTGGCGCCCGTTCCGAAAAAATTCGCACATACAACTTTCCGCAAGACCGCGTGACAGACCACAGAATAAATTACAGCGCGCACAACTTGCCTTCGTTCATGATGGGAAATATGGACGACATGCTTGACGCGCTTAATGTATACGCAAAGGAAGAACAGTTAAAGGCAGACGTTAGCGAACTTGGAGCGTAATGAATTTACCCACAGTTTTATTGCTGAACGACGAAAAAGACACTTTCTCTAATCTAAAGAAAATCCTTGAGCGGCAATTTTTTATTTTGTTCACTTCTTCGCCAAAAGAAGCGGCGCAATTTATAAAGACAAATCCAAACCTTGTAAGCGCCGTTTGCGTTTCGGCAGATTTGGGGCAGTCTTCTGTCGCAAGCTCGTCGCAAAGCGCCTGTGTTGAATTTTTGCGCAGCGTAAATTCTTACGCTTGGTCTTCGCACATTCCGATTATCGTAAGCGCCAAGCGGCATTCCGACAAAGCCGAGTTGGAGGCGATGGAAAACGGCGCCATCGACTTTATCCACGAGCCTTATGACGACCAAATTATTTTGCGCCGCTTTCAAAATGTAATACGAATGCGCGAAACGTCGCTTACGATGAAAACCGTAAGCCGCGACGATTTGACAGGCCTTTATTCAAAGCCTTTCTTTATGATACAAGCGCAAAAGATTTTGGAAGCGCGCGGCGACAAAATTTATGACTTTATTTGCATTGACATTGAGCGCTTTAAGTTGGTCAATGACATTTGCGGAATAGAAATCGGCAACAAAATTTTGCGGCAAGTAGGCCAGCTGCTTTTTGACGAAGCCAAAAAATGGAACGGAATTGTCGGACATTTTTCGGAAGACATTTTCTTCGCGCTTAGCGAACGGCCGGAATCATTTACTGACGAAGGCTTTAAAAAAATCATCGACCGCTTGAACGAGATTGACGAAGTAAAACGGTTCAACTTGCATTTGCGCCTTGTCTTTGGAATCTACCAAGTAAAAAACATGCGCGCCTCGATTTCGGTTATGTGCGACCGAGCGCAAATGGCCGCCGAAAAAATCAAGGGTCGTTACGGGGTCTATTACTGCTACTACGACGATTCAATCCGCAAGAAGATGATCAACGAGCAAAAGATCGCCGGCTGCATGGAGACCGCGCTAAGGAACCGCGAGTTCTTGGTTTACTACCAGCCCAAATACGATCTTGCGACCGAAACCATTGCCGGAGCGGAAGCGCTTGTTCGTTGGCGCAGCAAGGAAATGGGAATGATGTCTCCGGGAGACTTCGTTCCTCTTTTTGAAAAGAACGGCTTTATCACCAGAATGGACATGTACATCTGGGAGAAGGTTTGCATCGATTTGCGCGCTTGGATTGCCGCCGGAAACAAGGCGATTCCTGTCAGCGTGAACGTGTCTCGCGCCGATTTGCTCAATCCAAATCTTGTGTCAATTCTTTCGGGCTTGGTAAAAAAATACGACATTCCGGCAAAATACCTTCACTTGGAAATTACCGAAAGCGCCTACACCGAAGACCCGGAGCAAATCGTAAAAATTATTTACGAATTAAGAAAGCGCGAGTTCTTGATTGAAATGGACGATTTCGGTTCGGGCTATTCTTCGCTCAATATGTTGAGCGAAATGCCGATCGACATTTTAAAGCTTGACATGACTTTTGTCCGAAACGAGATGGAACGGACAAACGGCCGCGGAATATTAAGTTACATCATAAGCCTTGCCAACTGGCTCAACCTAAAAGTTGTGGCCGAAGGCGTGGAGACAAAAAGCCAAGTCGCGCAGCTAAAAGACATGGGCTGCTCTTTTGTCCAAGGCTATTATTTTTCAAAGCCCTTGGACCGCGACGAATTCTTCTCGCTCTTAAGAAAGTCCAGGTTGACCGACATGGATTCGCCAAGAACCGAAGGCGTGGAAAACCTTACAAAGGCCAACATTGAAGGCGCGCTTTTTGGCGATTCGGAAAAACAAAACGGCGTTATGCTGGTTGTTGACGACGTTGAGTCAAGCAGAATAATTTTGTCCGAAATGTTCAAAAAGGACTTTGAGATCGCCCAAGCCGCAAACGGCGCCGAGGCGTGGAAATACATCGAGGCCAACCACGAAAAAATCAGCATCGTTCTTTTGGACTTAATCATGCCGGTTATGAACGGTTACGAAGTCCTTAAAAAAATTCGTGCCGACGACCGGACAAAGACTTTGCCCGTAATCGTGACTTCGCAAGGCGAGGCGGATGCGGAACAAAAAGCTTTTGAGCTTAACGCCGACGATTTTTTGCAAAAGCCGTACAATGCAAACATCATGCGCCATCGCGTTCGCAACGTAGTGGCCCATTCTTTTGTAAAAAAATTGGAGCAAGAAAAAACGCTGACCAAAAAACTTTTGGAAATCGAGCGGCAAGCCCATTCGGATTTCTTGACGGGCTTGGACAACCGCACGATTTTGGAAAAGTCTGTCGGCGAATTTTTTGTAAAGAGTGCCAGTTACGACGCTGTCTTTATCAGCCTTGACATCGATGACTTTAAGACAATCAACGATACTTTTGGCCACATGACAGGCGACGATACGATAAAAAAGGTCGCCAACATTCTTGTAAAATTTTTTGACAAAAAAACTTGCGTGTGCCGAATGGGCGGCGACGAGTTTGCGGTTTTCATTCCCAAGAAATATTCCAAGGACGAGTTGGAGCTTATGCTGACCGATTTGAATTCGGCCTTGCAGTTTGACGTTGAACGATTTAAAGTCACTTGTTCTATGGGAGTCGCTGTGGCGCCGGATTACGGAATGGACTACCAAACGCTTTACAACAATTCCGACATGGCGCTTTTGGCGGCCAAGCGTTACGGAAAGAACCAGTTCAATGTTTTTGCCGGGCAGAGCGTTTTGCCTTCTTATGTTTTTTACAGGAACATGGACTGGCTTTTGGACGAGTTCTCCGACGCGGTTTACGTTTGCTACGCCGATTCTTACGATTTGATTTATGTCAACAAAGTCGCTTGCAAGATTTGCGGCAAAGAAAAGAAAAACTGCATCGGAAAAAAGTGCTACAACGTTTTGTTCGACCGCGACCAGCCTTGCGACTTTTGCATTAGGGAAGACGGCGTCTTCCGCGACTTTGTTCAAAAGAACATTTTCCCAAGGCAGGGCGAATCCACTTGCTACACGATGCGCGCCAAGGTTGTCAATTGGAGCGGTTTTGACGCCCGCATTCAATACATGCGCGAAAGCACGTTTAACTCGAACTTGGCGCACACTTTGGAAGGCATAGCGAATTCTGACGGCGACGCTTTGAATAGAATGCCTGACGGAACATTTAAAATTGAAGCGACATTGACTGACGACACAATCTACGGCGCCAATAAGTCATTGTACGAGTTGTTCGGTTATGACGAGGAAGACTTTAAGGAAAAATTCAAGGATAGGTTTGGAAACTTTGTAAGCGCGCAAGAGAAGGAACGCGTGTTTGAAGAGATTAGAACGCAGTCAAAAGAAAGGGGCTTGGTTTTCCTAAAATTCTGCGTGGAGTGCGTGGACGAAACCTTGAGGCAAGTAATCGCTTGCGGCCGCGTCATTAAAGAAAGCGAAGAGAAAACTTGGGTCTTTATGAGCGTTGTCCCGGCCGAATTCTTGAGACCGCTTTTTTCCGAAGACTGAACGCCGGTTTTATAAATGACAATTCAGGACGCCAAAAAAATTATCGTAGAAAAAATTAAGGTCTCATCGCAAAGCGCGGCCTTGGACGCGGACGTGTTGCTGCAAGCGCTTTTGGGCAAGGACAAGACTTTTGTTTTGATGAACCGCGACTATGATTTGGCTCCCGACCAAGAAGAGCGGCTTTTGGAATGGACGGCCGCGCGCGCCAAAGGCCTTCCTGTGGCTTACATAACCGGCCAAAAAGAATTCTACGGCCTAAACTTTTATGTGGATAAATCGGTCTTGATACCCAAGCCCGACACTGAAATTTTAGTGGCGCGCGCCATTGAAATTTTGGCTGACAAAATTTATTTGCATCCAAATTCTGTCCTTTCGGTTTGCGACATGTGCTCGGGGAGCGGCTGCGTCGCTTTGAGCGTGTTGCGCTCCTTGATTGACGACGAGCGCGTTCCATTGGAGCAAGTCCCAAAATTTACGCTTGCAGACATAAGCGCCGCCGCGCTTGATGTTTCACAAAAAAACGCTCGCGCGCTTTTGTCGCCCGACGAGTTGCAAAAAGTAAGGTTTGTTCAAAGCAATTTGTTTGACGCCTTGCCGTTAAAGTTTGACGCAATCCTTTCCAATCCGCCTTACATTCCCCATAACCAAGCGCGCTCGCTCTTGGCCGACGGAAGAAGCGAGCCCCTTTTGGCGCTTGACGGCGACATAAACGAGGTTGGCGATTTTAGCGGAACTAACGACGGCCTTGAGGTTTTTAGAAGGCTCGCTCTTGAAGCGCGGGGGCATCTTGCGCCCGGCGGAGAGTTGTTGTGCGAAACCGGCGAGTACAACGCCGACGCAGCCGCGGATTTTTTGCGCTCCAACGGTTTTAGCGATGTAGGAATAGAGTTGGACCTGGAAGGCCAAAAACGCGTCGTCCGCGCGAATGGCTTGATAAAAAGATTGCCGCGTCAAGCGCGGCAATGACAGGGGTGGCGGAGCGTGTCATGTTCGGGCTTGACCCGGACATCTTTACTGCGTTTGACCCAAGGCTTCGGCAATTCCAAAAGCGCGGTCGCCGATTTTTTCAATTTGGCGGACAATGTCGATGTACAAAAGCTCGGCTTTTACGTCGGCGCCGTTTTCCAAGCGCTTGCGGGCGATCTTCTTTAGGTTTTTTCTGAACATGTCGATTTGGTTTTCCAACTCTTCCGCCATCGAAAGCTTGTCGGAATCCAAGTGCTTGTTGATGTTGATGTGGATGAACTGCAAGAACTGGCGAACCAATTCCACATAAGGAATCAAGCGGTCGGCGTCTTCGATCTCGAAGCTCATGTTCTTTTCGATTGAGCGCTTTAACAAAAGCGCGATGTTCAAGCATTCGTCGGTCATGCTTTCCAAATCGCCGATTATCGAAAGCATAAGCGAAAGGTTTTCCATCTGCTTTTCGTTTACGGCCATGCGCTCGATGTGGACGATATAGCGCGTCAACTGCTCGTGCATTTGGTCGGCGTAGTTTTCGGCCTGGATGATTTCTTCCATGTGCTCGTCGATAAAAGACTGGTCGCGCTTTTTGAGGCCGATTTGGATTGTGTCGAACATGTCGGTGGCCAAGTCGGTAAGGTCTTTGATTTCCTTTTCGGCGCGGATGATGTAGGCGCCGACGTTCTCTTTGACAAGCGCGGATTCGATGAAGTCAAGGCGGTAAAAGTTGTTTTTGCCCTTTGCGTCGTCGGGAATGAAACGCTTGCTGAGCGCGATGATTTGCTTTGTAAAGGGCAGGAACAAAATTGTGGAAAGAACCTTAAAGGCGCTTTGCAAGACTGAAATTTTTATGGCGATGTTGGCCACTTTAGGCGTGATAAAGTCGATGAAGTTTAGGAAGAGCGAATAGAAGAAGAGAACTAAAACCGTTCCGGCGACATTAAAGAATACGTGGATAAAGGCCGCTCTCTTTGCGTCTGCGTTTGATCCAAAAGCTGCCAAAATCGCGTCGATTGTGGAGCCGATTCCGCTTCCCAAAATGAGGGCGGCCGAAAATTCCCAAGTGATCAAGCCGTTGAAGGCCATTGTAATTACGATCGCGCTAAAGGCGCTTGACGAGTGCAAAATTGTCGTTACGATGATTCCGACTATAATCGCGATGACAAGCGAAAAGACTCCCCAGGACTGAATGTCGTCAATCCAAGAAAAACGCGACAGCTGTTCCGGCTTGAATGAAAGGGAATCGCTTAGCATGCTCAAGCCCAAAAACAAAAGGCCAAAACCCATGAGGGCTTGGCCGATGTTTTTGTTAAGGCTGCGTTTTGTAAGAGTGAGAAAAAAGCCCGCTCCAAAAATCGGAATCGCAAAGGCGGCGATCTTAAAGTTAAAGCCAAAGATTGAAACAATCCAGGCCGTAATTGTCGTTCCGATGTTGGCGCCAAAAATTACGCCGACCGACTGCTGCAAAGTCAAAAGGCCCGCGTTGACAAAGGTGACTACCATCACCGTCGTCGCGCCCGACGACTGGATTACCATCGTTATGAAAAGGCCGGTCAAAAGGCCCTTAAAGCGGTTTCCAGTCATTACGGAAAGCGCGCGCTGCAAGCGTTCGCCGGCGCTTTTTTGGACGCCGTCGCTCATCAATTTCATTCCATATAAAAGAAAGGCAAGCGAGCCTATTAATTGCAAAAGGCCTGTGACAAAGTTCATGTTTTTATGATAGCGCAAACGGACCGCTTATTCAAGGCGAGCGCGAAATTGATGGCAATGGCGTGCCGGCTTTTTGGTTGAAAAAAATCCGCGGATTTGATAAAATGTTCTATTATGAAAAAATTGGTTTTGATTGTCGCGGCGCTTTTTTCGTTCGCCGTTTTCTCTTGCAAAAAACAAGAGGCTCATAAAAATACGCCAGATCCCTTTGCGATAGAAGTTTCCGAAGAAAAAAAGGCTTCGCTTTCGTCAAGTTCCTGGCACCCGTCCGAAAAAAAGATTTGCCTTGTTTTTGGCTACGGCTACAATGACAAGGCTTACGTTCAAAAAATAATCGACGTTCTTTTGCCCAAATACGGCCTTGACGACGGAACGGAAGCCGGCGGCTTGCTTTTTCCGCTGATCTTCCCGGACGACTTTCCTATGGGCAGAATCAGCCGTTTGCCGTCACTTGTCGGGGAGCGGGAACTTGCCGGCTTGATTGTGATCGGCGCTCCCGAAAACACAAACTACGCCATCGCAAAATTGGAAGACGAATATTCTTCGCAAGAGACTATGATTCCCTATCCTGTTTACGCGTTCTTTCCGCAAGACGATGTGCAAGGAATCGAAGCCACCGCGAATTTTGTGGTTGACCGCGCGATGGAAGGAAGCGGTTCCGCCGACGACGAAAGCAACAAGGAAGAAGTCGTTCAAACGCAAGTGAAAGACTTGGACAAAATTTTGGACAGCGCGATAGAATACATGCTTTTGACCCAAGCTCCGCTCCCCGGAAACGAGGATTTGATGGCGCATGTTTCGCGCATCGTCGGAAAAAATTACAAGGTTTCGCGCTACGTTGACGCGGAAAGCGGCTTGCAGTCAATCAACCATTTTGTAATCGAAGAAAAATGATAGAGCTTGCCCAACGGCCTGACTTTGCGATCGGAAGCGCCGACGCAATAAAGGCTCTCGCTAAAAAAGATAGGGCGACTCTTTTGGTCATCTCTGACTCGCACGGAAGAGCGGATGTCTTTAAAGCTATCGTTGAAAAATTTGGCGAGCGTTGCGACGCTTTGGTTTTTTGCGGCGACGGAATCGGAGACCTTTGTTCCGTTCTGGAAGCGACCAAAAAAAACAAAAAGCTTTGTAAGGCCTTTCCGCCTGTGGCTGCCTTTGCGCGCGGGAACGGGGACTATCCCGAGTTTCCTTTTGGCGATGGCGAGATAAAAGTTCCCCTGCATCAATTGCTTAAGGTCGCGGGCATGAGCGTCTTGGTGACCCACGGACACGCGGAGGGCGTTTACTATGGTTTGGGCCGCCTTAACCAAGAGGCGTTGGAAAACCAAGCGGACGCCGTCTTTTACGGTCACACCCACATCGCCGTTACAAAAGAAGAAGACTGCACTTACTTTATAAATCCCGGAAGCTGCTCTCATCCGCGCGGAAGCCAAAAAGCCTGCTTTGCGATTGTCCAAATCCCCGGCATGCAAGAGCGAATCCAAACGACGTTTTTTTCCGTAGGCCTTTCGCTTGACGGCTGGGCCTTTGCGCCGTACACGCCGGCGCTGATGGGGTGGTAGACTACCTTCTGCGCTCGATGCCGCGCTCTTTGTAAAACTTTTCCTTTTCGGCGTACATGTCGGCGTCAGCCATGCGCTCAAGGTCGTCGATTGAGGCGTTGTTGTGGTTTTTGGCTTGCGCGAATCCAATAGACATTGTCATTTCTTCTGTATGCATGCCGTGCCATTCAGCCGCTTTTTTCTTGATGTCTTCGCGGATTGAGTCAGGTTTTTTTACGCAAACGATGGCCATAAATTCATCACCGCCAGTTCTGTAAACTTTTCCGAAATTTCTGACTGAGAGCGCAAGGCAGTCGGCCGCTCCCTTTATAAGCTCGTCGCCGGCGGCGTGGCCCTTTGTGTCGTTGACGGTCTTTAAGCCGTTGACGTCAATCGAGAAAATCACGAGGTCTTCGGGAGCGCCCTTTCGCCTAAATTCTTCCAAGTCTTCTTCGTAGCATCTGCGGTTGTAAAGGCGCGTCATCTCGTCTGTCATTGAAAGGCGGATCAAGTGCTCCTCGCGCTGCTTTTCTTCGTCAACGTTTCTTGTCGTGTAAATGACCTTGTTGGGTATTCCGTCCAAGGTTGAGTCAACCGTAATGTATTGGGCTCTGAACCAGCCGGAGACAACGTCGATGAAGTCGGCCGAGATGAGCTTTTTGTGAGAGAGACGCGCGCGAACGGTTTTTATGTTCGTGAAGGTCAAGAAAGAATCCAGCTGGTCGGGCATTACTTGGTCTTTGATTCTTTGGTTCATGATTGTGTGTGTCTGGGCCTTCATGTCGATTCCGCGTTTTTTCTTTTCGGGATCGCGCAAGGGCATTTCGGTGTTGTCGATAAAGTTGATCAAGTTTACGTTGTCGTAGATTTCGACCATCGAATTCAAGAGCTCAAGTTTTTCGCCCATGTCTTCTTCGTGGCTTTTGATCGTTCCGTATTGCATGAATAGCGTTCCAAAATAATCTTTTGCAAGCTTTGCGATTGTGTATCCTGCCGCGAACATTATTAATGTCTCGATTGTAAAGCCTCCGATTCTGTCCAAAAAGAAGTCGAGGCTGCCGCTGTATTTTGAATTTAGCGCCGCGTGATAGGGAGCGGTAAAGTATGTTGACGCGAACATAAGCGCGTAGTTGAGGGCGGTGGAATAAGCGTAAATCATCTTGTCAACAAAAAGCAAGCTTAAAAGTGGAACCAAAAACCATGTCAAAAGAATGTTGACGTGGCTGCAAGACATGTACACGATGATCGCGTCCAAAGCCGTAAGAGCGAATACGCTGGTGACAATCGATTGGGGAAGCTTCTTTAATAATATTTTATGAGCGATTGCAAGCGCTGCTACAACGCCGGAGATGATCAAGCAAGTCGAATATTTTATGTCCGGAAAAAAGTCTGTCTTTATTCCCAACGCGATTGCCGGGCCCGCTATGATAAAGAAAAACAAGGCGCGGTTTAGATAGCCGTTCACCCTTATTCTGTTCTTTACGATAAAGTCGCTGATGCTTTTGCTTTCTCTAATTGCGCTTGCCATAAACCTTCTCCTTGCAATTATTATTTATCCTAACTTTTCCGCCGCTTCTTCCCATTGGGCGGTAAGGGCGTCCAGTTCTGCGGAAGCGGCCGCGATTTGCTTTTGGACTTCGGTGGCCTTGGCGCCGTTGGAATATACGGCGGGGTCGGACATCTTTTCTTCCAGCGCTTTTTTTGCGGCTTCCTTTTCTTCTATTTGAGCGCCAAGGCTTTCGACCAAACGCTCTAGGCGCTTGCGTTCGTTGGCGGCTTTCTTTTGCTCTTCCCAGCTAATCGCAGCCGCGGATTTTTGGCTTGCGTCCGATTTTTGCGCGGCGGGGGCGGGAACCGTTCCGCCTGCTTCGGAAGCGACGCGCTCCAGGTAATACTCGTAGCCGCCCAAAAAGTTTCTCGCGCTGCCGGGCTTTAGTTCCAAAACGCGCGTGGCCAAGTCTTGGATAAAGCCGCGGTCATGGCTTACAAAGACTACCGTTCCGCCAAAATCTTTTAACGCCTCCAAAAGGGCGTCCTTGCTTCCCATGTCCAAGTGGTTGGTCGGCTCGTCAAGAATCAAAAAGTTTATCGGCTTTAGCAAAAGGCGCAACAAGGCCACGCGGCTTTTTTCGCCGCCGCTCAAAACGTCAAGGCTCTTGAATACGTCGTCGCCTCGGAACAAAAAGGCGCCCAGCATGTCGCGGGCTTTTGGAACAAGCTCAAGGGGGCAAATGTTTTCTATGCTTTCCAAAACGGATTCCGTTCCCTTGATCGTTTCGGCGTTGTCTTGGCTAAAATAGCCGATTTGGACGCCGGAGCCGGGAATCAATTCTCCGCTAAAGTCTTTGTCAACGCCCGCGATTATTCTAAGGAGCGTTGACTTTCCCGCGCCGTTGTGGCCCACGACTACAAGGCGCTCGCCGTTTTCTATTTGCAAGTCCAAGTTGTCCAAAACTTTTGTCTTTCCGTCGTAGCTTTTTGTCACGCCGTTGGCCCTAAAAACCAATTGGCCTGAATGCGGCGCGGGCGGAAACTTAAAGTGAATCTTTTTTAGCGAGTCGGGAATTTCTATCGGAACGATTTTGTCCAGCATCTTTTGGCGGCTCTGCGCCTGCACGGCCTTTGAAGCCTTGTAGCCAAAGCGGTCGATGAAAGACTGCAAGTGGGCGATTTCTTCTTGCTGCTTTTGGTATTCGGCAAGCAAAGTCTTTAATTCCGACTCGCGGACTTTTTCGTAGTTGGAATAATTTCCGGGGTAGCGCTTTAGCTGTCCGTTAAAAAGTTCGTAGACTTCGTTGATCGTTACGTCCAAAAAGTAGCGGTCATGGCTTACCAGCAAAAAGCCGCCCTTAAAATTTTGCAAAAACGATTCAAGCCAATCGCGCGCTTCGATGTCCAAATAGTTTGTGGGCTCGTCGAGCAAAAGAATGTCCGGCCCTTGCATCAAGGCTTTGGCAAGCGCGATTCTCATCTGCCAGCCGCCGGAAAATTCGTCGGTCATTTTTGTAAAGTCCGCGCGCGAAAATCCAAGGCCAAGCAAAACGCTTTCGGCAAAGGCGTCGCGGCGGTACCAGCCTGAATCTTCCAGTTTTGCCAGCAGGGCGGCGTGTTTTTCCAAAAGATCCGCGCTGTTTGACGGATTGCTTTTTAGCGCCTCGCCGATCGAGTCAATCTCTTCTTGGATTTTGTAGCCGTACTCAAAGGCGCGGTCGGCTTCTTCAATCAAAGTGGAACCGGAGTGGGTAAGGCCTGACTGCGGAAGGTAAACGATTCGCGCGTCTTTTTGCGCCACGCGCTCTCCGCCGTCCGGCTCTTGCAGGCCGGCCATGATTTTTATCAGCGTTGATTTTCCCGCTCCGTTGGCTCCCGTAAGCGCGGCCTTTGTTCCTGTCTTTAAGTTTACGCTAACGTCGTCGAGAATTTTTTTGTCGCCAAACGAAAGCGACACTTTTGAAAATTGAACAAAGGCCATTTTTGTTTCCTCTTAAAGTTGCCGGCCGCGCGTTTTGGGCTTGCAAGCGTTCGCGTTCCTACCTGCCAAAGAAAATAACGATCGGGCTCTTTGATTGGCTTTGCGCGACGTTGTTCTTTATAGTGGCGTCGCTTGCGTCTTCCAACGTAAGTCCGTTTGGAGAATTCTTGTAGAAGAAGTTGACTTCGTTGCTTGTGTTGTCAAAGACAAATGTCAACATTCCGTCAAAGCGGTTTTGCAAGTCGGGGCTAAGCAAATATTTAATGTAAACTTTTCCCTTGCCCTTTGCGTTTTCTGAAATGACGTTGGGCACAAGGAGGGAGAAGTTGTTCCAAGTGAAGGAGCCGTTCCCTGTGAATGTCAGCGTTCCATAATTAGAGGAACGGAATGTGTCGATATTGTAAAGCTTTTGCATTTCCGCTTCGCGGCGCTCTTGTTCGGCTTTGATGATTTCGTCGATGTCGTAGTCGTCCGAGATTGTGACGAAGGTGTAGGCCTCGGGCTTGTTGTCGTTGCCTGTGTAGTTGACCACGATTTGGTCGGCGTCGCGGATGATCATTTGGAAGGGCGTTCCGTTAAAGTCGTAAACCTTGTCGCGGACTTTTGTGATGCCTGAGTAGTTGGCCGTTCTGTAGCGGCCGTTGATGTTGATCGAAACTTTTCCGCTTTCGACGCCGGTGTCAAAACCGTAGGCGCTCTTCATCGTCTCCAAGTCGATCGTTCCTTCTTCCAACATTCTCTTGTAGCTTTCGGGCCGCCACTTGGCTTGCAAGACTTGGTTCAAGATGGCGTCCTCGTCTTCGGCCGGAGCTTCTTCGATTTGTCCGCCGACAATCTTTCCGCCTTCGCCAGTTTCAAAAATCAAGAGGTTGTGCGAAAAGCACCAGCCCTGGGTTCCGCCGTTTGTCAAAACGCAAAGCCAGTCGCCCTCAAGCTTTTCGCCCGAGTGCATGATTACGTCCTGGCCCTTTCCCTTGTAAAGAATTTTTACGATCTCGTCCTTGTGCAAGCGGTACTTTTGCTTTGAAGTGTTGACGGGGTCTGCGCGCACAGGAAGTCCGTCGATTTTAATTTTTGCGTACTTGTGCTGGAACTCGGCGTATTTTTGCGCGGCTTTCATGGCCTTTTTTTTTGACGAGGGAACGGTAAGCTGCCAAAGGGGGACTTCCAAGTTTTCCTTTGAGCCTGGGATTCCGATTACGTAAACGTGGCTGATGTTCGACTTAAAATAAACCTTTACGATTTGTCCGTCCTGCAAATTCTTTTGCGGAAGGTCCCATAGCAATACAGAGTGTCCGATGGAACGGTGGCAAGAGGCCAAAAGCGTCGTCAACGCAAGGGCGCAAGCAAGTGCCAAAAATATTCTTTTCATAGGTAAACAATTCTAGCGCAAAAGGGAAAAATGTTCTATATGCAATAAAAAAATGAAAATTTGTGATTGTATCGACTATACAAAAAATAGGAAAAATTGTATAATGTTTTTGCAGGTGGGCAGAACATGACGGGAAACAACCTGAAACTAATAGACCTTTTCTCTGGCGCTGGCGGTTTGTCCGAAGGGTTGACGCAGGCAGGGTTCCATAGCATTTTTGCGTCAGAAATTGTTCCAACCTATGCGGCAACTTATAAGAGAAATCATATAGATACAGAAGTGTGCACGCAAGACATTCGAGCTTTGGATGCTGAAAGTGTTAGGAAAAAATTAGGCCTAGAACGTGAAGAGTTGGATTTGCTTGCAGGCGGTCCGCCTTGCCAAGGTTTTTCAATAAACGCTCCTGTTCGCAGTGTGTTGGATCAAAGGAATCATTTGTTTAAGGAATATTTGCGTTTTGTTGATGCGTTTGCTCCAAAAATGATTTTAATTGAAAATGTTCCCGGTCTTGTTTCTTTTGAGCATGGAGCCACTTTGCATGCAATTCTCGATGCGCTGGCTGAATTAGGCTATGGGGCGGATGTAAGAATTTTGGGCGCTGCGTATTATGGTGTTCCGCAAATGAGATGGCGCACCATAATAATTGGGGCGCGTGGAAAAGATTTGCCTTCTAATGCTTATCCAGAGCCAATATATCACGCGCCTGTTAGACCCAATTTTGCTACAACTTTTGACGGAAGGTCTTTGCTAAAAAATCCATCTCCAAAGACTTCTGCAAAATTTACAACTGTAAAAGATGCTATCGGAGATTTGCCACCTCTAAAGAATGGTGAAAAAGGTTCGCCTGTAAAAGATTATATCTCTGAACCGACTTGTGATTATCAAAAATATATTAGAACTGGAACGTCTGGCGTATATAATCATGAGGCGCCGAGGCTTTCTAAGGAAAATATTCAGCGTTTGCATTATATAAAGCCAGGCGGCAATTGGACTGATATTCCGCAAAGGTTATTGCCAAAAGGTATGCAAAATGCAAGAAGGTCTGACCATACAAAACGTTACGGCAGAGTGACTCCAGATGGATTGGCTTCGACAATACTGACAAAATGTGATCCCCATTGGGGCGCTTATTTTCATTATGAACAAGAGCGCTCTTTTACTGTTAGGGAAGCGGCGCGAATTCAATCTTTCCCTGACCATTATATTTTTACAGGTTCTCAAGCTGAACAATTTGCGCAAGTTGGAAACGCGGTTCCTCCATTGTTGGCGAAGACGATAGGAAATTCGATAAAAAATATTTTGATTGGAGATAATTGATGGCTGGGTACATTGCTGAGTTCTTTGGTTATAAAAGCGAAGACGGTTCAAAAAAGGCTTTGTCTCAAAGTGGAAGTCGAATTTGTCCGTTTACTCATTCGACTTGTTCTAAGCTTTTTGCTCATGGTAAAAAAGGAATTCCAAATGGTGTGTGCGCTGTCCGACAAAAGTCTAAAGATTCTCCAGATATAATTTGTTGTCCAAATAGAATATACGCTGATGATTATAAAATTTTGAATGTTATTTCAGAAAAGGCGTTTGGCAAGAAATTGAAGTTATGCGCCGGCAAAAACGCAGTCGATGTCGCAAAGAAGGATGGCGGCGCGATTGCTGTTTTTGGACATGGATGGGGTGGAGAACTTCATTTACCAAAGAGGAAAGGAACTGGCTCTTATTTTGTTGATTGGGTTTTGGCTAGGTTGGATGAAAACGCGAATCTTGTTGAATTTACTGCAATAGAAGTTCAAACAATTGACACAACAGGAAATTATCAAACCGCCTATTCTCATTTAAATGATAAAAGAGAGGTTGTTTCAGATTCTGTAGGACTTAATTGGGAAAATGTAAATAAAAGAATTATTCCACAATTGATTTACAAAGGACAGGTTTTGCAGCGCGAAGACCTTTGTAAAACAGGATTATACTTTGTTTGCCCCAAAGCAATTTATGATAAAGTTATCGAGCGTCTTGGCGGAAAAGAAAAACTTCCGCAAATGCCGACCCAACCGGCGTCAATTCATTTTTTTGCCTATGATTATGATTCGGAAAAATCTAAGAAAGGGCAGATTACTCCACTAAAGGAAATTGAAGAATATTGCACAGCAGTTTATAAAGTTCAAGAAGCTTTTTCTTCTGTCAGTTTGCCAGATGGCAATGTTTACAAGTCTGCTATTTTAAAATCCTTAGGTATCTGTTAAGTTTAGAAGAATTAAAAGCAGCGCTCATCCTTGTCTCTGGTTCCGTCATAGTTGTTTTCTCTGATTCTTCTTCTCCAAGAAAATATTCTGGCCCTCTCCGCGCTTCTGTATGGTCTTTGTCACAAAATCAAGGCAATTTTGATGGAATTTTGTAATAAAATCACCCCGATTTAAACCTTGCTTTTTCCCTGCAACTGTCTTATAATCAAAACGCACGGTCCCCATTTGGGCTGTCATTCGGAGGCAATTATGAACGTTTTGGTAATCGGCGGAGCCGGATATATCGGAAGCCATGTAGTAAAGGAATTGAACAAACAGGGCCACCAGGTCACTGTTTTTGACAACCTTTCCAGCGGCCTTAGGCAAAATCTTTTTAAGCAAAACGGCTTTATCCACGGAGACATTCTTATAAAGGAACAGTTGGATACGGCTTTCGCGCAGGGCTTTGACGCCTTCATCCACTTGGCGGCCTTCAAGGCGGCGGGCGAATCTATGGTAAGCCCCGAAAAATATTCGGTCAACAATATCACCGGAACGCTGAACATCATCAACAGCGCAGTTGAGCATGGCTGCAAATTGATGGTATTCTCATCGAGCGCGGCGGTCTTTGGCGAGCCCCAGTATTTGCCGATTGACGAAGCCCATCCCAAAAACCCCGAAAACTATTACGGCTTTACAAAACTTAAGATAGAAGAATTTATGGCCTGGTACGAAAAGCTCAAGGGCCTCAAATTCGCCGCGCTGCGCTACTTCAACGCCGCCGGTTATGACGTTGACGGAGACATTTACGGCTTGGAGCAAAATCCCGCCAACCTCCTTCCGATAATTATGGAAGTTGCCTGTGGAATGCGCGAGAAAATGAAAATCTTTGGAAACGACTACGACACCCGCGACGGAACTTGCATCCGCGACTACATTCACGTTACCGACTTGGCCGTCGCCCACGTAAAGGCCTTGGAGTACATCGCCAAAAACGACAAGAGCCTTACGGTGAACCTTGGAAGCGAGAAGGGCACCACCGTAACCGAAATGGTTGAGGCCGCCCGCCGCATCACCGGAAAGCCAATCCCCGCCGACTACGCCGAGCGCCGCCCCGGAGACCCGGCAAGCCTGGTAGCCAGCGCCAAGTACGCCGCCGAAGTCCTTGGCTGGAAGGCCCAGCACTCCGACGTGGACACGCTTTTGGAAACGACCTACAAGGCCTACAACAAGTGGCTTTCGCTTAAAAAGTAGGGGCGGCGCGCTTTTTGGTCTTGCAAACATTTTACGCCGCTTCTTAGGCTTGCGACCGCTTTTGGCCGCAAGCAAATATTCCCTATTTTTTTGCTAGGAATACTTGCAATTTTTTAGGGAACGCGCTATAATGAGGGCATGAAGATTTCCACCAGGGGACGCTATGCCCTCAGATTTATGATTTACTTGGCCCAACACTCAAACGGAAACTACATCGCCTTGAAGGACGTTTCCGAGAACGAGGGCATTTCTATTAAATACTTGGAACAAATCACTTCGCTTTTGAGCAAGTACGGTTTGCTGCAAAGCGTTAGAGGGCCGGCGGGCGGATACAAGCTGAGCCGTTCCCCCGAAAAATACACTTCCGGAGAAATTCTGCGCGTGACCGAAGGCGACCTTAGTCCTGTCAGTTCGGACGAGAACGAGTTTGGAGCGGGGGAGTCTGGCGAGCGCGCCAACACTCAAAAATTTTGGAAAGGCCTCCAAAAAGCGATTGACAGTTACTTGGACAGCGTGACCTTGCAGGACTTGGTTGACCAATCCGCCGGCCAAGACAGTTACATGTACATGATTTGATTATGGAATACGAAGCTTTGGATTTGCCGCCCGCAGGTTCGACTGTTTTGGTCGGAATGTCGGGAGGCGTGGACTCGACTCTTACCGCTCTTCTCTTAAAGCAAAGGGGCTGCCGGGTCATAGGAGTGACGATGTCCTTGTGGGACGGCCGCATTCTTCCCAAGGCGGAATCAAGCTCAAAGCATTCGCGCGAGGCTTGTTACGGTCCCGGCGAGGAAGAGAACATCGAGGAATGCCAAAAGTTTTGCGCCGAGCATGGCATCGAATACCATGTGGTGGACGTAAAGGAAGAATACAACCAAAAAGTTTTGGAATACTTTAAGCGGGAATACCGCGCCGGCCGCACGCCCAATCCCTGCATTATGTGCAACCGCAACATCAAGTTTGGCGCGATGCTGGAACAAATCGAAAAGCTTGGAATTCAATACGATTATTTTTGCACCGGCCACTACGCAAAAGTCGTCCGCCCGACAAGCGGTCTTTTTGGAACGGAATCTCGCCCGGCGATGATTTCTACTGCCGCCGACCTTAGCAAAGACCAAACTTATTTTTTGTACCGCGTTCCTTCGGCCACTTTGGAAAAGGTCCGCTTTCCGCTGGCGGCCGTAAAAAAGTCCGAGGTCTTTGAACTTGCGCGCGCGGCGGGACTTGAGGCCGCCAACCGCGAGGAAAGCCAAGACTTTGTGGGCCAAGAATACTTTGACGATTTGTTTTCGGACAAGCCGGGAATTCCTGGCGACATAATCGATTTGGACGGCCATGTTTTGGGCCGCCACAAGGGAATCGAGCATTACACTGTCGGACAAAGGCGGGGCCTTGGCGTTGCCGTCAACTATCCTGTTTACGTTCATTCGATTGACGCAAAGAACAATTTGGTGGTTTTGGCCAAGGAAGAGGACTTGTATTCCGATTCCTTGATCGCCGACGACTTTGTTTGGCCGGGCGGGGTGGAACCGTCCGAGCCTTTTGAATGCTTGGTTAAAATTCGCTTGGCGTCAAAGCCGGTCGCTTGCGTGGTGGAACGGTATGTCGCGGCGGAGAAGGGCGGCGATTCATCGCAAGGCCAAGAAACGGCGTTTAACGGACAGGCTTGGCTCATAAAATTTGAAAAGCCCCAGCGCGCCGTCGCCCCCGGCCAGTCTGCCGTCTTGTATAAGGATAACGTCATCGTTGGTGGCGGAGTAATTTTTAATAGAATATAAGGAGTGTTTGTTATGAATAAAATTGCTGTTCTTTTTGTTGGAATGCTTTTGTGTTTGTCCGCTTTGGGAGCGGAAAACATAAAGTTTAAGGTTGGCGGAGACGCCACCATTACCACGCTCAATTTGATAAAGCGGGGAACCAATCTTGGCCTTACGGTGCCCGAAAAAGTCGGCGAATATTCTTACGTCGTTGAATACAAGAACTATCCTTTGTTTGACGTAATAGAAATCAAATTGATTGGCGCCGACAGCCCGCTTGGAAAAGAATTCTAGACTTTTTCCATAATTCGCGCTATAATGTATAAATTATGGAAGAAAACCTAGACCCTAGCATTGCGGCGCTTTTGGCAAGCGTGACTCCTTCGGACCCTGACGCGGACTCTTCCGCTTCTGGAGACGACGTTGCTTCCTCCGACGTTTTTGGCGGAATGGGAGCCAAAGAAAGCAACTTTGAGCAAATGATTATGGAACAGTCGGCTCCACAAAAAAAGAGCGGTCCCGTTCCCGAAGTTGATTTGTCCATAAAAGAGTTTAAGCCGATAGAAAAAGTTTTTGAAGACGAAAACCAGCATTACTTTGAAGACCCGACTTATTACAAGACGGCGATCGCGGGCGAAGGCCAAGCGTCAAACCGCTTGCACATGGTTCTTTCAAAATACCTTTCTTGCAAAGACGTAAAGGACAAGATGGTTTACCGCCAGCAAGTCACTATGGCTTACTGGGAGCTTGTTCACACGATGGCGCCAAAAACGGCCGGCAAATCGTTCCCCCTTCCAAAACGCATGATGCTGCGCTTTTCGGTTTTGCTTCCGTCATTGTTCCGGCCCGAGCACAGGGAATTTTTTGAAAAGTCGATACTGGAAAACAATACCAACGAACCGGTCTTTTACATGGACGAATGGTTCAAGTACATTTCGCAGGGAAAGATAAAGCCCTCGACGACAGACGAAGTTCGCCAGCCCAGAAAGACAGGCGACGACGGCGGCCAGGCGGAACAGTTGCGCCTCCAGCAATTGCAAAGCAAAAATTCCGGAAAGCTTCAGCAAACAGAAAACTCGCTTTCGATGGCCGAAAACCAGCGCGGAATGTTGGAAGCCGAGCTTAGAAGCAAGATTGACCAAATCTGCGAACACGAAAGCATGATTGGAATGGAGCCGCACAAACAGCCTTACAACGACTTGCAAAAAAAATTGTTCGGTGAAGTCACTTCCACCTTGCGCATGCTTAGCAAAAACGACCGCGACCTTTCGTTGGCCCTGCGCGAATACCAAGACGCCAAGGCTGCCTACGACTCAGTCGAAGAAAAACTTGAGGCCGGTCCGGAAATCGTAAGCGCGTCTTCCGCCGACATCGACCAGGAATTTGAAACTGTTCGCCAAATGGCCAAGATGACTTGCGGCCGCCAAGGAAACCAATTCCCGATTTTTACCCGCGACTTTTTCCACTGCTTGCCGCAGGGAACAGGATTCCGTGAGAACGTCATAAAAGTTTTGGCTTGGGTTGAGTCTTTGGATCCCGGCGCCTTCTGCCGCATCCACAAGAATGTTCCCAACCGCATCGTTCCTTTTGTAATCTTGCTCCCCACTTATGGAGACAGGGGCTTTTGCTGGGAACCCTTTGACCGCTACAACCGCGTCACAAGCCGCGGCCGCATCGTAGTTCCGATGTATCCGCGCGACCTTAAGATCGCCGTACTTACCGCCGTCGCCGACTTGCGCTGGCAGGTCGCCAAGGAAAAGGCTTCTTACTATTGGATGGAAGAAGGCTTGACCGGCCAGTACTACGAATGGATTGACAAGCAAAAGCTTAAGGGCGACCTCAAGCAGTATTTTATCCAAGACTATATTTTGTGGATGACAAAAGAAAGCGAAGGAGTCCAGCGCCTCGACAAAGAAGTGCGCGGAATCTTCTGGCGCAACATGCCGTTCCCGCAAGAACTCAAAGAAGACTTGCGCAAGCGCAGCCTAGTCTACGACGAGCTTTGCAAGAAAGACATGAACCGCGCGATGAGCGATGGTTATTGACAGTCCGCGTGAGCGGACCAGTGGATAATTTCCTTGCCAAAGCGCGATATGGATATGTTGCGCATTGAGACGCATTAATTAAGGAATATTTCGTCACGATGCCGCCTGCCGAGGGCGGCGATTTTTTTTGCAAGCGCGCTTTCGTCAAAGTCGCCGGATGGAGCGAGGCCGCCTTCTTTTGCGCAAAAGTCGCGCAGGTCGATCAAAAATCTGTTCATCGAAAAATGCTGGAATACAAAAAGCGAGTCGTAAACGGTCGTGTTTGTCATTCCCGCGCTTGACGCGGGAATCTTTTCGCCGAAGGATTGTCGGGTCGAGCCCGACAATGACATCGCCGCTTCCTTTAACTTGTCGCGGTAGGGGGCAAAGATTCCCTTGTCCTTTAGTTCCGCGTAGCCCACAAGCCATATTTGCGCGCCGACGCCGGCGGCAAGTTCCGCAGTTTTTTGCGCGAGCCATTCTTGGCTTTGCAAAATCAAGTCGCGCGCGGCGGCGTTTTGGGCGGCGATGAATTTAAGGTGCTTGGTCTTTGCGGAATGAACCGGCGTTTTGTTCAAAATGATCGCGTTTTTTCTAAAGTCGATTCCAAGGCTTGGATGGCGCGCGAAAAATCCTTGCGCGATTTTTCCGGCTTGGCCCACCAAGTATTTTTGGTTCGCGGCGCGCTGCTCGTCTTTCCCTGGGTTGTCGCCGATTACGATAATCTTTATGTCGTCGTCTTGCGTTATAGCGTCAAGGGACGTGTTGTAAACCACGGGCGTTTCTATGGGGTAGTCGGGCGTGTCGACGGCCGCCGCTTTTTTTTGCAGGGGAACCAGTTGCGGGGCAAGCGCGCTCCATCGGGCGCACATTTTTTTGTATTCATTGCGGAACGCGTCAAGCGCTTCAAATTGCGTTTGTGTCATGAGTTAAATTCTATTGAAACTTATCCAAAATTTCAATAGAATAGTCAAACTTTCAAAAATTTGGTGGGGTTATTTTTTTATGGAATTCACTCAAGAATCAATCGACGCTCTTAGCGTAAACGAAGTTGAAATCATGAAGCGCGTCGCCGAGGAGTTGAACATAAAGGTTCAGCAAGTCAGCGCCGTAATATCTTTGGTCGCCGAAGGCTGCACCATTCCTTTCATTGCGCGCTACCGCAAGGAGCGACACGGCTCGCTTGACGAGCTTCAAGTGCGCGAAAGCGACCATCTTTACACCAGCTACAAAAATTTGGAAGAGCGCCGCTTGGAAATCGTAAAGGGAATTTTCGCGCAAGGCAAATTGACCGAAAGCCTTTACAACGCCGCGATGGGCGCAAAGACTTTGAGCGAGCTTGAAGACCTTTGGGCTCCGTTCAAAAAGAAAAAGAAGACTCGCGGAATGGTGGCCATCGAAAAAGGCTTGGACGCTCTTGCCGACGCCATGCTTGAATTGGACGACGCGGCGCTTGAAGAAAAAGCAAAAGAATTTATCAAGACCGACGCGGAGGATCCCGCGCTCAACGTTCCGACAGCAAAGGACGCTCTTGACGGAGCCAAGGACATCATCGCCGAGCGCGTTTCGCAGGACACAGACAACCGCGCCGCTGTTCACGATTTGTATATCCAACAGGGAACGATTGTAACAAAGGGAATCGTCGCCGAAGGACAAAAGGCGGAGGACGCCGAAAAAACTTCGACATACAAAATGTACTGGGATTACTCAGAACCCTTGTCGGAACTCAAGCCCCACCGCATTTTGGCCATCAACCGCGGCGAGCGCGAAGGAGCGCTTGACGTCACGATCGATGTTCCTGTTGATGACGCAGTGGCTCTCCTTCAAAAGAAAGCAAAGCTTCACAACGAATATCACAAGGCCGCGATCGAAGACGGAGTTGTCCGCTTGCTTAGTCCCGCGGTTGTCCGCGAGATTCGCAGCGACGAAGCCGACGAGGCCGACGTTCACGGAATCAGCGTATTCAGCGAAAATCTAAAAAATCTTTTGATGCAGCAGCCGATCAAAGGCAGCCGCGTTTTGGGAATCGACCCCGGCATTCGAACGGGAACAAAGTGCGCGGCGCTTGACGAAACAGGAAAATACTTGGGTTACTTTAAAATCTTCCAAGTTCAAAGCCCCGAAGACTCTTACAAGCAAATTTGCGACGCGATTGACAAGTACGACATTCAGGTTGTCGCCGTAGGAAACGGAACGGGAAGCCAGGAAGTCCAGGCGATCGTAAGCAAGGTAATCAGCGAAAACTACAAGGACGTTCAGTACACTGTCGTCGACGAAAGCGGCGCGTCGGTTTATTCTGCTAGCGACATTGCGCGCGAAGAATTCCCCGACTTGGACTTGACCATTCGCGGCGCGATCAGCATGGGAAGGCGCTTGCAAGACCCGCTGGCCGAGCTTGTAAAGATTGACCCAAAAGCGATTGGCGTAGGCCTTTACCAGCACGACGTAAACCAAAAGAAGCTTGGCGACGCGCTTGACGAAGTCGTCGGCTCGGTTGTCAACCAAGTAGGCGTGAACTTGAACACGGCCAGCTATTCTTTGCTAAAATACGTTTCTGGCATTACAAGCGGAACGGCAAAAAAAATCGTTGCCTATCGCGACGCCAACGGAAAGATCACAAGCCGCGAGGACTTGAAGAAAGTTCCCGGCCTTGGACCGAAGGCTTACGAGCAGTGCGCGGGATTTTTGAAAATCGCCGAAAGTTCCGACCCGCTTGACAACACTTGGGTTCACCCCGAAAACTACGAGCTGGCGCGCGAGCTTTTGCCGCTCGTTCAGAACAAAGAAAAAATCTCCGCCGACCTTAAAAAGAAGCTTGAAGAAAAATATTCTGTGGGCGAGACAACGCTCAACGACATCGTTGACGAGCTCCAAAAGCCCAACCGCGACCCGCGCGCCGACTACCCCGCGCCGATCATGCAAAAGGGCGTCGTCGCCTTTGAAGACCTTAAGCCCGGCATGAAAGTCACCGGAAAAATCCGCAACGTCGTTGACTTTGGCGCCTTTGTTGACATCGGATTGCACGAGACCGGCTTGATTCACGTAAGCGAGCTTAGCGACAACTTTGTAAAAGACCCGATGGAAGTGGTAAAGGTTGGCGACGTCCACGAGTTCACGATTTTGAACTTGGACATGGACAGGCGCCGCATAAGCCTTTCGCTTAAGAGCGACGCCGCAAGCCGCGCGGGAACCGACGAAAAATCCAAGGTTCGCGGAACGGCAGGCGGAGCGGGCGCTGGAACGGGCGGCAAGCGCGTTGTGGTCGTCAAAAAAGGCGGAGCGGCGGGCGCTTCCGGCGCTAATTCCCGCGGCGGCGACTTTAAGCGCGACCAAAACGGCCCCCGCCGCGAAAAGCGCGAGTTCCAAGGCAGCGACGACGGCATGATGTACAATCCTTTCGCAGCGCTACTTAAAAAGTAGCGCCGCGAAAGGCTCTGTAAGGAAGCTATCCACTTGCGCTCTTGCGAGCGCGACGAGTCCCTTTGCTATGTTGTTGAAAAAGTAAAGTGGCAAACGGGCTCTATAAGGAAATTATCCTACTAGGCGCTCGCGCGCCTTGCGGGTCCCTTCGCGGCTCTTTTGAAAAAATAAGCCGCAAACGGCTATGCAAGGAAATTATTGGAGGTATTTATGAAAAAAATTTTTACGGTTTGTCTTGTTTTCTTCTTTTGTTCTCTTTTTGCTTTTTGCGAGAAGAGTGATCTTGAAGTGGTTGTTGGCCAGTTTTTTAGCAAGGGTTCTTATATAAAATTCCCTGTTAGCAAAAATCTGCCAATAACGTCATATTATGTTAGAAATAATCCCTCTGTTCTTATGCAGAAAAGCTCTGTAGACGGGATATATGTTTCTGATAGCGGAATTCAAATAGTGAGTTGGCCAAGCAAAATTTCACTTATTTTTTCTGTGGAAGAATATGGCATTGCGCTTGATGATGATAGTAATATGATTATTGAAAAAAAATAAAATCTCCATTTTCTCTAATTTTAAACTTGCTTTTTAGCGGCCTCCGTGTTATAATAGTTCTGTATGAACAAATATGCGCGGGCGCCCCTTTTTGGCGCGGCAACAATTATAGCTTTTCTCTTTCTTTCCTGCAGCGCTTTTTCGGACTTTGGAATTCCCGAAACAGTTTCTGTAAAAAGCAACGCGGCGTATGTTGGCGCGCTTGGACAAAAATACTACGACTTGGCCGAAAAATTTGGCGACGACTTTATAAAGGACTTGGAAAAGGACGCGGGCGGAGACGTTTACAAATACATTCCAAATCCGCTCGACAACACGCTGACATACTTGTTGCATAAAAAGGTTTACGACGTTCCCCTTGACCCAAGCAAATACATTCAAAACATGAAGCTTGACGATTCATTGGCCGACGGCATGAGTTTTTCTAAAGACATCAATTTGCCAGAAATAAAAAAGACGGTGGAGATTGCGCTTCCGATTGGAGCGGACACGTCAACTTCCCCTTTTCCGTTTGACATTCCAATCAACTTTGTTCTTGATCCTGCGATAAAGAGCGCCACGATTGGAGTTGGCGCCGTGACCGCCCGCGCGGAAGGCCTTGGCGCGACGCTTGAAATTTCTAATTTTACCTTGACCGGAGTAAAGACAAGCGGCGGCGGCGATTTTACCAAAGACGACTTTGGGGACGTTGGCGGCGCGGGCAATTTTTTAATCAACAAAAAATTGGACTTGCATGACGCCAAGCTTGTTATTCCGGCAAGCCAAATAAAGGCTACGGGCCAGATTCGCGTTAGCAGCGGACAGCTTGCCTCTGCCTCAAAATTGCTTCTTTCCGTTCAAATAGAAAAGCTTTCGGACGCCACAGCGGACTTGTCCAATGTCGGAAAATTTGTGATGGACGAAACGACGCCCAACAAGACCCAGCTCCCCGCCGAGATGGTCGCCTACGTAAAGAATATAAATTTTGGCGTTGACAACGGAAGCGGCGTTTATTACAAGAGCGACAAGGACGGAAACGTCACGACTACAAAGGGGCTTGGAAAAGGAATAAAATTTAAGGCCGTGAATTCTTTCCCGGCCGGCAATGACATTGTCATGACAGTGACGTCAACAACGTTTGGAATTAACTCGACTGACGCCATAGAGGCAAAGGCCAATGAGACTGCTTTTGACAAGAGCATTGCTGAATTTGGCGACATTGCGATTACAAGCGCGATTCACGGCGACAAGGACGATCCCAAGTACATTAATTTTTCCGTCAGTCTTAGCGACGCCCAGTCCTTTATGGATTTGGAGATGGGAAAGACTTACAAAATCGCCGTCAGCGAGCCTGCCATGCTTTTTGACTGGGATAAAATCAACGTGGACTTTGCTACGGCGACTCCTGTAGAAGACAAGGCGGATTTGTCTGACTTTTCTATTGACGAGCTGATGAGCGAGGTTGACGGCGAGATAAAAAAATTGGCAGACAATTGCGACTTTGTTAGCGTTCCGGTTTACTTCCTTGTTCAAAAGCCCAAAGGCGACTTGGCTTCAATAATTGGCGACGTAACGATTGACGGAAAAGTTTTTCTTACATATACGGATTCTAGCTCTGCGGCGCAAACAGAGTACATCATGGGCGACGGCAGTTCCACCGAAGAAATGAAGCCTTGCGACGCTGTTGCCTGGCCCGCATCGGGAGCGACCTTCACTAAAAAATTTGAGACAAAAGACAAAGACTACAGCTTTATGAAAGAAATGGCGCCTGTTTTGAACGGGCGTCCAAACGATTTGGCTGTCAACTACAGCATGTCAATTTCCGGCTCGAGCGCATGCGATTTGTACAAGGCTTACTTGGACGATGAGGCCCAGAAAGATTCCACTTCAATAGCGATTGAGATGGCCGCGGTCATTCCGTTCAAGCTCAACGTGTCCAAAAGCACAGACCTTGACATTTTTAAAATCGCCAGCATGGACATGGACGACCAAGACGACTTGATGTGGCGCGACAGTGTTTCTGACACAGAAACTTACGCCAAGTATTCCGGCGCGATTTCTTACATGTCGCTCAATTACAATTTCATCAACGCCGCGATTGACGGCTTTAACGCCAAGGTCACAGTTGACGACAGGCATACGGGCGAGCCCAACGCTTCAAGGTATTCCGGAATTTTTAGAGAGATTCAAATTACGGGGCACGACACAAGCGACGATGTGATAACATTTACAAGCGATGAAATCAAGGCGTCGTTGACGCATTTCTTTATGCCCAAGATGACGATGACCGTTCCTACAGGACAAATATCTTTGAGACGGACCGCCATTGAGTCTCCCACATCGTTGGGAATAAGCCCCGTTGTGATTTTGCAGTTGAACGACAATGCCGCCGTTGACATAACGGACATAATAAAGAAATAGGAGGACGGAAATATGAAAAAAATTATTCTTTCGATTTTTGCGTTCTCTCTTTTTCCTCTTTTTGCGGAACTGTATCCGGCCCGCCGTTATGTTGAGGTTGGCGTTTCGGAAAGCGTCATGGCGGCGCAAAACGGAATGCCGATTTTTGACATATTCAAAAAGCATCTTGTGATCGACCTAAAAAAGATTTCTTCCAACGTCGGCGATTCGGGCCTTGTGTTTTCGTTTGAAGACGATTCCGCCTTTAACTTGGACTTTAACTTTAAGAAAGTTGGCGCCGGCCTGCGCATTGAATCGCAAGTCGACGGACGGCTCAATATTTCCAAGTCGCTTTTTGACATTTTAGGAAAGGGTTTGACGCCCGGAAAAGTTTATTCTACAGACGCAAACGTTTGGGCGGAATCCTTTGTGTCGATCGGCTTTCCCGTTCGTTTTGACATTGGAAAATTTAGAATCCGCGTAAAGCCGTCCGTATTCTCGCCGGTTTACTACGTTCCTTCAACGACAGTAACTTGCTACGCCTCGAACGGATATAACGGCTCCGTGGTGGTGGGCGCTGTCGCTCCGATGGAAGTTTACACCGTGTCAGAATTTAAAGGCCTTGTAAAGGACGGAGAAATTTCGGCGGATTTTGCGGACCAAATCCAGCCAGGCTCTTTGGCCGGCGACATGGCCTTGGCGGCCGGACTCGATTTGGCGGCCCTTGTTGAATATCCAATTTTGGAAACTTTGGACATCGGCGGCTACATCAACTTTCCGATTGTTCCCGCAAGAATGAAGCATAAGGTATACGCCGTGGCAACCCTTTCTGTCACCGCCGACTCTCTTTTGAACGTGATGACCGACGATTCGGACATAAACCATACCGCAGAAATTTCGGACGCGGTTTACCTTGGCGCAAACTACTTGGTCAACCGTCCGCTTCGCTTGGGCGCGGAATGCGCTTGGCGGCCTGTAGGCAAATGGCTTACGATGCGGGCCAGCTTGGGACTTGGCATGCGCAATCCTTTTGGAGCGGACTTTAGCATAAAGAGCCTTTATCCCGAATACCGCTTGGGAGTGGAAATCGTCGGAATCGGAATGTTCGGCTTGAGCCTTTCGACCGAATATACCCGCAAGGTTTTCGCGCACTCGCTGGGCATTATGCTCAACTTCCGCGCCGTTGAAATCGACGTTTCGGCGGCCTTTTGCAGTCCGACCTTTATTCAGTCCTTTAAGGGCGCCGGCGTCGCTGCCTCTTGCGGCGTCAAGTTTGGCTGGTAGCCGCGTTGACTTTGCGGGCGAATTTCAGTATAATTGAAAAAATTTAAACTCTCTTAATGCATCGAGGAAGAGTATGAACAAAATTATCGAGAAGAGACAGCTTTCTGAAGTCGTTTACTACATGAAATTTGAGGCGCCGGACATTGCCAAAAACCGCAAGGCCGGCCAATTTCTTATCGTTCAGGTTGACCAAGACTTGACCGAGCGCATTCCGCTTACAATCGCTGACGCCAACGCCGAGGAAGGTTGGGTTGCCATCGCTTTCCAGCCGGTGGGAGCGTCCACATACAAGCTTTCGCAGTTGAAAGAAGGCGACTACCTTGGCGGCGTTTTGGGCCCCTTGGGAACTCCCAGCGAAATCAAAAAGTACGACGGCCCTGTCGTTTGCGTTGGCGGCGGCTTTGGAACCGCTCCCCTTTATCCTATCGTTCAGGCTTTGAAGGAAGCGGGCAACAAGGTAATTTTGATCGAAGGCGCGCGCACAAAAGATTTGCTTATTTTCGTTGACGAGATGAAGGCCGTTTGCGACGAAGTCATCATCACGACCGACGACGGAAGCGCCGGAGAGAAGGGCGTTACCACAATTCCGCTTGAGCGCCTTTGCCAGAGCGACGTTCCGCCTGCCTTGATGATCGCGATTGGACCTCCGATAATGATGAAGTTCGCTTGCAAGACGGCGGAAAAGTACAACGTTCCGGCTGTCGTTTCGCTCAACACGATTATGATTGACGGAACGGGAATGTGCGGCGGCTGCCGCGTTAGCGTTGGCGGCGAGACAAAGTTTGTCTGCGTTGACGGCCCGGACTTTGACGGCCACCAGGTTGACTGGGACAACATGATGATGAGAATGAAGTCGTTCAAGCCGCAGGAAACGGAAGCGTTCCACAAGTGCAAAATCGGACTCAACTAATTTTAGGTAGGTAATAAAATGGCAGAACATATTTCAAAAGAGGCTTTGACACAAACCGGCCTTGACGAATGGAACAAAATAAAGGACAAGTTGGATTCGCTCGGCAACAAAGAACGCATGGCGATTCCCTTGCAGATAATGCCGACCGGCGAGCCGCTTGTTCGCGCCCGCCAGATGAGCGAAGTAGCGCTGGGCTACACAAAAGAGCAGGCGATGGTCGAAGCCAACCGCTGCCTTCAGTGCAAGAACCAACCTTGCGTAAAGGGCTGCCCAGTCAACGTTCAGATTCCGCGCTTTGTGGCCAGCGTCGCCAAGGGAGACTTTAAGGCTGCCGTTGACGCGATCAAAGAAACAAACCTTTTGCCCGCCATTTGCGGCCGCGTTTGTCCGCAAGAAAAACAGTGCCAGGGCGAATGCACGGTAGGAAAAGTTTACAAGTCAGCCGAAAAGGCCGTTAGCATCGGACGCTTGGAGCGCTTTGTCGCCGACTGGGAGCGCGAGAACAATATGGTTTCAGTTCCCGCGATTGCGGCCGCGACAGGAAAGAAAGTCGCCGTTATCGGTTCCGGCCCGGCCGGCCTTACAGTCGCCGCTGACTGCCGCCGAGCAGGCCACGACGTTACAGTCTTTGAAGCCTTCCACAAGGCGGGCGGAGTTATGGTTTACGGAATTCCTGAGTTCCGCCTTCCCAAAGACATCGTAGCCAAAGAAGTTGAAAATTTAAAGAAGATGGGCGTGAAATTTGAGATGAACTTTTTGGTCGGACGCACTTCTTCGATTCAGCAGATATTGACAGAAAAAGGCTTTGACGCCGCTTTTGTAGGAACGGGAGCCGGACTTCCAAAGTTCTTTAACATTCCCGGCGAAAACTACATCGGCGTCTTTAGCGCCAACGAATATTTGACCCGCGCCAATTTGATGAAGGCCTACGAAAAAGGAAAGGCCGACACTCCTTACTACGAAGCCAAGACTGTCGTAGTTTGCGGCGGCGGAAACGTAGCGATGGACGCGGCCCGCATGGCCTTGCGTTTGGGCGCCGAAAAAGTTTACGTCGTTTACCGCAGAACTAGAGCCGAGATGCCCGCGCGCGCCGAGGAAGTCGAGCACGCCGAGGAAGAAGGAGTCGAGTTCCGCTTCTTGGAAAACCCTGTAGAGATTTTGGGAAGCGCGGAAGACGGCCGCGTGACTGGCCTTAAGGCTTTGAGCTACGAGCTTGGCGAGCCCGACGAATCAGGCCGCCGCTCTCCAGTTGCCATTAAGGGAAGCGAGCACGACATTCCTTGCGACGCCGTTATCGTCGCGCTTGGAAACAACTCCAACCCGCTTATCGCAAAGACCACGCCCGAGATTAACGTTGACAAGCGCGGCCACATTTTGGTTGACGAAAAGCAGGCGACAAGCATGACAAAAGTTTGGGCGGGCGGCGACATCGTTTTGGGCGCGGCCACTGTAATCCTTGCCATGGGCGAAGGACGCAAGGCCGCCGCCAGCATCAACGAGTATTTGGCAAAGTAAAATATGTTGTACTATCTTGGCCGGTATTTGCAGAATACATTTAACTTTGGCCCGGCCCGCCTCTTGCAGTCGTACGCTGTTTTGATTTCGCTCGCGCTTTACGCCGGATTCTTTTGCGCGGTAAAGCTCTTGCCGAAATTTTACAACCTTTTGCCGCACGACCGCGGCCGCGAGTTCGCGCTTGCCTCCACCAGCGAGGCGGCCAAGGGAAAGCCCACTGGCGCCGGCGTTGTCTTTATCACGATTTTCTTTTTAGTTTGCCTTTTGTGCGTTCCGATGACCGGCTTGGAATTGGCCGCCGTTGTCTTTACTTGGCTTACGATGCTTACCGGATTTTTGGATGACCGCAGCGTCACTTCTTGGGGCGAATATTTAAAGGGAGCGCTCGACTTGATTTTGAGCGCGGCCTTTACCGCCATCATGTATTACTTTCTTTCGACATTCTCCGAAGACGGAAAGGTCAGCTTTTGGCTTCCCTTTGTGACAAACCCGATCGCCATTCCATTTTGGCTTTACGTCATCGTGGGAACGGTTTTGCTTTGGACTTCAATCAACACGACCAACTGCACAGACGGCGTTGACGGCCTTTCTTCAACTTTGATTCTTGTGGCTCTTATGACGCTTGGAATTATTTTCTACGTCGTCTTGGGCCACATGGACATGTCCGCTTACTTGCTCGTTCCGCACCTAAAGACTGGAGCCGCGTGGGGAATCATGACCTTTGCGATGGCCGGAACTTTGATGGGCTACTTGTGGCACAACGCTTTCCCCAGCGCCGTCTTGATGGGCGACGCCGGAAGCCGCGCTCTTGGATTCTTTATCGGAGCTTGCGTGCTTGCCACCGGAAACCCCTTTATCTTAATCGCGACAAGCCTTGTGATTTTGGTCAACGGCGGAACTGGACTTATCAAAGTGGCGCTCTTGCGCTTCTTTAAGATAAAGATTTTTTCAAGCGTGCGCTTCCCCTTGCACGACCATGTGAGAAAAAATCTTGGTTGGTCTCCGACTCAAGTTTTGCTTAAGTTTTTGATCATCCAGCTTTTGGTCACAATCTTTACGTTGGGAATTTTCTTCAAGATCAGATAGCGGCAATAAAAAGATTGCCCAGTCGCGCCGGGCAATGACGCTGTCGCAAGCCATGTCATTGCCGCGCTTGACGCGGCAATCTTTTTCTTAGCCTGCGCCAAACATAAGCGCGAGCGTCTTTGCGTCTCGCGTCATGTTGCTGACCACGCAGTATTCGTTGGGCATGTGGGCGGTCTCGTCAAGGCTGCTCCAAACGACGCAGTCGTAGCCAAGGTTTCGCAATTCCGCGGCGACAGTTCCTCCGCCAATTCCGATAGTCTTTGCCTCAAGGCCGTGCGCTTCTTTTATGGCGGAAGCTAGCGCTTTGACGACCGGAGCGTTTTTGTCGGTGGCCTTGGACTGCGCGTTTTGCAACAGCTCGAACGAAACCTTGGCGCCCGAAACTTCTTCCTCTTTCGCGACAATCTTTTTTATCTCTTCCAAAACTTCTTCATTTTTATAGCGCGGAAGAACGCGGCAATCAAAGCAAAAAACGTCGCTTCCCGGAATTATGTTCACGCCCGCAACGTTCGCGTCGCGCTTAGTCGGCTCAAAGGTGCAAGTGTTTGGTTCAAACAAATCGTCTTTTGCGTCAAACTTTTTATGCAAGCCCTCGTAAAGCGCGACGCTCAAACGGTTGGCGGCAAGGCAAGCGTTGAGCCCTTCGTCTGGCCGCGAGCCGTGGCATTGCTTTCCGCTTACGGTGAACTGAATCCACAAAACGTTTTTTTCGGCAATCTCGATTGTTTGGCCAAGAGGATCGCCGCCGTCGGGGATTACAAAAAAATCGTTCTTGTTAAAAAGTTCCGGATGATTTTGCAAAAGCCAAATCATTCCGTACTTGCTTCCGGCTTCTTCGTCGGCCGCGAACAAAAGTTTTATCGTTCGTTCCGGCTGGACTCCGTTTGCGACAAAGGCCCAGGCGGCGGCGAAGGCCGAGCACAAGCCCTGTTGGTTGTCCTCAACGCCGCGGCCAAAAAGCTTTCCGTCTTTTTCCACTACTGTCCACGGATCGCTTTGCCAATCCGCCAAGTTTCCGACCGGAACCACGTCCATGTGCGCGATGACCCAAATCGAGCCGGAACTTTGATTGTTCGCAAGCCCAGGAATCGTCGCGATTAAGTTGGGCCGCCTTCCGTGCAGGGCGCGGGGGTCTGGCGCGTCAAAGCGTTCCAAGTTTGTTATGCCGTGGTCGCGCAAAAATTGTTCCAATGCCGCGCATTTTTCCCATTCGCCGTCGCCGCCGTTTTCGGGAGCCAGCGCCTTGTGGGAAGTGAGCAGTTTTTGCAATTCAATGTATTCCTCCGCATTGTCGCGGATAAAGTTTAGAAGTTGTGATTTGGTCATGGCTTAATACTAGCGCATTTTCGCCCGCTTGACTATCTCCCAAGTTTTATGTCAAAATTAAATGATTTGATGCTTTTTTTTTTCAGAATAGATGAAGGGAGTTATTGTATGAAATTTAAATGCTTTTTGACAGCGCTTGCGGCCTCGCTTTTGGCGGGGGCGCTTTATGTTTCTTGTAGCAACGGAACGGACGTTTATTCAACGACGGCTTTGGGAGTGGAGGCCGCCACAAAGCTTTCTCCGCCGCGATTGTCCGTCACGGCTTATCCGGGCGCCAACGTCCTTACATGGAACTATGTTCCCGACGCGGCCAACTACAAGGTTTACAGAACGCTCAACAACGAAGAGAAGTTGCTCACGCCCACGGCGCAGACAACCGTTCAATATGTAGATGCAGGCACTGACTTGCAAGGCGAAAAATTATATGTTTACAAGGTGGTCGCCGACATAAATGTGGAAACGGAAGTTTCTATTACGGCAAGCTATGCGGAAGCGACTGTCGTTTCGCTCAAAAAGCCTGCGGAAGGAACTTCTTATTCCGAACTCGCAAAGTATGAAGCAGGCTACAATTCCAGCTTTCCGCCGCTTTCGCCTGACACCATAACATATTCGACAAAAGGGGCGACTCCGTTTTCAACAGGAAACTTGGTTGTGACCTTTCCTGTAAAAGCCTACGCTTCCTACACGGTTTCGTTGGGCGGACAAGGCGTCGCCAATGTTCCGGGCGCGGCAGCCGACGTCTCTGTTGTTTACAATTCATACGCCAACGACGTTTACGCGCAAGTTCAAATCACTCCGATTTCCGGCGGAACAAAAGACTTGTTCGTTACGGCGACTCCATATTACAACGGCTACGAAAAGGAAACGTTCACAAAAAGCGTTTCCATCGACATGCTGAATGTAGGAACCACCTCAGGCCTTGCGGCTGCGTGGAAGAATGAAACTTCGGCAAAAGTCCAGTTCACTCCGGCGCAAAATACTGCAGATGGAACTTATCTAAACACAAGCGACTATGCCGTTTACCGGGCGGAGGCTGTGTCAAGCGGCGGAAAAATTTCTTACGGAGTTTACCAAAAGCTTTCTCCAGCAATGACAAGCGGAACTCTTGCCAACGGAAATACCGTTTACTATTTTACCGATACAAGTTTGAACAAGGCTCTAGCCTACAATTACATTGTAGTTCCCTGCAAAACGCAAAACGGCAAGGAAGTTTACGGCACTCCAGTTTCCGTCACGCTCAACGCGGCCACGGCTGCGGAACTTGTGGGAATCACCGCCACAATCACTTCCATAACGGCAAAGACAACGACAAGCGCGACAAATCCGCCGGTGACGACCACAGACGCGAACACGGCTGTGATTAAGTTTGGCGCTTCCGGCGGAACAGCTACGATGAAATATGTGACATATGCTTCCGAAGCGCTTGCAAGAATGGCCACTACAGATGACCTTGACGGCACGGGAGCGAAGCCGATTACCATTGACGGTGTGGATAACGGAACTGTGGAACAAAAGATAAATTCTGGCGTTTACTATGTAATATGCATCAAAGTTGAGGGCGGCAGCCCCTCGACCATTATCCGCGACGCTTGGCTTGTCAGCACCGACGGAACAACGCTCACCGCAAGCAGATTGCAATAAACCAACAGGCCTGTCAAATAAAAAAGCGGACGCTTGCTTTAAGCGCCCGCTTTTTTGTCTTTCGACCAATCTAAAATCTACTCTTTCTCTTCCAAAATTTTTGTCACTTGCGGAACGGCAAAGAATTTGCGCGAGGCGAAAGGTTCATGCTTGTAAAAGAGTCCGTCGAATGCGTTTGGTTCGTCCTTAAAGATTTGCTTTAGGATTTTGTCGGACTCTTCGTTTGCGCCCATGTAGTAAGAGCAAGAGACGTCGTCGTGAACTACATCGATTTGCAAAAAGCCCAGCTCCATTCCGCGCTCGTCGAGGGCGGCAGGAAAAACGTTTTGGACGCGGGCGGCGAGCTGTTTTGCCGCCTCGCGGTCGTAGGCGTTTAGGCAGCCGATCGCGAATTTTTTTCCGCCCCGTTCAAATTCCTTGTAGTCTCTGCGCCAAACTTGCTCGTCGCTAAGGTCGTCGTAAGACAAGGACGCTTGGAACATTCCTTTGTAAAAAGCGTCGATGTCGGTAACGCCGCCAATGCGCGCCAAGTTTTTTGCGGCCTCGCGGTCGGCAAACGTTGTGTTTACGGCCGTGAGCTTCCTTGTGTCGGAAAGAACCGAACCCAGCATCGCGACGGCAACTTGCTTTTCTGGAACAAGGCCGTAGTTGCGATGACGAATCCAAACGATTGTGGCGACGGAACCAAGCGGACGGCCGTCGTAAACGGCAAGCTCGCCCGTGCTGATCGAGCCGATCGCGTGGTGGTCGATCACCGCAAGAATGTTGGCTTTTTTTAGTCCGTGGGCCGACTGCGACCATTCGCTGTGGTCCACCAAGACCAAGTTGAGGCCGGCCGCGTTTTCCAAAATCGGCGGAACTTCCAGCTTGGCTTGTTCCAAAATGAATTTTGATTCGTTGTTGATTGGTTCCAACAAGACCGGCTCTGCATCGTAGCCCAGCCGTCTTAAAAGGCTTGCGTATCCAAAGGCGCAGCCCACTGTGTCCGAGTCCGGGCTTTTGTGGCCCGTTACGTAGATTTTTCCCTGCGCCTTGTCAAAGACGTTGAGGTCGGACTTGTTAAGCTGAACGTTGTAGTCGCGCTGGGCCGCGAATTGTTTTTGCGCGCTTTGCCTTCCGATAAAGAAGGAAGCGTAAATCGCGACAGCCGCGACTACAGCCGTCGTTCCGATAAGAATGCGGTTGCGTATTTTTGCCATCATTCAACAAAGCCTTGCTTGGCAGGAGCGGCGCCAGAAACTTTCTTTACAAGGTAAACGTCAACCTTGACTTTGTTAAAGTCGCGGTCGATTTCGCCCGAAAGTTCAAGCGTGTCCTTTGGGCCGGCTGTCACGCCGCCCCAGTCTTCGTCGTCGATTTCAACAACGATTTCGCCGGTGGCGTCGCGGAACAAGTATTTGTCGTCTCCGATGCGGCGGACGATGTTTCCGCGAAGAATTACGATGGAATCGTCTCTCATTTTAAGGGCTTGTTTTACAGGCGTCACAACGACTTGCGCGCTTCCGTCGTCCTGAAAGCCGCCGCCAAAGCCATAGTCTTGGGCGAATGCAGCGCCGCAAACAAAGGCGCAAATCAAAAGCGCCGCAAAAATAAATTTAATGTTCTTCATAAAATTTCTCCTTATATAAAAATTATAATACGGTTTTTTTTCGCGGTCAAGTCTGTTATGGAGCGTTGGGAACGTCTAGCAAAAGCCCTTTTCTTGCGCTAGAATACAATTATGCCCAAGAAAGAAGACGACATTTTCGCCCGCCTCAACCCTGAACAGCTGGACGCGGTGCAAACAACCGAAGGACACATTCGCGTGTTGGCCGGGGCGGGGAGCGGAAAGACGCGCGCCTTGGTAAGCCGCTACGTTTATCTTGTCCGCGACTTGGGCATCTCTCCAAAAAACATTTTGTGCGTCACCTTCACAAACCGCGCGGCCGAAGAAATGAAGGCCCGCGTCCGTTCGGAATTGGGCGACATGGATTTGGGCTACATTTGCACCTTTCACGCCTTTTGTACCTTGCTTCTTCACGAAGATATTAACAAAATAAATTTTCCCAAAGACTTTGTGATTTTGGACAAGGAAGACTGGCGCTCGATACTGCTGCGCATTTTTGCCGACATGGGTTTGACCTTGAAGGAAGCGACGATCCAGCAAAAAATCGACGAAGTGCTTGAAGCCAAAAAATTGCAAGCCGACACTTACATCGACTATTTTTACAAGCTCAACAACGACGAGCTAAAGGAAAAGTTTTCGCAAAAGGAAATCGAACGCAACCAGGAAATCTTTTTGCGCTTTTTGTACGAGCAAAAAAAATGCTTTGGCGTTGACTTTAACGACTTGATAAATTTCGCCGTCTATATTTTGGAAAAGTTCCCGGATGTAGCGAAAAAATGGCAGGATAGAATTCAATACGTGATGGTGGACGAATTCCAGGACGTGAGCGCAAAGCAATATTCAATCGCGCAAATTTTAAGCCGAAAGCACAAAAACCTTTTTATCGTCGGAGACAGTGACCAAACGATTTACTCTTGGCGGGGAAGCCACGTCAAGTTGATTTTGGACTTTGAAAAAGTTTACAAGGACGCAAAGACGATTTTGCTTTTAAAGAATTACCGCTCCACGCCGCAAATACTTACGGCGGCCAACTCCTTGATCTCGCATAACACCGTTCGCTATCCAAAGGAACTAAAGCCTGTAAAGAAGGCTGGACCCAAGCCCCTTTACTTTCACGCGGCTAGCGACGTTGACGAGGCGGAATGGGTGTGCAAGAAGATTAAGGAATTGTGCGGCCTTGCCAAAAAGACGAAGCGGGCCAAAGCCAAAGAAGCCGCGCCTTCTGGTCTTGCCGCCGTTCCTAATTTGCGCGACGTCGCGATCCTTTACCGCGCCCATTATATTTCTCGCGCGTTGGAAGAAGCCTTTATCAAAAACGACCTTCCTTACCGCATTCTTGCGGGAACAGAATTTTACGGCCGCCGAGAAATTAAGGACATGATTTGCTACCTTAGAATGTTGACGGCGGCGGACGACGTTTCTTTTTACCGCACTGTAAACCTTCCAAGCCGCAAAATCGGAAAGAACAAGATCGCCGCAATAAAAGAATATTCCGACAGCCACAATTGTTCCGCCTACGCCGCGCTAAAAGAAATGCTCGCCGCGGGCGAAAAAATCCTTGTTGGAACCAAAGCGCAAAATTACGTTGACGCGATAGAAGAAAGCCGCGCGCTTTTAAACGACAAAAATTCTTTTGTCTACACGGTCGGCTCGGGCACAAGCAAGTTGGGAAGCGTCTTGCAGTCTGTCTTGGACAAAAGCGGCTACGAAGCCTTTTTGCGCTTGGAGGCCGACCAAGACCGGCTGGACAACGCCGCCGAGTTCAAGCGCGCTGTAAACCAAGCGGGCTTTGATGACGACGCGACGCTGGAAGACTTTTTGCAGCGCGCGGCCCTCTTTACCGACCTTGACCGCGAGGACAAGCGCGACGCGGTGAAAATGCTCACGATTCACGCGGCAAAGGGAATGGAATTTAAAAACGTTTTCTTATGCGGCATGAACGAAGGAATCTTCCCAAGCCGCAAAGTCCAAACGCCCGAGGACATGGAAGAAGAGCGGCGAATCGCATACGTCGCCATGACGCGCGCAAAGGACAGGCTTTTTGTAAGCGACGCGGAAGGCAAGGCCAACGACGGAATCTTTAAGTATCCCAGCCGCTTTATCTTTGAGGCCGCTGGCGAGGACATGAATAATTTCGATATCGAAACGCCGCTCGACAAGCGCCTTGTCGACGAGTCGCAAAAAATTATCAAGTATGATGAAAGCCGCCTAAAGGCCGCGACCACGCAGTTCAAGAAGGGCGACCGAGTCCGCCACAAGGTTTTTGGCGACGGAACGATTGTTCTTGTAAACGACAAGGCTTTTTGTTACACGGTTAAGTTTGACGATTTGGCAACCGAGCGCAGCGTTCAGTGGACGGCGCCGCTAAAGAAAATCGCCGGGAAATAGCGCTTTTTACCACAACTCCACGGCGCAAGCAAGCGCGCCGGCCGCTCCATCCGCTCCGACAGCGTAAATCGCGACGACATTCTTTTGGTCGACCGGCGCGTATTTTGCTACCGCGTTGTCGCCTTGCTTTAGAGCGGTCTTGTAACTGACGCGCAAATTTTTTGCGTCCGCTCCGTTTGGCAAAACTTCAAGAGCAAAGTCATAGTAGTTTAGATTGTGAACGTGGTCGTTAAAGTCAAAGTCGCTTTTGCGTAGCTGGATTGTTTTCTCGGCCTCAAACGCTTCCGGCAAAGAAATCTTCGCAAGCTTTTCTCCGCCAAAGACTTGCTTTCCGGGCTCCGGGCCGTAGCGGTCAAGCAAGTCCGCCTCCACCTTCATCGGGCGGCCGGCCTTTAGGTCAAAGCGAACCCATTTGCTGGTTCCTTCAACGCAAAGCTTTTCGTCGGCGTACAAGTAATAGTTGCGCGACGTTCCAAAAGGCGAAGTCAAACCTTCGCTCCAAGTTTCAACTTTGATTTTTTGTCCGTAGCGGGGAAATTCCTGGACGCAAATTTTCCAGTCTGTCAAAACCCAGGCCACGCCAAGAGTTTCGCTCACCTTAATCGCGGAATCTCCCGCTGCGTCGGAATGGCGGCTTCCCGCGTTTTCAAAATATTTTAAAATCGCCGCCATCGTGAGCCGTTCGTTTTTGTCGAACTCTTCAAGCAGCGGAGAAAATTCCGTGGAAAAAACCATTTGCGCGTCCTTTTGTTTTTGAAAAAATTATTCTTTTATGATCGCTTGGTAAAGCCTGTCCAAGTCGGCGCGGCTAAAGTAGTCGATTACAAGCTGGCCTTTGTCCAAATTGCCGTTAAGCGAAACTTTTGTTCCAAGCGTTTCCATAAACTTTTGTTCGATGGCAATTATGTCCGGGTCGCGAACGCGCGAACCGTCTTTTTTGCCGTCCTTCTTTGCCGCGCGGCCTCCGTCGTTAAAAGACGCGGCTTGCGCTTCCGCTTGGCGAACGGACAAGTTGCTTCCGATTATTTTTCCGAACAAGACGCGCTGGTCGGCGGGGTTCACTACGCTAAGAAGCGCGCGGGCATGGCCGCTTGTGATTTGTCCGACGATCAAAGAGTTTTGCATGTCTTCGGGAAGCTTTAAAAGGCGCAGGGCGTTGGCCACGGTTGGGCGGCCCTTTCCGACTTTTTTCGCAACCTCGTCTTGGTTTAAGCCGCCGATTTTCATAAGGTTGTAGTAGGCCTGCGCCTCTTCTATCGGGTTTAGGTCGGCGCGCTGGATGTTTTCGATAAGCGCGACTTCCAATTTTTTTTCGTCGTTAAATTTGCGCAACTGCACCGGAACTTTTTTAAGTCCGGCCAATTTCGCGGCGCGTGTTCTTCGTTCGCCGGCGATGATGTAAAAGGTTCCGTCGCCCGCGTCTTCGATTACGATGGGCTGAACGATTCCGTGTTCGGCGATTGAGTCTGAAAGTTCCTTTAACTGTTCCTCGTTAAAAACTTGGCGGGGCTGATGTGGATTGGGCTTGAGCAAGTCAGGGTCAATCCAAAGAGTTCCGTTGTCGTCAGTTTCTATTGAATCGGGAAGGTCGGCGTTTTTCGCTCCGCCTCTTTTTGCAAACGCTTTTGGCGCGCTTTCGATTTCGTCAACTGGAGGCTCGTATTCGATTTGCGCTTGCTGCTCGGCCTCGCCCATCAAGGCTGCCATGCCGCGGCCCAAGCCGGTTTTTCTTTTAGCCACGATGGATTACCTCCTCCGCCAATTTTTGGTAGCTCTTGGCGCCAACGCAGTCCGGGTCGTACTTGCAAACCGGAAGACCGTGAGAAGGCGCTTCGCTCAAGCGGACGTTGCGGGGAATGATCGTGTTGAAAACCACGTCCTTAAAGTATGACTTGACTTGGACTACAACGTCCTGGGCCAATCTTGTTCGCGAGTCGTACATTGTAAAGAAGATTCCGCCGATTGTGAGGCTTGTGTTGATTGATTTTTGGACTTTCTTTACGGTTTGCAGCAAAAGGGTGATTCCTTCCAAAGCGAAATATTCGCACTGCATTGGAACCAATACCGCGTCGGCGGCCGCCAAGCCGTTCAATGTCAAAATGCCCAATGAAGGAGGGCAGTCAATCAAAATGTAGTCGTATTTGTCCTGAAGGGGCTCCAAGGCGTCCTTCAAAAAGTATTCGCGGCGCTTTTGGTCAACCAATTCGATGGCCGCTCCAGAAAGGTCAAGGCTTGCGCTGATGGCGTCCAAAGTCGGTATGCAAGTCTTTTTTACCGCGTCCTTGGCTTCGCATTCGCCGCTCAAAAGTTCGTAAATTGTAGGCTTGTCTTTTGAAACGCCCACGCCGCTAGACATGTTGCCCTGAGAGTCAAAGTCAACGAGAAGAACCTTCTTTTTTGCCAGAGCGATGTAAGCGCCGATGTTGATTGCGGAGGTCGTCTTTCCGACGCCGCCTTTTTGATTTACGAATACAAAAGTTTTAGCCATAAAGCCTATTATAGCATTTTTGGGGTTGGGTTTCAAGCCGTTTGCCCTAGACAGCGGCGCCGCAGGGTGATAATATGTTCTGTAATGATTCTTTCGGCAACCCTTTCCAAACCAACAAAACAAGTCCAGGAAATCCTTGGAAAAGAATACGAGCGGGTAAAAATTCGCTTTAAGGGCGGAACGGACTCTCCGTATTTTGCCGAATTCTTCACCGAAAAGCAAAGCTTCCACAAAAATTTTTCAGAGGCGGAACTGGAGGAATTTTTAAGCGAGAACGTTGGCCGTTCCTTTAAAAATTGCGTGGAACGGACCGAAGACAAAGAAATCACTTTTTTGGCCAACAAGCGCGGCGAAGTCCGCAGGCTGGAAAAAACGCTTACTGCCAAAAACGGCGGGAAGGCCATAACGCCGGCAGCGCTAGACAAAAAGCAGGGGGCCGCTTTTGGCGCCGTCTCCGCCTTGCAAGCCCAAAATGCCGGCGCAGCCTTCAACCGTTCCAAAAACTACATCATAAAAGAAGGAACGCGCGTCCCCTTTTTGCAGGCGCTTGGCGTGATGACCGACGCTGGAAAAATTGTCGCCGCTAAATACGACAAGTTCCGCCAAATAAACCGCTTTTTGGAACTCTTGGACGACGTCCTCCCCGGCGTATTGCAAGAACGGTCGCAAGCCCAAAACGGCGGCGACGAAAATTCTTTGCAAGCCCAAGAAGGCGGGCGGCCAATAGAGCCCCTGCAAATTTTGGACTTTGGCTCCGGCAAGTCTTACCTGACCTTTGCCGTCCAATATTTTTTGGAAAGCGTAAAAAAGATTCCCTGCCAAATAACCGGCGTTGACTTAAAGGAAGACGTCATAAAATCCTGCTCCGATTTGGCCGCCCGCCTTAACATTAAAAACATAAATTTTGTTTGCGGCGACATCGCGGCTTATGACGGAGTTAACCCCGACATCGTAATCACTTTGCACGCCTGCGACGTTGCGACGGACTACGCGCTAAAGTTTGCCGTTGACAAAAAAGCCAAGGCGATTCTTTCCGTTCCCTGCTGCCAAAAAGAAATCAACTCGCAGTTGGGAAAATCGTCCAACGCGCTTTTCGCGCCGCTTTTAAAGCATGGCATTTTGCGGGAACGGTTTTCGGCGCTTATGACTGACGCCGTCCGCGCCCAACTTTTGGAAGCGCGCGGCTATAAGGTTCAAGTTTTGGAATTTATCGATATGGAAGGAACGCCAAAAAATCTTATGATTCGCGCCGTTTTGGCGGGCGGCGCGCTTTCCGGCGACCAATCCGCGCGAGATTTGCTCGCAGCCTTTGGCGCAAAGCAAAGTCTCGCGGATCTATTGGACGGCGCCCGTTAAGGCCTATTAGTGTTCGTCGTCAGGGTCGTATTCCTTGGCGCTTTCAGATTCAATCATGTTCTTTGTGGCCTTTGACTTTCCGCGAATTCTTTTGTCGATTTTTTTTGTCTTAGTCTCTGCCTTTGTTTTTGCGGAAGCCTTTGCCTTTGACGCTGAAGCGCGGCCCGCGATGATTTGCGGCTCGCTGTCGTAAATCTTAACGTCAAGCTTGTTGTAGGGAATCTCGATTCCGGCCTCGTCGTAAACGCGCTTTATCGCGATGAAGGTTTCGTTTTTAGCGGCCAAGAAATTTTCTTTTTTAAACCAAACGGCAAGCGTCATGTTTATTCCGCTCTCGCCAAAGCCGTCAAACCATACAAGCGGCTCGGGGTCCTTTAGAGTGTCCTTGCAATATTTTGGCGCCTTGGCCAAAACGTTGAGCGCAGTTTCCATGTCGGTGTCGTATGATACAGAAACTTTTACGTCCAAACGGCGCTTGTCAAAGAAGCTTGTGTTCCTCAATGTCGAGTTGATGATCGTTGAGTTTGGAATGCGGATCATTTGGTTGTCCAGCGTGTGGACCTTTACGCTTAGCAAGCCTATCGTGTCAACGATTCCTGTTTCGCCGGCGACGTTGATCAAGTCTCCGATTTTAAGAGTTTTTTCGGCGATGACAAAAACGCCAGAGATAATGTTGCTTACGGAAGTTTGAGCGGCAAAGGCGACTGCGATACCGGCCACTCCAGCCGCTCCCCAGATCGCGCTAAGCTTGATTCCGAACAAACTTAAAACGAACATTATCAAAATCGCGTAGTATATGTATTTGACAAATTTAAGTATGATTACCGAGCGGTGCGCCGGAAGTTTTTTCTCCGGGATTTTTCTGATTGAGCGGACAATCACCTTGTAAATGGCCATCAGCGCGAAAAAGATTAGCAAAACGCCAAGCAGCCTAAAAAAGTTGTCCCAGGTCGCAAAGCCTTTTATCCATTTGGTAAAAGACTCGTAGGCCCAGTTAAGGTCTTCTTTGATTGTGTGGTCGGAATTGAGAAGGGTGTTGCCTTCTTCGATTATTTTTTCGTCCATTGTTTTTCTCCTTAGAGATAATGTCATTGTCGGGCTTGACCCGACAATCTTTTGTCCAAAGATTCCCGCGTCACGCGCGGGAATGACAACGCGCTAATTATATCACTGTTAATTCTTTTTGCAAAGGTCTTTGATAACGCATTCGTCGCATTTGGGGGAACGGGCGACGCAAACGTAACGGCCGTGCAGCAAAAGCCAATGGTGAGCGTCCTTTAAATATTTTTTTGGAACCCGTTCCAAAAGGCTTTGCTCGACTTCCAGCGGAGTGCTTCCTTGCGCCAAGCCGATTTTTGGAGCGACGCGGAACAAGTGGGTGTCTACTGGAATCGTGGGCTTTTTAAATATTACGTTAAGGACAACGTTGGCGGTTTTGCGTCCTACGCCGGGGAGCGTTACAAGCTCCTCCATCGTGTCGGGAACCTGGCCCTTGTATTCGTCCAAGAGGCGCTGGCTGAGCGCGATGACATGAGCCGCCTTTGTCTTGTAAAGACCGATTGATTTTATGTAGCCTTCCAATTTTTTTTGTCCCAGCGCGAGCATTTTTTTCGGCGTGTCGGCGATTTTGTAAAGGGGCTCTGTGGCCTTGTTTACGCTCTTGTCCGTGGCCTGCGCCGAAAGCACGACGCTGACCAAAAGCGTGTATGCGTTTTTGTAAATCAGCTCTGCCTGAGGATTTGGATTGGCTTTTTTAAGCCGCTCAAAAACTTTTTTTACTTCGTCAGGTGAAAGAAGTTCCATTTAGCTTCGGGAAAAACAATTAAGTGACGCGCGAAGGCGCAGGGCGACTGATGGAAACACTCATTTTGCGCCTGCCGCGCAAGCGGCAGTGTTTGATAGTTTCAAGCGCAAAATGCGTGTAGCGCCGATATCAAGCGGTTCCATCAGCCGCAGCTGCAACTGCAACTGGGAGCGTTACTTAATTTCCTTTTTAAGCGCCTCTTTTTTGTCGGTTTTTTCCCAACTGAATTCCTTGCGGCCAAAGTGACCGTAAGAGGCGGTGGGAGAATAGATCGGCTTTTTAAGGCCAAGCGTCTTGATGATTCCCGCCGGGCTGCAGTCAAAGACCTTTGAGACGGCCTTTGAAATTTCCGCGTCGGGAACTTTTCCTGTTCCAAAAGTGTCGACCATAATCGATACCGGGAAGGGAACTCCGATGGCGTAGGCCAACTGGACTTCGGCGCGTTCGGCAAGACCGGCGGCGACGATGTTCTTTGCGATGTAACGCGCCATGTAGGCGGCCGAGCGGTCAACCTTTGACGGGTCCTTTCCGCTAAAGGCTCCGCCGCCGTGACGGCCCATTCCGCCGTAAGTGTCGACGATAATCTTGCGGCCTGTCAAGCCGGAATCTCCGTGGGGGCCGCCGATTACGAACTGGCCTGTGGGGTTGATGAAGTACTTGGTCTTTTTGTCCAAAAGGCCTGTGGGCTCCAAAACGGGCTTGATGATTTGCTCGATCAAGTCGTCCTTGATTGTCTTGTATTTGACGTTGGGATTGTGCTGGTGCGAGAGAACGACTGTGTCAATGTGAACGGGTTTGTGGCCTTCGTATTCCAACGTAACTTGTGCTTTTGCGTCGGGCCGCATCCATTCGATTTTCTTTGAATGGCGAGCTTTTGAGGCGGCGCGCAAAAGTTTGTGGGCGTACATAACGGGAGCGGGCATAAGTTCGGGGGTTTCATTGCAAGCAAAGCCGAACATCATTCCCTGGTCTCCGGCGCCTTGCTGGCCCTTGTATTCCGCAAGTCCTGTTCCAACGACGCCTTGGTTGATGTCGGGCGACTGGGTGTGAACGGTGTTCAAAACCGCCATTGAGTCGGCGTCAAGCCCGTAATCGGCGTCTGTGTAGCCGATTTTGCGCGCAACGTCGCGCGCGATTGTTTGGATGTCCAGCTCTTTGAATTTGGTGGAAATTTCTCCGCCAACAAGAACCATTCCAGTCGTCGTAAAGCACTCGCAGGCAACGTGACTGTTGGGGTCTTTAGCCAGACAAGCATCCAGCACAGCGTCGGAAATCTGGTCGCACACCTTGTCCGGGTGTCCTTCGCTTACAGATTCCGAGGTGAACAAATAATGCTCGTTTGTCATTATTCTTCTCCTGTAAAAATAAAGAAATGTTATGGCGGGCATGTGGCGAGCGCGTCCGCCTGGGCCGTTCAAATTCTAAAAAAAGACTTGAACAACTTTAAAAAATATATTATAGTATTATATCTTTTATTGCAAGGGGACAGTTATGCCTTTAAAAAAGACTTTTTCAAAAGACAAGACAAAGTGTACAGTAACTTTCACAGTTACGCCCGAAGCCGCCCAAGGAGCGGAGACAATCAACCTTGCCGGTGATTTTAACAGCTGGAGCAGCAAGGAAAATCCCCTTAAAAAAGGCAAGGACGGCGCTTTTTCCGTTAAATTGACTTTGGATGCCGGCCGCGAGTACCAGTTCCGCTATTTGGTGGACGGAAAAAAGTGGGAAAACGACTGGAAGGCCGACAAGTACGTCGCCGCGCCTTATTCCAACGCCGACAATTCGGTTGTGTCGACCATAATTGAATAGTTGACTATAAAACGGCCGCTCTGTTGAGCGGCCGTTTTCATAATGCGGCGCCTTTTGCGCCTCAATAAAAAAACCGCTCCTTTCGGGGCGGTTTTTTGTTTTATGGCCGTTTGCGGCTTAGAACTTTGCCTTTCTTAGGCGGACTCTTTCGATGTCTTCGCTAAAGAGCTCGCGCAAGTCGTTTAGGCCCAGCGCCATAAGCGCCATGCGGTCGATTCCGATTCCCCAGGCCAAAACAGGAACGTCGATTCCCATGGCCTTTGTGACTTCCGGACGGAAAATGCCAGATCCGCCAAGCTCGAACCAGCCCAATTTGGGGTGCTTGATGTGCACTTCGATGCTGGGCTCTGTAAATGGGAAGTAGCCCGGAACGTATTTTACTTCTGTCGCGCCCGCGATTTCTTTGGCGAACATTTCCAAAAAGCCCAAAAGGGTGCGCAAGTTTACGTCGTTGCCTAAAACGATTCCCTCTGTCTGGTAAAAGTCGCTAAGGTGGGTCGCGTCAACCTTGTCGTATCTAAAGCAGCGGGCGATTCCAAAGTATTTTCCGGGAATCTTGGCCTTGTGCAGCTGGTGGGCGCTAAGAACCGTTCCTTGGCTTCTCAAAATCAAGCGGCGGGTGAACTCGTTGTCAAACTGGTAGTTCCAGCCGCGGCTTCCGCTGTTTCCGCCGTTTTCGTGGACGGCCTTAACGTTGCTAAGATAGGGCTCCTCGATGCTCTTTGCGTGAGTCGGGTTTTTAATGCGGTAAACGTCGTGAATGTCGCGGGCGGCGTGGAACTGGGGCATAAACAGGGCGTCGCCGTTCCAGAATTCCGTCTCGACAAGCGGGCCGTCAAACTCTTCAAAGCCAAGCGAGCACAATTTGTCCTTTACTGATTCCAAGAACTGGACATACGGATTTGTGCGGCCCGGAATGATTCTGGCCGGCGGAACTCCGATGTTGTATCCGCGGAAATTTCCTTTTTTCCATTCGCCGGAGGCGAGCATGGCCGGAGTGATCTCTCCGATTTCGTTTCCAGTGACGCCGGCCTTTTTGAGGGCTTCGACAACCTTTTCAAAGGCGTCCTTAAGCTTGTAGACGACCGTCTCGCGCTCAATCGTGCGGAAGGGTGTTTCCGACACGCCGCGCTTTTTGGTCAGGCCAGCCATTGTTTCGATTTCTTCCTTTGACAAGTCGGCCGCGTCAAGGGTTGAGTTTTCAGCGGCGGCCGCCTTTTGGATCAAGGATTTTGCGACCGTTATGCGGTCGGGCAGGGGCTTTCCTGTGGCTTCGGCTTTTTTCTCAGCGTTCATTTGGAGAACGCCGTCCTTGCTGAGGCCTCCGAAGGCTGAACCAACGTCTTTGTTTTCTATGTTCAAGGCCGCCGCGATTTCGGGCAGGGATTTGGCTCCCTCTTTTTGAAGGAGGCTGACGATCTTTTCTTCGACAAAGCCTTCTTCTTTAACCTTGCGGCCAAAGTCTGTCAATTCAAAATAAGTGTGGGGTGTTCTGGCGACTTCGGCCAAAAGCTCTTTTCCCATAAGCCAGCTAAAGGCTTGGTTTGCGTGGCCTTCCTTGTAGCCAAGCTCTGATTGAAGTTTTGCCGAAGTCAACTCGTCCTTGAGGCCGTAGCGCAGCAAAACTTTTGTTTCCAAGGGATGAAGGTTTTTAATGATGCTAGAAATGTCCATTTTATTAAATGTTCCTTATATTTGTCATGTTCGGGCTTGACCCGGACATCTTTTTATGCAAGCGCAAAAAGATTGCCGCGCCAAGCGCGGCAATGACATGTTTTTAGCGCTGGAACTTGACTTGGCAAGCGTATGTGGCCTGCTTGAGTCCGCGCGCGTTTTTCTTGTATGAAAGTCGGTCCTGCTTCATGTACTTGTAGCCGTAGTAGTTGTGCTCAAGCTGGAAGTCGTTGAGACAAGCGTGGATGACTTCGCGGGCTTCCGCTTCCTTGAATGAAACTTCAAGGCAAGAGAAGTAAATGCGAACTTCGTCCAAGGCCGCTGTGTATTCGATGCGGACCTGGGCTGTCTTGTTTGTGGTGTGGATGTCTTCAGGAATGATTACCTGAACGCTTGTGTCCATTGACGCGCCTTCTTCGTCAATTTCGGGGGATTTATCCTTGGCATAGGCCATTGAGAGAGCCATCATAATCGCGATAATTCCAAGAAATTTTTTCATAGTTAGCCTCCTAAGCTAAAAATTCTGGTACTCCTTTATTATACCAGTTTCCAGAAAAAAATCAAGTTGGATTTGATATTCTCCGGAATTTATTAAAATCGCCGGAACCTTGTTTATCAAGACCCTTCCGGTAATTTGCTTGGGTTTGTTGCGCAGCAATTTTCTATAATAAGTCCTTACCGCGTCTTTTAGGGCGTTTTGGGCCGCGTCCTGGATTCCCTCAAAGCCCTTGTAAATCTTTCCGCCGCCGATTCCCAAAATGCGGGGGTTTCTGACATCCGCCCATTGGTCGTAGCTTTGGACCATTCCCTCGTCGCGCTCAAAAACAGCCCAACAATGGACCTTGCTTTCGTCAAACCAGGGCTTTTCGTAGTGAATTTTCTTGCTTTCTTGCTCAAAGGAACGGATTTCCTTGACTTCAAAGTATTCCGGGACATTTCGCAGCTTGTCGCTGGGCGTGTAGTCAAATTCCCAGCCGTAGACCATTCCGTTCATCAAAAAGGGGGTGATCCGCTTCATTTGGCCGATGGCGTGGTCAAATATGCCCTTGTTGTACTTTGTCTCGTCGTAGGGGGCTTTTTTTTCGCTTTGTTTGGAAGGATCGGCCTCGACAAGGCCTGGATAGGCGTCAAGTTCCGCCCACAAGGGCAGGCGAATTTTTCGTTGGAATGACACCTCTTGCGCGGCGGCAGGTATGGAAATTAGCGCCGTCAGGCATAGAACTAAAAATAGGATAAAAGATTGTCGGGTCAAGCCCGACAATGACATTCGGGGCGGTCTTCCGCGCGACATACATGTCATTCCCGCGCTTGATTGTCCGCGCTCTGTCAAGAGCGCAGTTGAATCGCTTCCTATATCAAAATGGAGCGGAGCGACATACGCGGGAATCTTTTTGCTCAACGAAACGCGTCTTTCCATACCTTTATCGGGTTCACTCCGTATCGAACCAGGCAAAAAATCCATGCCGCCGCGAATCCGCTCAAATGAGTGAAATGCGCGACGCTCTGGTTCATTCCAAAAAACTGCTCAAAAACCGCGATTCCCGCGTAAATCGCCACCAAGATGGGGGCGGGCACAGGAATCATTCCCATTATAAAAACAGTGGAACGTGGAAAGATTACAGCGAAAAGCAACAAAACCGCGTAAATCGCTCCGGACGCTCCCACCAAAAGAACTTGCCAATAGCCCAAGAGAACATAGACGCCCAGCGAAACGCCTCCGCAAAAAAGGCCGCAAACCAAATAGAATAGAAGAAATTCCTTGCTGCCCATTTGCCTTTCCATGTACAAGCCAAAGAAAAGGAGGCCTATCATGTTTCCCAACAAGTGCGACCAAGAACCGTGCATGAACATGTAGGTCAAAAGCTGCCAAAAATAATGGCCCTTGACCAGCAGAATCGGCTGCAAGCCAAAAAGGTATTGGAAGTTCATGTTGCGGCCGCTGCCTGTAAGGACAAAGACGACGACGTTCAAGACGACGATTATAAGGCTTGCGCAGTTGAATGAATATGAGAATTTTTTGCGAAGTATGTTTTGCATGCTTAGTTTTCTGTCTTTACGGCAGACTCGATGATTTCTTTTTTGGCGAAGGTAATGCGGTTGCGGCCGCTTGTCTTTGAGACGTAAAGGGCCTTGTCGGCTTGTTCCACAAATTCCTTGGCGGAAGAAACTGGGTTTTCTTCAACGTCAAAAACGCTGACTCCGCCGGAGATTGTAACCTTGACTTTTGTTCCTTCGTACTCAAAGTCCATGTTTTCGATGTTGGTTCGAATGCGCTCGGCCACTTGCAAGGCGTCTTCCTTGAGGGTGTTGGGAAGCATGACCGTAAATTCTTCGCCGCCGTAACGGCTGGCCATGTCTTGGGCGCGAATGGAGTTCTTTATGATTTTGGCCACTGTAGTAAGAACGTAGTCTCCGCAAGCGTGGCCGTAAGTGTCGTTGAATGACTTGAAGTGGTCGATGTCGAACATTATTACGCCTACAGGAAGGCCTTGCGCCATGGCCAAGTCAAGCTTGTCGGTCAACTGGCTGAAGAAGTAGTACTTGAGCTTTAGGCGGGTCATCATGTCGGTGGAAGAACGCTCCAAAAGGGCGGCGTTGTTTATCGCCATGCTGGCCAATGAGGCTATGTTCAATATTTGCTTTATGTCGTAGTCGTTGAACGAAGTTCCGTCGCCCAAGTCCATTCGCTCGCCCAAGAGCAAAATGCCGTTCATGCGGTTCTTTTGGAAAAGGGGAACGATCAAGGACGGCTGCAAGGAATAGATTTGGTCAAGGTTTTCGTGGGGAAGGGCGCTCTGTATGTCGCGGACAAAGAAAACCCTTTCCTTTTCGTTGAGGACGTCCACTACAGGAGCGTTCATCGGAATTGAGTAGTCTATTCCGCTTTTAAGGTCCATGCCGGTGTAGTTGTTGCTGAGGTTGTAGGAATCGGTCTCAAAGTCGTCAAGAACGAAGATTCCGGCGCCCAAAACGCGCATTTGGCACATGCAAGTGTAGAGGATTGATTCTATCAAGGTTGAATAGTCCAAGGTCGAGCACAAGGAGCGGGTGATTTCCAACAATTGCTGGACGTCGTAAAGGCGCTTCTCGTAGCGTTCGGTGAGCTGCTCTATTGTCTCGTTCTTGCCGGCCTCTAATTCAAAGGCGTCTTCTTGCTTTTTCATTTGTTAAATGTCTTTCGCCTTCTTTATTATAACATAGTTTCTTATAATGTCAAAGAAGTTTTGCCATAAAGGATACTGCAATTCCAAGAGGGAAGTGCTTTCCCTGTTTCTTGAAGAGAACATGATTCCCTTCAAGTTGGACACCAATTCGCTCTTTGACCTCTTGGTGTCGGTGATGCAGTCGCCAAGGTTGTCGTGCAACAACAAGAGCAAAGACGAGATTTTTTGAATTATCTCCTTTGCCTCGTTATTTATAGTATCGACCAAATTCGTTAGTTTTTTAGAAAATTCAGCGTTCTTGTGGCTGTCCGCGATCAAGTTGTTTATCATCGAAAGGCTGTACTTTTGGTTGCTTCCAAAGGCGTCCTCAAATTGGGCTATTAAATTTGAGCTGTCGTTTACCGCAAAGACAGTTTGCGAGAACGAGGACTTTGCGGCTGGATTCGTGAACAAGCCTTCGACTACGATGTCGTTGACAACGCTGCGAATCGGTTCGGAATAGTATCTCTTTAGGAAGGTCTTGAGAATTCTAAGGGGCATTACCCACATAAAGTTTGTGGCCGCGTTCTTTCCGATAATGTCCATCGTGTCGGAATTGTAGCCGGCCAGCGTCTCTATCTTCGCGTCGGGGAACAAAACGTCAATTTCTTGCCTGACGTATTCGTCCTTCATTTCGTTCAATATTCTCTGCTCGTCGGCGACAAACTGCTTTTGAATTTCTTCTGCGAAATTCTTGCGCACGTTTTCCTTGTAGCTGGCCTTTTGCGGGGAAAAGTTCGGGTCTCCCTTGGCGAGGCATATAAAGCCCCTCAATGTGGCCGCGTTGAGGGTGTATTTTATTATCGAGTGGATTCTGCGCAGGTTTTGCAATAGTTCCTTCTTTGTCCTTGTCTCGTTGGGAACTCCGTTCAAAAGCTCGTTTAGGGCAAGGACAGCGTTTCCTACGGCCATGCTTATTGAATACTCCGCCGTCAAATAGTAAAGGTCAAGGAAAGTGTTTTCCAAGGTGACTGGCGGGAGCGGCTGGTAGTCGGGAACAAAGTCAGGGTCTCCGTGCTTTGTGGCGAATTCGTCGTCAAAAAGCTGGAGGGGAGTTATAAAGTTAAAGTGGCATAAGTCGGCCAATTGGTGCAGCGAAGTGATGACCTCGTCCATTTTTGTGAACTGGGGTCCGTTTAGGTCCGTGACGATTTTTTCCAAGCCTTTCTTTTGCTCGTCAAAGGTGCCCCGCTGTCCGTTGCCGCCGGTTTTCATCGCCTGCTTTCTAAGCTCCTCGTAGGAGAGGGAGTCCAAGATTCGCTTGTCTTCTTCGGTGTAGCCGGTGACAATCAGCTCTTCCTCAAAGCGGTGGTTGCGCCTGATGTCGGGGCTTGCGATTGTGTTGTCCAGGATTCTTGCTATGGGCTGAATGTTTTCGTAAAGCACGCGCAGGGCTTCGGCGAAGTTGGGCTGAATCATTTCGTTCTTATACAATGCGGACGGATGAAGGCGCAATTCGCTTTCTATTTTGCGGAGCTTAATTTTTTTCTGCACTTCTGGCGAATTTGAGCGGAACAAAAAGTCAAAAAAGTCCGTCAAAGTCTGCATGAAAGACATATCTTATCAATTATAGCGCGTATTTTGGATTTTATCAATATTATTTGTCTAAAAATTGGGCGAAGGCGGCTTGGTAGTCGGCCCTTGTTTCGGCTTGGACGACGCGGCGGCGCAGCTCTCCTACGCCCGGAACGCCCTTGGAATAGGCGCAAAAACGCTTTCGCATCTCCAAGCAGGCGGATTTTTCGCCAATGTCGGCGGCCAACAAGTCCAGCTCGTCAAAGCCGGCCTCAAGCGTTTCTTTTATCGGAATCTCGTCAAAGGCGCCTGTTTCAAGCAATTGGCGGGTTTGCCTAAAGATAAAGGGCCGGCCCATGGCCCCGCGCGCGAACATAACCGCGTCGCAGCCTGTTTGTTCCAGCATCGCCTTGGCCTCCTGGGGGCTAAAGGCGTCTCCGCTTCCGAAAATCGGAACGCGGCCAGCGGAAAACTTTACCAAGCCGGCCAAAATGTTCCAGTCGGCCTTTCCCTCATAGCCCTGCGCGCGGGTTCTGGGATGGATTGTAATGCCCGCGGCGCCGGCTTGAATTGCGGCGTCTGCGGCTTCTTTCCAAGTCAAATTTTGGGCGTCCCAACCGCTTCTTATCTTTACCGTTACAGGAACCTTTCCCTCAACCGCCTTTACGACAGCCGAGGCTATTTTGTAGAGCTTTTCGGGATTGCGGGTCAACTCCGACCCGGCGCCGCTTTTTATGATTTTGGGAACCGGGCAGCCGCAGTTTATGTCTATCAACTCGCAATGGGTGGCTTCCAAGACCATTCGGGCGCCTTTTTCCATTACTTCGGGCGTTCCGCCGAATATTTGGACTGCGTAGGCCTTTTCGTTGGGAGCGCGGCGCATCAAAGCGGCGGTTTTGTCGCTTCCGCGGGTAAGGGCTTCCATGCTGACCATCTCGGTGTAGCAAAAATTCGCGCCGCCGCGGACGCAAACGCTCCTAAAGGCGCGGTCGCTGTAGCCCGCCACTGGGGCCAAAAAGAGGTTTCCGTTTAATTTGAGGCTTCCGATTTGAACGGGGCGGTAAAGGCTCATTCGGGCAAGTTGAAGGCGGCGCAGCTGTTCTTCCAAAGCTTGTCGGCAAGCTCTTCCAATGGAAGCTCCAGCATTTCGGCCAAGAATTTTGCCGTGCTGGGGAGCATTTTGGGCATTGTGCGCTTCTTTTCCCTAAATTCCGCCGGAATCATAAAGGGGCTTTCGGTTTCGATCAAAATGCGGTCCACTGGAATGTTCAAGACAGTCTCGTGCAGGTTGCGGGCGTTGCGGTAGGTCAAGTTTCCGGCAAAGCTGAACCAAACGTTGAGATTGGCGTCAAGGCACTTCTTTGCGTAGGCCGCGTCCTCGCTGTAGCAGTGGAGAATCGCTCCTTTTTGGGGAATTCTTTGGCTAAGAATGTCAAAAATGTCCTTTCCGGCGTCGCGGTTGTGGATTATGACCGGCAAATCGTGCTTTTGGGCCAGTTCCAGCTGGGTGATGAAGGCCTCGATTTGAGTCCTTTTGTCGCCGTACTGCTTGTAGTAGTCCAATCCGGTCTCTCCAACTGCGATTACGTTGGGCAGCTTGAGGTTCTCTTCGATAGTGTGAATCCAGTCCTTTCCGGGATTGGTTATTTCGGACGGAGCGACTCCGCAAGCGTGGTAAACGCCCGCCACGTTCTTGAGAGCGGGGTAGACTTTGGCGAAGTCGTGGAGAGAATTGTTTATGCTGACAATGCGGTTCACTCCGGCCATTTTGGCTTGTTGAATAACGCGCAATTGTTCAATAGGGTCATCGTATATCAGCCCGATGTGAGCATGAGTATCAAAAAACTGCATGGCTTATGTCCTAAAAAACTGTGGTGAGTAAATCGCGCCCTTGCGGCGAAACTTACATTTTATAATACTATAATAATAGCGCCCTTTTGGAATTTTGTCAAATTTTTATTAAAAATGCCGAAAATTTCTATATATGTTGACAAAAACGATAATTTACGATAGGATAAAGAATAATGGCTAAAAAGCGCGACCTTTCTAAGATAATGTCAAAATCGTTCTCTACAAAGCAAAGTTTTGGAGACAAGCTGGCTGAGACCGCTTCCAAGATTTTTCATATTTTTGACAACAAGCTCACTGTCATGATCGTTCCCCACGCGCAGGGAAAAGTCATGAATTTCCAAACCAATGTTTTTGCCATGGTTTTGGGAATCATCATCGCGCTTGGCGTCGCGCTTAGCTTCATCTTCTTCAACAAGAACGCCATCAACGCCAGCGCCGAAATCAGCCGCCTCTTTACAGAGAACCGCCAGACAATGGCCAACCTTGACGTAATGCGCGACGAAAGCAACAACCTTTTGCAGACAGCCAAGCGCTTCCAGTCTTCGCTCAACCAGTCCCTTTCGCTTTTGGGAATCGAAAGCCAGAGCGGCGCTACAAACGCTCCCATTAACAACGGAGACCTTTCTTCGCTCTTTAGCATGGAAGAGTTGGCGACAGGAAGCGTTCGCGAGGCCAACGACCTTAGGCAGCTCACTTCATACTTGGAAGGAGCGGTTCAACCGATTGAGCAAATCGGAAAAATGCTCGAGACGCAAAATTCTTTGTTCAGCGACATTCCCAGCATTTGGCCTGTAAGAAGCGCGCAGCTTCACATTTCGATGGGCTTTGGACCTATGGTTCACCCGATCACCGGCCAGTGGTACGTTCATAAAGGAATCGACCTTTCGACATGGCGCAGCGGCGACCCGATTCACGCGGCGGCAAACGGCCAGGTCGTTACAGTCGCCTACGACATGGGTTACGGAAACAACGTTATCATCAAGCACAAGCACGGCATTTACACCCGCTACGCTCACATGAACACGATTCGCGTTACAAAGGGACAGTTCGTTTCTCAGGGAGACGTTATCGGAACAATCGGAAACACCGGCGTCACCACTGGTCCCCACCTTCACTACGAAGTTCACATCGGCAGCGACGTAGTCGATCCGATCAAATACCTTAACATAAAGGTTTCAAACTAATGGCCCTTCTTTCCGATGACATTTCCATTTGCACGATTGTCGGCTCTGGTTCCGCCTTTGTCGGCAACATGCGCGTTAACGGCGCGATGATGATTGACGGCGACGTTGACGGAGACTTGGAAGTCAGCGGCAATCTTATCATTGGCGAAAAGGCTCGCGTTCGCGGAAACATCAGCGCCAAGAGCGCCGTAATAAGCGGAATTGTTTTGGGCGACATCAACGCTCCCGAAGGAATTAGGCTTACTGAAACTTCGACTGTTTTGGGCGACATAGCCACCCACCGTTTGCAAATCGCCAACGGAGTTGTCTTCCACGGCCACTGCATCGCGCTGAGCGACGAAGACCTCTTTGAAAAGGAAGCCGTCAAGCAAAGACAATTGCGGCAAATCAAGAGCAAGACGATCATTAAATGAATTCGATAGATCCAACAAGCAACGGATTGTATTATAACGCGACCCAAGCCGCGGCAAACCAAGCCGCCGCTCAAGCGCAGGCTCAAAACGCGCGCAAAGCCCAAAAAGACCAGGCTGTCAAAAAGACGGCCTTTACTTCAATGATGGAAAAGCGCGCCGCCCAAAATCTTTTGGTCAGCCAGGGCCTTCCTCCGGAGATTGCGGGGCTTAGCCAAGAGGACGCGCTTGTTTGGCTTAAGGACAGGCTTGACGAAACTGGCGACGCTCTTAGCGAAAATCCTTCGGGCCAAAATCTTGACAATTACAAAAAGGCCGTAAGCCAATTCATAAAGTATATGCAAAAGGAAAACTTTGTCTTGGAGGAACACAAGCGTGCGGGCAGGGCGCGCAACGGCAAGAAAAAAGATCCCGTCGTCTTGGTCCAGACAATCGACAAAAAACTTGAGCAGCTCAATTACGACATTTGGTACAATCATTTGGACAAGCTGAAGGTGCTTGAAAAAATTCACGAAATAAACGGTTTGGTGGTAGACTTGACCGCCGTTTAAGGCTAAAATATAAAAAAGGTTTTTTATGAGCGATATTTTTGAAAACGACATAGATGAAGAAGTTGAAGATCTTTCCCAGTTGGAAGACGACGGGGAAGAAATCTCCAGCGGAGAAAAATATTCTTCCAGCGAGCCCCTTTACGCCTTGCGCTTGGATTATTCGCGCGAGGGAGTTTTTGCCAAGCAGGGAAACTTTAAGCTGGAGCCCGGCGACGCGGTAATCATTCCCACCCGCTATGGAAAGGACTTGGCGCGCGTTTTGGGAAAGGCGACCGGCCCGATTGGAATTAAAAAAGACGACATAATACAAATTGACCGCAAGGCCAGCGACGACGACCTTAGCCGCGCCGCCGAGCTTAAGGAAAAAGAAGTCGGCGCCTTTAAGGTTTTTCAAGAAAAGGTCGCCGCCCGCAAGCTTAATATGAAATTGATTGGCGCGCACTTTTTGGTTGACGAGCCCAAGGCCTTGTTCTTCTTTAGCGCCGAGCAGCGCGTTGACTTTAGAGAATTGGTAAAAGACTTGGTGAGCGTGTTCAAAATGCGAATCGAGTTGCGTCAAATAGGCGTCCGCGACGAGTCTAGGATTACCGGCGGCTTGGGAATTTGCGGCCGCCCTTATTGCTGCCACGCCATCAGCGACAAGCTTCGTCCCGTTTCAATCCGCATGGCAAAAGACCAAAACCTTTCGCTAAACTCCATGAAAATTTCCGGACAATGCGGCCGCCTTTTGTGCTGCCTTTCCTACGAGTACGACTTTTATTCGGACGCGCGCAAAAAGCTTCCCAACGAAGGAACCCGTATTTTTTACGACGGAACGAATTTTAGAATTACAGAAATAAATCCATTGAGTTCCATGATTAAGCTTTACGGAGAGGACGGCCGCATAATCGAGATCAACTCAAGCCGCTTTGTAAAAGAAAACAATCGCTGGAAAATCAACTAGGCGCGGCGGCTTTGCAGGGCAGTCAGCTTATCACCGCGAGCAAGTAGTCCGAATCATCAAAGGCCGCCAAGCCGTCGTAGCCGCTAAAAAACTGAACGTTCTTAAAGCCCGCTTCTTTTGAAAATTCTTCGATCTCGGATTTTCTAAGCGGGTAAATTTTTGTGTCTTCAAATACTGGGAACGACTTTCCGTTCTTTTCCAAAAAGCTGTCGTAGTTGTAAGTACCGTCGTTCATTCTTGAAACCGAACTTTTGTAGCTTACGCGGGCGCTGTTAAGTTCGGGCAAGATGGTTTTTGTAACCGCCTTGAACTTGTCAAAATTGTAGAGCTGCAGCACTACGATTCCGCCGTCTGACAAAAGCTCCTTGCAGTCAAAGAAGAACTTTCGCATAAGGGTTTTGTCACGGATAAAAATGACGCGGCTGTTTAGGCAAGAAATAATGTTGTAGAATTTTTTGCCTAAAAAGCGGGTCATTTCCAGCGTTGACATTTGGAAGTATCGGACGGACATAAGTTGGTTGCGGTATTTTAGGTTGGCGGATTCCAACAGCTCTCGGAGGGTCTCCAAACCTGTTACGTCTATCGCGTCCTTGGCCAAGCGGTGGCATAAAACGCCCGTTCCGCAGCCAATGCTTAGCAGTTTTGCAGGGTGAGGATATTTTTGCATCAAAGTCTCGTAGAACGTCTGTTGCGCCAACGTGACAGGATACAATTCATCGTAATATTCCACTAAATTTTTAATTGATTCCATTTTGCCTATAATTATAAACCCAAAATGGAAATAACGCAAATTTTTTTTGAGGAAAAAAGGGAAGGTCCTTGGGGCGCGAGCGGCGCGAGCAGTTATATCTTTTCCAGCTTTTTGGCTTTGACAAAAAAGACTTTGACGCCCTCGTCGGGGAACTGCTTCTTTACGGCTTTTATTATGGCCTTGACCTTGGGAGCGTCGGATTTTTCGATGTAGGCAAAAAGGGCGAAATTCACTTCGGGCCAGCTGGAAGTTCCCAGCTTGTAGCCGGCCTTTCCGCGGCCGTGGACAAGGGGAATCAGCGTGTACAAAAAGTCGGGGATGTTTTCTTCCAGCGTCTCTATGATGTCGTCTTGAACCGATTGGTTCGCTATAATTTCAACTCGATACATAATCAATCCTTGCCTTCAAGAAAGACCTTGATGCGGCTCTTCTTAATCTTCTTTTCTTTCATAATCAGCGAGTACAAAACAGGGATAAAGAAAAGCGTGATGAATGTGGAACTCGTCAAGCCGCCGACAACGGCGACGCCAATCGGCTGGACCATGCCGGCGCTTCCGCTTGAGGCAAAGCACATCGGAAGCATTCCCAAAATCGTCGTCAGCGTTGTCATCAAAACCGGGCGCAGGCGGCTGGAGCCGGCTTCAAGGCAGGCTTCATGCATTTTTAGGCCGCGGTCAAGAAGGAGGTTTGTGTAGTCAACCAAAATGATTCCGTTGTTGACGACGATTCCAACCAGCATAATAAGACCGACCGCGCTCATCATTGAGATCGCCTGGCCCGAGATTTTGTAAATGGCGACGACTCCGATAATCAAGAATGGAATCGTGCAAAGGTTTATGAAGGGCGCCTTAAAGCTTTCGTATGTTCCGGCCATGACTCCAAAGACCAAAAGAATGGCCATCAAGATGATTCCGGCGTAGGCCTTGCCCTGGTCCTGCATGTCTTTCCACGAACCTTCGTATGAAACGCTCACGTTGTCGGGAATGATGAAGGAATCGGAAATTCCCTTTTTGATTTTGTTCTCAACCTCGTAGGCGTTGACTTCGGTAACCAAATCGGCGCTGATTGTCACGACGCGGGTTTGGTTTTCGCGCTTGATTGTGACAGGTCCCAAGCCTTTTACGACGCGCGCGAAATTCGCCACGCTGACTTTGCCCGCGTTTCCTTTTACGTAAATCTGTTCCAAGTCGGTGACTGATTTTCTGTCGCCGCCTTCGTACATCAAGACAACCGAATATTCTTTTCCGGCCTTGCGGTAAGTGGTGGCAGTAACGCCGTTAATCGCGTAGTTGATTTCGCGCGCCACGGTGGTCACGTCAACGCCAAAGGAGTAGGCGCGGTCGCGGTCAATCTCAACTTCTATTTCTGGAACGCCTTCTTCAGTGTCGACAGAAGGTTCGCCCAAGTCGCTTATGCCGTCCATCACGTCGCGGATTTTTCCGGCAAGCTTGATTGACGTGTCCAGGTCGTCGCTTCTAAGCTTTATTACGATGTCGCTTCCGGTCATTTGGCCGCGCATTCCCTGGCTGAACGAAAAGCGCGCCCCGGCAAAGTCGTTGAAGTGCGCGCGCAGTTTTTTTTGTATGTCCTCCGCCTTGTCGATTTGCTCTTCGCTTTTGGGAAGCTGTATTTGAATCGTTCCGCGGTAGGCCGTGGCGTTTCGCGAGCCGGTTCCGATGCTGGTGATGATTGTCGTGTAGCCTTTGACTTCCTTTTTGCAAATCTCTTCAAGCTCGGCCATGACGGCGGCGGTTGAGTCAAGCGTCGTTCCGATCGGAAGGTTTACGTTGAGCGAAACGCTGTCGTCGCGGCCGTTGGGCATCATGTTGATTGTCATCGTCGGGATAAAGGCCAGCGCCGTGATGAGCGTCACGACGCAAACGGTCACAGTTACCGCGCGGTGGGTTAAGGCCGCGTCCAAAGCCTTTTTGTAAATGGCTGTCAAGGCGTTCATCGGAACGTCAAGCAGCGAGTAAAGCTTTTTTAGGATTTTTGACTTTACGGGCTTTTCCTTTCTGTTTGAGAGCGGAAGGAATTTTCCGGCCAAAACCGGAACCAAAAAGATCGCGACAAAGAGCGACGACATCAACGCGATTACAACGGTAAATATGATACCCTTGAACATTTGTCCCATCATTCCCAATTCCTTCATGTAAAAAAGGAAGGGAACGAAAACGCAAATCGTTGTCAAGTTTCCGCTTGTGACAGACATTACCATTTCGCTTGATCCAAGTTCCGCCGAAACCAAAGGCTTGGCTCCGCGCGAACGGTAAACGTAAATGTTTTCTATCATTACGATTGAAGCGTCTACAATCATTCCAACGCCAAGAATCAAGCCTGTAAGCGTCATCATGTTGAGCGTAAGGCCGGCAAAGTTCATGCAGAGCATTGTGATGATGATTGAAAGCGGAATTGAAATCGCGATGATAATCGTTGACTTGAAATTCTTTAGAAAGAGGAACAAAATCAAGACCGCCAAAATCAAGCCTTGCATCGCGCTTTCCAAAAGCGTGTTGATCGTGTCGCGGATTGAGTCGGTGGTGTCCCAAACGATTTGCATCGACATGTCGCCCGGAAGAATTTCTTGTATCTCGTCAAGTTTTTTGTAAACCGCGTTGGCGACCGTGACGCTATTTTTTCCTGACTGCTTTGTGACGCTGATGTAAACGCCGGGCTGGCCGTTGATCAAAACTTCGTTGGACTTGTCACGGTAGCCAAGGTAGGCTTTTCCGATGTCTGAAAGGCGGACGATGTAGCCGTTTCTTGTAGTGATTACGGTGGAATTGATTTGCTCGACGCTTGCGAATTCGCCGGTCGTTCTAATCGTATAGTCGTAAAAGCCTTCGGTGATTTTTCCGCCGCCCAATTCCAGGTTTTGGCGCGAAAGGGCGGAAGAAACTTCGGTTATCGTAATGCCGTAGGCGGACAAGCGGTTTTGCGAAAGGTCAACGCGGACGATTTTGTCGCGGCCGCCGTAAACGGTCGCTTCCGCCACGCCGTCAGTTTGCTCGATCAAGTCGGTGATTGTGTTGTCCGCGATTTCGCGCAATTCGTTGCGGTCTCGGTTTCCGTTGACCGCGATGCGCATGATCGGCATGGAGTTGCTGTCCATTTTGAAAATTGAAGGGGTTCCCGCGTCGTCGGGAAGGTTTCGTACAACGCGGTCAATTTTGTCGCGAACGTTGTTGGTGGCGATGTCAAGGTTCGTTCCATAGTTGAACTCAAGCGAAATGCTGGAGCGGCCTTCCGAAGAAGTGCTGGTGATTTTTTTTAGGCCGGTTACGCTTACAAGCTGCGACTCCAAAAGCTTGGTCACGGATTTTTCTACGGACTCGGGGCCGGCGTTTTGGTAAGTCGTGTTGATGTTGAGGTAAGGGTAGTCAACGTCCGGCATAAGGCTTATGGAGACGTTCTTTAATGTAAAGAGGCCCATTATTCCCAAGAGGACAAAGACAATCAGCGTGAGAACGGGATGTCTAAGCGTTGTTTTTGTTATGCTCATTTTTTGTCCCCGTACTTTGCGTTGAGCTCTTCGGCGGCTCCTGTGATGTCCTTGACTTTTGCGCCTTGGCTAAGCGAAGTTTGTCCTTGGACAACAACGCGCTCGCCTTGCTTGAGGCCGCTGATTATTTGAACGGTTCCGTCAACTTCTTCGCCCAAAGAAACCTCGCGCTTTTCTACGGTCGAGTCTCCTTGCAATACATAGGCAAAGTATTTGTCTTCGTTTGTCACAAGAGCGCTCTTGGGAACGGTGACCGCTCCCGAATAATCTTTGGTGTACAAAATTATTTGCGAGAACATTCCCGCGTTGATTTTTGAGTCGCGCTCGTCAAAGGTCAGGATGATTTGCTTGGTTCTGCTTGCAGCGTCAACGACAGGCGACACGCGCTTTACTGTGGCTGCGAATTGTTCTTCGGGATAAGCTTGAACGGAAACAAGCGCCTTTAGTCCCGGCTTTAGGAACGAAACGTAGCGCTCGGGAATGTCGGCCACGATTTGCAAATTGTTTATGTCGCCGATTCTAGTGATTTCGGTGTTGGGCGAAACTGTGGTTCCGTTTTTGGCCGGCGTTGAGATTACGCTTCCGGCAATCGGAGCGTGAACCGGGCTTTGCTTGTAGTATTCGCCGGGCTGGCTTGGGTCAACGTAGGCGATTACGTCTCCGCGCTTAACGGAAGAGCCGAGCATTACTTGCGTTGAAATTATTTTTCCAGAAACGTTTGGGTAAACCGAAACGGAATTTTGCGATTCGATCTCTCCGTTGGCGACGATGTAGCCGTGAAGGGTTTCGGGTTCGACGACTTTTGTGACGACGCTGAATTCTGTGTTGCCAAACGCTCCCCAAGAGCCGGACTTGCCGGGCTTTCCGCCTTTTCCGGGAGCGCCGTTTTTATTTTTTCCAAAGGTAAAGGCGTAGGCGATCAAGAGCGCCGCGACCGTTAAAAATACGATTAAAAACAAATGGGCTTTTTTTACTTTCATTTTATTCTCCTTGCGCTGGCGTATTTTGCGCGCCGCTTAAAGTTCCAAATGGAACGCCAAGCGTGTTTTCCAAATTTAAAATTGACGAGGCCAAATTGAAGGCCTGCTGCTTTAAGTTGAGGCGCGCTTTTTCCAAAGAAGTTCGCGCGTTCAAAAGTTCCGTCCAATTGCGCGAGCCTCGGTTGTAGGCTTCTTGCGTCATGCGGTAGCTTTGTTCGGCAAGGCTTACGCTGGACTTGAGCGTTTGTATCGCGGAGATTGACTGCTCGATTTTCTTTACGCCGCTCTGCGCGCTGACGGCGAGGCTTGTCTTTTTGTCCGCGATTTGCAATTCGTAATTCGCGATCGTGTCCTTTGCGGCGCTAACTGCGTCGGCCTTTTTTGACCAAGGCAAAAATCCGTCAAGGGGAAGGGTGACGCTTAGCGAAAGTCCGCCGGTCTCGTTCATGCCGCTTGTCGTGTTGCTCCATGATGGCCTGTAATTCCAGCCCGCGCTGATTGTGGGGCCGTACGCCGAAAAGCGCTTGTCCAAAAGGCTGTTCCGCGCTATTTCAAGATTTTTTTCAAGCGCCAAAAGTTCCAGCGAGCGCGTCTCGATTCCCTCGACTGAAACGCCCTGCAAGTCGGAAAAGGCGTCAAGGCTTCCGACCAAATCAATTTGCGCGTCTTGGTCGATTCCCAAAGTTTGCTTAAAGGCCGCCAAGTCGTTGTCGTATGAAATCTGCGCGCTTTGCAAGGCGGGCAATTGCGTTTCGTAGTTGACTTGGCTGGAAAGAACGTCAAGCTGGCTTATCGCGCCCTGGCCGTACTTGCGGCGGTTTGTTTCGTAAGTTTGGCGCGCGGTCTCGACGTTCGTTTTTTGCAAGCTGATGTTGTCGGCCTGGTAGAGCAAATTGTAAAAGGCGTTTCTAACGCTCATCTCCACGGAACGGCATGCGGCCTCGTAGCTTATTTGGCCGGCCTGGTATTTTAGCGCGGCGCTTTTAATGTCGGTGTAAAGGTTTGTAGAAAGGGTTACGTTGACGCTTCCCTGCACGTAGGCGGAATAGTTTTCGGCAAAGTTTTTGTTGGTCTTGGAAAGGCCGCCGCTTGCGGTTATGGAAGGGCTCGCGCTGTTCCACGAGTTTTTTTTGGAGCGTTTGGCCGCGTCCAGCTGGATTTGGCTTTGTTTTATCTGAACGTTGTTCTTTAGCGCCAAGTCCACCGCGTCCTGGATCGACAGCGAAATCGGCTGGGCGGAGGCCCCGGCGTCTTGTGCGGTTTGTACGGTGGTTTGAGCTTGGGCCGCGTCTTGGGCTTGCGCCGTTCCGAACGATAGTGTTATGGCTAATGCGGCGCAAAACAGCGCGCGTCGGTTTTTGGTCTTTTTCATAGTTTTCTTTTGGTATTCCGCATCCATTTTAGCGAATTTTCGCTTGGAATTCTATAGTAGCGATGTGTCAAAAATGTGACAAAACGGGGGCAAAAGCGTCGGAAATTTGAAAATTTTGGGTCAATTCTTGTTTTTTGGGCGGAGGGTGTGGTAGAATAACAAAAATCATGGACAACATTCTCCTAAACACTTGGATTGAATTAAAAAAGGGACTCAAAGCGCGGCTGACTAGGGCGGGAGCGGGCGGCTCCGATGAAAAATACGTTTTGATATTGGAAGTTGTCGAAAACGAAAGCGCGCGAAAAATAAATTTAATCGTGAGCGGCCGCAAGGTTTTTGACAGTTCCGGGAAATGCTTGGACTTTGGCGATGCTTACCCCGTGGTCACGGAACACGGCAAAATTATGATTACAAAAAAGTTTATCAGCGCTTGGTTGGAATAAATGCAAATAAAAGAATTCTCGCAAACAGAAAACAAAGACTACTGGATTAGAAAAATCGCGCAAGCGGATTGGAGCGCCGGAAAATACCTTGGCCAAATTTTGCGCGACGGCTCCTTTTATGAATTGTGCGGAAGCAAGTCCAAAGTTTTTCTTTTGACGGAAGAAAACGAGTTGCTGTCGTTTTGCTCTTACGCGGAAATTGACGACGTTCCAGACACAAGCTTAAAGCCCTGGATTGGCTTTGTTTACACCTTTCCGGCTTTTCGCGGGAAAAGGCTGATAGCGAAATTGATTGACCGCGCTTGTTCATGCGCAAAAGAGGAGGGCTATAATGCCGTCTATGTTTTGACCGACCAAAAGGGCTTGTACGAAAACTTTGGCTTTGAATTTCTTCAAGAGGCGCAAGACCGTCGCGGCGGCGCGTCGTTGGTTTATAAAAGGGCGCTTGAAGAAAAATTTTGATATTCCTTTACATACAAAGGGTCTCTTTTTCAACAAAAAAAATTATATCACTATTTAGCGAATCGTGACACAAAGACATCATAATTTTTTGTGTCGTTTCTGCAAAAAACTGCGAATTCGACAGTTTCAAAACTGTAGTTTTTTATCAAGCCCGCGAAAATATCCGCCACAATTTCCGGCGGGTTTTTAAAGGCTCCGCAACCAAAAGCGCCTAGGATAAGAACTTCGACCTTTTCCTTTGCCGCAAGGTCTAAAATCCTTTTTATCCGTTCTGTCATAACTTTATGATACTGACTCTCATCGTAATCGTCAAACAACTCTGGCGCTGCGGAAACAATTACGTCTGTGTTAAACCATGCGTCTTCGTCCTTCAACTTGGGAATTGATTCATCGGTTTTAAAAACCGTTACCCCCGGGATGTAAATCAAATCATCGCCGCCCATGTCATCTATTTCGCCTTTGTTGCCTTCATGGCAATGTTTTTTATAGAAGGCTTGTTCTTGCGCTTGCAAACAGGGGTACAGAGTTGAAACGCGGCACATAGACTCTTCCTGCGCCCCTGCGCTCCACGGAGAGCCGCCCTTGCTGTAGTAATTCGCAAAATCAAGGCAGCAAATCTTTTTTCCCTTATAAGCCTCCGCCGCTTCAAAAGTTCGCTTTTTAGAAACAAGAATCTTCATCTTTGGATTTATTTGTATGTCTCCTGCGGCAATCGGCTCTGTCTGATAAACAACATATTCATTTTTAATGGAATTGTCTATGGATTTTTTTAATGAATTATTTTGCCCGCACAGTTCCATCGTGTCAGTCATTACGGCATTGTTGATTTCTCTGTAAGTTAAGATTTGTTTCATAAATTTGCCTCCAGTGTTTTGTTATATATATAATAGATTTTTTTCTGATTGATTTCCCACTCTGCTTTATATCCCGCCATTGAATCTTTATGACGATTTTTTCTTTGCGCATGGCGTAAGCCAGGGTGTGCCAAGTGCCGCCGGTGTGGGGGTCGGCTTTTTCGAGAATGGGCTTGATTTCCTTGCGGTGGGTGTTGTGGCCTTCGTATGGCTGGGCGATTTCCAAAACAAGGTTTGGATTTGCCTTCTTTTTTTCAAGCACGATTTCGCTTGCCCATGTGTCGATGCCGAGCGCGTTCCCGGCGATGAAGTGATTGCAGCCTTTTGCGATTAAATCGTCGATGGCGTCTTCAAGGCGGCGGAAAAGCGTTTTACATCTCGGGTCGTCTTTGTTTGTTCCCCAAGGAAAAGCTTCTGGCCTGTGGCCAGTAAAACAAGCAATAAGATTCATAAAAACTCCTTATCTTTTTTGCGTTTTACAACTTCACAAAGAGAGTTTCCACTTCTTTGCAAAATGCGTAAAAATCCTCTTCGTTCATATATGATGCTTCATGACGGTTTTCTGTCCAGCAAATTCCGTAGCAGGAGCAGCGGAGCTTCTTTACTTCCGAAAGCCACTTGTCAAGATAGTCATAATAGTCGCTGATGATAAAAAGCTTGTCGTTTTCGCCGCAAAAACGACTGGCTGTGTATTGTATTGCGGAGGCGATTTCGGTGTCGCCGCCCACTGGGATTTCATTTATGCCTTGGCTAAGAGAATCGATTCTCTGCAAGTCTGAATCCCAGAAAATTACCTTGCTTTCCTCTCCAACGCTGCCTCTGATTTCGGAAAAAAGTTCCAAAAGCTGGGCAAGACGTTCCCTACTCACGGAGCCGCTTGTGTCAACAATGACAAAAACATTTCCTGCAGAATAATCGCTATGCTCGACCGATTTTCCGCGCAGGACGCCGTCAGCCTTTCCCCGGTTTGCAAGATAAAGATAGTCTGCCCGGGTGTCGTCAATTTTATCCACCGCTCGCTCTGTGATAAAAGTACGGACCTCGGGGCCAAGTTTGTGAATTGCAAAGCTGCGCGTTTTTCCGCAAGTTTTTTCCACCCCGATTTCGTCGCCGGAGCCAGAGCTTAAACTTTCCGCCAGAATCACATCCTGGTTTTCAGCCGCTTTTCGTATAACTTCAGACGGAATTTTGCTTGCTTTTTCTATGAATTGGCCTTGCTCGGCGCGCAGTTTTTCGCAGATTTGTGGCATAACCAAATCCGGAGTCAAAATGATTAAGTCTATGTACTGGCGCCAGGAAAGGCCGCGCGGAAAATTATAGTTTTCCGCCAAAACCGGAGTGACAAGAATCGCCTTTTTATTATTATGCTTTTGGTAGGAATAGCGCTCAAGCCTTCTTTTTGCATCGCCCCAACCTGCAAGACGATTTTCTGAGATGTATGCAAGTCTTTTGAATTCCGCCTGATTCATGTCTTTAAGAAGAAACTCTTCTTCATCTTTGTCAAAGACCTTGCTGTTGACCTCCATGTCCATCGCGTAATTCTTCAAAAGGCTTATAAGAGAGAGCATCGTTTGGTTTTCGTCCTTTGGTTTAAAGGAGATGTACTTTGAAAAGCTTTGCCAAGTTCCCATCAACCTGTCAAAAACCTGGCGGTTTGTTTCGTCTTCAAAACGAAGATGCCCCAAAAGAATATGCCCGATTTCGTGCATCCAAAAGGAATGGCCGCCGCAAAACTCCGAGGTGTAAATTTTATAGCAAGCGTTGCCGTCCCGTATTACGTATGCAAGCGCGTCGTTTGACAAATCATCCTTTGCAAGCTTGTTGTGAGCGCAAACAACAAGCCGCATTTTCTTTTTCAGCTCAGAAAAGTGTCTGTACTCGTTTACCATTAAGCTGCCTCCGTTTGAATGCAACTGTTGATATAAAATTTGTAAGAAGTGATGATGTTATTCAGCTTTGACAAAGCCTCGTCCTTTTCCGAAGATGAAAGACACTTTTCCGCGAGCAAATAAAAAATTTCAATTGCGCTATAATCGTTCCGCAGGTTTATGCGAACTTCTTTAGGCATTTTATTGATCAAAGGAAGCTGTGACAAGCTTTCGCTGTCGGTTTTGAACGCTTTTTCAATTTCAGGAACGATTTCCATGCAGGCTTCTTCAAGCTCTTCCGCTTCAAGCTTATCCTCAAGGTCAAGAAGGGTGTTTACGTTTTCCGCAATGCCAAGCTTGGAGTTGTAGCTAAAGCTTTTTTGCTTCTTCTTTTTTCCGTTAAGCTCCTTCAGAGCGTCTTTTGTAAGCTCGCGTACAAATTTTCTGAAGGCGTTAAGCTCCTGAATATCAGAAAAAGAATTGAAGCCTAGGCCTATAAGTCCATCTACAAATTTACTGATATAAAACGGATTGTTTAGTCCGATGCTGTACATTGCCAGAAAAATGTCCCGGAAATATCCGATGGTTCTGCCAGAAATGAAGTTGTAAACCTCGCCGTTTTTGGAATAGTCGCCGGTAAAGACATTGTTCAGCCGCTTGTTAGCAAAATTTAACTGACTTGGTGAAGAGACTTTTACATTGTAGGTTGTATTAATCTTTTCAAAAATTCCGCGGACTGCCAGATTAGCCTTTTCTTTAGTTTCTTTTGAAAGCTCGAGATGGGCAAAGTCCGGCAAGTCTTTTTCCAAATCGTCGGCTTCTTGAAGGAACTCTGAGTAAAGGCCTTGAAAGGACAGAGGCCCGAAGTTTATTACGCAAAAGCGGTTAAGGTTCGGAGCCGTGATGTCGCGCATTGGAGGAAGGTTGTTCTTGTAGTTGCTGGCGCTTGCTATAATTGTTGATTCCGGCAGTTTTTGGCCGTTTCCGATCGTTCGTTCAAAAATCAGGCGGTAGAGGCTGGCCTGAACATCTTTGGGCGCGCCGGCAATCTCGTCAATAAAGAGAACTGAAGGAACGCCGTTTTTTTCAAGTTCGGTGATTGTATGGAACCATTCCGGCGCTTTTGTCCGAAGATAGTCAGTTCCGGCCCCGTCGTTGACCATGTAGCCAAGAATCTCGCTGCGGTCGAAGGCGCTGCCGATCAGGCTTTCGACGTGATAGCCGTTGCGCTTTGCCCACAAATTGACGATTGTTGTTTTTCCCATGCCAGGATTTCCAAGATAGAGCATTGGAACTCCCGAAATTCTGCTTAATTCAAAGCCTGTAAGCATCAGGTCGCGCATGTAATTTTTATTGTTCATATTGCCTCCTTTTTTTAGCTTGCGAGCAATTCAAGATTGTCGCGAAGACAAGAAAAAGCCTTTTGTTCTATCTGCTGCATGCGAGCGCGGCTTTTTCCCTTTATCGCCCCGATTTCTGAAAAACTATGCTCCTCTTGGTTCTGCAAACCGTAATGTAAAATTACGATTTCCCGTTCATTTGGCTTTAAGCCGGCCATTGCGGACCAGAGCCTTTCTTTTTTTATATTATTTTCACACTCGTCTTCAACTGAAAGATTTTGTGTGTCTGCCAGGTTGTCTCCGAAACTCGCTTCGTCCCCATCTGGATCAAAGGTGGCGTCAAGTGAAATAATCCGGTGGTTTTCTGACCTGCGCTTATTTACAGCGTTTTGTAAATAACGTATGATCCAGAACTTTGAATAAGTGAGCAATCGGACGCCTTTGGTATAGTCAAAGCGCTTGACAGCCTCAATTAGACCGATTGTACCTTCCGAAATAAGGTCATCGTCGCTTAAGCCTTTGCCCCGATAGGACTTGGCGCAATAATAGACAAAGGGCATGTTTGACAGGATGAGCTTCTCTTTTGCCCCTTTATCGCCTGCCGCGGCAAGCTTTGCATACTCAACTTCTTCCTGGGCCGAAAGAAATTTTACAGGTTGGAAATTTGACATATTGACTCCTTGCTGGATAATAAAAACGACAACTAAAACTTTTTTAAATCTGGGGTGAGAACCGGGTTGTTACCTTCCCTGGAAATGTCAAAGAACTATTTGCATGCAAATTCCGGAATATTAATAATATAGATAAATGGGTCTCGAAAATGTGAAAAAATGTGAGAAAAATAAAAAAAACAGGCTATTCGACACTAGACTTTTTGCAAGTGTTCGCATACAGTTGTACGGTTTTGGACCAAAAAAAAATTCATGCTTTTTCAATTTAAAGAAAAATTTTGTCTATATATATCTATAGGTTCAAATTTTTTTTACGGAGGTATGCCTATGGAACAATGCATAACGTTCGTCGTTCTTCTAATCATTATGGGAGTGTTTGTCGTAAAGTGCTGGGAGCTGTTGATTGCCTTGCTTGAGGTGATAGCGCATTTCGCAATACCCCTTGCCATTGGGGCCTTTGTTTGCTTCGCGCCAAAAATAATTAAATGGCTTTTTAACTAGACGGCAGAGAATAAATCATTATATTAATATTTATAGGAGAAATTTATATGACAGGAAGAGGCAGACGTCGATTAGGAATTGGAAAATTTGATAAAAAACTTTATGGAATGAGTATTGAAGATATTTCAAAAGATGATCTTTTAAGTTCGGTGGCATATCTTTTCCTTCTTACTCAAAATGCGAATGCCGGCTCGCTAGATGTAGTTTTTTCTTTTATAGAAAAAATTGTCTTGAGGCTAGGATTATGGGAGCGCATGGCAGAGGTTCTGCAAAAATATGTAATTTTTCTGGAAGAGAAAAAAATACTCCGCCGTTGCGATGCAATCAGAGATATCTATGATATAGACCAGCAAATAGAATTATGCCATGGCGCGCTTTGTGGCGAAGAAAAAAACTTTTATCGCATTATGCTTTCTAACGGGACAGGCAAGCTTTCACAGATTCTATTTCATATTTTTTTCAATAAATACGAAGTGAATTTTGAAAGATTCCAAAGTGAATTGACAGTGCGTTTTGCATATATAGTGTCAAACACAGCAAAAGTTGATTTTCTAAAAAAAGAACTGGATCTTTCGGAAGAAGAGGCTAGGTATCTTCTTTTCCAATACCGGAAGTTAACAATAGATGGCTTTGATGAAGTCCTGAATTCTTTTGACTATAATTCAGCGTACTTATGCAAGACGGTTCTCGGCATAACGCAAAAAGAATTCAAGCAGATTACAAGGAGCGATTCAAAGCTTCGTCAGTTTGGCTTTATTGAAGACGGCAGAAACATAGACCCTGCGATTGTTGATATCATTGACAATCAAGATTTGAGCATTTATTTTTCTGATTTTGTAAAAACTCAAGATTTGGACGAGGCTTATCCTCTTGACAGTTTTCCTGTGCCTGAGAAGAATTCAAATATATATAAGGGTTTGTTGCAGTCTGACGCTTCTGTTTCATTGCTTTTGTACGGCGCTCCGGGTTCGGGAAAAACAGAGTACGCAAAGGCTCTGGTTAAGAGCGCCGGCAAAAAGGCGCTCGTCTTTAAAAATGAATCAGAAGTTATGAGCAAGGATGTCGCGCTCAGCAGATTGAACTGTCTTCTTTCTCTGAACCGCAAGGATACGGTTCTTATTGTCGATGAGGCGGATTCCCTTCTTTCAACTTCCAGGATGACTATGTTTGGTCCTTTTGAATCGTCAAAAACAAAAGGCCTGGTTAATAAGATGCTGGAGTTGTCCCAGAATAAAGTGATCTGGGTTGTAAATTATATTTCTCAAATGGATGAAAGCACTTTAAGGCGGTTTACGGTTTCGCATAAATTTGAGCCGATGTCAGTTTCCATGCTCGAAAAAATCGCAGAAAAGAAGCTGGAAAAACTTGAAATTGAGAAGAGCTCTAAAAAAGAAATAGTAAGACTCCTTTCAAAGTACAAGGTTACCGGCGCTTCGGTCGAAAATCTTATAACGACGGTAAGCAGCATGAAAGACAAGACTGAAGAAGCGGTCCTTGAAAATCTGGAAATTGTTTTGAAGGACAATTCGTCGCTTTTGCATGGAAGCTCAAAAATGCGCGCTCACGTGAAAGAGTCTTATGACATGTCCGTTTTGAACACAAGCCTTTCCGCAAAGAAAATTATGAATATGCTTTACAACGCGAAAAAGTTCGCTGAGAAAAATCCCGAGTCCGGGGCTGTCCGAATGCTTTTCTACGGCCTTTCGGGAACCGGCAAAACAGAGTTCGCGCGCTATATAAGCGAGTCCTTGGGGAAAGAGCTGCTTCTAAAACGCGCCTCTGACATCTTTGACAAGTATGTTGGCGGAACTGAGCAGAACATCGCTTCCGCGTTTGAAGAGGCGGCTAAAAATGACCAGATCCTTTTGTTTGACGAAGCGGACAGCTTTTTCAGCGACAGAAAAAACGCGGAAAGAAATTTTGAAAGAACGCAGGTAAATGAATTCCTTACCCAGCTTGAAGAATTTCCGGGGATTGTCATTTGCACTACAAACCTCAGAAACATTATGGATTCCGCAATGCTTCGCAGGTTTCATATAACGGTTGACTTCAAGGCTCTGACGGAAGATGGCGTCAAAAAGCTCTTGAAAAAGTTTTTCAGCGGCTATGTGTTTGAGGAAAAGCTTGTCCGCAGGCTTTGCGATTACGGAACTGTAACCCCAGGCGATTTTGGAAGGCTTTCCGACGCCATTAAATTCATGGACCCGGAAGAAATAAACGCGGAATACATAATCGAGCAACTGTGTGACATCCAGAACGAAAAAGACGCGGACGGCAGTTCTTCCAGACGAATAGGTTTTTGCGCTTAAAATCCTTGACAATATTACGTATACGTAGTAAAATGGCCTCGTTTGGAGTCCTTTATGAAAAACTTGTTCCGCTTTAATTTTACAAAAGACACCGCCGTCGCGCTTGCGGCCGGAGCGGCTATGCTTGCCCTTAGCCTTTTGATGCTGCCCTTTATGGGCGCGTCTTTGTTTGACAAAATCGCTTCGTTTATCCTCCGCGACTTGCTTATGATTTTTGGTCTGGGCGTTGTTTTTGTTTCGCTTTATGTGGAACGGAACAAAGACGGCGTAAAGGCGATTGGCTTTACAGGAAAGAAAAATGTCCTAAGCCTTTTGCTGGATCTCCTTTTTGCCGCGGGCCTTTTGGCGATGTTTTTGAAGGAAGGCCGGCCGCAAGGAATTTTGGAGGTCAGGAATCTTTACGCGGCCGCTTACATTCTGGTCGCCGGCATTTTTGAGATGACCTTTATTTACGGTTACCTTCGCGCGTGTTTTGAAAGAGCGTTTGGAATTGTTCCCGCGATTCTTTTGACGGCCGCCTTTTATTCTTTCCATCACGCGGGCTTTCAGCCGGAGTTTATGCATTTGTTTTTTGTGGGCCTCATGTATTCCGCCGTTTATTACATCACGCAAAACCTTTTGATTGTTTTTCCCTTCTTTTGGGCGATCGGCGCTTTGTGGGACGTGATTGTTTCTTCGGACGCGGGGGAGGAAATCAAAAATTTTGAGTCGTTCGCCATTGCGCTTGCGATTTTAGCTCTGTCCGCGATTTGGATTTTTGTTGTAAAACGGAATAAGTTGTCATTGCCGCGCTTGACGCGGCAATCTGAATCTTCACGAAATAGATTATCGGGTCAAGCCCGATAATGACATGTTCGGAGATGCAAATATGCTTTCTAAAACTTCTATTGTAATTTGCGGAATGCTTTTGCAGGGCGAGATGAACGCTTACGATATGCTCAAAATGATTGACCGCATGAACATGCAGTACTGGCATCCAATCGGCGCGACCACACTTTACGAAACCTGCTTGCGGCTGGAAAAAAAAGGCTTTATAGAGGACACGGGTAGGGCGGAAAACAAGGCCGTTTACCGCCTCACGCAACCAGGCCGCGCCGAATTAAAGGACACGATTCGCGCGCTTTTTGAGCGGGTCGATTACGATTCGGTTTGGTTCTCTCTTGCGGTTATGTATTCGGGAGTTCTCACTAAAAAAGAATTGGAAGCCGAAAAGAAAAAACGCGCCGCGCTTCTTGACGAATACGAAAAAGGAACGATAGAAAACCGCGACAAAATGCTCGCCGCAAAAGTTCACTACATCGACATCTGCGCAATCGACCGCATGATTCAGATAGTGCGGATGGAAAAAGAAACGCTGGGGAAATTATAAAAAAAGGCTGCCCGCCTTGGGGCAGTCTTTTGCTTTAGTCTAAAACTTTTTTGTAATTATAATTTCAACCTTTTTTTCGTGGATGCGGACAACCACATCGTCGGAAATACTTGCGACGATTGATTTTTCCAACTCGTCCCAAGCTTCGCCTTTTTCTTTTCCGGCGTAGGAACGGTAGGTGTCCAAAGACCAGCTTCGGCCCATCTCGTAGAAGTTTCCGGAAGTGGCGCTGACTTGCGCGTAGTCGATCATCATCAACTGGGCCGCGACGAGGATTTTGCCCAAAATGCCTTTTCCTGCGTCGTTCTTTCCTGAAGTTGAAATCGAAAGCAATTTGTCGCGCTTGTCCGAAGACATGGCTTTTGTCGGAACGAGGCTTGTCCGCAACTTGTATTTGTTGTTTTCCGCTTCAATCCAAAAATCTCCGTCGGCGTATTCAAGAAGCTCCGGCAACATCGATATCAATTCTTCGGCCATAAGGCGCAAGAGCTTTGTGTTTTTTTCGTCAAGCTTGTTGTAGGCCGCGGCTTTTTCCGTTTCGTTCAAGATGGCGGAAAGTGATTCTTTGTCGCCTGTGATTTTGCAAACGTCAGATTTCATTGTGTCCTCCTTAATTTTTTTTGCATTGCTTAGAGAAGGTCTTAGCGCCTTCAACAATGAGAACTACCGCAAGAATGGCCATCGCCGCCGCGAACACAAGCTGGAACCAGTTGCCCCAGTGGAAGGCCTTTGCCGCAAGTTCCGGACTGGTTGCCGCGGCCATCGCGGAAACTTTTGTGATGATTGTTCTTGCAAGCTGGGTCAAAGTGGCCGCGAGCATGAAGATTGTCGGAATGAGGAACATCTTGTTGTTCTTTCCGACTTCGCCAAGCCATGCGGCAACGGCCATAAGCGCGATGCCGGCAAGCAATTGGTTGGCCGCGCCGAACAAGCCCCAAATCTGCGAAAGCTGCAAGCCGCCCAAAACGCAGCCGATTACAACCATCAATACCGTTCCGAACAAGGGGAAGGCCAAGAATTTTCGGATAGGGCTCTTTGCGTCTTTATACGTCGCCTCTCCTTCCTTAAGGAAAAGTTCGCTGAACATAAAGCGGCTTAGGCGCGTTCCCGTGTCCAAAGAAGTCAACGCGAATACAGAAACCGCCAAAGTCAAAAGCGCGTAAATCGCGTTGTTGTTGTCCGCGTAGCCGAACATCTTTGCGATGCCCTGCGCGAACGCTACCGGCGGCGCTCCTTTGAACGCTCCGTCAACGATGAAAGTTTTTGATACCATTCCAACCGCGATCAAAGAGATTACGCCAAGCGCGGACTCGATGAGCATTGAGCCGTAGCCAATCGCCTTGGCGTTCTTTTCGTTGTCAAGCTGCTTGGAAGTCGTTCCAGTGGAAATCAACGAGTGGAAGCCGGAGCACGCGCCGCACGCGACGGTGATGAACAAGGCCGGGAACATCGGGCCGATTTTTGTTGACCAGCCTGTAAAGGCGGGAAGCTCGAACGTCGCGGTTCCTGTAATCGCAGAGACGACGATTCCGACCAAAGCCAAAGCCATCATCGCGTAAAGCAGGAAGGACGAAAGGTAGTCGCGCGGCTGGAGCAAAATCCAAACCGGAACAAGCGAAGCGACCGTGATGTAAACGCCGATAAAAACAATCCACGCCGTTCTGCTCATCGCAAAGCCAAAGTTCAATCCGATGACGACGGCTACTACGATTCCAATCAAGCCGATGACTGTCGCAGGCAAAGTTGAAAGACCTGCGCGGTTTGTAAGAATTCCGTAAACGATCGCCAAGACGATGAACAAAAGAGAAATCATCGCGGTTGTCTGCGGGCCTGTCGGATTTGAAACGATTCCAAAGGCGACATTGCCGGCCGCGTCAGCGGCGCTTGCGAACGTTCCCGCGACGACATTTACGAACGAGGCGATGACCAAAATCAAAACCAAAAGCGCGAAAAGAATGAAGAGCTTCTTTGAAGTTTTTCCCATAGAAGCCTTGATGATTTCGCCGACTGACTTTCCTTCGTTCCTGGCGGAAGCGAAAAGGGAGCTAAAGTCCTGCAAGCCGCCGAAGAAAATTCCCCCGACAACGCACCACAAGAAAACCGGAACCCAGCCAAAAACCGCGGCCTGAATCGGACCGTTGATCGGGCCCGCTCCCGCGATTGAAGAAAAGTGGTGTCCCATAAGGACCGCCGGTTTTGCGGCGACATAATCCACTCCGTCCGCATTTTCTTGGGCGGGCGTTTTTCGGGTGGGGTCGATCCCCCACTGCTTTGCCAACCATGAGCCATAAAAAACATAGCCGCAGAAAAGCAAGGCGATTGCCGCGATGATGATAAGCAACGCTGACATTTTTTCCTCCTGTTGTTATATCGAGCCTATGAGTTTTTTGAGGCCGCGTCCGCGCCAATTCGTCGCAAGGCGGCCCGTCGAACTTTCATAAGCCAATGTCCTAAAACTGCTCCAGCCGTAAAGGCCGAATTTATACGATTTGTAATGGTTTAATTTTTTGATTTTTTTGAACGCGTCTTCGCCGATTTTTTCCGAAAGGACGATCAGCGTGATGTCCGTGTTGCGGTGGCCGTAGTAGGGGGTGATCCTTGAAAGGCCCCTCTCCCAGGCTGTGTCCGCGATTTTCGCTATGTCATCTTGCTTTTGGTTGGAAATTTCGTCATTAAAATAGAAGAAAACGAATTCGTTGGAATCGATGTCCGCGACTTTTGCGGCTTTGACCAAAAAATATTGCTCGCTGTGGGATTTGAAGGCGGCTTCGGCGGCAAACGGAGGCTCTATCCCTTCGGTTGTTACGTTGTAGTAGAGCTCAAACTTCTTTAAAATTGTCTCCAACGCGTCATTGGCGCCCTTGCCAAGTTCATTCATTGTGGCTTATTATATTAAGTATTGTTAAAGTTTGTCAATAGCGTTCCGCTCGCGCTGTCATTGTCGGGCTTGACCCGACAATCCTTTTGCGAAAAGATTCCCGCGTCGTGGCGCGGGAATGACAGGCGCGGTACATTGCAACAATTCCACGATTGCGCTAGACTGTTCCCATTATGGAAAACACAAAACGAACTGTTACTTGCGGAGACCTCCGCGCCTCCGACGTCGGAAAATCTGTTATATTGAACGGCTGGGTTCACCGCACGCGCGAACTTGGCGGATTGACCTTTATTTTGTTGCGCGACCGCTACGGAATTACCCAGGTTGTTGTCGGCGACAAGGCCTCGGAAGAGGTAAAGAAAATCGCCTCCACCCTCAAAAGCGAATACTGCGTTGCCATCAGCGGAACGGTTGCCGCCCGCCAAGAGAAAGACATAAACAAGGACATGGCTACAGGCGCGATTGAAGTCGAAGCCGCCGAAATTGAAATCTTCACCACAAGCGAACAGCTTCCCTTCGCGATTGACGAAGTGCGCCAAAAGGACGGAACGATCGTTCTTCCCAACGAAGACTTGCGTCTTAAATACCGCTACTTGGACTTGCGCCGCGAGCCGATGAAGCAAAACATCATCTTGCGCTCAAACGTAACGTTCGCCACTCGCGAGTACTTGACCCAAAAGGGCTTTTTGGAGATCGAAACTCCGACCTTCATCAAGTCCACTCCCGAAGGCGCGCGCGACTACTTGGTTCCAAGCCGCGTTCATCCCGGAAAATTTTATTCTCTCCCGCAAAGCCCCCAGCTTTACAAGCAGCTTTTGATGGTCTCCGGCTTTGACAAGTATTTCCAAATCGCGCGCTGCTACCGCGACGAAGACGCCCGCGGCGACCGTCAGCCCGAGTTCACTCAGATTGATATGGAAATGTCCTTCACAAACCGCGAAGAAGTTCTTTCCACAACAGAAGGAATGATGGGCTACATTTTCAAAAAGACTTTGAACTACAACTTGCCCGCAAAGTTTGACCGCATCACTTGGGACGACGCTTTCAATCTTTACGGAAGCGACAAGCCCGACTTGCGCTTTGACATGAAGATTCAGGACGCGGCCTTTATGGCTGGCCTTAGCGACTTTAACGCCTTTAAGGCTGGAGCCGCCAACGCCGGAATGGACATCGAGCGCCACAAGCGCAGCGGCCTCAAGGCCCTTGTAGTAAAGAACGTCGCCGACAAGTATTCGCGCAAAATGGTTGAAGAGTTGGAAGCCGTGGCCAAAAAATACAAGGCCAAGGGCTTGGCTTGGATGAAAGTCAATGCCGAGGGAAACTTTGAAGGCGGCGTTTCAAAATTCTTTGCCGGAAAAGAATCAGAGATTTGCTCTAAGTTGGGAGCGGAGAAAAACGACTTGCTCTTGTTCGTAAGCGACGAAAAGTGGCAGGTTGCCTGCGTTTCTTTGGGAGCGGTCCGAAAGCAGTTGGGAAAAGATTTGAACCTTTACAATCCTGCCGACGAATTCCACTTCGCTTGGATCATCGACTTTCCTTACTTCGCGTGGAACGAAGAGGAGAACCATTGGGAAACAGAGCACCATATGTTCACCCTTCCGCAAAAAAAATATTGGGACACTTTGGAAAGCGACCCTGGCAGCGTAAAGGGCGACCTTTACGACTTGGTTCTTAACGGCTACGAGTTGGCCTCAGGCTCAATGCGTATCAACGACCCTGCCTTGCAGCAGAGAATCTTTAAGATTGTCGGCTACTCGCAGGAACGCGCGGACAAGGCCTTTGGCTTCTTGGTCCAAGCATTTAAGTTTGGCGCTCCGCCGCACGGAGGAATCGCTCCCGGCCTAGACCGCCTTGTAATGCTGATGCGCCACGAAGAAAGCATTCACGAAGTCATCGCCTTCCCCAAGAACAACCTCGCGGCTAGTCCAATGGATGAATGTCCATCTTATGTTGACGAGCAGCAGTTGAAAGACTTGCACTTGCAGTGCACTGCAAAAGAAGAGTAAAAAGATGTTCGGTTCAAGCCCGAACATGACACGATGACTGTCATTGCCGCGCCCCGACGCGGCAATCTTTTGGGAGATAAGTTATGCAAGACTACAAAAAAGAATTCATCGACTTTATGCTTGAGTGCCAAGTCCTCAAGTTTGGAAGCTTTACGTTGAAGAGCGGCCGCCATTCGCCCTTCTTTATGAACGCAGGCGCTTACGTTACCGGAAGCCAGTTGCACCGCTTGGGCCAATACTACGCCAAGGCGATTCACGAAAATTTCGGAGACGACTTTGACGTTTTGTTCGGCCCGGCCTACAAGGGAATCCCCTTGAGCGTCGCCACTGCGATTGCCTACAGCGAATTGTATGGAAAAGAAGTCCGCTATTCCGCCAACCGCAAGGAAGTCAAGGACCACGGCGACGCGGGCATCTTGCTTGGAAGCAATTTGCGCGACGGCGACCGCGTTGTCATAATAGAAGACGTAACGACAAGCGGCGCTTCGATTGAGGAAACGTTCCCCATAATCAAGGCGCAGGGCGACATTAAAATCGTCGGCGAAATTGTTTCGCTCAACCGAATGGAAAAAGCCAAAGACTCCGACAAGTCCGCGCTTGACGTTATAAGCCAAAAATACGGATTCAAGACCGCCGCCATCGTCACGATGGACGACGTAATCGAATCCCTTTGGAAAGCTGACGGAAGCGGAGCCATCTCCAACGAAATAAAGAAAGAATTGGACGACTACTATGCGCAATGGGGCGCCGCGCGCTAACGTGTCTCGCGACCAAAAAGCGGCGGCCCGCCTTGCCCGCTACCAAAAAATTCTTTGCCCCGAATTTCCGCCCTTTCTCAAAAAATACCTCGACCTGAAAATTTTGGCGCGGCTAAAGGGCATAGGCCTTTTGTGCGGAACGGATTGGACGCCGCTCTTCCACAACCGCTTTTATTATTCGCGCTACGACCATTCCCTCAACTGCGCTTTGATTGTGTGGAATTGGACACGCGACAAAAAAATGACTTTGGCCGCGCTCTTGCACGACGTTTCCACCCCGGCCTTTAGCCATGTGATCGACTTTAAAAACGGCGACGCCCTTACCCAAGAATCCACCGAAGACAAAAACTCCGCGATGATCCGCTCCGACGCGGAACTTGCCGCCGCGCTCGCGCAAGACGACTTGACCGCCGCCGACGTTGACGACTACCACAAGTATTCGATTTGCGACAACGAAGTTCCCCAACTTAGCGCCGACCGTTTGGAATACATGTTCCCAAGCGGCGCCGCCTTGGAAGGCTGGTTCAGCCTGCGCGCCATAAAGCGCTTTTACGGCGACTTAGTTTTGGCCAAGGACGAAAATAGCAATTTGGAGTTTGCCTTTAAGACAAAAAAAATCGCTCTCGATTATTTTAAGCGCATCCTGAAAATCGGATATTTTTTGCAGCGCAACAAGGACAAAATCGCCATGGAGCTTATGGCGCGCGTCGTTGACAAGGCCATCGCTTGCGGCGCCCTCCGCGAAGAAGAATTGTGGCTTTTGAGCGAGCGAGAGATTATCGGCCGCTGGGACGCGCTTTTGCGTGGAACGGAAGGCGAGCGCAAAACGAAAGATGGCCCGCAATCGGTGAAGGCCGCCGCCTTCTCGGTCAGCGAGCAATCTTTTGCAATGCAAAAAAATAATGGCCAACTAAAAGCGGACGACGCGCGGCGCGACTTTTTGCGCCTTTACAAAACTTATCGCACAATGAAAAAAGTCCGCGGCTCATCCGCTCTGCTCGACGGATATTTTTGCGTCCAGCTTGCCGTAAAACGCCGCTGGATAAACCCGCTTGTCGTTTGCGAGCGATCTGCCCGCCGCATTTGCGACGTTTCCGCGCGCGCAAAAAAGGCCGCAGAAAAATTCTTGGCTTACAACGACACGCCGAACGCCTGCGTCCTGTTGGCCTCGCTTTGACAAAAGCCTGCCCTTTCATTACAATGCCCTTATGGAGCTTTACATCGTTCGGCATGGACAGACTGTTTGGAACGCGGCGGGAAAATTGCAGGGCCGCACGGACATAGAGTTAAATCAAAACGGAATCGACGCGGCCGTCGCCTTGGGCCGCCGCTTGCAAGACGTGCGCTTTGACAAAATATTTTCCTCGCCGTTAAAGCGCGCCGTTCATACCGCGGAACTCATTCGCGGCTCCGACGATTCCGCCTTGCGCGACGTTCCAATCCAAACCGACCAGCGCTTGATAGAAATGTCATTTGGAATAGGAGAGGGCCGCTTGTGCGACGAATGGTTCGCTCCCCAAAGCCCCTACAGATTTTTCTTTACCGAGCCGGAAAAATTTCCACGGCCGCCTCAGGGCGAAAGCTTTGAGGACGTCATGGCACGCACAAAGGAATTTGTCCAAGAAATAATCGAGCCGCTTTACGGCCAAGCCCAACGCCTTATGATCGTGGCGCACGGAGCCTTGAACAAGGGAATCATGTGCTATTTGCAAAATCACGGCGTGGAAGATTATTGGCTTAACGGCTTGCAGGAAAATTGCCAGGCCAGCGTCTTTGACTACGACGGCGCGTCTTGGAAAACGATTGTTCCTTGAGTCGTGGGACCCGCGCATTTCTGGTTAGACAAAAAAACGCCGCCCCAAACGGAGCGGCGTTGTCGTTAAGACGGCGCGTTATTAGCGCTTCTTGGCGGCCTTCTTTGCCGGCTTTTTAACAGCTTTTTTGGCTGCGGGCTTTTTCTTTGCGGGCGCCTTCTTGGCTGTTTTTTTGGCGGGCTTTTTTGCCGCTGTTTTCTTTACCGGTTTTTTTGCAGTCTTTTTGGCGGCTGTCTTCTTTGCGGGTTTCTTTGTTGACTTCTTGGCGGCTGTCTTCTTTACTGCCTTCTTTGTTGTCTTTTTAGCCGTAGTCTTCTTAGTTGTCTTCTTTACGGGCTTCTTGACCGTTGACTTCTTTGTTGTCTTTTTTGCCGTCTTCTTTACAGGCTTTTTGGCTGTCTTCTTGGCAGTTGTTTTCTTTGCGGGCTTCTTTGTTGACTTTTTGGCTGTGGCCTTTTTCTTTGTCGCCGGCTTTTTTGTTGTCTTTTTGGCCGCGGGTTTCTTTGCTGTGGGCTTCTTTTCGGGAGCGGTCTTGTCGTCAATTTCTGAGTTTACGTTGGCCTGAACGGAAAGAACGCCGGCCTTGCAAGCCTGCATCGTTGAATATCCTTCGCCCCAAATCAAGTTGTTGCCGTTTGAAGCCAACAAGCGGAAGCGGAATTCATTCTTGCGGTCCTGGTAAACCTGCCATTTTGGATTGGCGTATCTTGGGCCGTCTTTTATTGTCAAGTCTTCGATCGGCGCGTTGACCAACTTTTTAAGGGCGACAATCGCGCTCTTGCAGCTGGGCTTGGACTTGTAGGCTTGCGCTGTCGCGATTACCTGTCCATTGGCGGCTTCAACGTTAAAATAAAAACCAACTTTTGATTTTCTGATAACATACTTTCCCATGTCTATCTCCTTTTGCCCTCCCACGGGCTAACATTATTCTTATATTGTAAGCCCATTTTTAAAATAATGCAAATAAATTCGTTATTTTTTTATGAGGAATGTGAAGCATCCTCGCGCGTGACAATCATCGCGCGGAAATGAAATTGCATTTTTTAAAATGAAAGTTCATTTTAAAATTGACATTCCGCCTTTTCTCCTTTACACTTTAAACGGAGAACTAAATGATCAATCCAAAGCATTTGTTTTTGGCCCTTTGGGTGAGGAATAATTTTGGAAAGGGCGACAAAAAGCGCGACGCTGGGCAAACGACGCCGGACGACGTTGTTCGCTATGACAACATTCTTTACGGCGGAAAAAGATTCAAAAAATGGCAATTGCTTGACGTGTACAGGCCAAAAGCCGCTTCTTCGTCTTCTGACAATGCCAGTCTTTGCAAGCTGCCGGTAATCGTCATTGTTCACGGGGGCGGTTGGGTTTACGGCGACAAGGGCGTTTACCAATTTTACGGAATGAGATTGGCCCAACGCGGCTTTGCGGTGGTCAACTATTCCTACCGCCTCGCGCCCGAAGCGAAATTCCCCGCGTCGATGCAAGACACGGAAAGCGTATTTAAATGGATTTGCGACAACGCCGACAAGTACGGCTTGGACTCCCAAAACGTTTTTGCGGTCGGCGACTCGGCGGGAGCGCACTTGCTTGCCCTATACGCCGCCGCGCTCACAAACGACAATTATCGCAAGAACTTTCCCTTCATTCAAAAAAAGAATCTTTGCTTGCGCGGCCTTGCGTTGAATTGCGGCATATACGACATCGCCGCGGCGGTTAATGACGGAGGGCACACAGATCTTTTTGTCGGCGCCTTGCTTCCGCGCGGCGGAAAGCCTGACGAGCTAAAATTGATTAACAGCGTTGACTATGTGACAAAAGATTTCCCGCCGGCCTTTGTGATGAGTTGCAAGGGCGACTTTCTTTTGACGCAAGCGCCGGTTATAAGAAAAGTTTTGGAAGACGCGGGCGTTTTGCATGAATATAAAATTTACGGAACGGACGCCGAGCCGCTTTGGCATGTTTTTCACTGCGACCCAAAATTGCAACAGGCCGTCGCTTGCAACGACGACGAGTGCGAATTTTTTAAGCGGCTGATTGCGCGCTAAGGTCGGAGGTTTTTGGGCTTGCGCTTGGTTTTGGTTCGCGCTAGTTTTCAGCGCCTTTCGCCTCGTTCCAAAACTCGTCCATCTTGTCCAAATTCTCTTGAATCATCTCGACGCCGTTTTTGGCGCACTGGTCTTCAACATAAGTGAAGCGCTTGTAGAATTTTTTGTTGGCCGCGTTCATCGCAAGCTCAGGGTCTACGCCAAGCTTGCGCGCGTAGTTTACGGCGGCAAAAAAGAGGTCGCCGACTTCTTCCTCCAAGTGGACGCGGTTTTCTTCCGAGCCGTTTTGCTGGACTTGCGCGGCCGCCTCGTCAACTTCTTTTAACTCTTCCAAAATTTTCGCCCGTGTCGGCTCAAGGCTTGGCCAGTCAAAGCCTTTTTTGGCGGCCTTCTTTTGCATTTTGTAGGCGCGCAAAAGGGGAGGAAAGCCTTGCGGAACTTCGTCTAGAATCGATTTTTGTTCGCGGCCTTCGACCTTTTCCTTTATCTTGTCCCATTGCGCCAAAACTTCGCCGCTTGTCTTTACATCCTTGTCGGCGACAACCTTTCCTTCGCTCTGCTCAAAGACATGGGGGTGGCGGCGGATTAATTTTTCGACCAACTCGTCCAGCGCTTGGTCGAGCGTCCAACCGCTTTCGCCCCGTTCCTCCCTTTGCCTGAACATATAGGAAATCATCGTCGTGTTTAAAAAGACGTCGCCCAACTCTTCCTTTGCGTGGGGAGCGTCGTCGGAACTTATCGCGTCGACGGCTTCAAAAACTTCTTCCACCAAATCGCGACGCATCGTCTGCGGGGTTTGCTCGCGGTCCCAGGGACAGCCGCCTGGCGCTCGCAAAATGCGAATCAATTCATACAGGCGGCAAAAGGCCGCGGCAGCCTTTGCGGAATCTTCGTCAGCGGCGCCGACAACTGTTCCCCTGCGAGAGAGAACGGAATTTTTGTCAAAAGTTTTTTCCATATATAAAGATGTAGCGCAAAAATGAAATTTGCGCTATACTAAAAATATGTACGAATCAGGCGAAGATTATTTGGAAGCCATTTTGGTATTGAAGAACACAAACGGTTTTGTGCGTTCCGTCGACATTGCGAACCACTTGGGATTTTCAAAGCCCAGCGTCAGCCGCGCGATGGGAATTTTGGAGCGCGACGGCTACATTGAATTTGGGCTTGGCAACATGATTCAGCTTACAGAAAAAGGCCTCGCAAAAGCCAACGACGTTTACGGCCGCCACCAGCTTTTGACAAAATTTTTGGTGATGATTACTGGACTTCCTGAAGACCAGGCCGAAGAGAACGCCTGCCGCGTGGAGCACGACATCGACGCGGACGTGGTTGACGGCATCAAAAAATGGGTGGAAAAAAATTCCTAAAAAAGCGTCGCCCTATTGACATAAAACGCAATTTTTGCTAATATTTGAAAACTTACGGGGGCGTAGCGAAGCTGGTTATCGCGCTGGCCTGTCACGCCGGAGATCGAGGGTTCGAGCCCCTTCGCTCCCGCCTAACCCATTCTTCGGAATGGGTATTTTTTTCAATTCCGCTTTTTGCGGAAACGGGCAATAGCGCAGCTGGTAGCGCGCTACGTTCGGGACGTAGAGGCCCCCGGTTCAAATCCGGGTTGCCCGACTAAGACAGCAAGCTTTCGCAAGGGAGCTTGCTTTTTTTTTGCGGGAGGCGGCCTTGCCTCGTTCCTACCGAAAAAAAACGCTCCACAAGAAAATCCAAATGAAGCATATAACGGTGATCGCTTTGAGTCCCGTTCCCAAAAGAAAGCCCTTAAACGCGCCGACGGCCGCTTTAAACGCCCTCTTTGTGTCGGAGGAATCGTTGGCCAGTTCGCCGATGAAGGCTCCCAAAAATGGGCCGATGAGAATGAAAATTGGGCCAAGAAAAAAAGACGCGACAAGGCCTATGTTGCAACCCCATGTGGCGGCATCGCTTCCGCCGGATTTTTTTGTGATGATTGACGGAAAAATATAGTCAATCGCGGTCACTATCGCGGCTGCGATTCCTGTAGCGGCTAAAATCCAAATTTCAAGGTTGGAATAGGCTGAAAAATGCGCGGCCAAAAGTCCCGCCCATGCAAGCGGCGGCCCTGGCAGCAAGGGAAGAAATGTTCCTATAAGGCCCGCCAAAAGCAAAACGCCGGCGAGAACTGCGAAAAAAATTGTTGGGTCGACGCTCATGAAAATTCAACCTCCGTCGCAAAATATTTTAAAACAATTCCGCGCCTTTGTCAAATTAGGCAGATGGCATGTCAAGAAACGCGCCTTGACAAAAGACGCGCGCTCTTTTATGCTTGCTTCTATTATGGAAAAAGTTTATGACGAACAGAGCGAGCGCCGCTCATTTTATAAATCCCTCTTTACGATTGTCGCCCCGATAGCGCTGCAAAACCTTTTGAGCGCCGCGGTTGGTTCCGCCGACGTTATAATGTTGGGCTATGTAGGACAAACCGCAATCGCGGCTTCCTCTTTGGCCAATTACGTTCAAATGGTAATGTTCCTTTTTTACATCGGCCTTTCGTCGGGCGTGGTCATGATGGCCGCGCAGTATTGGGGAAAGGGCGACTCTCATTCCATCGAAACTATTTTTGGAATCGGAACAAAACTTTCCGCCTTGGTCGGAACGATATTCGGACTCGCCGCGATTTTCGCGCCGCGTTTTTTGATGACGATTTTCACCAACGACCCTGATTTGATTGAAGCCGGCGCGGAATACCTTCACATTGTTGGCGTGTCCTACTTTTTGCTTTCGTTCTCGCAAATAATTCAAGCCACTCTCAAAAGCATAGAGCGGACAAAAATCGTAACGATTATTACGACAGCGGCGCTTTTGCTAAACATTTGCGGAAACGCCATTTTTATCTTTGGCTTGTTCGGCGCTCCCAAAATGGGAATCCGCGGCGTGGCCCTTGCCACGACACTTGCGCGCGTCGTCGAGTTGGTTCTAAGCGTCTTTGTGATTTACCGTTCCAAAGAAATAAAAGTAAGGCTTGAATGCATTTTTAGAAAGAACGTCGTCCTCTTGAAAGACTTCATAAAGTATTCGCTCCCAGCGATCGGAAACGAAGTTGTTTGGGGAGCGGGCTTCGCAAGCTACGCCGTCATCATGGGCCACTTGGGATCGGACTTGGTCGCCGCGAATTCTTTGGTCAACGTTTTGCGAAATTTGGCCACAATCGTTTGCTTTGGAATGGCTTACGGCGGAGCGATTTTGGTCGGAAAAGAAATCGGCGCCGGCCAAAACGACAAGGCCAAGCGCAGCGCGAGCCGTTTGGTAAAGAGCACGATTTTGGCAGGCGTTATCGGAGCGGCGGCGCTAATCGCCTCCCAGCCCCTATTGTTCAGGATGGCCACGTTGACCGAAGAGGCGACAAAAATGCTTTCGCCCCTCTTGTACATCAACGCGCTTTCTATCGTCGGAGCGACAATCAATACGGTCTTGATTTGCGGCGTCTTCCGTTCCGGCGGCGACGCAAAGTTTGGCTTTGTATTGGACACAATCGCGATGTGGGCTATTTCCGTTCCGCTTGGAATGGTCGCCGCCTTTGTCCTTCATTTGCCGCCCCTTGTCGTTTACCTAATTTTGTACTTGGACGAATTTGAAAAAATGCCCGTGAACATTTTTCATTACAAGAGCGGCAAATGGCTCAAAAACATCACGCGAGAGTTTGACCAATAAAAAAAAGCCGGCTTTTGGCCGGCCTTTTTTTTGTTCAGAAGAATGTCATACTTTGAACTGGTCGATTTCTTGGCCGATTTCCGCGATGGCTCTTGTCATCTGCGCGCTCAAGGCGCTCAAAGTGTTCTTTGTGTCGTTGACTTGTCTTGCGCTTGCATCCATCTCCTGAACGCTCTGGTTGATCTTCGCGGAATTCTCCTGCAAGATGGAAACCTCGCTCAAAATCGTTTGGTTTCCGGCGGCCATTTCCTGCGAAGCGTTCTTTACTTCGCTTGTGCTGTCGCTCATTACGCGCAAGGCGTCAAGGATTTGCTTTGAGCCTTCCTGCTGTTCGTCCATCGCGCTCTTGATTTGACGCACAAGCTCGTCCGTGGCGTGGATGCTTTCCGAAACTGATTGGAAGGCCTGGCTTGAGTCTGTAGACGAAGTTGAAACGTCCATAATCGAATCTTTGATTTTTGAAAGCTGGGCGCCGATTGTCTTTGACTGCTCGCTTGAAGTTTCGCTAAGCTTTCTGATTTCGTCGGCGACAACGCTAAAGCCTTTTCCGGCTTCGCCAGCGTGCGCGGCTTCGATGGCGGCGTTCATGGCCAAGAGGTTTGTCTGTTCGGCGATGGCCGCGATGGCGATGTTGGCTTCCTGCAACATCTCAGATTCAATTTCAATTTGCTCGATTTTTTCCGTTACTGAGTTTTGCTTGGCGATTCCTTCGCTGGCGTTGTCGCGCAAAGAGACAAAGGAGTTTGAAAGTTTTTCCACGCTTGTGTTTACGCTTGCGATGTTGCCGATCATCTCTTCTACGGCGGCGCTGGCTTCCGTCACTCCGCTTGACTGCTCTTGAATCATCTTTTCAAGAGATTCGATGTTGCTTGAAATTTGAGTGACGCCGCTTGACGTTGACTGAACGCTTTCGTTTTGCGCGGCGACGCTCTTCTTTACCGCGTCGATGCTCTTTAGAATTTTTTCAACGCAATTTTCCGTGTCGCTGATTCCAGCCTCCATGTCGCTGTCAGATGACGAAAGGTTGTCCTTTGACATTTTGATTTTAGACACGATGCTTTGTAGCTTTTCGACAAAGGCGTTAAAGCCTTTGACAACCTGGCCGATTTCGTTGTTGCTCTTGGCGTCAAGGCGCTGGGTAAGGTCGGCGTTTCCGCTGGCGATGTCTTCGATGGCTGTGACGACGCCTTTAAGGGGCTTGATTGTAATCGCCGTCATGAGCGCGGTTACAAGCAAAATTACAACGGCAAGGATTGTGTTGCCGGCGAGCAAAACCGTTCTTAGGCGGTCGGCTGTGGCGTGAAGTTGCTTTATCGGAACGGCGATGGCGATTGACCAAGGAGTTCCCGGAACGTTTCCGTGGCTTACAAAGACTTTGTTTGTCCCTCCGTTCTCAACAAAACTTGTTTCCACGCTGTCTCTCTTTCCTTCAATCATGTTCTGGGCCATGATCCTTGTTTCTTCGTTGGCGTCTTCGGCTGTGATAAAGTTCTTTTCCATGACCAATTCTTGCATGGGGTGGGCGATTACCGTTCCCTCACCGTCAAGCATAAAGCCAAAGCCCATTTCGCCGATTTTGATGCCGCCGATTAGGTTGGTAAGGTAGTCCATTCCGACAACTCCTACAAACATTCCGACCAAGCTGCCTGCGCTGTCGCGCGCGGCTTTTACGAACATTACGCTGACCTTGCCGGTGGCTTTGGCGATTGTCGGGTTGTTTACGACATGGTCCTCTCCGCCTATAATTCTTTTATAGTAGGCGCGGTCGCTGTGGTTTCCGCGTTTTCCGGAATCGTAGTAAGAATTTCCTTCGGGAGCGATGAACAAAACATAGGAGAAGCAATCCGGCCGCCTTGCTACGTCCGCGGCAAGCCAGGCTCCGATTTCGTCGGGGGAGCCGCCGTTAAGCACTATGTCCGCCCTAGTGTAAACGTCAAGCTCGTTCAAAGTGCCGTTTACAAAAAGGCTTGTCGACTCGATGTAAGCGTCGGCGATTTCCTTAATGTCGTCTACATTTGCCTCGACCGTTTGCTTTCTGACGTCGGGGATGACGATTAGGTTTTGAACTATAAAAAGCGCTATTGTTACGAATGCGATGACGCCCAAAAGGCTGGCAATCATTGTTGTTTTTCTACTAGATTTTTCGGCAGACATATTCGCTCCTAGTTGCTTAAAAATTGTATCTATAATAATACCACTTATCTGGAAAAAACGCAAATTTTTTTTTACTTTTTACCAGTTTGATTTGTTATTTTTATGTCGATAATAAAAGAGATTTTTAGTTGAGGTGAGCGATGAAAAAGACGATTGCTGTTATGTTTTTGGCCCTTGCGGGCGGAATTTTGTTCGCGCAGGGACAATTGTTCCAGTTTAAATATAAAGAGGGCGACGCTTACAGAGTTCTTTCAACCGTTCAAGAGGACGTGTTTTTTAACGATATTTTCCACCATCATGCGGAGATAATCAACCGCGTTTCTGTCCAAGTCACAGGCCTTGACGACAAGGGGAACGGAATTCACGACGCTATATTTATGACAAGTGAAAATTCCACCGGAGCCAGCGGAAAGGCTTTTAGCTATGGCGAAGACTACAAGAGCGTCTTTACCCGCGACGCCGCCGGCCGCTACGACATTTCGGACGAATACTTTATGCCCGTTGTCCGCGACGTTCCGATTTTCCCGGACAAAGAAATCGAGCCCGGCTTTAGGTGGACCGCGCAAGGCCACGAGGCCCACGACTTGCGAAGGACCTTTGACATAAAGACGCCCTACAAAATTCCTTTCAACGCCGAATATGAATTTTTGGGAACGGTTCAAGACGGCGAAAAAATTTTTTACAAATTTGACGTTCAGTACGAAATGGAATATTCCGTGGACTTGAAAAAATTTAGTTTTGTAAAGGGAGACGTTCCCGTCGCCACCCAGGGCTATTCCCACCAAACAATTTATTGGGACAACGACAAGGGCTGCATCGACCATTACCGCGAGGAATTTAGAATCGAGATTTTGACAAGTACAAACAACATATTGCGCTTTGAGGGAACGGCCCACGCCGAGGTGACCGACTTTACCCGCACCGCAGACGAAACGACTGTGGCCGCCGTCATGGAAAAAATCAACGATTTGGGCATTGACGACGTGAGCGTCACCGCCGGCGAAAAAGGCTTGACCCTCAGCATCGAGAATATCCAGTTTATGCCTGACAGCGACATCCTTATGTCCAGCGAAAGGGCAAAGCTTGACAAGATCGCGCAAATTCTAAACGCCTACCCGGACAACGATTTGCTCATTACGGGCCACACTGCCTTGCGGGGAACCAAAGAAAGCCGCCAAAAGCTTAGCGAGGAGCGCGCCCAAGCGGTGGCCAACTACCTTATCCGCAAAAAGGTCCGCGACAAGTACCACGTCTTTACAAAGGGAATGGGCGGAGACGTTCCAGTAGCCGACAACAAGACCGAAGCCGGCCGCGCCAAAAACCGCCGCGTGGAAATCACGATTATGGACAAGTAGCGGCAATAATAAACGGTTGCAAGCCTAAGACTGCGGCCAAAAAAATAGCCCTCGACGGACATCGGGGGCTGGAGGAGAACTTTATCAGGAACAAGGTTCCTTTAACAACTTACAAAGTTAGTATATGCTAACTTTCAAAAAAAGTCAAGCGCTTTTTGAAAAAAAATTTAAAAAAAATGCAAAAAAATCCATAAACTTCTATACCTTATAGGCATGGGAAATTTAATCTTAAAACTAAAAGGCTTGGCAAGCCTAAAAAGCGCCGAGCCTTTTGGCTTTGCCAAAATCTTTTGCAAGCCCAAGAAAGCCGCGCGTTATGGTCTTGCGGGCAGTTCGGGCGCGGAAGATTTGCCCGAGAACTTGCGCGGAAAAGTTTTTGAGGCCGACTCAAGCGAGATTGACGACCCGGTCTTGTCCGTCGCGAAAAACGTCTTTGGCGTGTCGCACCTTTATCCTTGGCAGCGGCTTGTCGTGGGGAACATCCTTGACGCGTCGGCGGACCCATCATGTCATTCTCGCGCTCCGACGCGGGAATCTTTTGAGCGACAGATTGCCGCGTCAAGCGCGGCAATGACACAAGACGGCGGCGATTCTACGGACATCTTTTGCATGGGCCGGCAAATAGTTTTGCTTCCAACTGGCGCCGGAAAGTCCATGTGCTTTTTGCTTCCCGCCGTGATGCTTCCCGGACCTACCTTGATTTTTTATCCGCTTCTTGCGCTTATGGCCGACCAAAAGCGCCGCCTTGAGCAAAACGGAATTGAATGCGTTGTCTTTAGGGGCGGCCAAAGCGAGGATGAGCGGGAAGAAAATTTTAGGCGCCTTTCCGCCGGAGCGAAAATAATTTTGGCCAACCCGGAAGTTTTGCAAAGCGAGCGGCTTTTGGAACGCTTTAAGGCTTGCAAGATTTCGCACGTCGCGATTGACGAAGCGCACTGCGTGGCGGAGTGGGGCGACACTTTTAGGCCCGCTTATCTTACGCTTGGAAAAATAATCCAAGCGCTTGGCGTTCCTCTTGTGACGGCTTTTACCGCCACCGCATCTCCAACAGTTTTGGAGCGCGTCAGCCAAGTTTTGTTCGGCGGAAGGGTTCACATTGTCCGCGGCCAGAGCGACCGGCCCAACATTCATTACTCCGTTCACTACGCTTGGGCAAAGAAAAAGGCGGTCTGCCGTTTGGCCGCGACTGAGAAAAAGCCCATGCTTGTTTTTTGCGGAACCAGAGCCAAGAGCGAAGACATGGCCCGCGAGCTTTGCGAATGCGTTGGAAGCGACAAAGTTCGCTTTTACCACGCAGGCCTAAGCCGCGAAGAAAAGACCGCCGTCGAAAAATGGTTCTTCCCCAAAAAAGATGCGATTCTCTGTTGCACTTGCGCTTTCGGAATGGGCGTCGATAAAGCCGACATTCGCACAGTGGTTCACCTTGAGGCAAGCCCAACCGCTGAAAGCTATATCCAAGAGGCGGGGCGGGGCGGCCGCGACAAAAAATTGTCCAAGGCGATTTTGCTTTGGAGCCGGGAGGATTCCGAGGCTTTTGAAAAGTTCCCCAAAAAAAGCCGCGAGTATGTCCTAAAAAAATTCGCCGAGGCAAAAAACTGCCGCCGGCAAGTTTTGCTTTCCGCGCTTGGAGGCGAGGAGGCGATTTGCTCCGGCTGCGACATTTGCGACGCGCAAAAAGCCGCTCGGCAAAGGGGAGCATTGGAAGATTGGAAGGCGCCAAGCGTGTTTGACGCGGCGGACGCGCGCCTTGTTCACAAGTTTATCAGGAAAAACCAAAACTATTACGGCAGGGAACAAGTGGTGGAGCGGACTATGAAAAAGTTCAACGAAATGGACAAAAAGATTTTTGGCGTGAACGTTTGGGACTCAAGCGACATCGACTTGATTTTGGACCAGCTGGAAAAATCCGGCTCGGTTTACAACGCGGGCGTTTTGTGGGAAGGGGCTTTGGCAGCCGAAAAGGAGATTTCTACTTCTCGCCGCCGGCATCCTCTGTGCCTTCACCCTCGCCCTCTTTCTTCTCGGCTTCCTTTTTTGGGGGAGCGGCTTTAGGAGCCTTTTTCTTTTTGGGCTTTGCGGGCTTTTTGACATAGCGCGCGACAAAAAACACAAAATTCAAGTAAAGAATAATAACTGCCGCCGAGATGATGGTAATAGGATTTTTTAAGACGCCGAGCACAACCGGCATCATCGCCGCTATTTTCATATTCCTATTATCGGCATATTGGCTTGGCTTGTTGAATAAATTTCGTAATGTCGCTATAATAATTTGGCGCAAGGGGAACGGCTGGGCCGGGCTTTTTGCGAAATTTATTGATTTTTGAGGCGTAAAATGAACGTTGTCGTAATGGGAGCCCAGTGGGGCGACGAAGGCAAGGGAAAGATTGTAGACTTTTTGGCGCAGGACGCGAAGTATGTCGTGCGCTTTGCGGGCGGAGCCAACGCCGGCCACACGATCGTGGTTGACGGAAAAAAGTACGCTTTGCACCAAGTTCCGTCGGGAATCTTGTATCCCGGAAAGACGGTTTTCCTTGGCTCGGGAATGGTTGTTGACCCCGAAGCCCTTTTTGCCGAACTTAAAATGCTCAAAGACAACGGAATCGATTGGGAAGGCCGCGTATTTATCTCCGACCGCGCCCACATCGTTTTGCCCGGCTACCGCGAAATGGACAAAAAGCGCGACGCCGCCCGCAAGCGCCCGATCGGCACAACAGGCCGCGGAATAGGAACAACGTATTCGCAAAAGTCAGAGCGCGACGGAATCCGCTTGGCCGACCTTGACTGGGACGAAAAAATGAACGACCTTGACCAGGCCGACAAGGACTTTCTCAAGCCCTATATGGAAAAGCTTCTTTCTATGCGCGTCAACATCGCCGAAAAAATGTGGGAGTTCCGCAAGGCCAACATTTTGTTCGAAGGCGCCCAGGGCGCTATGCTCGACATCGACAGCGGAACCTATCCCTACGTTTCAAGCGGAGCCTCTTGTTCCGCCGGAGCGTCAACAGGATCCGGCATCGGCCCCCGCTCATTGGACAGAATCTTTGGCGTATTCAAAGCCTACGAGACTCGCGTCGGAAACGGTCCGATGCCCAGCGAATTCAACGCCGAAAGCGAAGGCGAGTTGTGCGACTACGTTCGCAACAAAGGAAACGAGTTTGGCGTAACGACAGGCCGTCCGCGCCGCTGCGGCTACCTTGACTTGGTCGCGCTCCGCTACGCCTGCCACGTAAACTCAATCGACTCGCTTGTTTTGACCCACCTTGACATTTACGACGACATGGACGAAATCGAAGCTTGCGTCGCCTACGAGATTGACGGAAAAGTTGTGACGGAATTCCCGACAAGCATTCCGGCGCTCAACAAGGCCAAGCCGATTTTGCAAAAGTTCGACGGTTGGAAAAAGGACCTCAAAAAGTGCGGCTCTTATTCCAAGATGCCCAAAAACGCCAAGGCGTACATTGAGTTCATCGAAGATTTTACAAACACTCCTGTAGGAATCGTTTCTGTCGGAAGCGACCGCAACGAAACTTACTTGCGCCTAAAGCCCTGGAAAAAATAAAAAGACTTTATGACAATTCAGCAATTAAAGTACGCGCAAGGAATTTCTGAGGCCAAGAGCTTCAACAAGGCTGCGGAAAACCTTTACGTTTCCCAGCCTTCGTTGACCGCGGCGATTCGCGATTTGGAAGCCGAGTTGGGAATTACAATTTTCAACAGGACTTCGCGCGGCGTAACCCTTACAAGCGAAGGCCAGGAATTTATTTCAAACGCGCGCGAGCTATTGCGTCATTGGGAAAACGTTTTGGAAAAATACGGAGATGACGGCAAGCGCAAAAAAAAGTTCGCCATCTCCACCCAGCACTACACATTCGCCATCAAGACCTTTGTCGAGATGGCCAAAAAAATCAACACAGACGAATACGAGCTTGCCGCGCGCGAGACAAAAACCCGCGATGTCATTGAAGACGTCGCCTCTCTAAAAAGTGAGTTGGGAGTTTTGTATCTTAGCGACTTTAACCGAAAGGTTATAACAAACTTGCTTGAGTCAAAGGGCTTGGAGTTCAACAAGCTGATTGACTGCCGCGCCTACGTCTACATGTGGAAAAAGCATCCTCTGGCAAAAAAATCTCAAATCACTTTTGAGGAACTGGAGCCATATCCATGCCTTTCTTTTGAGCAGGACGAGGCCAGCGAATTTTATTACGCTGAAGAAATTTTTTCGGAACGAAAGCATCGCCGGGTGATCAAGGTCAACGACCGCGGAACGATTCTCAACATGATGGTCGGCCTCAACGGCTACACCCTTTGCTGCGGAATCATTTCGGAAGAGTTGAACGGCTCGGATTATGTCGCCGTTCCCTTTTACGATGAAGCCAAAGAAAACAATCCTGTAATGCAAATCGGCTGGATAAAGAAAAAGAATCTTAGCCTAAGCTCGATCGGCCAATGCTACGTTGACGAGATGAAAACTTATTTGGCTTCTTACAAAATCTAGTTGAAGACTTTCTTGACGGCGGCCATGAACTTTTCTCCGCGGTCAAATTCATTCGCGAACATTCCAAACGAAGTGCAGCCCGGCGAAAATACGACTGTGTCGTTTTTGTAGGCGGGAGAGCTTTCGTTTTCAAAATCCTTTTTAAGCGCGGCCAACAAATCTTCCAAAGAATTATACGGACCGTTGTATGAAATCTTTCTTTCTTGCAAGAGCGGCAAAAGCTTGTCCGTGCCGCTTCCGGCCAACAAATAAAGCGCGGCGGCTGGACTGGATGAAACTATTGAAGGATCCAAAGCCTCGGCCAAAGGATCAAAGGCCAAGCCCTTGTCTGTTCCGCCTGTGATAAAAATCACTGTCTTTCCAAAAGAAGCGCTGGCTGCGGCCGCGGCTTCGGGCACGGTGGAGCAAGAGTCGTTGTAAAACCTAACCGTTCTCGCCGCCGCGCTTTTAAATTGATGGAAGAACTGCAAGCGGTGCGGAATGCCGTTCCATCCGCCAAGAATCTTTTGAATGCTTTGGGGCTCTACGCCCATCAAGTAAAGGACCAGCGCGGCGTTCATTAGGTTTTGGCGCATGTGGCGGCCGGGGACGTTCACCGCTCCCAAAATTTTTGTGTCGCCAGGCTTTGAAGGAATTCGCGCTACGGCTTCCAAATCGTTTTTGTCGTCAAAGCTAAGCCATACGCCGTATTGCGAGTCGTCCAATTGGTCTTGCTTGTAGCGCAAAACCTTGGCCTTGCATTCGCGCGCGAACATGTCTCCCCAAGAGCCGCCTTCTTTTGGGCCGGTTCCAAAGGGGTCTTTGTCGGCGTCGCAAATCATAAAGTCGCCCGCGTCTTGGTCGGCAAAAATCAATTTTTTGTCGGCGATGTAGTCTTCCATATTTCCATACCAGTTTTGGTGGTCGGGAACGATTTTAGTGATCATGGAAATTTTTGGCTTCAACAATCCGCGGCCCCTGAGGTCTGCCAACTGCCAGCTTGAAAGTTCCAAGACTACAGGAGTCTTTTCGTTTGTCTTTTCCAAAAAGGTCAAGGGGCTTACGGTGATGTTTCCGCCCAAATAGGCGTCAAAGCCCGCCTGCTTAAGGCCGTAATGAATCGCGCTTACAGTCGAGGACTTTCCCTTGCTTCCTGTAACGGCGATGATCGGCGCTTTTGTAAATTGCAAGAAAAGGCTTATGTCTGTTTCTATCGCTTGGGCCGCGCTCAAAAATTCGTTTCCTTGAATTTTGACTCCGGGATTCTTTATGACGCAATCGGCGTCCCTAAAGTCTTCGATTCTGTGGCCGCCCAAAACGTATGTCAATCGTTCCTTGTTGAGCGTGTCGTCAAAGGCGATTGAGTTGAGGGTTGGCTTTAACTGTTCCTCAGTCTTCATGTCGGTGACCAAAACGTAGGCGCCGTGTTTTAGCAAAAAGCGCGCCACGGCCTCTCCGCCGCCGTTGAGGCCCAAGCCCATTACAGTGATGTGTTTGTCCTTGATGTCCTCTATTGATTTGAAAAAACATCCTTTGGGGTAAACATGGGCTTTCATTTTGGTCTCCTTGAAAAGTTATCTTGATGTCAAAAGTTTTTTGCTTTCGTTAAAGCGCTCGACGGCTTCGTCGATCAAAAGGTTGATCAAGTCCTTGTAGCCGAGGCCGGCCGCTTCGCACATTTTTGGGAACATGCTTATTGAAGTGAAGCCGGGGATCGTGTTGATTTCGTTAAGGTAAATTTTTCCTGTGTCCTTGTCGATAAAAAAGTCCACGCGGCTTAGGCCCGAGCAATCCAAGACAGTGTAGGCTTTTTCGGCAAGCGCCTTGATTTCTTGCGCGGTCTTTTCGTCCAAGTTTGCGGGAATATTAAGCGCGGCGCCGTCTGGGTCATTGTACTTTGCGTCGTAGTCGTAGAACTCGTGGGTGGGATTTATTTCGCCCGGCGTGTAAGAGCGGACGGCGCTAAAGGCGTTCTCTGAATTTTGAATAAGCGAGTTTCCTGTAACGCTGCATTCAATCTCGCGCGCGTTGACCGCCTTTTCGACCAAGACTTTGTTGTCCCAAGTAAAGGCTTCGGCAAGCGCCATGCTAAATTCGCGCGCGTTCGACGCTTTGCTGGCTCCTACAGAAGAGCCGGCGTTGCAGGGCTTTACAAAAATCGGAAATCCAAAGTCGGCGATTACTTTTTCGACCAAGGCGTCGTAGCGCTTGTTGTCGTTTATGTCGGTGCGGGTAAAGCAGTAGTAGGGAACTATAGGAAGACCGTTGTCCTTCCAAACAACTTTTGTCTTTTCTTTGTCCATCGTCAGTCCGCTTGCCATGACGCCGCAGCCGACATAAGGAACTTCGGCCGCTTCCAACAAGCCCTGCATTACGCCGTCTTCGCAAAAGGTTCCGTGAACAACGCCAAAGACAGCGTCAATTTGCAAAGACTTTCCTTCGACCAAAAACGCGTCCTTTTTTCCGCCGGGAATAACGCTGACAATTTTTGAAGGGTCTTCGTTGATTGTAAACGCCGCTTTAGGATCATTTTGAACGCGAGCCAATTCCTCTTCGCTTTGCAAAAACCATTTTCCGCTTTTTGAAATTCCAATTGGAATGACCTTGTATTTAGATGGATCCAAGTTGCGGGCCACAGAGCTTGCGCTTACAAGCGACACTTCGTGTTCGCTGGACTTTCCGCCAAATAAAATTGCTAGATTCATTTTTTTTCCTCACCCAATTTCTTTGTTATATCCTAATTCCGCAAGCGCCTTTTTTGCCTCGGCGATTTCGTCGTAGGGCAGCGTACGGTCTTTGTATATGATTGAATTTTCGTGGCCCTTTCCAAGAAGCAGAACTATGTCGTCCTTTCTTGCCATGCCAAAGGCTTGCCTGATCGCTTTTGGCCTGTCGGGCGTAATGAACAAGTTTTCGTTTTCTGTCTTGCCTTCTTTTTTTGCGCCGGCGGCGATTTGCTCCAAAAGCTCTCTGGGATCCTCGCCGCGCGGATCTTCGTCGCACAAAATAATTATGTCGCAATACTTGGCGGCGATTTGTCCTTGCAAGGGCCTCTTGGTAAGGTCGCGCTCGCCGCCGCTTCCGAACAAGGCAAAGATTCTTCCTTTGCAGCGCGCGCGAATCGGCGGGTAAATCTCCTCAAAGCTTGAAGGGGTGTGGGCGTAGTCAACGATTACTTCAAAGTCTTGTCCGCGCTGGATTTTTGTCATTCTGCCGGTTACTGGTATAAGGCTTGCGGCGCGGCGGGCCAAATCGCGCAGGCGAATCTCCGCCATTTTGTTCACTGCGATCATCGCCGCCATTATGTTCATCGTGTTAAAGGCTCCGACGCAAGTTGTGCGCGCGGTTATGCTTTCGTGGCTTTGGTCAAAGGCCGAGCCGTGTTCAAATTCAAATTCAAGATAGTCTTGGGCGGCGGTTATTTTTTGCGATGACAAAGATTCCACGTCTTGAATAGGCTCGGCCGATTTTACGGTAAACCCATAACAAGGCGCTTGCGTCGCTTGGACAAAATAGGCGGCTGACGGATCGTCCAGGTTGACGATTCCGCAAGGGGTCAAGTCTAGCGGAACGTTGTTGACAACCTTGTGGTGGTCATGCTTGTCCAAGGCTCGGAACAAATTTGCCTTGTCGTCCCGGTATTGCTCAAAAGTTTTGTGGAACTCCAAGTGTTCCAACGTAACGTTCATAAAAACGGCGCAGTCAAAAAGTACGTGGTCCAAGCGACCAAGCTTTTGGCTTAGTCCGTGGCTGGAGCTTTCGACAACCGCGTATTCGCATCCGTTCTGGACCATCTCGTAAAGTTCGCGTTGGATTACAGGCGCTTCGGGCGTCGTTGCGTGAACGGGATTTGCAACCGCGTCTCCGCCCAAGGAATACTGAACGGTAGAAATAAAGCCGGCCTTTTTTCCTGACAAGCGCAAAAGCTGCCAAATAAAACTGACGGTCGAAGACTTGCCTTCGGTTCCGGTCACGCCGATTACTATCAATTTTTTGGAAGGGTTTCCGTAAAATTCCGCGGCCACGGGCGCCATTGCCTTGCGCGCGTCGGCGACTTTTAGCAAAACCGGCATGACCAAGTCGGAAAGTTTTTTTTGCGCGTCGCCCATATTGTTCAAAGTGCGGCAAACGATGGCTTTTGCTATTTGGGCGCTTTCTTCTTTTGTCAATTCGTCTTGGTAAACGATTACGCTGGCGCCCGAATCAATGGCCGCCGCGATGAATTTGTTTCCGTTTACATGCGTTCCGGGAAGGGCGAAAAAAAGATAGTTTTGCTTTACGTCGCGCGAGTCAAAGGCAAGGCCTGCGACGGGTGTGGCCCCGATAAGGGATTGGTCAAGCGGACTTACGCCGTCCGCGGCGACCGCCTTGCATTCAAAGGAATCCAGCAACGAAGACAACTTTTTTTCCATAGCGCCATTATTTTATCGCAAAGCGCTATGAATTTCAAGCAATGCGCGCTAGAATGGCGCTATGTTCGAAATACGAGTGGAAGACGATTTTGCGGCGGCGCATTTTTTGCGCGACTATAACGGAAAGTGCGAGGCCTTGCACGGCCACAATTACAAGGTTTTTGTCCACGTTCGCGGAAAGGAATTGAACGAGGGCGGAATGCTCTTGGACTTTACGCAATTGAAGGCCGCGGTAAAAAAAGTTTTGGCCGCTCTTGACCACACCAACCTCAACGACAATCCTTTCTTCGACCAAAATCCCAGCGCCGAGCGGATCGCGCTTTACATTTGCCAAAACGTTCAAGCCGAGCTTGACGCGCAAAAAAAAGACGTCCGCCTTTATTCGGTGGACGTCTTTGAGACCGACAAAAACCGCGCCACCTATTACCCGGAGTAAAAAGATGCCCGGCTCAAGGCCGAGCATGACAAGCTATAAAAAAAGCCGCCTTTCGGCGGCCTTTCAGTGTCATTGCCGCGCTTGATTGCCAGCGCTCGCAAGAGCGCAGTTGAATAAACTTCAACTAGCAAAATGGAGCGCAGCGACATACGCGGCAATCTTTTTTTACACAGTGAAGTTGTTGATCTCTTGGCCAATCTTGTAGATTGATTCCTTGAGAGTGCTTGTTACGTCGTTCAAAGCGGAACCAGTCTCGTTGATCTTTTCGGCGCCTTGGGCCATTTCTTCCATGCTGCCCTTCATCGCCAAAGTCGCGTCCTGCAAGAGGCGGACTTCGTTAAGAATCAACTTGTTGCCTTCTGTCATTTCTTCGCTGGCGTTGCGAACTTCCATTGAACCGTCATTCATGTTCTTAAGCGCTTCGCTGATCTGGCGGCTTCCTTCTGTCTGCTCTTCCATAGCGGTGCGAATCTGAATGACAAGCTGGTCTGTGTCGCGAATCTTGTCGGCTACGACTGTAAGAGCCTGGGCCGACTCGTCGCTCGCTGATACGACGCTGGAAATAGATTCCTTGATTTTGGCAAGCTGTTCGCCGATTGTCTTTGACTGGCCTGTTGATGTTTCAGAAAGCTTTCTGATTTCGTCGGCAACAACGCTGAAGCCCTTTCCGGCGTCTCCGGCGTGGGCGGCCTCAATAGCCGCGTTCATGGCGAGCAAGTTTGTCTGAGCCGCGATGTTGGCGATGGCCTGGTTGGCGTCCTCAAGCATGGCTGACTGAGTTTCGATCTGCTGGATCTTCTCGTTAACGTCCTGCTGTTTCTTGAAGCCGATGTCGGCGTTTTGGTTGAGCTCTTCGAAAGAGTTGGCCATTCTTTCCACGTTCTGGTTGACCGAAGAAATGTTTCCGATCATCTCTTCTACCGCGGCCGAAGCCTGGGTGATTCCCGCTGACTGGCCTTCGATCATCTTGTTCAAAGAGTCGATGTTTGAAGAAATCTGGTTCACCGCGCCGGCTGTCTGGTTTACGCTCTGGCCCTGCGTTTCAATCTGCTTGTGGATGGAATCGATGTTGGCGATGATTTCTGTAATCGCGCTTGCGGTGTCTTGGCTGATGGCGCCCATGTTCTCGCCGCCGGCTTCCAAATCCTTGTCCTGTTCCTTAATGATTTTGACGATTGACTGCAAGCGCTCGACGAACTTGTTGAATCCGCCTACAACTTCGCCAACTTCGTCCTTTGACTTTGATTGGATGCGCTGGGTCAAGTCGGCGTTTCCGCTGGAAATTCTGAGCAAGCTGTCGCGAACCGAAAGAACTGGCTTTACGATGGCGATTCGGACCACGAGAGTTGTCAAGATTGCAATGACAATCAAAAGAATGATGAGCGAAGGAATGACTATCTTGAGAGTTTGTTCCGTCGCCTCTGTGATTACATGCTGGTTCTTTGCCATGAAGAGCATTCCTACAACTTGTCCGTCAGGATTTTTGTGGGGAATGTAAATTGAGCGGTATTTTTTTCCGCCGATTACGTTGTTAAGTCTTAGAGTTTCGCCGTTGCCCAAAACTGTGTTAAGAACCTGTTTGTTGTCGATTCTTGTTCCAGTCATCGGGTTGCCCTTTGTGTCGCGAAGGGTCGTCGAAACGCGCAAGTCTCCGCGGAACACGGTGCATTCAGTTCCGTGGGCTTCCCTTATCATGTTGACGAAATCTTCTTTTACAAAGTCATAGCCAGTGAGAACGGCTCCAACAACTTCGCCTTGGTAGCGGATTGGAGCGGCGTAGAAAAGGCCCCATGATACAAACTCGGTTTCTATCCATGAATAGCTGAGGTCTTCTCCGCTGATTACGTTCTGCCAGGCTTCGACGTCCTTGACGCTTTGTCCGACTCCGATTGTTCCGGCCTGAATAATTCCGTCCCTGTCGGCTATGAGCAAGTAGTCTGAATCCAACGCGCCTCTTTGCGAGTTTACGACATTTTCCATAAGGTCAACGTCGCCGTTTGCAAGAGCGCTTGTTGTGCGGTTGAGGCCCGCGACTGTCTTTGCCTCCGCGGCAAGAGTTTGCTCCCAGTTTTGCAATAGCAACTCTCCGCCCCGGCCGGCTGTTTTGACTACATCGTCAATTTCGTTTGTAAAGTTTTGCTTATAAGTGAAAACTGAAATCGCGCAAATTGTTACCGATGCCAAAATGACCATAGCGGCCACAATGAAAAAAATCTTGAGGGATAGCTTTACCTTCATGTAAACTCCTTGTAAATAGCGTATTAAATTATAATCCAAGTTTTATAGAATTGCAAGTTTTTTCTTTAAAAAGAGAATGGGAATTCCAACTGTTGGATACCTTTACATTCGTACAGGTATGTTTGACAGCGCAAGTTCCTTTTTTATGTCTTGAATTGTGTATTCGCCGGAGTGAACCATTGAGGCTATCAAGGCCGCGTCTGCCTGACCTTCGGTCAAGACTCGCGCCAAGTGGTCCACGGTTCCGCCGCCGCCTGAGGCTATGACAGGGATTTTAAGGGTCTCGGCCATCATTTTGGTCAGCGGGATTTCGTAGCCGGCTTTGGTTCCGTCAGCGTCCATCGAATTGAGAACGACCTCTCCGGCCCCCAAATCTTGGGCTTTTTTGGCCCATTCAAGCGCGTCAAGGTCGGTTTTGACGCGGCCGCCGTTTAGGTAGACCCTGTAGCCCGAAGGACATTCGGAGTCGCGCATTGCGTCCATTCCAAGGACGATGCATTGGCTTCCAAAGACACTGGCGCCTTGGCGTATCAAGTCGGGGTTTTTCACAGCCTGTGAATTTAGGGAGACCTTTTCCGCTCCGGCCATGATGGTGGAACGGATGTCTTCCATGGAGCCAATTCCTCCTCCCACGCAAAATGGAATGAAAACTTGGCTTGCGACTTTGCTTATCAAGTCCAAAATCGGCCGCTCTCCACGGGCGCTGGCCATGATGTCGTAAAAGACAAGCTCGTCGACGCCCTGCTCGTAATATTTTTTTGCCATCTCGACCGGGTCGCCGATGTCCAAGTTGTTTTGGAATTTGACGCCTTTTGTTGTGCGGCCGTCCTTAACGTCAAGGCAAACTATGATTCGTTTTTTTAGCATTCCAAGTCCCCCTCGACAAAATTCTTTATTATTTGAAGGCCGGCCTTTCCCGACTTTTCCGGGTGGAACTGGCACGCAAAGACATTTTTTTGTTGGATCACCGCGGGAACCATAGTTCCGTAGTTGGCGTAGCCTTTAATGACCGAAGGGTCGTCGGGCTGAATCACGTAGGAGTGGACAAAGTAAAAGTCGCTTCCTTCGGGAACGCCTTTTAGGATTGGGCAGGAGCCGCTGTAAGTTACGTCATTCCAACCCATGTGGGGAACCTTGCGGGAATTGTCGTCCGGGTCGATGTCGCGCTCGTGCCAAAGGCGGCTAAAGTGGCGGATCGTTCCGGGAATAAGGCCAAGGCATTGGGTGTAGCTTTGCTCGCCTTTTTCAAAAGAGCCGCCTTCTTCGCTTTTGTCAAAAATGATTTGCGCTCCGATGCATATTCCAAGCAGGGGTTTTTTGTCCGCCGCCCAGTCGCGCAAAAAGCTGTCAAAGCCCGACATCACAAGCTCGCGCATCGCGTAAGCCGCCTCTCCGTCGCCGGGAAAAATCAAGCGGTCAACATTCTTTAAGTCCGCCGGATTTTTGGAAAGAATGTAGGGCGCCTTGAGATAGTCCAAGGCCCTCTCCACGCTCTTAATGTTTCCGGCGTTGTAATCAACAATTCCAATCATTCTTGTATTTTAGCGCTTTGTTTATTTTCCGACAAGCGGAAAGTTGCTTTGCTTGCGCAAGTCTACTTGCGGATATTGTTCGTAGCCCCACTTGTCGTAGCTGTAGGTTGGAACTTTATCTTCCGCGTACATGGCCAATTCCGAAACGGTAACATAGCCGTCTTTGTTCAAGTCCGCTTTGCCGCTTAGCGCTTCCAAAATTACATAGGTGAAAATTCCGTGGCCCTTGTAGCCTTCCATCGCGGATTGGCTGTCGCTTGAAGCGGCGATTGTGGCTTGGCCAGTCGCGCGGCTTAATCGGTCAATCGCGGTTTTTTCGGCCATTCCGCGCGCGCCTGTCGAGATGAAGGCTCCGGAGTTGCAGGTGTCAAGCAAGACAAGGCTTTTTTGAGCCTTTATTTTTGAAAGTTGGTCCGCGATGAATTTTTTGGAAAGCGCCGATTCCGCTACGGATTGCGCGTTGCGGAATCTAAAGTCAACAGGGATAAAGTAATAGTCTCCGTCGGTGTGAGTTGTTCCGTGGCCTGAAATGTAAAAAACAAAAACGTCATCCGCGTTGATTTTTGAAGCTACAGCGTCAAAGGCGCTCGCGACGCCAGCCTCGGTCACGTCGCCGTCAAAGACTGTCGAAATGTTTATCGATTGGTAAAGCTTTCCTTTTATGTTCTTAAAGGTATCGCTTACGGCGCTGGCGTCGGGAACGGCGTAGTTGAGCCACAAGGATTTGTCGCGATACTTGTTCACGCCGACGGCAAGGACATAAAGGCTCGGCTTTTGCGTCTTTCCTTGCCAAGTTATGCTTGCCGTTTTATGCTCGCCCTCTATCATTCCGGTGGAATTGCTGGCGAAGATTTCGATTTTGTTCTCTCCGTTTTGCAAGGATACGGGATGCGAGAAAGTTATCGCAGCGGAACTTTTGCCTTGCGGGGCGTCTCCAACCAACTCAAGCTTTCGTTCGCCGCCGCTGATTGTGACGGTCTTTCCGTTAAGCTTTAAGTAAACGCCGCCGATTCCGCCGCCTTGGTCTTTTACCGTAAAGTTAATCGTCACGTCGCGGCTGGAAGAGCTTTTTGGCGCGTCTATAAAATCAACAAGCGGCGGCTGGCCGGAAGAAACGATTTGCGCCAAGTCCGATTGGCTTGCGGCTTGCGTGTCTCCGTTTTGAGGCAATTCTACGCCTGGAACGCTTGCTCCCTCAAACTTTGCGGCGACCAAGTCCGGGCGGTAAAGTTTTTCCGTCAAAGAGTCCAAGGGGTAGGCCTTCATTCCGTCGACAAGGTAGACAAAAGATTTTAGGCCGTTCTCGCTTCCGTCAAAGTAGCCTTCCGGCGTGTATTTTAGCCAATCGCCGTTTTTGTCTGACAAAGCGCTGGCCAAAAGCTTTTGGTCTTTGACGGAAAAGCATTGCAAGACGCCATTACTTGCGAAGGCGTAAATTTTTGAGTTGTCCGCGTTGAAAAAGTTGTAGATGGAATGTGACGTTCCTCGAGAAAATTTCGCCGTGGGCCGCCAAGAGCCAACAGTGTAAAGGGAGTACCAATACTGGGAATCTTTTTCTTCATAGCCGTACATTCCTACAAGAGTTCCGTCGGGAGAGCAAAATGGATAGTAGGCGTTTTCAAAAGTTTTTACCAACCGCCATTTGTAAGAGCTTGTATCGTAAACGCGGCTGACTCCTTTTTCACAAGGCGCGAAAAAATATTTTTCGTCGGGCGTGAAGGCTGGCAAAAAGCTTATGTCTGTTGCGGAAAGCGCCGTTCTAAGGACTTCAAAGTTTTCTTTTACATCAAACGCTATCTGCTTTCCGTTCTTTCCGTCCAAAAAGACGTAGCGTGACGAAGGGCTGAATGCGCTTGACGAATTGTAAAAGCCCGCCTCAAAGCCCGGCGCGATAGTAGTTTTTTTTGTCGCGGCGTTGTAAATAAGGGTTCGCTCTTTGGCCTCGTCGTAGTAAGCGATGTAAGAGCCGTCTGGGCTTGCCAATACTGTAGTCGCGTTCACGTTCTTTACGACCGGCGAGTCTTTCTTTGTTTTTAAGTCGCGGAAGTAAATCGTCTTTGTCTTTGAATCTGAATAGCATATGGCGTTTTTGAAGACGCTAAGATTGTTGAGCGCAGTGATTCCAGCGGCGTTGTCGGAAAGCTCAAGCCGCGTAAGGTTTTGGTCGAAAATCGCGGCGGCTTTTCCTTCCGGATCGCTGACAAATATTCGGCCGTCCTTTAGGCTTTCGTTCGCGTAAAATTGGTTTGAAACGTCTTGTATTTTTTTAATTTCATTGGCAGAAGCGTCGTAAAATGTTATGCCTTGACTGTCCGCGATTGCGCATTCGCTTGAAGAAAATGGCGGGAGGGCGAACGCGTAGCAATCCCTTTCTTGCTTCTTTATTTTGAGAGAGCCGCTCTCCAAATCGTATTCGGCGATGACGCGGCTGGTCGCAGCCACAACTTTTTTTTCGTCGGAAGAAAATTGAACGCCAACGCTATTTCCTTCCTCAAAAGCCGGCATTTCAATTTCAAATTTTTTTTGGACGTCGCCGTTCAGCGCGCTTCTTATATGAATTATTTTTGAGCCGGCCGAAAAAGCCGCGAGACTGCCGCTGGGAGAAATCGCGATATTGTCGATTACGAAATTTGATTCGATTGTCTTTGCGATTTTATTTTCTTTTAGGTCGTAGATTATGATCGTTTTTGGCGCGCCGCCTTCTGTCTTTGCGGCGGGAACTGCAAGATAGCGCGAGTCCGCGCTCCACGCGCATTGGGCGTAAAAAAAGTATCCAAGTCCTTTAAGAATGGATTTTTGCTTTTTTGTCTTTATGTCGTAAATTGTGACGCAGTCGCTGTCGTCAATCGCGATAAAGCTTGAGTTTGGCGAAAAGGCTAGTCCACGCACGTAGTCGTCTTTTGCGTTTTGAACGATGACGGCTGTTTCTTTGCGGCTTGCGACTTCCGTCAGCTTTGTTTTCCACGCTTCTCCTTCTTTTTTTGAAAAGAGGATGTATTTTGCGTCGGGCGAAAAGTCTTTAAAGAAGGAGCCGCTAAATTGCTTTACAAGAATTCCGCTTTGCCGTTCGTAAATGTCCGCTTGAAAGAGCGTGGCCCGCATAATGTATTTTCCGTCGGCGCTGTATTTGAGGCGTCTTGCGCTTTCTATTGTGTTTCCTTTTTGTAGAACCAGCTCCGGCTCGGCGACGGCGGCGGCCGCCAAGACAAGAGGCAAAACCAAGGATATGATTCTTTTCATAACACGCTCCTAAAAATAAAATCCCGCGCCGCCCTGCCGCTTGACAAGGCAAAACGCGGGTGATGCTAGATGATGGGCTTTGTTTATTTTTTTAATGTCAAGATGTCAAGTCCGCCTTCCAGCAGATAGTTCAATTCTTCAATGCATTTTTTGTTGGCGTTTTGCAGTTCAAAAGAAAAGCCGCTTTGCATTATTTCACGCTTGGTTGATTTGTAAACGCCTCTGTACATGTATTGCAAGTTGCCTGTTACAAGCATGTCGGAAGTGACAGGGTATACAAACCAATAGGATAAACTTGCGGTTGTTGGCGCTCCCGCTTTAGGACCTAAATCTACTGTAAAGTCTCGAATGATGGTCAAGTCGTATTTTTTTCCTTCTTCGGCTTCGTATTTTACGTCCTTGAAAATTTTCTTTAGACGAACGTCTTGAAGCATTTTTATCTGCTTCCAATCGCAGTCTTCGGCGGCATATGCGTTTTTGTATTTTAACATTATTTCGGCGGAAGCGTTCAAGTAGTCAATTGTCCTTTGCGTGTTGTTGCTGTCTATTACAAGGACAGTCCATTGAGCGATTTCAGCGGGAGCGAAGTGTTTCATTTCTATAAGCGAAGATTCCGCCTCGCCTATGTGCATTTCCAATCCTGTTTGCTCATATTTTGGCTTGTTGTCGTTCTTTTTTGCAAAAGTCAGCGCGCTGGCGCAAAAGCATAACAAAGCCGCCGCCGCAAAAAATTTAATTTCTCTCTTCATATAAAACCTCCAACTTAGCCGAATCGGCTAGGTTGAGAAAATTATACTCTTAGTCTTTAAAATCTGTCAAGGAAAACATGGGCTTTTAATTGCAAAAATTCGATTGTAGCGCTAAAATTATTGTCAGTCGCGGAGGTTTTATGAAAAGAGTTTTTTTTGTTTTTTTAGCAGTTTTTTTTTCCGCAGGCTTGTCTTTGCAGGCTCAAAATTGGTCGCTGCCGCAGGACAATAAGCCAAAAAATACAATCACTTGGGCGACGCCGGCTGAAATGACTCTAAGCTTTGACTATCCCTTTAAAGGTACTGTGGAATATTATGACCATTATGGAACGCAAAAGCAAAGACGCAAAAACAGAACTGGAACATACACATTGAGAATACCCAATAAATTCAAGGGAAGCGGCCTTATAGGAAAAGGCTATTCGCATAAATATAAAGAGGTCACATGGGCTATTGGAGAACCCGACCCAAGCGCTGGCTACACAGAAACAAGGGTTTCTTGGAAATCGGATTGGCAAGCTACCGCTGAAGATCCGGTGGTTAGCTGGCGGACCGAAAATGATGTCGGAACTGTGACCTTTTTGAATGACGTGGTGATAAATGGCAGCGTGGCTTTTTCTAAAGGCCCAGCGCGTTATTATAGCGGCATGGAAATAGGGCATCGTTGCTATTCTTCTCTGGACGATGACGGAATAAGCTCAAATTGTTACGGCCTTGAGCAATTTGTATTTAACAGCGACACTGACTTGTATTACACTTTCGTAAAAGCGGCGAACGACAGCAACGCGATAATCTTATGGGGAATATTCAGCACAAGCTCCCGTTACGCAAATCAATCAAATAATATGTCGACTGGCGGCAGTTCCCAATCCGCGTCGGCCAAGACTTCGCAAACAACTTCAAGCGGCTCGTGGACGGCTTACGCAAACGCCTACGCGTTTCCTTATAATGACGAGAGCGTTCATACATATACATTGCTTGTTCCCAATAACTATAACAATGGATTTAAGAATTCGCGAGGTGAATACCAAGAGATTGCGAATCCAACCGAAGACCGCGGATACACAACCTTAAAATTCAAGGCGTATGTGGAAAACGATAGGAAAAGGGGGGAGTTTTGGATGCACTTTGAGGACAGCGTTTCTTTTTTGGGAAAGGTCGTTTTTCCCGTTGGTGATTTTGCTCAAGTGGACAAAAAAGACGAAACTTCATTTTATTATGACGAAGACCTTTCTTTTTGGCCGGATTACATTCAATCTTTATACAGTTCCGAGGATAAACGGATCTATTATTTTGTGCGCTCAAAAAGCGATCCTTATACAATTATTCTTTGGGGTGTGCAAAAATAATTTCGGAGGACAGCCGCTACAAAAGATAAGGGCTGATGGGAGTTTTTATGTTGTCAAAGTCGGAAATATTAAAGCGGTCTTGCGCGGCGGCGCTCTCGCTTCTAGGCGTTTCTTCGATTGGCATGGCTACTGGCTGCAGGGGAAAAAATGTCGAAGGCTTTAGATTGCGGGATGTCGAGATTTGCGTTTATGGCGGGCAGGAAAATTACATAAAGACAAAGTTGTACGGAACTGTTGTCGCCGCAAAAACAAATGAACCCTTGGCCGGAATAAAAGTCGCGGTGTATGACGGAACCAGCGAAAAGGCTGTCACTTACACCGACGAAAAAGGCAACTTTTATTTTGACGACATGAGTTTGTGGGCGGGCGTGGGCGTTGAATACGCGATGATTGTTTCCGACCCAAAAAAGAAGCGCCGCTCCGTCAAGCGCGACTTGTCTTTTGAAGTTGGCGAAGTTTCGCGGGAGGAAATTGTCGTCTTGGAATAGCGCGAAAGAAAAATCCGCTTGGCATAAAAGACATTCTCCGCCGCGAAGTTTTTAGGCTTTACAGGCATTGCGTTGTAAAGGAACATTCGCTGGACTATCTTTTTTGGGAATGCACCAGGCGCTGCAACTTGAATTGCAGGCATTGCGGTTCTGATTGCTCAAAGGAGGCGAATGTTCCCGACATGCCGCTCGCCGATTTTGAGAAAGTTCTTGACGGCATAAAAGAAAAAAATCCAAACAAAAACATGACAGTTTGCGTTACTGGCGGCGAGCCCTTGCTAAGAAAGGATTTGGAAGCGGCGGGCGTTGAGATAAGAAAGCGCGGCTTTAATTGGACGCTTGTTTCCAACGGCCTTGCAATGACGCGCGAACGCTTTGACGCTTTGATAAGGAGCGGCCTTGGCGGAATGAGCCTTAGCATTGACGGCTTGGAAAAAGAGCACTGCTATTTAAGGCAAAACAAAAAGTCGTTTGAAAGCGTTGTGTCCGCGATTGAGCGTTGCGTTGAGCGGCACGAAAAATATCCAAGGCTTTTTTTATTTGACGTGATAACTTGCGTTCACGCGGGGAACATTGACGCGCTCCCAAAGCTCAGGGACTTTTTGATAGAAAAGGGCGTTGAGTTTTGGCGGCTCTTTTGCATTTTTCCCAGCGGCCGCGCGGCGGAGGCGTCGCTTTCGCTCAACTCGGAGCAGTACAGGCGCTTGATGGGTTTTATTATTGAAACGCGTTCCTACAAAAACAAAGACGGAAAGTCAATTTTTGCAAGCCATTCTTGCGAAGGCTATTTGGGCCCTTACGAACTAAAAGTCAGAAATTATTTTTTCTTTTGCAGAAGCGGCGTGAACATCGGTTCTGTAATGTGCGACGGCTCCATAACCGGTTGTCTTAGCGTCCGCAGCCCGGATTTTTTTCAGGGGAACATTTACAAGGACGATTTTATGGATGTGTGGAACGAACGCTTTAAAAACATGCGCGACCGTTCGTGGACAAAAACGGGAATATGCGAGCGCTGCAAGTCTTGGCGTTGGTGCGAAGGCAACGGCCTCCACCTGCATAACGACGCCCGCTCCGCCTGCGCTTATTGCAATTTGAGAATATTGGAAGAATAGACCTTTAAGGAGGACATGCTATGAGGAAAATTATTTGTCTTTTTGCCGCGATTTTTTGCGCGTCGCTTTTTTCTTGCGCCCGCAAAGATAAGCTTCCGGAAGCCGTTTTGGAAGTGAAGGAGCATTTTGGACTTGAGACCGCCGAGGATTATTGTCATTATGGCTTTTGCTATTTTTACGGTTGGGACGGCTTTGACGTTGATTACGAGAAGTCGCTGGAATTTTTCAAAATCGCCGTTAAGATGGGCAGCGGCGAGGCCATGTGGCAGCTGGCGGAATTTTACGCGGGCGGATATGTCTACAAACAAAACTACAAGAAGGCGGCTGAATGGTTGAAAAAATCCGTCGACGCAGGTTATACCGAGGCGCTTTACAGGCTTGGCGTTTTGTACGAGTATGGCGGTCATGGCCTTAAGGCCGACAAAAAAGAGGCTGACTATTGGTATGAGCGCTATAAGAAGGAGCATAAGGTTAAGACGCCTTTGGATATTTTAATAGAAGAAGCGGAGGGCGGACAGAAAAACGCGCAGTTTAACTTGGGCTGCGCTTATTTTGACGGACCGGACGCGGGAAAATACAAGGCTGAATATGACATACAAAAGGCGCTTTATTGGCTGGAAAAAGCCGGCGAGCAAAACCATGACGAGGCGCTTAGCCTTTTGGGACAAATTTATTTGCAGAAGACATGGGTTCCGCGCGATTTTACAAAAGCCGCTGAGTATTTGACAAAAGCCTCCGACTTGGGGAACGCGTACGCCCGCTACAAACTTGCGCAAATGTATGAGAATGGAACTGGAATTGAAGCGAACAAAGAGAAAGCGATGGAGCTTTACCAGCTTGCGGCGGACGGCGGAGTTGAGGAAGCCGCGGATTATTTGAGATTCCTCAAAAGGCGTTGAACCTGAAAAGCGCGAGTCGCGGGACGATTGCAAGAATGCCGCGACTTGCGCTAGAATGTCGTTATGGCTTTAGTTAAAAATAATTCAAAACAAGGCAACACTCCCACTCCGCACAACGCGGCAAAGAAAGGACAAATCGCTCCGATTGTCTTGATGCCGGGAGACCCCCAGCGCGCCGAATGGATAGCCAAAGAATTTTTGACCGGCGCCAAGCTTGTCACTGACATTCGCGGAATCAAGGGCTTTACCGGCAAGTTCAACGGAAAGCCTGTCACTGTAATGGCAAGCGGAATGGGAGCGGGATCTGCCGGCATTTACATTTACGAGCTTTACAATTTTTACGGAGTTGAGGCTGTCATAAGAATTGGAACCGCCGCCGCGCTAAAAAAAGAAGTCAGGGCCGGCGACATGGTTTTTGCTATGACCGCGTCCACCGACTCAAATTACGAATACCAATACGACTTGCATGGAAACCTTTCTCCGGCGGCGGATTTTGGCCTTTTAAGAAAGGCCGCTTTGTTTGCCGAAAAAAACAATTATCGCTTTAGCGCGGGCCAAGTTTTTTCCAGCGACGCCTACAGCGCCTACAACGCGTTGGGCGACAAGATTTGGAAGTCGTGGGCCAAGATGGGCGCTTTGGCGCAAGACATGGAGACAAACTGCTTGTATTGCCAAGCCGCCTACGCGCAAAAAAAAGCGCTTTCAATTTTGACTTGCGTTTACAATAAGATTACAAAAAAATTGCTTCCGTCCGACCCAAAGACGCTTACGCCGATGGTTCAAACCGCGCTCTCTCTTGTCTAAAGACTCTGGCAAAGCAAAAGGCCAAAACGATTCCCGTTATGAGCCACGAGGCGGGGTAGGTGATCAAAAGCCAAAGCGTCGTGTGGAATCTAGGCGTTTGGAAGGCCGTGAAAATCCAAGCCAGGCGGCTTCCGCAGGCTCCCAAAAGAACTACGATTGAAGGCTCTGTCGAATGTCCCAAGCCGCGCATGTCCGCGGCCAGCGACGACATTATTCCGCACAAAATGTAGGGGGCGCACAAAATCTTTAAGCGCATGACTCCCTCGGAAATCGCCTGCTCGTTTGAAACGCAGAGCGAAAGGAGCGGCCGCGCGAACAAAACCGTAAGGCCGCCCAAAAAGGCGCCTGTCGCGCAAATCAAGCCGAGTCCCTGCAAGGCGCTATGCTTGACCCGCTTAAAGTTTCCCGCGCCGTAGTTTTGGCTTACAAACGCGAGGGCTGCTTGCTCCACCGAAATCATCGCGGTCCACGTAAAGTTTTCCAAGTTGCTGGCCGCGGCGTTTCCGGCCATGACGACGGCGCCGAATGAGTTTATGGCGGTTTGGATCACAAGGTTTGAAATTGTGAACAAAAGGTTTTGGATTACGTTTGGAACGCCGATTCGCAAGATGGCCGCGACCGTCGCAAAGTCAAGGCGTATTTTTTTTATTTCCAGTCGGAACTCGCCTTCTTCGTTTAAAAGGCAGATGACGATTAAAAGAGTCGCCAAGTATTGGCTTGCGCTTGTGGCAAGTCCTACGCCGGCCACGTCCATTTTTAGAGCGATGACAAAAATCAAATTGAGGATTACGTTGACTATTCCGGCGCAAAGCAAAAAGTAAAGAGGCCGCTTTGTGTCGCCCTTGGCGCGCAAGATTCCCGCGCAAAAGTTGTAGATCGCGATGCCAGGAATGCAAGGAATCAAGTAGTGGACGTATCTTAGCGAAAGGCCAAAAACTTCGTCCGGTATTTGCATCGCGCTCAAAATTTGCGGCATGAAAATCCAGGCGACAATCGAAAGAGCCGCTCCCAGGACAAGAGCGAGCGCGGTCGACACATGAAGGACGGCTGATACGGCGGACTTTTTTCCGGCCCCGATGAATTTTCCGGCGACGACGGTGGCTCCTCCGCCAAGGCTCATGAACATGTGGCCAAAAAGGCCCCACAAAATTCCAACGGCTCCAACGGCCGCAAGAGAGTTGTTTGAACCAAAGCGGCCTATGACTACAATGTCCGCCGCGTTAAAAAGAATTTGCAACACGCCCGACAGAGCGAGCGGCAAAGAAAAACGAACGAGTCCCTTGAATATGGACCCGTTCAGCATGTCAATCGAGTTGTTCATTTTATGTTTTTTTGTTTACGCCAATTCCTTTCCGTCTGAGAAAGCGTTTCCGACTTTTTCTCCGAGCGCGTAGTAGCCGTGGCCCGCGCAGTCAAAGGTTATCGGATTGAGTTTTAAGATGTCCACGTTGCCGTCCGCGCCGAGAATCTTTTCGTCGGCCACGACGTTTACGATTTGGAACAAGTATTTTTCGTCGTCAACGATTTTTAGCAAGCGGCATTCCAAGGTGAGCGGAAGCTGGTCAAAAATCGGAGCGTTTACGTTTTTGCTTTTTGTGACAGTCCAGCCGGCCTTCTTGATTTTGTCGGCTTCCTTGTTGGCCGAAACGATTCCAACGTAGTCGCAGGCCTTTACGGTCTCAACGGTTCCAAAAGCGATTGTCGCCTCTTTTGTGAGCGCCAAATTTTCGGTCGTCTTGTGCTTGGACATGCAAACCCAAACTTGGTTGTCGTCGGCGATTCCGCCCCAAGCCGCGTTCATCGCGTCGGCCTTTCCGTTTTCATCGTAAGTTCCCAAAATCAAAACGGGCATCGGGAACAACATTGTCTTTGCGCCTAAATCTTTCATCGTATACCTCCAAACATTGCCGCTGTCCGCGCGAGCGGCTTATTCCTGCGCGATGACTTCGTCAAAGAACTTTGAGTAGTCCGTCCGCTTGTCTTTGCTAAAGGCCATCGCCGCGCGCGGGTGCTGGTTGAGATAGCCTGTGACCAAGTAGGGAACGTCGTAGCCCCAAACAACTCCGTCTTTCTTAAGCTGCAGCATGTATTTTTCGATAAACTTTAACGTTTCGTAAACCTTGTACTTGGGGTTTTTGAGGAAGGCCAAAAGGTTTTCCATAAAGCAGTTTCCGGCGCCGCGTCCCATTCCGTTGTAAGTCGCGTCAAGCCAGTCAACGCCGTCGCCGCACGCCTCGATTGTGTTGGCAAAGGCAAGCTGCTGGTTGTTGTGCGCGTGGATTCCCAATTGCTTTCCGTGCTTGTCGGCGTATTCTTTGTAGAGCGCGCAAATGCGCTGCATCTGTTCTGGGAAAATCGAGCCGTAGCTGTCAACGATGTAAATGCAGTCAACAGGAGACTGGCCGATCATGTCCAGAGCGACCTTTATGTCGCCTTCTTGCGCGGTGCTGATCGCCATGATGTTGCAACTTACTTCGTAGCCCTTCTTTTTTGCGTCCTCGATGATTTCCAAGGCTCCGGGGATTTGGTGAACGTAGCAAGCCACGCGAATCAAGTCGACGGGGCTTTCGCTTTTGGGGCGAATGTCTTCCTTAAAGTCGCAGCGGCCGACGTCGGCCATAACGGCAAGCTTGACCTTTTTGTCTGCGTTGTCGCCGATCACTTTAAAGATGTCTTCGTCGTCGCAAAACTTCCATTTTCCGAACTTTGTTTTGTCAAAAATTTTCTTAGAGGCTTTATATCCAACTTCCATATAGTCAACGCCGGCCGCGATGTTCGTCTTGTAAAGTTCCTTTACAAATTCATCGGTAAAGAAAAAGTCGTTGACAATTCCGCCGTCGCGGAGGGTTGCGTCAATCACGCGAATTGATTCGCGCACGCCCATCAATGCTGAAAGTTCTTTCATAAAAAGCCTCGTTATTATTAATTGCAGGATTTCGGCGCGATATTGTCTGCGCGCCTTGACCACCTATCTTTCGGCGCGATAATTTTATCCGCGCCGAAAAACGAGTGAGTCAAGGCTTTAAGCGAAGCGCGCCTTGACCACTCGTATGATACTATCAAAAGAAACGCATTTGTTCAAGCGCTATCCGCTCGTGTTCTTGCAGGGAAGTCCATAAATTACTTTGTTCGAGCGGTTTCGCCGCGTCTTAACGGACGCTTCGTATGTGATCCAAGTCGTTCAACAATTCTATGCAGGGAACGGCTGTAACGCCGGGTTCTTGGTTGAAGCGCAGGATCGTAATGCCGGTGTGGCCAAAGTGGAAGAGAGCGCAGGTTAGGGGAAAGGGAATGTTCAAAATGCGGCCGATGGCGGCGGAAGAGGAGCCTCCGTGGCTAAAAAGCGCCACGGTTTTGTCCTGTTTTGCGCCTGGCAGGGCGCGCCAGCCGTTTTGATGGCGTTCCAGGCCCAGGCCGTAAAGCCATTCGTCGGTCTTTTGCTGGATGTTCTTTACAATGCCGGTCACTTTGTTGTTCTTAAAGTATGGGGAATTTTCCCAGTCGGGGTCGTTGAGCGGGATTCCTTGGCTTGCCATTTCGTTGGCGCAAAACCACGGATGTCCGTCGGCGTAGAGGGGCGTTCCGTCAACGCTCCCCCAATCAAGCTCGCGCATAAAGTCCAAGGTCTTGTAAGGAAGCCCCGTCACTTCCGAAAAAGCGTCGGCGGTTTCTTTTGCCCGGCCCATTGTTGACGACCAAACTTCTTCGATTCCCTCGCGCAAAAGGCGTTGGGCCGCGGCCTTGGCTTGCAGCTTTCCCTTTGGGGTGAGACAATCCAATTCGTAGTTGGGGTCGCCGTGGCGGACAAAAACGATTCTCATATTTGGAACATTCTCTTTCTTGCCGCTCCGGCCGCGCAAAAAATTAGGAAGGCGGCAAGGTCGGCTGCCACGATAGTGGATCCTACAGGCGTTCCCGCGACAATGGAAACAAGCAAGCCCGCCACCGAGCAGACTACGCTGAGTATGGCGGAACAAATCGTCACCGACAAAAAGCTTCTAAAAAGCCTCATCGCGCTTAGGGCCGGGAAAATAATCAATGCGCTTATTAGGAGGGAGCCGACCAAGTTCATCGCCAAGACAATGATGACCGCGATGATTACGGCCAGCAGAAGATTGTAGGCGCCTGCGTTGGTTCCCGAAGAAGCGGCGAAGTCTTCGTCAAAGGTTACCGCGAAAATCTTGTTGTAAAAAACGACAAAGACAGCCACCACTACAATAGAAAGGATCGCGCATAAATAAACTTCGCCTTTTGTCAAAGTCAAAATCGATGTGCTTCCAAAAAGGGTGGAGCAAACGTCGCCGCTCAAATTGGACGAGGCTGAGAAAATGTTCATCAGCAAGTAGCCAAAGGCCAATGCGCTTACGCTTATCATCGCGATCGCCGCGTCTCCCTTTATGCGAGTCTTGTTCCCCGCGGCCAAAATCAAAATCGCGCTCAAAACTGTAAGCGGCAAAACCAAAAACATCGTGTTGTTCAATTTGAGCACCGTCGCGATGGACAGCGCTCCAAAGGCCACGTGCGAAAGGCCGTCTCCGATAAAAGAAAAGCGCTTTAAGACCAGTGTCACTCCCAATAGCGACGAACAGAGCGAAATCAAAACGCCGACAATCAAAGCGTAGCGAACGAAGGGGAATGAAAAATACATTGAAAACTGTTCTAACAATTCCGTCATAGTTCGCTCCCGTTTTTTTGGCGGGCAAAATATTCGTCTTTTGTTCCAAAAAATGCTTTTGCGCCGATGTTGAGAATGTGGGTCGCGTCTTTTAGAGCGACATTCACGTCGTGCGAAATCATTATTATAGAGATGCCGTCATTTTTGTTGAGGTCCTTTACAAGGCGGTACATTTCTTCGGCGGCGTTGGGGTCAAGGCCTGTGATCGGTTCGTCAAGCAAAAGCATTTTTTGCGTGGCGCAAAGGGCGCGGGCAAGAAGCGCGCGCTGCTGCTGGCCGCCCGAAAGGTCTCGGTAGCATCTTTTTGCAAGCGGAAGAATTCCAAGCCGCTTCATGTTTTTAAAGGCCCTTTGTTTTTCTTCTTTGTTGTAAAAGGGGCGCATGCCTGCCGACGATTGGCAGCCGGAGACTACGATTTCGTAAACGCTGGCCGGAAAGTCGCGCTGGACTTGAGTTTGTTGGGGAAGGTATCCGATTTGATTTTTTTGCAAGCCGCCGTCAAAAATTATTTGGCCTTCGAGCGCTTTTTGCAAGCCTAGCATTGTGCGCATGAGCGTCGTTTTTCCGCTTCCGTTCTCGCCGACAATGCAAAGATAGTCGCCGGCATTGACGCAAAAGTTGAGGTCTTGGACGAGGACATTCTTATTGTAGCCAAGCGAAAGGCCCTTGCATTCCAACAGCGGCATAAAAAGATTATGCGCCAAAGTTGTCGCATTGTCAATAAGGCCTAATTTGCGGATTTAGGCGCTAAGGCTGTAAAAGCCGGATTGAATTTTTTGCACAAGTTCGGCTTTGGGCATGGGCTTTCCAAACAGGAAGCCTTGCAAGCGCTGGCAGCCGATGGACTTTAAAAAGTCGTAGGCTTCTTGCGTTTCGACGCCTTCGGAAAGGGTTTGCATTCCAATTTTTTGGGCCAGCGATACGATGCTGGTAAGGATTGGCTCCGCCTTTTTGTTTTGGGAGAACTGCGAAAGAAAAGCCATGTCGATTTTCATCAAGTCAAAGCTGTAGTCCTTCAAAACGTTCAAGCCGGAGTAGCCGGAGCCAAAGTCGTCGAGCCACAAGGAGTTTCCATTTTTGCGGAACGTTTCCAAAGAAAACTTTAATTTTTCGTCGCTTGACGAAAGTGCGCTCTCCGTAATCTCCACGTGAATGTCGGATTTTGAGAGGCCGTATTTTTTTATGCAGCGGTCAAGCTCCTCGGCGGGGTCGATCAACTCAAAGTCAAGACGGGAGAAATTTATTGAGACTGGAACAAAGGGCAGTTTTTTGTCCGCGCATTCCTTGATGTCCTTGCAGGCGATTTCCATAACGCGCATGTCAAGCTTGTGGATTAAATGGTACTCTTCCAAAATTGGAACAAAGGCCGCCGGAGAAAGCATGCCGAATTTTGGGTCTTCCCAGCGGGCAAGCGCTTCGACTCCGCAAAGCTTTCCGTTTTGCGCCAAGACCACGGGCTGGTAATACACTTTTATAAAATCTTTTTCAATCGCCTGGTCAATGTTGTTGATGATGTAAAGCTTTTGGTTGAAGACTTTGTCCATTTTGGAATCGTATTCGATCAAGTCGCGGCCAAAATGTTTTTTGATGAATTCGCAGGCGTATCGAGCGTGGTCGCAGGCCAAGTTTGGAGAGCAGTCCCGCTCTTTTGGACGATAGATTCCAACTTTTAGTCCAAGCTGAACTATGTCCTCAACTTTGTTGATTTCTTTTTGAATCTTTTTTATTTTTCTAGAAAGGTTGTAGTGCCTTGTCAGCGCGACAAAGTGGTCGTCCGAGAATCGCGCCAAAAGCTCGTCGCCAAAAACTTCCTGCAAAATCTTCGCTATCGAGCGCAAGAATTCCGTTCCCGCCGCAAAGCCGTATTTTTCGTTGTAGTTTTTAAAGTTTTCGATGTCCATAAAGGCAAAGCAATAATCTTCGATATGGTTTTTGGGGTCGTTCAAAAATTCTGTGGCGGCCTTGTAAAAGTAGTGGCGGTTTGGAAGGTCGGTCAAGTCGTCGTAAAGCGACTTTTTTTCCAAGTGCTTGTTTAGCGAGCAAAGGCGCTCGTCTTTTTGCGCTTCAACTCTTTTTTGGTGGTGGGAACTGAGGGCGGCCGCGTAAAAGGCCAGCCATGTTGTAAAGGCGTTGACCTTTATGCTGAGCGATATCGGAATCAATTTGCTCTGCATGTAAAGGTAAATGGCAAAGGAAGTGGTAAGGCAGGCAAAGGAAATAATCGGGTGCCAAACCAAAAGGCAGTTCAAGAAAATTAGGATTGTGATAAAGGCAAAAACTTGGCCGCCCCTATCCTTGCTTGTGTATGAAATGTAAAGGCCAAAGACAACCATCACGATTGAAAAAATCGCCTTTATCAATCGGCCCGCCGTTCTGTTTGTCACTTTTCCTTTGAGAAAAAGAATTGAATAAATCAGCAATACGACTGAGGTTGCCAATAGCGAAATGTAGGCGATTGTGTGCGACAGCAGCCATTCGCGCGTGTAGTTTTCGGAATTTTCGATAATTCCAAAAATCATCATCGCAAGCATGCAAATTTCCAATGCCGCGACTATGGCCGAAACATAAACGCTGGACCTTGCGTTGGCCGTGAGAAGATAGTCTCTTACAAATGGGGAGCGCTTTTGCCTCTTGAAGAAAACCTTAACTTGTGAAAATAAACTCAAATCTCCGCTCATATTTTATTCTATATTCTACAACGCTTTTTGCCAAAACGCAAGGAAAAAAGCGCGGCAAAAAACTAGATTTTAATGGCAAGAACGTTCATGCCAAAGATGCTTTGCCAATTGACGCTTTTTGCCATCCCGTAAACCAGTTTTATTCCGACGTTTTTGGCGGGGTCGTCGGCCGCGTTCGCCGCTTTCGCGCGTTCCGCCGGATCAAAGGAAACGCAGTCGTCGCGGATTCTTAGGATTACGTCTTGGTCCTTGTGAACCAAGCGGATCGAAACGGAATGCTTTTTCTTGTCCTTTGTAAAGCCGTGCTCCACGATGTTTCCCGCCATTTCTTCCATCGCGAGGGAGGCGATAAAGGAACGGCGCGAGTCAACGCAACGCTCAAGGCAAAAGTCCTGCGCGGCTTTTGAAATCGTCACGACGTCCTCGATGTTTTGGATTGTCAAATCCAAACGCTCGCTTGGCGGCGCGCCAAAAGTGTCTGGCATGACCATAAGGTCTTCCATGTTGCGGGGAAAGCGGCGGTTGCGGAAAACCGAATACAAAACTATTGTGACAAAGACAAAAATTCCGTTCAAAATGTTCGCCGCGTAAACTCCGTTTACGCCCATGCTTGGAACCAGGATGGCCGAGAATCCCGCGACGAACAAAACTCCGTCAAAAAATGAGATGAGTTGGATAAAGAAATTTTTTGCGGACATTTGCGCGTAGCAAACAAAGTGCTGCAAAATCGAGCCAAGCGCCAAGCTCAAGGGCAAGAGCCTAAAGCCCCAAACGGTCATAATGTAAACTTGCGAGAAAATGTCTTGATAAAAAATGAGCGCGAGTTGTTTTGCAAAAACAATTATCAATAAGGCCAGCAAATTGTTGACCAAGCAGTACTTTTTGAACATGACTCGCATGACGTCGGCGACTGTGGCGCGGTCTTCCTCTCCGACGCCTACGCTCATAACCATTCGTGACACAGCCACCATTCCCGCGGGAACGCACCAAGCCAGTCCCATCAAAGTGTTGGCCGCGCAAAAGGCCGATATGCCAACCGTTCCGACATAGGCCGAAAGTAAAAAGTTTACGATAAAGCCGCGCAAAGTTTGCCAGCAGTTGGAGAGCGCTCCGGGATATCCAACAATGAATATTTTTCCCAATTCCTTGACGTCGATGTCCTTTGGGGAAAATTTGAGGCGGCTTTTTTTTGTAAAAAAGTATTGGGCTTGGACAAAAAAGTAAACCCAGGCTCCGAGCGACGAAGCGAGCGAAAGGCCAAGAACGCCCATGTTGAGCTTTTGAATGAAAATAAAATTTAACAAAACGTTTGACGCGATGAACGAAAGGCTTGCCGCCGTGTTGCGCTTCATCTTGTTTTCCAAAGACAAGAAAGAGGCCAGTTGGTTTCCAAGAATGAAGGGTATGACTCCAACCGCTTGGCCGATTAAGTAGAGCGAAAAATAGGGCCTCATCGATTCGTCGCGCAAAAACAAGCCCGCTTCAACAAGCTTTCCGACCAAAAAAAGAGTTGCTGAGATGATGGCGCCGACAAAAAACGAAATCGATATGTCGAGCGAAAAAATTCCCCGCATTTTTTGGCTTTCGTTTTTTCCCATGTATTGGCCGCACAGAATGGTGGCGCCGCCCGTAAAGGCTAGGCTTATCGAGTTTATAAGCATTTGAACCGGAGCGTAGAGTCCGACGGCGCTCATCGCCTTTATGTCAAGGCAATTGCTGGCGAACAAGGCCGAAACAATCGAGTTTAGCGATGTGATTAAGGCGATTAAAACTTGTATTGGCAAGAGGCGGAACATCAATTTTGAAACTGTCCGCTCGTTGGCGCGCTCCGCGTCCGTTCGTCTTTTCATGGAGTCTCCTTGCTTCCATTATAGCGCGCTTTTTGGCTTGTGGGAAAAATAAAAAAAACCTCATTCAGTGGAACTGAATGAGGTCTGGGCCATACCTCGCGCAAGCGCTCGGTTTGGCCTATAGGAAGTGATTTACGTATAGTTTCTCACTTCGTTACGAAACTATTGGGCCATCTAAGATTTGAACTTAGGACCAAAGGATTATGAGTCCTCTGCTCTAACCGCTGAGCTAATGGCCCGAATGAGTCATAATGCTAGCATTTTTTTGAACTTTAGTCAATTGTGGCCGAACCGCTTTTGCTTGCGGAGGAACGTTCCAACAAGAAAACGTAGGCGGCCATAAGGAAAACTCCGACATAGTAAACGCCAAGCGCGATTATGTGGGGGAGGCCGTTCTCAGTGTCAAGGACAATGTTCAACATAAGCAAAACGTCCGATAGGCCAAATATGATTCCGCCCGCGCAAACAATGGCCGGCCCGCAAAAAGAAAAGGCGACCATAGCGCACATAAAGGCGGAATAAACGAAGCCTTCGATTTTTTGCTTGGTTGAAACATTGGCAAAGAAAAACAGCCACACAAAGATGGAAAGGAACATAACGCCCCATAAGACAAATTGAAAGACACGAGGCTTTTTGCAGCAAAAGAATCCCTTGATAAAAAGCGAATGGCCCACAAGGTACAAGGCGATTGACAAGAGGAAAGTTATGTTTATGACAACGTCTCCAACGCAGCACAAAAAAAGTCCTAAAGTCATAAAAAGGCTCAGGCCGCTTTTGTTTGTTCTCCAAGCGAAGAAAGAAAGGCAAAAGGGAATGACGCTTATAAAGAATTTTATGACGTTTCTTTGCGCGAGCGTTTCGGGATAAAAATTCAGCAAGAATTCATGGGCGGAAAAAAAGCCCAGCGCCAAAAGGCAAGATGCCGTGAAAATTATTTTCTTTGAAGCAGGGGCTTTTGATTGGTTTGTCGGCATAAAATTCCTCCGTTAAATTATTTTACACCAGGCGCTTTGATTTTGTCAAAGGCCTCGTTATTTGTAAATCAAGTAGGGCTTTCGGTCCTGCAAAAATTTTTCTACGTCGGGGAGCCATGCGGCGCGAATTTCTTCTTCGGTCATGCCGCTGTCGATTTGTTCCGGGAGTTTGTCGTTGCCCCACAAGCGCGCAAGGCCTGCTTTTTGGTCAACCATCTTTTCGGCGCTTCCGATTTTCTTTGCAAAGTCGATGAAATATTTTAGCGTAAAGATTCCGTCGGGGCGGGAACTGGAATCGGTGGCAAGACCATAAAGCGGCTCGCCCGTCAAGTCGAGTCCGTAGCAAGGCTTTCCTTCGTGCTTGGGGTTGGTCGCCATTCCCGGAATGTCTCGCGGAGTGAAGACGTATTGGCCAAATGACTCGTCGGGGTAGCCGATCGCAGTAAAGGGCTCTTCCGTTCCGCGGCCTTCGCTTACGACCGTCGCCTCGAACAAGCACAAAAATGGATAAAAGCGGACCGCGTGATGGCTTGGCAAATTCGGCGACGGCGCGACAGGAAGCTCGTAGCGGCTTTTTCGCGTGTAGTTTTTTACTGGAATCACGGTAAGTTTGCAGCGCGCGCCGCCTTCAAGCCAGCCTTGTCCGTTAATCATTTGAGCAAGCTCGCCCGCTGTCATTCCGTAGATTGTCGGAATCGGATCCAGGCTTACGTAGGATTTGTAACGTTCGTCGCGGATTGGGCCTGCCACGCAGTCGATGTTGGGGTTGGGCCTGTCAAAAATCACAAGCGGAATCTTGTTTTGCGCGCAGGCTTCCATGATGTAATGCATCGCGCTTATGTAGGTGTAAAAGCGCGCGCCCACGTCCTGTATGTCGTAGACAAAAACGTCCACGTCCGCCAAAAGCTCTGGCGAGGGCCTTAGGCTTTTTCCGTAAATCGAATAAATCGGAACGCCTGTCTTGGCGTCAACGTCGTTTTGGATTATTTCTCCGGCCTCGCCCTTTCCTCTAAAGCCGTGTTCCGGCGCGAAAACTTTGACCACGTTGACTTTTTTGGAAAGCAAAAAGTCCAAGTCGTGGACCGCGCCGCCGTTCGCGCCGACGATTATTGAAGTGGCGTTGGCGGCCAAAGCGACGCGCTTGTTTTGCAAAAGTTTTTTGTATTTGTCAAAGCGCGCGGCTCCGACAACGATTTTAGTTTGCGCGCATGCAGAAGAAAGCAGCGCCAAAAGCAAGCACAAAATTGCGGCGGCTTTTTTGGGCTTGCGCGCTATCTCTGTTTTTTTATTATTCCCTGTGAAAATCATTTTAGCATTTCCTTAATCTTTTCAATTTCATCAGCGTCGCGCGTTGGGTCAAGAAGCGCCGCCGCCTGCTTGGCCAAGGCCAGCGCTTTTTCGGAGCCGTCTGCTTTTGCGCGTCGGACAAAGACTTCTAGTATTGAATAGGCTGCGCGGACAATTGGATGCGCGCTGTCAGTGACCGGCTCTCCGCTTTTAAGCCGTTCCGCTTCCACAAGACGGAACTTGTCGCGGACCATGTCGGCCAAAAGCAAAAGACGAGCGTTTTTTTTGTCCGTTCCGTTCCCAATTCCCTCGTAAAGCAGGGCCGGAACAAAGCCGGGAGCCGCCGCAGTAAAATACGAGCCTTCAAATTCGTAGGCGTTATCTTCGCGGTAGGGAGTGTTGCGCTTGCTGGTAAAGTAGGCGAGCGCGAGTTTCTCTTCCGGGTCGAGCATGACTAGCGTTCCTGTCCAGCCGTTGTGGCCGACTGTGGCGCGGCTCGCGCTTTGGCTAAAGTTCCACGAGCGGCGGTCGTCGCCCTGATGGTACCAGCCGACAGCCCAGTTGGCGCGGGCCGCGTCTTGCGGAGAAAAGAAAGAGTCCAAAACGTCCTTGTCAAAAAATTTATTCTGGCCGTAGCCTCCGTAAAAAAGAGTTGACAAAAGTTTTAGCGCGTCGCTTGCCGTGGTAAAAAGGCCCGCGTGGCCGGACACGCCCGCCATTGAATAGTAAGCCGTCTCGTCGTGGACCTCTCCTTGGATTGTGTCGCTCCGGCCCGCAAAGTCAAGCAAGGTTCCGCCGCGAGTGTTTCCGCGAAGTTCCGTGGCCGCGCAGTCGCTTTTTTTAAATCCGTTTTTGAGCGGATTGAAAGCCGTTCGCGTTAAGCCCAGCGGCTCCCAAAAAGTTTTTTTGCAAAAGTCGTCAAGCTTTTCGCCTGTAATCTGTTCCACCACAAAGCCTAAAATCATGTAGTCGGCGTCGGAATACAAAACGCGCTTTCCCGGTTCGTAAAGAAGCGGCGTCTTGCAAATGGCCTCAAAGGTTTTTTCGCGCGTCTCTTGGTCGGCGCCGCATCCCGCGTAAAGCTTGTTCTTTGGAGTCTGGTTTTCTTTTTCGCGGCCTTGCGTCGTTGAATTAAAGTTTATGTTGTAGTAGGCGGGGCCTGCCGGAAAGCCAGCCCTGTGGCAAGCCACGTCGCGAATCGTGAGCGCGGCCTTCCATTTTTTGTTTTGGCCGAGCGAGGCGCCGCTACCGTTTTTGTATTTTATGTTGATTGTCTTTTTGTAAAAATCGTCGCCAAGAATGTCCGCGATTTTTGTGTCCAGCGAAAGTTTTTTTTGCGAAACCAAAAATTCTATCGCCATGTTGGCGGCCAACGCTTTTGTGCAGGAGGCGATGTCGAACATCGTGTCGTCCGTGATTTTTTCGCGCTCGTTTTGCGGGAGCGGGTTTCCGTCCGTGTCGTAGGAATTGATGAAGCCCCAAGAATTTTTGTAAAGAATGCGGCCATTTTTTGCGATTGCAAGCTGCGCGCATGGAAAGCCATGCTCGATGTCGGACTGGATTATTTCCGAGACAAGGGCGAGCGCGTCGGAATCGATTTCGCTTTGCCCGCCGACTTCTTCCAGCAACACAGGGTAGGGAACGTAAACTTTTACCTTGGCGGGGTCGGAACTGGAACTGGAAACAGACTGGGAAGCGGCCGAATCAGAATTGGTCGCTGACCGAGAAGCGGCGCGAATGTCCGCGGTCTGCAGAATGTTTTTTCCGTTGCGCGTAATTTTTGAAATGTCGATTTTGTATGAGCGGCCGCCTGCAAGCGCGGACGTGTCAACGCGCTCTTGGTTTACAAAAAGCTCAAAGGACTCAACGTCCCTTCCGACTTGGACAAAAAGACAGCCCTGGCCTTCAAAAAAATCAAAGGCGTACAAGCTGTTGGGCGCGAGCGTGTCCTCAACCTCGCCAAATCGGTCGGGAAACGAAAGTTCCGCCTGCCACTGAGCGTCCTCCGGGAGCGAGGTTTCTTCTATTTGCGCGAAGACCTGTGTTGTTGAAAGACAAAGAATAATGGCCGCCAGCGTAGCGGGGATTTTGTTTTTGAATGCTTTTTTGTTTTCGAAGGTCATGTTTTTCATTGTAGCGCTTTTTTGTTCTTTTTGCTATAATAAATTTCTGCGACAATACGACAGCTTTTTATATGATTGACAAAAAATATAAACCGACAAAAAATCTTCTTTTTCTAACCTTGTTGAGTTTGCTTTGCGCGACGCTGAATGTCATTGCTTCCATTGCGGCTGGAGAAACGCATTTTCCGCTTTACATGGACAGTTTTGCAACTATTGCAATTGCGGCGCTTGGCGGACTTGCGCCGTCGATTGTGGTCGCGATTCTTACAAACGGCTCTCTCTTTTTGCTTGGACGGCTCAAGCTGATTTTTATGCTTTGCCAGTTGATGACGGCTGTTGGCTCTTGGGCGGTTTTTAAGCTTGCGCAAAAGAGAGACGAAGAAAAACTTTCGCTTGACTTTTTTATGCTTGCAGGGATTTTAAGCGCGTGCACCAATGGCATTTTTGGCTCGCTTTTTGCGGCTTACTATCATTACAACCTTACTGCGATTGAGCAGGGAATTTTCTTTGTCACGAAAAATGTTATTGCGGCAAACCTTACAGGCGGTTTTTTGCTGAACCTTGTTGACAAGGCGATCGCGTCTTTTATCGCATATGGGATGTACTTGTTCGCAAGAACGTCCGACCGCCGTTTGCCAGCGGAGACGCCCAGATTAAAAATCAAGCCTGAATATATATATTTGATGATTTCTTTTTTTGTATTGTGCGTGTCGTTTGCGTTCAAAAAAAATGCGGACGATAAATTCTCTAGTCTGTACGAAACGGCTGTGATGGATGAGCGGCATGAGGAAATACAAGAAATTCATGCGCAAGAAAGATTCATAAACAAGGGATTTGATTCAGTTTTGTACGCGTCATTTTTGCTTGCGGCGATTTCAGGTTTTATAATGCATGTAAAATTAAGCAGGCAGAAAAGCCAGATTCAAATAATCAAGGCTCGCGATGAAACTCAAAAAGAATTTTCCCGCGATTTGCATGACGGAATCATTCAGTCGCTTTCGGTTTTAAAAATCTGTCTCTCGCAAAACGAAAGCGGCAGGGCGCTTTTGATTGCGGATGAGGCTGTCAAAGAGGCCCGCGAACTTTTGGGACTTTCGAGGCTTGATTTGTCTTTCGATTTTAAGACGATTGTCAGACAATGCGCGAAGGTTTTTGAAGAAACTTATAAAATCAAGCCGAATGTTTATGAAGCGAGCGAGTTTGCGGACGGTTTTTCTTACGCCGCAAAGTATGAGATGCTGAAAATTCTGCAGGAGGCGTTGCGGAATGCGGCAAAACACAGCGGGGCGACGGAAATAGAAATCAGGATGATTGACACGACGGACAATTTTATCTTTTCTGTGACCGACAATGGTTGCGGTTTTGCGGATAAGACGGCGGATGAAAAGATGGCGGGCGAAGAGTCGCAAAATTCCGCAACTCACGCTGGATTGAAGATTATGGAAGAAAGGGCGGCGGCATTAGGCGGAAAACTTAATGTAAAATCTGATCAAAACGGCGCAAGCGTAAGACTGATAATTCCGATAAAAAAATAGGGGCTGAAAAATGAAAGTGCTTTTTATTGATGACCACAATATGTTGCGTGAAAGTCTTTCTCTTGCCTTGCAAAACCAAATCATGGATTTTGAGTTTTTGCAGGCCTCCAGCGGAAAAGAGGCAGAAGCCGCGCTTCTAAAAAACGCTGACTGTTCTGTTCTTCTTTTGGACTTGCGGATTGGAAACGAAAACGGCCTTTCGCTTTTGGCGGGTTTGCGGAAAATTCGGGGCGACATACGGACTCTTGTTTGCACGGCGTTTTGCGAGCCGCTGGTTGTTGAAAATGCCATGAAAATGAATATTCAAGGGTTCATTTCAAAAACTTCCGATCTTTATGAAATTGCAACAGCCTTAAGAACGGTCGCGCAAGGCAAGGAGTATTTTTGCGCGGAAGCTGTTTCTGTGATGAAGGCAAATTATGCTAAAATAGCGACCGGACTGGCCGACAGTTCCGACCGCACGACAGAACTGTTCGCAAAGTATAAAACGCTTTCAAAAAAAGAGCGCGAAATTTTTGAACTGCTTTCAAAAAAAGTTGATCCGGCTGATATTGCCGCTAAGTTAGGAAAATCCATAAAAACTGTGGAAAACCAGCGAACGGCAATTTATGCAAAGATGAATATTCATGACAGACTTGAAATCGTTGAAGCCGGGAAGATTTTGGGCGTTTCAGAAATCTAACCCGGCTTTTTAAGAGTTACTTTAACTTGTCAAATTTCTTTTGGAAGAAGTCTGCTTCCGCGCTTGCTCCGCTTGAATTTAACTTCATGATTCCAAATTCCAGTTTTTCTTTGATCGCATTGTATAAGGCTTTTTGATCCGGAGTCTTAAATCTTGGCAGTGAAGAAATTTGCGTAAAAAGATTTTGAATCTGGTTTTGCAAGCCTTCGCTTGTAGTTTCAAATTTAAGGTTTACAATTTCTTCTGTTTTCGCTTTGTTTTCTTTTTTCTGATTCAGCACAGACTTCATTTCGTCGCCAGCGGAAGAAAAGACAGAGCCAAACATGCTTCCTAATCCGCCCATTCCGCCGCCAGATTCTTGAACGCTTGAATTTCCGTCGGAGCTTTCTGGATTGGAAGATCCGCCTCCGTTTTTAGAATTTTCATATGCCAATTTGCATGCTTTGCTGCAAAAGTTGCGCTTTCCGGCAAGCCTTGCGATGCCTCCGATTGCTTTTATGCCGATTCCAAGTCCCATTGCGTCCGCAAAAGCGTTTCCAGCGTCTCTATCCGCTGAAAACATCGGTTTATAGCTTCTTCCGCACCAATCACAAGTTTTGTAAGCCATGTTAAAGAGCCTCCTTATATTATGTATTTGCATTTTACTGTTTTATCTTTTTTATGTATTGAACTTTGTAACTCAAAATTTTTGGGAATTTTTCTTAAAAATTGATGAGGCCAATTTGACAATAAAGCGAACGCGATATTGCTTTGCATACCTCCTTCCCTTTAGTTGAAAAAAAATCCCTTTTGCTTTATCATCGTTCAGAATGAACTACAACGATTCATCGATAAAAATATTTTTCAGCTACTACAAGCCGCATATCGCGATTTTCGCGGCGGACATGGTTTGCGCGTTTTTCATCGCGGCCATAAACGTAAGCTTTCCGATTTTGACCCGCTATCTTTTAAACACCTTGATTCCGCAAGGCGCCTTTAAGCTTTTTTATTGCTTCATGGCCGCCGCCCTTGGAATGTATGTCTTGCGCTGGGTCTTTGTTTGGTTCGTAAACTATTGGGGCCACTACTTTGGCGTCAAGGTGGAGACCGACATGCGTCGCGACGTTTTTGCAAAGCTGCAGGAGCAGAGCTTTTCTTTTTTTGACACGCATCTCACAGGCCACCTTATGAGCCGCGCCACAAGCGACCTTTTTGAAATCACAGAGCTGGCTCATCACGGGCCAGAGGACGTTATGGTTTCGCTCCTCACTCTTGTCGGAAGCTTTGTCCTGCTTTTGAGGATCCGCTGGGAGCTTGCGATAGTCGTCTTTGCCTTTTTGCTCGCGACGATTTTTATCACGGCGGTAAACCGCAGGCGCCTTTCGGCTTGCTCGCGCGTTGTAAAAGAAAAGACCTCGTCGATAAACGCCGCTTTGGAAAATTCGCTTACCGGAATCAGGGTGACGCAGAGCTTTACGGCGGAAGATTTGGAAATCCAAAAATTCAAGCAAAGCAACGAGCGCTACAAGGAAAGCAAAAAAGTTTTTTACAAGGCCATGTCAACCTTTCACGCCAACGTTGAATTTTTAATCGCCCTTCTTTCTGTCCTGGTCATCGCGCTTGGCGGCTATTTTATAATGAAGGGAAAGATGACGCTCCCTGACTTGATCGCGGCCAATCTTTTTGTGGCGGCCTTTAGCGCTCCGATCGGAAAGCTGATTTTCTTTGTGGAACAGTACACTACCGGCATGGCGGGCTTTAGGCGCTTTTTGGAAATCATGCGCATGGACACTTCGATAAAAGAAGATCCTTGCGCGGTGGAACTTTTGAGCGCCCGCGGAAACATTTCGTTTAAAGACGTATGCTTTTCCTACAACAAAAACGTCAGCGTCTTGGAAAACGTCAATTTGGAAATCAAGGCCGGAGAGCATTTCGCGCTTGTCGGAGAAAGCGGCGGCGGAAAGACTACGATTTGCAATTTGCTTCCGCGCTTTTACGAAGCCACAGGCGGAAGCGTTTTGCTTGACGGAATCGACATAAAAAAAATAAAGCTTCAAAGCTTGCGAAAGCAAATCGGCCTTGTACAGCAGGACGTCTTTTTGTTCGCCGGAACTGTCCGCGAAAACATCGCCTACGGAAACCCCAACGCAAGCGAGGATGAAATAATCCTTGCCGCAAAGCGCGCGGAAATCCACGATGACATTCTAAAAATGCCCGACGGCTACGACACGCTTGTGGGCGAGCGCGGCCTTAAGCTTTCTGGCGGCCAAAAACAGCGCGTCTCAATCGCTCGCTGCTTCCTAAAAAATCCGCCGATACTTATTCTTGACGAGGCGACAAGCGCGCTTGACTCCGCGACCGAAATGAAAATCCAAAAAGCCTTTGACGAGCTTTCAAAAGGCCGCACAACCCTTGTAATCGCGCACAGGGTTTCGACAATAAAAAACGCGGACAGCATCGCCGTCGTTGACGGAAAGGGCATCGTAGAATGCGGAAGCCATGACGAACTTTTGGCGCTTGGCAAAAAGTACGCCGCGCTTTGGAACACGCAGGCGGCTGTTAGATGACCCGGCTTGACCTTTTGCCAAACGGCTATAAAATTTTCCAAGACCCCGCCGCCTTTTGCTTTGGAGCGGACGCGCAGCTTTTATGCTCCTTTGCAAAGGTGAAGCGGGGTTGTGCGGCGATTGACCTTGGCTGCGGGAACGGAATCATTCCGTTTTTGTTGCATAAAAAATCTTTGTCCTTGCGCTCAAGCCACGCGGCCGGGCCTTGCCGCTTTACCGGCTTGGAGATTCAAGAGCAGGCGGCGGAGTTGGCGCAAAAGAGCGTCGCGCTCAACGGCCTTGAAAAATCAATCGACATAATCCAGGGCGACATCAAGAACGTTAAAAAATTGTTCCAGCCGCAATCCTTTGACGTTGTTCTTTCCAACCCGCCGTATATGAAAGTCCAGGGTTCCAGGGAAAACGCCGACGAGCGAAAGAGAATCGCGCGCCACGAAATTTTTTGCACGGTCAATGACGTCGCTGCGGCGGCCTCCTATCTTATAAAAACGAACGGAACTTTTTTTATGGTTCACCGGCCTTACCGCTTGCAAGAAATTTTTGACGCGTTTGAAAAGCATAAGCTTGTGGCCCGCCGCGCGCGGTTGGTTTATCCAGCGGCGGACAAAGCGCCGGAAATGATTTTGATTGAAGCGCGCAAAAATTGCGCCAAAGACTTAAAGTTTGAGCCGCCCCTTGTGATGTATCAAGGGCGCGACTACACAAAAGAATTTTTGGATTATATTTCAGACTGACAAGGCGGCGGGCCTCCAACGATTGGGGCCTTCTAAAGGTTTTCTATAAGTTCCTTTACGTATTTTCCGCGGCTGATTTTTACAAAGCCAATCTTGTACATGTAGGCTTCGTGGTTTCTGGCAGAAGTTTCAAAGACGACTCTTTTGCAGCCGCGTTTTCCGATTTCTTTGTAAAGATAAAGGCCGGCGGAATTGTCGCGATACGCCGGAGTGGTGTAGTCAATCTTGACGTTGAAGATTTTATTTTTGTCGATTTTTCCGGCCGTGATTCCTGTGGCGGCGTCACCGTTCATCAAAATAAAAACATCGTCGTCGTCGTCGATTTTTTTGAAGTCTGGAAAGAAATTCAAGATGTCCTTGTTGTATTTTTGAACGAGGTATTGGGGCAAGCCAGCCGTTCCCTTTGACTGTATTAAGTGGTAGGATTTTTCCACGCGGAACAGTTGAACGGTTTTTACAACGTTCACCGCGATTAAAAACGCGTTGAGCGCCGCGACTGGGTAAGCCTTGACTGCAATCGCGTAACAAAGCGCGATCGCGCTTCCCAAAATGTTCACGACTCTAAGGCGCAAAACCGACGTCATCATCATCGAAATTACGACCAAGGCCGATCCGATATATCCGATTATTTCAAGCAAGATTCTTGTTTCCATAAGTTCCTCCGTTAAAAATTATGTCCGCTCGTTCTTTAGGCAAGAAGAGCATCCGACTATCATCACGTGCTTTTTTCCTTGCGTCTTGTTGAAGAGTCGCGCGACCAAATGGCCGTCGGGCGGAACGGATTTCCCGCACACAGGACAAAGGCGCTTGACTCCAATCTCGCAGACGGGATAGCAGTGCGGGCAGCCTGAGATTATGCAGCGCTGGTCGGGAACGTTCATCGGCCTAAAAACTTTGCTGTAGATGTTTTGGCCTTTTTGCAAGCCGGATCCGCACATCGGGCAGTTGACCAATGCAGGCTTTTGGCTTTGCGCGGCGGGCCTTTGTTTGTTCCGCTTTGAAAAGGCAAAGTAAGAAAGCGCTGCGATGAGAATTGCGATTCCGACCAACAAAAAAATAAATTCCATTGGCTTGATTTTAGCGCGCCGTCTTTTTGAACGCAATAGATTTGTGGACGCTGATCATTTTTTATGTTATATTGAACGGAACGGTATCGCGCGGGCGACGTTTTGGAGGATGGAATGACAGTGGAGCTGAGAAAAATCACGCAAGAAAACAAGGCGGACTTTGTCGCGCTTTGCAATTCCGTTGACAGAAAATATTTGTCCGACCGACTTCCGCATCCCTACACGGATAAAGACGCGGACTGGTGGATCGACATGCTTTCAAAAAACGACGGAAAGGAAGGCGTGTGGCGCGCGGTTTACGCCGACGGAAAATTAGTCGGCCAAGTTTCCGTTGAAAAAGACCAAAAGTATCGGGGCGACGCCGAGATCGGTTATTTTTTGGCGAGCGATTTTTGGTCCAAGGGAATCATGACCCAAGCCGCCCGCCTTATTTGCGAGCTTGCCTTTGAACAGCTTGACATAATCCGAATCACAGGCCTCTACTGTGAGCCGAACGCCGCCTCCGGCCGCGTGCTGGAAAAAATCGGCTTTAAGCGCGAAGGAAAAAAGTTGAACGGCTTTGTAAAGGACGGCGTTGTTTACAACCTTTGCGTTATGGGATTGTTGAAGGGGGACTTTTTGCGCTATAATTCCTAAGGCGTTTTTTCGCGCCTATTAGGAGCCTTATGTCTTTCATTTCCCTGACTTTCGCGCTTTTCTTTTTTGTTTTCGTTTGCCTTTACCATTTGGCGGCGCGCCTTTTTAAGGACGCCCCGCTCGCGCAGAGAATTTTTTTGTTGGCGGCGAGCCTTGTCTTCTACGCTTGGGCGGACCTGCGCTTCGTTCCCTTTTTGGCTTACACGGTCGCGGTCTCATATTTTGGCGGAATGTCATTTTGTATAGAAGGGGGGCATAGGCGCCTTCGCCTTTTCGCGCTTTCCGCCGCGTGCCTCGCGCCGCTCTTGTTCTTCAAGTACGCGCCGCGCGAACTTCATCCCGACATAATCTTCCCCCTGGGGCTTTCCTTCTTCACCTTCCAAAGCCTAAGCTACATCGCCGACTGCTTTAAAAAGAAAGTCGAGCCGGAGCGCTCGCTTTTGAACGTCGCGCTTTTTGTAAGCTTTTTTCCCGTCGTCTCCAGCGGCCCGATTCAACGCGCGGGGAATTTGATTCCGCAATTCAAGGAAACCCACCGCTTTGACTACGACAGCGCGACGGACGGACTAAAGCTTTTCGCATGGGGAATGTTCAAGAAGCTTTGCGTGGCCGACAGAATCGCGGCCTACGTCAACTACGTTTACGGAAGCGCCGACAGCCAATACGGAAGCGCGCTGCTTTTGGCGACCGTCCTTTACTCCTTCCAAATATACTGCGACTTTTCGGGCTACAGCGACATGGCGATTGGAGTCGCAAGGTATTGCGGCTTTGACGTCGGGAAAAATTTCGACCATCCCTACTTGGCGCAAAGCGTGGGCGACTTTTGGCGCCGCTGGCACATCTCGCTTTCGTCGTGGCTGCGCGACTATGTTTACATTCCGCTTGGAGGAAGCCGCGTCGCGCTTCCAAGAATTTACTTCAACTTGCTCGCGACATTTTTGGTCTCAGGAATTTGGCACGGCGCCGGCTGGACATTTGTCGTTTGGGGAGCGGTGCACGGCCTTTACCAGTGCGCGGGCAGGGCGGCCAAGCCCCTTTTGGAGAAGGCGAAAATTCCCGCCGCAGTAAAGATTCTCGTCACCTTTTGCTTGGTGACCTTCGCGTGGATTTTCTTCAGGGCGGAAAGCCTTGGGCAGGCGGCGCTTGTGGTAAGGAAAATCGCGGAAGTCCCAAAATGCGCTGCCGACTTTTTTGCGATGAAGGGGGAGGTTGGCGCGACCGAAGCCTTGCGCGCAGTATTTTGTTTTAGTGACGAAGCTTGCGGCGGCTTTAAGGGAATGCTTTGCATTTTGGCTTTTGCAATTATTTTTTGCGCGGCAAGCCTTTGCGTAAAAAAAACGGACGGCTTGGAGTTTGTCCGCTCAAAGCCGCTTGTCTTTAGATGGATTTTGTACGCGGCGCTATGCTCAGTGCTTTTGCCCGCGCTTGTATCCAATTCCAACACTGAATTTTTATATTTTGCGTTTTAAGGTAGCGTTATGAAAAAATTTATTTTTAAGATGATGATTTTGGTCATGTTGGTTTTTCTTTTACCTGTTGCCATCTTTCTGTTAATATGTCCGCAATACACGCATGAGTATAACGCTTCTTTTTTGGATAAAATGAAAAGGCTTGAAAGCCTTCAAAGCCCAAAAATAATTCTTGTCAGCAATTCAAACTTGGCGTTTGGGATTCAGTCTGACATTATTGAAAAGAAAGTTGGAATGCCGGTCGTCAATTTGGGCTTGCACGGCGGCTTGGGAAACGCCTTCCACGAGCGTATGCCCTTGTTCAACTTGAACAAAGGCGACATCGTTGCAATCGCTCATTTGGATTATCATGACGACGACAAAATTCTTGACCCTGAGCTTGCGCTTCTTACGCTTGAAAATTATTTTAAGTATTGGAAAATTTTCCGTCCAAAGGATTATCCTGACATTCTTGGAGTTTTTCTAAAGTACGCCTATAAGTGCGCTCTCCGTTTTTTTGCAAGAGCGGACAAAGAGCCTTCTTCTCCGACTTGTTACGCCCGCAGCGCCTTTAACGAATATGGCGACAATGTTTTTCCCCGCGACATTGAAGCCGGAGAAAGCGAACCGTCCTTGCGGCACCCAAAAGTTGACGCGAAGAGCCTTAGGCGCATAAACAAGTTTTACGATTATTGCAAGTCGCGCGGCGCCGATTTGGTCATCGCGGGCGCTCCGATTCTTAGTGGCTTAGCCGGCTTTGATGAACAGGAATATGTTGATTTTCAAAAAGATATAGAGCGCTTTGCGGCTTGCCCTGTGATTTCGGATTTTAGAAATTATGTCTTTGACAAAAAATATTTTTACGCCGGCGCCTTGCACTTGACGAATGTCGGGGCTGTGTTGCGGTCGGAACAGCTGGCCAAAGATTTGAACGCCTATTTAGGAAGATAAAAAAGCGCGGCTGCCCTGTTGGACAGCCGCTTGTATTTAAACGGAGCCGGCTTTGCCAAGACGCTCCGACAAAAAAGGCCTGCCTTTCGGCAGACCTAAAGGAGTCTAGCGGAATCGAACCGCTGCATAGAGGTTTTGCAGACCTGTCCCTTACCACTTGGGTAAGACTCCATAATGTTTTTCTAATATATCAGTTTGCGCGCGCCTTGTCAAGTGGGTGAAACGGCTTTTGCCGTTCACCCACTTGTTGCGTAAGTGGAAATTATTGACGTTTGCGCCTTCGGCGCATGGGCATCAAGCGCTTGTTTAGTTTGCGCGGTTTTTGTCAATAACGTCAATAATTTGTTTGGTTTCTTCCGCGCCAGAAGTTTGGATTGTGATTTTCTTTCCGTCAACAAGGACGATTTCCAAGTATTGGCCTTCTTTTACTTCCTTGATTTTGCTCCATTCGATGTAGGAGCCGCCTGCGATGAGGGCGTTTTTGTAAATGCCTGTGTTGTAGGAATTGGCGTCGTCCTTGCAAACGATAAAGACGGCCAGGGCGCAAATCGCGCAAACCAAAATGAAAAAGTAGGCGCCGTAGTCAACCAAAAATGCAAAGGCCAAAACGCAGGGAATGGCAAAAAGCGTCGTCATTGTCTTGGACTTGGCGGGCTTTGTCAGCTCGTAAAGAAGTTCGCCGGCCTTTTCCAAAACCTTGGCGCGGCGCGCTTTTTGCGTAAAAAGCATGATTGAATAAAAGACGGCCGTCGCCGCAAGGCAGGCCAACTGAATGATTGTTTTTGTTTCCATAATTTTCTCCATCTATATGTCATTGTATGGCGGCAAGCCGCCATTTTGCTTTAAGAAGTTTATTCAACTGCCCGCTCACGCGGGCTGGCAATCGGGCATGACCCGACAATCCTTTGACTAAAAGATTGCCCGATCAAGTCGGGCAATGACGGTATCCCAGCCAGGCGGCGAGCGCTTTTTTTGCCGAGTCAAAGGCCAAGGGCAAATTGTCTATGTCCTCTTGGCTTGAAACTTTGTAAAATCCCACGCCGCTCACTTCCTTTTGGTCGGCCTTTAATTTTTGCAAAAGTCCCGCGGCTTCCTCTTGCGAAATTTTCGCTTCAAAGAACAAGTCGCAAGTTTTGTAAACAAAGTTTTTGTAAGGGTAGGTGTTCGGAAAGCTTGCCACGTATTTTATTTCTTGGACAGGCATTCCGATTTCTTCCATGCATTCCCTGCGCGCGGCGTCTTCGGCCGGCTCGTCGGGGTTGCAAAAACCGCCGGGCAAGGCCAAAAAGCCTTTGCGCGGCTCTTTTGCGCGCGTTTCGAACAAAACGTCTCCGGCTGGCGAGCAAATGATTAGGCCGACGGCGGCGGCGACGTTGCAGTAAAGGTCAAAGCCGCAGTCAGGGCAAGTCCATTTTTTATTTTGAACGAACTGGATTTTTTTTGAGCCGCATTCCGGGCAAAGCGCAAAGTCGTTAGTCATCGCCTTCTTCCGAATCGGCGTTTGTCCGAACGCGCACGTATCGGCCAAGCAATTTTAATTCCTCGTCCAATTTGCTGGAGTCTCCGTCCACTAAAATTTTGTCGATGCAAGAGCTTACCTTTGTTATTTGCAATTGCAGCGCCTGTTCGAATTTTCCGGCGCGGACTGAAACGCTCGGCTCGATTTTTTTCGCGTCGGAAAAATATTGGTGAATCAACTTTTCCTGTTCTGGAAATTTTTCCTCCAAGTTCTTGGCCTTTTGGTCAAGCGCGCCAAAGGCGTTGATTATGTTGAGCATTGACTCTTGCGCAGCCTTAAGGCTTTCGGGCGACGTTCTTTTTGAGGACTTGAACTTGTTCAGCAAAAGCTTAAAAACTGATTCGGCCATATTCATTCCATTTGTCATGTTCGGGCTTGACCCGGACATCTTTAAAAGATTGCCCGGTATGTCGCTGCGCTCCATTTTGCTAGTTGAACTTTATTCAACTGCGCTCTTGCGAGCGCGGGCAATCAAGTCGGGCAATGACATGTTGTTCCGCCTACACGTTGAACTTGAAGAACAAAACGTCGCCGTCCTTTACGATGTAGTCTTTGCCTTCTTGGCGGTACTTTCCGGCTTCCTTGATTTTCGCTTCCGTTCCGTATTGGCGGAGGTCGTCGATTGTGTAGGCCTCGGCCTTGATGAAGCCTTTTTCAAAGTCGGTGTGGATTACGCCGGCCGCCTTGGGAGCGGTGTCGCCGGCGTGAATCGTCCAGGCGCGGCACTCGTCGGGGCCGCCGGTAAAGAAGGTGGCCAAGCCCATAAGCTTGTAGGTTTGGCGCGCCAAAACGTTGAGGCCCGATTCCTTGAGACCCACCGCGTCCATGAATTCCTTGCGGTCGGCTTCTTCCTTTATGTCGCTAAGCTCGGCTTCAAACTTTCCGCAAATGACGACGACTTGACTTCCTTCGTCGGCCGCGATTTTCTTTACGACTTCGACGTACTTGTTTGTTCCGGCGGCGATTGAGTCTTCGTCAACGTTGCAAACGTAAAGCGTGGGCTTTAGCGTCAAAAGGTGCATGTCGTAGAGGGCCAGCTTTTCGTCGTCAGTAAGGTCGGCCACGCGGGCCGGAGTTCCGTTTTGCAAGAGGGGCTTGATTTTTGCCACGCCGCTAGTCCAGGGCGCGAGTTTTTTTTCTTCCTCTTTTCCGAGCGCGCGGATAGACTTGGTGACTTTTTCTTGGCGCTTGGCGATTGTGTCCAAGTCGGCCAAGGCAAGTTCCATGTTGATCGTGAGAATGTCGCTTTCGGGATCGACGGCCGCTTCAACCTTGGCGTCGTCGCGGACGTGCATGATGTCGGGATCGTCAAAGCAGCGGACTACGTGCGCGATTACGCTTGTCTCGCGGATGTTGGCCAGGAACTGGTTTCCAAGTCCTTCGCCCTGGCTGGCCCCTTTTATGAGGCCGGCGATGTCAACGAATTTTACGGTGGCCGGAGTTTTCTTTTTGGGCTGGAAAACGCTCGCGATAAAGTCCAAGCGCTCGTCGGGCAAGTCTACGATTCCGATGTTGGGGTCGATTGTGCAAAAGGGAAAGTTTTCCGCCGCGGCGGGAGCGGCAGTCAGCGCCGAAAAAATAGTGGACTTTCCAACGTTCGGAAGTCCAACGATACCACATTCCAAAGACATAGCAGTTCCTTATAAAAAAATGATGGATTATTATAGATGAAAAGTGGGCTTTGCGCAAGGGTGAGGGGATTGCGCCATCCGCTCCATTGCCATTAGTTTACCGCAACGAACTCGTAGCCGGCTTCTTCGACGGCTTTTTTTACGGCCGCTTGGTTCAGGCTTGCGCCTGCTTTGAGGGTGACGACGGCGTTTTTTGCCTTGTGGCTTGCGGCGGCGCTTTGGACAAAGTCGAGCGCTTCGAGAGCTTTTTTAACGTGCATTTCGCAGTGCTCGCACATCATTCCGTTGATTGAAATTGTTTTTTCCATGTTGGACTCCTTGTCTATTTTATGTTTGTTCATTCTAAAAAAGTTAAGCCTTAAGGCGTTTGTGACCACGCAGAAGCTTGAAAGGCTCATTGCGGCGGCTCCAAACATAGGGTTCAGCTGCCAGCCGAAAAGTTTTATGAACGCTCCGGCCGCGAGCGGGATTCCGATCACATTATAGAAGAAGGCCCAAAAAAGATTTTCGTGAATGTTCCTGAGAGTGGCGCGGCTCAAGCGGATTGCGGCCGGCACGTCGGAAAGGCGGCTCTTCATCAGAACGACATCCGCCGAGTCAATCGCGACGTCCGTTCCCGCTCCGATCGCGATTCCAATGTCGGCGCGGGTAAGGGCGGGGGCGTCGTTGATTCCGTCGCCTACCATCGCCACGCGGTTCTTGCGCTTTTCTTGCTTGTCCTGCGCGCCGCTTTCCTGAAGGCCGCGGATCGCGCTTCCCTTTCCGTCCGGCAAAACGCCAGCGATCACTTCGTCAACGCCAGCCTGCTTTCCGATCGCCTGGGCGGTCTTTTCATTGTCGCCTGTGAGCATTACGACGCGAAGGCCCATTTTTTGAAGCTGGCGCACAGCATCCGGGCTGTCTTCTTTTATTGTGTCCGCGACCGCGATAATTCCAAGAAGCCTTCCGTCAAAGGCAAAAAAGAGCGGCGTTTTTCCTGATTCGGAAAGCTCGTTCGCTTTTTGGACGGCGGCGTCTGGAACGGAAGCCTTTGATTCTATAAATGAAAGTTTTCCGCCAAAAAGCTCTTTTCCGTTTACTTTTGCTTTGAGTCCCTTTCCTGAAAGCGCTTCAAAATCAAGCGCTTCGTCGGCGGAAAGTGATTTTTCTTGGCACTTTTGAACAACGGCCTTTGCAAGCGGGTGTTCGCTCTTTTTTTCAAGGCTGTATGCAAAGCGCAAAAGATCTTCTTCGCCAGCTTCGACAGGAAGAATGTCTGTCACGCGCGGCTGGCCTTCCGTTATCGTTCCGGTTTTGTCGAGGGCGACGATGTCTATTTTTCCCGCTTCTTCAAGCGAAAGCGCGGTTTTAAAAAGTATTCCGTTTTTCGCTCCTTTTCCGTTTCCGACCATGATTGCGACAGGAGTCGCAAGCCCAAGAGCGCACGGGCAGCTGATTACAAGGACCGCCACCGCGCGGGCAAGCGCCGAGCCGACCTCCGCTCCAAAAAGCGACCAAACGATAAAGGTTGCCGCTGCAATCGAAATGACCGCCGGAACAAAAATGCCCGAAACCTTGTCCGCGATTTTCGCGATCGGCGCTTTTGTGGCCGCCGCGTCGCTCACCATCTGAATGATCTGGGAAAGCGTCGTGTCTTGGCCGACTCTTGTCGCCTGGCATTTTAAAAAGCCGGATTGGTTTACAGTCGCGGAAGTTACGGAATCTCCCTCGCTTTTGTCAACTGGTATGCTTTCGCCCGTAAGGGCGGACTCGTTTACCGCGCTTGTTCCTTCAAGCACGATTCCGTCAACAGGAATGTTTTCGCCCGGACGCACGACAAAGACGTCGCCTTTTTTTACGCTTTCAATCGGAACGGTTTTTTCTTGGCCGTTTTCAAGAATGACCGCAGTTTTTGGCGCAAGCTTCATAAGGCCTTTTAGCGCGTCCGTTGTCCTTCCTTTGGATTTTGCTTCGAGAGTTTTTCCGACCGTGATTAGAGTCAGAATCATCGCGGCGGTTTCAAAATAAAAGTCGTGCATGTAGCGTGTCACAGCCTCTTCGTCAGACGCGACCACCGCTCCTGTCATGGCAAAAAGCGCCCAAAGGCTGTAGACAAAGGCCGAAGCGGAGCCAAGCGCTACAAGGGTGTCCATGTTCGGCGCGCGGTGAAGAAGGGACTTAAAGCCGCTAACAAAGAATTTTTGATTTATGACCATCACGATCGCCGCAAAAATCATCTGGACAAGTCCCATCGCCACATGGTTTCCGTCAAAAAATGGAGGGAGCTTCCAGCCCCACATCATGTGTCCCATCGACACATACATGAGCGGCAAGAGGAATGCAATCGAACAAACGAGGCGCTTGATTAAAAGCGGGCTTTCGGTGTCTTTTAGCGCGTCCTCGTTTTCCGAGCGGGAAGGTTTGGCTCCCAAAGATTTTTCCGAAGCCTTGGCGCTCGCTCCGTAGCCTGCGTTTATTACGGCTTGGATTATTTGAGAATCGCTTGCAGTTCCTTCCACGCCCATTGAGTTTGTCAAAAGGCTTACCGAGCATGACTCTACTCCTTGAACTTTTGAGACAGCCTTTTCGATTCGGGCGGAACAAGCCGCGCAGCTCATTCCTGTGATTGTATATTGCTTCATATTTTTTCCTTTAATTGTTAGAGTTGTATAGCATTATAATTCTTTTTTGACAGCGGCTTTGGCGCAAAAATCAAAAATCTATTCTTCGACTGTGATCGCGCCGGTCACCATTCCCATCCAGCAGGTGTACGTAAAGGTTCCGGCTTTTTCCGGCGTAAATTCAATTACGTTCGTTCCGTAGCCCATCTGATAGTTAAAGCCAAAGTCCTTAAAAATCATTCTGTAGTTGCAGCCGTTGAGGGTTTCTTCTGTGGCTACAATTTCCCAGTGAACAGGGATTCCTTTTTTCACTGTGATTTCGGGGTAGCGGAAAGGATTGAGGACGCTTTTTACAATCTGCTTTCCGTCCTTAATCACAATGTTCAAAGAGGCTGGCTTTGCTTGGCTTTTAGACGAGTTCCATCCGCCAAGCGCGAATCCCTGCGACGCCATTGAAAGCCCCATCACAACTATAAGAAGCGCTCCGATTTTCATAACGACCTCCGTATATTTTTTTCCTAAAATTGAAACTATCGAGCCAAGCCCCAGCATAAGGGGAACTGTGCCCGCGCTAAAAAACAGCATTGACAAAGCGCCGGAGACAGGACTTTGCGACGCAAGGGCAACCACCCACATCGCCTGAAGGGGTCCGCACGGCATAAATCCGTTTAAAAAACCGACTATAAACGGAGTCCGCTTTTGAAGCTGGGCCGACGCGATTTTTTTTGAAATAAAAGAAGGAAGATGCGGGGTGATGTTTCTTAAAAACGGAAAAATTCCTAAAAGCGATATTCCCGTCAAAATCATTACAACGCCCGCAATCAGCTTAAGAAGCCCTTGCGCAAAAAGCGGAATTGAAAGCTCTTCGCCCTTTGCTCCGCCAAGAAAAAATCCCGCGGCTCCAAGCGCAAAGCCAATCAGCGTGTAAGACGCGACGCGGCCAAGGTTGTACAAAAGGGGCTTAAGAAAAGCTTTTTGGCGCGCGGGACCAAGGCTCTGCGAAAGATTGATTCCTCCGCACATCGCCGCGCAATGTACCGAAGTCAAAAGCCCCGTGACAAAAAGAAGCGCGTAAGTCATTTTTGACGAGGCGATTGACGTTGGAACCAAAAGATTCATCGCTCCGCTTTTTTGAAGAATCAAAAAGAGCGCGGCAATGACCGCAAGATAAATAATTGAGGTTAAAATCTGCTTGGAGTTTGGCTTTTCATTAAAAACTTTGTAGCCAAGGCTTTGTATTTCAGAAACTATTCTTTCAAGCCGTATTGCGCTTTCGTCAAAGTCAACGGCCGCCGTTCCTTTTTTCCAGCTTGCTTTTACATGCCGCACTCCGTTCAATTTTGAAAGGCGACTTTCGATTTTGGACTGGCAGTTTACGCAGGTCATCCCGCCGATTTTTAACGTTGTCTGCCCTTGTTTTGAAGATTCCATATATTCCCTTGTAAATATAGTTGATAAAACATAATTGTATCAAATATTTTACCATATATTAAATAATTGGGCAATGGATTGGTTACAATAATAAAGAAATATTTACAGCATCCGCTCCAAAGGCTTGCCGACAAGAGAAATTGCCGGCCCAAGCAAGAGGGACATGGCGATTGAGCCGATGATGGAACCGCGGATTCCGCCGCAAAGGATGCCTGCGATGACGCCGGCCAAGACAGCCGACAAGTCAAAAATTATTCTTACGACAAAAAAGGGAATCTTTGGAATCCAGCCGCTAATGATGACCGGCGTCGCGTCGTAGGGGGCCACGCCCATGCGCGCGTTCATGTAAATCGCGGCTACGGCCACAAAGAGCAAAAGGCAGACGGAAAATATCGCAAGGCGCGTCGCGAACGTTCCCTCTTGGATAAATTGGGCAAAGCCGATGTTGCGCCAAAGCCAGCGGCAAAAGTCTACGACGTAGCCGATCAAGAACATGTTGGCCAAGGTGCCAAAGCCAATCATTTGCGCGCCAAAGGCGAAGGTAAAAACGAGCATGATTCCATAGACAAGGACTTGCGTGTTCCCCAAGCCCCAGCCCAACGCGGCGGCGATGTTCAAGTTCATGAAGCTTGCCGGATCTGTTCCCCAACCGATTTCAACCAAGACAGAAACAAAGACGCCCATCAAAATTACGGCGGGCAGCATGAAGGCCAGCCGCTTTGCGAAGTTTGGAACGATGAATTGATTGAAGGAAAATTTCATGCTTTGCATTTTAATGGGCTTGAGCCATTTTTTCAACTAGTGACTAAAAGGGGAATGTTTAGTATAATTTTCAGCAAAGGAGCAAAAAGTGAAATACGGTTATTTTGATGATGAAAAAAGAGAGTATGTGATTACAAATCCCGCGACTCCGCGCCCTTGGGTAAACTATTTGGGCTCGCCGCTTTACGGCGCTCTTATTTCGAACAACGCGGGCGGTTACAGTTTTGCAAAGTCGGGCGCCAACGGAAGAATTTTGCGCTATGTGTTCAACAATTTTGACCAGCCAGGAAGGTATATTTACATCAGGGACAACGACACAAAAGATTACTGGTCCGCGTCGTGGCAGCCTGTCGGAAAGGACCTGGGCGAATACAAGAGCGAATGCCGCCACGGAACGGCCTACACAAAAATCTTGGCGGACTATTCGGGAATCCATTCGCAAGCGCTTTACTATGTTCCGCTTGACTGCGAGCATGAAGTTTGGAATGTAAAGCTTACAAATAAATCTGGAAAAAAGAGAAGCCTCACAGTGACTGGCTTTGCCGAGTTCACCAACAACAGCAATTATGAAATGGACCAGGTGAACCTCCAGTATTCGCTTTACATCGGACGCACAAAATTTGTCGACAATAGAATCGTTCACACCGTTCACGGAAACCTTGAAGGCCTTCCAGAAGAGGTTGACCACAAGACCGCGACCGAAAGAGCCTTCGCGCTTGTCGGCTCAAAAGTCTCTTCTTGGTGCGGCGACAAAGAGGAATTTCTTGGCCTTTACCACAGCTACAAGGACCCCGTCGGCGTTTCGTCTGGCGACCTGGGGAACGTCACAAGCTACAACGAAAACTCTTGCGGCGCCTTGTCAACAGTCATCGAGCTTGCCGACGGAGAGACAAAGGAAATCGCCTTTATCCTTACGATGCAGCTGAACGCCGCCGTTGAAAAAATTCTTTCTGGCTACGCCGATTTGTCTAAGACTTGCGCAAAAGAATACGACGCGCTTGTCAAGCAATGGCACATCCGCTTTGAGCATTTCCAAGTCAAAACTCCCAACGAGCACTTCAACACGATGATCAACACATGGAACGCTTACAACTGTTTCATGACTTTCACTTGGTCGCGCGCGGCCTCTTACATTTACTGCGGCTTGAGGAACGGATACGGATACCGCGACACAGTTCAGGACATTCAGGGCATCATTCACCTTGAGCCTGAGATGGCCGCCGAAAAAATTCGCTTCATGCTTTCGGCGCAGGTTGACAACGGCGGAGGACTTCCGCTCGTCAAGTTCACCCACAACGCGGGCCACGAGGACACTCCCGACGACGCTTCTTACGTTCGCGAGACTGGCCACCCGGCCTACAGGGCCGACGACGCGCTCTGGCTTTTCCCGACTGTCTACAAGTACATCGCGGAATCTGGAAACGCCGCCTTCCTTGACGAAGTGATTCCCTTTGCAAATAAAGATGAAGGAACGGTTTACGAGCACTTGAAGCGGGCCGTCGATTTTTCCATGAAGCATCTTGGCCCCCACGGAATTCCCGCCGGCCTCTACGCCGACTGGAACGACTGCTTGCGTCTTGGCGCCAACGGCGAGTCTTCTTTTGTCGCGCTCCAGTATTACTACGCGATGACGATTTTGCGCGAGTTCGCCCAAAACAAAAAGGACTCGGAGTATGTCGCCTTCTTGGACAAGGCCCAAAAGGAGCTTGGAGAAAAAATCCAAAAGCTTTGCTGGAACGAGGACCGCTTTATCCGCGGATTCACCGAGCGCGGAGAAGTAATCGGAAGCCGAAACGATCCCGAAGCCAACATGTGGCTTAACCCGCAAAGCTGGGCCGTTATTTCAGGCCTCGCTTCCGTCGAGCAGGCTGACGCCGCGCTTGAAAACGTGAACAAAAAACTTAACACGGACTTTGGCCTTGTCCTCATGGACCCGCCCTACCAAAAGCATGCCTTTGAAGGAGCGCTCGCCGTAATCTACAATCAGGGAGCCAAGGAAAACGCCGGAATCTTCTCCCAGTCCCAGGGCTGGATTATTCTTGCCGAGGCGCTTCGCGGCCACGGAGACAGGGCGTTCCAGTATTTTATGGAGAACGCTCCTTCCGCCCAAAACGACAAGGCCGAAATCAGAAAGCTTGAGCCTTACTGCTACGGCCAGTTTACCGAAGGAAAGGCAAGCCCCCATTTTGGACGCTCGCACGTTCACTGGCTTACAGGAACCGCGTCAACCGTTATGGTCGGCTGCGTTGAAGGAATCCTTGGCATGAGGCCGAATCTTGACGGCCTTAAGCTTTCTCCTTCGATTCCCGCTTCGTGGGACGGCTTTACCGCGCAAAAAGATTTTAGGGGCCGCAAGCTTAGCATCACAGTCAAGAATCCTGACCACGTTCAGTCTGGCTGCAAGGAACTTACTGTGAACGGCAAAAAGATGGAAGGAAATTTGATTCCCGCCTCAGAACTTACGGCCAAGACAGAAATCGTTCTTGTGATGTAGCCGAATCCGGGCAACCGCATAATGAATTCAATAACAAAAAATGCTCCCAGTTGCGGCTGCGTCCGAGCGGCGCCGCTAGCTAGCGTCGCTTCACGCGCATTGCGTTTGAAACTATTATACGCTGCCGCTATCGCGTCAGCCGCAATGCGAGTGCCGCCGCCGGCCGCCCCGCGCCTTCGCGCATTTTTTTATTGCTTACTCTGCGGTTGACCGGGCAAACGGAGGTGAAAAAGTACAAAACGCGTAGGGAGAAGTCGGACGGCCGCTCGCTTTGCGCGTTGAGCTTGCTGTTATGCCCAAAAAGGCGCAACCGCGAGTAAGGCCGTTCGATTCTCCTGAGAGCGTTTTGATTTTTTTTATAATTCGTTTGCCCTATCTAAATGATAAAACTGTCTTGAAAGAGGCGCGAAAATTCGCTACAATGTTCTTCTATGGAAAACAAAAAAACAGTTGACGGCGACACGCTTGAAAAGTTGCTTTATCTTTCGCGCCTTTCGCCGGAGAGTACCGACTTAGCCACGCTCAAAAAGCAAGTGGACGACATCGTTGGCTACTTTGAGATTCTTTCAAAATATGACGACAGCGAAAATCCCTACGACGCGTATCCTTCGACGCAAGCCGAAAAATTGCGCGAAGACAGCGTGGTCGCCGGCCTTGACATTCCCGACGTAAAAAAAGTCACCGAAAACTTTATGGACGGCTACTTCCAGGTACCAAAAGTCCTTGGCGAGGGAGCGTAATATGACTAGCATAAATCAGGCGCGGGAAGCGCTAAAAAACGGAAGCGTCAGTTCTGAGGCTCTGGTCCAAAAATCGGCGGAGGCTTTTGAGGCGGACAAAAATTCCGCCTTGCCCCTAAACGCCTTTTTGGAAATTTACGACGACGCTGTGGAGCTTGCAAAGGAGGCCGACAAGGAAATCGCGGCCGCCCGCGGCGACGGAACGCTTGACGCTCTCTTTGAGAAAAAGCCCCTCTTGGGAATTCCTTTCGCAGTCAAGGACAACATCTCTGTCAAAGGAAAGCGCCTCACTTGCGCTTCAAAAATTTTGAACGGCTACGTCGCTCCCTACGACGCGACTGTCACCGCACGTCTTAAGGCAGCCGGCGCGATTCCGCTTGGCCGCTGCAACCAGGACGAATTCGCGATGGGCTCGTCAACCGAATATTCTTCCTACGGCCCCACGCGCAATCCAATAAACCGCCAGTATGTTTCGGGCGGATCTTCGGGAGGCTCGACAGCTGCAGTCGCCGCAAACCAAGCGCTCTTTGGCTTGGGAACGGAAACGGGCGGCTCGGTGCGCCTTCCCGCTTCCTACTGCGGAGTCTACGGCCTTAAGCCGACCTACGGCGTTCTTAGCCGCTGGGGAGTCGTGGCCTACGGAAGCTCGCTTGACCAAGTTGGAATCATCGCCCACACGCCAAGCGACATCGCCCAAACATTGAGCGTCTTGGCCGGAGTGGATTTTTACGACGACACTTCCGCCGACCTTCCGCAAAAAGACGAGCTGAAGAATTTGGCTCCGTTCACCGCGGAAGAATTTTCAAAACTAAAGATCGCGATTCCAAAACAGTTTTTGGAAAGCAAGGGACTTTTGCCCGACGTTGGCGTTGTCTTTGAGCAGACAAGAAAATGGTTTGAGGAAAAAAGCGCCAAGATTGAAGTGGTTGACCTTCCGATTTTGGACGCGTCAATCGCAAGCTATTACGTCATCGCTTTGTCGGAAGCGGCGTCCAACCTTAGCCGCTTTGACGGAATTCGTTACGGCGCGCGCGTCGACCAAGGAAACGGCTACGACGAGCTTTACGTTGACACCCGCAGCGCGGGCTTTGGCCCCGAAGTAAAGCGCCGCATTGTTATCGGAAATTATGTTTTGTCGGAACAGTTTTCCGGAGACACTTACAAAAAGGGAATGACCGTGCGCGCCAGGATCCAGCGCGAGATGGCGGAACTCTTCAAAAGCTACGATTTGGTTCTTTGCCCAACCTGTCCGACGCCCGCCTTTAAGCTGGGCCAAAAAGTCGACGACCCGCTTGAGATGTACCTAAGCGACTTGTTCACGACATTCGTAAACTTGGCGCGCATTCCGTCGCTAAGCGTTCCCGCCGGCCACACAGCGGGAACGGGCGTCGAAGCCGGAATCACCAAAGGCTTTGACGGAGAATTCGCGGCGGCCGCCAAGCGCGGTGACAGCGACTCAATGCCTGTTGGCATCCAGTTTGCCGGCCCCATGTTCAGCGAAGCCAAGATTTTGCGCGTCGCCGCCGCATGGGAAGCCGAGCATCCGGGATGCGGCTGCCCAATTGGGGACTAGATCTGTTCCATCACATTAACCATCTCAATCGCGCTGAGGGCGCAGTCGTAGCCCTTGTTGCCGCTCTTGGCGCCGGCGCGGTCGATGGCTTGCTCCAAGTTGTCGGTGGTCAAAATGCCGAACAAGACTGGAACGCCTGTGTTGAAGCTGGCTTGCGCGATGCCCTTGCTGACTTCGGCGCAAACGTAATCGTAGTGGCTTGTGCTTCCGCGAATCACCGCTCCGACGCAAATGACCGCGTCGTACTTTTTGCTGGCCGCCATTTTTTGCGCGACGACGGGAATCTCAAAGGCGCCCGGAACCCAAGCGGCGCTGATGTTGTCTTGCTCGACTCCGTGGCGGACAAGGCCGTCAACCGCTCCGTCCAAAAGCTTTTGCACGATGAACGCGTTGAAGCGCGACGCCACGATTCCAACTTTCATGCCGCTTTTCGCGACTACCTTTCCTTCAATCAATTTCATATAGCCTCCTATTCAACATTGATATGGTCAAAGATGTGGCCCATTTTTTCCTTCTTGGTGCGAAGGTAAAATTTGTCAAACTTTGACGGCGGAATTTCTATCGACACGCGCTCGGCGACTTTTATTCCAAAGCCGTCAAGCCCGTAAATCTTTTGCGGATTGTTTGTCAAAAGACGAAGGGATTTTATTCCCAAGTCCTTTAGGATTTGCGCTCCGATCCAGTACTCGCGCAAGTCGGGAGCGAAGCCAAGTTTCAAATTTGCTTCGACCGTGTCGTAGCCGTTCTCTTGCAGCATGTAAGTTTTTAACTTGTTGATCAGGCCTATGCCGCGTCCTTCTTGGCGCATGTAAAGCAAAACGCCGCGGCCTTCTTTTTCTATCGTCTTCATCGCTTGCTGGAGCTGAGGGCCGCAGTCACAGCGCTGGCTTCCGAACACGTCTCCTGTCAAACATTCGGAGTGAACGCGGCACAAGACGTTTTTGCCGTCGCCGATTTCTCCTTTGACGAGCGCGATGTGGTGCTCTCCGGTAAGGTCGTCGGTGTAGCCGTAAATGTCAAAGTCGCCGAACTGGCTCGGAAGTTTTGCCTTGGCTTCCTGCACGACGTGCTTGTCGTTAATGCGGCAGTAGTCGGCAAGCGCCTTTATCGTTATATATTTTAGGCCGAACTTTTGCGCGATCTCAAAAACTTTTGGGCCGCGCGCCATCGTTCCGTCGTCGTCCATGATTTCGCAGCAAACGCCGCATTCCTTAAGGCCCGCCAAGCGGCAAAGGTCAACGGTGGCTTCGGTGTGGCCGGCGCGGACAAGCACTCCGCCTTTTTTCGCTATCAGGGGAAAGGTGTGTCCCGGTCTTCTAAAATCTTTTGGCGTGGAAGCAGGGTCTACGCAAGCCTGAATCGTTCTCGCGCGTTCGGCGGCCGAGATTCCAGTCGTGGTAGAAACGTGGTCGATCGAAACGGTAAAGGCTGTCTCATGGTTGTCGGTGTTCTCCGCGACCATGGGGTAGAGGCCAAGTCGGTTTGCCATGCCCTCGCTGATTGGGGTACAAATCAAGCCCTTGGCGTGGGTCGCGATAAAGTTGATGTTGGCCTGCGTCGCGAACTGCGCGGCGCAAATCATGTCGCCTTCGTTTTCGCGGTTTTCGTCGTCGCTTACGATGATGATTTTTCCTTGCCGCAAATCCTCAAGCGCTTCTGGAATTGTGTTGTATTTTATTTCCATATTTAGAAACCTCGCTCTCTTAAAAATTCTTCTGTTATGTTGGAACCATTGTTCCCAGTGGAACGGCCGCCAATACTGGGATTGTTTGCAAGCCCAAGACTGCCGCCGCCCAATCCCATAAGTTTTTGAACGTACTTTCCGACAATGTCGTTTTCCAAATTGACAAGGTCGCCGACCTTTTTAGAAAGGAGCGTCGTCTCCTCTCCTGTGTGCGGAATGACCGAAACGGCAAATTGCTTTTGGTCAACCTTGGCCACCGTCAAGCTTATTCCGTCAATCGCGATCGAGCCTTTTTGAACAATAAGCGAAAGAATTTCGCTCGACGCGCTAACGTAAACCCAAACAGCGTTTCCTTCGCGCTCGGTCCTTGCGATTGTTCCTGTTCCGTCGATGTGGCCGCTTACAATGTGGCCGCCAAAACGGCCTTCGGCGTTCATCGCCCGCTCAAGGTTGACCTCGCTTCCGCTAGAAAGGCTTCCAAGATTTGAGCGGCGCAGGGTCTCGGCCATTACGTCCGCGGTAAAGAAATCGGCGCCCAAACTTGTCGCGGTAAGGCAAACGCCGTTTACGCAAATGCTGTCGCCGACTTTTGTTCCCTGCAAAACTTTTTGCGCGCCGATCCGGATTCGCGCTCCGGCCTGCGCCGCCTCAAGGCTTTGAACTCTTCCGACTTCTTCTATTATTCCTGTGAACATACACGCTCCGTAATGTCATACTCAATCAAAAAGTCGCTTCCGATTTTGCGCGCGTTTTTGGCCGCAAGACCAAAAGCGTCAGAAACTTCCAAAACGCCTTGGCCCCCGACAGGGCTTGGGGCGGCTCCTCCAAAAATCTTCGGGGCGACAAAGCAGTAAAGCTTTTGGGCCAAGCCCTGCTCCAAAAACGAAAAGTTTATTTTGGAGCCGCCCTCGACCAGCACGCTGTCAAGATTGCGCTCGCCAAGCGCTTTTAGCAAAAGACGCAAGTCCACGCAGGAGGAACCCGCGCGGATTATTTGGACGCCCTTTTCTTGGAGCGCTTTTTCTTTTTCCAAAAAGTCAGGGTCTGTGTTGTCGCAACAAGCGACGATTGTTGGAACGTCGGCCGCGCTTTGGACAAGCTTTGATTCAAGGGGCAGGCGCAAGTTGCTGTCGCAAATTATTCTTGTTGGATTTTTTCCGCCTTCGATTCTGCAAGTCAAAAGGGGGTCGTCCGCCAGAGCCGTTCCGATTCCGCAAAGGATGCAAGAGTATTGCTTTCGCAACTGGTGGACGTAGTCGCGCGATTCTTGGCAAGAAATCCACTTGGACTTTCCGGCTGCCGTCGCGATTTTTCCGTCCGCGGTCATCGCGTACTTTAGCGCGACGTATGGCGTTTTGCTTGTAATGTAATGGAAGAAAATAAAATTGAGCGCGTCGCATTCCGAGCGCAAAAAGTCTTCCTCAACTTCAACGCCCCGTTCGCGCAAAAACGCGGCGCCCTTTCCGCTCACCAAAGGGTTCGGGTCTCGGCTTCCGACAACGACTTTTTTTATTCCGGCTTCAACTATTGCCTCGACGCATGGCGGCTGCTTTCCTGTGTGGCAGCAAGGTTCCAGCGTGACAAAAATTTGGGCGCCGCTAGGATCGTTCCCCCGCTCGTGGCAGTCGCGCAAAGCGTCGCGCTCGGCGTGCAAGTCTCCGTACTTGTGATGATAGCCTTGGCCTATGATTTGATTTTCTTTTACGATGACGGCGCCGACCAGGGGATTGGGATTTGTCCAGCCTTCGCCTTTTTTGGCAAGTTCAATTGCCGCGCGCATAAAGCGCTCTTTTGAGTCGTTTTCCATAATTCCTTCTTCCATCCAGACTTTACTGTCGGCCGCGGAATCACACCGCGTCATGCTCTGGCGTTGCCATCGCTTGCTGGCTATACAGCCGGTGGGGAATTGCGCCCCGCCTTGAAGTTTATGCGATTATTTTAGCGCATAGGGAGGAATTGCGCAAGAGAAATTTTTTGGGGGGATGTCTCCCCCTCGCTTCCAAGCAAGTCGCTTCGATTTCTCTCCGCTTTCTTGCTTGTCCGCTACCCCCTCTCCTAGGGGCTGCCGCCCCTAAAACCCTGCGATGTGGACAAAAATTGGTCTTTCAAATGAAAGGTTAAAAAAAACTCTCGGCCTAAAATCGACCGAGAGTAAGGCATGGCTTATATACTTTTACTCAAATGCAATCATCATTTCTGCGCTTGCATTTTATTTTTGCTTGGGAGGATAATCAATTTCAAAATCAACGGGGATATATAGTTTTTTTCCCTGATATTCAAGATGCCCTTGTATATCCAAGTCAAATTTTTTATATTTAAAATAAGGAACAGAAACAAAAAGTTTAGAGCATGTTTTGCATGTAATCTGGTCTGTCATATCACCAGAACCTTCTCCTAGTGTAATTGTTTTACAACACGGACAAATCAAATAAACCTCAGTATCCATAAAAAACTCCTTTTCTATTTATTATATCGTTTTTATACAAAACGATTTTTTGCGTTAACTAATTGACAGATATTACATCATTATTGAACATTGAATAAGTATAGTCATAATTCGTATTTAAAAACTCTGCGGGAAGAGTGCTTGCAAACGACATGACGCGGCTATTAGAAAAGCCGCATCCTGCGAACATGCCATAATAACAAGCCTTCGCTGGCTTAGTTGCGGGAAGATTGGGAATTTCTTGCAAGCTTTTGCAACTAATAAACATACGATTATAGCAATCTTCAGCCAAAATCGTGGCAGGCAGTTCTGGAGCCGCTTTTAAACTTGAGCAGTGTTGGAACATAGATTTATAACATCCTTTTGCCAATGTGGTCGCTGGCAATTCAGGCGCATCTGTTAAATTTTCACAGTTAACGAACATGCAGAGATAACATTCTTTTGCTAACGTGGTTGCCGGCAATTTTGACGGCGCCTTCTTAAGATTAGAACAACCACCGAACATACCATAATAGCAGGTCTCCGCTAAAGATTCAGCAGGAAGCTCCGGCGTGTTTTCTAGGCTTATACAGTTTTTGAACATGCCGCGATAGCAGTCTTTTGCCAGTGTGGTTGCGGGCAATTTTGACGGCGCCTTCTTAAGATTAGAACAACCACCGAACATAGAACAACAGCAGCCCTCAGCCAATGTTTTGGCGGATAGCTCCGGCGCGCTCGTTAGGCTTGCGCAATCCAAAAACATACAGTTATAACAGTCTTTTGCCAGCGTGGCCGCAGGCAATTTTGACGGTGCTGTCTTTAGATTAGAACAACCTGCGAACATCACCCCACAACACGCTTCAGCTAATGTTGTGGCGGATATTTCCGGCGCGTTCTCTAGGCTTGTACAGTTCTCGAACATGCTGTGATAGCAGTCTTTTGCCAGCGTGGCCGCAGGCAATTTTGACGGCGCTGACTTTAGATTTGAACAATCTTTGAACATAGACCAACAGCACCCCTCGGCCATTGTAGTTGCGGATAATTCTGGTGCAACTTCTAGGCTTGTACAGTTTTGGAACATTGCAAGGCAAGAATTTTGTGCCATCACGGTGGCATAGATTTTTGGCGCGCTCGTTAAGCTTGCGCAATCCACAAACATGCAGTTATAACAGTCTTTTGCCAACGTGGCCGCAGGCAATTTTGACGGAGCCGTCTTTAGATTTGAACAACCTGCGAACATCACCCCACAACACGCTTCAGCTAATGTTGTGGCGGATATTTCCGGCGCGTTCTCTAGGCTTGTACAGTTCTCGAACATGCTGCGATAGCAGTCTTTTGCCAGCGTGGCCGCAGGCAATTTTGACGGCGCTGACTTTAGATTTGAACATCCCAGGAACATACCTTTATAGCACCCCTCAGCCAATGTTTTGGCGGACAATTCAGGCGCATTTTCTAGACTTGTACATTTTATGAACATGCCGCGATAGCATTCTTTTGCTAGCGTAGTTGCGGGCAGTTCCGGAGCGTTTCTAAGATTTGCGCAACCAAAAAACATAACAGCATAACAATTTTCTGTCAATTCAGTGGCAGGCAATAGCAAATCAGAGCCGTCCTTGTTCGTTATGTTTTTATTGTCCCTAAAAAGATTGCGGAACGTACTAGGCTTTGACAGCTTCCTTGCCGCATTAAAATTTTCGCTTGCAACAAGGCTCATAATATTTCCATAGATATAGCATGGAGCGGAGCAGTCAACGTTGCTATAACCTAAATCAATATTGTCAGGATCTTTTACATAAGTCGCGTTATCGCCGTAAAAGGTGACTGTGTCGCCAGCGTTTCCAAGCTGGATTTTTTTTGTTTGTCCGCTTTCAATAGTTTTAGCTTCGCCTCCGTTTACCTTAAAGGTTACGGGCCCGTTAGCAAAATTCTTAAAAGTCACTACAACGCCAGCGTCAATCGCTTCCAGCGTAAGCGGAATGGAAAGACTTTCCGCGCTTGGCTCTTTCGATTTTTGCTCCTTTTCTTCACAAGAAGCAAAAGACAAAAGCGATGTGAGCAACATCATCGCAAGAGTCGTCAATTTTACGATTTTTTTCATTTTATTCCTCCAAAATATTTATTGATTTTCTGCAAGTTTTTTCTTTAGTTCGTCAAGCAGGTTCTTGTAGAATTCTTTTGACTTTGTCAACAACCGCTCCAAATCGTCTTTTGTCAAGTCTATTGGATTACCTTTGTGCCAACGGTCTGGATTTCTTCCCTGCAGTTTACGATTCACAAATACGCCATGCTTGAGACAATTGTTCAACAATCTAAGCTCGTCAAAATCAGAAAAGTTTTCGATTCCCTTAATATTAACTTCAAACAACTTTTTGAAAGCTTTTATAATATTTTGAAAGTTAAAACTTGAAATTCTTTTTTTGCCTATTCGAAAACTCCAATCATAGGTTGACAAAATTCTCTTTAATTTTATTTCTATCTCACTGTAAAAGAGAATAAAAAGTGCCTTAAACATTTCTTTTTTATAACTTTCATGCCCGTAATACGCTTCCTCGATTTTTGGATTAACATAATCTGACTCACTCTCCTCCATATCAGGGATATATTTATCTTCTTTCACTAATTCGGAATCAAATCTTAAATCCTCTTTTAGAATTCTATCCTTAAAGTTGTCAAAATCTGAAAAATCATTAAAAACAGTTGTTTTCAATAGCATTTTCAACAATTTTGAATACAAAACATGTTCTTTGCAAAATAGTTTACTGAACCAAATCTTAAACTTTAACATACCGTTTCTTTATTATTATAAATTATAAGCCTTGCTTATATTCAATAATTTTACCACCGTATTGCTCAGTTGTCAATAAGCAATATTTATAGGAAAATTGATTGTATCAATGTAAATTATAAATATATGGATAGAATTCAAGCATGTCTTGCAAGCAATATTAAGCGTTACCGGAAGCAAATGGGCTTTTCTCAAGAAAAACTGGCTGAAAAAGCCGGCGCTTCCGCCAATTACATCGCAATGATTGAAGCGGGCAGATATTTCCCTTCACTGCCAATGCTAAATAAGGTTGCAAGCGCCCTAAACATTGATTCGTTGGATTTATTTGACAAGAGTGGCTTTGAATTCCAAAGCCTTGAAACGCTAAAAAATGAAATATTAAAAAACATCTCCCAAACAGTGAACGATTCTTTTACAAAAGCAGCCAAAAACCGCGAAAATATGGCTTAGAAAATAAATACAGAAAAGTAACTGTATTAGTTTATAATTTCACAAGGAAAAAAATTTGAATTTACTTTATATTTTCCTCTTGACACCAATATAACGTATATGTTATGTTGAAAAACATGGGATATGAGATAGAATTTTATAAAACTCAAACTGGGCGAGTTCCTGTGGATGAGTTCATAAAATCGCTCCAAGAAAAGCAAGTCGCTAAAATATTGCAGGATATCACTTTGCTTCAGGAAATGGGCGCTGCTTTGCGTTTTCCCTATATCGATTCCATAAAAGGCGAAAAATACAAGGGCTTGATGGAACTGCGCACAAAACATGCAAGCAATATTTTTAGAACGTTCTATTTTGTTCTTGTTAAAGACGCAAAGACAAAAAAGCAAAAGGCCGTTCTGCTTCACGCGATTCAAAAGAAAACGGATAAAACGCCAAAAAAGGAACTTGAAACAGCGTTGGCTCGAATGAAAGACTATAAATCTAGGGGGTGACCATTATGGATGATTTGGATAGACTAAAAGCGGAACTTTTCAAAGACCCGGAGTTTAAGGCGGAGTACGACGCGCTTGAGCCGGAGTATCAGTTGATACGCCAGATTATAAAGGCACGCGCTGAAAAAAACATGACTCAAAAAGAGCTTGCCGAAAAAATCGGCACAAAGCAGTCAAGCATCGCTCGTCTTGAGGGCGGAACTTACAATCCGTCCTTTCAATTTTTGCAAAAAGTTGCAGGCGCTTTGGGCAAACGCCTTTCCTTTGCGCTGGTTTAGAGCATGCCTCAAAAAAAATCCCTTTTCCGCAAAAAGCGCGCTATAATAAAAGCTCAAAGTTAGGAGGAAAAAAATGAAAAAACTTTTATTCGCTTGCTTGGCGCTTTTTATGGCGGTCGCGGCGTTTTCACAAAGCGCCAAGACCACGGGAGTGACGGATTCTGACGTTCAGTCTTTTTGCAAGAACTTTAAAAAGATGGAAGCGGACTTTAAGAAATTTGACGTTGACACGAGCGACGCGCAGGCTTTGGCAATGGCTCTTGGAGCGGACAAGTCCGTGGAACAGATTTTGAACAAAAACGGAATTTCCGGAAGCAACGCCATTGACAAGCTTCGCGCAATCGCTTACGGCTATGTCATCGCGCGCTATGACGAAGCGATGGCGGCTGACCCGGAGGCGGCGGCTCTCATAAAAAGCTTGGGCCGCGATCCGATCGCCGAAACCAGAAAACTTGTGGCGGACGCCGACAAAAAAGTCGTTGGCCGCCATTTGCAGGAACTAAAAAAAGTTTTTGGCGACGAATAAGAATAAAGCCGCGCGTCTTCCACGCCGCGTGGTTTAGCTCACAAAATATCCGTTCATCAAGCCCTTGCCCTTGACTTCGACTTGGACGGGGCCTTGCCAGACGAATTTGTCGCCGGCTTGTTTTTGAGCGGCTTCGGAGACGTGAATCTTCATCGGCTGGCCGGAGCTTTCCATGCGGCTGGCCACGTTCACCGTGTCGCCCCAAATGTCGTAAATGAATTTTGTCTTTCCAATTACGCCTGCGACAAGTTCGCCGCTGTTGATTCCCACACGGATTTGAAGGGGCTTTTCCGTCGTTTTGTTGAACGCTTCAACGTCCTGCAAAAGGCCTTGGGCAAAGCGGACCATTTTTTCGACGCCGCCGTTTTGCGCGTTTTCGTCCAAGCCCGCCGCGGCCATGTAGGAGTCGCCAATCGTTTTTATTTTTTCAACGCCCTCGCGCTCGGCCCGCTCGTCAAAAAGGCTTGTCAGCTTGTTGAGCATTCTTACGGTTTGGTCAGCGGTCATGTCGGAACTCATTTTTGTAAAGCCCACGATGTCGGTGAACAAAACGGTGGCGTTGGGGTAGTTGCGCGAGATTGTTTGGCCGGGCCGCTCGGTCAATTCGCGCGCGACGTCGGCGGGCAAAATGTTCAGCAAAAGGCGCTCGACTTTTTGGTTTGCGATCCGCAGTTCTTTTGTGCGCTCGTCAACAGTTTGCTCTAATTCCTTTTGGTAGCGGGCAAGCATTTCTATTTCCAAGCGGTGCGCGCGCTCGACTTTTTTGTTCATTTCCTTTAAGTCAAAGATGAACAAGAGTATCGCCATTCCGGCGGAAGAAATTCCCGTTATGTAAAAGCCTTTCATTTTAAACTGAATCGCGCTTGCGGCTATTGGAATCGCGATGAAGAACAAAAGCGGAATGGCAGTTTCATGCGGAATTCTTTTAAAGTTCCGCAGAATGCAAATGAATTGCAGCAAAAGCGCCGTTGTCGCAAAAACATAGGCCAGCGGACGGGCGGGGCTTCGGATGTAATTGTTCCGCGCGTCTATCGTGTAGTAAAGGCCGGTGAACTGAGAAATGATGACCAGCGCGATTTCGATTAGCAAGACTATTCCCGCAACATAAAATTCCCAAGGCATTTTTTTTAGCTCGCCTTCTTTTTGAAACAAGTCTTTTAAATAGAAGTTCAAGTTTAAAATCAAAAACGCGGGAAAAAAGTAGTCGCCGAATTTTGCGATTTTTGTGATAAAGATTGCCGTTTCGTTCATCATAAAGCTGTATGCGGTAAAGGCTAACTGCGACGACAAAATGCCCGCCGCGCTCAGTTCCAAAAAAATTATCGCGGCCTTTCGCCTTCTTGAAAGGTTGTTTGTTCGCAAAGTCAAAAAGGCTGTCAAAAGGCAAATCGCTTGAAGCGCGATCATCAAGTCATGCTGGTGCCGGATTAAAAAACTCATTCTTATATATCACTAAAAAAAGCGCTTATTGTCAAGATTTTCTCTTTGCGGTAAAATCCTTTCTAGAGGTACATCATGTCTGTTTTAGAAAAAATCGGAAACTTCTTTGGAAAGTTCATGGCCTTGATTATTTTGGCCGTGGCCGCTCTCGCGCTCTTTGTTCCGCAGAGTTGTCTTTGGATCCAGCCGTCTTGGATCAACCCGCTTTTGATGCTGGTCATGTTCGGAATGGGACTCACGCTCAAAATCGAAGACTTCGCGCTTGTCTTTACCCGCCCAAAGGACATCATCATCGGCTGCCTTGCCCAGTTCACAATCATGCCGCTTTTGGCCTTTGCCTTGGGAAAAATCTTTGGCCTTGAGGTAGGGCTTTTGGCCGGCGTCATTCTTGTCGGAACTTGTCCCGGCGGAACCGCCAGCAATGTAATCACTTATCTTTCCAAGGGCGACGTGGCTCTTTCTGTCGGAATGACAAGCGTAAACACTTTGCTCGCTCCGCTCCTCACTCCCGCCATCACTTACTTGCTTTTAAAAGAGAGCGTCCATGTTGACGTCGTATCGATGTTCCTTTCTATTGTAAAGGTCGTCATCGTTCCGATTGGCTTGGGCTTTGTCATCAACAAGTTCTTCGGAAAGTTCACGCAAAAAATCGGCGCGATTTTGCCCGCCATTTCCGTCATCGCGATCGCCTTGATTGTCGGAGCGGTCGTCTCGCGCAACTCGCAGAAAATCCTTACGACAGGCGCGATTGTCTTTGCCGTCGTAATCTTGCACAACCTTTTGGGCTACGCTTGCGGCTTTTGCCTTGGAAAGCTTTTGCGCCTTAACGTGTCCAAGACAAAGGCGCTTTCAATCGAAATCGGAATGCAGAACTCAGGACTAGCAACAAGCCTTGCTTCCACCGCATTCCCCTCGCTCGCGATGGCCACAGTTCCCGGCGCGATTTTTAGCGTTTGGCACAACTTGTCCGGCGCGGTGCTCGCCAACTTCTACCGACACTGGCAGGAGAAGGACGCGGCCGCTTCTTCGGAAAACTCAAGCGAACAGGCGTGAAAAATAAAAAATCGCTTTTCTTTTTTTTCGCGCTTTTGGCGGCGGCCTTTGTCGCCCACGCGCAAATCGCGCTTCCGCCTGGACTTGAGATTCCCCTCTGTCCGGGCAATGCCGCTGTTATTGCCGACCGTGACGCAGACGACATTTACGCTGACCAAGACGCCGCGGCCGCCGAACTTTCCGCCGACAACAATTCCCCAGACCACCAAATACGCAATTTCCAATACTATTCGATTTGCTACCGGGAATCTTATGAGCAGGCCGAATGGTCGGCCTATTGCTTGCGCGACTTTATGCTGCAAAAAAACGTAAAGCGGACAAACGACTTTAGGCCCGACCTGCAAATCGCAAATGGTTCGGCGACGCTCGCGGACTACAAAAAGTCGGGCTACGACAGGGGGCATTTGACTCCGGCGGGCGACATGGTTTTTAGCAAAGAAGCGATGAGCGAAACTTTTTATATGAGCAATATGTGCCCCCAAGCCGCCGCGTTTAACCGGGGAATATGGAAGGACTTGGAAGACCAAGTCCGCGAGTGGGTCAGGCTTTACGGCGCGGCCTATATTGTTTCCGGCCCGGTGCTTTCCAAGCCCGCGGACGAGTATCCTTCCATCGGCGAGAGCAAGGTCGCGGTTCCGGAATTTTTTTACAAGGTGATATTGGTTCCGATTTTCGAAGACGGTTTGGAACAGGACTCGCCGGAGACTTGCGCGGACCTTATTGCGATTGCCTTTGTGATTCCAAACAAAGGTTGCGAGGGCGATTTTTGGCGCTATGCCGCCAGCGTGGACGAGGTTGAGCAAATCACCGGCCTTGACTTTTTTCCCCTTTTGGAGGACGGCGTTGAGGAACGCGTCGAGGCTGACTGCAATCCCCGCCCTTGGTATTAAAAAAAAATCCCAAAAAACCGAATGATGTGCTATAATATATATAGAAGAGTTTAGCGGGCTGTTTTTTTTGTTCCGCTTAAAATATGGAGGAGTTATGAAAAAACAATTGATATGCGCGGCGAGCCTTTGCGCGCTTTGCTTTTGCCTTGCGTCTTGCGGAAAAAAGACAATCGCTAGCGCCGCCGAAAAAAAAGGCGTTGACTTTGGGTTTGCCGTTTCGGTGACTGACCTCTTGGACGCCAACACGCAAAAGTTGATAGAGGGCGAAGCGAAAATTTTGGTCGCCGAAAACTGCATGAAAAGCTCGCAGCTTAGGCCCAACAAAACTTTTTGGAACTGGAGCGATCCCGAAAACCTTGTCAAGTTCGCGGAGAAAAATAAGATTGTCGCCAAGTGGCACACCCTTTTTTGGCACGAAATGAATCCTCCCTTCATCAACCAAATGAAGACCAAGGAAGAGGCCGAAGCGATAATGGACGAGCACATTACGACCGTCATGCAAAAGTTCAAGGGCCGCATCCGCGACTACGACGTAGTGAACGAAATGTTCAACGAAGGCGGAAGCTTGCGCGAAACTGTTTGGCTTAAGACGATCGGCTCCGACTACCTTGAGCGCGCCTTGCGCAAGGCCCACGAGGTTGATCCCGACGCTCATTTGTTCCTTAACGAATACAACAACGAAGCCGCCGGCTACCCAAAGGCCGACGCGATGTACGAGCTTGTGAAAAGTTTTGTGGAGCGGGGCGTTCCGATTTACGGAGTTGGAATGCAGCTGCACTTGGCCGCCGACCTTCCATACAACGAGGACGCGATTCGTAAAAACATCCGCCGTTACGCCGATCTTGGAATCAAGATTTGCTTTAGCGAAGTTGACGTCCGCATTCCGCTCAACCGCTTGGAGGAACTGGAGCCAAAGCAAAAGGAAATTTGGAAGTCCCTTATGAAGCTTGCGGTGGAGGAACCGAATGTAGAAAGCTTTATCGTTTGGGGCGTGTCCGACAAAAACAGCTGGATTCCCGCCTGGAAGCCCGGCTACGGCAACGCGCTTTTGTTCGACAAAAACTTCAAGCCCAAGCCCGTTTACTACGAACTTCTTGACGCCGCCAAAGGAAAAAAATAAGGCAAAAAAAAATCCTTGGCGGAACGCTTTCGCGCCCTGCCAAGGACAAGGAAGTTTTTTCTGCTTTTTTAGAGGCCTAGAATACGACGGCGATTGTCACGGGAACAGCAAAGTTCAACTTTGTGTTGTCCTTAGACCATTCCGGCGTGAACTCAAGGCCCGCCTTTATTTTTGCGTTTTCATGCGGAACGTATTCAACGTACGGCATTGCCCTCAACTTTCCGCAAACTGAGTCAGAGTTAAAGTCGATGTAGTTTTCGATGTCCGCGCCCAAGCTGACCATTTCGGCGACGGGGAAATTGATTCCAAGTCCGTTGTAAAGGACATTGTGGTCTTTGTTGAACGTCATGTTGTTGTGAAAGGTGAGGCCGAATTTTTCAAACTCTTTTTCAAGGCGGGCTTCAATCGCGATGCGGTTGTTGTCCGAATTGTCCGAGTCAGTCTTAAAGGCCGCGCCTACGAGAATCGGAAGGCCTTCTATCATGTTCAAGCGCGCGTAAACGCTCGCCATGTTTACAAAGCTTTCGTTTTTGACTCCTGTTTCAGAATTGGTTCCTTTTGTGTAAGAAAGCTGTTCGTTCACAACAATTGAAACCGGCTCAAATTGCAAAAAGGCGCGCGCCTGGACGCCAAACTTTTTTGAGTCTTCGTAAAAGTAGGAGGCTACGGGAGCGATTTGAATTGTCACAGGTCCGTGATAATAGTCAAACAAGGCCTGGCCGTTCATAAGGTCGCTCTCTTCGTCCAGTTCAAAAGCTGACGACATGAATCCCAGCTTCTTTTCGTCAATCCAAGTGTTTACCCTAAAGCCTTCGAGCAAATCGTCCGTTCGCTCTTTGTAAATGCCGCCGCGCAGTTTGGCCACTTCGCCAAATTTCACGCCGGCGTACAACTTGGTAAAGCCCTTTACGATGTTTTTTCCTAGGACGGGCGAGTCAAAGCCGTCTTCCCAAAAGAAGCTCGGCGTGATTTCCACCGCGGCTTCATATTTTGAGCCGTCATAAACAAAGGCGATGTGGGTGTCGTCGTCAAACATGTTTTCGTCAAAGGCCTTTGTGTTATGGTCTCCGCTGACATCCTCAACTTCGACGGCCTTTAGCTTGGCTTGGATCTCGACTTTCCAGTCTTTTTCTTCTTCTGCAAACGCTCCAGCGCAAAGCGCGGCGCATGCAGCCAAAAATGCGATAGTCTTTTTCATAATGACTCCTATTTATTATTTTGGAAGTTAGTATATGCTAATGCAAGTTGTGTGTCAATAATTTTTTAAAAACTTTTTTGCGATTTTTTTCCGCGGGGCCTTTTGGCCAGGCAAGCGTTCCACCCGTTCCTTAAAAATAATTCTTGACAACAGCCAAAATATCGGTTATTCTGTTAAAAATTGCGTGAACGAACACGCAAAAAAGGGCGTTTTTGAATGACTGTAAGTGAAATTGCTAAAATAGCGGGAGTTTCCACCGGAACCGTTGACCGCGTAATGCACAACCGCGGCCGCGTAAGCGACGAGACCCGCCAAAAAATCCTCAAAATCATCAACGAAAACGGCTACAAGCCCGACCCGATCGCCCGCTTTTTAAAGAAAAAGGGCGAGTTTAAAATCGGCGTTTTGATTCCCTCCGTCAGCGAAGAAAGCGGCTATTGGCAGGAAATTTACGACGGAATCCAGGAAGCCTGCCAAAACGACTACGCTTCCTTTGGCTTTAAGCTGGAATCCTACGAATTCAAGCGCCCTGACCGCAATTCCCTTAACGAGCAGTTCAAAAAAATGATAGCGTCCGATTGCGCGGCCTTTATCATCGCGCCTGTCATGCAGGAAGAAATTTTGGTTTTGCTGAGCGAGTCGCGCCTTTCGTCTCCTTATTGCTTTGTGGACTCGACGGTGCCTGGCTCCGACCCCCTTTGCGCCGCGACGCAGAATCCTTTGAGCGCCGGTTTTTTGGCGGCCAAGATTACCCGCCTTTTTGCCAAGGGGGAGGGAACGTTTGCCGCGATAAAGCCTTTCTCAGAATCATTCAACTTGAACGAACGAAGCCGGGGCTTTGAAGAGTATTTTACCGAGACAAAAAAAGGAAAGGGCGTTTTAAAGATTGCCCGCGGCGCCGAAAAAAAACACATTTACGAAGCCGTCGATTCTTTGGTAAAGGAATGTTCCGACTTGCGGGGCGTTTGCATCGTCAACAGCGAAGGCCACTTTGTGGGGGAACGAATCGCGGAACTTGGCCTTAAGGACAAGATCGCCGTAACCGGCTTTGACTTGGTTCCATCAAACAAAGACGCGATAAAAAAAGGAAAGATCGACGCGCTGATTTCGCAAGACCCAAAAGGCCAGGGCCAGGCGGTAATGAAGGAGATTTACAAAAAAATCGTCCTTCAAAGCGACGCGCAAAAAACAATAAGCATGCCTTTGGACATTTACTTTAAGGAAAACATTATGGAGGAAGAAATATGACGCAAGCGGAATTGGACTCATCATGCATTGGAATTGAATTTGGCTCGACCAGAATCAAGGCGGTTTTGATTGACGCGAATTTCAATCCGGCCGCGCAGGGCGCCTTTGACTGGGAAAATTCTTTGGTTGACGGCGTTTGGACTTACTCTCTGGACTTGGTTCAAAAGGGCTTGCAAACCGCTTTTGCCGAACTAAAGGCCGACGTCAAAAATAAATTTGGCTTGGAACTAAAGAAGGCCAAGGCGCTTGGAATCAGCGCGATGATGCACGGCTACCTTGCCTTTGACAAAGACGACAATCTTCTCGTTCCGTTCCGAACGTGGCGGAACACGATTACTGGAGAGGCCAGCGAAAAGCTTACCGACTTATTCAACTTTCCTGTGCCGGAACGTTGGAGCGCCTCGCACTTGTACCAAGCGATTTTAAATGGAGAAAAACACGTTCCCCAAATCGCAAGCATAAACACGCTGGCCGGCTGGGTCCACTTTAAGCTTAGCGGCCAAAAAGTTTTGGGAATCGGCGACGCTTCGGGAATGTTCCCGATTGATTCCGCCATAAAAAATTACGACAAAAAAATGTTGGCCGCCTTTGACAATCTTGTGGCCGATAAAAAATTTCCGTGGAAGCTTGAATCTATTTTGCCGCGCGTTTTGCTTGCGGGCGACAACGCGGGAACGTTGACAGAAGCGGGCGCGAAATTTTTGGACCCCACAGGAACGTTTGAAGCCGGATGCCTCCTCGCTCCTCCGGAAGGCGACGCCGGAACCGGAATGGTCGCGACAAACAGCGTGGCGGCCAGAACCGGAAACGTCAGCGCGGGAACGTCAGTCTTTGCGATGGTCGTTTTGGAAAAGCCCTTGAGCGCGGCCTACAAAAACCAAATAGACATTGTCCAGACCCCGGACGGAAGCGCCGCCGCAATGGCCCACGCCAACAACTGCACCGGCGAATACGACAAGTGGATAAAATTGTTCGGAAGCGCCGCGACCGCTTTGGGCGCCAATTTTTCTAAGGGCCAGCTTTACGACACTTTGCTGGGATTGGCTTTAAACGGCGACAAAGATTGCGGCGGCTTGGTTCCTTACAATTACATTTCGGGCGAATCGATTACGGGCTTTGCAAGCGGCCGCCCGCTTTTTGTAAGAACGCAAAACGCAAACTTCACTCTGGAAAATTTTATGCGCGCTCAATTGTTCACCGCGCTGGGAGCCTTGCGCGCCGGCATGGACATTTTGTTTGAAAAAGAAAAAGTCGCGCTGGACTCGCTTACGGGGCACGGCGGATTTTTTAAGACAGCCGGCGTCGGCGCAAAAATCATGGCGGCCGCGATGCATACGGCGGTAAGCTCGATGAAAACGGCGGGCGAGGGCGGACCTTGGGGCATGGCGCTGTTGGCCGCCTACGCTTCCGACAAAAAGGGAATGAGCCTTGGCGATTGGCTTAACAAAGTTGTCTTTGCCAGCGCGGAAGTCACAAAGACCGCTCCCGACGCGGCCGACGTTGAAGGCTTTAACAAGTTCTTCGCCAACTACAAAAAAGGCCTTGCGGTAGAACGCGCCGCCGTTGACAATTTAGATTAAGGAGAACAAAAATTATGTCAGCCTACCAGTCATTAAAGGAAGAAGCATACGAAGCCAACATGCAAATCCCCGCGCAGCATTTGGCGCTTTACACTTGGGGAAACGTGAGCGCCTTTGACAAGGACAAGGGCGTCTTTGCAATCAAGCCGTCGGGAGTCCCTTACGAAAAGCTTACGCCCGACTCGATGGTCGTTCTTGACTTGGAAGGCGCGCGCGTAGAGGGAAACCTTAATCCGTCCAGCGACACGCCGACGCACATTGTTTTGTACAAGGAGTTTGCCGTAAAGCAAGGCGCCAAAATCGGCGGAATAATTCACACGCATTCTACGGCGGCGGTTTCCTGGGCTCAGGCGCTAAAGTCCGTTCCGCTTTTTGGAACGACCCACGCCGACCACATCCAGAACGCCGTTCCCTGCACGCCCTACCTTTCCAAAGAAATGGTTGAAAGCGACTACGAGTTGGAAACCGGCAACGCGATTGTCCAGCACTTTGAAGGCCTAAAGCTGAATCCCGCCGAAGTGACGATGGTTTTGGTCGGCGGACACGGACCCTTTGCCTGGGGGAGCGACGCGCAAAAAGCAGTCTACAACGCCGCCGTCTTGGAAGAAGTTTGCAAGATGGCGATGAACACGCTTGCAATAAATCCCGGCGCCCAACCGCTCCCGGACTACATCATAAAAAAGCACTACGAGCGAAAGCACGGGCCCAACGCCTATTACGGACAGAAGTAATGGTGAAAAAAATCCCGCGAACGAACCGCGGGATTTTTTTGTCTTGATTACTTTGGCCTATATTGCATGCGCGCGTAGCGGCTGTTGCGTTCCGACGGAAGCTTTTGCAGTTCAAAGTCGTCCTTTAGGTAAAGAATGATGTCGGAAAGTTTTCTAAAGCCGTAGTCCAGGGTGTCAAAGCCCGGGTCTTGGCGCTTGAAGAAGTTGCCCGCGGCGCTGACGTCGGCCCAGCCGTCTTCGGCGGCGTACTTTTCGTAGGCGTTGGTCAAAAGCTTGAAGATTTTCCTAAACTGGCGGTCGGTCATTTTGTCGCCGGGCGATTTTCTAAAGAAGGCGCTGCGGACTTTTGTCACCTTGTGCTTGGCCTTTGAGTCGTCGGCCTTTTCTTCGGCTTCCTCTTCCTCGTCGTCGGTCAAGTTTTCAATGTAAATAAAGTCGTCGCAGGCGTTCACGAATGACGGAGGAGTCTTTTTTTGCCCGACGCCAAAAACGTAAATCTGGCTTTCGCGGAGGCGGGTTGCCAATTTTGTAAAATCGCTGTCGCTTGTGACAAGCGCGATTGAGTCGTACTTGTCTGTGTAAAGCAAGTCCATCGCGTCGATGATCATCGCCGAGTCGCTGGAATTTTTTCCTTGAGTGTAGGCGAACTGCTGGATTGGAATGATGGCGTTGTCGTTTAAGTCGCGCTTCCAATTCTTTAAATGCTCCGAAGAAAAGTCTCCGTAAGCGCGCTTGGTTATGATGTGGCCGTGAACGGCGATTTCCTGCAAAATCAACTTTAACTTTTTTCCGGGAGTGTTGTCCGCGTCAATCAAAACGGCAATGCTTTTTTCACTTGTTTCTTCCATATATAATCTCCGTGGAGAAGTATAGCGCAAACGCGCTCGCTTTTCAATGTCGCCGCTAGACTAAAGCCGTTCCATCGTATAAACTGAACTTTGAGGCATATATGAAAAAATTTGTTGGTTACGAAAAAGGCGTTAATTTTGGCGGATGGCTTTCTCAGTGCGCGGAATACAGCGACGAGCATTACAAGACGTTCATTGTAAAAGAAGATTTTAAAAAGGCCGCTTCTTGGGGGATCGACCACGTTCGCGTGCCGGTTGACTGGCAGGTTTTTCAGCGCGAGGACGGCTCCTTTATTGAGAGCGGATTCGGCTACGTTGACAACGCGATTCTATGGGCAAAGGAAAATAAGCTCAACTTGATTTTGGACGTCCACAAAACTTTGGGCTATTCGTTTGACGCTGGCGAAGACAAGAACAATTTTTTTGCCGACGAAAAGCTTCACGCGCATTTTTACGCTTTGTGGGAAGAGTTTTCCAAGCGCTATGTTAAATACGAAGAGATGATGGCCTTTGAGCTTTTGAACGAAGTCACCTCTCCGTCTTACAGCGACGCGTGGAACAAAATTTCCGCCAAGGCGATTGAGACAATCAGAAGCCATTCAAAGACGATAAAGATTTTGATTGGCGGCTATTGGAACAATTCAATCGACGCGCTAAAAGATTTGGCCGAGCCCGCCGACGAAAACATCGTCTACAATTTTCATTGCTACGACCCGCTTATGTTCACGCACCAGGGCGCGCCTTGGATTTCCGGAATGCCAGCCGACTTTAGGCTGGAATATCCGACGACCTATAAAAAGCACGACGACGCGGCGCGGTCTTGCGGCTTTCCGGATTTTGTAAGCCATGCCGATGACGAGTCAAAAACTTACGGCCCGGAATATTTTGTCAAAAAGTGGCAGGCCGGAATCAAGGTTTGCCAAGAGCGCGGCGTTCCCCTTTACTGCGGCGAGTACGGCGTCATCGACCGCGCCGCTCCCGAGCAAACGCTGGCCTGGTACAAGGACATCAACGCCGCTTTTAACGAATGCGGAATCGGCCGCGCAGCTTGGAGCTACAAGCAAATGGACTACGGCCTAAGCGACGACCGCATGAAAGGCGTGATTGCGGAATTGGTGAAGTATCTCTGACCTATGGAATACAATTTTTTCGGCTGGCAGGGAGCGGATTGCGTTCCGACAAATCCGGCTTACGCAAAAATAAAAAATCCGCGGCACTTGTACGACTTGCTTTGCGAAATTTGGAGCGCGCAAACTTGCGCCCCGCGAATGAGGCAGGACTGGACGCCAAAGAACAAGACGCTTGGCCAATGCTCAATCACAGCCTTTTTGGCGCAAGACATTTTTGGCGGAAAAGTCTACGGCATACTTCGCGACGGCGGAAACTACCACTGCTACAACGTTGTTCCCACCGCAAACGGCGACTGCGTCTTTGACCTTACCAGCGAACAGTTTGGCGACGAAAAGCTTTGCTACCAAAATACCCCCGAACAGTTCCGCGACGTTCACTTTGCAAAAGAAGAAAAGCGCCTGCGCTACGAAGCCCTTAAGGCGGAACTGAAAAAGGCGCTTGGACTATAGGCCGCCCCATGCAAGCCAAGACCTATATCGCGATTGACCTAAAATCTTTTTACGCCTCGGTTGAATGCCGCGAGCGCGGATTGGATCCGCTGACGGCAAAGCTTGTGGTTGCCGACAAAAGTCGCACAAGCAAGACGATTTGCCTTGCGGTGAGCCCCGCGCTAAAGGCTTACGGGCTTGGCGGCCGTTGCAGGCTTTTTGAGGTTGAGGCCAAGGCGCGCGAGGTAAAGAAGCAGACCGGAAAAGACTTGGAGTACATCACGGCCGTTCCGCGAATGGCGCTTTACATAAAGTATTCCACCGACATTTACAACGTCTACCTAAAATATTTCGCGCCCGAGGACATTCACGTTTATTCGATTGACGAAGTTTTCATCGACGCGACAAGCTATCTTGCGCTTTACAAGATAGGCGCGCGCGAGCTTGCGGTCCGCGTGATTCACGACGTTTTGGACGCGACTGGAATAACGGCCACGGCTGGAATCGCGCCCAACCTTTACTTGGCAAAAATCGCGATGGACATTGTGGCAAAGCATATTCCCGCCGACAAGGACGGAGTGAGAATCGCGGAGCTTGACGAAATTTCCTACAGAAAAAAATTGTGGAACCACAGGCCGCTCACGGATTTTTGGAGGGTGGGGAACGGAACCGCGCGCAGGCTTGAAAAATATTTTTTGCGCACGATGGGAGACGTGGCTCGTCTTTCGTTAAAGAATCCCAAGCTTTTGTACAAGGAATTTGGAATTGACGCGGAGATTTTAATCGACCACGCCTGGGGCTATGAGCCTGTCGGAATGAAGGAAATCAAGGGCTACAAGTCACAAGCCAAAAGCCTTGGAAGCGGACAAGTCCTTCACGAGCCGTACGACTACGAAAAGGCAAAAATCATCGTCCGCGAAATGGCCGAGCTTTTGGCGCTGGATTTGTTCAAGAAAAAACTTGTGGCGAATTCCATCACGCTTTACATAGGCTACGACGCGCAGACTTTGGGCAAGAACGATTTTGACGGCGAAGTGGTCTACGACTATTACGGCCGCCCCGTTCCAAAGCCGGCGGGAGGGAGCCTTTCTCTTGGAACGCACAGCAATTCCTCCAAGCTGATCGTGGAAAGCTTTGTCTCTCTTTTTGAACGGATCGCAAACCCCAACTACCTTGTCCGCCGCGTGAACGTTTGCGCCAACAACACGATTCCAGAATCGCGGCGAGAGCCAAGCCTTTTTGACGGCGTGGAAGCGGAGGCGCTTGGCATAAAGCCCGGGCAGGAGGAGAGCCTTCAAAGCGCCAGGCTAAAAATCATCGGCAAGTTTGGAAAGAACGCGATTTTAAAAGGAACGAATTTGCAGGAAGGCGCCACGACCCGCGACCGCAACGAGCAAATCGGAGGGCACAAGGCATGACCGAAAAAAATTACGACGACATAATAAATTACGACTGGGGCTGCGATTCCCTAAAAGACCGGATGCCCCTAAGCCAGCGCGCCAAAATCTTTTTGCCCTTTTCCGCCCTGACCGGCTTTGACGAAGCCCTGCAGGAAACGCTGCAAAAGGAGCTGGCCGCGATGGAGGAGAATGAGGAGTGAGCGGCGGAAAAATATTTTTCCCGGTGACATTCTATGACACCCTGACTGTGGTATAATGGATTGTGTAAAGAGGCAAGATATGCTCGTTTTGATTGTGGTTGTCGCGATTGTTGTTTTTGCTTTGGGCGGAGCGGGAGCGCAGGGATGGGGCGCTTCCTCGGATGATTGCGGATACGAAGGTTTTTCTGGCGAAGAGCAAAGCGACTACGACGGGTCTTATGAACGCGACGGAGACGAATACGACAATTCGCGCGGCGGCCTTTTTGAGCGCTTTCAGGACGGAACTTGCAGCAAGGCCGACATGGAGCTTTTGATGGAAGACGACGACATTCGCGAAGAATTTAGCGAGTACGGTGATTTTTAAGGGAAGCAGGAAAATGAACGAATTCATCTTGCGCTGGAACGCCTTGTCGAATTGACGGAGGAATGAAATGCTTTACACTTCGTCTTACAGCGCGATTCTTAATCGAAAGAAAAATGAGCGCGACATTTATGTTCAGCTTTCGCGTTCTTGCAAAATGGCTTAGGAAAAACATGGGCTGCGCGGACGTTTTTCTTTTATGCTTTGAGAATGTTCTTGAAGGCGAAACATGCCACAGGCGATGGCTGGCGAAAATCTTGCATAAAAGTTTTGGATTGAAGATTGAGGAATGGAGAGGTTAGTGTATTATGAGTTCAATAACACTGCAACAAAAAGGAATAACAAACATTCCTGCTGATGCAATCGTAAATGCCGCGAAAATGACATTCATTCAGTTGTCTTTCCGCTAATTTCCGCAGGAATTTTTGGCTACCCGCTTTATGACGCCTGGACTCAAGCTGTTTACGCCTGCAAAAATTTTATCAATAAAAATCAAGATTATAATCTGGACATTGTCTTTGCCATTCCAGAGGAAGAAAAGCTAAAGGCTGGAAAAGACGATTGAAGGCCGGCGAGTCGGCCCAGGACGCGCTGGTTCGCGAAATCCGCGCTCTTGCCAACGATTCTATGAAAAACAATTGATTTGGCTGATTATAGAATCTGTCTATACCCAGCCATTTTTATTTTGTATTAGACATTGAAAGCGCGATTTGCTATATTTTTCCCATAAAAAATGCGGAACGCCGCAACGCTCAGTTGACTAAAAAGATTAGAGACTGATTTCAATTTTTTGGTTGAAATCAGTCTCTAATTTTATATGGAGGCAAGCTTTGAAAGTCAAAGATAGTTTTGAAAAATTAAATGATTCTGACGGCTTTAAAAAAACTGAAGAAAAAGCAAGGCCTCTGTCAACTTTTTGGCTGGCTATTGGAAATTTGCGCCGACGGCCATCAAGAAGCGTTGCTCTTGCGTCGTTAGCCGCGATAGCGGCCTTTGTCTTGTTCGCTTCAACAATTTTAGCCGCTGGAATGAAAAAAGGTCTTGGCTCTTTAAAGGCTCGACTGGGAGCGGATTTGCTGGTTGTTCCTGTCGGCTATGACAAAGGTTTGGAAGGAATTCTTTTAAAAGGCGAGCCAGCTTATTTTTACTTTGACAAAGAGGTGGAGGAAAAAATCAAAGGGGTTCAAGGCGTCAAAGAAGTTTCGGCGCAATTTTTTTTAACATCTGCCAATCAAGATTGTTGCGCCATTCCGGTTCAGTTCATTGGCTTTGACCCTAAAAGTGATTTTTCAATCCAGCCGTGGATTGAAAAATCTTACAGCAAGTCTATAAAAGATGGCGAGCTGGTAATAGGGCGCGACATCACGCTTGGCGAAAATCGCGAGTTGAGATTCTTTGGCAAAAATTATCTTGTCGCGGCGACGCTCGAAAAAACCGGAACAAGTTTGGATCAAGCTGTATATGCGAATATGAACACGCTTTTTGATTTGTTTGCCGCGGCGAAAGACAGGGGTCTTAAGTTTACTAAAAATATTGATCCGACAAAATCCATTTCAAGCGTTCTTGTTCGCCTTGAAGACGGCTTTACCGCTGATGAAGTGACCCACAACATTCGCGCCTCTTTTGACGGTCTTCAAGTGATTAAGTCAAAAAGCATGGTCAGTTCATTGGCGGGCAACATGCAAATTTTTATCGTTTTTTTGTACGTGTTTTCAGCGCTTTTTTTTGTTGCCGCGCTAATTTCACTTTTTGTAGTCTTTTTGCTTTTGGCGAATGAACGAAAAAAAGAATTCGCGGTTTTGCGCTCGCTTGGCGCATCGTCAAAAAAATTGGCCGCTCTTGTGTTGGCTGAATCTGCGTTGGTTTGCGCGATAGGAGGCGTGGCGGGAACGGCGCTTTCGGCGGCGGCGATCATTCCTTTTAGCGCCTTGATTGCAAAGGCATTGCGTCTTCCTTGTCTGCTTCCCTCGGTTTGGACAATTTTTGTGTCAGCGCTGCTTTGCGTTGGACTTTCCTTGGCCTTGGGGCCCGCGGCCGCCGCGCTTGAGGCTGTTCGCGCTGGCAGGCGTGAGCTGATTTATTTGATTAAGGATGGCGAATGATGGCTTTGCTTGAAGTAAAAAATCTAAAAAAGGAATTCCGGCGGAACGGAAAAAGTTTCTTTGCCGTTGACGGCGTTGGACTTTCGCTTGATAAGGGAGTGTTTGCCAGCGTCATGGGGGAGTCCGGCAGCGGAAAAAGCACGCTTCTAAATTTAATCGCGGGCCTTTTGCTTCCAACTAGCGGCGAGGTTTTGATAGATGGAACGAATCTGTCGCTTTTGAATGACAGCGATTTATCCGCTTTTAGAAATTCGTCTGTAGGGCATATACCGCAAGGCTTGAGCCTTTTGGCGAATCTCAACGCGCTTGACAACATTCGCTTGCCTTTTTTCCTTTCCAAGCGAAAGGGAGATCCTTCGTCTGAAGCGCGAAAGCTTTTGCGCCTTTTGGGAATTGAAGGCTTGGCGCTAAACTATCCAAGCGATTTGTCAGGCGGAGAGGCCAAACGCGCCGCGATTGCCCGCGCCTTGATAAATAAACCCGCGCTCATTTTGGCCGACGAGCCTACTGAAAACCTTGACGCGGATATTGCAAAGGAAATTGTGTCCCTTTTTAAGACCGTTTCAAAAGAAGGAACAGCCGTTTTGATGGTGACCCATGATGAGCGCGCGGCGGCTGAAGCGGATTGCCGCTATTTTATGAAAGGCGGACGTCTTTTTAATGGAAAATAAAATCGCCGTCGGCGGTTTATGAATAAAAATAATTTAGGAGAAAGAAGATGAAAAAAACAAGAACAATCGCGATTGCGGCAATAGCGGCTTCGCTTGCCATGGTTTCGTTTATGTCGTGTTCAAAGTCAAAGAAGGACGGCGGCGCGTATAAATACGGAAAGGTCAACATTCCCGGAAAAGACGGAGCGCTTTGCGGAGCGCCGATTTACATTGCCTATGAAAAAGGTTTTTTTGCGGATGAAGGATTTGACGTGAACCTTATTTCGGCGGACACTGAAACCAGAAAGATTGGACTTAACAATGGAACAATTCCGATTGTAAACGGCGACTTTCAGTTTTTTCCGTCAATCGAAGAAGGCGTCAATGTAAAAGTCGTTGACGGACTTCACAACGGCTGCATAAAATTTGTTGTTCGCCCTGATTCCAACATCAAGAGCGTTAAGGATTTGAAAGGAAAGAAAATCGGCGTTGATGAAATCGGCGGCACACCGCACCAAGTGGCGAGCCTTTGGCTTGAGCAGGCTGGAATTTCCGCCTTGCAAAAAGACGGCGAAGTTTCTTTCCTTCCGTTTGCAGACGGAAACCTTGAGCTTGAAGCGCTGTATAGCGGCGAGCTTGACGTGGCGGCCATGTGGGATCCTCTTGGAAGCGTCGCGGAAAAAGCTGGAAAAGTTAAGGTTATCTTTGACCTTTCGACCGACCCTGCCTTTAAAGGAAAGTATTGCTGCTTCCTTTACGCGTCGTCAAAATTGTTAAAAGAAAAGCCCGAAGAAATCGCCGCTCTTTTGCGCGCCTATAGAAAAGCGCAGGATTGGATTAGCGCCAATCCAGAGGAAACGGTTGACATCATAATAAGCGGAAAATATTCCTTGATTGAAGACAAGGAGTTGGCTGTCGAGCTTATCAAGAGTTATGAGTATCCATCTAAGGCGGCGCGCCATGCAGGCAAGCAAAACGTTGAGTCTGACGTGGAATATTTTGTACAGGCGCTTTATGACATTGGATATCTAAAGAGCGAGCCAAAGGCTTTCTCAAAAAAGATTTACGCAAAGGTTGATGTCGATTGCTGTTCTTAAGGTCTGGAGTTAAGTTATGAGCGTTGTTGACAACAGGCGTCTTCCTCAAGGCGCTTCGCGCAAGGCTAAGTTTTTTGCAGTCATAGCCTTTACGATTCTTGGCTTTGCGATTGCGATTATAGGAAATTACGCAGTTCCTCAAATCGCTTTTGGCGTGACAATTGAAGATTACGCTATTGGCAAATTTACGCTCAATATGAACGGCGCTTACAGGTTGGTTCTTGCAGCGACGGCTTTCGTGTATCTGGCGCTGGGCTTTTATTCCTTCTTTGATAAGGAGAGAAGAAAAAAGTACAGAAAGCGCGCTCCGTTTAGATTCGCGATGGGCATGGCTCTGTTCGTTTGGGATTTGCTGGGGACAAAGCTTTTGATTTTGCCCCAGCCGTTTTTCCCTGGCCCTGCGGGAATTGTCAGAGCCTTTCTCATGGAAAGCGAGTTTATATGGCAGAACACCCTGTATTCGCTCAGGCTTTTTTCAGCCGGATTTTCGATTGGCGTTATTTTTGGAGTTGGAACCGGAATTTTGATAGGTTGGTTTCCAAAGGTTTACTACTGGCTTTCACCCGTTCTTAACGTGACTGGGGTGATTCCAGCGGTGGCTTGGATGCCGTTCGCCCTGACTCTTTTTCCGACTCCATTTGTGGCGGCGGTATTTTTGATTGTAATAAGCGTTTGGTTTCCAGTCGCCTCCCTTACCGCGATGGGAATCCAAAGCGCTCCCAAGTCGCTGTTTGAAGTGGCCCGCACTCTTGGCGCAAGAACGCCTGCGCTCGTTTTTTTTGTCGCCGTTCCGCACGCAATGCCGCATATCTTTACCGGAATAAACACGGCGAGCGCATTTGCGTTCACTACGCTTGTAATGGCAGAGATGATGGGGCAGCCCGGCGGCTTGGGCTATTACATCAACGCTTCAAAGGTTTGGAGCGCGTATTACAAGGTTTTCGCCGCTATTATCGTGATGGCTATTTTGTTCAGTTTGATTTCCGCGGTCATCAAGTTGATTGAGTCGAAAGTTTTGAGATGGCAGAAGGGGTTCTTAAAATGAGCGAAACGATTTTGGAAATAAAAGGAGTGAACAGGATATATAGGGATGAGGAGACCGTGGTTCAAGTTTTGAGCGACGTTAATTTGTCTATAAAGAAAGGCGAGCTTGTTTCAATCATCGGTTTGTCGGGATGCGGAAAGACAACTTTGCTGCGCCTTATAGCCGGCCTTGACAAGCCGCAGTCGGGCGAGCTTCTTTTGAACGGCGAGCGCATAACAAAGCCTTCGCCGTCGCGTGGATATGTGTTTCAGAGAGACGGCTTGTTTCAATGGCTCACAGTGGAACAAAACATAGCTTTTGGATTAAAGGCGCGGCGAGTGTACAAACAAAAAAAGGACAAGGTTGCCGAATACATTTCGATGATAGGCCTTGAAGGCTTTGAAAAGTCATTTCCCCACCAGATAAGCGGCGGAATGGCGCAGCGTGTGGCGATAGCGCGCTCTCTCATCAACGACCCGGACTTGCTTTTGCTTGACGAGCCTATGGGCGCCTTGGATTCTTTCACTAGGGCCGACATACAAGACAAGCTTCTTGAAATAAAGCGCAAGGGAGGAGTCACTATGATTTTGGTGACGCATGACATCGACGAGGCGATTTACTTGTCTGATAGAATTGTCATTATGACCCCACGCCCAGGCCGAATAAGCGAAGTGCTGGAAATAAAGTTTCAGCAGCCAAGGCACAGGGGCGCGACAGAATTTTTTGCCGTGAGAAGAAGCATTTTGGAAAGATTCCATTTGGCGACAGCGATGCCTGAGCCGGAATACCAAATATAAAAAAATATATTTCAAGAAAAAAGGAGAATTTTATGAACGACTACAAGTTTGACACATTGAAGGTTAGAGCGGGCTATGATTCAAGCCTGCACAACAAGTCGGTGGCGGTTCCGGTTTACGCGACTGCGGCCTATGATTTTGACAGTCCTGACCACTTTAACAGAATCAGGGCCGGCGCTCAGGCGGGCTTCCTTTATTCGCGCGTGGCCAATCCCACTGTCGCGATTTTGGAATCGAGAGTCGCCGCGCTTGACGGAGGCGTCGCTGCCATAGGGCTGGCTTCCGGAATGGCCGCGGTAAGTTATTCGATTATCGCCGCGACAGGCGGACACGGCCGGGTTCTTTCGACAAAACAAATTTACGGCGGAACATTCGATTTGCGCGAGGATGTTTTTCCAGACCTTGGAATAGAGTTTGACCTTGTTGACCATGACAGTCCAATTGAAGAATGGGAAAGCGACATTCGCGAAGACACGAAGGCGATATTTGTGGAAAGCGTTTCTAACCCGGGCGCGCGCCTTTTGGACATTGAGGCCTTGGCCGCGCTTGCGCATAAGCATGGCATTCCGCTGATTGTTGACAACACTTTCGCCACGCCATACCTTTTTAGGCCGCTTGAGCATGGCGCGGATATCGTGGTTTATTCGGCGACAAAGGCCTTGAACGGCCATGGGAACGCGATTGGCGGCGTTATTGTTGAAGGAAAGGCTTTTTCGTGGTCAAAGGAAAAGCATCCGCAGTTTTACAAGCGCCATTGGGTCGCGCGAGACTTGGACGACAACGAGCGAAGCTTTGCGGAAGCCTTTCCCAATTTCCCCTTTGTGGCCTTTGTAAGAACAAAACTTTTAGCCTACCTTGGCGCGGCGTTAAGCCCCTACGAGGCGCAACTTATTTTGATTGGCCTTGAAACGCTTTCAGAGCGCGTTTCAAAGCAAGTCGCGAGCGCAAGAAAAATTGTAGCCTGGCTTGAAAGCCGGACGGACGCAGTTTCTTGGGTGAACTATCCTGAGGCCAAGAACAGCCGCTACGCCGAGCTTTCAAAAAAATATTTCCCAAAAGGCCCAGGCTCTGTGTTCTCATTTGGGTTTAAGGGAAACGACAAGCAGATTGCCGCGCTTCTTTCCGAGACAAAAATTTTTGGCTATCAGGCGAATGTCGGCGACGCGAAGTCTTTGATTGTAAACTCGCCAAAGACAACGCATGGCGAACTTAGGCCTAAGGAGCTTGAGGATTCTGGAATACTTCCTGAAACGATAAGGCTTTCAATCGGACTTGAGGATGCCGATGACTTGATAGCCGACCTTGAACACGCCTTTAAAAAAGCGGGCTTTTAGGGGGAGCTTTGACTTTAGAAAAAGATTTAAAAGACAAAAGCAACATTGACGCCGCCTTGGCCAAGGCAAAAGAAATAATAAGCCAAATAAAATACGGTTCTGTAAGCCTTGTCGTTCAGGACGGCATTGTGGTTCAAATTGAAAGCAACGAAAAATTCAGGCTAAAGTAAGGAGATCTTATGGCGAATTTTGACACGATAAGAATCAGGTCCGGCTACAAGTCTTTGGAACACAATTGGGCGGTTCAGCCTCCAATTTATCAAACCGCGTCGTTTGATTTGGGAAGCCTTGACCGCGCGCAAGCGTTGTGGGGCTTGGACATTGAAGACTCGATTTATACAAGAATCGGAAATCCAACCGTATCCGTTTTGGAAAGGCGCGTCGCCGCCCTTGACGACGCTCACGGCGCTTTGGCCTTGTCTTCGGGAATGGCGGCCATATCGTATGTCATTTTGGCGCTGACAGAAGGCGGCGGAAATGTAATCGCTCCCCATTCCCTTTATGGCGGAAGCGAAGACGCGTTTTCGCATTTTTTCCCAAGGTTTGGCGCGAACATAAAATTCGCGAAGGACCGTTTTGACATAAACTCTTTCCAAGCGGAGATTGATGAAAGGACGCGCGGCATTTACATAGAAAGCATTTCAAATCCGAACGCCGAGCTTTATGACATTGAGGCTTTGGCCGCGCTTGCGCATAAGCATGGCATTCCGCTGATTGTCGACAACACCGTGGCAACTCCATACCTTTTCAATCCGTTTGAACATGGAGCTGACATTGTGATTTATTCCGCCACAAAAGGCTTGGGCGGCCACGGAAACGTCATCGCAGGCCTTGTTTTGGAGAGCGGAAAATTCAATTACAGCAAGGAAAAATTTCCTCAGCTTTACGAAAAGTCCTACAAAATAAAAAGTCGCGCGGGAAAACTTCGTTCTCCATTTGACGTTGATCCAAAAGGACCGCTCTTGATTCATCTAAGGGCGTTCTACTTGGAATTTATCGGAGCGGCGTTAGGGCCTTTTGACGCCTTTCTTGCGTTGCAAGGAATTGAAACTCTTTCTGAAAGAATTTCCAAGGAATGCCAAAACGCCGCGAAAATCGCCGCTTATCTTGAAGAAAAGAACGAAGTGGAGTGGGTGAGTCATCCGAGCTTGAAAAAAAGCCCTTTTAGAAAATTGGCCAAAAAATATTTTCCAAAGGGCGCGGGCGGAATCTTGTCGTTCGGCTTTAAAGGCACTGAAAAGCAGCTTGATAAATTCATAAGGCGCTTGAATTATTTTTCATACCATGTGAATATAGGCGATGTTCGCTCGCTGATTGTGAATCCGCCAAAAACAACCCATGCGGAAATGGACGAGGCTCATTTGCATGACGCGGGAATCAACGTCAATACTGTGCGAATTTCAGCAGGCCTTGAGAGCGCAGACGATTTGATTTCTGATTTGGAGCAAGCCTTTGCCTATGTCTTTGGAAAATGAAATTGTCATTTCTTTTGCGACCGCTTCAGATTTAGACGATTTGCATGAAATAGAAAGTCTTTGCTTTTTGGAAGACAACGCGGCCAGCAAAGAAGCGTTTTTATACAGACTTGAAAATTTTCCGTCTTGGTTTTTTAAAGCGACCCTTTCTGGAAAAATCATAGGCTTCATAAACGGCTGCTCTTCAAGGCAAAGATTCATCACAGACGACTTGTTCAAGGCGGACATGCCGTATGACGAAAAGGCCGAAAATTTTCTTATATTTGGCCTTGCGGTTCATCCTGAATTTAGAAACAGGAGCGCAGCAAAAAAACTTATGAACACTGCGCTTGAATTTGCGCGGGCTAGAAAAAAGCGCCGCGCGGCGTTGACTTGCGAGGAAAGGTTGATTCCTTTTTACGAAAGCTTTTCCTTTAAAAATGTTGGCGTGTCGAAGTCCTGCATTGGCGGCCTTAAATACTTTGACATGGAAATCGCTCTTTAGAGATCGGCAAAAAAAAACGGAAGGCAAAAGCCTTCCGTCGTTGCGCGATACTGGAATCGAACTAGTGACCCCAAGCGTGTCATGCTTGTACTCTAACCAACTGAGCTAATCGCGCGAATGTTTTTCTATCTTACAAAAAAATCGCTCTTGTGTCAAGGGCTTTTTCGCGCTAAAATGTAAGGGCTGCGTTCGCTTAGGGCGGCGGCCATCACTTTTTTTGGAGGAACGGCATGACAATTTGTGATTCTGTAAAATACGTTGGAGTTGACGACCACGATATTGACTTGTTTGAGGGACAGTTTGAAGTTCCCGGCGGAATGGCATACAATTCCTACGCAGTCGTTGGCGAAAAAGTTTGCGTTATGGACAGCGTCGACGCGAATTTCGTTGACGCTTGGCTTGCAAACATCGAGTCGGCGCTTGGTTCAAAGGCTCCGGACTTTCTTGTCGTTCAGCACATGGAAATGGACCACTCGGCTGGCGTTTTGGCGTTCGCAAAAAAATATCCCGAGGCCAAAATCGTCTCATCTAAGATGGCCTTTGTGATGATGAAGAATATGTTTGGCGACGATTTTGCCGCGCGCCAAGTCGTTGTCGGAGAAGGAAGCGTCTTGGACTTGGGAGGCCGCTCGCTTTCTTTTGTCGCCGCTCCTAACGTTCACTGGCCGGAAGTTTTGATGGCCTACGACGAGGCGGACAAAATTCTTTTTAGCGCCGACGCCTTTGGCAAATTTGGCGCGCTGGACTTTGACGACCCCGAGGGTTGGGAATGCGAGGCCCGCCGCTACTATTTTGGAATCGTAGGAAAATTCGGCGCGCAAGTTCAGGCCTTGCTAAAAAAGGCCGCGGCCTTGGACATACAAACAATCTGCCCCTTGCACGGACCTGTTTTGTCTGAGAAGATCGGCCACTACGTCGACCTTTACAACATTTGGTCGAGCTACGGCGTGGAGACTCCCGGCATTTTTGTCGCCTACACTTCGGTCTACGGCCACACAAAAGAGGCCGCCGAAAAGTTGGCGCAAATCCTAAAGGACAAGGGCTGCCCCAAAGTCGCCATCGCGGACCTCGCCCGCGAAGACATTTATGAATGCGTAGAGGACGCCTTTAGGTACGGAAAGCTTGTCCTTGCTTCGACCACTTACAACGGCGGCGTATTCCCCGCGATGAAAGAGTTCATCTTGCATTTGACGGAACGCAATTACCAAAAGCGAACGGTTGCCCTTGTCGAAAACGGATCTTGGGCGCCGGCCGCTTCAAAGGCGATGGCCACTTTGCTTGAGCCTTGCGCCGACATAAAGTTCGCGCAAACAAAAGTTTCTATTAAAATTGCGATGAAGGACGCGGACGTCGCCGCGCTTGAATCGCTTGCCGACGAGTTGTTGGCATAGTAATTTTAGGAAGTAAATTTGATCAATAAAAGTTTTTTTGACCGTTTTGGTCCGGTGTCCTTTTATTCAAAGGCGCTGAAAATCGCCATTCCAGTAATGGCCCAGCTCTTGGTGCAAAACCTCGTTTCGCTCATCGACAACTTTATGGTGGCCGGCCTTGGCGACATAAAGATGTCAGGAGTGAACATCTCGGGACAAATAATATTTTTGTTCATCGTTTTGCTTGGAACGATTTGCACGGCCGCAGGAATTTTCATGACGCAATTCTCGGGCGCGGACGATGCCAAGGGAATGGGGCAGGCCTTTTGCTTTAAGCTTTGGTTCGGTCTTTTCGCCGCGGCGGTCTTTATGGTCGTTTGCTTGGGCCTTCCAAGGTTCGCGCTTTCTTTTATGGTAAAGGGGAACACGCAAGCCGAAGCGATTTTGGACCAGGGCCAGCAGTATATTTGGATTATCGCCTTTACGGGCATTCCGATTGTCGTCGCCAGCGTAATCGCTTCTTCCTTGCGCGAAATCGGCGAGGTAAAAGTTCCGCTTCTTATTTCGATCGCGGCGACCGCTGTAAACACGTTTTTCAACTGGGTTTTCATTTACGGGCATTTGGGCGCTCCCAGGCTTGAGGTTAGGGGAGCGGCCCTTGCGACGGTAATCGCCCGTTCCGTCGAAATGCTTTGTTTTATCGTTTACATGTTCGTAAAAAAGCCGCCTTTTGCGATCGGCATCTTGGACATGCTGTGCGTTAACTTTAAGCTTTATCGAGAGATTTGCGCAAGGGCCGCTATGTCCACTTGCAGCGAAATGCTTTGGGCGATTGTCGAGACGGTTTCGGCGGCCTTGTACAACGGCCGCGGCGGCTCGGAAGTAGTTTCCGGCATGAGCGCCAGTTTTGCGATAGCGAACCTTTTCTTTGTCTCTTTTAGCGGAATCATAACGGCCACCGGCGTAATCCTTGGAAAGAGCCTTGGCCGCGGCGATTTGGAAAAAGCCCGGAAGGAAAAGGTTTGGCTTTTGAACGGAGCCAATGTTTTTGGCGTTATGATGACCGCCGTCGGCTTGGTCACGATACTGCTTGTTCCGCATGTGTTCAAAAATCTAAGCGGCCAAGCGCAGGGCATTTGCAAGCAAATGGTTCTTGTCATGGCGCTTTACATGCCCGCCTGGGTTTACATAAACGCTCAGTTTAGCGTAAGCCGTTCCGGCGGCGACACGATGATGGGAATGTTGGTTGACGGCGTCGGCCACCTTTTTATCGCGCTTCCGGGAATCTTTTTAATGGCAAAGCTTACGGCAATCGGGCCTGTCGCGATGTACGCGATCGTCAAGGCCGTCGAGTTCCCAAAAATCATGATCGCCAGCTGGTGGCTAAAAAAGGAGCGGTGGCTGGTCAACCTCGCGGCGAAGTGACTTTCCCCTCCCGCAAATACTATTGAAAAAAAACTCAAAAAGCGCTATTCTATTTGGACAATATCTCATAGGAGCGAAACATGACTTACACTGCGGAAGTGGAACATATGTGTCCCTTGGCTAAGGGCGCGTATCATGGACCGGCCCCGATTCCTGAAGAGGGAGAATGGGTCAAGGTAAAAAAAATTGAAGACGTTTCTGGATTTACGCACGGAATCGGTTGGTGCGCCCCCCAGCAAGGCGCCTGCAAGCTTTCTTTGAACGTAAAGAACGGAATCATCGAAGAAGCTTTGGTTGAGACTATCGGCTGCTCAGGAATGACTCACTCAGCCGCCATGGCCAGCGAAATCTTGATTGGCAAGACTTTGCTCGAAGCCTTGAACACTGACCTTGTTTGCGACGCGATCAACACCGCCATGCGCGAGCTTTTCATGCAGATCGTTTACGGACGCACCCAGTCAGCCTACTCAAAGGACGGACTTAAGGTCGGCGCCTCTTTGGAAGACCTCGGAAAGAACTTGCGCTCTCAGGTTGGAACTATGTTCGCCACACGCAAGACAGGTCCCCGCTACTTGGAAATGACGGAAGGCTACGTCGAGACTTGCGCCGTTGACAAGGACAACCAAATCATCGGCTACAACTGCATCAACTTTGGCAAATTGATGGACGCCCTCAAGGCCGGAAAGCCCGCTCAGGAAGCCATCGAAGGCGCCCGCACTCACTACGGACGCGTAACAGCCGATCAGGGAATGGTCAAGCTCATTGACCCCCGCAAAGAGTAATCAGGAGGAATAGACTATGGCATTGTTTGAAGATTTTGAAGGCCGAATTCCTCAGGTGAACAAGGCTCTTAAAGAATACGGATTTAAGGAAGGCGAAGCCGGCTTGAACGAGGCCCGCGAACTTTGCAAGGCCCGCGGCTTTGACCCCTACGAAATCTGCCAGTCAACACAGCAGATTTGTTTTGAAGACGCCAAATGGGCTTACGTTTTGGGAAGCGCCATCGCGATCAAGGAAGCCGAAAAGTCTGGCGACAAGACTGGTTCTACAGCCGCCGCCAACATCGGAAAAGGCTTGCAGGCTTTCTGCTTGCCCGGTTCAGTAGCCGACGACCGCAAGGTTGGCCTTGGCCACGGAAACTTGGGCGCCCGCCTTTTGAGCGAAGAGACACAGTGCTTTGCCTTCTTGGCCGGACACGAGTCTTTCGCCGCCGCCGAAGGAGCGATTAAAATCGCCGCCAACGCCAACAAGGTTCGCAAGAACAAGCTTCGCGTAATCCTTAACGGTCTTGGAAAGGACGCCGCTCAGATCATCAGCCGCATCAACGGCTTTACTTACGTTCAGACTGAATTTGACTACTTTAACGGACAGGGAACCGACAAGGCTCTCAAAGTCGTTAAGGAAATCCCCTACGGATCAAACCCCGACCGCTTGATCGTTAAGTGCTACGGCGCTGACGACGTTCGCGAAGGCGTTGCGATCATGTGGCACGAGGACGTTGACGTTTCAATCACAGGAAACTCCACCAACCCGACTCGCTTCCAGCACCCGGTTGCCGGAACATACAAGAAAGAGCGCTTGCTCGCCGGAAAGAAGTACTTCTCAGTAGCTTCTGGCGGCGGAACGGGACGCACTTTGCACCCGGACAACATGGCTGCCGGCCCGGCCTCTTACGGCTTTACCGACACGCTCGGAAGAATGCACTCTGACGCGCAGTTCGCCGGATCTTCTTCTGTTCCCGCCCACGTTGAGATGATGGGCTTTATGGGAATGGGAAACAACCCGATGGTAGGCTGCACTGTGGCTTGCGCCGTAGCCGTAGCTGGTTCATTCTAAGATTTTTGTAAATCGAAAAGGCCTTGTCATTACGACAAGGTCTTTTTTTATGGCGCAAGCCACAGCAAGCTGTTGCCGTCGCTCGCAAGTCTCGCTCCGAGGCGTTCTATCGATGAACCTAAAAAATCGCGCTGTCGCGCGATTTTTCTTAACGGTTCTTCGATTTTAGCCATGCGCGGTTGCCGTGGCGGGAAGTTTCTAAGTTAACTTTGGTTGACAAAAAACGCCGTCCGAAAGGACGGCGTTTTTTGTTGTTGTTTGTCTTGCATTTTGTCGCAAGCTTGTTATGCGCTGGCGGTGACCCGCTTAAAGGCCTCAAGCACCGCTTCGTCGTAACTGCGGCCTTTTTCTTCGCTCTTGGCTATTTCTTCCAACATTCGCTTGTAGTCGTTTGGAATTATTTTCTTGAACTTTGAAACGGCACCGTCAAAGTCGTCCAAGATTTTCTTTGCGACGGCGGAGCCGGTTTGATCAAAGTGCTTTTGGACAAGGCCGCGCAAAATTTCTTTGTCGCGCTCGTCCGTCACTTCTTCCATGCTTACAAGTTCTTTGTTGACGCGCTTGTACAAGTCGCGCTTTTGGTCAAGAACGTAAGCCACGCCGCCGCTCATTCCGGCCGCAAGGTTTCTTCCAGTCGGTCCAAGGATGACTGCCGTTCCGCCTGTCATGTATTCCAAGCCGTGGTCGCCGCAGCCTTCGACAACCGCGGTTGCGCCGGAGTTGCGCGCGCAAAAGCGTTCGCCGGCGATTCCGTTGATGTAAGCCTCGCCGCTTGTGGCGCCAAAGAGCGCGACGTTTCCGATGATGATGTTTTCTTCGGCCGTCAGCTTTGAATTTTTAGGAGGCCGCGCCACCAAGGTTCCGCCAGAAAGGCCTTTTCCAAAGTAGTCGTTTGAGTCTCCTTCCAGCTTTAGGGCCAAGCCTTTTGGAATGAAGGCGCCGAATGATTGGCCGCCGCCGCCCTGGCAGTTGACGACGTATTTTTGCGCGTCGATTTTTCCGCCAAAAGTTTTTTGGATGACGCTTCCCAAAATCGTTCCAAAAGTTCTGTCCTGGCTCTGGACTTTTATCGCGCTAAATGAACCGCTTTCAAACTCTTTAAGGAGTGTCTTTTCGTCCAAAGTTTTTTGGAGCTTAAAGTCGTAAACGTCGGCGTGAACAAAGTGGCACTTGTCGCCGGAAAGTTCGGCGGCGTTTCCAAGAATTCTTGAAACGTCGATAAGCTTCGCGCGGACGCCGGCGGGGTTTTGCTTTACGCCCAAAAGGTCGCTTCGGCCAACCAATTCGTCAAGGCTCTTTACGCCAAACTTCGCCATGTACTCGCGGACTTCTTGCGCGATGAACTTCATAAAGTTTTCAACGTATTCGGGCTTTCCCTTAAAGCGCTTGCGGAGCTCTTCGCTTTGCGTCGCCACTCCAAAGGGGCAAGTGTCCTTTTGGCAGGCGCGCATCATCGCGCAGCCCATCGTTATAAGGGGAGCGGTGGCAAAGCCAAATTCTTCCGCGCCCAAAATCGCGGCGATGACAACGTCGCGGCCGCTCATTAATTTTCCGTCCGTTTCGATTCGAACTTTGCTGCGCAAGCCGTTTTGGATCAAGGTTTGGTGGGTCTCCGCCAAGCCCAATTCCCAAGGAAGGCCCGCGTGATGGATTGAAGAAATCGGCGCGGCGCCCGTTCCGCCGTCGTGGCCGCTGATCAAAATTACTTGCGCTCCGGCTTTGGCAACGCCGGCAGCGATCGTTCCGACTCCGGCTTCGCTGACAAGCTTTACGCTGATGCGGGCGTCGCGGTTTGCGTTTTTAAGGTCGTAAATCAATTGTGCCAAGTCTTCGATGGAGTAGATGTCGTGGTGCGGCGGAGGTGAAATCAAAGAAACGCCGGGCGTCGCGTAGCGGGTCTTTGCGATCCAAGGATAAACTTTTTTTCCGGGAAGGTGGCCGCCTTCGCCGGGCTTGGCTCCTTGCGCCATTTTGATTTGGATTTCTTTGGCGCTCAAAAGGTATTCTTCGGTTACGCCAAAACGGCCTGAGGCAACTTGCTTTATCGCGCTGTTGTATTCCGTTCCAAGGCGCTCTGGCTTTTCTCCGCCTTCGCCGGAGTTGGACTTTCCGCCAAGGTGGTTCATCGCGGCGGCCATGCACTTGTGGGCTTCTTCGCTGATGGAACCGTAGCTCATCGCTCCTGTCTTGAAGCGCTTTACGATTTCTTCCACGCTCTCAACTTGGTCGAGAGGAATTTCTTTTCCAGGCTCAAACTTAAATTCAAAGAGGCTTCGCAAAGTGTGCGGCCTTTTTACGTCGTCAACAAGCGCCGTGTATTCCTTAAAGCGAGCGTAGTCGCCGTTCTGCGTCGCTTGCTGCAAGGCGATGATTGTCTCTGGGCTGTAAAGGTGGTCTTCGCAAGTTGGGCCGCGGCGCATTTTGTGGATGCCCACAGAATCCAAGTGCGGGTTTACCGTAAGGCCAAGCGGGTCAAAGGCGCGGTTGTGGTGGAAGTTGGCGTCCTCTTCGATTTCCTTAAGGGTGATTCCGCCGATTCGGCTTACTGTGTTTGTAAAGTAAGTGTCGATGACTTCCTTGCTGATTCCAACCGCCTCAAAGATTTGCGCGGATTGGTAAGACTGAACGCAAGAGATTCCCATTTTGGCCGCGATTTTGACGATGCCGTTAAGCAAGGCTTTGTTGTAATCGTCGATGGCCGTGTGGTAGTCTTTGTCCAAAAGCTTTTGGTCGATCAACTCGGCGATGCATTCGTGGGCCAAGTAGGGGTTGATCGCGCGCGCTCCGTAGCCCAAAATCATCGCGGCTTGGTGAACGTCGCGGATTTCGCCGCTTTCCAAAATGATTGAAATCTTTGTTCTCTTTTTTGCGCGGATAAGATACTGTTCCACCGCTGACACCGCCAAGAGGGACGGAATGGCAACGTGGCTTTCGTCAACGCCACGATCCGAAAGGATGATGATGTCGCTTCCGGCGTGGTAGCATTTTTCGATTTCGTTAAAGACGCCGTCAATCGCTTCTTTGAGCGAAGTGTTCTTGTAGTACAAAATCGGAACGACGCTTGCCTTGAGTCCGGGTTTGTCCAAGGCCTTGATTTTTATCATGTCAACGCCGGTCAAAATCGGATTGTTGATTTGCAAAACCTTGCAGTTGGAGTCTTTTGGCTCAAGCAAGTTGCCGTCGCTTCCAACATAAACCGTCGTGTCGGTGACGATTTTTTCTCGCAAGGAGTCGATCGGCGGATTTGTTACTTGCGCGAAAAGCTGCTTGAAGTAGCTGAAAAGCGGCGGGTGTTTTTCTGACAAGACGGCAAGCGGAGTGTCGACGCCCATAGAGGCTGTCGGCTCGACTCCGTTTTGCGCCATCGGCAAAATCATTTCGTTTACGTCTTCGTAGTTCCAGCCAAAAGCGCGGTACATAATGTCGCGCTCGCTTTGGCTGTACACAGGAATTTTCTTGTTTGGAATCTTAAGGTCGTGAAGCTGCAAAAGATTTTTGTCCAGCCATTCGCCGTAGGGGAATTGGTCGGCAAAGGTGTCCTTGCATTCTTGGTCGGAAATCACGCGCTTTTGGATTGTGTCCACAAGCAAAATGCGGCCGGGCATAAGGCGCGATTTTTTTACGATTTTTTCTTCGGGTATGTCCAAGACGCCGACTTCGCTTGAAAGAATCAACTCGTTGTCGCTTGTAATGTAGTAGCGGCTGGGGCGCAGTCCGTTTCTGTCCAAGGTGGCTCCAAGGATGTCTCCGTCGCTGAACAAAATAGCGGCAGGTCCGTCCCAGGGTTCCATCATCGTTGCCCAGTAGTGGTAGAAGTCGCGCTTCTTTTCGTCAATCGCTTCGTCGTGCTTCCAAGGCTCGGGAATGCAAATCGACACCGCGAGCGAAAGGGGCATGCCGTTCATCATTAGGAATTCCAGCGTGTTGTCCAACATCGCCGAGTCCGAGCCGCTTGCGTCAACGGCCGGCAAAACTTTTTTGATGTCCTCGTCCGAAAGCTTTGTCGAGCAAAGAGTTTCTTCGCGGGCGAGCATTCTGTCCACGTTTCCGCGGATTGTGTTGATCTCGCCGTTGTGGGCGATCAAGCGGTTGGGGTGCGCGCGCATCCAAGACGGCTGCGTGTTTGTGCTAAAGCGCGAGTGGACGATCGCCAAGGCGCTTTCAAATTCCTTGTCCTGCAAGTCTGTGTAAAATTCGCGCAGCTGCTGGACCAAGAACATTCCCTTGTAAACTATCGTTCTGCTTGAAAGCGAGACGACGTAAGTTTGCAATTGAGTTTTTTCAAACTGGCGGCGGAGTACATAAAGGCGGCGGTCAAAGTCAATTCCTTTTTTTACGTCGCTGGGGCGCTCGATAAAGCATTGGGTTATGTTGGGCATGCTGTCCTTGGCGCGCTTTCCCAAAACGTTTTGGTTTACGGGAACTTCGCGCCAGCCCAAGAAGTTTAGGCCTTCTTTTTGGCAAAGGCGCTCGATCATTTTTTTTGCTTGCAGGCAGTTCAACTTGTCTTGCGGAAAGAAGAACATTCCCACGCCGTAGTCGCGCTCGTCGCCCAATTTTATTCCGCAGTCGGCCGCGGCTTTAGAAAAGAATTTATGGCATATCTGGACAAGGATTCCGACTCCGTCGCCGGTTTCTCCCGTGGCGTCCTTTCCGGCGCGGTGCTCCAATTTTTCGACAATGCAAAGCGCGTTGTCAACGATTTGGCGGCTGGCTTTTCCGTCGATGTTGGCGACGGCTCCGATTCCGCACGAGTCGCGCTCAAAAGAAGGTTCGTAAAGTGTTTTTGTAGTATTGTTCATTCGTTTCTCCTGTTGCTTGCTTGCCGTTATTTACCGCTGTCGCCGTAGTTTTTAAGAACGCGCGCCGACGGATCGTTGACGTTGCAGTTTGGCCATTCTTTGTTGGGCATCCAAAAGTCTTTTACCATTTGCGACTGGCCCGGGTAATGCTTTTCGAAAATTTCCCGGTACAAAAGGGATTCCTTTGTGAAGGGCTGGGCGTGCGAATACTTTTTTCGCTTCTCTTCAAAGTCGGAATCGCTGTACTGGCTTTCGGCAAATTCCTTAAGGTCGTCGACCAGCGAGTGGCCCACCGCGTCGCTAAAGGCGGCCTTTTCGCGCATCAGCAAGGAGTGCGGAAGGTAGGCCTTTCCGTCCGCGTCCGGCTCAAAGGCGTGGCGCAAGAGGTACTTTCCTTTTCCGTACTTGTTCAACTTTAATTCGGGATCGATCGACATTACGTATTCCACAAAGTCCAAGTCGCCAAAGGGAACGCGCGCCTCAAGCGAGTTTACGCTGATGCAGCGGTCGGCGCGGAGAACGTCGTACATATGAAGCTCGCGAACTCTTTTGGCCGCCTCTTTTTGGAACTCTTCCGCGCTGGGGGCAAAGTCTGTGTACTTGTAGCCAAAAAGCTCGTCGCTGATTTCTCCGGTAAGAAGGACGCGGATTTTTGTCTGCTCGTGGATGGCCTTGCAAATCAAGTACATTCCCATGCTGGCGCGGATTGTAGTTATGTCAAAGGTTCCCAAGGCCAAAATAACTTCGTCAAGCGCGCTCAGGACGTCCTCTTTTGTGATTATGATTTCGTGGTGGTTGGAACCGATGAAGTCCGCGACTTGCTTGGCGTACTTTAGGTCGATCGCGTCCGTCTTCATTCCGATCGCGAACGTTTCGATCGGCTTGTTCAACAAGCGGGAAGCCACCGAGCAAACAAGGGAAGAGTCCAAGCCGCCCGAAAGCAAGAAGCCCAAGGGGGCGTCGGCGTCCAAGCGCTTTTTTATTCCTTCTACCAACTTGTCGTGGATTTGGCGGCAAATGCCGTCGTCGCCGTCAAGGTCTCCTTTGACCACTTTTTCTACCTTTGTCACGTCGCGGTAGCAAACAAATTTTCCGTCCTTGTAATAGTGTCCGGGCGGGAAGGGGAGGATTTCTTTTGCAAGGCCGACCAAGTTTTTTGGCTCGCTTGCAAAAAGGATGCCGCCGTTTTGGTCGTAGCCATAGTAAAGCGGGCGGATTCCGATCGGGTCGCGCGCGGCGACTACCGATTTTGTCTCTTCGTCGTAAATGATCAGCGCGTACTCAGCGTCCAAGTCCTTGAAGAGTTCCGTTCCCCGCTCCTTGTAAAGGGGCAAAAGAATTTCGCAGTCGGAATCGCTTTTAAATTTAAAGCCGTCGACTTTAAGGGCCTCGCGGACCGTTCGCCAAGAAGCTGACTTTTTGTTTTTGTCAAAAATGCCGTAGACCTCTCCGTTGCAAACAAGATGCGTTTTGCCAACGTTAAAGGGCTGCATTCCGCTTGGGTCAAGGCCCATTATAGCCAAGCGCTGAAATCCAAGAATCGCTCCGTCAAGTTTTATGACTTCTTCCGCGTCCGGACCTCGGGTGCTGGTCTTTGAAAATGATTTTCTAAATTCGTCCATTGGAATTACGCTTCCAAAATATCCCATTACGCAACACATAGTCGTTCTCCTTATAACTTCCGTTAGATTATTCGCTGGTGTAACCCATCAAGTATTGGTCAACCTCGCGCGCGCATTCGCGTCCTTCCGCGATTGCCCAAACTACAAGCGATTGTCCGCGCCTCATGTCGCCGCAAGAAAAAACTTTTGGAACTGCGGTTTGGTACTTTCCTTGCTCCACAGTTTGAACGGTATTGCGCGCGCTTAGCGGAACGCCAAAAGCTTTGGGAGCTTCTTCTTCCGCTCCCAAAAAGCCGGCCGCGATCAAAAGCAAGTCGCAGGGCAAGTCTTTTTCTGTTCCGTCGATTTCGCAAAGCGTTCGCTTTCCGTCAGCGTTCTTAAATTCAACTTGAACGGTTTTTACGCCGCTGATGTTTTTGTCCTTGGCGTAAACTTCCTTGATTGTCGTTTTCCAAACGCGGGGGTCTTTGCCGAATTTGTAAATTGACTCTTGCGCGCCGTAGTCAACCTTAAGAACTTTGGGCCATTCGGGCCAGGGGTTGTCGGCGGCTCTTTCTGTCGGAGGGCAGGGCATCATCTCGATTTGGGTGACGCTCTTGCAGCCAAGGCGAATCGCGCTTCCGGCGCAGTCGTTGGCAGTGTCGCCGCCGCCAAGAATGATTACGTTCTTGTCCTTTGCGTCGACAAAACTTTTGTCAGAAAGCTTTGAGTCCAAAAGGCTTTTTGTGATCGACTTAAGCCAGTCAACCGCAAAGTAAACGCCCTTTGCCTGGATTCCGGGAACGGTAAGGGCGCGGGCCTTTTTGGCGCCGCAGCAAAGGCATACCGCGTCAAAGCCGTCCAAAATCTTTTTGGCTTCGGCCTGGCTTTTTATGTTGGCGTTAAGAACAAATTCAACGCCTTCGTCTTTCATCAATTTAACACGGCGGTCGATGTACTTTTTGTCCAGCTTCATGTTGGGAATGCCGTACATCAAAAGTCCGCCGGGCCTGTCGTCTCGCTCAAAAACGGTCACGCTGTGTCCGCGTCGGTTGAGCCAATCGGCCGCCGCAAGGCCTGACGGTCCCGATCCGATGACCGCGATTTTCTTTCCGCTGCGGTTTTTGGGCGGCTCGGGCTTCATGTAGCCGGACTCAAAGGCCCGCTCGATAATGTAAAGTTCGTTGTCGTGAACGCTTACGGCCTGGCCTTCGCTCGCGCAGTTGCAAGCCTTTTCGCAAAGGGCCGGACAAACGCGGCCTGTAAATTCCGGGAATGAGGAAGTCTTTAAAAGTCTCCAAGCGGCCATGTCAAACTGGCCCTTGTAGAGCGCGTCGTTCCATTCCGGAATAAAATTGTGGAGGGGGCAGCCAGTGACCATGCCCTTTAGGCAAATGGCGCTTTGGCACATCGGAACGCCGCAGTCCATGCAGCGCGCGGCTTGTTTTTTGCGCTCGGCCTCGTCTAGCGGCGTGTGGAACTCGTTAAAGTTCTTGATTCTTTCGGCGGGCGGAATGTCGCCGTTGTCCTTTCTTTCGTAGTCCAAAAAGCCAGTCGCCTTTCCCATCTTTCTTAGTCCTCCTGTAAAACGGCAACTTATTTTCGCTAGGACAAAAAAAAGACGCTGTGGGAACAGGATCACTTTGCTCAGGGCAAAATAATCCCATTTCCACAGCGTCATTGCCGTTTATGGAGCATATTTTAGCGAATTTTAGGGGAACGTGTCAATAACCGCAGCGTTTTACATCCCGCTTGGGAAGTCGATGAAGACGCCGGAAACGCCTTTTTCTTCCTTTAATTTCTTCATTACAAGCTGGACGCCGACGGTTTCGGTGTTGTAGTGGCCGCCCGCGATTACGTTGAGTTTTTCTTCCTTAATAGGGTTGTAGTCGCAGTGGCCGATTTCGCCGGTGATGTAGCAATCAAGGCCTTCTTTCCAGGCGGCCCAGTGGTCTTCTCCCGCTCCGCCCGAGACAATTCCGACGGTGGAAATTTTCTTTGGGCCAAAAGAAAGCAGTTGGTTGGGCTTGGCTCCCAAAAGCGCGGCGTCCGCCAATTGCTCGATCGTCATCGGCTTTGGAAGGCGGCCCTTTACTCCGATTGTCATTCCGCGCCAGGCGGCAAAGTCCTTTGCGGCCTTAAGGCCAAGTCGCTTTGCCATGCCCCAGTTGTTTCCAGCTTCCTTGTTCGCGTCAAGGGGGATGTGGTAGCCGATCAAGGCCATGTCGTTTTTGATAAAGGTTGCCACGCGCTGGTAGTGGAGGTCTGTCATAATTTCGCAGCCGCCCCAGTAAAGGCCGTGGTGGACGAACAAAACGTCGCAGCCTTGGCGAGCCGCTTCTACTGCGGTGTCAAGGCTTGCGTCAACGGCAAAGGCGACTTTCTTTATTTTCTTTTTGTCGGGAGCGGAGTTTTGGATTTGGATTCCGTTCCTGCTGGGGTCCGCGTCGTAGTTTTCCTTTTTAAGGAACGAGTTGAAATACGCGTCAAGTTCGTAAAGGGTCATTTATTCCTCCTAAAGCAAAAGCGTTCAAGCTCTTTTATTGTTTGAGTGGCGCACCAGCTGGGTTCAAAGCAAGTTTTGTCGCGCTTTTTTCCAAGGAAAAGCCAGGAGAAAATTGGATTTGTCTGCGCCACAAAGCCGTAGCCCGGCGTTGTGTATTCCTTGATTGACTGCAAGTTCAAAAAGCGGGAGCCGGGGAAAATCTTTTGCAGCTTTGATTCCGGCAAAAAGGCGCTTGCGTCGCTTGCCACAAAAATTTTCTTTCCGGGATAGCGTTCCGCGGCGATCTTTGCCAAGGCCTTGTAGGAGCTTTCGTAAACCGGGCGAAATGTTTTTCTTCTTGGCTCGCGTTCCATTTGCTTTTTTATGCCCTCGCTTCCGCCCAAAGAAAAGGCGTCCCAAATCAATGAAAAGCGGCGGAAGAATTTTGTGTTTCCCAATTCCGGCTTGTACATGTCGGCAGCCAAAACTGTCCAGCCGCGCCTGGCCAAAAGGATAAAGTAAGGCTCGTAGGCAAGCGCTTCCGCCAGCACGTCTGGCACAAAGACCAAGACCGCGTCTTGCTGGACGCTGGGCTCGCTGTTCGAAAAAGTGTACAGGGTGAAATTTCTTCTGTCTTGGACCCGCTCCGATTTTTTTAATTCCAAAAATTCATTTCCGATTGGAGCGGAAAAAAATTCCCTGTCTACGTTCACATTGTAGCGGCGGGTTTGAAGGCGGATGGGCCTGCCGGTTATTTCTATAGAAAGAAGGATTATTGTAGCGATTAGGAGGATGACGGAAGCGATAAAGAATTTTAGGCTGTAGGAGTCGACAAACAGCCTTTGCGAAAATCGCACCAAGCTGCGGTAGTTGATGACCGCGCAAAGCAAGCTTAACGCCAAAATCGCGATGTTGGCCGACCTAAGGCCCCAAGCGAACGCCGACAAAATTATAGTCAGAACGCTAAAAGGCCCCAAAAGGCTAAGCGCGTCAATTCTTGTTCGCCTGGTCCAAAACACGCGCGCGTTCAACACAAGCATCATGCTAAGCGCGAGAATTTCCCCAGTCCAAGGAGTCAGAATTTCCATGCATTCCATATTACCACACTTTGTGTGGTTGCGCTAGTGGAAGCATTAACTGCGCGAGCATTGAATCACTATATGATAGTTCAATCCTGTATAATTGGCGCTAGAAAAACCGCACAAAGTATGATAAAATGGAGGATATATGGCAGATTACCACAAATTTGACCCCGCGCCCGAAGGAACGCCCGTGGCGGGCTTCGTTCACTTGCATGTTCACTCAGACTATTCGCTTTTGGACTCTTGCGCCACCTTGGACAAGCTTGTCGCCAAGGCCAAGCGACTCAACATGCCCGCCCTCGCTCTTACCGACCACGGCAACATGTTCGGCGCCCTTAACTTTGAAAAGCTCTGCCACGTCAACGGAATCAATCCGATTGTCGGCGAAGAATTTTACGTGGCCTACGGAAGCCATACGGAAAAGAACGACGTTCCCTTTGCAAAGGCAAGCGGAAACAAGGCCCACTACTTTCACTTGATTCTTTTGTGCGAAAACCAGTTGGGCTACGAAAACATGTCTTGGCTTTCAAGCCGCGCCTATTGCGACGAAAACGCCTTGTATTACGGAAAGCCTCGCATCGACTTTGAAATGCTAAAGGAACGGCACGAAGGCCTCATTTGTCTCAGCGCCTGCATTCAGGGCGAGATTCCCCAATACCTTCTTGCGGGGCGAACGGAAGAAGCCTACAAAATCGCGCGCGAGTACAAGGAGCTTTTTGGCCCCGACCATTTTTACATCGAATTGCAAGACCACGGAATCCCAGAACAAAAAATCGTCGCCGAGCGCTTGATAAAAATGGCGCGCGACTTGGACATTCCGATGGTCGTCACAAACGACATTCACTATGTAGAAAAGGAAGACGCCGAAGCCCAAGACGCGCTCCGCTGCATCGGCTTTAAGAACGTTATGACCGAGCCCCACCAAAAGATGGGCGGCGACTTGGACTTGGACAACTGGTACTTTAAGACCGAACAAGAAATGCGGCAGCTCTTTCCCGATTTGCCGGAAGCGTATGCCAACACGATTAAGATCGCCAACATGTGCAATCTTACGATCAAGCAATACTCAACTCCCGATCTAAAGGGCTGCCTTCCGCGCTTTGAGCTTCCGCAAGAATTCCGCACGCACGGAGACGACTACCAGAGCGACCAAAACGACTACGTAAAATATTTGGTAGAGGAAGGCCTCAAAAAGCGCTACAAGGAAATCACGCCCGAAATCCGCGAGCGCGCCGACTACGAGATGAACACGATTTTTGGCATGGGCTTTTCGGGCTACTTCCTGATTGTTTGGGAATTCATCCACTGGGCAAAGTCTTTGACGGACACCGTTCACAATTGCCCTAAGCATTACATTCCGATTGGTCCCGGCCGCGGTTCCGGAGCGGGAAGCCTTGTCGCTTACTGCATGGAAATCACCGACTTGGATCCCTTCCGCTACGGATTGATCTTCGAACGCTTCCTAAACCCAGAGCGCGTTTCAATGCCTGACTTTGACGTTGACATGGACTTCGACTTTAGGCAAGAAATCATCCAGCACACCCGCGACCTTTACGGCGACGAGTGCGTCGGCCACATCGTAACCTTTGGAACTTTAAAGCCCAAAAACTGCATCGCCGATGTCGGCCGCATTTTGAACATTCCGCTAAGCGAAGTGAACATGCTCAAAAAATGCATTCCCGACGACGACCTAAAAATAAAGCTCAAGGACGCGCTCTCGGAGCCTACAGAAAAGCACCCCAAGGGTGGCGGCCTGCTTCCTTACAAGGACGACCCCCGCTACACAAAACTTTTTGAGCTCGCGCTAAAGCTTGAAGGCGTAAAGCGCAACACAGGCCTTCACGCTTCGGGAATGGTAATCGGCCTCACGCCGCTTCCCGATTGGGCGCCTGTATTCAAGGATCCCAAGACTGGCGAAGTCGGCGTTCAATACACGATGGACATCATCGAGCCTTGCGGCCTCGTAAAGTTTGACTACCTTGGACTAAAGACGCTGTCGCTTATTCGTTACACAGAAGACATTGTGAACAAGCACAAAAAGCCCGGCGAGCCTGAGTTTAAAACAGAAGACGTTTCCGAGTCCGACGCCGAAACTTTTAAAATGCTTTCCAACGGCGACAGCGTGGCGATTTTCCAGTTTGAGTCTGCGGGAATGCAAAAAATTCTAAAGCAGTTCCAGCCCGAAAAGCTTGAGGACCTTGTAGCCCTCAACGCGCTTTACCGCCCGGGTCCTATGGACTGCATTCCCCAATACATCGAAGGAAAGTGGAAGCCGGAGACCATTCACTATCCCGATCCCGCTCTTGAAGATTTGCTAAAAGAAACTTACGGCGTAATGGTTTACCAAGAGCAAGTTATGAAAGTCGCCCAAATCATCGCGGGCTTTAGCCTTGGCGGAGCGGACATGCTGCGCCGCGCGATGGGAAAGAAAAAGATGGACGTCTTGATGGGAAAGAAAAAAGAGTTCGAAGAAGGCGCGTTGAAAAACGGCTACACAAAAGAGCACGCCGACGAAATCTTTGACATCATGATTCCGTTCGCGGGCTACGGCTTCAACAAGTCGCACGCGGCGGCCTATTCCGTTTTGGCCTATCGAACCGCTTGGCTCAAGTGCCACAAGCCCGCAGAGTTTATGGCGGCCAACCTTACAAACGAAATCGCTTCAACCGACACGCTTCCGATTTACATCCAAGAGGCGCGCCGCATGGGAATTCCCGTCGATCCGCCGGACGTAAACCGTTCCGACATTGTCTTTGACGTTGTTGACGGCCACATCGTTTTTGGCCTGAAAGGAATCAAGGGCGTCGGCGAAAGCGCGGCCCAATGCGTCGTTGACGAGCGAAACCAAAACGGCCCTTACAAAGATTTTTTGGATTTCTTGCAGCGCGTGGATTTAAAGACGGTCAATAAGCGCGCGCTTGAAGCCCTGATAAAGACAGGCGCCTTTGACAACCTTGGCCAAAACAGGCCGACCCTAATGCAAAATATGGAAAGCGCCGTATCTTATGTCGAACAAATGAGGCGCAGCAAAGAGGAAGGACAAAACTCCTTGTTCGAGGCGGTTGGCGAAAAAGAATTCAGCGACTTTGTTTTTGAGGAAGTGGAAGACCTTCCCAAAATGGAAAAACTCAACCAAGAAAAAGAATTCATAGGAATTTTTGTTTCGGGCCATCCCCTTGACGATTACAGAAAGGCGATTGAAACTTGCGCCACTCTTACAAGCGCCAATTTGGAGCGCGAAGCCGTCTACGCAAAGACTTTGGAGGAAAGCGTTCCGCAAGAGGAACGTTGGAAGCGCCGCAATGTTGGAAAGCCTTACGTCGCGATTGGAATGCTTGGCGAGCTTAGGCAAATCAGAACTAAATCCGGCAAGGACATGGCGTTTGCCAAACTGCAGGATTTGACCGGCTTTATCGACCTTACGTTTTTTTCAAAGCAGTGGGAAGTTTTGCGAACCCAAATCGCGGACGGAAAGGTCGTGGCGTTAAAGGGAACGCTCGACGCCAGCCGCGAAACTCCTTCGTTGTTGGTTGACGAGCTTTTGGACATCGCCAACTTGCAGGCGCGTTCGATACAGCAAGTGCACATCCAGCTTGACGAACAGTTCCACGACGAAAAAAGAATTCAAGAGCTGCGCGACTTCTTGCTTTCAAAGCAAGGTTCGTGCTCTGTCTTCTTTCACTTGAACACTAGCAACGGCCCCTACATCGTAAAAGGAAACAGCCAAGCCAAGGTTCCTTGCGACAAGGAATTTTTAAGCGAGCTTGAGATGATTGGCGGCGTAAAAGAAGTTTGGACTTATTGAGGTTTGTATGATTTATCTTTTTAGGACGTTGGCGGGAGCCATTTCGATTTACTCTTTGTTGTGCGTCGTAAGAATCATTTTGACTTGGATTCCTGGCGGAAGCTACACGGGTTTTGGCCGTTTTCTTTCCGCCATTTGCGACCCCTTTTTGAACGCATTTAAATTTGGCTGGCTCAGGTTTGGAGCGATAGACTTTTCTCCGATTTTCGCTTTGGCGGTTTTGACGGCGTTGACAATTCTTTTCCAAAATTTGGGGGACGGAGCCAGGCTCACCTTGGCCGCCATCTTGGCGATGGCGGTGACAATCGTTTGGTCAATCATAGGTTCCATTTTGACCTTCTTTATTATCATTCTTGCGATTCGTCTCGTCGTCTTTTTGACGGGCGCCGACCGCTCCTCTTCCTTGTGGTCGCAAATTGACGCAAGCCTCAATCCCATGGTTTATTCCATCACAAGATTTTTTTCGGGCAGCAGGCCCATCGCTTACAAGAACGCCTTGATTTTGGCGATCGTTCTCGCGCTTGTCCTTCGCATTGGCGGAAACTTTGCGGTTCATGGCTTGGTCGCGATTTGCTCGATGATTCCTTTTTAGGCTGAACGGTTCAAATGCGGCTTTCGAAAATCCAAACGCCAATTTCCTCTTTGCCTGGAGTTGGGCCGGCGATGCAAAAGCAGTTTGCCAATTTGAACGTTTGGACAATTTGCGACTTGCTTTCTTACTATCCGCGCTCATACAAAGACAGGACAAAAAGAATTTCCTTGAGCCAATTCGAGACGGTGAGGGAAGTCCACACTATCGCAAGCGTAACCGGCCACGAATGGTTTGGCTACGGCCGCATGAAGACTCTTAAAATTTTAATCAAGGATTCCACCGCGCGCGCGGAGTTGATTTGCTTTAACAGACCCTTTATGGAAAAATCCTTTCCGGTCGGAGCGGTGATCGCAGTAACCGGAAGTTTTTTCGTTAAATACAACGCCTTGCAGTCATCTGCTTTTGAAGCGGAACTGATTTCCCAAAGCGGCGCGCTCGAAAATTTTGAGGACGCGGCGATACCCGGAAGCGGAATTCTTCCGGTTTACAAATTGACAAGCGGCCTTACGCAAAAGAAAATCTCAAAGGTTGTCGCCGCGGCCCTTTCGCAATGCGGTTCCGCCATCGACAACGATTTGCCTAGCGACATAATCGCGCGCCGCGGTCTTATGCAAAAGCGAGACGCCATTCGAACGATTCACCAACCAAAAGATTTTGGCCAGCTGGAATCCGCGCGGCGTACTTTGATTTACCAAGAATTGTTCGATATGCAAAAGGCCGTTTTGCAAAGGGCGGTGGAACACAAGGGTTCGCTTCCCGCGGCTCAAATCTCTGAGGCCGCAATTGATTCAAAGCCTGTAACTGCCGCCGCCCCCAAAAAAGATTTTTCGCCCAGGCAAGTCGCGCTCTTGGAACGCCTTCCCTTCGCGCTTACAAAAGACCAAATGGCCGCGATAAGTCAAATCAACGCTGACATCGACCGCGGATACGACGAACGCGCTAAGCTTTTGAAAGCCCAAAATTGCGGCGCTACAATTTCTGGAGCGCCGCAAAAGGAACGAGTCAAGGCCTTGAGCGAAGCGTGCCTTGACCGTTCCTATTCGGGCGCGGTTCAGACTCCTTGGACAATGCAACGGCTTTTGCAGGGAGACGTCGGCTCCGGAAAAACTTTGGTGGCGCTCTTTGCATGCCTTAGAGTCGTTGATTGGGGCGGCCAGTGCGCGATTATGGCGCCGACAGAAATTTTGGCCAAGCAGCATGCCGAGACCGGCGCGCGTTTGCTTGAAGCGGTTGGAGTCCGCGTGGCGTATTTGAGCGGAAGCCTAACCGCAGCCCAACGTTCTCCGCTTTTAAAGGCGCTGAAAAACGGCGACGTGAACATTTTAATCGGAACCCACGCCTTGTTCAGCAAGGCTACTGTTTACAAAGATTTGCAGCTTGTTGTCATCGACGAGCAGCACCGCTTTGGCGTAATGCAGCGGCAGGCGGTTGTGGAAAAGGGCCGCTCCCTCGCCGGCGCCGACAACAAAAACTTTTTTGTTTCGCCGCACCTTTTGATGATGAGCGCCACGCCGATTCCGCAAAGCCTTGCGCTTACCGTTTACGGTGACCTTGACGTCAGCGTGATAAAAAGCCTTCCCGCCGGCAGAAAGCCGATTACGACTTACCTTGTCGCGCAAGGCCACGAATCCAACGCTTACGGCGCCGTCGCCAAAGAATTGCAAAAAGGCCGCCAAGCCTATTTTGTATATCCAGCAATTGAAGAAGGAGAAGAGAACGGCATCAAGTCCGCGACCGACGCCTTCGAAAACCTTTCTAAAAATGTTTTCCCTAACTGCAAGTGCGCGCTCCTTCATTCAAAAGTCCCGGAAGACGAGCAGACAAAAATATTGAACGACTTTAGGGATGGAAAAATTCAAATACTCGCGGCGACGACTGTCGTTGAAGTCGGCGTCGACGTTCCCAACGCGACATGCATGGTCATCGAGCAAGCCGACCGCTTTGGACTTGCGCAACTGCACCAATTGCGCGGACGTGTCGGCCGCGGCAGCGAGCAAAGCTATTGCTTTTTGATTTATTCCAAGAACATAAGCCAAAACGGAATCGAGCGAATGAAAATTTTGCGCCAGAGTACGGACGGCTTTTACATTGCCGAAGAAGACTTAAAGCTACGCGGCCCCGGCCAAATCAACGGAACCGCCCAATCAGGCGCCTTGGAGCTTGGCCTTGCCGACCTAAGCCGCGACCGCGATTTATTGATGCTGGCAAGATTAGATGCTAGAAATGAGATTCAAAAAAGATTGCCCGATCAAGTCGGGCAATGACAGGAATGCCGGCGCGCAGTTACGGTCTTTCTATATGTCATGTTCGGGCTTGATTGCCAGCGCTCGTAAGAGCGCAGTAGAATCATTTCCTATAGCAACATTAGCGGAGCGACATACCCGGACATCTTTTCACTTTATATACCCGGAATCTTCCAAGTACTTGCGCCTCGTCATCACAAGGCTGATAAGCTCTTGGTACATGTTGTAGTCAACTTCAAGCGCGATGGGGAAAATAAAAAATTCAGTCTCGTCGCAATAGCGTTCGATGAACTTGGGGTCGGTGACGTAGCCAAGGCTTATCATGTTTGAGATGCGGTCGGCGGTCTTCAATAGCTTGGCCTTTTGGCTTCCCTCGTTTATGATGCGGCGCAAAAAGGCCGGCTTGTCCTCTTCCTTGCGGCGGGTGACTTCAAGCACAAGGCGGTAAACGTCTTCGCCTTCTTCGTCAACGTTGATTATGCTGTTTGTGTCAAAGCCAGGAATGTCTTCCACAACGTCGTGGATGCAAGAAGCCTTTAGGAGCACGCTGTCGATGTAGCCGTAGTCGATGAGAATTGTCATCGTGTCCAGCTGGTGGCGGAACATGTTTCCGCCCGCGCGCCGCTCCTTTCCGATAAGGGCGGTGGCAAGCTGCATGTAAGGGGCAAGATAAATGTCGCGCAAGGTGAGCATGGCCTTTTGTTCCATCGCGCCGCTTCTGTTCACTTGCATTTCGTATTTTGACATTCGCTTGCTCCTATTATCCTTTCTCAGCTTAAAGGCTTTGCAAATACGACTTTAGCTTTTCGATTCGGTTTTGGCATTCAAGCAATTTTTGCTTTTCTTCCTCAACCAATTCGGCGGGAGCGTGTTGGGCAAAGTTTCCGCTAAGCTTGCGCTCCGAGTTTTGCGCGTATTTTGTTTGCGTTTCGATTTCCTTGTTGAACTTGGCCTTGAGCGCCTCGATGTTCACGCTTTCGTCAACGATTAGGAAGGCTTCAAAGCCGCTTCCGACAGTGCCGATCGCGCGCGCGGGTTTTGCTTCCACAAATTCGACTTGCTTCATTCCGGCGAGCAACTCTATCATGTCGGTCTTTTCTTTGCAAACTTCGGCGGCGCTTCCGGCTTGGACAAGAATCGCCATGTTCAATTTTGCCGCCGGGTCAAGGCCGCATTCAGTTCGCAGCGCGCGGGTCTTTCCGATCAAGTCTTTGAGAACGTCAAAGCGTTCCACAATGGCGGCGTTGTCGCGCTCGGCGATTGGTTCGGGGTAAGGAGCGTCTATCAACATTCCGCTGTAGGCGCAAGAGCCCGCGATCTTTTGACCGCCGGCCTTCTTTCTGTTCTCCGCGATTTCGGCGACAGGAAGCTTTGAATAAATTTCTTCGGTTACAAAAGGCAAGAAGGGGTGGAGCAGGCGCAAGTTCTCTTCCAAGATGTTCATCAATACGGAAGCTTGTCTGTCCTTTTCGTGGTCGTCGCCGTTCTTAAAGTTGAGCTTTGTCGCCTCGACGTACCAGTCGCAGAACTCGTTCCAGAAGTATTCCATCAAGGCGCTCGCCGCGTCGTTGTAGCGGTAGCTTTCCAAAGCGGCGCGGGCCAACTTTGCCGCGTTGTCCAAACGAGCGTAAATCCACTTGTCAAGCTCGGTAAGATCCGCGTCGGTGACTGGAATCAAGTTGCGGCCTTCCAAGTTGCCCAAGAGGTAGCGGCTCGCGTTCCAAACCTTGTTGCAAAAGCGGCTTCCCAACTTGAACGAGTCTTTGTCAATCAAAATGTCTTGGCCTTGCGCGCACATAAAGCCCAAAGTGAACTTGAGCGCGTCGGCTCCGTACATGTCGATTATTTCAAGGGGATCCATTCCGTTCCCCAAAGACTTTGACATCTTGCGGCCCTGCTTGTCGCGCACCAAACCGTGAATGTAAATGTCGTGGAAGGGCGCCTTGCCGGTGAACTCAAGGCCGGCCATAATCATTCGGCTTACCCAGAAGAAAATGATGTCGTATGCGGTTACAAGCGCGGTTGTCGGATAGAAGGTTTCGAGGTCCTTTGTATTTTCCGGCCAGCCCAAAGTGCTGAATGGCCAAAGCCAAGAGCTGAACCAAGTGTCCAAAACGTCTTCGTCCTGCTTAAGCTCGTCGGATCCGGCGCCGCACTTGGGACACTTTGACGGATCTTCCCGGCTTACGATGACTTCGCCGCACTTTTGGCAGTACCAAGCGGGAATGCGGTGGCCCCACCAAATCTGTCGGCTAACGCACCAGTCGCGGATGTTTTCCATCCAGTGGGTGTATGTGTTTTCCCACTTGCGCGGGTAGAATACGATGTCGCCGTCTTTCCAAGCCTTGAGCGCCTTGTCGGCAAGCGGCTTCATTTTTACAAACCATTGGTAAGACAAGTAGGGCTCGACGATTGTTTTGCAGCGGTAGCAGTGGCCCACTGAGTGAACCATTTTTTCTTCGCCCTTGAACAAGCCGGCTTCGGTCAAGTCTTCGATAACCATTTTGCGGGCGGCTTCTGGCTTGAGGCCGCGATATTTTTCGGGAACGTTTTCGTTGAGGCGGCCGTCTGGAGTCAAAAGGTTGACGACTTCCAAATTGTGGCGCTTGCCGACTTCCCAGTCGTTGGGGTCGTGGGCCGGCGTGATTTTCACCATACCCGTTCCAAACTCTTTGTCAACGTATTCGTCGGCGATGATAGGAATTTCTTTTCCTGTAATCGGAAGCTTAAGCTTTTTTCCGACAAGGGCTGTGTAGCGCTCGTCGGTGGGATTGACGGCAACGGCGGTGTCGCCAAAGAATGTTTCGGGGCGGGTAGTGGCCACTTCTATTTTTCCGCTTCCGTCGGCGTACTCGTAGTAGATGTGGTACATCGCTCCCTGCGTGTCCTCGTGGTCAACTTCGTCGTCGGCCAAAGCGGTTCCGCAGCGGGGGCACCAGTTGACAAGCCTCTGTCCCTTGTACATAAGGCCGCGCTCGTAAAGGGTGACGAAAACGTCGCGGACGGCCTTGCTCAAGCCTTCGTCGTAGGTAAAGCGCTCGCGCTCCCAGTCGGTCGAGTTGCCCAATTTCTTTTGCTGCTTTACGATTATGTCGTGGTGCTCGTGGGTTACTTGCCAAGTGCGCTCGACAAGCTTTTCGCGGCCCAAGTCGTAGCGGGTCTTTCCTTCTTTTTTAAGCGCGCGCTCTACGACGTTCTGCGTGGCGATTCCGGCGTGGTCGGTTCCGGTAAGCCAAAGAGTGTTGTCGCCCTTCATGCGGTGGTAGCGGACTACTATGTCCTGCAAAGTGTTGTTAAGGCCGTGGCCCATGTGCAAAACGCCCGTTACGTTGGGCGGCGGAATCACCACGGAATAAAGGGCCGGGTTCTTTTTGCCGTCCTTGCAGTCCGCGCATTTGCATTCCCATTCCGCGTGAATGGGGCTGGACGGGTCCGAGGCGGGCTTAAAACAGCCCTTTTCTTCCCAATCCTTGTAAATTCTATCTTCAAAGTCTTTTGGATTGTACGCTTTTTCCAGTTCAATTGCTTTCATAATGCGAAATATTATATAGAAAAATGGGGATTTGTTCAATTAGATTTGGGAGCGGAGTATGCGGCTATCTCCATTTTCTCAAAGAAAATTCTTGCAAATTTGACTTTTTGGGTTTACAATGTTTAGATAAGGAGAAAAAAAGTTGGCTAAAAAGAGTTTTTTCCAATATGTGGGCAAAACGCCTATAATCCCTATTTCGGTCAAGATTTTGGTTATTTTCATCTCGCTTATTTTGATGTCCAATTTCATGACCAACTTGATTTCCGTTCAGCTTTCGCAAAGACAAGTCACGGAATTGACGAATAGGTTGACAGTCACGCAGCTTAAGGAGCTTTACAAAAACGCCTCAAGCCAATACCAAATTTACGCTTACAAGAAGAACAGGGACGAATGCCTCGAGACGCTAAAAAATTCGGCCAAGGAAGAATTTTCCAACCGTCACAGCTTGGCCTTGGGCTTTGACCGCACCGGCGTGGCCCTCTTTTGCGCCAGCGCCGACGGCTCCGACTTGCTTAGCTTTCCAGACAAAGAAGCCCTCTCCGTTTTAAATGAAAACTTCGACAAGGGAATCGTCGAAGGCCAAATCAATTTTGTAATTCGCGGAGCGGAATACCACGGCATTTACAAGTATTCGGAAGATTGGAACGTGTACCTTGTCCGCGCCGAATCGAGAAGCGACACCGCGCGCTACAAAATCACGATTATGGCGATCATCACCGCGGTAATCCTTATCCTTACAGTAATCTTTGTCGCGTTGGGCGTTTACATGTTCCGCGCGCTCTTTGTGAGCATTTCAAAAATTACAAGCAGCCTTTACGACATGCAGCAAAAGTCACAGTTGGCCACGATTGACATCGACGACGCTCCCAACGACGACATCACTTATATGGCCGCTTCTTTCAACGCGCTTTCGGTTTCGGTAAACAACCTTTTGACCACCTTCCAAAAGTTCGTTTCAAAGGACGTCGTTTCAAAGGCTTACTCAGACCACACGATCAAGTTGGAAGGAATGCAGCGCGAGCTTACGATTTTGTTCAGCGACATCAAGAGCTTCACTTACAGAACCGAAACTTTGGGAAACGAAATCATCGACCTTTTGAACGTTCACTACAACAACGTCATTCACGACGTTCACGAAGAGAACGGAGTCGTAGGCTCCATCATCGGCGACGCGATTTTGGCCATCTTCGGTTCCTACAGAAATCCGGAACTCAAGTCGCTTGAGGCCATCGACGCCGGCTGGCGCATCACTTACGTAACCGCAGAGCTTCGCGAAAAGATGAAGCTGCAACGCAAAAAGATTGAAGAGACCCGTAAGCTGACCGCGGCGGAAGACCGCGTTTACAAGGCTGTTCTTTTGGACATCGGCGTCGGCATTGACGGCGGAACGGTATTCTACGGAAACATCGGTTCCGACGAACACATGACCAACACTGTAATCGGCGACAACGTAAACTCAGCCAGCCGTTTGGAAGGCGTGACCCGCGTTTACCATTTGCCGATTGTCGTTTCCGAATACATTGTCGACGACGTTAAGGACAAAAGCGACCGCTACAAGTTCTACGAAATCGACACGATTCAAGTAAAAGGAAAGACAAAGGGAAAGAAAATCTACTTCCCGCTCGACACAGAGAACGAGGCGCAGCAAAAGCTCGTCAACCAGTTTGAGATTTACGAAGAGGCTTTGCAAGCCTACTATGACGGCGACTGGAAAAACGCCAGAAAGCTTTTCAAGCAAGTCAAGATGGAAGTCGCCGACGTATTTATGGAACGCATGGGCGCCAGAGGAAACGCGCCTGACAAATGGAGAGGCATATGGACAATGACGACAAAGTAAGGGAACTGTCACTTTTCTTGGGCGATGAGCTTGAGCCCCTTCGCCGTTCAAAAAAAGTCAGGGTTTACGACCTTGAAACAGAATACGCCAAGACCCGCAACAACCGTCTTTGGAACGTTTGGATCGCGCTTGGCTTGACGTTTGTTTTTGTAATTCTCGTAACGATTTGCACTGTTCGCGGAATCGGAAAAAGCGCCGAGCGCATCGACGTAAACCTTTCGTCTTTTGAAGACTTGAACTTGCAAAACCTCTTTAACCAGTTGGAGCGCGCGCAGGAAAATTTTGAGGAAGCCTCAAAGCGCCGCGCCTCTTTGCAGGGAGCGCTTGACGCCCGCCTTGAAAGGGCCAAGCAAAAAATGCAGGCGGACTTGGACTTGCTAAAAAGAACAAGCCTTTCAAAATCCGCCCTTGCCGCCCGACGTGAAAAAATACAAAGCGACTACAACAAGGAAGTTTCCGCGGCCCACTCAGAGCTCGACGAGCAGCTTAAGACCGCCGACGCGGAAGCAAAGCAGTACGAAGAGCAGCTAAAGTCTTATGACAGCGAGAACGTTGCCCGCGCCCAGGAATGGGAGCGCAAGATGGACAGCGAGCGCCAAGCCCGCCAGCTTGAAAGACAAAAATTGGTGGACGACTACGAGGCGCAGCTTGCCGAAGCAAGAAATCTTTTGGAAGAGACCCGCAAAAAGGACTTTGAGGAACGCAAGAACGCCACCAACGAAATCGCCAAGCGCTACGAAGAAGAACTCGCAAGCTACGATCCTGTAATAAAGGATTCAAAGGTCACGAACGTCATAACAAGCGCCAACCAGCATCCTCTGGGAACCTTTAACCGCGAAACCGTTTTGGGCGAAGACGCCCCTGAACTTAGCGAAGAATTTTCAGCCGCGCTTACCCAGGCCGAAAGCGACTACAACGACTTGGAGCTTTTGCTTTCAAAATCGGCCGCGATTCCCCACCGCAACACGATGAAAAATGTCGTCGCCGGCGAAAAAAAGCTTTCTTACACAATCGCAAATTCTTTGGCCCGCGCGGCCATCAACGAAATTAAGGCCAAGGACGGAGCGGCTTATGCCGCCAACCAAGAAGTTGAGCGGATGAAGGGCGAGGTTGAGGAAGCCCAAAAGCTTGCCGCCGAAGCGGTCGAAGCCCGCGAATTTGAAAAGACGGCCAGCCAGTCTTATGTAAACATCTTGAATTCGTCATTGGTGGACGAAAAGACGGCGGGCTTTATCCTTAATCCGTCCAGCGAGCATGGTCCCGCGGTCTTTATCCGCGACTCTTGGAAGCAAAACGTCACCCGCGACGGAACTACCAAAGTTGACATTTACAACGGAAAGACCAAGGTCGGAACAGGTTCCCTTTTGTTCTACGCCGACAACTACTACATTTCGCTGGACAAGCCAGAACTCGCCGCCTCGCTATCCGTGGGAAGTACATTCAGAATTAAAAAGTAGGTTGATTTTTTTCTATATATGCGCTACAATTATGTGATATGGACTTTGCAGAAGGCGCTACATTCAAGAAAATCATAGACCCCATTCGCTTTGGCATTGACGTAGGTTCCACCACCGTAAAGGTGGCGGCCCTTGGCCAAAACGACGAATTGCTTTACAGCGCGTACGAACGACACCGCGCGGACATCCGTTCCACAATCATATCAGTAGTGAACAACGCCCTTGACTCTTTGGAAAAACAATGCCCGGAGGGCGCGGCGCAAACCCTTAGCGTTAAGGTCACAGGAAGCGGCGGCCTTGCCGTAAGCCAGTGGCTCAACGTTCCCTTTATTCAAGAAGTAATCGCGGCCACAACCGCCGTCCGAAAAATCATTCCGCAAACTGATGTTGTGATCGAGCTTGGCGGCGAGGACGCTAAAATCACATACTTTAAAGGCGGCGTCGAGCAGCGCATGAACGGAACTTGCGCCGGCGGAACGGGAGCCTTCATCGACCAAATGGCCGCTCTTTTGGAAACGGACGCGGGCGGCCTCAACAAGTTGGCGGCCGGCGCCACAACGATTTATCCGATCGCCGCGCGCTGCGGAGTTTTTGCCAAGACAGACGTTCAGCCTTTGATCAACGAAGGCGCCAGGCGCGAAGACATCGCGGCCTCGATTTACCAAGCCGTAGTGACCCAAACAATTTCGGGCTTGGCTTGCGGAAAGCCGATTCGCGGCAAGGTGGCCTTTTTGGGCGGACCCTTGCACTTTATGGAGCAGCTTCGCCAGCGCTTTATCGACACGCTGAAATTAAAGGACGACGAAATAATCGTTCCAGAAAATTCCCAGCTCTTTGTGGCTCAAGGCGCGGCGTATTCGGCCGAGCGAAAATTCGCTTGCGGTCCCGACGGAAAAACTTTTGACTTTCCTTCGATCGCGCAATTCCGCGAATCGCTAAAAAATCTTGTAGGCGCCGAACTTCACGAAGTCCAGCGCTTGGAGCCCCTCTTTAGAAGCGAGGAAGAGCTTAAGGAATTCCGCGAGCGCCACGCCAGCGAAAAAGCCTTGCGGGGCGACTTGGACGCGGCCAAGGGACCAGTCTTCCTTGGATTGGATTCCGGCTCAACGACTACAAAGGCTGTCCTTACAGACATTGACGGCCGCATCTTGTGGAACTTTTACACGGCCAACGCCGGAAACCCGGTTGACATCGCCGTTAAGACATTGAAGGATTTGTACGCCCGTCTTCCCAAAGACGTTTACATCGCGCGCGCCGTCAGCACAGGTTACGGCGAGGCCTTGTTCCAAGCGGCCTTGGGCGTTGACGCCGGCGAGGTAGAGACGATCACACACTTTAGGGCGGCCGACTTTTTTGTTCCCGGCGTGGAATTCCTTTTGGATATCGGCGGCCAAGACATGAAGTGCTTGCGCATGAAAGACGGCGCGATTTCTTCGATCCAGCTTAACGAAGCCTGCTCGTCGGGCTGCGGAAGCTTCTTGGACAACTTTGCCCGCACGATGGGAATGGACGTCCGCGAGTTTAGCCAAAAGGCTTTGACTGCGCAGCAGCCCGTTGACTTGGGAAGCCGCTGCACCGTCTTTATGAACAGCCGCGTAAAGCAAGCGCAAAAGGAAGGCGCCACTGTCGCCGACATTTCCGCAGGCCTTTCTTATTCTGTAATCAAGAACGCTTTGTTCAAAGTAATAAAATTGCGCAGGGCCAGCGACATCGGAACTAAAGTTGTCGTTCAGGGCGGAACGTTTAACAACGACGCCGTCTTGCGCGCCTTTGAAAAAATTTCCGGAGTGAACGTATTCCGTCCGGACGTAGCGGGCCTTATGGGCGCCTATGGTTCCGCATTGATCGCTTGCGACCAATGGCGCGACTTGATGGCTCCGAAGCCGGGCGAGCCGGAAGGAACCGTTCACGATGTCCGCACTGGCTTGGCCAGCTTGGAAGAGCTTGAAAATTTCCACGTTGACTTGGATCTCCGCCGCTGCGGAAAATGCCAAAACAACTGCTTGCTCACGATAAACACATTCACTACAAAAGACAAAGACGGAAAGGAAGTTTCGCGCGCTTTTGTAACCGGAAACCGCTGCGAGCGCGGCGCCGAGCTTGGCGAAAAAGTTTCGGTAATCGACGCGAGCAACAAGGAAGCGTCAAGGCTTGACGGTTCCGACGCGGGCGAAATTCCAAACCTCTTCGCTTGGAAATACAAGCGGGTCTTTGACTACACGCCGCTTCCTTTGCAAGACGCTCCGATGGGAGAAGTCGGAATCCCGCGCGTCCTCAACATGTACGAAAACTATCCCTTGTGGTTCACCTTCTTTACAAAGCTCGGCTTTAGAGTTCGCCTTAGCCCCCGCTCCACAAGAAGCGTTTACGAAAAGGGCTTGGAAAGCATTCCGTCAGAATCGGTTTGCTATCCCGGAAAGATCAGCCACGGCCATGTCGAAAGCCTTTTAAAGGCCGGCGTTAAATTTATTTTCTATCCCTGCGCTCCCTACGAAAAGCAGGAAGACACCGGCGCCGGAAACCACTACAACTGTCCGATTGTAACAAGCTATCCTGAAGTTTTGCGCAACAACATCGACGCGCTTCGCCAAGACTCATCGATTCTTTACCTTGATCCCTTCTTGCCGATTTACGACAAGAACCGCTTGGCCTACCGCCTCTTTGAAGAAATGCATCCGCATTTCAAGCAAATAACTTTTGACATGATCATGCGCGCCGTTGACGAGGCTTGGAAGGAGCAGGAAAAATTCCGCGCCGAGATTCGCCAAAAAGGCGAGGAAGCCTTGGAGCGCATCATCACTCTCGGCGTTCACGGCATTGTATTGAGCGGCCGTCCATACCACTTGGATCCGGAAATCAACCACGGAATCCCCGAAATGATTCAGGGCTTGGGCTTGGCGGTCTTTACCGAAGACGCGGTCGCCCACCTTGGCTCTATCGAACGCCCCTTGCGCATAACAGACCAGTGGGTTTACCACAACCGCCTTTACCGCGCGGCCGCCTTTGTAAGCGAAATGCCCAACTTGGAGTTGGTCCAAATCACAAGCTTTGGCTGCGGCCTTGACGCCGTAACCGCCGACCAGGTTGACGAAATTCTTAAGAGCAAGGGCCGCATGTACACCTTGATCAAGATTGACGAAGGCTCAAACCTTGGAGCGGTTCGCATTCGCATCCGCTCTTTGATCGCCGCTGTAAAGGCCCACGAGCGAAACCACACTCGCCCCGAATACAAGTCGGCCGCCTACAAGCGCCAAGTCTTTACAAAGGACATGCGCTACAAGCACACGATCATCGCGCCGCAAATGTCTCCGATTCACTTTAGGCTCGTTCAAAAGGCTTTCAATTGTTCGGGCTACAAGTTTGAGGTTCTTGACGCAGTTGACCCCAAGGCGGTTGAGACCGGCCTTAAGTTCGTCAACAACGACGCTTGCTATCCTTCGATTTTGGTCGCGGGACAAATGATCGCCGCGTTGGAGTCGGGCAAGTACGACTTGAACAACACTTCGCTCATCATTACGCAGACTGGAGGCGGTTGCCGCGCCACAAACTACATCGGCTTTATCCGTCGCGCGCTTAACGACGCGGGCTGGTCGAACATTCCGGTTTTGTCTTTGAGCGCGCAGGGCTTTGAAAAAAATCCCGGCTTTAAGATTACGCTTCCGCTTTTGCACCGCGCCTTGATGGCGGTAATGGTCGGCGACGTTTTGATGCGCGTTCTTTACCGCACCCGTCCTTACGAAAAAGTTCCGGGCAGCGCCAACGCGCTTTACGAAAAGTGGAACGCCCGCGCCGAAAAGCAATTGGAGTCCCTTTCGCTCCACGGCTACCACAAGCTGTTAAAGAACATCATAAAAGAATTTGACGCGCTTCCCTTGCTTCCGATCAAAAAGCCGCGCGTCGGCGTTGTCGGAGAAATCTTGGTTAAGTTCCATCCGACCGCCAACAACAACATTGTCGAGACGATCGAAAAAGAAGGCGCCGAATGCGTTATGCCCGACTTGGCGGACTTCTTCTTCTACTCGTTCAGCACCGGCATTTTCCGCCACGAGCAGTTGGCCTTCCCCAAAAAGACGGAGCGCAACGCCAAGCTCTTTGTTTGGTTCATGGAACTTTACCGCCGCGACATGAAGCGCTTCTTGAAGAACTCAAGAAGATTTGACGCTCCGTCGTCGATTTACGAATTGATGAAGGGCGTTGACGACATCGTTCAGCTTGGAAACATTACCGGAGAAGGCTGGTTCTTGACCGCCGAGATGGTTGAGCTTATCCACACGGGCGTTCCCAGCATCGCGTGCGTTCAGCCCTTCGCTTGCTTGCCCAACCATGTTACAGGCAAGGGAATGATAAAAGAATTGCGCCGCCGCTATCCCGGCACCAACATAAGCGCGATTGACTATGACCCTGGTTCCAGCGAAGTCAACCAGTTGAACCGCTTGAAGCTTTTGCTTTCAAACGCTCCTGCAGGAAAGCATCCTGACGAAACTCCCCAGGGAAAGATTTGGACGCCAACCGGCGAAGTTGAGCCGCAAATTCATTTGGCCGAAGGCGCGGTCTTTGTGGATCCGGAACCAGTCGCCGCGAGCGACGTTCCTCCGGTCTTGGACGCAATGTAAGGAGAAAGCTAGGGTGGAGCGAAAAGTTTTTGTAAAAAAGGGGATTTTAGTTTTTCTGTTCTGCGCCGTTTGCGCGCTTCCGTTCTTTGCCGAATGGAATTCCTTTGACATTCCTGATTCCGCTGAAGCGCGCAGGCAAGTTTCGCGCGAGTGGTTCGAAGGAACGCTTGACACTTTGCGCGGCCTCAATTCCGAAATCCGCAGCAATCAAGTTGGAACGCAATTTCAAATTCGCTTGGAGGAGCAGCAGGACGTTTTCTTGACGATTGTCGCTCCCAAAAGCCAAATGAAAGTTGACATTTACGAGGGCAGGGGAGTCCGCGCTTCTGTCGAAGATTCCTACAATATGGACAGCCCAGGCTCTTGGCTCTTGGTCCGCTCAAAGAAAGACGGCTCTCCTGTGTCCGTCCGCTATTTCTTTGCCAAGGACGCTGGCGTTTACGTTCAGTTTAGGCCCAACCAAGAGGGCAGGTCGTCTTTGGCCGACATGGTGATTTTTGACAACTACGCCGCGCGCGGAGTTCCGCTTGGCGTTCCCTTTGAAAAATTTTACACGGCCTCATTCGCCGAAATTCAAACGCTTACAAAAAACAATTTGCCTTGGTCTTCTGTCGAGCCAAAGGCAGGCCTTTACGACGACACACTGGTTATGGTCCAAACAATTAGGGCCGGCTTGGGAACGATCGTCTACGAAGACGACGCGGCCTACAACGAGGAAGGAAAGCCAGTCTCCGTCAGGAACGGCCAGATCCGCTACGTTCCCGAAGAGTTGAGAAAAAAGCTGACGCTTTCTTCGCCTGGCTTTGTAAAATGGATTTGCGACGGAATCGTCGAGCCCCTTGCAGGCAGCTATCTAAAAATGAAGCCTTTGGTGCAGCCGACCTTTGACGTTAATCCGACAGGCGCCAAGGCCATTATGGGCGCCAATTACAGCACGAGCTTTAGCCTTGACTGGACTCGCAATTTGGCGGCCGCAGTTTTGAGCGTCCGCAACAACAAAACGATTTTGTACAAGGATTCCGGCGTCGACGTTTCCATCGAACCCTTTGCCGTTAGATGGACGGACACCGGATTTCAAAACTCCGCCGGCTACATTGAGAACACCGGCTACAGGGTTCAGTACCTAAAGCCGCTTCTTTATGTTTTGGCGACAAGATATCCCCAGTACTTTTATCTTGCCGCCATTAGGCAAACGGTTCGCGGAAAAAACGGAAACGAATACAGCGTCTTTAACGACGCGGCGGCGATATTTCCTTACTTCGACGCCGAAGGAAAATTTAGGGCCGTTGTTTTTTACGACGGCTTGGAATATTCTTTGCAGCAATTCTGCGCTTCCTTTGACAAGTCTCAGGGAGCGTTTGTTCATTTGACAAGAGTGAAGGCCACGGCGAAATTTTATCCGCAAGAGCCGGCTAAGGAAAAAGAAGATGATAGAAGGAATTAAAGTTATCGCCTTTGACATTGACGGAACTCTTTATCCCGCCTACAGGCTGAACGTTCGCATTATCGGGCATTTTTTTGCTTATGTCAGGGAATTCCTTCACTTTGGCTTGGTGCGCCGCCAGTTGAGAAGGACGGCGCCGCTTCCCAATTTGTTCGAATATCAGGCGCGTCTTTTGGCGGAACGCCTTAAGGTGGACTCGGAGACTGCGCAAAAAATCTTGGACGACATGGCCTACGCGGGCCTTGCAAAATATTTTAAGGACATCAAGACATACGAAAACGTTTACGAAACTTTCGTAAAGTTAAAGGAAGCGGGATACAGGCTGGCTTTGCTTTCGGACTTTCCTCCGGAACAAAAGGGCGAACTTTGGGGGCTGAAGCCCTTCTGCGACAAGATTCTTTCCACCGAAAAAATCGGCGCCCTAAAGCCTTCCAAATATCCCTTTGGAGTCTTGGCGATGGAATTGGGAGTGAAGCCCCAAGAAATTCTTTACGTCGGAAACAGCGCCAAGTATGATGTGATGGGAGCGAAAAACGCGGGAATGAAGACGGCTTACCTTGAGCCCCTTTGGCGCCGAATCTTTCACAAGCCTCTTAAGGCCGCGGACATTTCGTTCAAAAATTATCGACAGTTACAGGAATATGCGCTAAAATAAAAGTTGCCTTGGGTGGGGAAATATGGAAATAGTTTTAATTCTTATCGCTGTATTGATTTCTACAGGAATCGCGTTTGCGCTTAGAATGGCGGATCGCGACAACAATTCAATGGACAAGGTCAAGCGCTACGCTGACAAGCGCCAAGAGGATTTGGGAAAGTTCCTTGACGCCCGCTTCCAAAGCATGCGCGCGGCGGCGGCTGAGCTTGAGACAAAAAAAGACCAGGCTGTAGCAACCGTAAAGCGCCTTGCCCAAGAAATGGAAGGCTACCAAAAAATCATAGCCAGCGTTCAAAAGGACAAGAGCGCCGCTGAGCAAATCGAGCAAAAAGTCAACAATTACGGCAAGGCGATAACAGAGCTTAGCGAAATGACCGCCGCCGTCGAGGAGAACCTCAAGAGGGTAAAGCAAGAAGGCTTGGTCGTTGACACCGTTCGCGCCCGCATAAAGGAAAACGCCGATAATATAGATAAAATTTCAAAGCGCATTCCTAGCGTTGTAAGCGACTTTGAAAAAGTGAACGCCCAGCAATTGCGCTTGGTTGGAGCCGACATTCTTAAAAAAGTTGATGAGCGCGTGGCCGACGTAAAGAGCCGCGCCGACCAACTTGATTCCACCACCAAAGAAGCGGTAAAGCAAAACCAAGAAGTGTTGAAGTCAATCAATTCTTCCGTTCAAGGCATTTACGCGTCCGCCAGCGAAAAAGCCCAAAAACTTGAGGACGCGGCTTTTGCAAAGCTTTCAGAGCAAGCAAAGAAGCGCATGGAAGACTACAAGGCCGAGATTCGTTCAAGCGGCCAGCAAATAATCAACGAGTTCAACGCCGAGATAAACGACAAAATCAAGGGAGCCCGAGCTGAGGCCGAGAGCCGCTTGAGCGAAGTAAGAAAACTGACTGACGATTCGCTTGGCGGAATAAAGGCTTCGGTAAACAAGTACGCGTCCGAGATTAAGGAAACCGCCAATAAGTCCCTTGGCGAAATCAAAGCCAGCGTAAATTCCACCTTGGCCGAAACAAAGAAAACTACGGACGAGCTCGCTCGCGAAAGCTCCGGCAACGGAAAGGCGCTTGAAGGCATTCGCTTGAGTTTGCAAAACCAAATCGAAGACATTCAGGAAAAATACGACGGAATGTATTCAGACTTGTCTGAGAAAATTCAAGAAAAAGAAAAGCTTGCGTTTGAAAAATACACCGAAGCGGCGAAGACCCATATCGAAAGCTACAAGGCTTCCATTAACGAAAAGGTCGAAACTTACAAGACCGGCATGACCGAAAAGATCGCCGGAATGCAAGAGGCGATAAAAAAGATTGTCGCCGACCTCAAGGAGCATACAGTCAGCGCTTCAAAAGAAGCCAAGGACCAGATCGCCGAGCTCAAGGCTGTCAGTTCGGCCGCCATCGAAGAGGCCAACGTTTGCCGCGCCACGGTTGAGGAATGGAACAAGCAGGCCGGCGACCAAATCGCCGATTACGAAAAGAAGGCCAACGAAAAGTTGCTTGAAGTTTCTTCTAGATTGAACGAAGCGGTCAAGAAGGCCATCGCCAGCTACGACGAGCGCCAGATCAACGCCATGACAGAGCTTGACAGCGATTTGGAAAAATACAAGAAGGACATGCTCTACAGATTCTCCAAGCTTGAGTCAAGCGGCGGCGACGTCGACGGTTTGGAAAGGACCCTGCGCAAGTCTATGTCTGAAACAGAGAGGCGCGTGTTCGAAGAGTTTAAGGCTTTTGTTGACGCTCAGAAAAAGCAGCAGGCCGAATTTGAAGTTAAGATTCAAGAAGACTCCAACAAGATTTCTACCCAGATACAAGAGATTGAAGACGCTATGGACGACTTGCGCAAGGAAGCTGTCAGCAAAACTTCAGAAAAACTCACCAGCTTTGAAAACTCATTTGACATTGACATTAAAAATCGCGGCGACGCCATTGACGAAAAGCTCAACGCTTGGAAGCAAGGCTTTGACGACAAGATTTTGGATTTCCAGAACGGCTACGAGAGCGAGCGCATTCAGGTTGAGGAAAAATACAACGAGTCCCTTAAGGAACGTCTTGCCGCTTTTGAAAAGAAGTTCGAGGAACAAGTCAAGAAGACTGCCATGACAGTTCAGACAAACCAGAGCGACCTAAAGGAGCAGCTATCCGAAATCCGCGAGAGCATCAAGGAGTTCTCAAAGAATTACAAGGCGGAGATGCAGGAAACCCTTTCGGAAAGCGGAGCGGAAATCGACGAGAGGACAAAGCAGTTCACTTCCGAGATCGAAGAAAAAATGTCAAAGCTGCAAGAAACAGTTTTGGCGGATTTGGAAAAATTCAAGCAGGACAGCGAGACCCAGCAGCAGCTTAGCGTCGCCACAATCGAAACAGCTTTGGCCGACTTTAGCTCATGGAAAGAAAAGTTCGCCCGTCAGCTTGCCGACTCCAACAAGATTTTTGAAGACAGCCTTGAGGAATTTAAGGAAACTTCAAAGGCCAAGCAAAACGACGCCCAGCTCTTTGTCAACGATTCCTTTGAGGAATTCCGCAACGACGCGCTTACCCGCCAGCAAGAGATTTTGGATTCTGTTGACGAGTTTAAGGAGAGCGTTGAAAGCAAGCAGCGCGACATTGAAGAAAGAATTGAAAGCCTTGACGACAAGACCAGCACTTCTATTGACGAATATACAGAAAAGTCCGAGTCTATTTTGGCGCAGTTGCAGAGCATGTACGAAGAGATGCTCGAGCAAACCGAAGAACATGTCAAGAATCAAAACGATTCCAGCGAAAAGAAGCTCAAGGCCCTTTCCGCCGAGCTTGAAAAGACAAGCGCCGAAAACCGCAAGCGCCAGACGGAATTGATTTTGCAAATGCAAAACGATTCCAACGAATTGCAGACAAAAATCGACGACTTGCAAAAAGAGCTTAACGGCGTGATAGGTCAAATGAAGAACTACGACACCGCCAATGAAATGAAGCGCCAGCTTGACGTCAAAATTTCAGAAATCGCCGGAAGCTTTGAGCGCCTTAAGGACTTCCAAAAAACTGCGGACAACTACAACAAGCAGTTCGAAAAATTGCTTGCCATTGACGAAAAGGCCGGCGAGCGCCTTGAAGAATTTAGGTCCGGCAGCAAACAGATTGAAGAACTTGACACCAAGTACAACCGTCTTATGGTTTTGGCGGGAACGATGGATCAAAAAATCAAGAGCTTGCAAGACACCAACGACGACTTGCAGTCGCTTGAAGTCAAAGTCCGCCAGTTCCAGGACAACCTTGCCGGCCTTACCGTAAAGTACGACCGCATCGACAAAAAGAGCGAGACGATCGACCAAGTTGCCGGCGACGTTGACGAAGCCTTTGAAAATCTTAAGGATTTGGAAAAGCGTTTGGAAAACGCCGCCCGCCAAGTCATGTCGCTGCCTGAAGAAATCAAGGACGCCCAAAACAATGTCGACAAGCTTTTGGAAAACACCAAGCGCATCGACACCGCTATGGACAAGCTTGATTCCTTGCAGGAAATTCTTGATGAAACCGAAAAGCGCATCGACAAGGTTACCCGCGACCGCGAAGGAATTGTCAACAGCGAGAACCGCTTGACCAAGCTTTCAAAAGACATCGACACCAAGTTCAACACTTTGGAAGACATTACAAAAGCCGAAACTTCAAAGAAGAAAACAAAGTCTTCTTCGATTACACCGCGAAAGCGCGAGAACGTAAGGGCGCTTAAGCAGCAAGGTTGGCGCGTTGAAGAAATTGCCGCCAGCTTGAATTTGTCTGAGAACGAAGTTCAATTGATTTTGGACACAGACTTTTAGTTATTTGCAAAGAAGGCAAATAGCTTCGGTTTCTACCGCTTGACAAAGACCGACGGGACCTACGCGCTCGCCGGTCTTTGCTTTTACAAAGACTTGTTCTTCTTTTACGCCCAAAATGCGGGCGATCGATTGGCGGACCTTTTGCCGGTGGGGCAGGAATTTTGGCTCTTGCAGTTTTACTACGCAGTCCAAGTTTTGCAATTTCCAACCGGCTTTTTTTACATCTTTCCATGCCGCCTGCAAAAGTTTCACCGAGTCGGCGTCTTTCCACTTAATGTCTTCGGGAGGGAAGTAGCTTCCGATGTCGCCAAGGGTGGCGGCTCCCAAAAGCGCGTCGGTTATGGCGTGCAAGAGCGCGTCGCCGTCTGAGTGTCCGTCCTCGCCTTTGTCGTATGGAAGAACGACGCCGCCTAAAATTAATTTGCGGCCGGCCACCAGGCGGTGCAAGTCAGTTCCAAGGCCGACGCGGAAAATCTTTTCTTGACCAAAATTTGCGGCGGCGACGTTTTGGTCAGGAACAAAATTATCTTTATGACCTAAACCAGCGCCGAAATCCTTAGGATAAGTTATCTTAATATTCTGCGGTTCGCCTGGAATTACTCTTGTTTTTTTGTCGGAATAATTGTCCCAAATCTCTGTGTCGTCGGTAAAGGTTTGCGGCTTGGCTTTGCGACCGGCGGCCGCCTTTTGGTCTTTAAAAGCCTTTTTGTGGCAGTCAAGAATTTCCGGGAATAAAAAGCCTTGCGGCGTTTGCACGGCTGCGAGCGACGAGCGCTTTAAGTGGCGCGTTATTTTGGAGCTGGAATCCATTTCCTTTTGCGTTTCGACCGGCTGCAATGCTGGAACCGCCGCGCCGTATTTGAGCGTGGAGGAGACTGTTTTTTTAACCAAGGATTGGCTTAGGAAGGGCCTGGCGCCGTCGTGGATTAAAACGAGGCGCGGCGCGTCGTTGGATTGCGAATTTTTGCAGGATTTTTCCAAGGCCTTTAGGGCGTTAAAGACCGATTGCTGTCTTGTGTCGCCTCCCGGCGCGAAGATTACGTTTGCGGCTTGCGACAGTTCCTGTACGAGCGGGTTTTGGTAAAAGGCTTTTTTTGCGGCGGCCAATTCATTTTTGGGATAAGCGATTATGGCGTAGGAAAAAAGTTTTGTTTTAAGAAAAACTAAGGCGGCCTCAGACAAAACTGAGCCGCCGTTCAAAGGCAACCATTCTTTTTTGCCAAGCTCTCCCATTCTTTGGGATGAGCCGGCCGCCACTAAAACAAAGGCCGCCTTTTGCGGCGAACCTTTTTTAGTTGTAGTCGTCGTCCTCGTCGTCAAAATCTTCTTCCTCGGCGCGGCTCTCTAACGACTCTTCTTCGTCCTCGTCGTCTTCGTCATCATC
>JAGCNW010000002.1 GCA_017645785.1 Treponema sp.
CAAGAGCAACGGGCTTGCGGACAGGCTCAACGTGATTTTCATCGACCTGCTAACAATTAAGAGGCTTGTCGGAACGCCCGTAGAAAGCCTTACGCCCTTGCAAAAATGGGGCTTGTTTTTCTCGTACGCAGACGACGAGAGCAAGGCGGAGTATGTAAGACAAATCGCAAAAAGCGAGGAAGGGATTATGGAAGCCGACAGAATAGCGCAAAGGATGAGCGAGGATGACGCCAACTGGTTTCGCCAGAATTCAATCGACATCGGCCGCCGCGACTACTACTCCGGCATAGCCGCCGCCACTGAAAAAGGCCTCAAAAAAGGCATCGAATAAGGCGCGAGGCGGCAAGCCCTGGAAGACGCCAAAAACCTGCTTAATGAGGGGGTCGCGGCGGAGATTGTTTCGCGCTGCGTGGGCCTTCCCCTAGATCAAGTGCTGGAATTGCAAAAAGATGCCCAAAAAAATCCGTTTTTTAGAACCTAAAAAAAATGCTTTTTTTTCTTGACAAAGCAAAATATGTGTGTTAATATTTAAAGCAAAAGACAGACATAGTTCTGTTTTTTAAAAAATAAGGAGGTTTTTTCATTATGAAAAAATTGATTGGAGCTTTGGCTCTTGCTGCTATGGTAGCTACTTCAGCTTTCGCTGAGGTTTCATTTGGAGCTTGGGTTTGCAACCTTCCTGCTTTGCTCTCTTCTAACGGAGACGACATTCAGGGCGGCGCTGTTCAGAACCCTTGGGGTGGATGGAGACCGGCTCGCGCCGACATCACTTTCTCATCTGACGATGGAAAAGCTGGAATGATCTTGGGTGTTTATACAGACATCAACGCGAACGGCACAACTGGCTTCTCTTTCTCTGACAACTGTCTTATGTGGGTAAAGCCAATCGACCAGATCAAGCTTTCTGTCGGCGCTCACGACAACTTCTTCGGCACACGCTCAGACCTTTGCTTCGGCTCATGGAACTGGCTCCGCCCGAACACAAACATCCGCTGGGGTGAAGGAATCACATTCAGCGCCAACGCTGGCTGGAGAGATCGCGGTCTCGGAATCGACATCACTCCTATCGAAGCTTTGAAGATCTTCGCTTTCATTCCGCTCATTACAGAGACTGCCTCTGACCTCGAGTACGTATTCGGAAAGGGCTGGTACGGCGCCATGTACACAATCGACGGAATTGGTAAGATCAAGGCCCAGTTCATCGGCGGATACACAAAGAACACTGCTGGAAAGACAAGCTTGGGAACAATCGAAGCCGCTTTCGACTTGACAGCTGTTGACAAGCTCTTCGTAACACTCGGTGTTGACTTCAACATTAAGGACAACGATCTCTACGGAAAGGGAGACAAGATGTTCGGAGCCCAGGTTGGCGCTTCTTACGGAATCACAGAAGCTTTCAAAGTTTCTGCTGACTTCGCTGTTGCCATCCCCAAAGAGGGTGACTTGGGAATGTCATTCGGTGTTGGAGCTGACTACGCTGTAAGCGACGCTCTCGGATTGACAGCCGACGTTCGCATGCTTATGCCGAACAACGGAGCTGATCCCACACTTTCATTCTTGGCTGGTCTTACATATGCTTGTGGATCTAACGGCTCTTTGGGCCTTGGATTCCAGGGCGCTGTTGGATTCGGAAAGGCTGCTAACGCTGGAGCCATCGGTGCTATTAAAGCTACAGCTGGCGACAAGTTCGCTTTCGCTGTTCCGCTCCGCTTCAGCACATGGTTCTAAGTTGACTTTTTGCAGGGCTTGCCCTGCAATCGGTTAGCTTAAAGCCAACTGGCTAAAAGCCGTCTGCCTCGCGGCGGACGGCTTTTTTTTCTTGTCAAGGGTATTCTTGACGCGCATTTAGTAACCTTAGTTAAAAACAATTGTTTAATTTAAAAACACAATTCAACAGGAGCTTTTAATGAAAAAACTCGCGATTTTTGCCGTCATTCTTGCGACGGCGCTGACCTTGGCTTCGGCAAAGAAAGCCAAGAAAGTAGACCCCTACGACGACAAAAAAATGCACCCAACGGACCGAGCCGGCTTGGACAAGTGGCTTGGCACCAACCGCTACGACGTTCTTGACGAGCTTGGAATATATATAAAGCCGATTGTCGGAAAGATAAAGGTAAAAAAAGGCAACTTCATATACCGCCGCGGTACCGACGTCGCCGGCTTCCGCATTTACTACGACACATCGGCATACACCGTCGAGATGGCCGAGGAGACAAGAAAGATTTGCTGCGACGCCATCGACAAGTATTGCGACGACTTTGAGAACAAGCGCCTTGACAAAAGGGCCAAGTTTGACAAGACCCGCCGCGTCTACGGCTCCGCCCCCGGCTACGAGGAGTATGGAGTTGTAGTGACCATGATGAACTACAAGGCTAAGCCCACTTTCTACTTCGGCTACGGTTTTGTTGACGGAAGCCCCTTCTTTGTGATTTACGTTCCAAAGTCAAAGAATTTGGCCTTGGAAGGAAGAAGCTCAACCGACACGCCCAACTTGGAGTCCATCGCGCAAAACTACTATTTTACCCGCGCCCAAGCGCAAAAGCTCAAGGAATTCATCTGCGAGGAAAACATAAGCCTCTTCCACGACAAGGAGGCGGAGAAAAACAGGGACATCAACGAGGCCGCGGTTGAAGACGAGTACTCGGAGGCAAGCGGAGAAATTCCCGATAAAAAGAAGAAGGAAAAGAAGGCCAAGAAATCCGAGCCGGTCGGAGAGGCCTATGACGATGGCGAGGAAGACCTAACGGAGCGCGACGACTATACGGAGATAAAAAAGTAGGAACGGTCAAAAGACCGCCCGTAATTAATCAGCATTTTTTTTTGGATAACAAAGGAGGTTCCAAATGAAAAAATTATTTACAGCTTTCGCCGTGGCCGCTGTTTTGGCCGCAGGAGCTTTCGCCGAGGACGTAACCGGCGGAGTTGACGCCATCAC
>JAGCNW010000015.1 GCA_017645785.1 Treponema sp.
GATTGATTGATTGATTGTGCGGCGCGCGGCGCTTTGTGTCAAGCCCTTCGGAGTTGTCGCGCAAGTAAAAATTATTGATGTTTTCGCCGCAAGCTTAAGCATATTATTAATTTTATCACAATAAACTGCAAGCGTCAAGATTATGCAGCGGCTATTGCTTCCGTTTTCCTGCCAAAACATAAAGTTCGTCGCCGGCGCGGGCGCCAGCCTACTTCTTTATCTCAATTCGTCCCGCGCCTTCGGGCTTTTCGTAATTCAAAAGATAATTTTTGTAAGAAGCCAGCGGACAGCTCTGGGATGAAATCTTGGGCAGCGCGTTGGCGTCCGTTCCCTTTGCAAAGGCTTTGGCGTAATTTGCGGCGATGATAAAGTCTTCGCCCGCGTAATTTTTTATGGCCTTGACTCCGTCGAACATGGCAAAGCCGTCGCCCATTTCGCGCAAGGTAAAGCTAAGGCCGGCAACCGCATAGGTCGTTTCTATGTCGAGCGGAACCCAGCCGGCGCTTTTTTTGTCGTAAACCTGGACATCGCTAACGCGGTAGGGGCCGGGATTTCCAGTCCACAATTTTTCGCTGTTTGCTTGGACGGCGGAAGGAATTGTCGCGTCAATTTTATAGCGCAAGCCGGCCGCGTGCATAAAGCCGCCGTTGTCGCCAAGGCCAACAAAGCGCGCGCCAAATTCCAACGCGTCAAAAATTTGGCGGCCAGTCAGTTCCACAAGGCAAACGTCATTTCCAAAAGGAAGGACTGTTTTAACGGCGCTGTAAGTTACGTCGCCCGCGGGAATGTCGCTTCTCAATCCGCCGCCGTTTGCCAGCGCGATTTCGCAGTCAAGGCCCTCCACAAAATTAAAGTGCCAGTAAAAAGCGTCGGAGACAAAATCGCCCAAATTGCTTTCTTGCTTTCGGACAAGGCGCTCGTGATTTCCAACCGGCGAATTGGCGCAAAGAGGAAAGTCACAAGTCGCGATTTTTGTTCCCATGTGTTTGTCAACTTGCGCCATCCAATCGCTGACAAGGGAGTCAACTTTTTCGTCTGAAGGCTTATAATCTTTTATCAAGCGCGAAGACTTTTGATCGCCATTCAATTCCACAAGGCCAATCGCTCCAAAGTAGCAGCCGGTCTGCGTCAAAAGAACGTCCTGGCCCTTGTCGTTTTTGACAAACTTTTGTTCCATCACCGTATGCGAATGTCCATCGATAAAGGCGTCTATGCCGTGCGTGCGCGCGATGACGTCTTCGCTTCGCCAAGGAATGGAGCTTGCGTCAACGCCCAAATGGCCAAGGGCAACGACATAGTCGGCCTTGCGCGCGGCTTGGTCGACAGTTTTTTGAACGCTCTCGTAAAGGTCTTCCTCGTCGTCGCAGCCAAGAATCTTGTAAAGAAAAGTCTTTCCGTCTTTGTCCATAAAATGTTTGGGCGAAGACTTTGAGTAAGTGTCGGGAGTCATGATTCCCACAAAGGCCACGCGCGACTTTCCAAGGCGCAAAATTTTATAGGGCGCGACGACAGGCTTGTTGTCCTTTGCGTGAACAAAGTTGCAGGCGACAAGAGGAAAGGCCGCCTCTTTTATAACGTCAAGCGCGCGTTCCATGCCGTAGTCAAATTCGTGGTTTCCAAAAACGGCAAGGTCGTAGCCAACGGCGTTCATAAACTTTACGGCGCTGGCGCCTTCGTCCATCGCGCCGTAAACCGTTCCTTGTATAAAATCGCCCGCGTCAACGAGCGCCACGTTTTTTCCTTGCGCGAGCAGGTCTTGCTTTAGCGCGGCCACATTGCCGTAAGACAAGGCGCTTTTACGGCCGTCCTTTTTGGCGTTGTCGACATAAGTATGAACGTCGTTCGTGTAAACGATCGTAACGTCGCCGCGTTGTCCGCAAGAAGCGAGCGCAGTCGCAAGACACAGGGCCAAAAGCGCGATAGTTGCCGTGCGAGCAAAATTAAAAATCTTTTTCATAAGGATCTCCTATTTCCGCATTTTTTTCTTGCCGCTAGACTGTTCGGCCAGCGAATTTCGTTCCCAAAAAACGCCGTCGGCGTAGCCTTGAATGCTTGCGTCGCCTTTTGCGCGCTCAAGGCGTTTTTGCGCCCACAAGCAATATTCTTGATTGATTTCAATTCCGCAAAAAGCGCGGCCCAATTTTTTTGCGACGACGGCTGTAGTTCCGCTCCCCAAAAATGGATCAAAGACCAAGCCGCCTTTTGGGCAAGAAGCCAGTATCAACTTTGCGCAAAGTTTTTCGGGCTTTTGCGTCGGATGGTCGGTGTTCTCGGGCATCGACCAAAATGGAACCGAAATGTCGTCCCAAAAATTGCTGGGATGCGTAAGCCTAAAATTGCCGGCCGCGGCGCGCTCCCAATCTTTTGGCTTTCCGTCAACTTTGTAAGGAGCCAAAACTTTTCGCTTCAATTTTACAGCCTCAACGTCAAAGTAATAGTCGTCGGGATTTTTCACGGCGAACCAAATGTCTTCCATTCCGTTTTTCCAATTGCTTTTTGCGCCGCGGCCTTTTTCGCGCTGCCAAGTGATTCGGTTCATCACCGTCAACTCTTTTTGCACCGCGCGCTGCAAGGCCGACGAGCACTTCCAGTCGCCGCAAATGTAAAGGCTTCCGTTGGCCTTTAGTTTTTTGCAAACGGCGGGAAACCATGACGCAAGGTATTCGTCGTAGGCGGCTTCCGACCGCTCGTTGAATTTTAGGCCGCCAAAATTTTTGCTAAGGTTGTATGGCGGATCTATGATTATAAGGTCCGCGAAATTGTCGGGAACGCGGGGCAGCATTTTGAAAATGTCGCCGTTCAGAATTTTGTTCGCGATTTTGTCGGCAAGATCGGGGCCGCCGGAGTTTTGGCCTTGCAAAGAATTTTGGGAGCCGGAGTTTTGGCCTTGAAACGATTTTTTATCTTGCAAAAAAATTTCTTCTGTCAACAAGCGCGCGCGCAAGGCGGGAATTTCTTTTTCCGCCAAGGTGAGAGTTCGGTTGTTTTTAGCGCGTTCCTTTTGCATAAACTAAAAGTCCAACTCGTCGGAATTGTTGGAAGCGGCGGAGTCGTTCGCGCCTGAATCGCCGGACTTTTTGAGAGCGGCGAATTTCTCGGTCATCGTGGGATTTCCGCGAGTCAATTTTTTGATCGAAAGGTCGTCAAGCTTGTTGTTGGCAAGGCGCAAATTGTTTTCGCTTCCAAGAAGCGCGTCCTTAATTTTTTGCAAGTGGTCGATCGTGTTGTCAATTTCTTTTATCGCGGTTTGGAACTTGTCGCTTGCCAGCTTGTAGTTTCTGTCAAAGCCGCTCTTAAAGTCCAAAAGCTTTTCCTCAAAGTTTGTGATGTCAATCGACTGGTTCTTTGCGACTTGCAATTGCCTCTGCCAATCCAAAGATTTTTTGGCGGCGTTGCATAAAAGCGTTATTAATGGAATGAAAAATTGCGGACGAATCACATACATCTTTGGGAACTTGTAGGAAACGTCGACGATTCCCCCGTTGTACAATTCGCTGTCCTTTTCCAAGAGGGAGACAAGAACGGCGTACTCGCATTTTTTTTCGCGGCGGTCTTTGTCCAGTTCCTTAAAGAAGGATTCGTTTGTATGCTTTGTGGCAGTTTCGTCAGCCTCGTTTTTCATCTCGAACATAATCGAAATGTACTCAAGGCCGTTCTCGCTGTCGCGGAAAATAAAGTCTCCCTTGGAGCCTGACGCCTTCGACACCGCGTTGTCTTTTTCAAAATAAGCGGCTGGCATAACAGGCCTAAGATACTGCTCGAACAAAGTCTTGCAATGAACTTCCAAAGACTCGCCGACCATCTTTGTGGACATCTTTGCCTTGAGGTCCTTGTAGTAGGCGATTTGCTCGTCCTTGGCCTTGAGCTGGCTTTCAAAATTTTGTTTTAAGCTGTCTTCGCTGATTTTCGCTTTGGCGGCGGCGTTTTCAAGTTCGTTGAAAAGCTTTTGCACTTCAAGATTTTTTTCGTTTTGAATTTTCTGGAGCTGCAAAAGATTTTGGGATTCGCTGGCCGCGATTTTTTGCTTTAGTTCCGAAATCTCCGAATCTTTTTTGGAAAGCGCTTCGGCAACCGCCAACTTTTTGGCGTCTTCAAAGGCGGCAATTTTTGAATTGAGTTCAGAAATTTTTTTATTGGAATCAAGCTCAAGGTCTGAAATCTTTTTGCTGTTTTCAAGCTCAAACTCCGCCCGCGCGGCCTTAAGCTTTTCTTGGTAAACCTTGTCGGCTCCGCTGGCCAAAGCCTTTTCGACAAGGCTTGTGTCAACGGAATTTATTTGCGACAAGTCAATCCAGTCGCCCTTTTGCGCGTCTTCGTCCAAGACCAACTTGCTTTTGTTTTCGGCAATAACACGAACTTGTTTCATACGCTTATTCTTCGCTTTCGGACTCAAAGCCTTCGTCTTCTTCCTCGACGTCTCGGTAGTAGAGGCGGACAATTTCGTTTTGGTCGCGATGGCGGGATTTTAGCAACAAGGTTTGCGCGGCGGAACGGTAAATGTAGCCGGAAGAGTTGTAGATTTCAAAGCGGGGATCGGTGCGGAAGTCCATGTTGTAAATTTGTATGCGCAAGAAAGGCGTGATTCCGCGAATGAACATATAGTGCGAAAGTCCCACAGGGAAGTCTATGTTAAGAGAAATCGTAAGGTTTTCGTCGCGGTAGTATTGCATCTTTGAAGCAATTGTCCACGCCCAAACGTTCTCCCCTTCCATAGTCTTGAGCAAAACGTAATGCGGATAGAACGTGTTGTCGTGAATCAAGACCGGATACAATTCCGCGGTGGCGCGCAAATCCAAGGCCGCCGTGTCGCCGGCGTAAGAGTTTACGATTAAGTAACCGCAATTTTCGATGGCGGCTTGGCCGGAAGCCTTTCCGTAAGTCGCAAGGGCGTCGCCGGCGGTCGCAGCGCCCAAGACAGAAATCGGAGCGTCGTTTTCGATAAGCAAAACTTTTTCGCCGTCAAGAGAGCAGCTCTTTATGATTCTCTGCGCGCAAAGTTCAAGCACCGGCTCCAAGGGTTTTGCCAAAGAAGAATCCTGCGCGGCAAAATAAGCCCAAGAGCGCAAGATGCCGGCGGCTTGGCCCACAGTCAAATTCAATTCTGTCATCGACGCGGGAATCGCGGCCAGCAAAGCGATGTTTCCGCGGTTTCCTTGCGTGTACATGTAGGCGGCCAAATTGTCCACAGTCCAAATGTCAAGCGACCGTTCCTGAACAGAACGCAAAATCATGTTGTTCAAATTTTCAACTTGCATCGTGAGCGTCGGAAGCATATCGGCCATAGATCCAAAGAAGGGGGCCGACTGGTAAGTGCGGCGGTTGCCCTTTACGAAAACTTCGGGAACGGCGTTGAGGGCCTCGTTGTAGCGGCCGGTCTGGGCCATCGCGGCGACAAACGAAATGACGCTCTGCTCGTTTACCGTCAAGGCAAAGTTGGCTTCGGTCTGCGAGGCCGAAATGAATTTGTTTATGATTTCTTTTGAAAGCGAAGTGATTGTCTGGTCGTAAACAATCTTTGAAGCGAATGCCAAGTCGCCGACCTTGTCCAAGCTAAAGTCGCTCTGTTTTTTCATCATAGAATAGTGGGCCGACTTTGATCCGCTTTGGAAATAAATTTTTCCGTCGGCCAAGGCGGGAGCGACAAGCGAATAGGAATCAATCTTTCCTGTAAAGATCGCGGACTTGGACTTCAAGTCGCTGACAGAAAATCCTGAGTATGGACCAAAATTGACTTTTACAGCGTTCGCGTTGGGCGGCATTTCGGCGGCGACCCACAAGGAGGCTGAGTCGGAACTGTCGCTCAAAGAAAATGTAAGGCGGACTCCGTTTGTAAAGTTGAGGGCGTAAGAAAGGGAATCCGGCTGCTCAAAAGAAACGAGCTTGACGGCCACGTCCTGGCCTGTGGAAGACGAATAAACGACCGGCTTTCTTTCGTCGGCGCTAAAGGCGATTCCGTTAAAGCTTACTTGAAAACTATTTTTTAAGATGGACCTGCCCTTGTCGTCATTGGCCTCGGCAAGCGTAACCCTAAGGGCCCTAATGTTTTTTCTTATTATAGAGTCGCTTCTAAACTGCAATACAAAAATACCGACAATAATAGCGGCATAAAGGACAACAAGTCCAAACATCTTTCTAATAGAATTTTTCAGCATATTGAAAGATTTTATTCCAAAAAGCGCTTAAATTCAAGAGCGTTTTTTGATATAATTGCCCAATATTCTGAAATATGGAGAATTTGCTGTGAAATTTACAAAGACCTTAATAGCCCTAGCCCTTTGCTCATCTTTGGCGGGCCATATCTTTGCCGCAGACCTTTCGATTACAGAGGACAAAAAGGAAGCCGCAAAGCCGGCTGACGAAAAAAATAAAAAAGCTCCGTCTGAGGAGGCGGGCTTCGCGCTGCAATTGCAGGCCGCCTTGCAAGAGGGATCGTTGGAAAACGCCATCGCGCTTTTTGACTCAATGCCCGCTTCGCTCGCTTCAAACCCTGACTTGCAAAAGTTGCGCGCCTCCCTTTTGATCAGCGCCGGAAAAACCGCCGAGGCGCAAAAAGTCATTTCCGAATTGGAGCAAAAAAATTCCTCCGACATTGAAATAAAAGAAATGAAAATCATCTTGGCCAAGGCTTCCAACAACTCATCCGCAAAAAGCGCGGCGTTAAAAGAACTTTTGGCCCTTGACCCCAACAACCCCAGCGCCAACATCGAGCTTGGCGAAGAAAAGGTTCTCAAGAAAAAATACAAGGAAGCAAGACTTTACTATATGACAGCCCTCAAGGGCGACGAAAACAACCAAGACGCGCTTTTTGGCTACGGCCAGACTTCCTACTACTTGAACAAAATCGAAGACGCGAAAAAAGCCTTTGACAAAATTTTGCGCCTTGACCCAAATAGCGCGATCGCCTACGCCTACATCGGAAAGCTTTACGCCGAAGACGAAAACTACAAGCTGGCCGAAGAGAACATTGTCAAAGCCATCGAGCTGGATCCGACTTCCTACGACTTTTACATGGACTGGGGAACGTATTCCCGCTTTAGGGGAAAGTTCAAGCAAGCCGAAGAAGCGTGGACCCGCGCCATTCAAATAAACCCCGACTACTTTTTGGCCTACGCCTACAGGGGAGGCCTTTACGACGAACAGAACATGTACGCCAAGGCTTTGGACGACTACCGCATGGTCATAAAGACAAACCCAAAATACTTTTACGCCTACGAGGCTTTGGGAATCCTTGCCTGGCACGAAGGAAACTACGCCGAAGCGCGCGCCTCTTTTGAAAAGGCGTTTTCTTACTACCCGCAAAATATTTCTTACCCCCTCATAATCGCCGCCTGCATGTACAAGGACAAGCGCGCCTTTGAAGTGAAGCCCTTCTTGCAAAAGGTAATGAAAAGTTACGGCGACCACGAGTCGCTTGAGTACTTGATGTTGCGCCTTTACCACGACCTTGGCCCTTCAAACGCCGAAAATTTGATCACGCAAAAAATCATCAAAGAAGACAACACAACCAAAAAAGGAAAGATGAACTACTACATGGGGCTTTACGACGAAATAAAGGGCCGCGAAGAATTGGCGAAAAAAATGTACAACGAAGTCGCGGCGCTTCAAAGCCCGATGTTCTTTGAATTCCGCCTGGCTGAATGGAAAGTTAAGGAAAACTAAAATGGAATCAACTTCTACAAAAAAAATTTTGGACCTTGCGGGCCGCAAGATTACCCTAATCGGAACGGCCCACGTTTCCGCCCAGTCAGTTGAAGAAGTAAAGGCGGAAATCTCAAGCAATCCCCCGCAATGCGCCGCGATAGAATTGGACAGCGCCCGCTACGAGTCGATGACCAATCCAGAAAAGTACAAGGACTTGGACATCATAAAAGTTTTAAAGCGCGGAGAGGCGCTTTTGATTTTAGCCAACTTGATTCTTAGCTCCTTCCAAAAACGGATGGGCCAAAACATCGGCGTCCAGCCCGGCGACGAAATGCGAGCCGCGATAGACGCCGCTCAAGAAAAAAACATTCCCTTTGAGTTGGTTGACCGCCCGATTAAAGTGACCCTCAACCGCGCTTGGGCAAAAAATTCTTTTTGGGGAAAGTGCAAGCTTTTGGCGGCGCTCATTAGTTCCGCCTTTACAAAAGAAGAAATCAGCGAAGAAGAAATCGAGTCACTAAAAAAAGAAAACGAAATGGATTCGATGATGGGAGAGCTTTCTGAATTCCTCCCGACAGTAAAAGAAGTTTTGATTGACGAGCGCGACCGTTATCTTGCCGCCCACATTTGGGAATGCAAAAACGACAGCGGAGAGGCCGCGCAAAGCGTCACTGCGATTTTGGGAGCGGGCCACCTTCCCGGCGTTCAAAAACATTTGGAGGCGATCGCCGCCGGAACGGAAACGACAGACACTGAAGAAATTTCAAAAGTTCCGCCAAAAGGAATCGGCTCAAAAATTCTTGGCTGGACAATCCCCGCTCTAATCGTCGCGCTTATCGCACTTGGCTTTTACTTTGGCGGAAAAAAGATGGGCGGCCAGTTTGTCGGCTCTTGGGTAATTTGGAACGGAGCCCTCGCCGCGATCGGAACCTTAATCGCAGCCGGCCATCCTCTTACAATTTTGATCGCCTTTTTGGGAGCGCCGATCACTTCCCTCTGCCCGCTAGTCGGAGTTGGCTTGTTGACAGGAATCGTCCAGGCGCTTGTAAAAAAGCCCAAGGTCAAAGACATGGAAACTTTGGCAGACGACGCCGAAAGCCTCAAGGGATTTTATTCAAACAGAATAACCAGAGTGCTTTTGGTCTTTATACTTTCTTCTTTGGGAAGCTCAATCGGAACGTTCGCGGCCGGCGCCACAATCGTAAAGGAATTGGGCGCCAAGATCATGTCCTTGTTCGGCTGATCACTTTCCAAAGGCGGCCTTTACCAAGCTCTTTATGTCAGACACAAAAAGCGCGCCATCGCATTTTTCGGGACAATAAATTTTTTCATAGCCCAAACTTTTCGCGGTCTTTACCCTTTGCTTGATTCTAGAAACAGGCCTGATTTCGCCGGCCAAGCTAAGCTCGCCGACAAGCGCGCTGCCGTTTGCAAGCGGCAAATCGGTTCTTGCCGAATAAAGCGCCGCCGCCAAAGCCGCGTCGATCGCGCTTTCGGTAAGGCGTATGCCGCCCGCCACGTTTACATAAATGTCTTGGTCGCTGAACCTTAAGCCCACCCTCTTTTCCAAAACGGCGGCCACTCGGCTTACGCGGGCGCTGTCAATCTTTTCTGAATAGACGCGGCTAAGGGAAGCCTTTGCCGGAACTGTAAGCGCCTGGATTTCTACCATAAAGACTCGGCTTCCTTCAAAGACGGCGGCGCAAGCGATTCCGGCCGGCTGGTCTCCGTCGCGTCTGGTAATGAACATAGCGCTTGGATCCTTTACAGGAAGGAGGCCCTTGGCGCCCATCTCAAAAATTCCAAGTTCGTCAACCGAGCCAAAGCGGTTTTTGAGAGAGCGCAAAAATCGCGTCTCGTCGTTGTTGCGCTCAAACGAAAGCACGGTGTCCACCATGTGCTCAAGCGCTTTTGGTCCGGCGATGTTTCCATCCTTCGTCACGTGGGCGGTCATAATCAAAACGGAGTCCCGCTCCTTTACCCAGCCTATCAGTTCGTTGGAGCAATACTTGAGCTGGTTCACCGTTCCCGGAATGATGCCGCCTTCAACCGAATAAACGGTTTGAATCGAATCGACCACTACAAAAGTCGGGTTAAGCTTGTCCAAGGCGCTAAGAGTGTCTTCCAAACGCATCGCGCAAAGAATTTCTATTTTTGAAGTGTCCAAGCCAAGCCGGTCGGCGCGGCTTTTTATTTGAGAGGCGGACTCCTCTCCGCTTACGTAAAGGACCCTGCCGCCTTGCGACGCGCTTATATTTGCCGCCGCTTGGATCAGCAAGGTGCTTTTTCCGATTCCGGGCTCGCCTCCAAGCAAAATCGCGCTGCGCTTTGTGGCTCCCCCTCCAAGGACTCGGTCAAATTCCTCTATGCCGCTTAGAATCCGTTCCTCTTCTGACGCTTGAACCGTAGAAAGCGGAACGGGCTTTGCCATTTGCGCCGAAGTCCCGCCCCGCAAGGAAGCCGCGACAGCGTTTGGGTCTTCCACGCATTCCTGCATAGTGTTCCACTGGCCGCATTCAGGGCAACGGCCCAACCATTTTGGCTGGGAATATCCGCATTCCGAGCACTTAAAAATTATCGTAGTTTTCTTTGCCATAATTCCTCTGCATATATCATATAGATGATTGGCATTTCTTTAGTGATTTTTTCAACTAACTGACAATCATTTTTCTTATAACAATATTTTATCATTATTTATATTGACTTATTTTTTGCCGCGATGTATATTGTTTCCAAGCTTGTAAATAAGCTGATAAACTCTCTCCGATGTCCAGCTTGCTGGACGGCAGAGCTTCTTGGCAGCGGTGCTGTTGGGAAGCTCTGTTTTTTTATGTCCAAAAGGCTCCGCAAGCCCCAAAAGTCTTTGCAAGCCTAAGAAAGCCGCGCTAGTTCTTTGTTCCGGGCGGAACGGATTCAATAATCCAAGAGTTTCCGGCGATGACGCTGCCCTTTCCAATGACAGTCTCGCCTCCCAAAATCGTGGCGTTTGAATAAATGATAACGTCGTCTTCGATTGTCGGGTGGCGCTTTTTGTTTTGCAAATCTTTTTGAAGGCTAAGCGCGCCCAACGTGACGCCCTGGTAGAGCTTTACGTTTTTTCCAATCACGGTTGTTTCGCCGATTACGATGCCGGTTCCATGGTCGATAAAAAAAGACTCGCCGATTTCCGCGCCCGGGTGGATGTCGATTCCAGTCTTTCCGTGCGTGTGCTCAGTCATTATTCGGGGAATGATTGGAACGCCGTTCTTGTACAAGAAATGCGCTATGCGGTAAACGATTATCGCTTCAAGTCCCGGGTATGACAAAATAACTTCGCCAAGGGAACGGGCGGCGGGGTCTCCCGCAGTTATGGCGGCCGCGTCCTTTTGAATCGTCGCGCGCAAGTCGGGAATGGCGGCTATCAAGGCCTCAACCGTTTTTTGCGCCAGCTTATAGCAGTGGGAATTCTTAAAATTTTCGGCAAGGCTTTGAGCGGCGTTCTCGCCGTCGCAGTTTTGCGAGAGGACGCGCAAAAGGGCCTTTTGTATTTCGGGCGTAAGTATGGAAACGATTCGGTTTATGTGCTTTGCGACGACATAGCGCAAATTGTCGCTGTCCAACTGTTCGTCGTATTTAAAGCCCGGAAAAATCAAGGCCTGCAAGTCGCTCAAAGCGGTGACAACATTGGCGCGGTTCGGAAGGTTTTCCGCGCCGCTGCGGTTGATTCCGCCAAGGGCGCTGTACGAGTCCATGATGTTGTCGATAAGCTTTTCAAATTCCATGGGAACATTATAGCGCAGCCCGGCAGCGTCTGCAAGACGCGGCGGAACCGCTCGAACAAACGATTACGGTCTTGCAAGCAAAAACACGAGCGGCTTAGAACGCCAGCTTGATCAAATCGAACAAGTCGTCGCTTGTCATGCTGCGCGGCAAATAGTTGACCATGTCAAGCTGGCCCGCGTCTTCGGCCGCCAAAGTCAATTCGTCAATGCTAAGCGACAAGTCCTTGAGGCGCGCCGGAAGGTTCGCCTTGGCGATTCGTTCGCGAATGTTTTCGGCGTAGGCGGCGCAAGCTTCCTCGACGGTAGCGGTCTCCGGCGCGGCGCGAAGAATTTTCGCAAGGCGGGCGATTCGCTCGCCCTTAAATTTGGCGTGGTCCTCGATGATATAGGGGAACAAAATCGCCGTTACAAGCGATTGCGAAATCTTGAACTTTGTGTTGATGCTCAAGGCCAAAAGCGTCGCCGCTCCCTGCGAGGCGATTGAGGACGCCAAGCCCGCCATGCAGCCGCCTTGGCTGAGCAAAACTTCGCTGGGAGTCGTTATCATAAGGCTGGGCGCTCCGTCGCGACCGTAGCCTGTAAGCTCCACGGCTTTTTCGGCAACCATGTCGCTAAAGAAGGAGGCCTTGGGCGAAAGGTAAGCTTCGGTGGCCAAGCACAAAACTTCAAGCGCCATAGAAGCGATTTGGTTTTCAGTAAGCGAGACAGTCAAGTTTGTGTCAAAGACCGCAAGCTTGCAAATTGAGTTTTTGCTTTTTATGATTTTCGTTGACCTTGAGCGCGAATCGATTACCGGCGTAAATGTCGAGAACAAGTAAGGGCTTCTGATTGTAGTCGGAACGCAAATCAAGGGAAGCGGCGCGACGCCCGGAACAGCTCCCTCGACAAATTCGTACAAGTCGTGGCTTTCGTAGTAAAGGGCGCAAACGGCTTTTGAAACGTTCAAGACTTTGTTTCCGCCGATTCCGATGACTCCGTGAACATGGGCTTCGCGGGCCAAAGTAAGGGCCTGCTCTATAGTCTTCGTGGCGGAACCTTCGCTCAACTCTTCAAAAACAAAGTATTCGATGCTGTGGTCATCAAGGGATTTTGTCACCTTTTCGGCGATTCCAACTTCGCGAAGCATCGGGTCAAGGATGACCATAAATTTTTTTCCGATTTCACCGGCAAATTGTCCAAGCCGGCTCAACGAATATGAACCCAAAACAATGTTGGGAGAAACTTTAAAAATAAAGTCTGCCATTTTTTTTACCTGCCAAAAAAAAAGGCGGAATGTAAATTCCGCCCTTAATTATCAAATTCAGTCTAAAGCCTTAAGCCTTTCGGATTATATTCCGTAAGCCTGCATGATTCGGTCGGCTGTGGCGCTAATTGTCTGCGGATTGAGATAATTGGCGTCCTTAATCTTTTCTTTGATTTGGGCTACCAAATCAGCGCGAACGTCAGGAGTTTCGTCGGCGATGCCTTTGAGGTAGTAGGCTTCGGCCATCTCCTTGGCTTCAGCAGACACAGAGATTGAATCGGGAGCTGATTTTACGCTTCCGGCGTTCTGCGGCCGCTTTGTGTTCTGAACGTTGTTAAGAGGATTGATTCCTCCAATTTGATCTATTCTCATAATATACCTCTACCTGTTTATAACCGCCTTAAAAATGACTTTTTGGGGTCATTTTAAGCCTTCTTACATAAATTATCGGCCGATTTTTGCGGCAAGTTTAGTGTTTTTTCTTGTTTTTTTGGAAAAAAACACAAGAAAAAACCGCTTTTGCTACTCGTCGTCCGACTGCTTTCCCTTCAAAATTCCGGCGACAAATACGGCAAATTCGCCCTTTATGGACTCTCTGGCCGCAAAATCGTCCCTAACTTGAGCGCTGGGACCGTCCACAATCTCCTCATGGAGCTTGGTCAGTTCCCGCCCTACAACAACTCTCCGTTCACTGTCAATATCGGCGATATCCGCCAACAATTTAACAATTCTGAACGGCGATTCGTATAAAACAAAGGCCTTTTTGCTTTCCAAGAGTTCCCGCAGGCGCTTGCGGCGCTTTCCGGGACTTGGCGAAAGAAAGCCTTCGAACACCAAAGTTTTTCCGCCTGGGCCTGCAACGCTCACCAAAGTGGCAAAGGCGCTGGGACCGGGTATCGGCGTGACCGTAAAGCCGGCCTGCCTGACCTTGTAAGCCAAAATCGAGCCGGGATCGCTGATGCCAGGCATTCCCGCGTCGCTGGCGTAGGCAACATTTTGGCCCTTTTTGAGCAGTTCGATGATTTTGTCGGCCGCAAACTCCTCGTTTTGCGCCCGGCAAGAAAGCATCGGCTTCCGTATCTCAAAATGGGTGAGCAGTTCCATCGTATGCCTTGTGTCTTCCGCCGCCACCAAGTCAACGGAGCGGAGGGTGTCCAAAGCTCTCATAGTAATGTCGCCCAAGTTGCCTATGGGCGTTCCAACGATATAAAGGACTGCCACAGAGAATATTATAGCGCAATTCGCGGATTATTTCAAGGAAAAAAAGCTGTCCTACTTGGATTCGGCCATAATTCTTACCATTTCGGAAACAGCTCTCTTTTCATGCTCCTCCAACTTTGGAAATCTATGAATAATCTGCTGCAATCTAATGTCTTTTTCGGAATTTTCCTCCGGCAAACAATTGTCTATAAGGCATTCATAGGAAACATTAAATATTTTTGACAGCGGCCGCACGACAGACAAAGGCAAATCCAACTCCATGTTTTCATATTTTATAAGCGCCTGCCGAGAAATGCCCAATTCTTCCGCAAGCCCAGTCTGCGTATAGCGATGTTTTTCCCGCAAAAGCCGAACAATCGATTCCATTATTTTTTATCCTTTTCCAAGTCCGCTGCAACGTCTTCAATAAGATTCGTGACGACAGAATTGATTTGAACCGCGTTTTGGTCTGAAATGACAGAATGACCGATTTCCGCTTCCAGTTCCTTGCGCGCGTTTCCCGCGATTCGACCGCCGCGAATAGCGACGGATTTATTTCCGTCAAAAGTCGAAGGCTTTTCGGTCTGTGAAATATTTTTGGCAGCCGTTTCGGCAAGCATATTCAATATAATTTCCGTCGTTGTCATATTGTCACGTAAATTTTGCTTTGTAAGGCCTTTATGCTTTTTATAGCCTCTGGTTGTCATGCCGGACCAAGCCTTTGTAATTTCGTCTGTAAGAATAGCGTACTCGATCCCCTTTTTTACGCCGCGATTTTCCCATTCATCTGTAAGTTCTTTGCGAACTTGAATCGCCTGCAACCGCTGATTGATCCATTCACGGCCATAGCCTTTTTTAGCGTAAGTTTCCAGCGCGCGGTCTATTGTTTGCTCCGGGTCGATTGTTTCTTCAATGCGCTCGCGGCCAACCTTTGCGAGCCAAAGTTTGAATGGTTCCGCTTTTTTGGATGGAATCGACTGGATAAGCCGTAGCGTTTGCTCTGTCGTCATGCAATCTGTTTTATAGAATTTTCCGTCTGAACTTTGCATTTTCAGTTGACTACAACTTGTAGTCAACTGACTGCCTTCGGCTTTTAAGCGCGCCTTTAAAACGCTCCAATATTTTCTAGGGTCGGGGCTTTCCGTCAAAACTCTTACAACGTCAACAACAGAAAAATACCATTCCTCTTCCTGCTCGTTCCACGCAGTGCGAATCACAGAGTTCCCAAAAGATTTTGAAGGCTGCTTCATACAATGAATTATAAAAGATGTTTCGCCGTTTGTCAATAAAAAAATACTATTTTGTATATTATTTTATATATTTTTTGCTTATTAAATGTATTGTTTCTAAAATCTTTTCTCGCAGGTTTGTAGGGATGTTTTTTAAATCGTTTTTTAGTTTTATATCCACAGTTTCTGTAGAAGCGGAATCTTGTCCTTCAACTAAATATTCTACGGTAACGCCAAGAGCCTTTGCAAGCCTTACCGCGACATCAGCCGGAGGCATAGATTTCTGCGTCCCTATATACATGTCAAGAGCGCGCTTTTTTATTCCAGCTTTAGAAGCCAGTTCCTTTACCTTTTCCAAAATCATTTCGTCGGCCGGAAGCCATTTTACAGAGCAAAGCGTTTGCGCGTCCAACCACGTCGCGCTTTTGCGCTCAAGCAATTTTAACTCTCCGCTAGAGACGCGCGCGGCAAAACATTCCATGCAAAGATGAAAGTCCGGGTAGTCGTAATCGACCACAGCGACGCGCTCGCCAACGCTGACTTCCGCGCAAAGCTCCTCGCGTATTTCTCTGACCAACGCGGCGGAAGCCGATTCGCCGGCCTCAATTTTTCCACCGGGAAATTCCCACCAGCCCTTCCAGTCGCCGTAGCCCCGCTCGGTTGCAAAAACTTCCTTTCCGCCATTTTGCGAATCGCGTAAAATTATCGCGGCGGAAACGTGAACTGTCTTTAGCGGTCTTTCATTCATTATTGCGTTATACTACCGCAAAGGCAAAAATATTCTATGCCGGCTGCCATAAAGCCAGGGGCTGAAATCTTTAAAACTCTTTTTTTACGATAATCTCAACCTTGTCGCCTTGCAAGTTGACAAGCACATTGTCGGCAAGGTTGGAAATGATTGACTTTTCAAGCTCGTCCCAAATTTCACCCTTTTTCTTGCGGGCCTTTTCTTGATAATCGTTCAACGACCATACGACCGACGAATCGCCGTCTCCTTCTTTTAAAACATCGGCGTATATTGCGGGAATTCTCGCCCTTCCGCGCTGATAATCGGCAAGCATAAATTGCGCCGCAAGCTTTATCTTTGCCATAATTCCGACGGCCGCGGAGTTTTCTCCGTCAGAAGAAACGGAAATAAGTTTTTTGCGCTTTTCCGCCGTAAGAAATTCATTGGGGCAAAGCGAAACGTGAAGGTCAAATTTTTTGCCCTCGCTTTCAATCCAAAAGCTGCAGTCGGAATAGCCAAGCAATTCAGGCAACATTCCAATAAGTTCCTCGGCAAGAAGGGAAAGGCGCAACGCTTCTTTTGCGCCAAGATTGGCGTACTCCGCCGCTTTTTTAGTTTCTGCAATCAAGGCCGCAAGCGAGGCTTCGTCTTTTGTAATTTTTAAAATGTCTGATTTCATTTTTTCTCCAGTATCATTCAGAATAGTCATAGTCTACAGCAATGGAAACTTCATACTCCGCAAAAAGCTTTTGGACCCTTTGCGCAATCTCGTCGCGCAGAGCCTTTTTATTCTTTGCGTCAAAGTCAATCACCAAGTCAAACTTGACGACCATGTCAACTTTGTCCTTGTAAAAGCCGTGCATTTGCAAGACGTCTTTATATTCAGAAAGAATTTCTTTAACTTTCTTTTTGTCGTTCGCGGCCTCTTGGTTGGCCACATTCGTCGCGTACACAGTTATTCCTATAAGTTCAACGCCCGTGTCATCCAAAACTTTTTTCGCAACGCTCCGTTCAAGCGTGTCAAGGTACAAAGCCGTCAGCGACTCGGGAACTTCGATGTGAGCGGAACCCAAAAGACGGTCTTTTCCATAATCATGTATGACAAGGCAGTATACGCCGTCAATTTCGGGGAACGACTTTATGGATTCTTTTACCGCCTTTGACAATTCCATGGGAACGCGCTCGCCAAGAATTTTGCTTACAGTTCCATAGAGCGTTTCCATTCCCGCCTTGATAATCAAGCCCGAAAACACAAGGCCCAAAAAGGCTTCCACATTGAGCCCGGTAAAAATAAAGACAAGGGCTACTATAATCGTTGAGATTGAAATGAAAGAATCGTTGAGCGCGTCTTTTCCGGAAGCGACAAGCGACTCCGATTCAAGTTTTTTTCCCGATTTTATTGTGTAAAGGCCAAGCAACATTCGCGCTACAACCGTAAGAGCGATTATTTCAAGCGCGAGCGGGCTGTAATTTGGCGCCGCCGGATGCATAATCTTCTTAACCGATTCGATTACCGAAAACAAACCGGTGTAGCTGATAATTATTCCTATGGCCATGGTGGAAAGACATTCAATTCTGCCATAACCATAAGGATGCTTTCTGTCAGGAGCCTTTACCGATAGCTTCACGCCGATAATCGTTATCAGCGGCGCCAGCGCGTCTGTCAAGTTGTTGACAGCGTCAAGCGTTATAGAAGTTGAGACTGAACGAAGTCCAACCACCAACTTTAAACCGGCCAACACTACATTGGCCAGTATTCCTATAACGCTTGTTTTTATTATTTTGCTAGTTCTGTCCAATTTGCTTAGAAGCTTGCGCTTAAAGGTTCACAACCTTTGAAAGGATAGAAACAATTGTGTTAATCGCGTCTTTCTTTTCCGCCTCTCTGTTTTTCTTGCTCTTTGCAAAAAGAACCTGAGCCACGTCAGAAATCAAAACGCCCATATCTTCAAAAATGTCAATCTGTGAATCTTCAACATTTTCCAAATCCTTTACGGCCGCGTCAACGCGGGCAAGAATTTGCTTAATTTCCTTGTTCATTGCTGTCATAATCAAACTCCTCTATATATTTATTTTATTTTCCGTTCTTGACGGTTAAAGTGGCGCCGATGATGAGCGCGTTCTTTGCCAAAACCAAAAGCCAGTGCAAAACCAAGATTGACGTCCATTCCTTGATGTAGAAAATCAATGTTATGACTGTGACGATTATCCAAAGAACGATTGTGACATATTTTACATAGTCGTCGAACTTTTCAAAATCCATGCCAAAGGCTTTGAGCGCGAACATGATTCCGCAAACGCCCAAAATAATTCCGATGGCAATGCTGATGACAGGCGCGGCCTTGCCAAAAAGCGCGGCGACGGCTGTAATTTCAGCAGACGAAATTGACGAGCCGATTTTTAAAATCAAGCAGGCTGCGGTGACCACAAAGTAAATCGCCAAAGCCAACTGGCATACAAAGATGCCCCAAGTTCTAGGTTGTTTTGCCATAATTACTCCTTGCAAAATTTGATAATTAATTATAAACCTGTTTTTTGCCGCCGTCAAGTTTTATGTCTAGTAAAAAAAAAAAAAAACTTGACAGAACTTTAGAGCGACAATATAATGTGAAACACATTTCCACAAGGGGGTTTATATTATGGCTGGAAAATTTGTTATCGCAAAAGCGAAGAATGATGGCATTTACTTTAACTTGGTTGCCGCCAACGGAGAAATCATCGCGACTTCAGAAGTGTATGAGTCAAAGGCGAACGCGCAAAACGGCATCGAAAGCGTGCGAGCAAACTGTGTTGCTGGAATTGAAGACCAGACTGTGGACGGTTACGAAACGCTCAAGAATCCCAAGTTTGAAATTTACAAAGACAAGGCCGGCGAATTCCGCTATCGCCTCAAGGCTCCAAACGGCGAGATTATCGCAAGCGGCGAAGGCTACACCACAAAGCAGAGCGTTCAGAACGGCATTGAGTCAATCAAGACAAACGCTCCCACTGCCGAAATCGTGGACAAAACGGCGGAGTAAAATAACGAGCGCCTAAATTAAAAAGCGGCTTTCCATTGCGGAAAGCCGCTTTTTTTATTGCGCAGAACCTACTAAACACATGCGTCGCGCAAGCGCTCCGCGTTGTGCAAGGAAATTATCATACCCGTTGGACCGCTCACTGAGCGGATCCAACGAGACACATACGGGACGGCAGAGCCGTCCCGTTTTGCTAGTAGAAATTTATTTGACGTGCGCGCTCACGCGCGCGGCGCAATCCACTCTCCTCGCGTCTGTGTTTAGTTGGCGGAGCCAACTAAACACATCCACTCGGCCTGGGCGGCAAGCTCGTCGCCGACGAAGGCTTGGCCGGATTGTTTGATCATGCGGTCGCTGACGCGGAGGTTTTTGATTTCCATGCGGACTGTGTCGCCGGGGCGAACCTGGCGGCGGAACTTGACCTTGTCAACCGTTCCCAGGAAAAAGAGCGAACCTTCCTTGAACTTTTTTTGAAAGCTCAAGGCCGCGCCGCCGGCCTGCGCCATCGTCTCCACCAAGATTACGCCGGGCACAACCGGGTACTGGGGAAAGTGGCCCTTAAAGAAAAAGTCTTCGTCGGTGAACTTGCGGGTGCTTACGCTGCCCTCGTCGTCAGCGCTGACAATTTCGTCAACGAACAAAAAAGGTTTTCTGTGCGGCAACAAGGCCTCGATATCATTTGTAACGCTCATGTCAAACTCCTAGTTAATTTTCTTTATTACTACAACGCCGTTGTGGCCGCCAAAGCCCAGCGTCGCGCTCATCGCGCAATCAATGTTCATGTCGATTCCCTTGTTGGGAGTGTAGTCCAAGTCGCAGCCGCCTTCGTAGTCCTGGTTGTCCAAGTTTATTGTCGGCGGAACAAAGCCTTCCTGCACAGCCTTTGTCGTGATGATGGCCTCAACCGCGCCGGTGGCGCCAAGCATGTGGCCTGTCATGCTCTTTGTGGAAGAGATGTGAAGCTTTTTGGCGGCGTCGCCGAAAGCGATTTTAATCATCTGGGTTTCGCCGCAGTCATTCTTGTGGGTTGAAGTTCCGTGCGCGTTGTAGTACTGAACTTCGTCGGCCTTCACGCCGGCGTCCTTCATCGCCTCTGTCATAGCGGCGGCGCCCTGAAGTCCGTCAGGATTTGGGGCGGTCAAGTGGTAGGCGTCGTTGGAACTTCCGTATCCGGCAAGCTCGGCGTAAATTTTGGCGCCGCGATTTTTGGCGTGCTCGTATTCTTCCAAAACCAAAATGCCGCTTCCTTCGCTCATTACAAAGCCGTCGCGGTCCTTGTCAAAGGGGCGGCAAGCTTTTGTGGGGTCGTCGACGCGAGCCTTTGAAAGAGCTTGCAAGGCGGCGAAGGAGTCAACACAATATCCAGTGATTGTGCTTTCCGCTCCGCCGGCAAGGCAAACGTCGCGCCTTCCGCTTCTAATCAAGTCGAGCGCGTCGCCCAAAGCGTCGGTTCCGCTTGAGCAAGCCGTGGCGATTGTGTGGCAGGGTCCGTGGATTCCAAAAGCGATCGCGATGTTTCCGCTGGCTTCGTTGGGAATAAGTTGCGGAATCGTCATAGGATTTACGCGCTTTTTTCCGGACTCGAACCATTTGACGCAATTGTTTTCGGTGACTTCAAAGCCGCCGATTCCAACGCCAAGGTAAATGGCGGTTTTGTCCAAAACTTCGGCGTTGCCAGTCAAGCCGGCGTCGTCAAGCGCCATCTTTGCGGCGGCTACAGCGTACTTGGTAAAGCGCGCCATCTTGCGGGCGGCCTGCGCGTCCATGTATTTTTCGGCTTCAAAGTTTTTGACTTCGCCGGCATATTTAATGCTGCTGACTGACGTGTCATAATATGTGATCGGGCCAATGCCGCTCTTTCCAGCCTTGATTCCGGCCCAAGTCTCTTCAACAGAATTTCCAAGCGGAGTGACCGCTCCCATTCCTGTAATAACAACTCTTCTCATTTTTATATCTCCATATTTGTCAGTTTAAAAGATTGCCCGGTCACGCCGGGCAATGACACAGATGTGTCATTCTCGCACTTGGCGCGGGAATCTTTTTAACAGCCCATTCCGCCGTCAACTCCGAGGACCTGCCCCGTAATGTAAGTTGACAAGTCGCTGGCCAAGAACAAGACGGCGTTTGCAACGTCGTCAACCTGTCCCGCGCGGCGGAGCGGAATCTGTGTAATCCAATTTTCGCGAATCTTTTCGTCAACGGCCTTTGTCATGTCGGTGTCGATAAAGCCGGGCGCGACGGCGTTGACGCGAACTCCGCGGCTTCCAACTTCCTTGGCCAAGCTCTTTGTGTAGCCGATCAAGCCCGCCTTGCTGGCGGAATAGTTGACCTGGCCCGCGCCGCCGTGAAGGCCAACGATGCTTGTCATGTTGATTATCGAGCCATGCTTTTTGTGAATCATGTCGTTTGAAACAATCTGCGTCGCGACAAAGGCGCCGGTAAGGTTTACGTCCAAAACTTTTTTCCAGTCGTCCATCTTCATGTGGAACGAAAGTCCATCCTTTGTGATTCCGGCGTTGTTCACCAAAACGTCAAAGGCGCCGGCTTCTTTGAGCGCGGCGGTCACTACTTCCTTAAGCTGCTCGGCGTTTGAGGCGTCGGCGTAAATTTCGTGGAAGGCGACGCCGTTGTCGGCGGCAAGCTTTTCAAGCTCGGCCTTTCCGGCGCTTTCTTTTGTGCAAAGGCCCCAAACTTCGGCGCCGTTCGCCAAGAACACTTCAGTGATTTTCTTTCCGATTCCGCGGCTTGAGCCGGTGACCAAAGCTTTTTTATTTTCCAAAAGTTTCATATTTATCTCCATATTTGTCATTGCCGCGCTTGACGCGGCAATCTTTTTGTCAAAGGATGTCCGGGTATGTCGCTGCGCTCCATTTTGCTAGTTGAAGTTCATTCAACTACGCTCTTACGAGCGCGGGCAATCAAGCCCGAACATGACACGCATTACAGCGCGTTAAACGCTTCCGCGCTGTTGACCGGCAAGCACTTGAGGTTTTCGCCGTAGGCTGTCTTGGCCCACAAGCCGCTCAAAACTTGTCCCGGACCCGGCTCAAGCAATTTCCATTCGCCGCCGTCGGCTTTGATAAGCGCGGCCAAAACGTCTTCTTCGTCGGTCCAGCGAACCGGGTGGGTCAAGTGAAGGACGGCGGACTTTTTGGCGTTCTCGCCGCTGGTCTCTTCTTTTCCGGTAACGTTGCTGAACAATGTAATAGTAGGATTGTTGAACGCAACGTCCGCGATGGCTTTTTCAAACTCGTCGGCGGCGCGCTGCATCAAGGGGCTGTGGAAGGGACCGGCTACCTTAAGGCGAACGGCTCTTCTGGCTCCGGCTTCCTTGGCGGCGGCCTCGGCCTTTTCGAGCGCGGCTTCGGTTCCGCTTATTACAGTCTGAACGGAGCTGTTCAAGTTGGCGGCATAAGCGTCGGGGATTCCAGCGGCTATTTCAGAAACCTTTTCGGGAGGCAAGCCAAGAATCGCGCTCATTCCGGGAGCGTGGCCTTCGTTTTCGGCGGCGATTTTTTCGCAAACGGCCTGCATGATTTTTCCGCGCTGAACAACTACTTTGATAACGTCTTCAAAAGACAAAACGCCGGCGACATGCAAGGCCGGAAATTCTCCAAGGCTAAAGCCCATAGCCGCGCTGGGAACGATTCCCTTCTCTTTTAGCGCCGCGCAAATGGCGAGCGAGGCCGCCGTAATGGCAAGCTGGCTGTTGTCGCTGCGCGAAAGGGTCTCCGCGTCAGACTCCCACAAAAGCTTAGGAACGTCCGTTCCCGCAATCTGCGAAATGTCGTCCAAAACTTTTTTCGCGGCGGGAAAAGCCTCCGCGACATCCTTAATCATTCCGGGAGTTTGCGCTCCCTGACCCGGGAACAAAAACGCATGCTTAGCGGCCATATCTGTCCTCTTTTTAGTTGAATTTGATAAAATGACAAAATTTGTGAATATGTCATTTATGCGTATTCTATCATATTTTCGGGGAACGTGTCAATTAAAAAAGCCTGCGACTGGGCCTTTAATTCTATTGAAATAAATCCACAAAACTATTATAATGGTTCCTAAATTCGACTTTATAGGAGATTTATATGAGCTTGACTCTTGATGACATCAAACACCCAAAAATTAAAGCTTGGGTAGAGGAATGTATCAAAATGTGTGAACCGGACAACGTTGTCGTTGTTGACGGTTCTGACGAAGAATATGACCGCCTTATGCAGCTTTGCGTTGACAAAGGTCTCGCGACGCCGCTTAAGAAGAAGGAGCACTCGTTCCTTTTCCGCTCGCTTCCCTCAGACGTTGCGCGCGTAGAAAGCCGCACATTCATCTCTTCTGTTAAAGAAGAAGACGCTGGCCCGACAAACCACTGGATTGACCCCAAAGAGCTCAAGGCCACAATGAAGGGACTTTACACAGGCTGTATGCACGGACGCACAATGTACGTTCAGGCCTTCTGCATGGGACCCCTCGGCTCTCCGATTTCAAAGAACGGCGTTGAGGTAACGGACTCTGAGTACGTTGTCTTGAACATGGACATCATGACCCGCGCCGGAAAGAAAGTTTTGGACATTTTCAACAAGGATCCCAACGCGGAATTCGTTCCCTGCTTGCACTCAGTTGGAAAGCCGCTCAACAACGGAGAAAGCGACAACGGCGTATGGCCCTGCGCTGACGTTGAGCACAAATACATTTCACAGTTCCCTGACGAGGGCCTCATCTGGTCTTACGGTTCAGGATACGGCGGAAACGCCCTTTTGGGAAAGAAGTGCTTTGCCCTCCGCATCGCCACTGTTCTTGCCCGCAAAGAAGGCTGGCTCGCCGAGCACATGCTCATCCTCAAGCTCACAAATCCCCAGGGCGAAGTCAAGTACGTCACAGGCGCCTTCCCGTCAGCTTGCGGAAAGACAAACTTGGCCATGCTTATTCCGACAATCCCCGGCTGGAAGGTCGAGACTGTCGGCGACGACATCGCTTGGATGAAGTTTGGCGACGACGGACGCTTGTACGCCATCAACCCCGAAGCCGGCTTCTTTGGAGTCGCTCCCGGAACATCTGCCGAATCAAACAAGAACGCTCTTGTTTCAGCTGAAAAGAACACAATCTTCACAAACTGCGCCCTCACAGAAGACGGCGACGTTTGGTGGGAAGGAATTGGATATCCCGCAAAGGGCAAGTTGGTTGACTGGAAGGGACAGACACGCGACGCCCTCCCCAAGGACAAGGCTCCCAAGGGAGAAGAAATGGCTCACCCCAACGCCCGCTTCACAGCTCCTGCCAAGCAGTGCCCCTGCATCGCCAGCGACTGGGAAGATCCCAAAGGCGTTCCGATTAGCGCCATCTTGTTCGGCGGACGCCGCCCGTCAACAGTTCCGCTCGTTCACCAGAGCCGCAGCTGGAACCACGGCGTATTCCTCGGATCTATCGTTGGATCAGAAATCACAGCCGCTTCTACAATCAACGCCGCCGAAGTTGGAAAGATTCGCCGCGACCCCTTCGCCATTCTTCCTTTCTGCGGATACAACATGGGCGACTACTTCCAGCACTGGATCGACGTTGGCAAGGCTGCCAAAGACCAGGACAAGCTTCCCAAGATTTTCTATGTCAACTGGTTCCGCAAGGACGAGAACAACGCCGACCTTCCTGGCGGATTCATGTGGCCTGGATACGGCGACAACAGCCGCGTTTTGGCTTGGATCTTCGACCGCTGCGACGGAAAGGACAACGCCGTTGACACTCCGATCGGACTTATGCCCAAAGAAGGAGCCATCAACACAGAAGGCTTGGCCGACTACTACAAGAAGACATTGCCTGAGATTCTCAAGGTTGATGTTGAGGGTTGGAAGAAGGAAGTCAAGGACGTTCGCGAGAACCACTATCCCAAGTTCGGAAAGCACCTCCCCAAGGAATTGTCCGAGATTTTGGACGACCTTGAGAGCCGCTTGAACAAAGCGTAGGAATGGTCAAGGCGCGCTACGCTTAAAGCCTTGACACATTCCTTTTGCGGATTGATTCTTTAATTATCAATCCGCAATAACTTACCAAACAAAAAGCCCGCGGCAACAGCCGCGGGCTTTTTTTGTTGTTGAACAATTTTTACACTAGATGATTTCTTGGAACGCAGGCTTCAACTTCGCCTCTTGGTATAGAAACAAAGATGTCAACCAACTGCGTGTCAAATTGAGTTCCGGCGCAGTCCTTTAGGATGTCTATCGCCTCGTCGTAAGTCTTGGCGTCCTTGTAGGCGCGCCTCATCGTTATTGCGGAATAACTGTCGGCCACGCAAATGATTTTCGCTTCGAGCGGGATTTCCTTTGCCTTAAGTCCGTAATAGCCCTTGCCGTCGATGCGCTCGTGGTGGTACTTGATCCAAGGCATGATAACTTCGAAAGTCTTTATCGGAGCGAGCATCTTTACGCCATAAAGGGGATGGGATTTCATAATCTTCCATTCCTCTTCGTCAAGGCTGGACGGCTTGTTCAAGATCGCTTCGGGAACTCCAAGCTTTCCAAGGTCGTGCATGAGGGCTGCGTACTCGATGCTCACCGGATTGATTTTTGCCCTTAGCGAGAAAGGCAAATGCTTGTACAAAAGCAGCGTAAGGTTGCGGACATAAATGCTGTGGCCGCTAAGGTTGGGGTCGCGGGCTTCTATCATTCCGATGAGCATTTCCGAAATCTCAAGCGTTCGGTTTTTGACCACGTCCGTCAAGTTGAACATAATGTTCAAGACAATCGCGACAAAGACGCTTCCTCCAAAAAGGATGCCGCCCATCATAAAATCCGGATTGCCAAAAATCGCGGTAAAAAGATAGCCCAACAAAAAGAAAATCAAAAGCACAAGTCCCACGGCGCGCAAAGTGGTTGACTTTCTGTCGCCCGCCGAAATTACGTCGCTCATTCCGCTAAGGAAAAAGGCGTAGCGTATGATGTTCCACTGCATCAAGAGGGCGCCGGCGATGATCATTAAAAAAATTATTGTCTGCGAACCAAAAAACATATCTAATATTGTAACACGGGTTTACGCATTTTGCAAGAAAGCTCTGTAGCCCTTGAAAGATTCGTAAATGTCAACCTTGCTGGTGATTTCCCAGGGAGCGTGCATGTTCAAGACGCCCACGCCGCTGTCTATCACGTTCATGCCGTAGTTGGCCATGATGTAGGCGATCGTTCCGCCGCCGCCTTGGTCAACTTTTCCCAATTCGCAAAGTTGGAACGAAGCGTCCGCGTCGTCAAAAATCTTCCTTACCTTGGCGACAAATTCCGCGTTGGAATCGTTGGAGCCGCTTTTTCCGCGCGAGCCTGTAAACTTGTTAAGGGCGATTCCCTTGCACAAAAAGCAAGCGTTCTTTTTTTCCATGACAGAAGGATAGTTGGGGTCAAAGGCGGCGCTTACGTCGCTCGAAAGCATGTTGGAATTGGCAAGGGCGCGGCGCAACAAAAGCTCCGTGTAGCCCCCGCAAAGTTCGTAGACTTCGGCCACAGCGTTTTCAAAAAAGCGCGAATGCATGCCTGTGGCGCCAACCGAGCCTATTTCTTCCTTGTCAACCAAAAGGCATACGGCTGTCCTGTCGGTTTTGGGCAAGCCCTGGATCGCGCGCCACGATGGGTAGGCGCAAACCTTGTCGTCCTGGCCATAAGCCATAATCATCGAATTGTCAAGGCCATAATTCTTGGCCGCGCCCGCGGGAACTGCTTCCAGCTCGGCGCTCAAAAAGTCGGCCTCGTCGATGCCGTATTTTTTCTTCAATATTTTAAGGATGTTTTCTTTTACCGGGTCCTTTTTCTTTTCGTCCTTGCCGGCCGACTTGGAAGAAGCGGCCTTTACGGGCATGCTTCCGACCAAAATGTTGAGCGCCTCGCCTTCGACAACCTTGTTGCCCTTCTTTTCCAGCTGTTCGGCGCTAAGATGGATTAACAAGTCGCTAACGCCCAAAACGCCTTCCTTGTCGTCCTCGCCGATTACGACCTTGACGACCGTTCCGTCTTTTTTGGCCACAACTCCATGCAAAGCCAAGGGCAGCGTGACCCACTGGTACTTTTTGATTCCGCCGTAGTAATGCGTGTCCAAAAGGGCAAGGCCCTCGTCCTCGTAAAGGGGATTTTGCTTTATGTCCAATCTGGGGGAATCGATATGGGCGCCTAAAATGTTCATTCCGGCTTCAAGCGGCTTTTTTCCGATTTGGAAAAAGGCCACGATTTTGCCCATCGCGCTTGCGTAAACCTTGTCGCCGGCCTTAAGCTTCTTGCCGGACTTTTTAACTTCTTCGATGGAGCGGTAGCCGTCCTTTTTGGCCTCTTCAATGAAAAAAGCCGCGCATTCCCGTTCAATCTTGTTTTGAGAGATAAATTTGCGGTAATCTTCCGCAAAGTCCATGACCTGCTTTGTATTGTCGTATTTTAGCCAAGCGTTTTTGTTTTCCATAATGGCTATATTCTACCATATATTGGGAACTGTGAAAAGCGCAAAAGATGTCCGGGTCAAGCCCGAACATGACATAACGCAAGCCCTGTCATTGCCCGACTTGATTGACCGCCCGCGTGAGCGGGCAGTTGAATCGCTTCCAAAATCAAAATGGAGCGCAGCGACATACCGGGCAATCTTTCAAGCCAAAAAAAGTCGCAAGTTTTCCACAAGTTTTCCACATAAAAAGTTGAAAAAAATTTATTAAAATTTTATTTCTTTGTAAAACCGCTATTTAGCAAAAAACTGTTATTTTTGCTGTTGACAATTTTAATTCATTATAATACAAAGAATTAACGCACCGTAAATTTTATTTTCGCTAATTATATTTTTAATTGACAAACGAATAGGTATTGACAGATTTTTTCCCCACAAAATTTCCACATTTTTCAACAAAATTTTCCACAGGGGCGGTGGAAAAACTAAAGCGGCTTTTTGAAGACAAAGGTCGTATAGTCGCGGCCCGGTTCGGAAAATGGCCCGTAGACCTCTTGCGACACAAGCTGGTAGCCGTGGTTAACGTACCATTTCCAATTGCAGTCGCTGTCAGTCCACAAGTATAAATTTTTATAGCCCTTGGCCGCAAGTCGGGGCAAGACCTTTTCAAGCAGGGCGGCCCCGCAGCCCCGCTTTCGGCTTACGTAGAGCGAAAGCTTTATGTCGTCGCCATTCATAAAAGAAAGGGCCTTTTTGTCCATGTATTCCAGATAGGTTTTTACCATTTCCAGCGAGGCCTTTTGGGAGGCGGTCACGTTTTTGGCTTGTTCGTCGAGCCATTCGCGGGCCATGTTTGTGTCGTCCTTTAGGGTGAAGAAGGCGGCGGACAGAAGTTCGTCTTTGTGGGAACGTCTTTTGTCCGCCAGTTGGAACGAAAAGCTCGGCTGGTAAATGTTGTTTCGGACGATGAACTCTACGTCCATCCTTACAAAAGCCTCGTCATCTGACGGCGGACACCATAGAGGGAGAACGACTTCCACCACCTGCGGAAGGTTTTTCATGTCAAAGCGCGAAAGCATGGCCCATTCGTCGGCCAAATCCAGCTCGTAGGTAAATTCCTCCCGCTCTTCTTCTGGCGCCAGCTTGTTGCGGCGGCCGCCCGCGCGTCCAACCCGCTTCATTCCCAGCTTTTCCATTGTCGTCCAAGAGGGAGCGTTTTCCGTGTCGCAATGGGCTGTAAAACGCGTCAGTCCAAAAGTTTTGTTTGTCCACAGGATCAGGGCGGCCGCCGCTTCTTGGGCGTAACCGTTTCCTTGCGCGGATTTTTTCAGGCACCAGCCAAGCTCGGCGGACATGCTTGATCGCTCCGAATTGCTGGAGGCGTCGCCGGACAAAGTGACGCTAACGCCGCCAATATGCTCGTCGCCGCGCAAGATGGCGCACTGAAAGTCCCGAGGGCTTGCGCTTTTCCATTCCGCCTCCGAGTTGGCCAAAAAAGTTTTTGTCTCCTCAATAGAGTCGTTGGGCAAAAACATCATGTAGCGCATGTTCTGCCGGTCGGAGGCGTATTCGTGGGTGGAGTCCAAATATTTCATCGACTGGGGAACGACGCGAAGGCGTTCCGTCTCAAGGCAAAAGTTTGAGAAGTCGCGCGAGCTGGCGGCCATTTTTATTCTCCCTGGGGAACCGCCGGGTTCAAGCTTTTATTGCGGTAATTCAAATCCGTTCGCAAAGTGTAGCCTTGCCTTTCCCAAAAGGAGTTGGCAGGGCCGTTGTCCTTAAAGACAAGGCCAAAAATTTTATTAATGCCTTCCGCCCGCAAGGCTTCCTCCGCCTTGGCCACCAGCTTTCCGGCAAGCCCGTCGCGGCGAAAGTCTGGATGGACGCACAGGTGGTGGACTATCGCGCGGCGGCCGTCGTGGCCAGTAAGAATCACGCCGACAATTTGAGCCGCGTCGCCAGAGCCGTCCTTAAGCTGGGCCACAAAGCAAGTGTTGGGATTGCGCTTCATGTAGCGCGCGATTCCTTCGCGAGTGTCGTCCACAGGATTCATCGCGCGGCGGCTCTGCTCCTCGCTGTTCCATAATTCAAAAATTCCGTCATAGTCAGCGATTGTCGCAAGGCGGAGATTAATGTTTTTGTTCATGGGCAAGTCATAACCTCTTACATTTTTTTAATAATCGCAAGCAAAATGGCGCCGCTAAGACGGGCGGCAGTCTCTTCATTAAAGGTGTATGCCGCCTCGCCGTTGTCGTCGGCCATGTCGCTGAGAGCGCGGATGATGACGAAAGGAACCTTGTTCAAGTGGCAGGCATGGGCTATCGCCGCTCCTTCCATCTCGACGCAAAGGGGATTGAAGTTTTGCATGATGCGGGCCTTAAGCTCCTTGTCGGCAACAAATTGGTCGCCGGAAACGACGCGGCCAACAGCAAGCTTGTGTCCCTTGGCTTCGGGCAGAGTCGGAAAAATTTCTTGAATCGCCTCTACCATTTTTTTGTCGGCTTCAAAGTTATAAACATCCATTTGCGGAATTTGTCCGATTTTATAGCCCCAATTGGTCGCGTCAACGTCATGGTAGACCGCGTCGCTGGAAACCACTATGTCAAAAACGCCAAGGCCTTTTCCCATGGCGCCCGCGATTCCAGTGTTGACGATAAAGTCCGCGCCAAAACGCAAGATCATGCTTTGCGCGCAAAGGGCCGCGTTGACTTTGCCCACGCCGCTTCTGGCCAAAACGATTTGGACGGAGCCAAGCGCTCCCTCGTAATAAACTGTTCCGCCGGCTTTTGTTTCTTTTACATCGCCGTTTTCTTTTAACGCTTCAAGAATGATTTTGCTTTCGACTTCCATCGCGGCGATAATTCCAAGCTTCTTCATGGCAACTCCTTAATAGTCAACGCTGTCAACAGCGGCCTTCAAGTCTTCGTCGGTAATTTTTTCAGGGAACGTGTCCAAAACCTTTTGGTAAAAGGCGACGACGCGTTTTCCGTAAACTTCCAGCGAAAACCCTTGCGCCATCTTTTTGCTGTAGGCTCCAAAGGCCTCGCGCTTTTTTTTGTCTGCGGCCAGCTCCAAAAAGTATTGGTCCATTTCTTCGTCAGTGTCGGCCATATAGCCGTTCTTTCCTTCAAAAATTGTGTCGCTAAAACTTGTGTCGCGGCGCGCGATTATCGGAAGGCCAGAGACAAGCGCTTCCAAAACAGTCATAGAGTGCATCTCCGAAAGCGAAGCGGTGATGAAGACGTCGCCAAGCTGGTAGTATGAATGCACTTCTGTCCAAGGAACGTAGCCTGTAAAAATGATTCTGTCGCTTACGGGCCGCGACTTTTTTTCCAAACTTTGGACGGCCGGTCCCGCTCCCACGAACAAAATTTTTATCTTGGAATTTTTTTGGATGACGCGCATGCAAATGTCCAGCAATTCCTCAACGCGCTTTTCTTCGACGACGCGGCCCAAGAACAAAAACACGATGTCGTCTTTTTTTATTCCCCATTGCTTGCGGACCTTTTGAATTTCCGCGTCGGGAATCGCGCATTGCAAAAATGAATCGGAGTCAAGCGCGTTGGGAATTATCGCCGACGGCGTGTTGGGAAGCATAAAGGGCATCTTAAAATAGTCGCGCGCCTTTTGCGAAACGTTTATCAAAGCGTAAAACTTTTTGTAAAGGCGCTTGACGATTTTTCTAATCAAGCGGACCGGAATCAACCTTCCGCCCAAAAGATAATATTTGTAAAAATCCTCCCACAAGGTGTGAGTCGTCGCGATTACCGGTATATGCAATTTTTTTCCGGAAAGTTTCGCCGCGTGCGCGACAAAAAATTCTGTGTGCGAATGTATCAACTGCACATTGTGTTTTGTCAAAAATTTCAAGATTTTCTTTTCGTGCGGAAATCCAATGTACTGGTCCGGAACGCCAAACCATTCCCCGCGCACAGAGCGAATGCGCAAAACATTGTCGTCCTTTTCGCGCTCGGCCAAGGCCTTTTCCTCTTCCTTTGTGTTAACGGTGACGACCACGACATGGTGGCCCATCTCTTCGAGAATTTTTCTGTGCTGCAATACTACCGTAACGATTCCGCTCTTTGTGGGAAGATACGAATCTGTGAATAGCGCGACATTCATCTTTACAATTCCACTCCGTTCTTTTTGAGAAGCTCCCGGGCGCTTTCAACAGAATCCACGCCGGTCGGATTTTTTATCGGAGCGAATTCCTTTTCGCGCTCAACTTCAAAGGGCAGGCAGGAATCCATTTTATGAATCATGTCCAACACAAGATTTTCAAACTTGTATCCGTTCGGCTTTTCTGGCTTAACAAAATTGCCGTCCTTGTCTATGTATGGAATTTTCTTTTCGACAATGTGAAGGGGAAGTCCGTCCGCAAGTTTTTCCAAGGCGGGAACGTTAAAAAGATAATTTAGTATTACGCCAAAATTATAGGCGGGATTTCCCTTGTCGTCCTTGGCGTTCATAAGCTCGTCAGTAAGCTCGTAGTATTCCACGATGGAAGGCTTTCCGTCTTCAAGGCAAATGACTCCGACCTTTTCATCCGGCGCGGCTTTTTTCACAACCTTTGAACCTACCGCGCATCCACGCTCGATTGTGGCGCCAACAAAGAGGGGGTCGGCGATGCGCTGCAAAACATTGTCAACGGCGAATATGTTGAGCCATTCGATTCCTTCCTTGTGAACCAAATCAAGCAAGCCCGCCTTTTTTAGCGATATGAACCAGCCGCCGTTTCCGTTTGGAGAAGTGGCCAAGCGGTCTTTGGCTTCAAGATAAATCTTTCCGTTGTAGTCTGTGGCGGGCGCCATCTCCTGCTTAAAGAAGTGGACATGCGAAGGATCGTAGCCAAAGAATTTCTTTTCGTTCATAAAGGCCACTGTTTGCTCGTGGTTCTTTTCGCTTGTCATTACAAAGAGGTGGATAAAGTTTCCGGCCTTATTGGTAACGTCCATAAGGTTTTTGAACAAACATTCAAAGATGTAAAGATGGCGGCTGACGCCGATGTCAAAAGTTCCCTTTGGAGCGTCGCTTCCAAGGCGGGTTCCCATTCCTCCGGCAAGCAAGACAGCCGCAACCTTGCCCGCGCGGATCGCGTCCAAGCCTGTTTTTTCAAAAGAGCCTTTGTTGGCTGCGATTTCGTCAAGCTCCATGGCAGCCAAGGGAGCAATTTTTCCCTTTTGGTTGAGGCTTTCTTTATTGGCCACCTGACGGACAACTTCCATGTCAGTGTTTTGTATTTGCAAAAGGAGCGCCTTTTTGGCCTCCTCGTCCAATTCATCGTAATAAAAAAGCAGTTGTTCCTGGCCGTATTCCGCCAGCTTCTTTTTAGCGTCTTCTAGTGTCATCAATATAGTTCCTTATTATACCTATTTTATCACAAAAGGGAAAAAAATCAAGAATGAAATCCTCTAGCAAAAGCGCAAAAAATGTGATACAATGGATTTATGGGACAGACATTAATACAGAAATACTCCAAAAACTTCGCGGCGCTCAAAGAAAACTCTGTGGCCGCCGCCAAAATCGATGAATCCAACATTTACCAGCCGGCCAACATTTCCAACCGCCCGATGATGTGGCAAATTCTTGACGAAGTTCTTTTGCCCGGCTCAGGCTTGGGCAACATAGAAAACTTCAAGGACTTTTACGAGCAAGTCAAGGCGGGAAAATCCGGCTTGATTTTGTCGGAACACTACACAAACCTTGACCTTCCAGAAATCGTATACTTTTTGGAAAAGCAAGGAAGCGACTGGGCCAAGGAATTTTCGGAAAAAATCGTTGCCGTCGCCGGAATGAAATTGAACGAAGCCGACCCCGTCGTCCGCGCTTTTACAGAGGCCTTTACCCGCGTGGTAATCTACCCCACCCGCTCGCTTGAAAAGCTTAGCCCGGAAGAAAAGGCCGAAGAGGAAGCCCGCGCCCGCAAAATCAACTTTGCCTCGATGCGAGCGATGGACGGATGCAAAAAGCGCGGCGAGGTCATTTTGGTCTACCCCGCCGGCACCCGCTACAGGCCCGGAAAGCCCGAGACAAAAAGGGGCTTGCGCGAAATCGACAGCTACTTGCGCCTCTTTGACATAATGATTTTGATTTCCAACAACGGAAACTGCCTGCGCATAAATCCCGAAAACCCCGAGAACATGCTTTACGACTTGGTCGAAAAGGACTTGGTCTTGCACACGGCAAGCCCCGTAATAAACTGCAAGGAATTCCGCAAAAACGTTTTGGACGCCCTGCCGGCGGACGAGCCCGATCCCAAGCAAAAAACTATCGACCGCGTGATGGAGCTCTTGCAAGAGCAGCACGACAAGGTTGAAGTTGAAAGATTAAAAAAAATTGAAGGATAAAAAGATTCCCGCGTCAAGCGCGGGAATGACAGCGCTCGTGAGAGCGCAGGCAAATAATTTCCTTGCCATAATGCCGCATCGCGGCAGAATGACATTTACGCAAACCTGTCATTGCCCGACTTGATCGGGCAATCTTTTTTTTACGTTCCTATTGAAGCAAAATCCTGTCGCTGTTCAAGTCGCGCTTTTTTATTTCGCGGAACTTTTGAATCAATGAATCCAAAGTTAGCTTTTCTTTTTCTTCGCGGCCGATGTCAAGAATCACTTCGCCGCCGTCCATCATCAAAAGGCGGTTTCCGTATTCCAAAGCCTGCTGCATGTTGTGGGTAATCATCATTACCGTAAGGCCGTATTCTTCCGCAAAACGGCGGGTAAGTTTCATGACCAATTCGGCGTTGGCGGGATCCAGCGCGGCCGTGTGCTCGTCAAGAAGGAGGAGGGCCGGCTTGGACATTACAGCCATAAGCAAGGTAAGAGCCTGGCGTTGTCCGCCTGACAAAAGCTCAACGTTGTCGTTAAGGCGGTTTTCCAAATTCATATCAAGCGCTTTCAATTGCTCTCTAAAGGCCGCGCGAAGTTTGTTGTTAAGGCTGATCTTAAGGGACTTGGAACCTTTTTTAGAGCAAATGACCATGTTGTCTTCCAAGCTCATTTTGCCGGCCGTTCCCAAAAGCGGGTTTTGGAAAATGCGGCCGATGTAGCGGGCGCGCTTGTATTCAGGCTCCTTTGTCACGTTCTTTTCTTGGTAGAAAATTTCTCCGGCGCTGGCCTTGTAGGTGCCCGCGATTACGTTCATCAAAGTGGACTTTCCCGCTCCGTTGGAACCGATGACAGTGATAAAGTCGCCTTGGTTGATTTTAAGGTTTACGTTTTTAAGCGCGCGGTTTTCGTCGGGCGTTCCCGCGTGGAATGTCATGCAAATATTTTTAAGCTCAAGCATTTTGGCCCTCCTTTGCCGGACGCGACAAATGCTCGCGCAAGAATTTGGCTATGTCGTACTTTGAAATTATCAGGCACAAAATAATCAAAAGGCCTGTTATCAATTTTAAGTCGTTGGAATTCATTCCGATAACGTAGCCGTAGCGGCGGCCAAGGAACATAAGCGCGCGGTAAATTATCGAGCCTATCAAAACGCGCAAAAGTTGGAGCGAGATTCTATTGGACCGCAACACAAATTCACCGAGCATAAGGGAAGCCAGGCCTGAGACCACGACGCCCGTTCCGCTTCCGACATCGGCAAAACCGGAATACATCGCGAAGAGCGCGCCCGAAAGAGCGGCCAACGCGTTTCCAAAACAAATGCCCACGCCGCGCATCCACTTTACGTTTACGCCTTGGCTTACGACCATTTGCGGGTTGGCGCCAAGCGCTCCCATCGTAAGGCCAAAATCGGTGTTGTAAAACAAGTTCAGCAAAACGCAAAGGACAAGCACGACTGCAAAAACGTAAGCGGCGATAGCCCATTCGGGCGAAAAGGCCGCTTGCGCTTTTTGAACGGCGGAAATTATTTTTGAAAATATTGTAGGAATTTTTAAAAAAGAAACGTTGGCGTGGTTTGACATGATTCTCAAGTTGACTGAGTAAAGCATTGTCATAACCAAAATGCCGGCAAGCAAGTCCGGCACGCGAAGCTTTGTGTAAACCAAAGTCGTCACAAGGCCCGCGCATATTCCCGCTGCAAAAGCCAAAAGCAAAGCGATTGAAGGCGCGATTCCGTGGGTAAGGCAAGCCGCCAAAACGCAGCCGCCCATCGGAAAGGAACCGTCAACGGTCATGTCGCAAAAGTTAAGGACTCGGAAAGTCATGAACAATCCGAGAACCATTATTCCGTAAATCAAACCTTCAATTAAAATGCTTGCGAGCATAATTTTAGCAAAGCCTCCGCGGCGTCCGTCATTCCGCGCTTATTTTTTTGTAAGAGTTCCGTTCTGAATGATTTCGTTGGCGCTGTCAAGCAAATTCTGGGGAATCGTGATTCCACAGGCGGCGGCTACGTCAAGGTCAAACAAAAGGTCTGAGTCGCTGGGTTCGGTCATAAAGCGAACCGGAAGGTCGGCGGGCTTTGTTCCGTTCAAAATCTTAACGACCATCTCGCCTGTGGCGCGGCCGGCCTTGTAGTAGTTAAAGCCGCTTGCCATCAAGCAGCCGCCGGCTTCGGCTCCGGTAACGTCGGCGCTGAAAATCGGCTTTTTGGCCTGGCCAAAAACTTGAACCAAGCTGCTCAAGGCGCTAAAGACTGTGTTGTCTGTCGTCAAATAAATTCCGTCAACGCGGTCAACAATCGCTTTTGCGGCGGACTGAACTTCAGACGAGTTTGTGATTGCCTGGGTGACCAATTCAAGTCCGGCTTCCTGGCAGCCGTTCTTCACTTGCTCCAAGGCGCTGATTGAGTTGGCTTCGTTTGAAGTGTAGATGTAGCCGAGCGTCTTGAGGCCCGCGACTTTTTTAAAGAGCGCTATGTGCTGCTCTGATGGAATCGCGTCGCTCATTCCGCAAACATTGTTCTCACCCTTGTCGAGGGAAGAAACGAGGCCGGCTCCGACAGGGTCTGTTACCGTTCCAAAAACGATCGGAATGTCTTTGATTGAAGTGGCCAAGGCCAAGGCGACGGGAGTCGCGATTCCTACGGCGATCTTAACGCCTTCGTCCTTGTATTTGAGGGCGATTTGCGCGGCTGTGTTCACGTCGCCGTTGGCGTTCTGCAAGTCGTACTCGGCGTTAAAGCCGTTCTCGTTTACAACATCCATAACGCCTTTTTCCACGGCGTCGAGGGCCGGGTGCTGGACGATTTTTGCGATTCCAATTTTTACTGTCTTAGAAGACGAATCTTTTTTGGCGCAGCTAAAAAGCATGGCGCTGGCGACTACGACCGCCAAAAATTTTGCAACTTTCATAGTTTCTCCTATTGGCAAAATGATACTATTAAGAGAAACATTTGTCAACGGCCGCTCGTATTTTTGATTTTAAGACCATGACTGCATGTTGCGATGCTTTGCATCGCTTTGTTAAGGAAATTATACACATGTTCGCTTGCGCGAACTGTCAATCGAGCGGTTTCACCGCGCCCTATCGGACGCTGCTAGATGAACGAACAAAAAAGGGCCGCCTCCTTGCAGACGGCCCCACTTTTTGTAATTCTTCTATTTTTATTTTACTTTTGTGAGCGAAACGTTGCTTATGTAAACTGTGGCGGTTGAGCCAAGCAAGCCAAGATTGAACTCAAGGCGAGCCGTCGGGTCAGTGTCGTCGTTCATCACAAAGTCAAACTCGTAGGTCTTCTTTTCAGGTCCTACAGTAACTTTTGTGTCTGGCAGGTAGCGGATCCAGTTGCAGTTGGGAGCGGTTATCGCGGCCCGAATTTCGCGCTTGGAGTCCGCGCGCGCGTCGAACTTGTAATGGTACTTGCATCCCTGCTTCAAAGGAATGTTGGGCTGCACAACCTGCACGCTGTATTCCAAGTCGCCGGGAGTCTGCTGGCGGATCACCAACTCGCCGCCAGTAATCTGCGCCGAGCCTTTTCCTGTTCCGAACAAGAGGAAGTCCCAGCCCTTTCCGTCAGTCATGCTTTCTGACTTGGCGAAGTTTCCGTTTATGGCGTAGTTGCCCGAAGCGTCAGGGTCCTTCAGCTTGACGTCGCTTCCTGGCTTTGTGACGTTTTCGTTATACTGCTTCTTCTGGTAAACGCGAACGTAGTCAACGACCATCTGAGCGCGCTCGTCGAACTTTGTGCTTGCGTTGGGATTTCCAGGCCAGTTTCCGCCGACGGCAACGTTCAAAATGATGTAGAAGGGCTGGTTGTAGGGAGCCGGATACGGAACTTGCGCTCCACCCTGCTTCTTTGTGAACCATTTGTTTTCGGTGAAGAAAAGGTTTCCGTCAACATAAAAGCGAATTTCGCCGGGTTCCCATTCGCACGCGAAGACATGGAAGTCGGCGGAAAAATCCACTCCCTTTGAAGTGTAAGTCTTTTGCTTCATTGTATGGGGCTCGCCAAAGTGAAGGGTGGCGTATTGGGTGTTGGTCTGGTGTCCCAAAACTTCCATGATGTCGATTTCGCCGCACTTTGGCCACTGGCCATAAAGGCCTTCGTTCGAAGGCATCATCCAAAAGGCGGGCAAGAAGCCTTGTCCCTTGGGAACCTTAAGGCGGGCCTCAAAACGGCCGTACTTAAAGTTATGCTTGTTCATTGTGTTGACGCGACCTGACGTGTAGGACTTTCCCTTCTTCAAAGGCTGAATCACAAGGCAGCCGTCCTTTACGTAAGTGTTTTCGGCGGAATCGTCGTAGCTCTGCAATTCGCTGTTGACCCAGCCGGGTCTGTGGAATTCAAAATTCCAGTCGTTCATGTTCAAAGACGTTCCGTCAAATTCGTCATGCCACACAAGATCGCTTGCGGTGTAAACGGAACTTCCAACCGGAGCCATTCCATTGTCAGCCGCAAAGCCCAAAACCGATGCCGCAACGCTCAAGGCGGCGGCTAAAAAAATTGTTCTCTTCATGTTATTCTTCCGTGCTAAAAATATTTAATCTTATGACGCGCCAAAAAGACGCGCCATAAGAGCCTGATGATCAGAGAGTTATGATTACTTCAAAACCTCAATTTTTGTCAATGTCGCGCCGTCGCCATAAACCTTTATGCCGCCAGCGAGCACATTTGTCTCGTCGGTTGAACCAGAAATCCAATAAATCGATACTACTGCATCTGTCGTATTATTTTGAAGCCAAACAGCCTTTCCTGCGTCTTGGCCGCTATCAGCGAGAGTTCCAGCGCCGTTTACAGAACCCAAAGCTATGTCTTGCCAATTAGTGCCTTCCAAGAACTTTAAGCAATGGCTTTCTCCGTTGCCAGTCGTATATGTAACTCTAATTCCTTTTGCATTGACAAGCTTATCGTTACTGACGTCGATATATACGCCGCTTTCATTGATAGTCCATCCAATGAGTTCAGTTCCTGTCCATACAACAGTCGCTGTTTCTTGACCTCCAGATGTCTGAGTCTGTTCTCCACCATTCGTTGTCTGTGTCTGCTCTCCGCCATTCGTTGTCTGCGGCTGCTGCGTAGTTGTGGCGGCAGTAGGAATGAATTCAATCTTCAAGATTCTTGTTCCGTGAGCCTGAATGCCAACGCCTTTTGTCTTAAGGATATCGATTTCGGCCGCGCTCGGCGTATAAACCATCGTGAACACATGGCTTTCGTCATAGTCGTCAGTTCCGTCAGTCTTCTTATAAAGGGGCTTGAGGTTTCCGCCGGCTGTTTCAATTTCGCCGCCTTCAATTGTTCCGCCTGTAAGCTTGTTGCCTCCATCCAAAAGCTGAATGAGGCTGTAGCAGTTAGAATAATCATAATTGCCTTCAGTGCCTGTTCTATACTGGTCTGTATTCTTTCTGACTGTGAACTTGATTTGAGAGCCTGCAACTGCGTCGACGAACTTTGCGGCTTCAAATGTTTTTGTATCCCAGTCCGTAGTCCAACCTTCGCTGTCTTCAAAAAGAACTACATCATTTGAGGCCGTAGAATTTTGCTCCCCTGTGTATCCAGTCTTTACCAAATCGACGGCAGACGGACTGTCGCTAGCATTAGAGCAGCTAAAGAATGTCCCGCCACACAAAGCCAAGGCGCAAACGCCAAGAGCGATTTTTTCAATAATTTTCATAAAAGTCCTCCAACTTTTGTTTGAATTATTAAATTCAATCTAGATTTTATGCAAGGAATAATACAAGAGCGCAAAAAACGACATATCAAAATTGACGGCATAATTGCATTTTCTTCGGTTTTCCTATATAATCTTTTGTTATGAAAATTAGAGGAAAAAAATTTCCAAAAGAAGCCTTTCTCCAAATGGAATTCCAAAGCGCGCGCTTGGCTTACGAAAGGGAGCTGGAATTTTACAACGCGGTCAAACAGGGCGACCTAAAAAAGATAAAAAAGCTTATGGTTCCTCTTGAGGACGAACGCCTTGGAATACTTTCCAAAAATCCTCTGCGAAATTTAAAATACCATTTGATAACAACAGTCGCGCTCATAACCCGCTTTTGCATAGAGGGCGGACTTCCGCTCAACATAGCATATGGCTTGAGCGACACCTACATCCAACAAATAGACCTGGCCACAGACGAAGAGATGATTTCGTTTTTGCACAGGGACTTGATTTACGACTTTGCGAGCAAAATGAAAGACTTGCGCTCGTCGTCAGGCAATTCACAGGCAATCATAAAAACCAAGGACTACATTTTTGACAACATCCAAAAGCGCTTGACGCTTGCAAAAATTTCCAAGGCAATCGGAATAAATAGAACCTATTTGTGCGAGCTCTTTAAGAAAGAGACAGGCCTTTCCATTCAAAAATACATAACAAAGATAAAAATCGAGGCCGCGGCCAACATGTTGGCTTACGAAGACTTTTCTATTTTGGAAATAAGCGACTATTTTTCGTTCTCGTCGTCCAGCCATTTTTGCTACGTTTTCAAAAAAGAAACGGGCCTTAGCCCCACCGACTACCGCCGCGCCAACTACCGCCATCATTGGAAACGATAAAAACGCAGTAATATTACCACTAGCAAAATCACGCAAAGCGCGCTATAATGGATGAATGCAAATAATTCCTGTTGCCAGCGGAAAAGGCGGCGTTGGAAAAAGCCTTTTGTCCGCAAACTTGGCCATAGCGCTTGGCCAGGCCGGAAAGAGAGTCGTTCTCGCCGACCTTGACTTGGGCGCGTCAAACCTTCATCTTGTGCTAGGCCAACCCAGCCCCAAACACGGCTTGGGAACTTGGCTTTTAGGAAACGGCAATTTCGCCGACATCATTCAGCCGACCGAATACGAAAATCTCAACTTTATCGCGGGCGACTCTGAGATTCCGGGCCTTACCGCGCTCAAAGCCCCGCAACGTTCCAAGATAATTAAAAACTTCAAGAACATCGACTGCGATTATTTAATCATAGACTTGGGAGCGGGAACGCACCAAATAATTTTGGACTTGTTCCTCCTCTCTCCGCAGGGAATCGTAGTTTCCGCTCCGGCGGTAACCGCAACGCTCAACGCCTATTTGTTCTTAAAGAACGCGGTTTTCCGCTTGATGAATTCCACATTCAAGACTTCAAGCGAGGCGGCAAAATGGTTCCGCGAACTAAAGAAAAGCTCAAGCGCCATGCAAAAGCTTTACATTCCGCAGATGATGCAGGAACTTGCCAGGGTTGACCCAAAGAATTCCGCGGCCGTAATGCGCAACTTAAAGATTTTCCGTCCCCGCCTTGTGATGAACATGATCGATGACCCCAAGGACGCCGACAAGGCTCTGCGCATCCGCCGCTCTTGCAAAGAATACTTGGGAATCGACTTGGAGCACATGGGCGTCCTTTACCGCGACTCGCTCGAAGACAAGGCGCTCGCCTCCCGTCTTCCGATAATAATTTACAAGCCGCAAAACATTTTGTCGCAGGCCATCTATCGCATCGCCGAAAAAATTCTTTCCAGCGAAACTCTTAGCTTTGGCGACGAATTCGAGCCGCCAGCCGACAACGTCAACAATTCATTTGACGTGGCAACGGAAGAAGCGGAAGAAGACTACGAGGCAAAGATGGCGGGCCTGCGAGACCTTTTGGGAAGCGGAGCCCTCACAGAAGGCGAGCTGATAGAAACAATCAAGACGCTTTCTTACGAACTCAACCAAGTGCGCAAAGAAAACACTTTGCTAAAGTCAAAGTTGGTCAAAGCCGCCGAGCAGGGATTCAAAATCTAGGAGCAAAAAAATGAACGCGCTTTACATAAACTATCCGTATTGGATTCACCCGGAAATTTTTCCCGGCGTTCCCTTTCTTGGCCTTTTGCGCTGGTACGGCTTGATGTATGTTTTTGCATTTGGCTTTGCGTACGTGGCGCTAAAGCGGCAATTCAAGGAAGGCGCTTTGGAAACAAGCGGCCGCAAAACCACCGAGGACGATTTGGTAAGCTTCATCGCCACGGGAATTGTGTTCCTGCTTGTAGGCGCGCGAATTTTTTCAACATTGATTTACGACACAAGCGGAAAATATTTTGAAAAGCCTTGGCTGATTTTTTGGCCCTTTGACGATGCCGGCCGCTTTACCGGCTTGCAAGGAATGTCCTACCACGGCGGCGCCATCGGCGGAACGCTCGGCATGTGGGTTTGGTGCAAGCTCCACAAGCGGCCCTACTTGCAATGGACCGACGCGATGTGCACGGCGATTCCTATCGGCTACACATTTGGCCGCATCGGAAATTTTCTTAACGGCGAATTGTACGGCCGCATAACCAAAATGCCTTGGGGAATGATTTTCCCGGACGCAGACCGCTTCTCCACTTCAATCGATTGGGTAAAAAATTTTGCGGAGCAAGTTGGAATGCCGGCGCAAGGCGCTTCCTTGATAAACCTTCCCCGCCACCCCAGCCAGCTTTACGAAGCTTTCTTTGAAGGAATAGTCCTCTTTGCCATTTTGTGGTTCCTGCGAAAGAAAAAGCCCTTTGACGGATTTTTGAGCGGAATGTATTTGGCCGGCTACGGCTTCTTCCGCTTTTTCTTGGAATACTTCAGAATGCCCGACAGCGACTTGGGCTTTAGAATCGCAAGCGACCCGTCAGCGTCAATCAGCCAAAACACGTCCTTGCTCAACATTTCCACAGGACAAATACTTTGCGCCCTTATGATTTTAGCCGGAGTTGGAATTATTACGGGAGCGGGAATTTTTGCAAAAAAACAAAAGTCGGAATAAACAATAAATGCTCTGACAAAAAAACGGCCCGCAACAGCGGGCCGTTAGTTTTAGGCTTGCAAAGCCTTAATCGTTGCTACTTGTTCAACACGGCGGCCAATTTTTCAGCCGTAAAGCCCAAGTGCTCGGCGACCTTGTTGGCCGGACCTGATTCGCCAAAGCGGTTGATTGTGAACAAATCATCCGCGCTTGTGGCGTAGCCTTCCCAGCCTTGGCTTACGCCGGCTTCGGCAACGACAACGCGCTTGGCGCCGCCGATAAGCTTGGCTTTTTCTTCCGCCTTCAAAGCGTCAAACGCAGTCTTGTCCATTACAGAAACAACGCGAACTGACTTTCCGCTAACCAACTTGGCGGCGGCAAGGGCCATGTTCACTTCGCTTCCTGTGGCCAACACAGTGATGTCGGGAACAGCCGCTCCCTCCTTAACGATGTAGGCTCCGTTCTTAAGAGACTTCTTCCAATCCTTGTCGGCCTTTTCGTAAACCGTAAGATTCTGGCGTGTAAGGGCCAAGCAAACCGGATGGTCTTTTGAAGCCATCGCGATTTCCCACGCGGCGCAAGCTTCTTCGGGGTCGCCCGGGCGCAAAACGTGAACGTTGGGAATCGCGCGCAAAGAAGCCAAAGTTTCGATCGGCTGGTGAGTCGGTCCGTCCTCTCCTACGTAGATTGAATCGTGAGTCAAAACGTAAATTGTGTTCAAGCCCATCAAAGCCTGCAAGCGCAAGTTGGGGCGGAGGTAGTCGCTGAAAACAAAGAATGTCGCGCAGAAGGGGCGGAGACCGCCATGCAAGTTGATGCCGGCGCAAACCGCGCTCATGCCGAACTCGCGGATTCCGAATTCGATTGTGCGGCCCTTTTGGTTTTCGTAAGAATAAGTTCCGTCGTCATGCTTGATGGCTGTCTTGTTGGGTCCCATCAAGTCGGCGCTTCCGCCAACAAAGTTCATGTAGCGGTCGGCGATGACGTTGATCATCTTTCCGCTTGAAGCGCGAGTGGCTTCGCTGTCGCCCACCTTGTATTTGGGAGCGGCCGCCTTGCCTGTGGGCTTTCCGGCTTGGAAAGCGTCCCACATTTTGCGCAAGGCGGGATTCTCCTTTGACCAAGCGTCAAATTCTTTTTTCCAGTCTTCTTCTTTTTTTGCCCAAGCGGCTTTCTTGCTTTCAAAATACTTGACGGCTTCGGGATCTACATAGAAGTCCTTGTCAACAGGAATGCCAAGCTTTTTGCGAGCGGCGATGATTCCGTCTTTTCCAAGAGGAGCGCCGTGAACGTCAGCCGTTCCTTGTTTGGGAGCGCCCTTTCCGATAACGCTCTTAAGCATGATGAGCGTGGGCTTGTCCTTGCATTTTTTGGCTTCGCCTACAAGCTCGACGATTTTCTTCACGTCGTACATGCTGCCTTTGAGAACCTGCCATCCGTAAGCTTCGTAGCGCTTGGCGATGTTTTCGTCAAAAGCGATGTCTGTGTTTCCGTCAATGCTGATTTTGTTCTGGTCGTAGAAAACGATGAGCTTTCCGAGCTTGAGGTGTCCGGCCAAGCTGCAGGCCTCGCTTGAGACGCCTTCTTCCAAACAGCCTTCGCCAACCAAAGCGTATGTGTAGTGGTCAACGATTTTATGGGCCTTTGTGTTAAAGCGAGCGGCGAGCATTGATTCGGCGACAGCCATTCCGACTGACATCGCGACGCCCTGGCCGAGCGGGCCGCTGGTGTTTTCAACGCCGTCTGTCCAACCGTATTCCGGATGGCCCGGGCACTTTGATCCGACTTGGCGGAAATTCTTTATGTCCTTAAGGCTAACCTTGTAGCCGGCCAAGTGCAAGATTGAATACAAGAACATCGAACCGTGTCCGGCAGAAAGAACAAAGCGGTCGCGGTCAAGCCATTTTGAATCGGCGGGGTTGTGCTTTAAAACTTCTCCGTAGAGAACGGCAGCCAATTCCGCGGCTCCCAAGGGAAGTCCCGGATGTCCAGAGTTAGCCTTTTGAATGGCGTCCATCGAAAGCGCGCGGACAGACAATGCCGCAGCCGCAATTCCTTTTTCGTTCATAGAATACCTCTACTGTTTGTTTGCTGCCTCGGCGAGTTCTTCCGCCGAAGCGCGGTTTCTTAACAATTCCACAAAGGAATCGTTCTTTATAAGACCCGCCAACCGTGAAAGGACCTGCAAGTGGCTTTGTGAATTGCTCGTAAGCAAGACAAACATTGTGTCCACTTTTCTGCCGTCAGGCGCGTTCATATCGATTGGATTCTTTAAATAAACAACTGTAATTTGCTGCTCGTCGCTTCCAGACAAAATAATGTCGCGGCAATGAGGAAGAGCGATTCCTCTTCCGACAGCGGTGCTCAAAACTTTTTCGCGAGCGCTCAGGCCTTCGTACAAAAGGTCTGGAGTAACTGATTTTGGCAAATGAATCTTTGTCTTAATCTGCTCGTAAACCTCAAAGGGATTGTTTGCGTCAACATTGTTGATTATGCCGCCCTTCAAAATCAATTCTCCAAAATTTACTTTTTCTTCCATAATCTTTTTTCACTCCCACACTTTAAACAATGGTAATGCTTTTTATCTTTTCAGTTTCAATGACGCTCCTCAAAGCGCCCTCAATGTCCTCAAAGTTGTATCCCATTCCTTCCAGCGAAAGGCTCAAAGTTCCCTTGTCTTCCGCCGCCGCGTCAGGATTTGAATCAATCGATTCAAGTATTCTATTTATGTGGCCGAAAAGCTGCGACAAAATGACAAGCTCGTTTTGCGGGAACTTGTCAAAATTCGCGGATGATGTCTCAACGTCGTAAACGAGCGAACAGACTTGCTGATAAAGCTTGAGCGCCTCGCTTCGAATTTCCGCCACAGGATAATCCGCAAAATAATTGTAGTCCTTGGATATTATAGCATGGCGGCTCGCGATGCGCAATAAAACATACTGCTTTTCGTCCGCGGTAAGCGCAAAATTGTCGGGGAACATAGTTTCCAACAAAACGGCCAAATCCGTCTGCTTTTTATACTTAAAGTCGCGCAAAAAGTTGTCAAGAATGTATTCGGGGATTTTAAACTTAAGGTTTCTCAAATCGCCCGGATCTTTTTTCATGTCGTTTTTGTTCCACTTGCCCACGGCAGGAACGTCCTGGCCCTTGTACCACAAGCGGGTTTCGACTCCAAAAAATTCCAAGCCGATTTTTTTTGAATGAAGCAAATAATTTTCCACCGAATCGCAATTAAAGGAACACAATTCGTCGATGCGCTCGTAAAAGGCAAAGGCCAACTGCTCTTCGATTGTAGCGCAAGGTCCTTCGCGCTCAAACACTTCCATCAAAGACTCTTCAAGCGCCTCGCCCCAAGCCGCGCGCTCACAATCCGCGTCTCCAATTTGAACGATTCCGTCGTCGTCGCGCCTGCGCTGCTGGGGGAAAATTTCTATCTCGCCCTTGTCCCAATCAAGCACGCGGCACACGATTCTGTCCCCAGCCTTAAGGCCGTCGCCTTCGATGAACTGACTCAAGTCGCAGCCCGTAAGAAAAACTTGCGGCGGAAGCTCAAAGTCGCAGGCAGCCAAATCAATTCCGCTCATCGCAGGATCGGCTCCTATATACTGAACCTCGTATTCCTCGCCGTACAAAACATACAAGTCAAGCGCGGTCTCCTTTCTAAAAAGGCCCACCGCATGGGGAACTTTTTTCCCGTTGTAAACGTAAGTCCAACTGGCGGAGTTTTGCATTTCATCGACAAAAGGAATAAAGCGGCTGCCCGGAACGAACATCTTGTTTTTAACTTCTTCCGCAGTCAAATTAAAGCTAAAAAATCTTCCCGTAAAAGCCGCCGCGCGCGTTACAAACTTTCCATCCTCCACCCAAGAAACATAGGGGCTTTCGGCAATATAGCTCTCCCCTTCCCGTTGGGAAAGGCTAAAGCCCCTGAGTCCCATTTCGCGGGTAAAGTCTTTGAGAGTAAAAGGAGTTTTGCGCGACCTAAAAAAGTCGTCTACCGCCAAGTCTTCCGAGAACTGCATGCTGCCTATACGTTGCGAATGTCCTCCACCGGACACTTAAGATCTACAAAAATTTTCTTTAGTTTTGCCAGCGGAACGCCGGTCACCTTCAAAGTAAGGGGACGCTTTTTCTTGTCGCTGGGAGCGGTTGTTACAAGAGAAACGATGTTGCCGCCCGCTTCGGCGATTTTTTGCGCGATCTTAGCCATCTCGCCTGGCGTGTCGTCAGGATAAACGACGGCGCGCGCGCCCTTTTGGGTCACTCCGAACATTTCGGCGAACATAAAGAACAAGTCGCTTTCTGTGATGATGCCGACAAGCGCGCTGCCTTTAACGACCGGCAAGCAACCAACCTGCTTTTCAACCATAATGCGGGCGGCTTCTTCAACCACGTCGTCGGGCGAAACGCTAAAGACCTTTGTAGTCATGATTTTCTTTACGTTCAACTTAGAAAGCAAGTAGCTGATTTCGTACATGTCAAGCGTCGTGGCCAAGCTGGGGCCGGCTTGCAGCAAGTCGTTCTTTGTAATGATTCCGACAAGCTTTCCGCCCTTTACGACCGGCAGCTTAGAGATATTGTTTTTGTTCATCAATTCTTTGGCTTCTGTAACGGTAGTTTCAGGCTCAACTGTAATTACCGATTTTTTCATCACGTCTTTTACGATCATTTTCTAACCTCCAAATCAATACCGCTGTTCGCGCGAGTTTGGTCGCGAGCGCGAATGCTGCGGCTTAGGCGGCAATCTTGCAATTTTAGTCTTGCAAACGTTTTTCTTGCCGCTAATATTATAGCGCTGTTTTAGCTTTTGCGCAAATTTTCGCTTGTCTCGCCGCTTAGCCACCCAAATAGGCTTCTTTTACCGCGGGATCCTTGGCCAATTCCTTGGCGTTTCCGTCCTTTGTAATCGAGCCCGTTTCCAAAACATAGGCGCGGTTGCTGATGGAAAGCGCCTTAAAGGCGTTTTGCTCTACCAACAAAATCGTCGTTCCGGCCTTGTTGATTTTTTGGATAATCTCAAAAATCTCGTCAACCAAAATCGGGGCCAAGCCCATGCTAGGCTCGTCGAGCAAAAGCAATTTAGGCTGGGCCATCAAGCCGCGGCCCATGGCAAGCATTTGAAGCTCGCCGCCGCTCAAGGTTCCGCTAATTTGGGTGATTCTTTCTTTAAGCCGCGGGAACAATTCAAAGACCTTTTCCATGTCGGCCTTGATTCCGGCCTTGTCGTTTCTTGTAAAGGCTCCCATTTCCAAGTTGTCGCGGACCGACAAGTTCAAGAAAATGCGCCTTCCTTCCGGAACTTGAATCAAGCGCTTTCGGACGATTTGATCGGGCGCCAAGTTTGTGATGTCCTCGCCTTCAAATTCGATTTTTCCGCCGCGCTTTTTTATGATGTTCGACACGGCGTGCAAAGTCGTCGTCTTTCCCGCTCCGTTTGAGCCGATCAAAGAAATTATTTCTCCCTGCTCAACGTTGAACGAAATCTCGCGCAAGGCGTTTATCGCGCCGTAGCTGACAGACAATTTTTGAACTTTAAGCATTCAGCGCCTCCTGTCCAAGGTAAGCCTTAATTACCTGCGGATTAGTCTTGATTTGGTCGGGACTTCCTTGCGCGATTATGCGGCCGTAATCCAAAACCATAATGCGCTCGCAGATTCCCATAACCAATTTCATGTCGTGCTCAATCAACAAAATCGTCAAGTTGAACTTTTCCCTGATAAAGGCGATCATGTTCATAAGGTCTTCGGTTTCTTGGCCGTTCATGCCGGCGGCCGGTTCGTCAAGCAAAAGAATTTTCGGCTCGCTGGCCAACGCGCGCGCGATTTCCAATTTGCGCTGCTCGCCGTAAGGAAGATTCTTTGCCAGCTCTTTTTTCTTTGAGTCAATCTTGAACAAAGAAAGCAAGAGGTCGGCTTTTTCTTCCATTTGCTTTTCGTCCTGCCTAAAACGGGGCGTGCGCAAAAGCGCGTCGATCGGATTTGAAGAGCGCAAATTGTGCAAGGCGACCTTTACGTTGTCCTCGACAGTCAAGTTGCCGAACAAGCGAATGTTTTGGAACGTGCGCGCGATTCCCAAGCGGCAGTGCTCCGCCGGATTAAGCTTGTTAATGACGCGAGCCTTTCCGCGCCTGTCCCAATAATTTATTTGTCCTTCCGTCGGCGTGTAGACTCCGCTCAACATGTTGAAGACTGTCGTCTTTCCCGCGCCGTTGGGGCCGATCAAGCCGACCAACTCGCCTTCGTAAAGCGCGCAGTCAAAATCGCTTACAGCGCGAAGGCCTCCAAAGACGATGGAAACGCCGGAAGCCTGCAAAACCATTTTCTTTTCCTCCGCCATCACTTTGCCTCCGCGTTCTTATTTTTCTTTGTCTTTTTTTGCAGGAACTTTTGCGCCTTCTCAAACGCTTTGACAAACGACGCTTCTTTTGTACCAAGCAAACCTTGCGGTCTGAATATCATAACCAAAATCAAAACGACCGGATAGAAGAGCAAGCGGTAGTTTTGCAAGAAACGCAAGAACTCCTGCAAGTAAGTCAAAACATAAGAAGCCAAAACGCTTCCTGTGGTGGAACCCATTCCGCCCAAAACTACAAAGATCAAATAATCGATGCTCTTTGTAAAGCCCGCTTGGTCTGGCTTGATAAATCCGATAAGGCAAACGTAAAGCGCGCCGCCAATTCCTGCTACAAAACTCGCCATTACAAAACCGATCATCTTGTAGCGGAAGACACCGATTCCGCTTGAGTTGGCGGCTATCTCGTCTTCGCGAACCGCAAGAATCGCGCGGCCGTAAGAGGAACGGATAAAGTTTTGCGTCAAGGCGATCAACACTACCAAGATTCCTGTCACAACTCCAAAGGCGACGGCTGGGTTAAAGACCATAATCGTGTTGAACTGAATTCCGTTGGGTCCGCCAGTCCACTTTTTTAAGTTGACCAAAAAGACGCGGATGATTTCGCCAAAGGCCAAAGTAACGATGGCCAAGTAGTCGCCTTCCAAGCGCAAGGTCGGAAAGCCGATCAAAAAACCAAAGAAGGCTGTTATCAAAGCGGCGATGATTATCGCAATCGGAAGCGGAACATGCGCGTTTGTGCAAAGCAAAATTGTCGAATAGCCGCCAATCGCCATAAAGCCCGCTTGTCCCAAAGAAAGCTGGCCTGTGATTCCGCAAATGATGTTTACGCTCAAAGCCATTATCGCGTTGATTCCGGCCAAAGAAAAAATCTGCGCTGTGTAAGCGTCAATCGCTCCGGCCGCAATCAAGGCCGCCGGAAGCGCCGTCGCGATGATTCCCACCGCGAACAATATAATTGTGTTTCTAACGTTCTTTGTCATAATCAAACCTTGATAACCCTCTTCTTTCCCAAAAGGCCCGTGGGCTTAACCAACAAAATCAAAATCAGAATTCCAAAGCTTATCGCGTCGGCGTACTGGCTGGGACCGTAGCCCTTTGTCATCGTCTCCGCGATTCCCAAAATAACTCCGCCAATCATCGCTCCGGGAATCGAGCCGATTCCTCCAAGAACGGCGGCGACAAAGGCCTTAAGGCCTGGCATATATCCCATCAAAGGATCGACTTGCGGATAGGCCGAGGCGTACAAAACGCCGCCCGCTCCGGCAAGCACCGAACCGATGGCAAACGTAACGGCGATTGTTTTGTTTACGTTTATTCCCATCAAGCTTGAAGCCTGCATGTCGTAGCTTACAGAGCGCATCGCCTTTCCTGTCTTAGTGTAGTTTACCAAAACATGCAGCGCCAACATAAGCAAAACGCTCGCGATGATTACCAAAGCCTTAATGCCTGGAATCGACACAGGTCCAATGTTTATCTCAGGAACGTTGAGCGCGGGGAACTGTTTTGGATCGGGACCGGCAAAAGGAAGGACGCGCATCATGTTTTGCAAAATCAATTCGACGGCAATCGCTGTTATGAGCGAATTGAGGCGCGGCGCGTTTCTCAACGGCCTGTATGCCAAGCGTTCGATGGCCACGCCAAGCAAGCCGCAAAAAACCATCGCGACCAAAAGCGCCGCCGCAAAACCGCCGCTTGACGCTCCAAGCGCCACCAAAACAAAATATCCAGCATACGCGCCCATCATCATAATGTCGCCATGCGCAAAGTTGATGAGCGTGACAATTCCGTAGACCATCGTGTAGCCAAGCGCGATAAGCGCGTAAATGCTTCCAAGCGAAAGTCCGTTGATGAATTGTTGCAAAAACAAAGAACCGCCGTCCACTTTTTTCTCCTATAGCAAAAAAAAGCGCCTGCCCCGACTACGCGGAACAAGCGCCTCATTGCGCTAAAATATATTAAAGCATTTTACGTTTTTATTCAAGCCCGCAACCCGCCGCTCAACCAGACCGCGCTCGCGCGAAATCCGCTCGAAACAACTATTGCAGGCTTGCAAACAATAGTACGAGCGGCTTACGGCTGAACCGTTGTCTTGTAAACAGCGGCCAACTGTCCGTCATCGCCCTTTACCAACTCAAGCATAACCGCAGCTTTTATCGGGTTGCGCTTGGCGTCGAATGAAAGGTTTCCTGTAACGTATTCGCCCTTAATTGAAGCCAAAGCGTTCTTTACGGCTGTCGCGTCTGTGCTGCCGGCCTTAACGATGGCGTCCTTCAAAAGATAAACTGAATCGTATCCAAGAGCGGCAAAAGCGTTGGGATCCTTGTTGTACTTGGCGCGGAACGCGGCAACGTACTTCTGAACAGTCGGGCTGGTTGAGTCAGCGGCGTAGTGGTTGGAATAGAAGCCGTTCAAAACTTCGTCTCCAGCATTGCTTGTCAATCCGTCCCATCCGTCGGCTCCAACAAAAGCCACGTTGATTCCCTGGGCGCGGGCCTGCTTGGCGATCAAGCTTACTACATTGTAGTAGTCGGGAAGGTAAAGAACATCCGGATTGGCTGTCTTGATCTTTGTCAACTGAGCGTTGAAGTCCTTGTCGTTTGTGGCGTAAGATTCTTTGGCCACGATGTTTCCGCCCAAGGCTACGAATGTCTTTTCAAAGTTTTCTGTCAAACCTACAGAGTAGTCGTTTCCGATGTCGTAGAGAATGGCGGCATTCTTGGCGCCAAGGTTTTCGATGGCAAACTTTCCGCCTACAGTTCCCTGGAAGGGGTCGATGAAGCAGGCGCGGAAAATGTAGTCGCCGGCGTCCGTGATGTCCGGAGCGGTGGCGGCAGGAGCGATCTGAACGATCTTCTGGGCCTGGGCGCGGCTTGTAACGGCCTTTGTGCATCCAGATGTAAGAGATCCGATTACGATCTTAACTCCGTCTTTTGTAGTCAACTTCTGGAAAGCGTTTACTGTCTTGTCAGGATTTCCTTCGTCGTCTTCGCTAACCAAAACAAGTTTCTTTCCGTTAACTCCGCCGGCGATGTTAATCTCTTCAATGGCCAAGTCAATGCCGTTTTTGCATTCAACGCCATAAACGCTTACGTTTCCGCTCAACGGGAAGATTCCGCCGATTGTGATGCTGTCAGACTCTTTCTTGCCGCATAAAGCCAAGGCAAAAAGAGCGGCTGCCGCGACAGCGGCAAAAGCAAATTTTTTCATATCCAATCTCCTTATATAAATTAGATTTGCGATAATTTTGCTGAATTGGAGGCCTTTTGTCAATAGATTTATCTTTAAAAAAACTAAATTTTTTAAGCATAATTCAAATAAAAAGGCCTAAAAGACATAAAAAAACCGCGCGGCTAGCGCGCGGTTTATAGGCAAGAAACTCTTACGCCTGGGCGTCAGCAGGAGCCTCTGTAGCAGGAGCTTCAGCGGCCGGAACTTCGGCTGCGGCTTCTTCAGCGGCAGGAGCGGCTTCAGCGGGAGCGGCAGCCGGCTTTTCAAGGCGGGCCTTGTTCTTAAGGTGAGCTTTGCAGAATTTGCAAATCATAACCTTCTTGCCCTCAAGGTCGTACTCGTAAACAACCTTGATGTTTGGGTTTTTGCAGAGAGGACACAAGCCGCGGCCGTGATTTACGGTCTTGCGAAGTCCAGTTCCACGATGCGCTTTAGACATTATTTGCTCTCCTTCGCTTCTTTCTTAGCGGGCTGTTTTTTATCCGTCTTCTTGGCTTCTTTCTTAGCTTTGGCGGCCGCTTTCTTTTCTTCAACCTGTTCAAGCTTGTAGTCAACCAATTCAAGGATAACTACATCGGCGGCGTCGCCTTCGCGGAATCCCAACTTAAGAACGCGAGTGTAACCACCATTGCGTTCCTTCATGCGGGGAGCGATTTCAGTAAAAAGTTTGTTCAAAACTTTTTCGTCAGCGATATATTTAGCTACTTCGCGGCGATTGTGAACGCTGTCAACTTTGGCGCGTGTTACAAGCTTCTCAGCCTTTCTGCGCGCTTCCTTTGCCTTAGCCTTAGTAGTAGTAATGCGTTCAAATCTAAAAAGAGAAGTAACCATGTTGCGCAACATTGCGCGGCGATGCGCTGTTGTGCGGCTCAGCGCGTTAAAACCAGTTCTATGATTCATCTGATTCTTCCTTCTTCTTAGTTAAATTAACAGCATCCTTAAGATAGCTGTAGTCCGTCATGCCCAAAGTCAAGTTCCATTCAAGCAACTTTTCTTTGATTTCTGTAAGACTCTTTTTGCCAAAGTTTCTGGTCTTGGCGATGTCATCTTCAGTCTTCTTGGTCAATTCGCCGATTGTGCGGATGTTGGCGTTCTTCAAGCAGTTTGAAGAGCGAACTGACAATTCAAGCTCCTCGACCGGTGTGTTCAACAAGGCGCGGACTCTCTCGTCCTCTTCGCCCATGTCGTCGTCACCAGAAGAATCGCTGTCATCAAAATTGATGAACACTGAAAAATGCTCTTTGGCGATTTTGGCGGCTTCGCTCAAAGCGTCGGCCGGCTCAATCGATCCGTCAGTCCATATTTCAAGGCAAAGCTTGTCGTAGTCGTTTCTCTGTCCAACGCGGCAAGGTTCAATTGAATACTTAACCTTTTTAACGGGGCTAAAAATAGCGTCCATAGGAATCGTTCCGACAACTTCGATGTACTTGTCGTTAGTTTCCGCAGGAACGTATCCTCGGCTCAAGTCAACTTGGATTTCCATGTCAATCTTGGCCCCGTCCATCATCGTGAACAAAAGAGCGTCTTTTGTAAGAACTTCCAACTGGCCTTCTTTTTCAAGGTCATTGCTCGTCACTTTTCCAGGACCCTTAAACTCGTAGAGAATAGTGTCCTGTTCCGCGTCGCCTGCAAGACGAACGCGCGTCTGTTTCAAGCTGTTCAAGATTTCCAAAGTGTCTTCTGACACGTTGGGAATAGCCTCAAATTCGCTGGAAATAACGTGCGGAACATCGTCAGAATCATAAGAAGTGATTCTGATAGAAGTAACTGCGTATCCCTGAATCGATGACAGCAAAACACGACGGAGGGTGTTTCCTACTGTCGTGCCGAATCCGGGTTCAAACGGATAAGCATAAAACTTTCCATAGTTCGCTTGAGAGGTTTCTTGATTCTCAAAACGCACGCCCTTAGGTCTTTGAAAACCTTTAAGCAGATTTTTGCGAGCCATTTGAACTCCTTATTATTTAGAATAATATTCAACCACAAGCTGCTCTTTAACATCGTAATCGATGTCTGAGCGTGACGGCAATGCGGCAACCTTTCCTGACAAATTATCCTTGTCGGCTTCAAGCCAAGAGGGAACTTTGCGCTCTTCGATTCTGGCAACCAACTTCTTGATGCTAGAAGATGTCTTGCTCTTTTCTTTGAACGCAACCACGTTTCCGGCCTTTACCAAGTAAGACGGAATGTCAACTTTCTTTCCGTTGACCGTGATGTGTCCGTGGTTTACCAACTGGCGGGCTTCGGCGCGAGTCTTGGCAAAGCCAAGGCGGTAAACAACGTTGTCCAAGCGAGATTCCAACAACTGGAGCATAACTTCGCCTGTAACTCCGGGCTTTCTAACAGCCATTTCGTAGTAAAGTCTGAACTGCTTCTCAAGAACTCCGTAGATAAAGCGGAGCTTCTGCTTTTCGTCAAGCTGAAGGGCGTATTCAGATCTCTTTCTGCGAGTCTCTTTCTGATTTCTCTTGCTTACTTTGCCGTAGCCCAAAACGAGCGGGTTGAGTCCCAATTTTTTGCAGCGTTTAAGGATAGGTGTTGTGCTTTTACCCATTTTATACTCCTTAAGAATTACATTGAGCGCGTCTTGCGCGGGCGGCATCCGTTGTGCGGAATCGGTGTCACATCAGAGATAGACTTAACCTTAAGTCCTTGATTTCCAATGGCGCGGACAGCGTTCTCGCGGCCCATGCCAGGTCCCTTAACGAATACGTGCACTTCGCGCAAACCGTAGCTCACCGCCTTCTGGACAGCTGTCTCGGCGACAGTCTGGGCGGCAAAAGGAGTTGACTTCTTGGCGCCGCGGAATCCAAGTCCGCCGCTTGACGCCCAAGAAAGCGCGTTGCCGTTCAAGTCAGTAATTGTTACAATTGTATTGTTAAAAGACGCCTGAATGTAAACGTTTCCTTCGTAAACGCTCTTTTTTTCCTTTCTTTTCTTAACAGTAGCCAATTAGTTTACCTCCGCCTTACGCTTTCTTCTTGTTCGCAACAGTCTTCTTCTTACCCTTGCGAGTTCTTGAATTTGTACGTGTTCGCTGGCCGCGAACCGGAAGTCCTTTGCGGTGGCGCTGGCCACGGTAAGATCCGATATCGATAAGGCGCTTGATGTTAAGACCGATTTCCGAGCGGAGACGGCCCTCTACCTTGTACTCTTTGTCGATAATTTCACGAACTTTTGTCAATTCGTCCTGAGACAAATCATTAATCAACGTCTCTTCCTTAATATCCGCTTTTTTGCAGATTGTGCGAGCCGCTGATCGACCTATGCCGTAAACATAAGTCAAAGCGATTTTAACCTGTTTATTAGGGAGGTCAACTCCCGCAATTCGAGCCATCTGTTACTCCTCAACCTTGTCTCTGCTTATGCTTAGGGTTAACGCAAATGATGCGGACAATGCCGTTTCTTTTGATAACCTTACACTTGTCGCAGATAGGCTTTACACTGGTTCGTACTTTCATAAAAGTCCCCCTGGGAATGCGATAATTATTTCCCGATTATGGCAATTCGCAATGAATTACAATCGGGAAACACGAGTATAGCGCATTTCGCCAATTTAAGTCTAGCCCTTCGCCCAAAAATCCTATAGAAAAGTCTAGAGGCTTCTTGAGCGAATTCTTCCCCTTTTCATAAGACCATCTTGATGGTGCATTCTTAAAAGGGCTTCAATCTGGCTCATTGTATCCAAGTCTACGCCAACCATAATTATCAATGAAGTGCCGCCCATCAGCATCGCTACTGACTGCGGGAACTTAAAGACAAGCTGGATGACCGTGGGCAATATCGCTATCGCCGCAAGGAACAAAGCGCCAGGCAATACCAAACGGTTAAGTATCTTTTGCAAGTACTCTTCCGTCTTGTCTGTCCTTACTCCAGGAATGGAGCCGCCGTTTTCCCGGATTTGCTTTGCTATTTCAGTGGGGTTCAGGGTTACCTGAGTGTAGAAGTATGCAAAGAAAATGATAAGGACTACCAACAATACATTGTACCAAATTCCCGTCGGATTCAAGAATACAGCCAATTTCTGAACCCATCTCGCAGCGCCTGAGTTGCTGGCAATTGAAGAAATAAGCTGCAAGGGAAGCGTCAAGAATGATGAAGCAAAAATCAAAGGAATGACATTTGACGGATTCACTTTAAAGGGAATGTATGTGTTCTGGCCGCCATACATTTTTCTGCCGACAACGCGCTTGGCGTAGTTGACCGGAATCTTGCGCTCGCCGGATTCTTCGAACACGACAAGGGCGATGATTCCAACAAAAATGATAAGAGCCACAATTACAAAAACAATGTTCAGCTGGCCGTTGCGAACTTGTTCGGCAAGCTCGGCCACAGCGCTAGGCATGCGGGCAACGATGCCGGCAAAAATCATGATAGAAATGCCGTTGCCGATTCCGCGGGCGGTGATTTGATCGCCCAACCAAACTGTTACCATTGAACCGGTCGTTACGGTAAGAATCGCAAGAAGCTTAAAGGCCACTTCGTTGTTGAGCGAAATGACGCCGATGTTCTTTGCGTAAATTGTAACCGCAAACGACTGAACGATGCAGACAAAAATCGTTCCGACTCTTGTCCACATCTGCATTCTCTGCTGGCCGCCTTCTTCCATAACCGCTCTTTTCATAGAAGGGAAAATGATAAGAAGGAGCTGCAAGATAATCTGTGTTGAGATGTAGGGCATTACGCCCAACATGAACACAGAAAAGTTAGAGAACGCGCCGCCAACAAAGAAGTCCATGTAGCTTGCAAAAGCGTTGTTGTTCTGCGCGGCAAGATTGTTAAAGTATTCAAACAAAGCTGCTGCGTCCACTCCCGGAATTGTAAGAACGCATCCGAGTCTGTAGACCGCCAGTACAACTAGAGTGAAGAAAAGACGGCTGCGGAGTTCTTTAATTTTAAACATGTTCGCAATTAAATTCATCTATTCCGCCTTAGTCTTTCTTTTCTGTTTTTTCAGCCTTTTTAACCTCGACGACAGAGCCGCCGGCCTTTTCAACCTTTTCTTTGGCAGACTTTGAAATCTTGTCAACAGAAACAGTCACTTTCTTTGTGATGTTGCCTGTTCCCAAGACCTTTACCAAAGCCTTCTTTGACTTGACGAGATTCTTGGCAATGAGAGTTTCCTTGCTTACTGTCTCGCCGTCGGCATACTTAGCCTCGATGTCAGAAAGGTTTACAACGTCATACTCAACCTTAAAAGGATAGTTTGAGAAACCGCGCTGGGCAATGCGGCGATAAAGAGGCATCTGTCCGCCTTCAAAGCCTACATAAGGCTGGGGCGAACCGCTTCTTGACTGGGCGCCTTTGTTACCCTTTCCGGCTGTCGTTCCGAGTCCTGATGAAGAGCCGCGGCCGACAATTTTTCTCTTTTTGTTCGCTCCTACGGGAGCTGTCAATACTGGATTGTACTCTGCCATTACTGGATCTCCTCAACTTTTACAAGGTGAGCCACAGAGGCCACCGCTCCGCGTACAGAAGGAATGTCTTCCTGCACTACAGAGGAACTGATTTTCTTTAATCCTAAACTGCGGACAGTAGCGCGCTTGGCGGGCTTTTGTCCGATAACGCTTTTCACAAGTGTAATCTTAAGTTTTGCCATGATTAACCCCACATCTCGCTGAGAGTCTTGCCTCTGTTCTTGGCTACTGTCGCCGCGTCAAGCATGTGCTCGATGGCGTCGAAAGTGGCGCGAACTACGTTTACAGAGGCGCTCGAACCGAGTGACTTGGAAATGATGTCGGTAACTCCGGCCGCGTCCATAATGGCGCGAACAGGGCCGCCGGCGATGATTCCAGTACCGGCGCTGGCCGGGCGCAAAAGAACTTCTGAGCTCTTGTACTTACCGATGATGTCGTGCGGAACAGTTCCGCGCTTAATCGGAAGAGTTACAAGATTTCTCTTGGCGCGGTCAAGGCTCTTTTTGATAGCCTCGGTAACGTCATTGGCCTTGCCAAATCCGTATCCAACGCGTCCCTTCTGGTCGCCTACAACGCTGAGCGCCGCGAAAGACATTCTGCGTCCGCCCTTTACAGTCTTAGAAGTTCTGTTAAGAGTTACAAGTTTTTCAACGAACTCTTTTTCTTTAGGCTCTTTGTCAAATTTATTCTGGCGTTCCATAGTATCTCCTAGAATATGATGCCCGCTTTGCGGGTACCGTCAGCAAGAGCCTTTACAACGCCGTGATAAAGATAACCGTTGCGGTCAAAAACCACAGTGGTGATGTTCTTTTCCTTGAGGCGCTGGCCAAAAGCTTCGCCAAGTTTTGCGGCGCCTTCAACTGTCGGCTTTACGCTCGCAAAATCTTTTTCCATCGTAGAAATGGCGGCAAGAGTCTTTCCCTCGTCGTCATTGATTACCTGAACATAAAGGTTCTTGTTGCTGCGAGTTACTGTCATGCGGGGGCGCTCAGCCGTTCCGTAAACAGTCTTGCGAATGTGAACCTTTCTGTGAAGGCGCTTTCTATCTTTGTCGTTAAGTTTTCTAATCATATCGCCCGCCTTTATTTAACGCCAGTCTTACCGACTTTGCGTCTAATAACTTCAGTTGAATAGCGGATTCCCTTTCCTTTGTAAGGCTCGGGAAGGCGCAACTTGCGGATTTGGGCGCAGAATTCGCCGATTTGCTGCTTGTTGATTCCTGACACATCAATCTTTCCAGACGGGTCGGCGGCAACAGTCAATCCTTCCGGAATGACAGCGATGAAATCGTTTGAATAGCCCAAGTTCATAACCAATTCTTTGCCCTTGACTTCGGCGCGGAAACCAACGCCATTGATGACCAAAGACTTGGTGAAGCCCGTTGTGACGCCCTTCACCATATCATTGATGAGAGCGCGGTACAAACCGTGGTCGGCATTGGCCTGGCGGCTTGAGTTAAGAGTTTTAACCGTAACTTCGTTGTTCTCAAAGGCAACTTCAACATTCTTGCTGAACTTCTGCTTGAGTTCGCCCTTGGCTCCCTTTACAGAAATCTCGTTGTCCTTAATCGCAACTGTTACGCCTGCAGGAACGGCAACAGGAAGTTTTCCAATCTTAGACATTTTCTTCCTCCCTTACCAAACTTTGCAGACTAATTCGCCGCCGACCATCTTTTCTGACGCTTTCTTTCCGGTTGTAACGCCAGCTGATGTCGAAACGATTACTGAACCGTATCCGTTGCGGACGCGGGGCAGATCTTTATAACCTGAATAAACACGGCGGCCAGGAGTTGAAATCTTTTCAATGCCGTGGATAACCGGTTCATTCTTGTCATCATACTTGAGGAAGATGCGGATTGTGTTCTTTCCTTCTTCCTGAACTTTCTTGAAGTTTTTGATGTATCCTTCAGTCTTGAGGATTTTAACAATTTCCAACTTCAACTTTGACGCCGGGATATCCACTTTCTCGTGGCGGGCCATCACCGCATTGCGGATTTTTGTAAGCATATCTGCTACTGGATCTGATGCGCTCATATTACTTCTCCTACCACTACCAACTTGACTTTGTTACGCCGGGTAACAAACCTTCACTAGCATACTTGCGGAAGCAAAGACGGCACATCTTGAACTTGCGGAGATATCCTCTCGGACGGCCGCAAAGTTGGCACCTGTTGTACTGACGAGTCGAGTACTTGGGAGCGCGCTTTGCCTTGATAATCATCGATTTTTTAGCCATGACTTCCTCGTTTACTTTCTAAAGGGCATATTGAACTTGTTAAGCAAGGCGCGAGCCTCGTTGTCAGTTCTTGCGCTTGTTACGATTGTGATATTCATGCCCGCAATCTTAGTGATCTTGTCAAAGTCGATTTCGGGGAAAATGATCTGTTCCGTAACACCAAGAGAGAAATTTCCGTGACCGTCAAAGCCAGTCGCCTTGATGCCGCGGAAGTCCTTAACGCGCGGAAGGGCAACGTTGATCAAGCGGTCCAAAAATTCATACATAATTGTTCCGCGCAACGTTACCATAGCGCCGATTTCTGCGCCCTCACGAAGTTTGAAGTTGGCAATCGATTTCTTTGCCTTTGTCTTGACCGCTTTCTGACCTGTGATTTGTGTCAAGTCAGCAACTGCGGCATCAAGAAGTTTCTTATTTCCGAGAGCTTCGCCAACGCCCATGCTCACAACGATCTTTTTAATCGCAGGAATCTGCATGGGTGATGTATATCCCAACTCCTTGAAGAGTTCGGGAGCGATAGTGTCTTTATAGACTTTCTTAAGCCGGGGTACGTAATTAGCCATTATAGCGTTTCTCCACATTTGCGGCAGACGCGAATTTTCTTGTCTCCGTCAAGCTTATAACCAATTTTTACAGGACGGTTGCATTTTTTGCAAACGATGCCTACATTTGAAATATGAATAGGCGCCTCAATTTCAGCGATGCCGCCGGCATCCTGTTGGCTGCGTCTCTTCATAGCCTTCTTTACCATGTTCACGCCAGAAACGATTACCGCGTCTTTCTTGGTAAGAACCTGGACAACCTTTCCTTGCTTGCCCTTGTCCTTTCCTGTAAGAACTTGTACTGTATCGTCTTTGTGAATCTTGAATTTCTTAAGCATACCTTACACTCCTTACAGAACTTCCGGAGCCAACGAAATGATCTTCATGTAATCTTTGTCACGAAGTTCGCGAGCAACGGGTCCAAAAATACGCTTTCCAACGGGGTTCTTGGAATCGTCTACAATTACGCAGGCGTTGTCGTCAAAACGGATGTATGTTCCGTCCGGGCGGCGGTATTCCTTGGCTTGGCGGACGATAACCGCCTTCTTAATAGAACCCTTCTTAATTGTCGACGTAGGAATGGCTTCTTTGATGGCCACTACTACGATGTCGCCGATACCAGCATAGCGGCGGTGTGTTCCGCCGAGCACCTTGATGCACTGGGCAATCTTGGCGCCGGAGTTGTCGGCTACTGTCATGCATGACTGCATCTGAATCATAATCTTAACTCCTTACTTCGCTCGTTCAACGATTGATTCCAAGCGCCAGCGCTTGTCTTTGCTCAAGGGGCGGCTCTCGACGATTTTTACTGTGTCGCCAATGTGGGCTTCGTTCTTTTCGTCGTGCGCCTTGCACTTCTTGCTTTTGGTAACATATTTCTTGTAAAGAGGATCCATGCGCTTTGTAGTGATTGTTACGACGATGGTCTTGTCCATTTTGTCGCTAGTTACAAGTCCTACATAAGAGCGCTTGGCTTTTTTAACTTTCTTTTCTTCTGCCATGGGTCAACTCCTACTTCTTTGCTTCAGCGCCTTCGGCCTTTTGGGCGGCGGCTTTCTGAGTGATGAACGTATTCAAGCGGGCGATTTCGCGGCGCATGTTGCGTTTTTCCATCGGATTGTCTACATGAGAAACAATCATCTTGAATCTCAATTCCATGTATTTCTGCTTAAGCTCGTCACGGCGGGCAACCAATTCGGCATAAGACAGTTCTTTGTCAGCATTCTTTTTCTTTGAATCAGCCATCTTATTCCTCCGTTACGCGTGTGTGGGCCTAAAAGCAATCTTTGTCAAAACCGGCAATTTGGCGCTGGCCAAGCGCAAGGCTTGTTCGGCCAACTTAATGTCAACTCCGCCAATTTCAAACAAAATCATTCCGGGCTTGAGATTGGCAGCCCAGAATTCAGGGGCGCCTTTACCCTTACCCATGCGGACTTCGGCCGGCTTCTTAGAGATCGGCTTGTCCGGGAATACACGAATCCAAATATTGCCTTTGCGGTCAAGCTTGCGGCTGATGGCTACACGGCAGGCTTCGATAACGCGAGCGTTGAGCCAAGCCGGTTCCATAGCGACCAAAGCGATTTCGCCAAAGTCAATATGATTGTCGCGGGTCGCAAAACCATGCGACTTGCCGCGCTGCACCTTGCGGTGCATTACTCTTTTTGGTGCGAGAGGCATCGTTTAACTCCTTGCCTTTGCGACAGTATCTTTTGTCTGCTTTTCAGACTCAGACTTATCAGAAGAACGCTGAGGACGGTCGCGTCTTGGCTTTCTTACCATCTGACCCGCATCTTCGTTCTGCTCGTGACCATAGTTCATTCCGTTGTAAACCCAAACTTTTACGCCAATCTTGCCGTAAGTTGTAAGGGCTTCGAACGTGCCATAGTCAATGTCAGCGCGAAGAGTGTGAAGAGGAACGCGTCCTTCCTTGTGTTCCTCTGTCCTTTTCATTTCAGCTCCGCCGAGACGTCCGGCCAAGCGAATCTTGATTCCCTGGGCTCCGGCGCGCATGGCGTTGGAGGCTGACTGCTTGAGAGCCTTGCGGAACGAGCCGCGGCCCATAAGCTGGCGGCCGATATTCTGGGCAATCAAAGAAGCGTTCAAATCACCGCGTTTGATTTCTTTAATCTTGATCTGAACTTTCTTTGTAAGCTGCTTTTGAATGTCAGCGCTGATTTTTTCAATTGTCGCTCCCTTTACGCCGATGATGACACCGGGGCGAGCAGTGTGAATTACGATAGTAACACGCTGCGGGTGGCGAACAATTTCTATTTCGGCAATATCCGCTCCCTTGCATTCAGGAAGGTCTCCGACCAACTTTCTGATCTTAAAATCTTCCAAAACCAAGTCTGCGTATTCGCGAGGATCCGCATACCAACGGGACTGCCATGTTTTGTTTACGCCCAAGCGCAAACCAATCGGATTAACTTTCTGACCCACTTTTTATTCCCCCGCCTTTTCAGCAACAGTGACGGTAATATGACACATGCGTTTGAGCAACTGATCGGCTCTTCCGCGAGCGCGGCACCAAATTCTCTTGAGTCTGGGGCCTTCGTCTACGCGAATCTCTTTTACATAGAGCATGTCTTCATCCAACTTGTCGTTAGCAACAAGCGCGTTGGCCATGGCAGACTTGAGAGTCTTGCCGATGAGCTTGGCGCCTTTCTGCGGCATGTTTTCAAGAACAGCCACGGCTTTTGAACAAGGCATTCTGGAAATTGCGTGAGCTACAGGGCGAACCTTTGTAGGAGACGCAATAAGGAATTTTGTAGTGGCTACATAGCCTTTTGTTTCTGCCATAATATCCACCTTTATTTACCAGCCGCGGCAGGAGCCTTAGCGGCAGTTTTATCAGTTCCGCCATGTCCGCGGAATACACGTGTAGGAGCAAACTCGCCAAGTTTGTGGCCGACGAGGTTTTCCGTGATGTATACCGGAATCCATGACTTTCCGTTGTGAACAGAAATGGTGTTTCCAACCATCTCAGGAATAATCGTAGAGCAGCGAGAATATGTTTTAATCATCTTCTTGTCAGCGGCTCCTGACTTATTCATTTCTACAATCTTTTTATAGAGCGATTTTTCTACAAAAGGCCCTTTTTTAACAGATCTTGACACAGTTAACTCCTAGCCTATTTCTTGCGACGTGAAATAATAAAATTGCTCGACGTCTTGCGCTTGTTGCGAGTTTTGTAACCCTTACAAGGCTGACCCCACGGAGTAACCGGATTGCGTCCCTTACCTGCGCCTTCACCACCACCAAGCGGGTGATCTACAGGGTTCATCGCCATACCGCGAACAGTAGGACGAACGCCCATCCAGCGACGATGTCCGGCTTTTCCAAGCTGAACGTTCATATGGTCTTCATTGCCTACAACGCCAATTGTCGCATAGCATCTGGCGTGAACTTTGCGCAATTCGCTTGAAGGGAGGCGGATTACAACATAGTCGCCTTCTTTGGCGGCAATCTGGGCTGAAGCTCCGGCAGAGCGGGCAAGCTGTCCGCCGCGGCCAAGGTTCAACTCGATGTTATGAATTGTAAAGCCTACCGGAATCTCGCCAAGCGGCAAAGCGTTTCCAACTGTAGGAGCGGCGTTTTCGCCGGCCATAACCTTCATTCCAACGGTAAGACCTTTGGGCGCGATGATGTAGCGCTTGTCTCCGTCGGCGTAATAAATCAAAGCGATGTTCGCGCTGCGGTTGGGATCGTATTCAATTGAATGAACAGTTCCCGGAATTCCGTGCTTGTTTCGCTTGAAATCAATTATACGGTACTTCTGCTTGTGACCGCCGCCCTGATGGCGCACTGAAATGCGTCCGCCAGCGCCGCGTCCGCCGCGGGAAGTTTTGCCTGAAGTCAATTTCTTTTCGGGTTTGTCGGCTGTCAGGTCGTCCCTGCGGAGGTCAACACGTCCGCGAGTACCAGGTGTAATTGGCTTAAATACTTTAAGAGCCATCTGATTCCCCTTAGTTATCTATTGCTCTATTCGAACAACTTAATTGTTTCGCCATCTGCCAAGCGCACGATGGCCTTCTTGTAGCTTGAAGTCTTGCCCTTGCTTCCGCGAAGGCGCTTAACTTTTCCGTCTACGTTGATAGTCGTGCAAGAAAGAACTTTTACGTTGAAAAGCTTTCTTACGGCTTCCTTAATCTGAATCTTGCTCGCGTCCGGGCGAACGACAAAAACATACTTGTTCTCTTCGCGAAGGGCGTTGGCTTTTTCAGTGATTACCGGCTCAATAAGAATGTCTGTGAATTCCATAATTATTCAGCCTCCTTTTTATCCGCGTAAAAGTCGCTAAGATTCTTGGCGGCGCTTTCGAGCAAGATTACCTTGCGGCCGTAGTACAAATCATGCGCTCTGAGGCGGTTGTATGAAAGGAAATGCACATTGTAAAGGTTGCGTCCAGCCTGCTTGATCTTGGCGTCGTCATCCTTAAGGATGATTACTGTGCGCTCGTCCTTGGCAAAGTTGTCAAGAATCTTGACCAAGTCTTTTGTCTTTCCGCTTTCTACAGTGAAGTCCTCAACAACAGTAAGTCTGTCGCTCTGAGCCTGCATGCTCAAAATAGACTTCATCGCAAGGCGCTTTTCCTTTTTGGGAAGTGAGTAGCTAAAGTCTCTGGGTTTGGGTCCAAAGATAGTTCCTCCGCCAACCGTAATCGGAGACTTCTTGTCACCGCGGCGGGCGTTTCCTGTTCCCTTTTGTTTATACGGCTTTTTGTTAGATCCGTGCACTTCGGCGCGAGTCTTTGTGCAAGCCGTTCCAACACGCTTGTTTGCTAATTCGTTTGTGATGGCGTAGTAAATTACATCTTCATTTACCGGCAGGCCGAATACTTTATCGTCGAGTGAAATTGTACGCAGCTCTTTTCCATCGGTTGAATAGACTTTCTTTTCCATAAATCTTTTCCTCCGCCTTATTTCTTAACCGCGGACTTGACGATCAGCGTGCAGTTTTTATTCCCGGGGACGGCCCCGCGAACCATGATAACCTTCAATTCCGGATCGATTTTTACGATCTTGAGGTTTTGAACCGTAACGCGCTCCGTGCCCATGCGTCCAGGCAACTTAATGTTCTTAAAGCTGTGTCCCGGTGTGGTGCATTCGCCTGTTCCGCCCGGCTCTCTGTGGAATTTTGAACCGTGAGTGGCGCGTCCTCCGTGGAAGCCCCATCTCTTCATTACGCCCTGAAAGCCCTTTCCTTTGGAAGTGGCTGTAACGTCAAGAAAGCGAGTCTTTTCAAAAAGCTCGACGCCGATTTGGTCGCCAATCTTAACTTCGCCTTCAAAATCACGGAACTCTTTTAATGTTCTTTTGGGAGTAACGTTCTCTGTAAACTGTCCGGCGTATGGCTTGCTGACCTTTGACGGCTTTAAATCGTCAAGGCCAAGAACAACAGCGTCGTATCCGCAGTTTTCCTTTTTCTTTGTGGCAACGACTGTGTTAGGCTCAACGCGGATCACGGTTACTGGTGTCAGATTGCCGCTTTCGTCGAATACCTGGGTCATGCCCACTTTTTTTGCTATCAGACCTTTCATCTGAAAATCTCCTATAGGTCGCCATCCCGGATCCACGGGACCGTGCCTTTTATTTCAACAAGCGCCTTGCGACGCTTATTGTTTAATTTCTACATCTACACCGGCTGGCAGTTCAAGTTTCATCAAAGAATCCATTACATCAGAAGAAGGATTCAAAATGTCAATAAGGCGTTTGTGCGTGCGCATTTCAAACTGCTCGCGTGATTTTTTGTTAACGTGAGGCGAACGAAGCACGGTAAACTTATTGATTCTTGTAGGAAGCGGAACGGGTCCAGCGACCTTGGCTCCAGCTTTCTGAACTGTTTGCACGATGGCTTTAGCGCTCTGGTCGATCAACTCTACGTCAAAGGCGCGAAGTCGAACACGAATTTTGCCATTAGCCATGATTCCTCCAAAAAATATCCAAAGCAGAGCCTTGCGGCCCTGCTTTGAAAACGAAACTACTCGATAATCTTTGTAACCTGGCCAGAAGCGATTGTGCGTCCGCCTTCGCGGATAGCAAGCTTAAGTCCTTCGTCCATAGCGATCGGGTGGATCAATTCGCCAGTGATCTTTGTGTTGTCACCAGGGTTGACCATCTCAACGCCAGCTCCCAACTCTACAGTTCCAGTGATGTCCGTTGTGCGGAAGTAGAACTGAGGGCGGTATCCAGAGAAGAACGGCTTTGCGCGTCCGCCTTCTTCGGCTGTCAAAACGTAGATCTGAGCTTCGAACTTTGTGTGCGGGTGGATTGAGCCGGGCTTGGCCAAAACCTGTCCGCGAACGACGTCTTTCTTTTCAACGCCGCGAAGGAGGATACCAACGTTGTCACCAGGAATGCCCTGATCCAAAGTCTTCTGGAACATTTCGATGCCAGTAACAGTTGTGTCCTGTGTCGGGCGGATACCAACGATCTGAACGGCGTCGTTCATGTTTACTACGCCGCGCTCAACGCGTCCTGTAACTACAGTTCCGCGTCCAGAGATTGTGAAGATGTCTTCGATCGGCATCAAGAAGGGCTTGGCCTCGTCGCGGACGGGGTCGTCGAACCATGTGTCCATGGCCTGAAGCAATTCTTCGATGCACTTTGTGTTTTCGGGGTTCTCTGATTCGTTCAAGGCTTTGAAAGCTGAACCAGTGATAACCGGAGTGTCTCCAGAGAAGCCGTACTTCTCGAGAGTTTCCTGAACGTCAGCAACGCAGAGCTCGAGCATGTCGGGATCAGCGATGTCGGCCTTGTTCAAGAATACGATGATCTTGGGAACGCCTACCTGGCGAGCGAGCAAAAGGTGCTCTTTTGTCTGGGGCATAACGCCGTCTGTGCCGGCTACTACGAGGATGGCTCCATCCATCTGAGCGGCTCCAGTAATCATGTTCTTGATGTAGTCAGCGTGGCCCGGGCAGTCGATGTGAGCGTAGTGGCGCTTGTCTGACTGATACTCAAGGTGGCGGGTATTGATTGTAATACCGCGCTCTTTCTCTTCCGGAGCGTTGTCGATTTCATCATACTTGAGAGCGTGGTCACCGTACTTTTTAGCGCAGTACGTTGTGATAGCCGCTGACAATGTAGTCTTACCATGGTCTACGTGACCAATAGTACCAACGTTCATGTGAGGTTTGGTTCTTTCGAACTTCTCCTTTGCCATGTTTTTCTCCTTGCCGGCAAACCCTTTTGCCGACATTTTAAAAAATGTTTTATGTGCTGCGCTTTAAACCAGAACCCTCGCCCCTTCGAAGAAGACGCTCAGATTCGCATACACATCTCTTTTTATGCGACTGTTTGATGAAAAGATAATGACGGTAAAAGAAGCAATTTCTAACATAATGTTCCATAATTTCGGAACATTTATGGCCGACACCACCTGTTCATTGTCAAACGCCGCTTGACAACCGGTTTGGCGCTATGAGCCGGGCGAACCTTTCGATGAAAGACCGCCGCAGAAACCCCTGCATGGAAGTTCTATCGCCTTGTTGACAACAAGACGTTCCACCCAAGAACCGCGAAACCTGAAAGCCGCTTAAGGCGACTGACTTTACGGTTCCGCCGGAATTGTAAATTCCGCCTGACTCTCAAAGAACCAAAGATAGGTTTAAGAAATATATAGAATTTTGACAGTTTGGTCAATAGGAAACGTAAGTTTTTTAATTATTTTTTGAAAAAAAAAATCGCCCGAAAAACGGGCGATTTTAGCCGGAAAACTACCAGCGATAGTGGGCGAAAGCCTTGTTGGCTTCGGCCATCTTGTGGGTGTCTTCCTTTTTCTTGTAGGCAGAACCGGTGTTGTTAAAAGCGTCCAAAAGCTCGGCGCTGAGAGTGTCGGCCATTCCGTGACCATTGCGGTTGCGGGCTGCGTCGATGATCCATCTCATGGCGAGGGCTTCTTTGCGGGTGTCGCGGATTTCTACCGGAACCTGGTATGTCGCGCCGCCTACACGGCGTGATTTAACTTCTACTTGAGGCTTAACGTTCTCAAGAGCCTTGAGGAACACTTCCAAAGGATCCTTTTCGGTCTTGGCCTTAAGCTTGTCCATCGCTTCGTAAACGATGCGAGTGCAGATGTCCTTTTTTCCGTCCAACATCATGCGAGTAACGAATTTTGAAACAACCTGGCTGTTGTATCTTGAATCCGGCACAATCGGGCGGTTGACAGATTTCTTATGTCTTCCCATACTAGTCCTCCATTATGCCTTAGGCCTTTTGGCGCCGTATTTTGAGCGGCCGCGCTTGCGTCCGTCAACGCCAAGAGTGTCTTTTGTTCCGCGAATAATGTGATAGCGAACGCCAGGAAGGTCCTTTACGCGGCCGCCGCGGATCAATACTACTGAGTGCTCCTGCAAGTTGTGTCCGATTCCAGGAATATAAGCTGTAACTTCGATTCCGTTGCTCAAGCGAACACGGGCTACCTTGCGGAGAGCCGAATTCGGTTTTTTGGGAGTTACCGTCATAACGCGCGTGCAAACGCCGCGCTTCTGCGGACAAGACTCAAGCGCGGGGGATTTGGTCCTGTTGGCAGCGGTTTTGCGTCCCTTTTTAATCAATTGGTTAATTGTAGGCATCTAAAAATGTCTCCTTTATAAATTGCCGGGCAGCACCCCCGGTTAAATTCATTTATAGCGGTAACGGCTACTTTAACAAAATCTCGCGATTTGGTCAAGGGCCGCGACCGCTTTTTAGCTTAGTCTTGGTCCTCATTGTCAAAGCTGGCGGTGGCGGCTTCCTTTTCGCGCTCGGCCTCAGCTTCGGCAAGCTCCTTTTCGATTCGGCGCTTTTCGATGATTTCGTTCATCTGGATGTCCAAGTCCTGGTCGCCAGAGTCGTAAACCTTGACGCCCTTGTAGTTCCTGATGCCCGTTCCGGCAGGAATCATGTGGCCGATGGCTACATTTTCCTTTACGCCGCGAAGCGCGTCCACAGAACCAGAAATGGCGGCGTTTGTAAGAACGCGAGTCGTTTCCTGGAACGAAGCCGCGGAAATGAAGGAATCGACATTGAGCGAAGCCTTTGTGATTCCCTGGAACATCGGGCGTCCGATGGCAGGCTGGCCGCCTTCGGCTATGACGCGGGCGTTCTCTTCGCGGAAGCGGTATTTGTCAACCTGCTGGCCAAAGATAAAGCGGGTGTCGCCGACAGCGACAATCTCAACCTTGCGCAACATTTGGCGCACGATGATTCCGATGTGCTTGTCGTTGATGCTTACGCCCTGCGCGCGGTAAACCTGCTGGATTTCGTCCATCAAGTAATTCTGCAAGGCGTTTTCGCCCAAAATCGCAAGAATGTCGTGGGGGCTCGGCTGTCCGTCGCAAAGCGGCTCGCCGGCCTCAACTCCGTCTCCGTCGCGAACAAGCATTCGCTTTGAAACAGGAACAAGGTGCTCAAACACGCGGCCATACTTGTCTTCTACAGTGATGACGCGTTTGCCTTTCTTAAGATCCTTGAACTTGACAGTACCCTTGATGCCTGACAAAACGCTGGGGCTGACAGGCTTGCGGGCTTCGAACAATTCTGAAACGCGCGGAAGACCGCCGGTGATGTCGTTTGACTTTTGCGCCGCTTTGGGCATCTTGGCCAAAACAACGCCAGCCTTGATCTTTTGCTTGTCGTCAACGCTAAGAATGGCGCCGGCCGGCAAGAAGTAGCTTCCAAGCTCGTTTCCGTCTTCGTCGGTGATGTGGATGCGCGGCTGCTTTACGTCAAGGTGCAAGTCTGTGATTATGCGCTCCGTCGCTCCTGACTGTTCGTCAACGTGGGCTTCGACTGTTGAATCGTCGATGTCCTCAAAGTGAACGTAACCGTCGTTTTCGGCGATGATCGGCTCTGAGTAGGCGTCAAGCAAAGTTCCGATTACGGCGTTGGCCGCCACAACCTGTCCTTCCTGAACCTGGATAATTGAGCCGTTGGCGATTTCCATCTTTTGGTCGGTTCCTGTAAGATAGAGAACCTTGTCCTTAATAAGGATAATGCCGTTTTCTTTTGCAGTTACGTCGCCGTCTTTTGAAGTAAGCAAAACCGTTCCCTTAAGAACGCGGTCGCCGTCTTTAACGGCAAGCTTGCCCTCGCGAGAGTCGACGCTGTCGATTACGCGGATAAGGGCCATGTTTCCCTTGCGGGTAAAGAGCTGGCCTTCCTTTGTCTTTACGCTGGTTCCTTCGATTGTCTTGATGATCGCGGGGAACTTAAGAACGATGTTATTGTCCTGAGTGACCTTAGACGCGGCGCCGCCGGCGTGGAAGGTTCGGAGAGTAAGCTGGGTACCAGGCTGACCGATTGACTGGGCGGCTACAATTCCGACCGCTTCGCCAATTTCCACAACCTTGTTGCGGGCCAAGTTCTTTCCGTAGCACTTTACGCAAACGCCGTGCTTGGCTTCGCAAGTAAGTACGGTGCGGAGCTTGACTTTTTCAACGCCGGCTTCCTCAATCTTCTTGGCCAAGTTCTCGTCGATGTAAGAGTTTACGTCGCAAAGAATTTCGCCGGTAATCGGGTGAACGACGCGCTCGATAGTAAAGTGACCTTCGATGCGGTCAGCCAAATGCTCGATGATTTCGTCGCCGTCTTTGATCGCGGTGTAGTCAGTTCCGTTGATGGTGCCGCAATCGTCTTCGTTGATTACGACGTCCTGGGCAACGTCAACCAAGCGGCGGGTCATGTAACCGGCGTCGGCTGTCTTAAGAGCGGTGTCCGACAAACCTTTGCGGGCGCCGTTGGTTGAGATGAAGTATTCGATAACCGAAAGACCTTCGTAGAAGTTTGAGCGTACGGGCAATTCAATGATGTCTCCGTTAGGCTTGGCCATCAAGCCGCGCATAGCCGCAAGCTGAGAAATCTGCTTTTTGGAACCGCGGGCGCCGGATTTGGCCATCATGTAAATTGTGTTGAATCCGTCCTTGTCTTTTTCCAACTGGGCGTACATAACGTCAGTAAGCTTTTCGTTTGTGCGCTGCCAAATATCGGTTACCTTGTTGTAGCGTTCGTCTTCCGTAATGCGTCCGTCGGCGTATTGGCGAACGATTTCTTCTACTTCTTTGTTGGCCTTGTCGACCATGTCCTTCTTTTCTTTGGGAACGAGGATGTCGTCCATAGAAAGAGTGGCGCCGTAGAATGTCGCGTTCTTGTAGCCGACAGCCTTGATGGCGTCAAGCATTTGAATCGTGAGCCAAGAGCCCTTGTCGTGGTAAACTTTCTCGATCATGCTCTTGAGCTTTTTGTCGCCATACTGCTCGTTGACATAATTTACTTCGTCGGGCATGGCTTCGTTAAAGGCCAATGTTCCGGCTGTAGTCTCGATCAAGTCGCCCTTCTTGAATTCTCCTTCTTTGAAAGAATCCTTGGGAGCGGGAACTTTGACCTTGGCCTGCCATTCGATGTTTCCGCACTCGGCGGCCATGCGAACTTCGTCAGAAGAAGAGAAGCGCTTGCCCTCTCCCTTGGCGCCAGGCTTTACGGAAGTCATATAGTAGATTCCCAAAACCATGTCCTGGGACGGATATACGATTGTTCCGCCGTTGGCAGGGTCAAGCAAGTTGCGGGCGCTGAGCATCAATGTCCAGCACTCCATTTGCGCGGCCTGTGTAAGAGGAACGTGGATGGCCATCTGGTCACCGTCAAAGTCCGCGTTAAAGGCTTTGCAAGCGAGCGGGTGCAACTTGAGCGCCTTGCCTTCCACCAACACCGGTTCAAAGGCCTGGATTCCCAAGCGGTGCAAAGTCGGGGCGCGGTTGAGCATTACAGGGTGCTCGCTGACGACTTCGTCCAAAACGGCAAAGACTTCGGGAGCTTCCGACTCTACGTAAAGCTTGGCCTTCTTAAGGTTGAAGGCGACTCCCTTGTCCATCAATTTTTTCATGATGAAGGGCTTGAACAATTCAAGCGCCATCTTTGTCGGAAGTCCGCACTGCCAAAGCTTGAGTTCCGGACCAACAACGATTACAGAGCGGCCTGAATAGTCTACGCGCTTTCCGAGCAAGTTTTGGCGGAAGCGGCCCTGCTTTCCTTTTATCATGTCGCTGATTGACTTGAGCGGCCTGTTTGAGGCGCCCTTTACAATGCGCTTTCTCTTTGAGTTGTCGAACAAAGAGTCAACGGCTTCCTGCAACATTCGCTTTTCGTTGCGGATGATGATGTCAGGAGCGTTGAGGGCCAACAATCTCTTGAGGCGGTTGTTGCGGTTGATTACGCGGCGGTACAAGTCGTTAAGGTCGGATGTGGCGAAGCGGCCGCCGTCAAGCTGAACCATTGGGCGCAACTCAGGCGGCATTACGGGAACAACGTCCAAAATCATCCAAGAAGCCTTGTTGCCCGAAGAGCGGAAGTTCTCGACAATTTCGATGCGCTTAAGAAGGCGCTTGTCGCTCTTGGCTCCCTTCTCGATCATCTTGGCGCGAAGTTCGGCGGCCAAGGCGTCAAGGTCCAAGCCTTCAAGCAAAGTCTTTACGGCTTCGGCGCCCATGCCGGCGGTAAAGGCCTGGCCATAGCGCTCCTGGGCCTCGCGGTATTCGTCTTCCGTCAAAAGGTCCATCTTCTTGAGGTCTGTCTCACCCGGATCGATTACGATATATTTTTCGTAGTAAAGAACGGAGCGAAGCGAGCCTACAGGCAAGTCCAAAAGCAAGCCCATGCGGCTAGGAACAGAGCGGTAGTACCAAATGTGGCTTACCGGCGCGGCAAGCTCGATGTGGCCTGTGCGCTCGCGGCGAACTTTGAAGTGTGTGACTTCTACGCCGCAGCGGTCGCAAATGACGCCCTTGTAGCGGATTGACTTGAACTTTCCGCAATAGCATTCCCATTCCTTAGTGGTTCCGAAAATGCGTTCGCAAAAAAGTCCGTCTCGCTCGGGTCGCAAAGTGCGGTAGTTGATTGTCTCTGGCTTTTTAACTTCGCCGTAAGACCAAGCGCGGATTGTGTCCGGGCTGGCCAATTTTATTTTTATGCTGTCAAAATCTTCGATATCGCGCATTATTCATTCTCCTTGTCAAAGCCGCTTGAGGCCTTGTCAATCAATTCCTGATCGCGTTCGGTAAGGGCGATTTGCTTTCCCTTAGCGTCATAAATGGTGAAGTCAAGAGCCAACCCGCGCAATTCCTGAACCAATACGTTGAATGATTCTGGAACTCCGGCGGGAGTTGAAGGCTCGCCTTTTACGATGGACTCGTAAACCTTTGATCGGCCGTTCATGTCGTCGGACTTGATTGTCATCATTTCCTGCAAGGTGTTGGCGGCGCCATAGGCTTCGAGCGCCCAAACTTCCATTTCTCCAAGGCGCTGGCCGCCGAACTGGGCTTTTCCTCCCAAAGGCTGCTGAGTGACCAAAGAGTAAGGTCCGGTTGAGCGGGCGTGCATCTTGTCGTCTACCAAGTGATGCAACTTCATATAGTAGATAACGCCAACAAAAATCGGGTTTACGAAAGGCTCGCCTGTGCGGCCGTCGCGAACGATTTGTTTACAGTCTTTTGAAAGACCGGCTTCTTCCAACTTTTTGGCGATCTGCTCTTGGCTGGGCGACTGGAATACAGGCGACTCAAAGAACTGGTTGAGGTACTTGCCCGCGATTCCAAGCTCTGATTCCATGATCTGACCGATGTTCATGCGCGAAGGAACGCCCAATGGGTTCAAGCAAACGTCAAGCGGAGTTCCGTCCTCCAAGTAAGGCATGTCTTCTTCGGGCAAGATGCGCGAAACAACACCCTTGTTTCCGTGGCGTCCGGCCATCTTGTCGCCTTCGCGGAGCTTGCGCTTGTTGGCGATCATTACTTTTACAACCTGGTCAACGCCTGGATTCAAGTCATCGCCTTCGCTTCTCTTAAGGCGCTGAATGTCGATTACAACGCCTTCAACTCCGTGCGGAACGCGCAAAGAGGTGTCGCGAACTTCCTTGGCCTTTTCGCCAAAGATTGAGTTGAGCAATTTGAATTCCGGAGTCGTCTCGGCTTCGCTCTTGGGAGTTACTTTTCCTACCAAGATGTCGCCGCTCTTAACCTTGGCGCCGATGCGGATGATTCCTTCCGCGTCAAGATTGTCAAGATTCTTTTCGGCTGTATTGGGAACGTCGCGAGTGATCTTTTCGGGACCAAGCTTTGTCTCGCGGATTTCTGTTGAGAATTCCTTGATGTGGATGGAAGTGTACATGTCTTCCTTAACGACGCGCTTGCTGATAAGAACGGCGTCCTCGTAGTTGTATCCGTTCCACGGAACGAAGCCAACAAGAATGTTGCGGCCAAGGGCCAACTCGCCGTTGAATGTGGCGGGTCCGTCGGCAAGGACAGAGCCTTCCACAACCTTTTCGCCAACTTCTACAGTCGGGCGCTGGTGGTTGCAAGTGTCGTTGTTTGTGCGCTGGTACTTGAGCAAAACGTACTCGTCAACTTCGCCGCGCTTTCCGCCTTCGGGCTTAACCGTTACGCATTCGCTTGTAACTTTGACAACTTCGCCGGCGCGCTTGGCTTTGACCAAAACGCCAGAGTCGTAGGCGCACTTTTGCTCCATGCCGGTTCCGACGTGCGGAGGCTCCGGGAACAAAAGCGGAACTGCCTGGCGCTGCATGTTGCAGCCCATCAAGGCGCGGTTGGCGTCGTCGTGCTCCAAGAACGGAATGAGCGCCGCTGAAACAGAAATTACCTGACGCGGTGAAACGTCCATGTACTGAACGTCTTTTGGAGAGCGCGTTGTATAGTCGCCGCGGCGGCGGCAAGAAATCATATCGGTGGCAAAAGAACCGTCTTTGCCCATGCCCTCGCTGACCTGTCCGATGTAATACTTGTCTTCGTCCATCGCGGAGAGGTATTCAACCTTGTTGGTGGCCTTGCCTTTTTCGATCTTGCGGTAAGGAGCCTCAAGGAAGCCGTAGTCGTTTACGCGGGTGTAAATGGCCAACGAAACGATCAAGCCGATGTTCGGTCCTTCTGGAGTCTCAATCGGGCACATGCGTCCGTAGTGAGAATAGTGAACGTCGCGAACTTCGAAGCCGGCGCGGTCGCGGGAAAGGCCGCCGGGTCCCAAAGCGTTCAAGCGGCGCTTGTGGGTAAGCTCGGCCAGCGGGTTGATTTGGTCCATGAACTGTGAAAGTTGTGAAGAGCCAAAGAACTCTTTTATCGCCGCGATTATCGGCTTTGAAGAAATCAAGTCTTGCGGCTTGATTGTGTCATTTTCTTTCAATCCCATGCGCTCCTTGGCGATGCGCTCCATTCTGGCAAAGGCGGTCTTGATTTGATTTGTCATCAATTCGCCGACAGAGCGGATGCGGCGGTTGCCCAAGTGGTCGATGTCGTCGCGGGATTCTTCCCCGATGTAAACCTTGATCAAGAACTTCATCGTGTTGGTGATGTCGTCCTTTACCAAAGTCTGGTCTTCCAACGGAGGATTGTAGTCAAATTTTTTGTTGAGCTTGTAGCGGCCAACGCGTCCCAAGTCGTAGCGGCGAGAAGTGAAGAACATTGAGTTCAAATCCTTTTCGGCATTTTCCACGGTGATGGGCTCGCCAGGCATAAGGACGCTGTAAACGGCGCTCAAGGCGTCTTCTTTTGTCGGCTCGTCAACTTCAGTTCCTTCTTTGGCGAACTTGATTTCTTCGCGCTCAAAGCAGTTGATGATGATGTCGCTGTCAAGAGAAAGATTTTTTTCGTCCTTGTTTTCGGGATCCTTGCGCGTGTCAAACTTGATGACTTCGATTTCCTTGATGCCGTTGGCGATCAAGTCGTCGATGTCGTGCGGATGCAAGCGAGTGGCAGCCTTGAAAAGCTTTTTGCTTTCTTCGCCGTCTTGAATGTAAATGGCTTTTGAAAGAACGCGGCCTACAAGAGCCTCGCGGGCGCTGTTGCTGTTTCTTACAGTTACAGTTTCTGTTTCATAGAAAACTTTGATGATTTCTTCGCGGCTCTCAAAACCGAGAGCGCGCAAGAAGATTGTTCCCAAGATTTTTTTCTTGCGGTCGATCTTCGCGAAAATCAACTCTTTCTTTTGGTCAATTTCAAATTCAAGCCAAGAGCCGCGGTAAGGAATGATGCGGCTTCCCCAAACGCCCTTGTCATGGTTAAAGATAACGCCAGGCGAACGGTGGATCTGCGAAACGACTACGCGCTCGGCTCCGTTGATGACGAAAGTTCCGCGGTCTGTCATAAGCGGAATGTCGCCCATATATATGTCTTTTTGGAGAATGGCGCCGGTTTCCTTAAAGTTAAGGTCAATGCGCGCCTTCAAAGGAACCGCGTAAGTGAGTCCCTTTTGCTTGCACTCCAATTCTGAGAATTTGATTCCCTCAAAATCCAGTTGGTAAAATTCATAGTCAAGCCGCATGTCGCCGTTGGGACTTTCAATCGGGAAAGTCGTTGTAAAGGCTTCTTGCAAACCCTGGTTTTCTAGAGGCTTTCCTTCTTCCAAATTTTTTCTCTGAAGGAAGTATTCATACGACGCTGTTTGAATGTCGATAAGATTCGGGACATCCATTGAAGACTTGATGTCCTTACCATAGTACTGACGGTTGATTGTCCGGCTTTTTGCGAACATTAAGGTCCCCCGTTTTTTTTAAGAGGTCAGAATTTTTTGCTACAAACAGAAACTCTGTTCAGCACAAAAAAGTCCGCCCGGATAAAACTATTGAATAAAAATTTAAAAGAACAAAAGGCTCCCGCGCCTAAGCGCGGGAGTCTTTAATCAAAATGTCATGTTCGGGCTTGACCCGGACATCTTTTTTACCGCAATGCAAGCGGCAAAAGATTGCCGCGCCAAGCGCGGCAATGACAAAAGGCTTATTTCTTTGAAGCCTTTCCGCCGGCGGCTGTGATGTCGGCAATCCACTTGTCGGCATCGGCCTTGCTCAAGCCCTCTTTGAGAACCTTCGGAGCGCCTTCAACCAAAGCCTTGGCTTCGCCAAGTCCGAGGTTTGTAAGAGCCTTAACGGCCTTGATAACGCCAATCTTCTTGGCGGCGTCGAATGAATCCAAGCTAACAGCGAATTCTGTCTGCTCGTCATCAGCGGCTCCACCAGCGGCTCCACCAGCGGCGGGACCGGCGGCTACGGCTACAGCGGCTGTAACGCCGAACTTCTCTTCCATAGCCTTTACGAGTTCTGAGGCTTCCAGAACGCTCATTGACGCGATCGCGTCCAAAATCTGATCATTTGTCAAAGCTGCCATATTGTCTTCTCCATATATGTTTGATATTCGCTGCGGAAATCCGCCGCGGCCAAGGGTCTTTCCAAGAAAGCCCTTGAACTTTTACCGCAGACAGTCGACAGCTAATGAAGCCTGACTGCGGTTTGCAAAAGTCCTTGCGGCCTTTTGCATCGAGTTTTGAGCCTCCGAAAAGCGTCGGCTCAAAACGTCGTAATTCTAATTAAGCCTGAGCCGGGGCGTCAGCGGCAGGAGCGGCGTCAGCTGCGGGAGCTGCTGGAGCCTCGGCGGCAGGGGCCGGAGCTTCCGCTGCGGGAGCGGCGGCTTCGGCGGCAGGAGCGGGCGCGGCCGCGGGGGCGTCGCCTTCCTTAGATTTTTTGTCAACATAAGCCTGCAATGTGGCGGCGAGCTTTTGGGCAGGGCCGTTGATGGCAGACATAAGCATTGCGATAAGCTGCTTTTTGCCGGGAACCTTTGAGTAGGCCTCGATCTTGGCAAGATCGTAAATCTCTTTGTTGACATAGGCGCCCTTCACCTTGAGAGCGGGGGCTTCCTTAGCGAACTCGAACAAAACTTTGGCTGTCTCGTTTGAATCCTCTTTGGCCATGGCGATAGCCGTGGGGCCAGTAAGATATTCGGCGACGTCTTTTACGTCCATGCCTTCAAACGCGATGCGGGCAAAGTTGTTCTTGATAACTTTGATAGCGGAATTCTTTTCGCGAAGCTTTCCGCGCAAGGCTGTGATCTGCTCAACAGTCAAACCGCGATAGTCCGCAAAAATGAAGTCGTTGTATTCGCCGAGAGTTTTCTTGGCGGCTTCGATAGCGGCTGTTTTAGCCGGCTGAATTGTCTTTGAACGAACTGCCATTTTTTACTCCTCGTCCTTGTGGTTGATCCAAACGCCAGGGCCCATAGAAGAGCTGATTGAGATTGTGCGGATGTAGTCCGCGGAAGCGTCAGACGGCTTTTTGCGCTCGATCTCGGCGATCAAAGCGTCAACGTTCTGGGCAATCTTGTCAGCGTCCATAGAAACTTTGCCTACGGCGATGTGAACAATGCCTGTTTTGTCGGCGCGGTATTCCGTGCGACCCTTCTTAAGCTCGCCGATGGCGGCTGTGATGTCGTTTGTAACGGTTCCAGTCTTGGGGTTGGGCATCAATCCCTTGCGTCCCAAAACCATACCCAAACGTCCTACATCTTTCATCATGTCGGGAGTGGCTACGGCAATGTCGAACTCGAGCCAACCGCCCTTTACTTTTTCGATGTATTCGTTTGAACCGGCAAAAGCGGCTCCAGCGTCCAAGGCTTCCTGAACGCGGTCTTCCTTACAGAATACCAAAACCTTCTTTTCGCCCTTAAACTGGTTGGGGAACACCAATGTGTCGCGAACTGTGGCGTTCTTGCCCAACTTGAGGTTGATGTGGGCTTCCACTGTTTCGTCGAACTTGGCGAACTTCATGTCCTGAACCATTTTAACGGCTGTCGGAACGTCGTATTTTTTTGTAAGATCGTATTTGGCCGCGGCCGCGCGGTAATTCTTTCCGTGTTTCATTTAGGCCTCCACCTCAACGCCCATGCTGCGAGCGGTTCCGGCTACGATTTTCTTCGCGGCCTCAAGGTCGTTCGCGTTGATGTCGGGCATCTTTGTCTTTGCGATTTCTTCAAGCTGCGCCTTGGTAAGCTTTCCTACCTTGTCGCGGAGCGGATTCGCAGAACCCTTTTCCAACTTGAGCGCCTTTTTGATAAGGACAGCTGCCGGAGGGGTCTTAAGGATGAATGTGTAAGACTTGTCTTTGTAAACAGTAAGAACGACCGGGATGATAAGTCCCTTTTCCATTTTCTTGGTTCTGTCGTTGAATTCCTGTACAAATTTTGGAGCGCTTACACCATGAGGTCCCAAGGCGGGGCCAATCGGCGGGGCCGGTGTCGCAGCGCCAGCAGGGCACTGAAGCTTGATGACAGCGGTTACTTCTTTTTTTGCCATTTTGTGTATCTCCTAAATTGGTATTAGCGGAACGTAGAAGTCCAACGGACGAGCGTTCCTCCCAAAAATGGTCGATTCAACTAGATAGCTTTTTCCACCTGAGTCATGCTCAGTTCGACAGGGGTGGCTCGGCCAAAGATCTGTACATTGACCGTAAGCTTCTCTTTCTCTTCGTCAATCGCGTCAACAGTTCCGCTAAAGTCCTTGAAAGGTCCTTCGGTAATCTTGACTGTGTCGCCAATGGCGTAAGTTTGCTTGATGCGAACGGGTTTTTCACCCTTGATCTCGCCGGAGCGCATCAAAATATTTTTCGCTTCGTCAGCGCTGATGGGGCGCGGGCGCTCATTGGAAGCCGTTCCAACAAAGCCTGAAACGCCTTGGATGTGACGAATTTTGTTGCAAGTGTCTTTCCAACCCAAATCCGGCAAATCGAGTTCGGCCATAATATAGCCGGCGAGAAGCTTGTTTTTGCGGACTTTCTTTTTGCCGTCCTTAATCTCAACAATTTCTTCTTCGGGAACTTTTATGCTCTTTACAATGTCAGAGCTAAGGTCGCCGTTGTCCAACTTTTGCTGGATGACGCGGCTTACTTTGCCTTCGTAACCTGTGTAGGTTTGAACAATGTACCACTCGACTGCCATTTTGGTTCCTTATTTCATCAAGAGACGGAAAAGCGCCGTAAATCCTAAATCAAGCGCTCCAAGGATAACAGAAACGACGATGGTCGAAACAACAACCACCTTAACGCTTGACCAAACCTGTTCTTTTGTCGGCCAAACTACAAGCTTGAGTTCGTGGGCGCAATCTTTAAAGAAATTAACAACTTTTGCCATATATTCCTCAATAATCCAAAAATCGCTGCGTCAAGCGCAGCGTCCTCTAAAGGTGTTGCAGTCAGGTTCAATCCCCTTTTGGGGCATTGAACCTTCCGCACGGATAACAGGGCGGGCAGGACTTGAACCCGCGACAGCCGGTTTTGGAGACCGGTGCTCTACCAACTGAACTACCGCCCTAAATATATCAAAACGCAAAAGCCTGGGCTTCCGCGCCTTAATAGCGTTTTAACAAGATTTACTTAATCTTTGTTTCTTTGTGCAAGGTGTGCTTGCGTTCAAAGGGACAATACTTTTTGAGCTCGAGCTTGCCCTGGATGTTCTTGCGGTTCTTTGAAGTTGTGTAATTCTTGCGCTTGCACTCCGAGCACTGCAAAGCGATGAGTTCTACCGCTCCTTTCTTTTTGCTTCCCATATATTTCTCCTATACAAAAGTCTGTGACAGCCCCCGTGCGGGATCGAACCGCAGACCTCAGCCTTACCATGGCTGCGCTCTACCGGCTGAGCTACAAGGGCAGTTATCGCAATGATAGTTCATTGAGTTTATAGAAATTTCAAAAATGTGTCAAGGGAATTTGCGGGAATTTTTATAATTTTCCCGCCGACCCGTTTTACGGCTGCCAGGGGCCGCTGGTTGACTCGCTCCATGTAAGGTTTCCGCCGCTGGCGCATTGGCAGGTTATGGTTTTACCCGGATCGTCATAATGTCCTTGCGTTGTCGTGACATTGTTCTTTAAGTTGTTTGCGGAGCCGTCATAAGTCAATTTAAAGTTATTTTTAGCAAAAGAAGTCATATTGCTAAAATACAATGTTTCCAACATGCTTCCCAATTTGACAACCTCTACGGTATTGTTTGCGCTGCTGAATATTGTGCCGGGGCAAACCTGAACATTTGTACATTCCGTAAAGTCAAAAGTAGTCAACCTGCTGCAGCCGTCAAAAGCTTTGGTTGCCCACGAACCTCTTCCAGCATTGCCGTAAATCATAGCCTTATTGATTACTTTTACCGTTTCCAGCTTTGAGCAGCCTTTAAACGCTTCATAGCGGGGCCTTAATTTTTCTCCGTCAAACGCCACTTCAACAATATTTGTACAACCATCAAAGTTGACTAATAAAGTTGGCGCCGGATCAGGTTCTTTACTTAAATCGCTAGTCAATATTTGAATATCGTCTTGGTTCATTCTTGTGAGGTCCACTTTAAACTGCTTTGAAGTCTCCTTTTTTATGGCGTCGATGACATTTTTCAAGCCGGTCCCGGTCTCGGTCACGACCAAGGTGGAGCCGCTAGGAATGTCGGCAGGAAGAGTCTTGGAAGCCCCGACAGTGAAAGAATCAACTATATAGCCTTCCCGCACATAGCCTTGCGAGTCAATATAGGCGTTTTCATTGGTGAGCGAAAAGCGCTTAAAGGCTTTTTGCGTAACTTGGCCAGAATCGGACGTAACGTCCAAAATTTTATATTTGGCGTTAGGATTGGTAGGTTCAATCACTGAGGCAGTTACGCAGTAATAATCTGTAAGGGCTCCGGCGACAGCAATGTGGTTGTCGTGGGCGTTAATAAAATAAATGTCGTTGTTGCCCCTCACGCCGGCTCCGCCAGGAATCTCGACAGTCCCCTTCATGGTCAAATTTACGCTGGCGTCCGAGGGATAAAAATAAATTGCCCCGCCAGCCACATCGGTTTCACACTGGTTTCTTTCCAGCCGGACTTTATAGCTCGATCCGTCAAGCTCAAAAAATTGAGAAGAGTGAGAGCAGCTAATGCCGCCTCCGCCATGGGCAGCCTTGTTGTTTGACACATCGCCGGCCGCGACATGAAGCTGTCCTTGCGTAATATCAATTCCGCCGCCGAAACCATGGGCATAGTTGGTGACGACTCCGTATTTTTTGCCGTCATCGCTAAAAGCGGCTTTGGAAACAACGCCGCCATTCCCAAGAGTATAGCCTATATATACGGCGGCATCGGTGTCACTGATACGGATTCCGCCGCCATCGCCTCCATTAGCGCTTGAATTTATCGTGCGTTTTTCCGCTATATTGGCGTCTTGCGTGTCGGCTTCGGCCCACGCGTTATAGGGGAGTTCCGTTCCAATAATGGCGGATCCGCTCATGTAAAACTGTCCCTTGTTTAAAAGTCCGCCGCCAAAGGCCGCGCGATTGCCTTTTATAGTTCCGCCGGTCATGACAAAGACAGCGTCACTGTAAACTCCGCCGCCGCTGCCCCAAGCGGAAACCTGATTGTAGGAGATTTCGCCGCCTGTCATGTCAAGCCTTGTTCCTTCGGTGTAGATTCCGCCGCCATATTTATAATTACCGCTTCCTTTATCCGCATAGTTTTCTGTAATGCGGGCGCCCTTTGTTATGGCAAGGCTTGTGTTCGTTCCGCAATAAACGCCGCCCCCACAATAAGCGTGGTTGCCGTATATTTTGGGGCCGTTGGCGTCAGTTCCGTCGCCAAGGGTCACGCTTAGGCTTGTTCCGGGAGTTGCGATACAGATTCCGCCGCCGTTCCCGCTAGTGGATCCGCCTGTAATGCCAAGAGCCAAGATATGGATGGGAACGCTGGCGTTTATATTGAGCGTCCTGTTATTATTGCCGTTTAGAATGTCCTTGGGGTTTTTGCTTGCGTCCAGGCCGTTCTTGCTTGCAAGGGTGATTTTTGTGGCGGTGGCGCTGTCAAGAGTCACAGGGTAGCTGGAGTCGCTTGAGTTGGCAAGGCTTTGCGCGCCGACCAAAGTTCCGTCCACGTAAATTGTGTAGTTGGTCGACGGGCTTTCTTGGTATGTGATGAACTGCGCGGCCTTTGCGATTGTGGCGAATGGCTTTGCGGAATTGTTGGTCGCGCCGTTGTACTCGTATGTCGAACTGTTCCATGTCGCGTCGACAGTTGTGTTGCCGCTTGGATCGCTTCCTTTGTTGCCCGTGCGGTTGTCGCCGGAATCCACGGTGGAAGCGACGTAAATTGTCGTGACGATATTTTTGAGCATGAGCGAGCCGTAGCCCGCCGCGACTGTGGAATCCAATTTAAAGCCCTTAATGGTCAAGTCAAACTTTGACATGTTTGTGGTTCCGCTAAAAACCTTGCGCCTTTTAAATGAAACGCCGCTTTCAGTCTCCGGAGCGAGCAATATTTGGTCGGAACTTGTAAAGCCGCTGCCCAAGGCCAAAAGCTTTCCGTTGGAAACATAAATGTCGTTCCAAGGCTTGGTCAGCGTTCCGTCTCCGTATGGTATGGAAAGGCTTCCATTAAATTTAATGTTCGAGTCGGATTTTTGAATTATGGCGCCGCCAAAATTAGCCTCGTTTTCTTTTATCGTTCCGGCGTCCAAGTCAACGGTTCCAGCGGTGTAAATGCCGCCGCCGGAAACGTAGGCGGCGTTGTAAGCGATTGTTCCGCCTGTAACAGCCAGCTTGGCTTTTTTTGCGGCATAGCCCCTGACATAAATCGCTCCGCCTGAGAGCTCAGAGTAGTTGTAAAATATTCCTCCCGTAAAGCTTTCGTCTTTTTTGGCGGAACCGTCCGTGTCCCTGTAATAACCCAAATAGAGTTCGCCGGCGACAGAGGCGAGCGCATCCGCCTCTAAACATATTCCTCCGCCGCAACCATTGGCCCAGTTTGAATAATAGGATTGGTTGGCGACATATTTTGCGTCCGTTAAGTTGGTCTCGTCGCGCTCGCCAATTTTGGCGTCACCGTAAACAAAGACCTTGCCTTTTGAATAAATGCCGCCGCCGCCGTCTTCTGTTTTGTTTCCTATGACTTTGGTTCCCTTTCCAAGGCAAAGAGTGGCGCCTTGTTCGACAATTATGCCGCCGCCATTTTCGCTGTTGTGGCCTCCCGTTACCGTGACCTTTGTCAAAATTACAGGAACGGCGCTAGAAATTTTCAGCGCGTATCCGTTGGTTTGCGCGACTGCGGCTCCGCGGTTGATTGTGGCGCCATCGCCGTAGCCGCTTATCGTAACGGACCTTGCGTAGTTTTTGCTTGAGTCCCCGCTTCCTGTATTTAAAAGCGTGCTTGGTATTTCTTGCGCGATGGCGCCGCCAGGAACGGCCTGATAGGTTGAGCCGGAAAGTTTTATTGTGTAGTCAACGTTGGCATTGTCCATTTCTTGGCAAGCTCTTGCAAGCGTTCTAAAGGGCTGGGTCTTTGAGCCGTCGTTTGTGGTGTCGTTTCCAAGACTTCCGTTATAAGAGCCGACATAAATGGGCGAGTCCACCATCGCCGTCTTTTCGTCTTCGCTATACTTTTTTTCCCAGCTGTCGTCGGTCAAAAGAAATTTGTCCGTTTCCGAAAGCGTCAAGGAAGCAGAATCCGACTTGTAAAGCTGCCAACCGCGCTCCCAGTTTGGAGTCAACGCTATCGGCGCGGCCAAGCTGTGCCGCGAAAGCGGGCTTTGTATGACCAAAGGACTGTCAGCGCCCCAGCTTCCATCTTTTACAAAGGAAATGTCATTTTTGCCAGGAGCCTGGCTTGCGTTTTTGTCGCCATAGGGTATGTAGGCGCTTTGTCCGATCGAGCAAGGTGTGGCGACCATGCATATCGCTCCGCCGCCAGGCTGCAGCACGCCGGGGCCGTATTCCGCAGTGACAGCAGCCGTGTTTTGGTAAATTTCTGCGCCAGTAATGGACAATAGGGCTGCGCCGCGCGAGATGAGAATTCCGCCGCCAAACTCTGAAGCTTCATTTTGGAAAATTTTTCCGCCGCTAATCTCCCGTACAAAATTGCCGTGATTACTGCCATGCCAATACAAGCCAGCCCCCTTCTTGGCCATATTGCCGCTTATCTCGCCGCCTTTGATGTAAAAACTGTTGCCCTCAAAAAAGATGCCGCCGCCCCAGTTGCCGGCGGTGTTGCCTGTTATCGCTCCGGCCCTCATCTCAAACTCTGTGCCGTTGTCCATCCACACGCCGGCACCGTTCAAATCTTCGCCGCTTCCTTGCAGGGCCTTGTTGCCTGTTATCTTGGCGCCATTTACGACAAGCTTTCCGCGGCCGGCGCAAACTCCGTGTTGGCAGCCTGTGATCAAAACGCCTGAGTCAAGGTAAACGCAATCAACGTTGCCGCCAAAATAAACCCCGTATTTTGTGGCAAAACCAGGAGCGCCTTGCAAGCGAAGGTTTTTCAAGTGGACAGGAAACTCCCAACCAAGATTTAAAATGCTGTCGGCCTCTTCCACTCCCTTTATCGTGTCCTTGGGATTTCCATTTTCGTCAACGCCGTGAATGCCTGAGATGACAACGGACTTGGCCTTGTCGCTTGGTATAAACAAGCTGGCGTCATTCGGGTCGACATTGACTTCGCCGCTAATATAAATGTTGTATGTTTCCGAAGCCGAGCCCCGCGCCAAGATCGCTTTTACCGCCGCGCCAAAAGTTCCAAAGGGAGCGTAGGCGGTTCCTGCGTTGGTGTTGGCCGCCATCGTGTTTCCCATAGACTGGCCGACATAAAATGTCCTTCGGTCAAAGGCCTGCATCGCCTGCTCTCCGACCATGAACATAAGGTCGTCGTTTATAACGTTCTCGTCGTCGCCTGGGGACCTAATCCAAGAATTTGTTTGCATTCCCGCAAGGACGCTGATCATTTGCGCGGTTTGGTAAACCATCACGCTGTCAGAGTTGTAAAAGCTAAAGGTAACTTGATAGGCGCCTGCTTTGACGGAAGGCAAATTCAAGGTGGCCAAGCCTGTAACCGGATCCACGTCCAGCGCGGCTGTTTCCGCTCCTACAGCCGTTTTCCAGCCGTCGTCGGAACAAGAAATCGTAGCCGTTTTGTACGATCCGCTAAGGTCAAGAAGGACGCTGCCCTTTCCGCCGTTGGCTGCGGGATTTGGCCTTGCGACAAAGCTTGCGCTTATGACGCTGGTCGTGTCGTCAAGCGGAATCGGCTTTGTCTGGTCAAAAAGAACCGGGTCGGCCAAGCCTGTTTTCTTAAAACCGCATTCTATGACCCAAGTGTAGCCTGTCACCAAGGGAACTTCAAACGCAATCGAGCTTGAGCCGGAGATAAAAACCGGGTCTCCTTGGTCGTATTCAGTTTCCGCGCCGGTTTCTTGGCACGTGGTCTTTACATAATAGTAGTATTCGCTGTCAGTGATGTCGGGGCTGGCGGAAGCGGACACGCCGTCAACCGCGCCGCCGTTTTTTCCTGCGTTGGAACTAATGGATTTGGCGATGGCTTTTGGAAGGGCTCCCGAAGAAATCGCTCCGCTAAAAATCACTGTTTTGTGGGAACTGGTAGACGCGGCTCCTTGCTGCGAATTGGGTTGCGCGACTGGCAAAATAACAAAGCTAGGGCCGCTGTCGGTCAAGCCAGAGCAAGAGACAAATACGCATGCGGCCAAAAGCAAGGCCGCGGTTTTAATTACAAACTTTTTTTTCATGTTGCCGCTCTCCGCTTAAAAAGTCGCTAAACAGGGCAGTATATAATAATCATAAAATTATAGCATAACTTCTATATACTTGCAAGCATTTTAAACTTGCGCTAGAATATGCGCATGGTCTTTAAATTGATTTTCACAATCGCCTTGCTGGTTGCAGTGGCGATTTTTACCGGATTTAACCTTGGAAACAAATGCGACATTTGGCTTTTTGGAAAGCAGTTCAACCAAGTGCCTGTTTTTATAACAATCGCAATTTCATTCGCGGCTGGAATCTTGGCCGCCCTTCCCGCTGTGTTCCTTAGGGGCGAAAAGAAAATGACTCCCGAGCAGGCGCGCGCCTTGGCCGAACGCCTTGAGCAAAACGAAAAAAAGCAGTTGGAAAAGCAATTGAACCGCCAAAAAAGGTTGGAAGAAGCCAAGGCTAAAGCCCAGGCCGCGTTTGAAAAAAAGCCCAAAAAAGACGGAAAAGACGCTCAAAGTTCCGTTCCGCAGGAAAATAAATGAAGCGCCTTTTAGCTGCCGCCGCCCTCCTCGCTTTGGCTTGGTCGGCCTTTGCCCAAAATTCCGCAAAAGAAATCGCTCAAAAGGCCTTGGACCTTTCCAACGCCGGCGAGTCGGTTGACTACCTAAAAAAGCAAATCGCCCAGCAAAAGGACGCCGCCCAAAAGCGCGCGCTCTTGGCATTTTTGGCCAATTTGCAGGAACAGTTGGGCGCCTACAAGGACGCCTCGGACTCCTACGCGCAAGCGGCCGGCATTTCCGCTCCCAACGTGGAGGGCATGCCCAAAAAGACAAGCCCCCAATTGGTTTTGGACGCGGTCCGATGCGCGCTTAGTTCCGGCGACTCGGCGACGGCCGACAGCTATTTAAATTCCGCCGTCCGCAATTCCCAGGACGAAACGATTCAGGCTTACATAAAGCTTTACGAGGTTTGGAGCCGTCTTTGCCAAATCGAATCCAATTCCGATTTGGACGAAAGCGTCGCGCTTTTAAAGGCTTACTCGGACTTTCCTTCGATGAAATCCGTCCAGCCCAGCGTCCTGCTTACCCTTTGGTACATAACCGGCCAGGACTCCTACGGAAAGCAATTGCGAAAGGCTTTTCCAAAAAGCCCCGAAGCGGCGATTGTGGCCGGAAGCGTCCAAATGACGCCCGCCCCCTTTTGGTACTTTATGCCAAAAAAAGGAAAGGCTCTTGAAGCCGCCGCCGAAAACGCCGCGGAATCTCAGAGCGTTCCTGTAGAAAAATCATCCGACGACAGCGGCTCTGGCGAAAAAATAAAGAAGCAACAGCTTGGACTTTTTAAGAGCCGCGACAACGCTCAAGGCCTTTGCGACAGGCTAAAGGAAAAAGGCTTTAAGCCATACATCACGGAAGAAACCAGGCCCAGCGGCACGACATACTACATCGTCGTCGTTGACGAAAACGCCAAGGGCGACATCGGCGACCAGCTTAGAAGCGCCGGCTTTGAATGCTACCCGGTGTTCTAAGATGTCCGGGTCAAGCCCGAACATGACACGATAAATTGTCCGGGTCAAACCCGAACATGACGCGATAAATTGTCCGGGTCAAACCCGAACATGACGCGATAAATTGTCCGGGTCAAGCCCGAACATGACGCTGTAAGTTGTCATTGCCGCGCTTGACGCGGCAATCTTTTAATAATTTTTTTTATTGAGGTATAAATTATGAGCGAACAAAAAGACCCCTTGCTCTGCCATTGGGCTGACCAAATGGCTGACAAAATCATCGCCGAAAAAGGCGACCGCGACTCCTACACATGCGCGTCCGGCATCACGCCCAGCGGAACCGTTCACCTTGGAAACTTCCGCGAAATCATCACCGTTGACTTGGTTGTCCGCGCCCTTCGCGACCGCGGCAAGAACGTCCGCTTCATTTACTCTTGGGACGACTACGACGTGTTCCGCAAAGTTCCGGCCAACATGCCCGATCCCGACACATTGGAAAAATACTTGCGCTTCCCGATCACGATGGTTCCCGACACGACCGGCCGCGACGAAAACTACGCGCGCCACCACGAAGTTGACATCGAAACCCAGCTTCCCCGCGTCGGCATCGCTCCGGAATTTTTGTACCAAGCCAGCCGCTACCGCACCAACCGCTACGCCGAGGGAATGAAAAAGGCGCTGCAAAACCGCGACCTTATCAAGGAATGCCTCAACGAATACCGCGACGAGCAGCACAAGATGAAGGCGGAGGACGTTTACTGGCCGGTCAGCATTTTCTGCGGAAAATGCAACAAGGACACGACAACAATCACAGGCTACGACGGAGAGTACGGCCTCACATACAAGTGCGAATGCGGCTGCGAAGAAACTGTAGACATCCGCAAATTCCAAGGCGCCAAATTGGGTTGGCGCGTTGACTGGCCAATGCGCTGGAACGAAGAAAAGGTAGTCTTTGAGCCGGGCGGAAAAGACCACATCAGCCCGGGTGGAAGCTACGACACGGCAAAGCTCGTTTCCAAAAAAGTTTACGGCTGGGACGCGCCTATCACAATGCGCTACGACTTTGTCAACCTTAAAGGCGTTCCCGGAAAAATGTCTTCTTCAAAGGGAAAAGTAATCGCGCTTCCCGACGCGCTTGACGTTTACCAAGCCGAAGTTCTCCGCTACATCTTTGCGGGAACCAGGCCCAACACCGAGTTTGCCATCAGCTTTGACCTTGACGTTCTTAAAGTTTACGAGGACTACGACAAGACAGAGCGCATTGTTTACGGAATCGACAAGGCCAAGAGCGACGACCAGTTCAACAAAGAAAAGCGCATTTACATCCTTAGCCAAATCGACGGAAAAATTCCCGACACGATGCCCTATCAAATTACATTCAGAATGCTCACTACCCTTTTGCAAACATATTCGGGCGACATCGACGCGGTTATCAAATCCCTTGGAGACGTAAAGCCCGACCAAGAAGAACGACTTCGTCGCCGCGCCGCTTGCGCCTGGTTCTGGATCCAGCACTCGGCTCCAGACTGCGCCCCGGACTTTTGCTTCGCTCTCCGCGACGACGGCTCAAAGCCCCAATTGTCCGACGAGCTTGCAACCGCCGTCCGCCGAGTGCGCGACGAAGTCGTTCCCAAGCTGGACACATTCACTATTGACAAAGAATGCCAGCAAGCGATTTACGACGTCGCCACTAGCATGGGAATGGAATCAAAGGCGCTCTTTACCGCCTTGTACCAAACGCTAATCGCAAAAGACCAAGGCCCGCGCCTAGGCTCCTTCTTGCGCATCATCGGAAAAGAGAAACTTCAAAAGATTTTGGGCGCTTTATGATTGGATTTTTTCTAAAAAAGAATTTTTGCGACGGCTGGGACAACATTTTCTTCTTGATTGTTCCAAACATCATCGTGACCCTTTACGCGGCGCTCTCGTTTTTTTTGCTGAGCGTCGTGTTCAACCTTGACTCGTCCTTCGCGCTGCCGCTAAGCTGCCTTGCTTTTATCATCTTTATGGCGTTGGGAATGGTTTTGGTCATGGCAAACACAGAGAACGCCGCGGCAATCGCAAACTTTAGAATGCCTTCGCTCGCCGCATATTTTAAGCAAATCCCAAAAGTTTTTTTTGACGCCGTTCGCTACGGCGCGCTTTTGGGCGCCTTGATTGTCGTTGCCTTTATCGGAATCCCGGTTTACTTTTCGGCCGGCGGAATTTTGGGCTTTGCCTTGTGCGCGACGCTAATATTTTTTGAGGCGATATTCTTCTTGACCTTGCAGTGGTTCATTCCGCTAAGGGCCATCTTGGGCCGCGACTTTGTCCAAACGATAAAAAAATGCTTCGTGCTTTTCTTTGACAACGCGGGCTTTAGCGTCTTTATGTTTTTCTTCAACTTGTTTTTGCTTTTGTTGTCCTTTATGATTTTTTGCTTGGTTCCGGGAACGGCCGGCGTAGTGTTGAGCGGAATCAACGCCCTTCGTCTCCGCCTTTACAAGTACGACTGGCTTGACGCCCACCCCGAAAACAAAACGCCCAAGCTTCGAAAGAAGATTCCTTGGGACGCGCTTCTAAAAGAGGACGAAGACAACTTAGGCCCGCGCGGCTTCAAATCCTTCTTCATGCCGTGGAAGATTGATAACTAGAAAAGAATAATATCATTTTCTGTACAAACGCTCTCTAATGTTTTTAACTGTTTCTTGGAGAGCGTATTAAAAACCTCTTTTAATTTTGAAAAATGTCGCGTATCATTTTTTATATGATACAAAAGCTCTTTTACGGCTGAAATATCTTTAGCACGTTTTTCTTCCGGCTCGCGAGTTGGATTTGTTAATATTTTCTGAACGATATATGCGGCAGGCTCTGGCACCGTAATTTCATACATGGTTCCGTCGTCAAACTTTTTTTCAACAATGCATGGAAATTGTGAAAGAATGTTTATTACTCTAAGCCCTTCCGAAGTAATTCCTAACGGCTCGATTTTTATTTTTCGCTCCGTTCCCGCTCCCAAAACCCTAGTAAGGAATTCAAGTTCCAAAAAATCTTCTTTGTAAAACCGCGAGATGCCGTCAACTTCGTCATAAATATATCCAATTTCTTTAAGTTTTTGAACCAGCGGAACTTTTTCTTTTGGGACTTTGACATTCCTGTAAAAGAAATCCACATCGCGAGTCCTAAGGTTTGGATAGAAATCCGAATCAAACAACGATGGATAAAGATATTCAGCCCAGCTGCCAATTATCATTATGTTCGCAAGGATTCCAAGTTCATTAAATGCCTTTATCGTTTGCCAAAACGCTGCCTCTTGCTCTTTTGTCATTTACCCAACTCCTTTTCAAGATCTTTCCTTTCAAGTCGCAATCGCTTTAAAAGCGCGTTTAATTCCTTGCGGCGTTCTAGTTGTTCTTGAAATTTATCCGCATCAAAAGAATTTTCTTTTCCTAAAAATTTAGACACAACTTTTTTGCCTTCGCGGTAGTTCAAGTAATAATATCGCTGATTGCCTATCTGCCGAAGAAAAAGCGAGCCTTTGGGAAGTTTCTCAACTTCCGCTTCGTAACGAGAAACAAGCCTTTTATTCCGTTCCAATTCATCAATAAAAACGGATTTTATAACGTTAGATTTCATAGAAAAATCTTACACTACAAAATTATTGTTTTCAAATATTTGTAGTGTAAGATAATAATAGCTGAATTTGGCAAAAATAGCAAGAGGGTGAATGTTATTCACTCTTTTACAATATGCTCGAAAGTTTCAGAAAAGAAAGCTTTGACATAATTGTTAAGTTGGTTTTGTCGCTCACCCAAGTCTGGCCACATTCTATGTTCGCGATGTAAGTATTTGAAACATCCGCCGCTTCCGCCAATTGAAACAGGCTTGTACAGAGAAAGCTCCCCATATGTGCGCGATATTTTTAAATCAGAAAAAGCCAACGGCAAAATAATTCAATAAGAGATTTGACATAAAAAAAGCCGCCCCATAACGGAGCGGCCTTTACAGCAAGCAAACGCCTGTCTTACTTTGTCATCAACATCGTCTTGGAATCCAAGTTGACGCTACCGGAATTCTCGTTTGAATGCTCTTTAAGAACGTTCAAGCTGAGGTTTCCGCCGGAAGCTTCGATGTGGGCTACAACGGCAAAGTAAGAAACGATTTCTGAGCGAACGCTGTCAAGCAACTTGTTGCTTTCCTTTGTGTCGCTGAACCATACGGTGATCTTTTCTTCTTTGGCAAAGTCGGCAACGGCGGCGATGTCGTTCTTGGAAATCTTGTCCAAGTCCAAACCGTCGATTACCAAAGCCTTAACGTTGATTCCGCCGCTCTTCAAAGCGCCGATTGTGTTGATTACTTTGGGCAAAGTGAACGACTCTTGGTTAAAGTTCAAAATTGTGCGGTCGCGCATGATTTCGTCCTTCAACTCTGAGGCGTTGGAAATGTTCTTCTTCTTGGCGATTTCGCTGAATACGCTTGAGTACCAAGAAATTACGTTAGAAGAGTGCTGGTCAAAAGAAACGTGAACCAACGGATTTCCAGCCAAGAGAGAGTCCATTCCAAACTGAACCAAAACGGAAGTCTTTCCCAAGCCCTTCTTTGCTGTTACCAATCCAAGCTCGCCTTCCTTGAGGCCGCCGTTAGCGGCGCTGTCAAAAAAGCGGATGGGGCTTGATTTATACAAATCGTTCTTATCCATAATTCAATTACTCCTTACTTCTGAGCGGCCTTGCGCTCTTCCTGATACTTCTTCTTCAATTCGTCAGAAACGGCGTTAGGAACTTTTCCGTACTTGAGGAATTCCATCGTGAACTCGGCCTTGCCCTGTGTTGAAGAGCGAAGGATTGTAGAGAAGCCGAACATTTCAGAAAGAGGAACTTCAGCGTTTACTGTAGAAGTGTTGTTCTCGTCGGTTGTATCAACGATTACGCCGCGGCGCTGGTTGATAAGGCCGAACATATTTCCCTGGAACTCAGTCGGGCCAGAAATCGAAACCTTCATGATCGGTTCCAAAATGCACGGACCGGCCTTTTCGTATCCTTCGCGGAAGGCGCCGATGGCGGCTGTCTGGAAGGCGATGTCGCTTGAGTCTACCGGGTGGTACTGACCGTCGTTGATTGTGCAGCGAACGTTAACTACAGGAGCTCCGATCAAAGAACCCTGCTGCATGGCGCGCTTGAAGCCCTTGTCGCAAGACGGAATGTATTCGTTGGGAATCGCTCCGCCCTTGATAGAGTCAACAAACTCGTACTCTTTGTCTTCGCAAGGCTCCATAAAGCCGGCAACGCGTCCGTACTGACCTGAACCACCAGTCTGCTTTTTGTGAGTGTAGTTGAAGTCGGCGCGCTTTGTGATTGTTTCGCGGTAAGCTACCTGCGGCGCTCCAGTCTCAACTTCGCACTTGTATTCGCGCTTCATGCGTTCAACATAAACGGCAAGGTGCAACTCGCCCATGCCCTTGATGATTGTTTCGTTAGATTCAGGATCCATGTATGTCTGGAATGTCGGATCTTCTTTTGTGAAGCGATTCAAGGCCTTTGACATCTGGGCCGCGGCGTTCTTGTCTTTCGGTTTAATAGAAAGAGAGATAACCGGGTTGGGAACGTACATAGAAGCCATAGAAAGGTTCAATCCGCCGCCAGTGAACGTGTCGCCAGAAGCGCAGTCAACGCCGAACAAGGCTACGATGTCGCCGGCGCCGGCTTCGTTGATGTCTTCCATCTGGTTTGAGTTCATGCGAACAAGGCGGCCGACCTTAAAGCGCTTGCGGCTGCGAGTGTTGTAAAGTTCTTCGCCCTTTACGATGCGGCCCTGGTAAATGCGGGTGTATGTAAGCTGACCGTACTGTCCGTCGTCCAATTTGAACGCCAAGGCAACTGTCGGCTTGTTGTCGTCAGAAACCAATTCAACTTCGGCTTCGTTGTTGTCCAAGTCAAGGGCAACGTTCTTAACTTCTGTCGGATCGGGGAGGTAGCGGATAACGCCGTCGAGCAAGGGCTGGATACCCTTGTTTACGTGAGCGGAACCGCAGAACACGCCTACAAACTGCTCGGCCAAAGTGCCTTTGCGGATGGCGGCGATGATTTCTTCTTCTGTTTCCGTTCCTTCGAGAACGTGCTCCATCAATGTGTCGTCGAACATAGAAGCGGCCTCAACCAATTCCTGGCGGTACTTTTCTACGTCGTCCTTCATGTGAGCGGGAACTTCGGCATAGCGGAGCTCGTTTCCGTCCTTTCCTTCAAAGTAAATGGCCTTGCGGCTGATCAAGTCTACAACGCCTTCGAGCTTGTCTTCCAAACCGATGGGCAATTCCATCATGTAAGCGTTGAGTCCCAACTTCTCGCGAACCTGCATGCGGACGCGGAGGGGATTGGCTCCCTGGCGGTCGCACTTGTTTACAAAGGCGATGCGGGGAACGTGATAGCGCTTGAGCTGGCGGTCAACAGTGATTGACTGAGACTGAACGCCGGCTACGGCGCACAAAATCATGATGGCGCCGTCAAGAACGCGCAATGAGCGCTCTACTTCTACCGTAAAGTCTACGTGGCCGGGGGTGTCGATTACGTTGATTGTGTAACCCTTCCACTCAACCTGCGTGGCGGCGGACTGAATTGTGATTCCGCGTTCGCGTTCCAATTCCATTGAATCCATAAGAGCGCCGACGCCATCTTTTCCACGAACTTCGTGAATCTGGTGAATCTTGTTGCAGTAAAACAAAATACGTTCTGTCGTAGTTGTTTTTCCAGAGTCAATGTGGGCGCTGATACCGATATTTCTCATCTTAGAAATATCCATAATTATCTACCTCTCATTAAAAAAATGTTGCAATAATAGTTTTACAATTATAATGAATTCAAGCCCTTTGTTCAAGTCATTGCCAATATTTTTTTTCACAGAGGGAACGCTTGAAAGCCCATAAAGCGGCCCCTACCATGCAAGCGGAAAGTTGGCCGAAACGGAGGCGTTAAAGCGGACGGCCTTTGCCCTGACCAAAAAATTGGCGGCTGCGGACGGCTCAAACTTTCGCTTGCCGTCCTTTTGGCTTGCAGAAAAGCCCGCCGACACGCAAGAAAGAATCCCGCGCTTTGGATAAAACGACGCCTTAAAGCGTTCGGTCCATTCCCGTTTTTGCCAGTCCAGCTCCGGCTGGAAAGAGGCGCCGCCGCTTAGGGCAAGGCGGCCGGCAAGGAGCCCGTCAAAAATATGGGAGTAATAAAAAGAGGCCGAGATTTTGGGAAGCGGCGGCGCCTTTTCTTGGCTTGGAATCTGTCGCAAGGTGATCGAAGAAAGGCCCGCGGTCAGCTTGAACAAATCCTTTTTGGCCGAAAGCTGAAGGCCGGCGGCTGCCTTGGCCTCCAAAGAGCGGCGCTCGGACTTTTTTGAAAAGTCCTTTATTTGTTCTTCCAAAAAGCCGCCCAAGCCGATTTTGACCGCGGGGCCCTTTTTGGGCTTGAATTCGATTTGGGGAGTGATTTTGGCCTGCCAAACTTTTTTGCATTCTTTTCCGTTCGCGGCCACGTATGGAGTTTTTTTGTCGCAAAAAATATTGTCGCTTGCAAAAGCCGCGGCGGACAAAGAAAAGTTCCCCAACGTAAAAAGCAATTCTTGCGCAAGGGTTGAGCGGCCCAGGCTTTTTTGTCCAAGGCTGTCCCTCCCCTCCGCGATTCCAAAAGTCGTCCTGCTTTTTAGGAACGGAATCTCCACGCAAAAATCAGCCGCAGCCATGTTCAACAATTCGCTCCGCCAAACGGGAACGGAATCAAACCAGTCGATTTCGGCGGCTTCCGACCGTTCCTCGCTGTAACGGCGGCCCCAAAGAAACCCGCCTGTGGCCTTAAGCCAGTTTTGGTAAAAAAAGCCGCCTCTCGCGCTTGCCAAAAAGGGCGCCTTGTTGGGGTCGGCCGCGTTTTTTGTAACGGCAAACTCCGCCTCAATCGGCATAAGGCGAATGTTCGGGCCGCCCCACTCTTTTGGAAGCTCCAAGCTTGCCGAGGCGTAAATCGAATCGGCTTGGGGGCTGGAAGTTTTTGTGGGCATCGCCGCAAGCAAGGCGCCCGAATCGGCAAGGCTTGAAACAAAGGGGCTTGCGCTTGCCGTGAAGGGCGCGATTCTTTTTTGGCTGTAAAGCCTTAAAGAGCCAAGCGCGACTTTTGTCTTGAACAATTCCTTTCGTTTTGAAAAGTCAAACAAGAGGCTTGCGCGCCGCCTGTCAAAAATCTTTTCATAATCGCCAAAACTTTTTACCGACCAAAAATCCCCGCCGCCTGTCTTTTTGCAAGAATTGAACAAGCGCAATTCGAACGCGTCCCAATCCAACTTTAAGCCGTGGCTAAAGGCGTAGGAAGAATCAGCCGGAACGTCCCCTTCCATATTTTTGGCCGCGTAGCAAGCCCCCGACCAATAAAGGTTCACCGCTGGATCGGCGGCCGCCGCAAGCGATAAAAAAAACGCTCCCACTAGGAGCGTTGTAAAAAATATTTTTCTCATGCCTATAAGATAGACATTTTTTTGTAAATTTTGCGAAATTTTCGGAAAAAAATTTTATTTTTTTCCTTCCCTATTTCTTCCATGCGTCGTACCGGTCGCATTCCAAAATGCGGCGGGCGTTTTGCACCCGTTCCGCCGTGGGAGAAGGAACTCCTTCCAAGCGGTAGGGAATGCCAAGCTCCTTGTACTTTGCGACGCCAAGCGTGTGATAAGGAAGAACTTCGACGCGCTCAACGTTCCCAAGCGAACGGATAAAGTCGCGCGTTCTTTCCAAATACTCGTCCTTGTCGCTGACTCCAGGAACCAAAACGTGGCGGATCCATATCGGCTTTTTGATTTTGTCCAAGTAGCGGAACATCTTTATGATGTTGTCGTTGTCCTGCCCCGTAAGCTCCTTGTGCTCGGCCGGGTCGATGTGCTTTATGTCCATAAGCAAGAGGTCTGTGACTTCCATAAGCTTTTGGAATTTTTCAAACCATTCGCCTTGGTCGGTAAAGGGGCCGCCCGAAGTGTCTATGCAAGTGTTGACGCCTTCCTTTTTTGCAAGCGTGAAAAAGTCCAGCAAAAAGTCCAGCTGCATTAACGGCTCTCCGCCACTGACAGTTATGCCGCCCTTCTTTCCCCAGTAGGCGCGGTCTTTAATCGCGTCGGCAAGCAAGTCGGCCGGAGACATTTTCTTTCCTTCGGCCATGTTCCATGTGTCGGGGTTGTGGCAAAATTTGCAGCGCAAGGGGCAGCCTGCCGTGAACACGATGTGGCGCATTCCCGGTCCGTCAACCGCTCCGAATGATTCTATTGAATGGATGTAGCCGTCTGTCATATAGTTTCCTATCGCGCCAGCCAGATTGCCGCGTCGGAGCGCGGCAATGACAGCAAGCGCCGTAAAAAAAAGCCGACGACGAAAAACCGCCGCCGGCCTTGGTTTAGTCATAAACTTAGCCGCAAAAGATTACCCGATACTTTGTTTTGCTAGTTGAAGTTTATTCAACTGCGCTCTTACAAGCGCTGGCAATCAAGTCGGGCAATGACATTTTTTTGCGCGCCAGTCCGTGTCATTCCCGCGCTTGACGCGGGAATCTTTAATTACATAGAAGCATGGCAGGTTCTGGCGATAACGTCGTCCTGCTGTTCCTTTGTAAGGTTGATGAAGCGAACGGCATAGCCTGAAACGCGAACTGTGAAGTTAGCGTACTCGGGCTTTTCGGGGTGAGCCTGGCAGTCCTTAAGCTTTTCAACGCCAAAGACGTTGACGTTAAGGTGGTGGGCTCCCTTCTCGAAGTATCCGTCCATAACGTTGACCAAGTTGTCAACCCGCTCTTCTTCGTTGTGTCCCAAAGCGTCGGGGTTGATTGTCTGTGTGTTCGAGATTCCGTCGAGCGAATACTCGTAGGGAACCTTGGCAACAGAGTTCAAGCTCTTTATGAGACCCTTTGTCTCCGCGCCGTAAGAGGGGTTGGCTCCAGGGCTGAACGGAGCGTGGGCAGGGCGTCCGTTGGGCAAGGCGCCTGTGGCCTTTCCGTATACAACGTTTGAAGTGATTGTAAGGATGGAAGTTGTCGGCTCGGCGTTGCGGTATGTGTGGTGCTTCTTGATCTTTCCGATGAAAGTCTTGAGGAGCCACTTGGCGATTTCGTCGGCGCGGTCGTCGTCCTGTCCATAGCGGGGGAAGTCGCCTTCAACCTTGAAGTCGTAAGCCATGTTGGGAGCGAAGATTTTGTTGCCCTTCTTGTCGGTGATGTTGATGTCGCGGCGAAGAACCTTTACCTTGGCGTACTTGATGGCGCTGAGCGAGTCAACTACGTGGCTGAAGCCCGCGATTCCTGTCGCGAACGTGCGGCGAACGTTGGTGTCGATAAGAGCCAACTCGGCGGCCTCGTAGTAGTATTTGTCGTGCATGTAGTGGATCGCGTTGAGCGTGTTGACGTACAAGCCGGCGAGCCATTCAAGCATCATGTCGTACTTCTTCATTACTTCGTCGTAATCCAAGTACTCGCTTGTGATGGGCGCCAATTCCGGTCCAACCTGAGCGCCGGGAGTCAAGCCGGCTTCTTCGTCCTTTCCGCCGTTGATGGCGTAAAGCAAGGCCTTGGCCAAGTTGGCGCGGGCTCCGAAGAACTGCATTTCCTTTCCTGTCTGAGTGGCTGAAACGCAGCAGCAGATTGAGTAGTCGTCTCCCCAAATCGGGCGCATGATGTCGTCGTTCTCGTACTGGATTGAAGAAGTGTCGATTGAAATCTTGGCCGCGTACTTGCGGAAGTTTTCCTGCAAGCGCTTTGAGTAAAGAACCGTGATGTTAGGCTCGGGCGACGGTCCCATGTTCTCCAATGTGTGGAGGAAGCGGTAGTCGTTCTTTGTTACCATTGAGCGGCCGTCCTGTCCAAGGCCGGCAACTTCCAATGTGGCCCAAATCGGGTCGCCAGAGAAAAGCTGGTTGTAAGATTCGATGCGGGCGAAGCGAACCATGCGGAACTTCATTACGATGTGGTCGACAAGCTCCTGGGCCTGCTCTTCCGTGATGACTCCGTTCTTAAGGTCGCGCTCGATGTAGATGTCGAGGAACGTGGCGATGCGGCCAACTGACATGGCGGCGCCGTTCTGTGTCTTGATGGCGGCAAGGTAGCCGAAGTAGAGCCACTGGAAGGCTTCCTTGGCTGTCTTGGCCGGCTTAGAAATGTCAAAGCCGTACATCTTGGCCATCTCTTTCATCTGGCCCAAGCACTTGATCTGCTCGGCAACTTCTTCGCGGAGGCGGATGACGTCGTCTGTCATTGTTCCGTCGCCGATGTTCTCAAAGTCCTTCTTCTTCTGCTCGATGAGGAAGTCGATTCCGTAAAGGGCGATGCGGCGGTAGTCGCCTACGATGCGTCCGCGTCCGTATGTGTCCGGCAAACCGGTAAGGATGTGGGCTGAGCGAGCCTTGCGGATCTCGGGATTGTATACCTGGAAGACCGCGTCAGAGTGGGTCTTGTGGTATTCTGTGAAAATCTTGTGGAGCTCTGCGTTGGGCTTGTAGCCGTACATTTCACAAGACTGCTCGGCCATGCGGATTCCGCCAAAAGGCATGAAAGCGCGCTTGAGCGGCTTGTCTGTCTGAAGGCCTACAACCTGCTCCAAGTCTTTCTTTGAGCCGTCGGCGAAAATGTAGCCGGGCTTGTGGGCTGTGATTCCTGTGACGATGTCCGTGTCGAGGTCAAGAACTCCTGAGCGCTCCTTTCCGTCAAGGCCGACTGACTTTTTGTTGTACTCGGCCTTTTGCAAGCGCTGAAGCTCGTCGAAAAGTTCCTTGGTGGCCTTTGTAGGCGCAGCAAGGAATTTGCTGTCTCCGTCGTACGGAGTGTAGTTAAGCTGAATGAACTCGCGGACGTTTACTTCGTCCTGCCAAAGACGGCCGGCTTTAAAACCGTTCCACTCTTCTCTCATAGAAATGCCTCCATAAAATATTTGAAAGAAACGCCTTGTTCCGCCCGCCTCGCGGCCTTTGGAACAGTCCTTCTTCAATTTTCTTGATTTTAAGTATAAAGCGCATTGTCAAAAAAAGCAATAGCGTTTTTATAAAAATTGCATAAAATTAAATTGAATTCAATCTAATTTACAATACAGGCGTACGCGAATTAATAGCTATTTTTGTTTGACAAAATAGCTATCAGCAAGTATAATTATATTATCGCGGAAAAACCGCAAGGAGGCGCGTTATGAACCCGATTCCGATTTTTGAGGCAAAGAACAAGCTGCCTCTTTTTATCCACCAGGCGGAAGAGTCCGGCCCGGTCTTTATTTCCCGACACAACAAAAGCGTGGCAGTCATTCTTTCAATCGACGAATTCAACAAGCTGAACGCAAGCGCGAAAAAAACGCCGATTTGGGAGCGCGCTAAAAAGCTTAGGGAACAATACGCCCCCGACTTGACCAACGAAGAAATCGACAAGATTTTCGACGTGCGAGAAAGTTCCACGACAGGAACAAGCTGGGAAAGCGATGTTTTTAAAGGAGTGTTTGACAATTGAACGCCGAAGAATCATTAGATCAAGAATCACCGAATTATTTGCTTGACTCAAATATTGTTTCGGAACTCATCAAGCCGGACGCGAAATTTTGCATCGTTCAAAAAATCGCGGAGCATAATTCCGACTGCGCAATTTGCGCCACCTCTTGGCATGAGCTTTTATATGGCGAAGTCAAATTGCAAGACGGCGCTCAAAAATCATTCTTAAGAAATTTCATTAACGAACTTCCTGGAGATTTTAAAATTCTGAGCTACACAAAAAAGGCGGCTGAAATCCACGCTGAGATTCGCGTAAAAATTGAAAGAATGGGAAAACCCGCGCCCTTTGCCGACAGCATGATCGCCGCCGTCGCCCTGGCCAACCGAATGATTTTGGTCACCGGCAACACAAAGCATTTTGCCGCCATCCAAAAAGCCAGCGGCCTGCAAGTGGAAAACTGGCTGGAGTGAAAAAAACACGCAAGCGATTAATACATATGTAAAGACAATTCTGACATAAAACTAAAAATTCTACGTAATTTTTTCTAAAAAATCATTAAAAATGCGCAATCGTTTATACTTTATATGTGAAGAAAAATTTCTCTTGACAGGACACACATTATAATGTACAGTAATGTTATCGAACGCGAGACGCCGCTTAATGTTGTGTTTTACGAAACGCAACAAGGAACGTAGCCGTGCCGCGATTTTTTGCTCGCGCTTGCAAAGGACGACAGGCGCGAGTGAAGTGTACCCCAAATTTTGTACACTTTAACAGGTGGGCAAAGGGGACTTGGTTCTGAATTGAACAGGACTGAGTCCATTTAATTTTAGCTTAATCCGCCTGGTATTATAATAATCAATATATCCTATTAAATCTTTAATGAACACCCCCGCGTCTTCATATTTGTTCGGATAAAGCAATTCTGACTTCATTATTCCAAACCAATTTTCCATAACAGAGTTGTCCAAGCAATTTCCTTTCCGGGACATGCTCTGAATTATTCCCTTTTCCTTCAAACGGTTTTGATATCTTTTCTGCTGGTACTGCCATCCTTGGTCTGAATGAAAGACAAGGCCTTTGCATTCTGGAACTTTCTCAAACGCCTTGTCAAGCATGTCCATCACTTGATTGAAATCCGGCCGATACGAAATGTTATAGCTGACAATTTCACCGTTATACATATCAAGAATCGGCGAAAGAAACACCTTTTTCTCGCCAATATTTATCTGAGTGACATCGGTTGCCCATTTTTGATTTTCTTTCGTGGCTGAAAAATTCCTGTCAATGACATTCGGAGCAGTTTTGCCGACAGTTCCCCTATACGAATTATATCTTACTCGTCTTTGCACGCTTTTAAGGCCGTTCTTTCTCATAAGCCTATGAACAGTCTTATGGTTTATCAAAATGCCTTCATTTTTTAGCTGCAAAGTGATGCGTCTGACACCATATCGGCCTTTATGTTCATGATATATGCCAATTATCCGTTTTTCTATTAGTCCATACTTGTCTTTTTTCGGTTTTATGGCTGCATAAAAAGTGCTTGCAGGCATCTTAAAATATGAAAGCAGTTTGCGAAGAGAAAACTTGCGCCTTAATTCTCCGATGGCTCTTGCCTTGAGCTCTGTCCGGATTTCTCTTCTTCCCGAATTAAGGCCCTCAATTTTTTTAAGATTGCGTTTTCCATCCTGAGGTATTCATTCTCTTCCCTCAATTTTTCAAGCTCAGTTTTTTGCAAAGCCTGTTTTTCTTTCTGTTTCTTAGTCATTGTCTTAGGGTCTCCGCGTCTGTCCCTGTCCAACAAACAATAGCCGCCTTCAGAGTATTTCTTTCTCCAATTTCTAAGCAAAGAAGTTGTCGATATTTTGAAAAAAGCGCATGTTTTATAATCGGACAGATTGTATTCACGCTGATATTTTAACACATGCGCCTTGAACTGTGTATCGTATGAGCGAGTTTTTTTGATTAATGCGTTTGAGCCGTTCGCCTTATACTTGAGAACTATTGAACGAATTGTTGACTTGTTAACGCCAAATTCTTTTGCGATTAGCTTGTAACCGTCTCCAGAATTTAGATAATGGGCGATGATGTTCGCCTTATCTTCATCTGATAA
>JAGCNW010000003.1 GCA_017645785.1 Treponema sp.
CACAGCGGCCTTCTTGTCTTTTGCGGCTTTCGCCCAAAATGAAGAAGAGTCCACGGTAGAAGGCGAATACATGAGCACGATGGAAGACGTCGTTGTTCAGGAGCTTTCTAATTCCGACGACTTGGAAAACAAGGTCATGGCTCTCCAGTTCTTGGAAGAGGCCGCCAACAACGGAAAAGTTTCTCCCGACATGATGGCCGCCCTTGACCACTTGGCAGGCGAAGGAACCAACACCCAGAGCCGCACAAAGGGCCGCATAAGCAACAACTTCCCCGAAGTGCGCCGCGAAGCTTGCCGCATCTTGGGAAAAGTAGGAACTCCCGAAGCCGCCAAGACTTTGAACAAAATCGTCCGCGCGGACAACGAGCCTATGGTTCTTGCCGCCGCCATCAACTCCCTTGGAGAGATTGGCTACAACGACAACGACGAGACGACAAACACCATCGCCTTCTACTCTGACCGCTTTGAGACTTTGAACCCGACCAGCTCTTTGGCGCTTGAAATTGTAAACGCCTACGAGAAGTTGGCCAAAACAACAAAGGACAGAAAGCCGATGCTTTCTTCTTTGCAGAGAATCGCGGTTGACTACCGCTTGGCCAAGCCGGTTCGCAACCGCGCCAAAGAGGTTTTGAACAACCTTCGCGGCTCGGATGACTCCGACAAGAAAAAGAACTAGCGCCGACAAGCGCTAAAAAAAAACGCCCGAGTCAATCGGGCGTTTTTTTTTGAGAGATGCGGGATTTGAACCCGCAGCCTTCGGCTCCGGAGGCCGACGCTCTATCCAGTTGCGCTAATCTCTCTTCTGGTTTATTATAGAAAAGTTCGGTAATTATAAAAAATAAAATTCTTTTAGTCAAGGAAACGGTATGGAAAACATAATTTTGGCGTCGTCCTCTCCAAGAAGGCAAGAAATTCTTAAGGCTATGGGCATCCCCTTTCAAGTCATAATGCCCAACATCGACGAATCCTCCTTTTATTCAAGGAATCCGTCGGAACTGCCTGAGATTTTGGCAAAGGCCAAAGTCCAAGCCGTCGTGCGCTCAAGGCCGCCCAAGCAAGTCGTTCCTTGGGTTTTGGGAGCGGACACCCTTGTCGTGATGGGCAACAAGGTTTTTGGAAAGCCCAACGACCACCAGGAAGCCTTTGACTTTTTAAACGCCTTGCAGGGCCGGAGCCATCAAGTGATCACTTCCCTAGCCCTTTACAACGGCAGGAACCATGTCACCAGCGTAAGGACTGCGGCCACAAAGGTGACGTTCGCTCCGATGAGCGAACAAGAGATTGAATGGTACATAGACACAGGCGATTGGCACGGAGCGGCGGGCGGCTACAGAATCCAAGGAATGGCCAGCTGCTTCATCTCTAAGATAGAAGGAACAAATTCTTGCGTGGTGGGCTTGCCTATTTTTGAACTTTATGATATGTTAAAGGAGCAAGGATATTCAATCATCAGTTAGATGGTTGCGGTTGGAGGCTTTTGCCGCCCGCCAAAATTTTTGCCGGAAAACGCGGCGATCGTTGATTTTAGCGTTTCCCGAAATTTTTCCGCGGACTTAGTTTCCGCGAGTAACAGAGTTGGGCGTGAATAAAAATTATTCACGGTGAAGGAGAAAATCATGGCTGTTGTTACCATGAAGAGTTTGCTTGAGTCCGGCGTTCATTTTGGACATCAAGTAAAGCGTTGGGATCCCCGCATGTCAAAGTACATTTTTGGCTCGCGCAACGGAATCCACATCATCGACTTGCAGAAGACAATCGCTGCAATCAAAGAAAGCTACGAAGCGGTTCGCAAAATCGCCGCCTCTGGCAAATCAGTTCTTTTTGTTGGAACTAAAAAGCAGGCCCAGCAGGCCATCCAGAAGGAAGCCGAGCGCTGCGGACAGTTCTACGTAAACAACCGCTGGCTTGGCGGCATGCTTACAAACTTCTCTACAATCAAAAAATCACTTCAGCGCCTCAAGAAAATCGAAAAGATGGAAGTTGACGGAACTTTCGAAAACCTCACAAAGAAGGAAGTAGCCGGCCTCCAGAAAGAAAAGACAAAGCTTGAGAAGAACCTCGGCGGCATCAAAGAAATGAAGGAATTGCCGGGAGCCATCTTTGTAATCGACACACACAAGGAAGCCATCGCCGTGGCCGAAGCCCGCCGCATGGGAATCCCTGTTGTTGCCGTTGTAGACACAAACTCAAATCCGGAAGGAATCGACTACCCCATTCCTGGCAATGACGACGCCATCCGCGCCATCACATTGTTCACTTCCATCATCGCCAACGCCGTAATGGAAGCCAACAACGAAGAAGGCCTTAAGATCATCGAGAACCTCGGAGACGAAGACGACGTTCAGACTGACGCCGCCGTAAAACGCGAGGACGTTGAGATCGACGACTACTCTAACTATCAGCCCACAGAGCAGAAGGACGAGGACTCAAAGGACGACGATGATTCCGCCGACCAGATGGTTGACGAGGACAAACTCTACAAATAATTAAAAGGAAATATTGTTATGGAAATTAAAGCATCTGACGTAAAAGCTTTGCGCGAAGCCACAGGCGCCGGTCTTATGGACTGCAAGAAAGCCTTGACTGAAGCCAACGGAGACGCCAAAGAAGCTGAAAAGATTCTTAAGGAAAAAGGATTGGCCGCCGTCGCCAAGCGCGCCGAGAGAGCCACATCCGAGGGCCGCGTTTTTGTCCGCACACAGGACAAGAAGATCGCCCTTATCGAAGTTACTTGCGAAACTGACTTTGTCGCCAACAACGCGGACTTCATCGCCGCCGGCGAAAAGCTTTTGGACATCACTTTCGCCAACGGCTACACACAAGTTGAGCAGGCCCACAAGGACGTTTTGCTTGACTTGGCCACAAAGACTCGCGAAAACATGACTGTCGCCAAAGTAAACGTAATCAACGTTCCCGACAACGCTGTTGCCGAGACATACGTTCACTCTAACTTCAAGACAGCCAGCGCCGTAGTCGTAAAGGGATCTACAGCCGACGCCGTAAAGCAGTTCGCCCACGACTGCTGCTTGCACTTGGCCGCCTTCACTCCGGCTTACATCTACCAGAAGGACGTTCCGCAGTCTTACATCGACGAGCAGACCGAAATCTTCAAGGGACAGATGGACCAGGACGAAAAGATGGCTTCCAAGCCCCAGAACATCAAAGACAACATCCTTAAGAGCAAGGTTGCCAAGCACGTCGCCGAGATTTGCTTTGTTGACCAGATGTTCGTAAAGGACGACAAGGTTTCTGTAGCCAAGAAGCTTGAAGAAGTTTCTAAGGCCGCCGGAGCCAGTTTGGAATTTGGCGAGATCGTCTTGGACGTTCTTGGAAAGTAGGAACGGAAGAACTGTCTAAGATGTCATTGCCCGGCTTGACCGGGCAATCTTTTGCGCCTGCGCTTTAGGCAAAAAAGATGTCCGGGTTATGACACTTTGTGTCATTGCCCGAACATGACAGTTTCTTGGGCAGTTCCTTATAAAAATTATTCAAGGGGAAATGAAATGGCAGAAAACGAAAGAATGGAAAAAACAATCGCGGCTCTCAAAGAGTCTTTTAACGGCATTAGAACCGGCCGCGCGTCCGCCTCTATTTTTGACAGAGTGCGCGTTGACTATTATGGACAAAAATCTCCGCTCAACCAGGTGGCCACAGTTTCAATTCCTGAAGCTCGCTCGGTCATCATCAACCCCTTTGACAAATCATTGATCACAGAAATCGAA
>JAGCNW010000016.1 GCA_017645785.1 Treponema sp.
ATGAAGAAGAGGAAGAAGAAGAAGTCGCCCAAGACGAAGAGGAAAATGACGGCGGCGACTTTGATATAGAGGTAGACGACATTGCGGATGATGATGTTGTTGAAGACCAAGAAGCTGCGGAAGACAACCAAGACGCCGCTGACGAAAGCGACGACGACACTGTCGCAGGCACGGAACTTGACGAAGAAGAATTCAAAATAGACGTGTCTCCAGAAAAAGAAGAGGACGACGCGCCTGTTTCTGTAAACGACGAAAAAACGTTGACCGCGGTGAATCCGCGCTTGCAAGAAAAAGCCGCCGCTTCAGGCGCCGCCTCTACCGCTCCTAGCGCGGACACAGTTCCAGCGCCGGTCGAAAAGCCAAAGCCGGAACCCAAGCCCGAGCCAAAAATCATCGACTCGCGCTTTACCCGCGGCGTTTACGAAATTCCCACCGAGCGAATTTTGAACGAGTTTGAAAACTCGGATTATTGGGTCATCGACGAAGGAACCAACGCCAGCGCCGCCCAGCTCAAGGAAACGCTTGAGGAATTTAAAATCAGCGCCGAAGTCACCGGCATCCGAAAAGGCCCGGTTGTCACGATGTTTGAAATTTTGCCCGCTCCCGGCGTAAAACTTAGCAAAATCGTCACCTTGCAGGACAACATCGCCTTGCGCTTGGCGGCAAAATCAGTCCGCATTGTCGCGCCGATTCCAGGAAAGCGCGCTGTTGGAATTGAAGTTCCAAACAAAGAGCGCGCCGTCGTCGCCTTCCGCGAAATCATCGACCAAAAATTGCCCGAGTTCAAAAAGATGGCCGTTCCGGTCATTTTGGGCAAAGACATCCAGGGCGAGGCGCAAGTCATCGACCTTGCCAAGACGCCCCACTTGCTTATCGCGGGTTCGACAGGCTCAGGAAAATCTGTTTGCGTTAACTCATTGATTCTTTCCATTTTGTACGAGCGCTCGCCCGAGCAAGTAAAGTTGATTTTGGTCGACCCGAAAATCGTCGAATTGAAGTTGTACAACGACATTCCGCACTTGCTCACTCCGGTAATCACCGAACCAAAGCGCGCGCTCCAGTCATTGCAGTATTGCTTGTGCGAGATGGAACGCCGCTACGCTCTCTTGGACGGAATGGGAGTTCGCGACATCATCAATTACAACAAGAGAATCGAAGAGCGCCACATCGCGACGGAAAAACTTCCGTATATAGTTGTCATCATCGACGAATACGCCGACTTGATGGCCACGACAGGAAAAGAGCTTGAATCGACAATCGCGCGCTTGTGCGCCATGAGCCGCGCCGTCGGCATTCACTTGGTTTTGGCAACCCAGCGTCCGTCAATCGACGTAATCACAGGTTTGATCAAGGCCAACATTCCAAGCCGCATCGCTTTTGCCGTCGCGTCAAAAATCGACAGCCGCATCATCATCGACCAAGTTGGCGCCGAAAAATTGCTTGGCCGCGGCGACATGCTTTTTGTAAGCGCTGTGAATCCCGTTCCCACTCGCATACAGGGAACGCTTGTAAGCGATGACGAAGTTGAGAACGTCGTCAATTACGTCAAGCAATACGGATTCCCGGAATACATCGACGACGAAATCTTTGTCGACGACGAGGACGAAGAAAATCCTGAGCCTGGTCTTTTTGACGAAGGAAGCGATCCGCTTTACCAAAAGGCTTTGGACATCGTCATCGAAGCGGGAAAGGCCAGCGCTTCATACATTCAGCGCCGCCTGAAGATTGGCTACAACCGCGCCGCGCGCTTGGTGGAAGAAATGGAAGCGCGTGGAATCGTAGGCCCAGCCAACGGAGCCAAACCCCGCGAAATCATTCACATGCCGTAATTAGGAGCAAAAAGTGGAACAAAAAATTAAATTTCCAATCGCATTAAAACACATACTATTGTTTTCTTCGCTCATAATCTTGGTCTTGGGCTTGACGACATTCCTTGTTTCCACCCTTGTGCGCGGAAACGACAGGATAAAAGCTGAAGAGAACAACCACACAATCAACGCGCGCACCGCTGAGACTATCCAAATCTCTTTTACAAACGCGCAAAAAAATTCTTACATGCTGTTTGACGCTATTTTAAATAGGCGTTTGGATGGCGGAAAAATGGAAAAGTTTGCCGCTCGCATGCTAGATGATTTTTTTAGGGTGAACGGGAACATTATTTTTATTCTTGGACAAGACATTGGCTTTAAGGTAAACCCCGCCTTTTACGGAAAAGGGCTGACAAAAAAAGCCGTGGAAGATTTTGTCAAAGCAAGTTCGGAAGGCGCAGCTGTCGAATACTTCAATTCAAAAGTGATTCTAGGGCTTGATTCAGTTATAATTTCTTACAAATACGGACCGGCCAATGCCCAAAAAAACGCTGTCTTGGGTTTGGACACAAAGGCGCTCGCCGAATTGATGAGCGAAGGCGCCAATAACACGACAGTATTGGTTGACCATAAATCCCGCGTTTTGATAAACCCCGACTACGAAAACAGAAGCGAAAATTATTACGCCGCGCAGTCCATTATAGACGAAATAAAGAATGAGCCGGAGACTGACAACGCGCAAAACTTGGTGGAAACTAATCAAGGAAGAAAATTCATTTCGGTTCACAGAACTTGCGACAACCTTTTTGTAATCACGAGCGTGTCTGAAAATTCTGTTTACGCGGTAATCAACAAAACTACATACCGAATAATTTTGTTTTCGCTCGCCGTTTTGTTCGCGGCGATTGTAATAATAAGAATTTTCAGCAACAACATAACCAATCCAATCGAGGACTTGGTTGACGCCTCAGCAAAAATCGAGCGCGGAGATTTCGCGCTTGACATCGAGCCGCGTTCGCAAGACGAAATCGGCCTTTTGACTTCTTCGTTCATTCACATGAGCAAGGGACTTGCCGAACGCGAAAAATTGATGGTGTCGTTCAGCAAATTCACCAACAAAACAATCGCCGAAAAAGCGGCCAACGGAGAGCTGGCTCTTGGCGGCGAAAACCGAAACGCCACGATTTTCTTTAGCGACATCCGTTCCTTTACGGCGATGTCCGAGACGATGCAGCCAAAAGAAGTTGTTGAATTTTTGAACGCCTACATGACTCGCATGGTTAATTGCGTCAACGAGACGCACGGTGTTGTTGACAAGTACATCGGAGACGCGATTATGGCCGTTTGAGGAGCGCCTGACTCTGCCGGCAGTCCTGCGGCCGACGCTCTTAACGCTGTAACCGCCGCTCTTATGATGCGCGTTTCATTGTTCCGTTTTAACAAAAGCAGAAAAGAAAAAGGCTTGCCTCCCGTCAAAATTGGCTGCGGAATAAATTCCGGCCCAGTCGTTGCGGGACAGATTGGTTCCGACGAAAGGATGGAATACACTGTAATCGGCGATGCAGTCAACTTGGCCAGCCGTACGGAGGCTTTGAACAAGCCTTTTGCCACCGACATTTTGATCACCGAGAACACTTACAATCTTATCAAGGATAAAGTTATCGTGGAAGAAATGCCAGGCGTTCATGTCAAAGGAAAAACTGACGCGATAAAAATGTTCGCGGTAATAAACCTTAAAGGAAAAGTTAGGCCGGCGACGCTTGCGGAAGTTAGAAAAATTATAGGAACGCAAGCTCCCGATTTGTCAAAGGTGAACACAGATGACGAAGAAAAGAAATACAAAATTCAAGCTCAATAAAGCCAACCTGTTCATCTTTGTCATTTGTCCAATTCTTTCCGCGCTGTCTTTGGGACTTTTTTACAAAGACATAAATTCGTTTAGTTTAAGGAACGATGAAAAGGCTGTCGCTACTATTTATTTTAGGCGGAACACTGTTCAGCGAAAATTTATTGACGACGATTTGTGGGAAAGGTTGAGCAACAAAAGCCCTGTCTTTAACGGCGACAAAATTAGAACTGGAGAAAATTCAGAAGCGTTTGCGGTCTTTAAAGATTCTGACAGCAAAATTCAACTTAGAGAAAACAGTTTGATTCAAATTTTGTACAACCCAAAAGGAAAGTCGGTTGACTTTTTGAGCGGCGAGATTTGGCTTTTAGGCGGAGCTAAAAAGGGAGCCGTTACATTGGTTGGAAAGAAAAAGATTTCCGCCTCGCCAAATTCAAGAGTTAAAATTTCAATTTCAAATTCAGAGCCTACAGGCGTAGGCGATGAGCAAGAGCCGCAAGATGTTGTTGTCGAAGTATTAGAGGGCGAAGCTAAAGTTGAAGGAATTGAACAGCTGACCAAAACACAAGAGCTATATAAAAAATTGGTCGAAGAGCCGAGCGAAAAAATTCAACAAAAGGTTCAAGGAACGGTTTTTGAAGGGATGTTTGCCGCGGCTGCAGAGGCGGCGAGCCAATCGTTCTACGCGAAATTATATAAAACAGCGTACAAAACCGCTCGCGACGCTACATATTTGGCGCAAGGAAAGACGCTGGAAGAAGTTCGCGCCGAAGAGGAAAAGGAAAGCGAGACTAAAGAAAAAATAAAGAATAACAAGCAAGTTTTAAAGGCCGGCGATCGCGCTGTAGCGCTTGCGGCGGCTCCTGAAGGCTTTGTGGCGAAGACAACCATAGAAAGCCATAAACGCGAGCTTGCTCTTGCGGAACAGAAAGCTCAGCAAGAAAGGGCCGAGCGCGAAGCAAGAATAGAGGCGGAAAAAGAAGCGGCCTTAAAGGAGGCTGCCGAAAGAGAGGCTGCGGAAAAGGCCGCATTGGCAAAAGCGGCGGCTAAAGAACGGGCCAAAAAAGAGGCTGACAGAAAACTCGCCGCAAAGAAAAAGGCGGCCGCCCTTGCAAAAAAGAGAGCCGCCGAAAAAGCCGAAGCGGAACGTTTGGCAAAACTTCAGGCCGAACAAGCCGCGCTTGCCGCCGCTCAAAGCGCCGAAGCCGAAGACGACGAAGAAGAAGACGATGATGATGAAGCCGCGGCGCCAGTTGAAGTGATAGACATCGCGGCTCAAGAAGAAGCGGTTGTCGTCCCCCAAAAACCAGGAACCGTGACATTTTCCAAGAATGTCACGAACGAAGCGACAGGTGAATTTGATTACCAATACGAAGTTCCATTGAAAAAACTTTTTGGAAAAAACAAGTCGATTCCAGCGGGTTCCGTTATAGAATTGTCGATGGCAGGCGTTCCGCAAAAGCCAGGCTATGAGTTTTACGCCGTGTTTACAAACGGCGCCGCGAAAAAAGAAGCCAACGCGCTTACTCCGCTGGTTGCCAATGAAGGACAGGGCTTTGTTGTCGGCGAGCGCTTTGAAGACACGTTTAGAATTTTGCTTAAAGAGCCAATACAAAACACAAAGAAGTCTAAGCTGGAGCTGCGATTTGATTCAAAAACCTATGACGAGCCTCCGGTTATAGACGACTTTGAGCTGTCAGGAAAAGTTGCCGCGCTTGACCAAAACGAACTTTTGACATCTATGGAAAGTGACAACGAGTCATATTTTCATTTAAAGCGCGTTGATATGAAAAGAATCCCCTTTAAGAAAAATCTAAGCGGCTACCAGCTGCGAATTCCGCTTTCAAAAATTTTTGGAGAGTCAAAAAAGATTCCAAAAGGCAGCAAGTTGAGATTTGTTATACAGACAGAAGGACCTGGCTTTTATTATGCAAATTGGCATATTTACAATTGCGAGCTAGACGAATGGAAATTGCTTTTAGGTCGTTCCTTTACACCTTGCCTATATAGGGATTTTTGGAATGACTATGGAACAGTCACCTTAAAGGATGATATTGGAAATACTGACTCAAGCGTGTTTGAAATTAAGATTTCGCCTTCCGAAAATCATAATACAACGTATTTTAAAGATTTGAAAATACGCGTTATGCTTTTAAAATAAAACAGGCGTCGTTCATCGCGGCTCTATCCAATCCCAAAAGACCGCGTCTTCCATTCCCAAGCGCCAAAAGGCGATTTTGTCAAAGCCGCGTTCTTTGTACATTCTGGCGCGCTGCAAGAGGCTTGTGGCGTCATCAAACCAAAGGGTGACATTTGTTTTTGCCTCGTATTCAAAGTGGGGAACGCCGTCCTTGCGCTTTAATTGCTTGACTTCGTTTTCGTGCATGATGCGATTGGCGCCGTTAAAGTACCAAGCTTGCGAGAGGGAACGGTCGGTCCAGCTGCGGCCGTAAAAGGGAACGCCGATGATGTATTTGTCGGCGGGCAAAACGCTAAGGGCGTAATCAACAATTTTTTTGCACCAATTTACTGACGCGATTGAACCGGGCCGGCTTGTTGACCAATGCTCGTCGTAAGCCATAATCATAATTTTGTCGGCGACGGCCGCAATTTTTTTGTAGTCGTAAACGTCGGTAGAAAGCGTTTTTACGCGGGCGGGAACGCATACAGTCAACTCTTTTCCGTTGAGTTTCTTTTTGAGCAGCTTTAAGAATTCCAAAAAATTGTCTCCGTCTTTTTGGGGAACAAGCTCGTAGTCGATTTGAAGGCCGTCAAAAGAAATCGCCGCAAAGACCAAATCTTTTATCAATTCGTCGCGCAAGTTGTATTTTGGGTCAAGCACAAAATGGGTTGTAGACATGCTGTTGCAAACGGCGACCAAGTGGACGCGGCCTTTAAAGCCAGCCGCCAAATTTCTTTTGGGAGCGGTTTCCAATTTGCCGTAGCAATTTATGTCCACGCCAAAAAGCGCCAAGTCGGTAAGCGGAGCGTTTTTGTCAAAGTCCTTCAAGCGGCTTGTGACAAGGTAGCCCCATATTTCTTTAAACTGAACCTTGTCGCCTTCCAGTTTGTTCCAGCGATATGGGTGCGAATAGTTTTCATGCTCGACTTCTTCGGGGAAGTCCTTTTCGTTAAAAACTTCGATTCCGTCATCGTAAGGAATTTTAACGCCCTTTGCAAAAAGATTTTGCGGAAGAAGCGCCGCGAACAATAGCGCGAAAAGAAAAACTGCGGCAAGCCCAAGACTGCGGGCCGCGAAATTGTTTGCAAGGCTAAGAACGCGCGGCGTTCGAATGATTTTAATTTTTTTCATAATTCAATTATTTTGTACATCGGCGATTCCCCGGGATGGAATTCCAAAATATGCTTTTCGGCGGCCAAGGCTTCCGTCGGATCATGGGTGACGTGAAGCAGCGTTGTGGTTCCGCTTTGAGCGACAATTTCAAGCAAGTCCAAAATTTTTTGGCGGAAGTTTTCGTCAAGGCCGTGGCATGGCTCGTCAAGAATCAATATTTGCGGGGCCTTTACCACCGCTCTCAAAATCAAAATCGCGCGCTGTTCGCCGTAGCTCAAGTTGTTGAAGGACTCGTTTTCGCGGCCCGCAAAGCCGCCCAGCTCAAGCCATTTTTTGGCCGCGGCGATTTCCACGTCGGTTGCTTTTTCATACAGGCCGATAGAGTCCTTGAAGCCCGAAACGATTACCGAAAGCAAGGACGAGCCGACCATTCTGTACTCAACGTGCAGGCGGTAGGAAACGATGCCCAGCTTTTTCTTTATGTCCCAAATCGTTTCGCCAGAGCCGCGGCGCGCGCCGAAAATTTTTATGTCGTTGCTAAAGACTTGCATGTTGTCGCCGGTAATCAGTTCCAAAAAGGTTGTCTTGCCGGAACCGTTGGGGCCGCGGATCAACCAGTGCTCGTTTTTGCGCAGAGTCCAGTTTAAGTCTTGCAGAACACGGTTGTCGCCCCAGCCGACGTTGACGCCGCACATTTCGATTAGCGCGGGTTCTTGGCTGGAAGGCGCCGCGCCGGAATCGTTGGCGGCGGCATTTTGGCCTTGCGGCAAATTTTCATTTTGCAAGACCGCGCTTTCTTGGTTGGCCGAAGAAAGCTGCGTTTTAAATGCCGCCAAGTTCGAGTCGCGCGACTGGAGGGCGGAGGATTTTTTTTCTTGCAAAATTTTTTCGTAGTCGGAACGGTCTCCGCAAAAGGAGACTTGGCCATCCGTAAATTCCAAAACCTTGTTGATGGCGCTTGGAATTTCGTTAAAGCGTTCCATTCCCAGAATTATGCGGGGAAATTCAAAGCCGCCCGCTTCTTGGGTCTTGCCTTCGTTCCCCCCTTGCGAAAGCTGGCGTTTGGCCACGCTGTCAAAAAAGTCCAGCAAAATCTTTCGGCTTTGCGCGTCCAGGCCGGCAAATGGGTCGCTTAAAATCAAAAGCTTTTTTCCGCTCAAAAGGGCGCGGCACAAAAGGGTTCGGCGGATTTCGCCTGTGGACATATACTTGAGCCCGCGGTCAAGAATTTTTTCGATGCCGCAAAGCTTCACTTGCGGGTCGCTTTCCAAACGGGCGGCTTGTGGAGGAAGGTCGTAAACGCCTGTCTTTGAGTCCCGCTTTATTTTTTTGTTCAAAAGCGCTTCGGAAAAAAAGACGCGGGCGCTGCGTCCGTGGTCGACGCCTCCTTCCAAAAATTCGCTTTCGTCGTTTGCGCGTTCCTCCTGGATCAAGGCGGCCGCCTTTTCCAAAGAAACGATGTCCACGGATTGGTCAAAAAGGTTTGAGCAAAGGCCGTCGGCGTTAGGCAATATTTTTAGCTGGCCGCAAAGCGCCTTTAAAAAGTCGGCCTTTCCGCCGCCGTTTGGCCCAATCACAAGCCATGCTTCCCCGGAGTTCATTTGCCAAGAAAAATTTTTAATTAGGGTAGAATTTGAATTCTCCACCCTGCAATTTTTAATTGAAATCAAATTCATGCTAACATATTGTAGCGCGATTTACGCGCTTTTGCTATACTTACTCTTATGGATTTTTACGAACTGGATTCCTTTATAAAGGTGGCGGAGACCTTGCATTTTTCTAAGGCGGCGGATTTATGCGCGATGAGCCCTTCCGCTTTGAGCCGAATGATTGCCCGCTTGGAAGAGGAGGTGGGCGCGCCGCTTTTGGACAGGGACAACCGCAAGGTGATTTTGACGGAGCGGGGAAAAAAGTTTTTGGCCTTTGCAAAAGAAGCGGTCTCCAAGCGGCGGGACTTGTTGGCGGATTTTTCGCAAGACAAAGACGCCGTAAGCGGCGACCTAAACGTTTACGCCAGCGTCACCGCTTGCTACACGATTCTTCCGCCCTTTATAAAAGAGCTTTCAAAAAAATATCCGGCGATACGCTTGTCGGTGCAGACCGGCGGCGAGTCTGGCGCTTTTGCGGCGGTAAAAGAGGGCCGCGTTCTTTTGGCCGTAGCCGCCATTCCCGAAGAAGGCAACGCCGCGATAGAGGCGACCAGCGTCATAAAAACGCCGTTAATTTACGCGGCCAGCGCGGACGGCCCTTGGACAAAGTTGGACGGTTCGCCGCAAGACATAGTTTCCACCGCGCCGCTTGTTCTTCCCAAAACAGGCTTGGCCCGCAAGCGCTTTGACAAATGGATAAAGAGCCGCAACGTAAAGCCAAAAATCGCCGCCGAAACGGAAGGCAACGAAGCGCTTTTGGCCATCGCCCAACTAGGCTTGGGCATCGCGCTCGTTCCGCGAATTGTATTGGAGAACGGACCTTACAAGGGAAAGTTTGTAATCCACGAAGCGGGAAACGCGCTGGGATATTACGACGTCGGCTTTATCCGCAAAAAAGAAATTTCCGGAACGCAAAGCGAACGAAAGTTGCGCTCTGCGGTGGACGAGATTCTTTCTGATTTGGAAGCGGATTTTAAATAACATTGTTTTGCCGCTTTTATTCCAACGGGTTTTATGCTATAATGGCTCAATATGGAAAACAAAGCGTTCACTTATTCCCTAAAATGGCAGCTTCCTCTTGGAATTGTTTTTGCCCTTTTGAATATCGCGGTCAATTACCTTCAGAACTTTAATCCCGTTCCGCTTTATATGGACACAATATTCACAATTTCCGCTTCTTTTTTTGGCGGAGCGTGCGGCGTTATAAGCGCGCTTATGTATCATATTACGACAACTGTCATCTATGCAAAAGTTCCCCTGTGGTCGCTGGTGTGGGCGATTTGCAGCCTTACGATTGTCCTAATAATCAGGGTGTACATCAAAATACGAAAAAAGATTGAAATTACAGACTTGATTCTTCTTGTCTTTTTGATTTCGCTTATAGTCAGCGTGGAAGGCGCCACGATTTTTACCGTTCTTAACATCTTTACCGGCTACAAAGAAGATTCCCAAGTGAAGTTTATGTACGCGCTTTTAAGCAGCAACAGCGTGTCCGTCTTTATTTCAGCGCTCTTGCCGCGCGTTCCTGTAAACATTTTGGACAAGGCGATAAGCGTTTGCATCGGCTGGCTTTGCTTTAGGGGCGTTTCTAAATTCATTCCGCCGGCAAATAAAGCTTGATTTGCGTGCCGGTTTCTTTGTCGCTTTTAATTTCTAGCTTCGCGCCCAGAAGCTCGGCGCGGCTTTTCATTCCTTTTAGGCCCAGATGGGTGTTTTGCGAAATAACGTCATCCGGCGCCTTTTGTTCTGATATTCCAATTCCATCGTCGCTGACCAAAAACAAAAGGCGCCTTTGGCCTGGATTTTTCGCGCCGCTTTCTTCGCGGGCGATAACGCTTATTTCGCTGGCCTTGGAATGTTTTAAGGCGTTGTTGACGCTTTCCTGGACGATTCTAAAAACATGCAGCTTTTGTTCTGTGTTGAGTTTTGCAAAGAGGCTTGGATCTTCCGCGTAAAACTTGCATTCGATTCCGCCGGACTCATTTGTGTTTTCGCACAGTTCCGAAAGCAGTTGAACGATAGAAGCGCTTTCTATTTCGCTTGGCGTCAAGTTTCGGATTATGTTCCGAATGTTGCGCAAATTTTCTTCTTCGATTTTTTGGATTTTTAAAAGCAAATCTTTTTGTTCCTGCGAGAATTCATTTGAATCGTTGAGCTTATGCGCGTAAAGCAGGGCCGTCCTTATGTCTTGGGTGACAGTGTCGTGCAAATCGCGGCTTATGCGGCTTCGCTCGTTTTCCTGCACTTGCGTGATTGTTTCTGTCACAAGGCGCTCTTTTTTGTTTTGCTCTTCGAGGCTTCTGTTTTTTTCTTTGCCCTTTATGTACAAAAGAAGAAAAAGCGCGAAGGCGATGCACAAAAATGAAATGATTGAGAGAAGCTCTATAAATTGAAAAACGGCAAGGTTTGTCTCTGTCAAATCCATGCTTTCATTTTGACAAAATTATCTTAATTTTTCAAGCAAGCTTGAGCGGTCGCGGCAGCCGATTTTGTCGTAAATCACGCTAATGTAGTTTTCCAAAGTCGTAAGCTTGATTTGAAGTTTTGCCGCGATTTCTTCGTTTGCGTGTCCGTCCTGAATAAGCTTTACAACCTGCATCTCCCTTTTTGTAAGAACGGACAATAAGGAATTCATATCCATAAGCGAGGCCACTAAATCAGGCTGAACAAAAGTCTTTCCCGCGGCGACCGTGTTGATTGCGTCGAGCAGCATTTTTTCGTCGCTTAATTTTGAGACAAAACCCTTGGCTCCAACCTCGGCGCTCATCGCGCGTTCAATAAGCGCGCCAGTGTCGTGGCTTGAAAATATCACGCTTGGAACCCCGGCCTTGGCAAGAAGCTTTACGGCTTCAAAACCGCTGAACGGATAGTCGGAAGAGCCCTTTATTTGTATGTCAACGACGGCGACGATTTTGTCGTTTTTTTGGGGCGCGATTTTTTTTATTATGAGAGGAATTTCTTCCAGGCTTTCGGCTTCTGCCAGAATAGTCCAGTCCGTGTTTTCTGTGATGTATGAAGAAATGCCCTTGCGCAGCATCTTGTGGTCGTCAACCAAAATCAATTTTTTCATAGCCTTAGTATAGCATATTAGGGCGCTTTTGTGGCTAGATGAGGGTCATTAAAAAACAATGAGCCAACTCACGGATTTTGCCAAAGGCGGCAAACTAGCGGAATGAAAATAGATGGCCTATAATTTTAGCATAAAAAATATGTCGGCGGACAAAAACGTGGAGGAAAAATTGAAATGGCTCAATTAGGGAACTGTGCATGTTGTGGAAAAGCAATTTTTGATGGTAATTTCAAAATCTATGATGGATCTCATTATTTTTGTAGACCTCTTTGCCAAAAAGAGTTTCTAAAAAAATCAACAAGCGCCGGTGCCGCAGCTTCTGGTGGTAGCGGCGGTTCTGGACTTTCAGCTGGCGATGCAGCAGCGCTTGCCGGTGCCGGAATTGGAGCGGCTGCGGCAGGCGCTGGAGCGGCATTAAAAGGAATTGGCGCTCTTGCAAAAGGAGCAGGTTCATTGTTCGGCGCGCTTGGAAAAGGTGTCGGCGCTGCCGTAGAAGGGACCCAAAAGCAATTTGGCGCTACACATTCTGCGGAAGCAGAAATTATCGCTATTAACAACAAAGTGTTTTCATCTGATCCTGAAGAATATAAAAAAGAAATCTGGGCTTTATTTGATAAAGCGACTTCAAAACCTGCTGACCCTCTTAGAGATACTTTTGTTATAAAGGCAGCAAAGAAAAAGCTTATTCATGAGCTTGATGTTTGTAAATTGAAAAATCCTGAAATGTTTAGTCAATTTGCAAATTTGTATGAAGAATTGACAAAGAAGAAAAAATTATTTGGACTCTTTGGCTAATAAATTATAATCATGCTTGCGTGGGGAAATCAAACTTTCCTCACGCAAGTTAAAAACTTTCCGAAAATTCGCTTTATATTATATGTGAAGAGAAATATGACAGAAAGCGAACGTAGACGACGGAGATGCCTTATCCTTGACGGTTGGACTTTTTACTCTAACGACACGCCGCCAGCCGAATATGAGGCGTATCGTAAAAACATGGAAACATTGCCGCCGGGCGACAAAGAACGGCTTAAAAACAACGACGCGCTCTTAAAACTTATCGCAGAAAAGAAAGTTCAGAACCCCAATGTTGGAGTGGAGCATCATTTTAAGATTTACTTTGACTGGGCGTATGCTGGCGCAAACAGAATGCTCCTTGCTTGCGATGGCGAGCGGATTGACTGCCAGCTAGAACTTGGAATGCTTATGGCAGAAGCCGATTATCTTATAGCCTCCGAACATTTAGCCTCTTTTGAACGAAACAAAGAAGCCCCGCTTGTGCTAAGGTTCCTTACGGAAAAATGCCTTGTGTGCGAAGAGAATAAATGAAGGAGAGTGGTTTTTTAGAATGATGTAGTCAACCACTATCCCCGCGCGATGTCCAAAATTTATATAATTACCCACCTTCCGTCTTTTTTACTGCCGGCGCGTTCAATTACAAATAGGCTTTTGAGTTCTTGCAAATTGCGTTCCACCGTGCGTGAAGATAAATCCAGTTCCTTTGCAATCTGTTCTGCGGAGATTTGAGGCTGCTCTTTTATGAGCTTGATAATTTTCTGTTGATTCAAACTCAGGCTGACCTCCGCTTCATTTTGCCGCGCGCCTTTGTTTGCATCTGCCGAGTAGCCATTGTTGAGCGGTATTTCGGTTTTGAAAATATCATTTTCTATCATTGTCGGCTCTTCGCCAGAATATAGTTTTGTGTATTTAAACAAATTTCTGATTCCGCTTCCAAGCTCGTCGGCATTTCCAATCTGAACAAAGAAGGAGGCGATTATAGGATTTTTAGAAACCGGCGTAAAATTGTCTGGAGTGAGTTTAAAATAATCCAAAGCTTTGCATGGATTTTCTGTATACATTTTGTCTTCTTCAATAATAAAACGTGAAATATAAGGACTTACATATTCCCTGTGCATTAAAATATTCGAAATCATTTCCCGCAGGATTTTGTCTCTTATACTTACAGCCTGCATTCCTTCAATATAAAATTTATCCCAAAGGTGTTTTTGCCCAAATTGAACAAGCTGGTCAAAGCTGTCTATGAGATTTGTTGAAATAATCTGGCGGTCATCATATCGGTCTGTATTTACTTTTTTTAGAATAGCGTCTGTTTTGTAAGATGGGCAGGCGGAACCAATTATATCGTCGCGGCCAAACAAAAGAAGTCCTGCAAGATTGATTCCTTCCTTTCCAGTTTCCAAATCTTCTCCAAAAAGCCGCGCGCTTCGCAATAGTTCCATATCCGAAAGATTTTTCCACGGATGATTTTCATTTTTGTAAACAGCCATACGCCTAGCGCGCTCAATTAAATCTGCATTAAGTTCTGAAATTGTTGCGAATGGAAAGACTTTTTGTTCGGTATATACGTTCTGTTTTCGGATTCCAAGCTCAACAATTTTTGATGTTGATTTTACTATTACATCGCTTTCGCCAATGCGGTCATAAATTTCTTTTTTATATCTGCATAATTCGGAAGAAAATGGAACATGAATATGAATGATGAGCTTTCCATCAATCAAAACTATTTCCGGGGTTATAAAAAGTTTTGGCTGGAATAAATCTTCATTTGATATGGTGTTTACAAAGTTGCTTGCCATTGCCTGAGCGGCGCCTTCCGGAATGCCTTCTATAGCGCCATCGTCAAGAACTCCGCAAAAAATGTCGCCGCCGAATCTATTTGAAAATGAGCAGACTGTTTCATAAACGTCTTTTTGCATTCCGTTGCCGCATCTTTTGAATTCCACGGCAATGTTTTCGCCTAAAGAAATCTTCCGCCTTATTTCATCTATACTCATATATCGGGAATTATACTATACAAAATATTTAAAGTCAAGTTTATTCCGACATTATTCCGACATTATTCCGACATTATTCCGACATTATTCCGACAAATGCCGCTATACAAATTGTCTATCCCCGCGCGATGTCCAAAATAATTTGGACGCACTTGTCGATTCCAAGCGACGAAGTTGAAAGGCACAAGTCGTAGTATTTGCTTGCGCCAAATTCTGTGTTGGTGTAATGCGAGCAGTATTTTTGGCGGCGCTTGTCCACAATTTTTATGTCGTCCAAAATTTCTTTTTCGGATTTTTCGGGCATCTTTTCTTTAAGGCGGGCGGCGCGCCAATATTGGTCGGCGTGGACAAAGACGTGCAGGGAATTGTCAAAGGCTTGCAAAATGCTGTTGGCGTTGCGGCCGACGATGACGCATTTTCCGCGCTCGCCAAGCTTTCGGATGATTTCTTTTTGGGCGCCAAACACGCGCTCGTCAAGGGGAGCGTTGTACATGTCAAAGAGGCTTTGGGTAAAGCCAAAGACTAGCGGCGGCTTTTCGTCAATGGACAACATTCTGTTTATGTCAATGTTGGCGTCTCGGGCGGCGCGTAAAATCAATTCCTTGTCGCAATAATCGTAGCCCAATTCGTCAGCCACGCGACGGCCTATCTCGCCGCCGCCCGCTCCAAATTCTCTGCTTATCGTAATTATCTTTTTCATCGCGCGCCTCACAAGACTTTGTTCAAGAAGCTAATCGTTCTTTCCTGCTTAGGGTTCTTCAAAATTTCTTCGGGAGAACCTTCCTCGATGATGTAGCCGCCGTCCATAAAGACGATGCGGTCGGCGACTTCGCGCGCGAATCCCATTTCGTGGGTGACGACAATCATAGTCATTCCGCCCTTTGCAAGCTCCTTCATTACGGCAAGAACTTCGCCAACCATTTCAGGGTCAAGCGCGCTTGTGGGCTCGTCAAAAAGCATTATCGAAGGATTCATCGCAAGGGCGCGCGCGATGGCCACGCGCTGCTTTTGTCCGCCCGAAAGCTGCTGCGGATAGCTGTGGGCCTTTGAGTCAAGGCCGACGCGCTGGAGCAATTTCATTCCTGTTTGGAGAGCCTCTTCCTTTGACATTTTTTTAAGCTCGATCGGAGCCAGCGCGACGTTTTGCAAAACGGTCATATTGGGGAACAGGTTGAAGTGCTGGAAAACCATTCCGATGTTTTCGCGCGCTTTGTTGATGTTGATTTTTTTGTCGCTGATGTTTTCGCCGTTGACGATAATCTTTCCGCTGGTGGCTGTTTCCAAACGGTTAAGGCAGCGGAGGAAGGTTGACTTTCCCGAGCCGCTCGGTCCGATGACTACAAGCACTTCGCCCTGAGTTATGTCGATGTTGATGTCCTTAAGGACTTCCAGTTTTCCAAAAGTTTTCTTTAAATTTTCAACGTGAATTTTTATTTCTGAATTATTTTTCATTCGCTTTTATCCTCCGCTCCAAAGCTTTTGCCGCGCGGCTCAAACTAACGATTACAATCATGTAAAGAATTCCTACGATTGCCCAGGTTTCCAAACTGCGGAAAGTGTTTCCGGCGATTGTGCGGCCCGTGTTGGTCAATTCGGGATAGCCGATGACAGAAAGAATCGACGTGTCCTTTAGCGTGATTATAAACTGGTTTATGATTGATGGAATCATTACTTTAAAGGCTTGCGGCAAAATTACCCGCCTCATGCTGGTTCCATAGCTAAGGCCCAAAGAACGGGCCGCTTCCATCTGGCCTTTGTCGATGCTTTCGATTCCAGCGCGGAAAATCTCCGCCATGTAAGCGCCGCAGTTCATCGCGAGAGCTATGGTTCCCGCTTGGAGAGCCGGCAGCCTAAAGTCGTCGAATATCATTTTCATTCCTTGGGGGACGCCAAAGTAAATGAAAAAGGCAAGAACAATCAAAGGCACGCCGCGAATCGCGTCGACGTAAATCGTTCCAATCGCGTTTAAAATTTTGTTGCGGCTTACGTTCATCAAGGCAAAGATCAAGCCGATTATCATGGCAAAGATCAAAGCGAAGAGGGCAAGCAAAAGCGTGTTGCCCAACGACGCCAGCAACATAAACAAATACGTTTTGAAAATGAAAAACATAATGTCCTCTATTTTTTCTTGGGGTCTTCGTCAGGCAAAGGAATTGTGCAGCAAACTCTAAAACCTAGGTTCGAGCTTTTTCCAACCTGAACGCTGGAGCTTCTAAAGAAGACGTTGCATTGTTCCGCGTCGTCAAGCCAAGAGCCGCCGCGCTTTACATGAACGCCTGTCATCGTTCCAGGGCCAGTCGGATTGACTTGGGGCGCTTTGTTGTATTCGCTGTATTCGTCATAAATCCATTCGGCGACGTTTCCGCACATGTCGTAAAGGCCAAGGGCGTTCGGCTTTTTTTCGCAAACGCCGTGCGTTGTAATTTGAGAATTTTCTCCGAACCAAGCGACCTCGTTTATGTCGTCGGAACCAGAGTACAAAAATGCGTCCTTGTTCTTTCCGCCGCGAGCCGCGTATTCCCATTCCGCTTCTGTAGGAAGCCTAAAGCCGGTGGCGCTAAAATCGCATGTCAAACGCTTCCAAACCGGGCTTGTGTTTTCCACTTGGGAAAAGTCGCCGGAACTTCCGATGATGTAGCAAGGGGTAAGATTGAACATTTTGCTCAATTTGTTGCAATAGCGAATCGCGTCGCACCAAGTGACGCTTTCTACCGGGTAGTCGCCGCGCAAAAATTTTGAAGGATTTGTTCCCATTACATAATAATACTGGTCTTGCGTAATGGGCGCCTCTCCTATTTTGAACGGATTGAGCGTTACGCTGTGCGAAAAATCGCCCGTTCCCATAAAGAATGTTCCGCCTTGGACTTCAACCAAATTTGGGATGGTTTCGGGTATATTGGCCTTCTTTTTGACTACTTCGACCTTTTCGTACATTTTTCCGCACCAGGGGCAAAAAATCGTGTCGTCAGTGATGCCGGACATGCAACTGGGGCATGGAATTAGCTTGTGGGGATTCTCAACCTGAGTTCCGCAGTTGGAACAGAATTTCGCTCCCGGGATAAGAGGCGCTTTGCATTTTAAACAATTCGACATAATAAATTCCTTATAAAATATATTGTATCATATTTTTAGTTTTTTTGCACAAAAAATCGACTGGGTCTTCAAAAAAAATTGTTTTTGTAGTATAATGGAGCCAAGAGGAAAAGCCATGGACATCAAGAAAAATAGAAATGGAACCAATGTAGACCTTGTAGTTTCCGGCCGTTTGGATACGACAACCGCTCCCCAATTGGAGGCTGTCATAAAAGAAATGTCTCAGGGTTCAAAAATTATGAATCTTGACCTAAGCGGAATTGAATACATGTCAAGCACCGGCTTGCGCGACATTTTGCTGGCCCACAAGATTATGGGCGGCAACGGCGGAAAATTGGTCATTAAAAAGCCGTCGGACTTTTGCATGCAAGTGCTCGAAGCCACCAGCATGGACAAATTGCTGAACATCGAACGCTAGGAACGGTATGTCGCTCCGCAATAAAAAGATTGCCGCGTCAAGCGCGGCAATGACAGGCATGTCATGTTCGGGCTTGACCCGGACATCTTTTTTCAGAAGCTCTTTTCTATCGTCAATATGTTTTTGCCGTCTTGACGGCAGTAGCTTACCTTGTCCATAAACTGCTTGGTAAGATAAATTCCAAATCCGCCGAGCCGCCTTTCTTCCGCGCTTTGCGTAAAGTCGGGGTCGGGCTGCTCCAGCGGATTAAATTCTTTTCCCCAGTCGACAAACGAAACTTTTATGCTGTTGGGCGTTGGATTCTCGCAAACGATTTGCGCCTTGCCCGTCGCCTCTTCGTATGCGTAATGGCTTATGTTTACGAAAATCTCTTCCGCCGCAAGGTCAATTTTATTTTTCAAATCATTTGAAACGCCGTCCGGCAAATTTGACTTTATGAAGTCCAAGACGTCCGCCAACTTTTCGTCGGCGGCGGGCAAGTCCAAAATTCTTTCTTTTGCCTTTGCGCCTTCCGCTCCCGAAAGCTCGTCAAGGTAGAAGGCAAGCGCCGTTATGTCGTCGGCTTGCGATTCTCCGCCGGCAAAGCGGTCCAATTCCGCGTTGACGGCCTCTATCTTTTCTTTTGCGGTAAGGGCCGCATTCTTTGCAAGCGCTCCCAAAAGCAGGTCTTCGCCAAAGAGCTGGCCGTTTTTGTTTTGCTCTTCTGTAACGCCGTCGGTGTAGATGAAGAGGCGGTTTCCCTTGTTTAGCTGAATTTCGTATTCGACATATTTTGTGTCTTCCATCGCGGCAAGCATAATGCCGCTTTTTTCTCTGAGGAATTTATATTCCTTTCCGTCGTAGAGAACGGGAGGATTGTGCGCGGCGTTGGCGTATTTCATCAGGCCCGTGGAAAGGTTTACGCAGCCGAGCCAGCATGTTACAAAAAGGCCCTGCTCGTTTTCCTTGCACAATTGGTTGTTGACGCGCTCGCAAATTTCGCTTGGTTCGTAATCCTGCGTGGCGGCGTTTCTGATGAGCGCCTTTGCGATTACCATGAACATCGCGGCGGGGACGCCCTTTCCGCTTACGTCGCCCATGACGAGCCACAGTTTGTCTTTGCCCGTCCAGAAGAAATCGTAAAAGTCGCCGCCGACTTCTTTGGCGGGAATCATGCTGGCGTAAAGCTGGATGCCCGGATGGTCGGGGTAGGGCGAAAAGTTTTTGGGCAGCATGCCGGCCTGGATTCCGCTGGCAACCGAAAGCTCCGCGCTGATGCGTTCTTTTTCGCTGGTCACCCGCATGAGGTCCTTGATGTAGATTTGGATGTCGATGCCCATTTTTTCTATGGAGCGGGCAAGGGTTTCGATTTCGTCGTTGGAATGGATTTCCTTGAGTTTGTCGGAAAAATGCGCGTCGTGGGAAGCGAAGCCGTTGGCTTCTCTTGTAATGCTGACAATCGGGCGGACAAATTTTTTGCTGATGAATGTTCCAAAGCAAATGAAGAACAAGAGCGAAACTATAGGAGCGTAGAGCAAGTCTATGCGGATGTAATTTTTAAGGACCGAAGTGACGGTGTCCATTTGCTTTTCTACGCAAATGATTCCGACTTTTTTTCCCGTTGAATCGCGCAGGGCGAGCGAAACTCTTGTCCGCGCGCCGGTTTGCGAGAACATCGTGCTGTCCAATTCCATGCCGCCCTTTTCCATCAAATTTTTAAAGCGGGCGGCCGAAGACGCAGACGTGTCCTCTTTGTAGCCCGCGTGATACGGATTGAACTTGTTGCGCAGCTTTGTGTTGACTACGTTAAAGACGTAAGTTTTGTACTTGCAGTCCGGCATCTCCGGAATGATGACGTACAAAAAGCTTATGTCGGTGTTTTCGGTGAGGTTGGCCAACTTTATGAGGGTGTCCTTGTATTCCTCCGACTTTAGGCCTTCGCGGGCGAACCGCTCCAACTTGTCGCCCTTAAAGTAAGACGCTCCAGTGTAGGCGATTTGCGTCAAAAATGTGTCGTAGGTTTCGCTCAAGATTTTTTTGACCGCAAAAAAGTCAAAGACAATGTTTGCAAAAAGGCTTGCAAGCGTAAATACGATTATCGCGCCGTTTATTTTTTTTGTTATCGTTGGCATGGAAAATTCCCTATTAGGAACCATTGTAGCGCGATTTTATGGATTTTGCAAACAAAAAACCGCCCCCGAATGGAGGGCGGCCTTTGCGTGATGGCGCGCGTCGCGGGATTCCGCGTCACGCCGTTCCTACTTCAAGTACTTGTCCAAAATCTTCTGGTAAGTGCCGTTGGCGCGGATGTTGGCCAAGCCCTTGTTGAACATGTCGAGCAATTCCTGGTTCTTGGCGTTCATGATGGCGAATCCGTAGGGAGCGCCTTCGCTTTCCATTCCGGCGGGAATCTTGAGGGGAAGCTTGGCTTCCTTGATGTTAGAGGCGATGATCGGTGTGTCCTCAACGCAAGCGTCGCTGTTTCCCAAAACTACGTCCTGGTACATTGTCGGAGAGTCTTCGAAAACTGTAACAGAGTAGCCGTATTTTGCCTTGAGTGAAAGGGCAAAGTCCATGCCGGCTGTTCCGTTCTTTACGGCAACGTTCTTTCCTTTGAGGTCCTCGAACTTTTCGATTGAAGAGTCTTTGGCAACGACGAAAGTCTGCGTGGCGTTGTAGTAGCCGTCGCTGAAAATCCAGCCTGAATCAATGCGTTCCTGCTTGATTGTGGCTCCGGCGATCAAACCGTCGGCCTGTCCAACCTGAACGGCGGCAACCGCTCCGTCCCAACCAAGAGACTGCAAGTCATAGTTAAAGCCCTGGTCTTCGGCGACAGCGGCCAAAAGGTCAACGTCAATGCCTACGAACTGGTTCTTTTCGTTTGTGTACTCAAACGGGCGGAAGGCTGTGTCAGTGGCGACAATCCATGTCTTTCCTGACTTTTTTGCCTTTTTAGAGCAAGATGTGGCGCCAAAAAGAATGGCGAACGCGAGCAAAACTGTCAAAATCTTTTTCATGGTTTTCTCCTTGAGATTTTTCAATTTTATAGAATATTAATTTTTTGAGGGGATTGTGTCAAGGCGGAGGCAAGAGGGCGCGTTCCTTGACAAAGGGCAAAAAGCGCTTTATACTTTAAAAATCGTTATGGAAGAGCTTAAAAAACAAATCAAGGAGTTGATCATCAGTTCCTTGGAGCTGGAAGACACAACGCCAGAAGACATCAAGGACAACGAACCCTTGTTTGGCAGCGGTTTGGGCTTGGACTCAATCGACGCGCTTGAATTGGGCGTGGCCCTTAAAAAGAAATTCAACGTCAAGCTTTCCGCGGAAAGCGAGGACAGCAAAAAGCATTTTGCCAGCGTAAACGCTTTGGCGGAATTCATCAATTCCGAAATCGGAAAATAAAATTTGGAGGAAACCAAAATGACAAAAGAAGAATTGTTCGGAAAAATTCAGGAAGTTCTTGAGAGCGACTTTGAGATTGACAAAAGCGAAGTAAAGATGGACTCAAAGCTTTTTGAGGACTTGGACTTGGATTCAATCGACGCCGTTGACCTTCTTTCTAAGATCAAGCAGTATATGCCCGGAAAGCAGATCGACCCCGAAATGTTCAAGAACGCCAAGACCGTCGAGAACGTAATCGACTTGCTCATCGCCTAAAAAAATGAATTCGGCCGTTAAAAAAGCCGGCGGAATTTTGCTCGCAATCGCGGGCGTCTTATATCCTGTACTGGTCTTTGTTCTCCTTGTGGTTTACAAAGCGCCGGTCAGGATTGTTTCTTTATGCGTCCTAGCCTTGGCTTTGGCGTTTTTTTTGTCGGCCACCGGCAACGCCTCCAAAAGCGCGGACGGAAAGCGCAAGCTCAATCCCAAAAATTTATTCTCTTCGCTTTTTCTTTTGCTGATTGGAGGCGCGTGCTTTGCCAGCAATTCCGCCCTCTTCCTAAAGCTGTATCCCATTGCGGTGTGCGGAACTTTTTTGTTTGTCTTTGTAACGAGCCTCTTTTCGCCGCCCAACATCGTCTTTAGGTTTGCCACGCTGCAGGACAAAAGCATTTTGGCGTCTCCCTTTAAGGGCCGCGTGGAAGCCTATTGCAAAAAAGTGACGCTGGTTTGGTGCGCTTTTTTTGTGTTGAACGGGGCGGCGGCGGCGTGGACAGTTTTTTGCGCCTCGGAACGCGTATGGGCGTTTTACAACGGCGGCGTTTCGTATATAATAATGGGAATTATTTTTGGAATGGAATTTATAGTGAGGAGCGTTGTGAACAAAAAAATGAAAGGTTATTTTCCTATCACGCAATTTAAGGCGGACAGCCGCGCGGACGACCATGTGCTTTGCTATGACGATACTTGGACCAAAGGCCAATACAAAACTTGGCTTGACTTTTTGACCGACACCGCGCGGATGCGCAAGGTTGTCGAAGGAACGGGAGCCAATGAATTTATTTTGCACTGCAACGACTACTGGCTTTTTTTGGTCACCTTCGTTGCGCTCCTTCAATGCAAAAAGCAAATTATGCTTACCGCCAACATCACGCCGGAATTCATAAAAGAGATGCGAAAGCCCGGCTACCAGTTTTGGACTGACGCCGAAAACGTTCCCGACACCTTGTTCATTCCGGCGGCCTTGCAAAACGCTCCGCAAGTTACGGAAGCGGAAATAAGGACCGCTCCTCAAATTGTCGCCGACGAAACGCGCATCCATATGTTCACTTCGGGCAGCACGGGAAAGCCCAAAGACGTAATCCAGCGCATGACGGAATTTAACGAAGACAACGCCTTTGTCTTTAGCAAGTGGGGCGATGAGTTTACAAAACGAAAGTTGGTCGCCACGGTAAGCCAACACCACATCTACGGATTTTTGTTCACAATCGCGCTGCCCTTTGCGGCTGGAGTTCCGTTCCGCAGGAAGAGAATAGAATTCCCCAGCGAATTTGAAAAACTGACTGACGAAAAGTATATGATTATTGCCGTTCCCGCGTTCCTAAAGAGAACGAATGACTCGCAAGACAAGCTGCCCTTGAACGACTGCTTTATCTTTACAAGCGGCGGCGTCCTTTTGCCCGAAGTCGCCAAGCGGACAAACGAAGTCTTTGGCTTTTGGCCGGTGGAAGTTTACGGCAGCACAGAGACCAGCGGCATCGCCTACAGGCAGAGCAAGAACGGTTTGGAATGGACTCCCTTTGACAACGCCGAAATTTGGAAGAACGAGGACGGCTGTCTTGTGATTAAGTCGCCCTACATAAAAGACCCGGCGGGCTTTGCCACCGCTGACTTGGTAGACATTCACGACGACGGCCGCTTTATTCTAAAGGGCCGCTCGGATTCAATCGTCAAGATAGAAGAAAAGCGCGTTTCGCTAACGGAAGTGGAAAACCGCCTTTTGCAGACCGGCCTTGTTCGAGACGTTTGCGTCGTCGCGATGAACGACAGGCGCCAGTACTTGGCCGCCGCCATCGCCTTTAACGACGAGGGAAAGAAAAAATTTGAAGGCGCCAAAAAGTTTGACATCAACATGTTCTTCCACGATTACCTTATGGACTTTTTTGAGAACGTAGTCATTCCCAAAAAATGGCGCTTCCTTGAGGCGCTTCCCAGCGACTTGCAGGGAAAGCACAAAAAGCTTGAAATCCAAGCGTTGTTCGCAAAAGAAGAATAGAATGAAAGCGACTGAAAACGAATGCAAGCCTAAAACTGCGGCCCTGAACCCGGTGGCCGCGCTTGCCCTGTGCGCGCTCTTGTGGAGCTTTGGCGGCCTTGTCATAAAACTTATAAAGTGGGACGCGCTTGCCATTGCCGGCGTCCGAAGCCTTTTGGGAATGCTAACGGTGACGATCGCCTTTAGGCGGCCGCCGAAACTGTTTATCCGGCAAAACGAAAATGGTTTGCAAGACCAAAAAGCGGGCGACGGAGATTGCAGGCAAGACCAAAAAGCGCGGCCCCAAAAAATCGACTGGCGCGCCACGACAAACCTTTTGCTCGGCGGCTTTTTTTACGCGGCCACAATGCTGCTATTCGTTCCGGCGACAAAAATGACGACCGCCGCCAACGCGATTTTGCTGCAATACACAAATCCGATTTACATAATAATTTTTGGGCCGCTTTTGGCCGGCGAAAAAAGCGACTGGATTGACATCGCCGCCGTGGCCGGAATCTTGGCCGGAATGGTCTTGCTCTTGTGGGGCGACCTTGGCGGAGGACAAATGGCCGGAAACATTTTGGCGCTTTTGTCGGGAGTGACTTACGGCGGAACCACGATTTTTTTGCGGCGGGCAAAGAACACGCGGCCTTCCGATTCGCTAAACCTTTCGTGCCTCTTGTCGTTTTTGTTCGCGATTCCGTTCATCGTAAAGGCGGGTCTTCCGCAAAGCGCCATGTCATATCCCGCCCTCTTGTGCCTGGGCGTTTTTCAAATAGGAATGCCCGCCGTCCTTCTTTCCATCGGAATAGAAAAAGTTCCCGCGCTAAGCAGCGTAATCATCACGATGATAGAGCCGATGATGAACCCGGTCTGGGTGGCGCTTTTTGCGGGCGAAGTTCCCAGCGCCTCCAGCATTTTTGGAGGGCTAGTGATTTTGGCCTGCATCGTGGCGCACGTGGCCTTAAAGCGCGCGGCGGCGGTAAGGAAGATGCGGAACGCCAATCGTTTGCAAGACTAAAAAGCGGCGCGGCAAAGCTCCTTATACGGCTTGCACAACGCAAGCGAAAGCGCGGCGACGCGGCCCGACTGGGGCAACTCAATTTGCGCGGAACTAGAATCGGTGGCAAGACCCAAACTGTCGCCGCCGCCTTGAGCGCTATAAAGCCCAAGAAGCGGGGAACGGCAATCGGTTGCAAGGCCAAGAAGCGCCGCGTGCGGAAGCCAGCGCTCCGGCAAATAATTTTTGTTACTTCCCGCTTCAAACAAAGGAAGAAATTTTTGGTGCAGGATTTCGTTCAGCATTTTTAAAGAAGCAAAGCTTGGCGAATCTTTTTTTGCCGCAAGAAAAACGACCTTGCCCAAAAAAGAATCCGTTCCGCCAAATTCCAAGTCAAGGCCTTGCCCGCCCAAGACATCGCGCGCCGCCTTTGCAAAATCGTCAAAGGCTTTTTGCAATTTGGGCAGAGCGCCGGGCTCCGCGTGAAAGGCTCCCAATGTGACGTGTGGCGGAACCGAATGTTCAATTAAAAAATTGTTTCCGCAAATTTGCGCAAGGCGTTCTTGGACGGCCTTGACGCTTTGGGCAGCGGCGTCGTCAAAACAAAGAGAAACTGCGTAAGTGGAATAAGCGTTCAATCGCGCGGCGACCTTGTCCAAAATCGCTTCGTCGGCCGGAAGCCACTTGACCGAACGCAAATTGTCCGCGCCAAGCCAGGCCGCGCTTTGTGCCTCAAGCAAGTCCAAGCCGCCGGAGACAAGGGCGCATTCAAAGCACTGCATGCTAAGGTGAAAGTCCGGGTAGTCCCATTCAACGTCCGCGATTTTTTTTCCAACGCTGATTTTTGACGCAAGCTCCTCGCGGATTTCGCGGACAAGCGCTTCTTGCGACGACTCGCCGGCCTCAATCTTTCCGCCCGGAAACTCCCACCAGCCCTTCCAGTCGCCATAACCTCGCGCCGTGGCAAAGACCTGGCGCTGCCCTTGGGCAGTGGCGCGGAATATGACTGCGGCGACGACGCGGAGGGTTTTGCGGTTTGTTTGTTGCATGTCGGCTCCTTTTTTTATTTAGAGGAAAGCCTTCCCCTCGCTCCAGCCCGCTTTTCGCGGTCTTGCGCTACCCCTTCTCCTAGGGGCTCCGCCCCTAAGGATCTCGTCCTTTGCTCAGATGTAACTGCAAATATATCAACTAGTAAAACAATTTGAAAGCATAGAAATAAAAGGTCTAGTTCTCCATAAGAGTTTCGATTTTCGAATAAACCTTGTCATACAAAAACTGGTATTCCAAACAATCTAATATATATATTCCACCAAGAATATTTATATATTTCTGTATTTCCCTCATCTTATTACTATCAACTTCCCTATTCTCATGATTCGCCTCCCATTTCAAAACAGCATCAATGGTTGGCTTTAGTAAAGAGAAGCTATTTGAAATATTTCTTTCAAGAAAATCAACTATAAAACGCTGATGTGTACATACATATCGAGTATATTTCCATGGGTCTGGAGAATTGAGTTCATTATCATAAGTTAAACGCCCTATCCACCATAAACGTGAAACTGCATTTCTTGTTAATGCTCGCCGACCAGTATTCATAAAGAATAGATGGTCACGGATTCCATTGGCTGTCCAACGAGAATCCTGTTTCCAACGTTTAGCTGAATATTCATAGTATCTATCCAATGTAAAACCAGTCCATAGACGTTCTTCTGTTGCAACTGAATCAGAAAGTACATCTTTTAATGATCCATATAATTTTACAACATTATCAAAATCATCGTTTTCATTATCTGATATAGTAAGCTCCACATCTGGACAAGTAAAGCGTGTATCTATAAAAACTTCATTACCTAGATATTCTGAGATCCAATTATTATTTGGATTATCATAACTTTTTGTCATTGAAGATATGCTTTCTTTTAACTGTATAAGTTTATCAGCTGGTATCATTTTAATCTTCATCAATATTTCCCTCCATTTTATATAATTGATATATACATCCCGTAATAGGTGTGTTCAGTAATTTTTGCGACCAGGCTAAAGAATCTGCATTTTTAATCCATGCCTTAAAATCTTTTTCTTCAAAAGGCTGTTTAGATAATATGGTTTGTAAAGCCTTAAGCCAGTCAAAATCCTCTAATCGCGAATTAAAATTTGCATCATCATCTTTTGCCAGATTTTTCAAATACTCAAAAGTATAAATAAGTGCCGGAATTATAATAGCGGAAACTAGTACCTGTTTAATTGCAGGATTATTTGACATATGCCTATAATACTTATATGTTTCCATAGGTAAATAAATCACAAGTTTATCTGTTCGATCCAGATTTACTTGTAATTCAGATACATCTTCCGTGCCAATAATCGCAATGAAAGAATTTCTGTCTTTTAATTCTTCTTGTATTTTGGGAACAATCAATTCAAATGGATTTGCAACAGCAAGAACACAACCTTTTTCTATATCAAAAGAAACCCCATTTCCATAATCGGGATTAAAAGAATTATTTGTATAATTGGAAATGTTTTTCTTAGCAATAATAAAGCTGGATATTTCGACCCTGTCTTTAACTCTACGAATAGGAATTTTTATACTATGATTCAGGGAATCTGTTTCATACGCATTTCTAAACCCTGCAAGAGGATTTTCTATGTGATAGACAATTATGGCACTACCATTTTTCAATAATTCCATTAACTGGTTATTTTGCAGTTCTGCTGAAAAATCTAGTTTTAAATCATAACCATCCATTGAAAAAGAAGCGTTTACATCAAATTTACTGCCAACATAATCATCTGCATAAGAAGATAATACTGGATATGGATACATTTTATTTCTTACTTTCATAGCATTTCACCTCAAAAGAAGAATAATCTGATGAATCTATAGAAAAAATAATTTCAATTTTTTCTCCTGCCTTAAAAATCAAATTATTAAGTATATTTTTATTGCAGCTTATTTGAGACTGACCTGTAACAGAAGCATTAACTAAGTCAATATCATACAACTCTGTTTCAGCTGCCTGTTTAATCTCGACAGAAGCATCTTGGCAATCTATCGCAGGAATAAATAAAAGCTTATATTTTCCTTTTGTTTTTTCTACTGGGATAATACGTTTACTTTTTATTTCCAAAGAAGTTTTTGATTCAATTCCCTGATAGTCTCCTTCTTTATTTCCACTATTATTACCAACTCCATCGGTGCCAGTTCCATAGTTACCACCTTCTGAATCACCGTTAGATTTTCCGTCATTACCACCTATACCAAATTTGTCACCACTGCCACCATTACCATCTTCAGCAACAATATCATCATCCTGATTGGAAGGTTCTGTAAATGAAATTATCTTTTTAGGTTTCAATTTTGTTTTTTCTTTTAAAGGTAAATCAGAAAGTGTATTTTTCATTTCATCATCACCATTATCATTTTCCAATGATGGCAAATAATCTCCTATTCCTGGGTCAATTTCATTTAAAGAGTTATCATTTTCTACAAGAGAATCCAAGCATTTTCTGATAAACGTTACAAAACCAGCTACAAATTTCTCAGCTTCTTGTTTATGACCTTCTTCGGCTCTGCTATATTCCCACTTTGTATGTTCAGGATTTTCTAATCGTCGCAAATAATCATTTATTTCATCTCCTTCAATTGAAAGAATTCCTGCAAATGGAATCTGCCCGTTTATTTTTCCTTGTTCCATTATTCGCATACCTGTTGCACGAATCATGGCAACTCTTCTATGTGATTGTAATTCAGGTGAAATAAGAAGTTTTAATTTAATACTTCCTTTGCTTTTATAATTCGGATCCTCAAATTCTTTTGCTTCAGGAGATGTAAGTATTTTATAGTAATTAAGTATTGTTGAGTTTTTCTCAGTACAAAATTGATGAATTACCTCTTCTAAAGTATCATAACTTATTTCAATATCATTAACTTTAACAATTAATGTCTTTTTATAAAGTGCAAATAAAAAACTATCTAATACAGAAAGAACAATTTCTTTTTTCCAATCGTCTGTTTTTGATGTATTGAATCCAACAATATATAAGTCAGTTCCTGAATCATTCTTTTCTCGTTTATAACCTTCCTGTAAAAATAGCTGCTCAAAAATAGGATTATTTTCGTTTCCACAATATCCAGTACCAGTTGTTACATAATCATTCTCATCTCTGTAACTTGCCAATTTTGCAACGCCTTGACATGCTTCATTTCCTTCAATATCTAGCGTACTGTAAAAAACAGTATGAAAATATGAGCATGCAAAAGCAGCTGCTTTACCAACACCATAAGAACCACCCGAATTTCCACTTTTATTTGAGAAACCTGCATTTTTTACCAGATTCGCCCAAGGCAAACTGTCATCTTTACTTTTTGAACCAATCAATCCTTTTGTATTATGATCACTGATTCTTAACATCGGGCAAAACATTTCATCAGCAATTTTAGTAGCCTGTTTATAAAAATCTGCAGCGCGCTTATCTTTTTGTACAGGTTTTGACTTTTCAGCATTACGAAGATTTTGTTTTAAATGCTCTAAATCTGGAATATCACATGAAGAAATATCAAATGATTGAAATTCTACCAAAACGGGTTTCTCTGAATTTGAAAGTTTTGCATCTAATGAATTTTGACAAATTTCTCTTGCTAATGATTCAAAAGAATGCCCTTTAAACGTTTCTATATCACCTTGGCCAATACCTGTCATTGTACCATTTTTAACTGATGGAAAATTCCATTTGAATTTCATGCATTACTCCTTAGAAAAGGCTACAGCTTAAATTCACCATTACGTTTTGAATCACTGCTTTGGAACCGTCTTTTTGCATCATCCAGCTCTGATTTTAATGTACCAAAAATTTTATCAACATCCTTATCAGTATAATCATAGGTGGACTTACTGGAGCAATTACCCAATAACCTAATCATATTAATAATTTTGTTTGTCCTGTTTTCTGCAATCCTAACGAATTTTGTACGTTTATCTTCTGCCATTTTATAACCTCTTATCGAGATTATATACCTTTTTTATATATTTGTCAAATATTTTTCATATATATTTATAATATTTATTGTTAAACATTTAAAACTAATCTCCATTACACTATTTATTTTCATATATTTATTAAATATATGAAAATAAATAAAGAGAAATAATAAGACAGTGGTTTGTTCATGAATTCTCTAGAAATAATAATAAAAAAACGCTATCATTACAAAAATTAGTTTGTGAAATAACAATGACATCTTTATATAAAACTATAGATTTATTCTCAGGTGCGGGCGGTTTAAGCAGAGGCTTCAAAAATACAAAATGTTTTGAGATTATAGCTGCATTTGAAAAAAACGAAAACGCAAAACAGACATATAAAAAAAATTTTAATATATATCCAAACTCCGATGTATGCACAGCAGATTATAAGGCATTACTAAAAGAATATGGAAATGTTGATGTTGTAATTGGTGGCCCGCCATGTCAGGGTTTTTCAAATGCAAATAGGCAACATAATACAACAATAAATCAAAACAATATGTTAGTGAAAGAATACATACGTGCTATTCTTGAATTACAACCAAAAGCTTTTGTAATGGAAAATGTTGGAATGCTAAAGTCTGATGTCCATAAGTTTTATGTGAGCATAGGGGATATAGAAAAATTAATTAATAAATATCACATACAAACAAAAGAAGAAAAAATATTTCTTCTGAAATCTGAATATAAATTTGCTGGCATCTCAGAATTACTTGGAAATATTGATAATCTCAATAATCATATTTGGGACGAAGAAATTTATCAAAGTATAAATGTAATTTATAAACAAAGAAATAATAATAAAAAGTTCCATAATGCTCTAAAAAAATATCAAAAAGGACTTGAATCATTTTTAAACATTCAAAACAGTAAAAAAAATACAATAACATTCAATATAAATCAAAAATTGGCAAACAGTATCAAAGATTATTTTAACGATAAGAGAAAAACAACAACATTAGTAGCCTCTATTGAAAGACCTCTTATGATTCAGAAAATGATAAAAAGTGTTAAAGAAATTCTCGAAAACAATATTATTGTAAAAGAGTACTGCACTGAAAATGATGTATATGCAATTGTAGACTCATTTCCTGTATACGAATACCTAACCAAAATTCTAAATTCATCTGAGCAAAATTATGCCATAGCCACAGGTATTTTGAATGCAGCTGATTTCGGTGTACCACAAAAAAGAAAACGTTATGTAATAATGGGAATAAAAAAGGAGATTTCATCATCAATTTCACTTCCTAAAAGAAATCAAGAAAAATACAACACAGTTGAAGATGCGATAAAAGATATTGAAGATGCTGAAACAACAACAGATGCAAAAAATACAGCCGGCTTCAAATTACCAACTACTCAAAAAATAACTACTCTAGCCAAAAAATTACGAGACTCTAATAAGCTGTTTAATAATCTTATAACATCAACAAAAGAAACGGCGATGGAAAGATTCAGATTATTAAAACAAGGCGAGAATTTTCATTCTCTTGATCTTGCTCATAAAAAAAACTCTTATACAAATTCAGAAAGAACACAAAACACCATATATTTACGACTTAAATATAAAGAACCTTCTGGAACAGTTGTAAATGTTAGAAAATCTATGTGGATTCATCCAACAAAAGACAGATCATTAAGTGTACGCGAAGCTGCAAGACTTCAAACATTTCCAGACAGCTTCATTTTTTGTGGTTCAAAAGATTCTCAATACCAACAAGTAGGAAATGCTGTTCCTCCAATGCTGGCAGAAGCAATAGCAAGAAAGTTATTAGAATACTTACATTAATTCAGAGTTTCTATACTTTTCTCATTTTATCAATAAAAATCACCTCAAATTCTCTTTGCCTACTTTCTATAAAACCATCTCCCCCAACCTCTTTGCGTTCTTGGCGCCGCTGCCGTCGGGGTGGTTGTTGAAAAACACTTGGACTTGGCGGCCTTGGCTGGCAGCTTGCTGGATGACGGGCGCAAACTCGGAAAGCTCGTCGTCGCTGTAGTCGTAGCGATAGCGGGCGGAACCGTTTTTGTCTTGCGGGTCGTTTTCTTTTGCGTACCAGGCGGAGGCGTTGCGGCCGTGCAGCCTGATGTAGGCGATTTTTCCGGCAAAGGGCAGGCATCCTTCTTGGGCTTGCAAAAAGTTTTTGTTCGGAAGGTCCTTCAGTTCCGGCAGATCGCAAAAGGCAAGGCTTGCGCCGCGCTCAAAAAGCCCCTCAAAAACGGACGGGCGGATCCATTCGGCGTGGCGGAATTCCACCACCACAGGAAAGCCCTTGAACTGCGCGAGCAGCGCGGAAAGATACATGCGGTTTTGGTCTGTGTAATGAAAGCTTTGCGGAAACTGAAAAAGCGCGGAGGCAAGGCTTTCGTTTTGGGCCAGCGGCTTTAGGGCGGCCAAAAATTCTTGGGCGGCGCTTTTCCAGTCGCGGCCAATCTCGTGGGTCAAAAGCCTATTGGCCTTTACGCTGAACTTTAGCGCGCCCCCGCTCCGTTCCCAAAAACTTAGCAAGCGTTCCGCCGTGGGCATGTTGTAAAAACTGCTGTTAAGCTCCAGCGCGTTGAATTGCGTGGCGTAGTAAGGCAAAAAGTCCGCGCGCTTTAAGTCGTCAGGATAAAAGACACCGCGCCATTCCGGGTAGTCGTAGCCGCTTGTTCCGATTAAGATTTCTGGCATAGTCCGCCGCTATTCCTTCAACAGTTCCATCAAACCAATGTTGATGAACAAATTGTCTTTGCCGGCTTTTACGCATTTTAGAAGGCCTATGCCTTCCAGTTGGCGCAAATAGCGTGACGCGGCTTTGCGTTCCACGCCAAGAAGGTTTACGATGAAATCAATCCTGCAGTATGGATTTTCAAAGAGAATTTCGACAAGTTCTTTGGAATAAATCTTTGGAGCCTGGCTTTTTACTTTTTCGACGGCTGCGTCCAACAGATTTTTTATGGCTATGACTTTCTTGATTGTTTCTGTCGCGGTTTCTTCTATTCCTTTGAGCATAAAAACAATCCAGTCTTCCCAATTTTCTTCCGCTCGAACTTTTTGCAAAAGCTTGTAATACCGTTCCTTGTTCTTGATAATGTAAGAGCTCAAGTATAAAATTGGAACGTCAAGGCGGCGCTTTAAAATCAAATAGAGGATATTTATAATTCTTCCGGTGCGGCCGTTTCCGTCATAAAAAGGATGGATGCTTTCAAACTGATAATGCAAAACAGCGAGCTTTGCAAGGCTGTCATCCTGATCGTTAAGATACTCCGTAAAATTTTTTAAGTAGCCGTCAATTTCTTCTTTTGTCTGAGGCGGAGTGTAAACGACTTCGTTCGTTCTGTCGTTCACAAGTTTTGTTCCGGGGAGCGTTCTGATTCCGGCTTCGTTTTGAACAAGAACTTTTTGAATGTTCACAATGTCATTTATGGAAATAAAGTCATGTTCCTTTAACTGGTTAAAGCCTTTGTACAAAGCTTCCCTGTAAAACATAACTTCTTTTGTCGCGGCGTCGATTTTTTTTGCGGTCTCGCTCACGGCTTTATAAAGCTCGTCTTTTGTCGTGATGATGTTTTCGATTTCGGAACTGTCTTTTGATTCCTGGAGAACAACCGCGTTTATAAGAATGGACTGATTGGGAATTAAATTTGCGATTCCCTTAAGCTCGGCCAAGGCCCTTGAAGCCTTGTTTTCCGCTTTGAGAATGTTGATTGTTTCCGTTTTGCTTGAATCTATCGGCAGTTTTTGCAATTCGCTCATGTCCCAATTATACACATTTTTGGTATATATTGCAAGAACGTGTACCAAATTTGCCGGTTTTTGGGACATATCACGGGAACATGTACCAAAACGGCTCGTTTTTGGGACATATCGGCCCGCATTTTAGGCTTGCAACCAATCCCGGTCTTACAGCCGTATTCTGCTGATTTGAGCGACGGCGGGAAAGTCGCGCAGCTCGATTTTGCTTCCGTCGGCGCGGAGGACGCTTCCGTTTAAAAAGCCAAAGACGGTGTCGTAGCTGGCGTTGACCAAAATAAAGTTGGCTTTGCGCGAATATGAGTTTTGCGGAACAAAGGACAAGTCCACCATGCTTTCGTAGTCTTGAGCGTTCCAGTCTTTTGCGATTCCAAAGGGATGGGTTATGCATACGGGCGGAAGCGGAGTGAACTCACCGTCCACAAAAAGCGCGTTGTCGTTGTGTTTGCTTGTGTTGGGAGCGTCAAGGCTTGTGGTTGAAAGACGCAACGAAACGTTCTTTCCGTCAACCACGCCGCTTGCGGTGATCGACTCGCCGCGCGTGATGAATTTGTAGTAGGCGCGGTTGACAAAAAGCAGGCTGTTGCCTTTTGCGTTGTCGGCGGCGACTTTTTCAACGCCCTTCACTTCAAACTTTGTCGTTATCGGAACGGACGCGTACCAGGTGGCGGAACAGCGGCGCGTCGTCGGAGCGGGCTTTACCGAAACTATTTCCTTTGAGGCCGCGTCGTTAAAGTTTCCTTGCGAGAAAATTTTTATCTCCGGCCTGTGGCTAAAGCCTTTTACGTTTACGGCAAGAAGCAAGCGGCCGCTTTGATGGTTCCACGAAAAGCGGATGCGCCTTCCTGGCGTTCTGGTGGAACAACGGCCCGCGCCCAATTTTGTCGGAATCATCTTGCGGCGGACGCCCAAAAATTTTCGGTAAACGTATTTGGTTCCCCGCTTGGTGTTCCACAGCGCGAACTCGGCCATGTTCAAAATTTTGTTGTCAAAAAACTGGACCACGCCAACGTAGTCGCCCACGCTAAAAACGTAAACCGCGCGCGCTCGAATTCTTAACCGCGACAAAATCGGCGGATACGGAATCCCCGCGTAAGGCGTGGTCACGCCCTTTATGTCAAGCTTTTTGGGGAGCGTGTCGAACGTTCCAAAAACCGGCTTTCCGTTTTGAACCAACTTTTCTGGGGCAGCCGTGATTTCGCGCGTGTACATTTTTCATTTCTCCAAAAATTTCATAAGCCGCTTTTGAAAGTCGCGGTAATAAGGCGCCTCTACAAAAACAACGTGCGAACCGCCCTTTATCATTTCAAGCCTTGAGCCTTTTGGCAAGCTTTTGAGCGACTTCTTCACCAGCTTGTAATTTAAGTAAGGGTCTTTGTCGCCGCAAATCACAAGGGTTGGATTTTTTATTTTTGTCAAGTCAATCAGCTCTTTTGCCTGGGGAACGCAAATGTCGCGGCGGCCGCCGTTGGGGCTGCTCTCTTTGTCGTAACGCCAGCAGCTGGAGCACCAAATTTCTATCAACTCCCGCTCGGCAATCGAATAGTCAAAGGCGCCGGCTTTGTTTCGTTGAAAGTCGTCCGCGGCGTGTTCCCATGTGTTGTGGTGGAAGGCTTCTTTTACTTTTACATCGCCGACGCCGCTCATAATCGGAGCGTACAAAACAAGCTTGTTTACGCGCTCGCTATAGGCGGCGGCAAAGCGGCTTACCGTCACCGTTCCCCAAGACCAGCCAAGGACGTCTATTTTGTCCTGCCCGGTCAACTCCACGATTTTTTGGACGGCGGCGTTTATGTCCAGCGCTGCGTAGTCGGAATCAGGCATAAAGCCGTCGGAAACTTCTTGTGAGCGGCCAAAGCCCGCTATGTCCAAGCGCCAAACCGCCCAGCCTTCGCGCGCCAACTTGCGGACAAGGCTGTAGTCTTTGTAGTCGATGTCAAATTCGTGGGAGGAGTATGTCACGCCGTGCACAAGCAAAATGTTCTTTTTGTTTTTGGTGGAACTATTTTTCGCCAGTTGAACGCGGTCCAAATGCAGTTCGATGCCCTTTCGTTCCAAGGGAAATTCTTCGTAATCGTAAACGGCCTTCGCTCCGACGGAACCGCAAGCGGCCAAAAAAAGGGGCGCAAAAAAAAGAGCCAGAGCGGCAAGGACTTTTAGACCTTTTATATCGCGTTTCATTTGTTATCATTCTATAGCATTTTGCGGGCTTTTGCTATAGTATTCGCGTCTGCTTTTTGTATTCGTCAAAGCCGGGCTTGCGGGACTGCCGCTTGTCCGCCATCGGAATGCTGACAAACAAGAAGAGCGCGGTGTTGGCGAGCGCTCCGGCAAGCAAAGTCCATCGGCTTGGCATGGCAAAAAAGCAGGCAAACCCCACGCTCCACCACATCAAGATTTCGCAAGCGTAGTTTGGGTGGCGCGAGCGCTTCCACAGGCCATCGCGGCAAAAGGCCCCGCTTCCGCGCTTTCTAAAGCTGTGCATTTGAATGTCGGCGATTCCCTGAAAAATCGGAGCCACAAAAGCCAGCGACAAAAAGGCCGCGCAAACTGGATTGAATGCCGCCCCCTCGTGAATCAAGGTGACGGCGGGAAGAACGCAAAGGTAAACCACGAGCGTCGGAAAAAGATGGATTCCCAAAAAGTTTATCAGCGGATAAAAAACGCCGGTTTGCTCCTTTAGCATCACGTAGCGCCAATCCTGGTATTCAAAGCTTTTAAAGTTATAGCACCAGTTTGCCGTCAGCCTGATTCCCCAAAAAAGAACCGCCGCGAACAGAACCCACGCAAAAGAATTTCCGCCGCGCCGGGCCAATGATGCGAGCAAAATGACCGGAGGCTGGACGCTCCAGTAAGGGTCGTAAACGGACGCGTTCCCAAAAATCACGCTGAACAAAAAGACGATGACGGTTGCAAAAACGTCCGCCGCCAAAAGAGAAAGCTGCCACGACAAATCATACCGCGCGCGAACAAAATCGTAGCAAAAAATTCCGCCCGCGATGGCCCAAGCGTACACCGCTGCAATCACGGCAAATGACAATGGTCGGTTTTTAATCATACACCTATTATGCTGTTAAAGTAATTTACAACGCTTTGAGCGGAAAATTCTTTGCCCACGGTAGTTTATGGTTTTCACAGCTATGATTTTACACAAATTCAAAGTAATTTCAAGTTAGTGTAAATTGTTTTTTCTTGGTTGTATCGCCTTCCGAAAACGGAAGGCCGGTCAGTCTTCCAGCTTTTTAAGAAATTCCCTGCTCGCTTTTACAAGGTCTTGGCTAAACTCGTACATCGCGGCTTTTTCTTCCGGCGTCTTGAAGAGCATCCGGTATTCGCCCAATTGCTTGAACCATTGTCCGTAAAGGTCCACCCACTTAGGGTGGGGCCCTTCATCGTAATAAGCCGACAGGACCATTTCATGCTTGAAAGCGATTTTCAAGCCTTTCTTCAGATGAAAGATTTTTTGCGCGGAATTTTTTTCTTTTTCCCGCATTCTCTTCGCTTCTTTGAAGCTATTCCAGCAGTAAGTCTCGTCGCCTATAGGGCTTCTGTAGACAATCGGGAACGGGTCAAAAACGTTTCCGAACCCGTCTTTATGCACAGGGCCGAGAATAACCCCTTTGTAATGCTTGACGTATTCCAAAATCAGCAAAGTCGAAGCTTCTTCTTCCGGTGTCACCGCGTCGAGTATTTCTTGCAAACAGCGCTTTGGTCCGTTGCGAAAATCCATAATAAGCCTCCTTCACTGTTATATTGTACCGTCTTCCGTAAAAACGTCTACTCCAATATCGTAATCTCGACGCGGCGGTTTTGCGCCATTCCTTCTTTGGTGGAATTGTCGGCCACAGGATACTTGCTTCCGCTTCCGCGGCAAATGAATCTGTCCGCCGCGATTCCGCGCTTGCTCAGCTCTTTTGCGACTGAGCGGGAACGCTCGACAGAAAGCGCCATCTCGCCTTCGGGATTTCCGACGCTGGCGGTGTGGCCGTTTACAAGCAATTTGTTTTGACCTGTCTCTTTTAGTATCGAGGCGATTTTATCCAAGAGAACGGCTTCGCCAGGCAAAAGCTCGGCGCTGTCGGGCTTAAAGTGAAGGTTTTCCAAAGTGAGCATTATGCCGCCAGCGGTCTCTTGGATTTTTACCGAAGACTCTCCGGCGCCGCCCGCAGTTCCCACGACACGGTTTATTGCGGGCAAAAGCCTTGTCCTGTCAATCGCCGGCGGATATTCGGTGAACAAACTAATAGTTCCTTTAAACGCCACCTTGCTTCCGTCGGAAAATTCGTACAGCTCGTCAACGCTGTCCCGAATAACGAGCGCGGCGCAGTCGGCCTTGCGGATGTACATCGTGGCGTTGTTGGAACCGTTGGCGCGCAACAAGTCCGGGTCGCCGTTAGGGTCAACCTCTGAATAACCGTAGCGGGTGGCCCAACGCGCGCTTAAAACGTAAACTTCCTGGCCGCCATAAACTTCGTCGCGCAAGTAAGTGTATTCAACGTAAATCGGAACGCGGGTCGGCTTTCCTTTGCTAAGAGGATCCATCGCGCGGACGGCGCGGGCTTGCCATGACTGGCCTTGCTGGATTTTCTTTTGCGGAAAGGTCGGAAAGCTTCTAAAGCTGGGATAGCCGTTGTCCTCTATCATCGTAAGCGTTCCGTCTTTTCTGATTTTAAAGACAGAGCGAATGCTGTCGTGAATTCCGTTCACTACGATTTTTTGATTGTGAACTGTGTCCTGGTGGACAAAAAAATCGCCGTCGTAAACGCCGTTCTCGCAGACAATAAAGGAGCGCGCCTCGCGGCTCATAAGGCCAACGTATTTTCCGTTGTCGTAGCGGCGCAAGTCCGTCCGTTCCACCAAAGAATAATTTTGGCTTCCCGAATACGCAAACTGTGTGTCGGCGGCAAAAACGCTTCCGCCAAAAACGAGCGCGGCTATAAAAAAATTCGCGAAAATAAATTTCTTCATATTGAAATTATCGGCTCAACAGCGAATGAAATGAGCTACCAAAAGTCAAATGCCGCGATTTTTTCCATCGTGTCTATTACTCTGGAATAAGAAATACTTTCGTTAATCAAAACTTCGGTTATAAAATCAAAATCGGCTTTATAGAAATCCTCGGCGCAGTACTTTTGAATCAATTTGCTAATATTTACGCCTGGCTTTGCGGAAGAGCAAACATCCATTTGCGCGCGGAGAGCCTTGACCTCTTTGACCAAGCGCTTAAATTCATCGTCAAATTTCATCCTTGGAAAAATCTTGTGCAAATCATAAATATGTCGCGAAAGCCGCTGTGTTTTTCCTTGCAAATAATAATCGCAAGTGGCGTAAACTTTGTCTATGAATGTCCGTGACAGCGACTGCGTTTTCATTTCAAACGGCTCAAGGCAATGCCGCTTTGCAAGTTCTGGCTGCGTTTTGAGCAAAAAGTCACCGACATAACTTGAAATCAACATTGCCTCTGTAGGAAAGGAATATGACGCCAAAGCGGTTTCAACTTTTACGCCTTTTATCAAAGCGTCATAGTTTTCATTGAACAGAGGTTTGTAATAGAATGAATATGCATTTAAATCCCTATTGCTTTGAATTTGATTCCAATTCGTAATTGGAAGATTCAATTCGTCAGACAAATTTTTCATAACGTCATATTTCAATTTCTTTCTTCGCTTGTCGCCCAAATGCTCCGTGAACGTTATGTCTATGTCCTCGGAAAACCTGTCAATAACCTTGTGGCATTTTGAAAGAGAAGTTCCGCCTTTAAATACAACGTCGCCCAATCCAACAGACTTTTTTACTATCAGTTGCAAAATCATTGTTACATAATAATCTTTTTCTACTATTTCAAGGTCAAACTCTGTCTTTTCTTTTGTTCGCTCAATTATATTTTTGAACAATTCTTCATTCTCATGCAAATACACGCTCGGTCCCTAGTCTGTACAAAGTTTTATAAATCGAATCTGGATAATAACTCAAAAAAGGTTCAAATTTTTCTTGAGTTATTTTGTTTTGCTTTAGGAAGGTTTTTATGCGAAAAATCACATCTTCCTTTATAGCGGAATCATCATAATAAAAATCATAGTCATTCATTAAATCAAGAAATTGAAGAATTTTATGATTCTCCGTCGTGATTGTGGCGCGAGGTTTTTTTAGAATGAATTTTGAATTCCCGATTTGAACTTTGCGCTTGAGGCCGCCGGAATTGTTTGACGCAATTTCTCGGACAATGGGAACCTGCGTAGTAAATCCCATTGCGTTGGCAAAAACAAAGCCGGTGTAATAACCAAAAAATTCGCCTTTGTCGCAAATGTATTTTTTTACCGCTACATCTCTGTCGGAAAATGGCGCCGGACGCCGCCCTAAAGCCTGCAACTCTTGCTTGACCAGTCCTTCCGTTTGCGGCGAATCATGCGGAATGTAATAAATGCCGGTGTCGTATCTAATCGCAAGCCCTTTGTCGCACAAAACTTTGAGCGCCTGCCGAATGTTGTTTTTAGTCGAGCCGGGCATATTCAGTTCCGAAACAAAAAACGGCTCGTCCTTGTTGAAGTTTTTAAGAATGTAATCGTAAAGCTTCATCGCCTGCCTCCGTATGACTAATATATTTATAACTAACAAATATTTTTTATTAGTTATAAATATATTAGTGTAGGAGCAAGGAATTGTCAAGAAAAATTTAATTTTCTACTCCGCCATAGTTGCTGCTATTTTTAACAGAACGTTTTTGTCGTGGGCGGAAAGTTTTTCGTAGGCTTGGGTCAAGCGAAGTTTTTCTGGATTGAGGGCGGGGCTTTTTGTTTTGGAATCCGCGCGCTTGGAAGGTTTTTCTCCGTCAACCAGATATTCAACGGTAACGCCAAGATACTTTGCAATGCGAACTGCGGTTTCTACATTAGGCAGAACGCCTCGTGCGTCAATATAAGAGAGAAAAGTGCTGTTGCTTATTCCAACAGCGGCAGAAACTTCTTTGACCAAAAGACCCCTGTATTCAATTTCCTCTCTAAGCCGTTCTTTAAAACCCATAAAACTATAATATCAATATTTTGATGCTTAAAAATTGACAGCGATAATATATTGTTGTATAATTTTTAACAACAAAAAGTTGATGTTAGACCCCAATTGCGTCAATTTCTTAAACTTAATATGGAGAGTAGAAAATGGCAAAAGAACAATTCAAAAAATTCAGTAAAGGTTTCCTTTTGGGTACAGCAATGATGACCGCTGTTGGCAGTGGTATTGTTGCCACCAGCTGCTCACAGCCAGCGGGTTCAAGCATTCCATATGTTCAACCTACCCCGACACCAACACCGACCCCAGATCCCAATGATCCGAACAATGGCGGTAACGGTGGCAACGGCGGACAACAACAAGAAGACGAAGCCGAAAAATTTGGTGGCGCACCATACGACGCTACCAATGTAACCTTGGGTACCGGATACAAATTACACGTCTTCATGGGTAAAAACACCGCGTTCTTAAGCAATGATAAAGAAAAAGCCGATTATTACATTAACCAAGCCGAAGCCCATGTTAAAGATTTGGCTAACAAATTAAACGAATCAACCGAAGGCCGTCCTGAAGCACAGGCATACTTCAGCCAAATGGTAAGCAAAATTCAATCTGAACACTATTACGGTTCTGGCATGGATTTCGATGCAATTATTAACAATGTTTCACGCGAGACAGCAAAAATCATGGGCGAGATTGCGAAGAACACGGATGATGAAGTACAGTGCTACGATTTTAATGTTTTTTACCGCGCGATTGCGAATGAAGCCACAAAAGCGGGCGCAGGTTCAGCATTTACCGGCAGCGACAGTGCAACAAGATATAATGAAGAAAAAACTTATTTATTAAATAAAGCAAATAATATTCAAACGAAGCAAAGACTTAATATTGATTTACAGCAAGCATACGATAGCAATAACTTTACTGCTGTAACTAATTTCGTGGACACCTGTTTAGCTAACGCGGCACAAAAGATTGGTCACGGGGTTACAGCAGACGATTTACGTCAAGTAGTGAACATGGCGATGACCACCGAAGCAATGGGTGCATTGCATGCGCGTAGCAAAGTTGCTTTAAGCCACAATACGAACTGTACATTGGATTTGGGTATGATTAAACGTGCCATTGATCCAAGTAATTATTATGCAATGTTAAACCAAAAACAAGACAAAGGTATCGAACTTTGCTAATTGATTTGTAAACAACAAAAAAAACGAGCGGCTTAAGGTTGCCGAACCGCGCAAACCGCGCTACAATATCCCCCATGTACTACATTATCGCAAACTTGCAGAGCGGAAAGGGCGCCGGTAAAAAGTGCCTTGAAGCCGCGGAAAAATATTTGACCGACCAAAATCTTCCTTTCAAAACTGAATATATCGAAGGCCACGGATCCGGCCGCGCGCTGGCGCAAAAGGTTTGCCAAGAAGCCAAGGACGCGCAAGCCCAAAACGCGGCCGCCTCCAACGATTCAGGCTCGCCAACCGATTCCGGCTCGCTCCACACTGTTATCGCTATTGGCGGCGACGGAACATTCCATGAAGTTTTGAACGGAATGGACTTTAGCGCCGCCCGCCTCGGCTTGGTTCCTGCCGGCCGCGGAAACGACTATGCCGTAGGCGCGAAGATTTCCTTTGACCCAAAAATTGCGATGCAGGTGATTGTCCACGGAACGCCGGTAGATCGCGACTACATCCAAGTGGGCGACCGCCGCTGCCTCAACGTTTGCGGAACCGGCCTTGACGTTGAAGTGCTCAAGCTTACCGAAGAGAACAAAAACACCTATATTTTTTCGCTCTCAAAATTGCTTTTGAACTACAAGCCTTACACCGTTCAAATTGAGCGCGACGGAATGACGCAAGAATACCAGTGCGTGATGGCGGCCTTTTGCAACGGCTCGCAATTTGGCGGCGGAATCAAGTTGTGTCCGCCGGCTAAAATCAACGACGGAAAAATGGACTTGATGATCGTAAAGCAGCCCAAAGGCCCGGTCCTTATGGCCATGCCGGTTTTTGTCGCCGGCCAGCACATGGGAAAAGCCTGGGCCGAACACGTGGTTTGCGACAAGGCAAAAATCACGGTGACGAACGCGGCGGCGATTGAGATTGACGGCGAGATTTACCAAGACAACGTTCTTGACGCGCAAATCGTTCCCGGCGGCTTCAAGACATTCGAGTGATTCGCTCGTTCCTAATCGTCTCTGGAGTTTTGCCAAAAGTCTTTTTGAACTCGCGGATAAAGACCTTGTAGTTTGTAATGCCGCATTCCTCCAAAAGAGCGGAAATCTTTTGGCTTGTGTTCAAAAGCGCCTGGTAAAAGGCCGAAATCCTTAGAGACATAAGATACTCGTTAAAGGTCATGTCGGTGTACTTTTTAAAGAGCCTGCACAAGTGCTCGGGAGAGACGTTTATGATTTCGGCGGCGTCGCTTAGGCTGATTTTTTCCCGAAATTCTTTTTCGACATAAGCCATGACCGGCGATATTCGGTTGATGCCGTAATAGCCGCCGGGGGCTTTTTTCCGTTCCACCTGATAAGAAGAAAGGAGCGTGTAATAAAAGTCGTACAAAAGCGAAACGAATTTTATCCGCTCTTCGGGCTTTTTTCCGTCAACGTATTTAAGCATTTCCTCCAAGCAGGGAAAAAGTTTTTTGGCGCCCTCGTCCGAAAGCTTTTCTTCAAAGACCACGCTTTCGATGTTTTCGTAGATTCCTTCAAACGCGCTAAGGGGAACTTGAAGCAAAATGTATTTTACGTGCCCGTTCAACTTTGAGGAATGAATTTTTTCGGAATTGACGATTATCATGTCGCCGTCCGTCAAAAGGTATTTTCTCTGTTCCACCTTAAAGTCGATTTTTCCTTCAAGGACATAAAGCGCCTCGATGTGGTTGTGCCAGTGGAAGGGGGAATAAAAATTTACGTCGTCAACAACCTCAAAGCGGATCGAAAATTGCAAGTCAAAGTGCCGCTTGTGCAAAATGCTTTCGTGTTTGTACTCATTCATATCAATATTCTACAGTATTTTTGCATAAATTGCTAGTTTTTTTGACTAAAATATCAAAATCGACCTATTAGATGTCATTTTTGCCGCTTGAAAAATCCCCGTTGCGCGCTAAATTCGACATATCAAAGACAAAAAAGGAGGTCTTTTATGAAAGTTGTAAGAATGACAAGTATCGCGGCCCTTTTTGCGGCTTCGGCTTTGGCCCTTTTTTCTTGCGCAAAGAAAGAGGCCAAAATTGATTTTGGAAACGGCGTTTCCATCGGAATCGTGGAAATCCCGGACAACAATTTTTGCATCACAAAGACAGAAATCACCCAGGACGTCTACCAAGCCGTCACCGGCGAAAATCCTTCCAAGGAGCAGGGAGACAAGTTCCCCGTTGAATCTGTAAGCTGGTACGACGCGATCGTTTTTTGCAATAAATTGAGCGCCTTGCAGCAAAAGACTCCTTGCTACAGTGTGAACGGAACTACAAACCCTGACGAATGGGGCTACGCTCCCCATCAAAACCAAAAAATCGCCGGAAAAATCGAATTTGACCCCAACGCGGACGGCTACCGAATTCCCACCCTCGACGAATGGGACGTGGCAATCCGCGGCGGCGAAAAATACAAGTATTCCGGAAGCGACGATTTGGACAGCGTTGCTTGGACTGACTGCAACTCAGGCGGAAAATTGCACCAAGTCGCCCAGTTAAAGCCCAACGCCTTTGGCATTTACGACATGTCGGGCAACGTTTTTGAATGGGTTTGGAGCGAGCGCGCCGACGGAAGCCGCTACTATTGCGGCGGAAGCTTCTTTGACGCCGCCCGCGCCGGAAAGTGCAACAACAAGGAGCTGAACTACGCCTCCGGCCAGTTCAAGAGCGTCGGCTTCCGCGTCACGTGGAACAAGCCACAGGCGTAAAAGCCGCTCAGTTTAAAAAAAGCGGACCCAAAAGCGGGCCCGCTTTTTTGTTTTTTTTACTAGCAAAATCGCGCAAAGCGCGCTATAATGCTTTGCTAGGTAGTTTATTTTGCTTAAATTTACAATTACTGATTTATTAGACGCAGATTCGCTTCAAATAATACAGGACGCTTTTGAGCGCTTCGCAGGCATAAAGGCTCTTGTGGCCGACCCGTCGGCCAATCCTGTCACAGAGGGCAGCGACTTTTCGGATTTTTTAAGCAAAATCCTTGTTTACAACGAAGACGCCAACGAGCCTGTCCTAAAAAAGGAAATCCTTCATCTCTTGCGCGAAGGAAAAACCATCACCCTAAAAAACGAGCTTGAATCTTTTGACGCGGCCAGCCCCCTTTTGCTTGAGGGAGAGTTGATTGGCCTCTTTATTTGCGGCCCGGATGTCGAAAGCAACCAAAAGGTTTCCGAAGCGGCTGTGTCGCGAGGCTCAAAATTTTTGGCTTCCATCGCCGAAGCGCTTTCGCAAATGGCCTACGCCAGCAGTTTGTCACTCAACAACTCGCACGCCATGCAGCAAAGCGCGATGTCCGCTTCCTCCGCGGTTACCGAAACGGCCCTCAAAATGAAGCAGTCGATGCAGGAATGGGTCGAAGTTATGAGCGAGGCGCTGGAATCCAACGACCTTGAGCTTATTAAAAAGCAGGTGGAGCGAATCCTTGAAACAGGAACGGACGTATACACCGCTGTCAACGATTCGGTCCAAAACATTCAGGACAAAATCGGCTCCACGCATTTGGTCGAAACAGAATACAGCGTGCACCGCTTGATTCCCCATTACATTGAGCAAGCCAAAAAAGTTATGGGCGACAAATCGCCGGACTTTTCGTTTAACATTGAAGATTCCGTTCCCCTGTACCTCTTTGGCGACAACGACAGAATTTCGCAAATCGTTTACTTGCTCTTTAAAAGCAGCGCCCGCCGTTTGGAAAGCGGAAAAGCCTCGCTGGACCTTAGCGCGAAAAAATCGTCGTACGCGACGATACTGACATTTAAATTTATTGACTCAACGTCAGGCTTTACCGACGAAGAGCTTGAAGCCCTGCAAATGTTCATCGAAACCGGCGACCAATCTTATTTGGAAGACACAAAGGTAAAGGGAATGGGATACCGAACCATCGCAAGAATCGTTCAGCAAATGTTCGGCGTGATAAATTTTGAAATTACTTCCGACTCGGAAATGGAATTTGTGATAAAGATTCCGCAGCTGGAAGTTGAGGTGGAAGAGCTTGGAAGTTGATGTTTTGGCGCTTTTTCCTGAAGCGCTTAAAAATGAAGAATTTCTCGTTTACTACCAGCCCAAGGTTTCTCTAAGGAACTATCGCTTGGCCGGCGCCGAGGCGCTTGTCCGCTGGAAGCACGGAGACTCCTTTATATTCCCCGACCAGTTCATTCCGACGCTGGAAAAAGACGGCGCCATTTGCCAGCTTGACTTTTACATGCTGGACCATGTTTGCGCCAACATGCGCCATTGGCTTGACCAAGGCCACCGTCTTTTTAAGGTCAGCGTAAACCTTTCGCGCGCCCATTTGCGCGACGAAAAATTGGTTGAGAGCATTGTCCAAACGATTGACAAGCACAACGTTCCCCACGAATACATAGAAATCGAGTTGACCGAAACCACAACCGACGTAGGCTTTGCCGAGCTAAGAAAGGTTATCGACGGCCTCCACGCGCAATTGATTTCGACTAGCGTCGACGACTTTGGAATGGGCTACTCTTCGATGAACTTGATTCGCGACCTTCCTTGGGACGTTCTTAAAATCGACAAATGCTTTTTGCCCAAGAGCGAAAACGACCGCCGCCAATACGTCATGCTCAAGCACATCATTTCTTTGGCGCAGGACATCGGCTTGGACACAATCGTCGAGGGCGTTGAGACTATCGAGCATGTAAGAATGCTCAAAGAAAACAACTGCTTCTTGGCGCAAGGCTACTTCTTTGACAAACCGCTCCCGATAGAAGAATTCGAAAAGCGCCTGGAGTAGTTCCAGACCAAAACGCCCGGGCCTCCCCGATTGACATTTTAAGAGCGTTTTAACATACTCCTACTTTATGAACCAAGCAAAAGCGGGACGCGGCGCGCTCCCAATGACAAAGCTTAGCTTTCCTCTTATCGTCGAACAATTCTTTAGAATTCTTGTCGCCTCAATCGACACTGTGATGCTAAGCTTTTATTCCGAAAAAGCGGTCGCCGCCGTCGGAATGATGACCCAATACGTTTTTTTCATCAACATTCTTTTTAACGTCATCGCAATCGGAACGTCCATCGTATTGTCGCAATTTTTGGGCGCGCAAAAAGGCCGCGACGACCTTAACGCAATCGCAAAGTCCAGCGCCATAATGGTCACGGCAGCCGCGGCAGTAATGACGCTTGCCGTAATCTTTGGATTAAAGCCCCTTCTTGGCCGCTACACTTTGGAAGCAGAAGTGCGCCAGTTTGCAAACGACTACTTTTTGATTTTTGGCGGAGCGGGTTCCATCTTCATCGCGTTCGGACTTTTGCAGTCGGCGATATTGCGTTCCTACGGCTACACAAAAGAAGCGATGATTGTCACGCTGGCTTCCAATCTAATCAACGTTGTTGGAAACGCCATAAGCCTTTACGGTTTGTTTGGCCTTCCGATTTTTGGAGTCAAGGGCGTCGCTTGGTCGTCGGTAATTTCGATGATAGCTTCGTGCGTGATTTTGCAAATAATCATCGCAAAAAAGAAAGACATTTGCTTTGACCTTTTTTGCCGCTGCAAAATTCCCGGACGCTTTTACAAGCTTATCCTTTCTGTCGGAGTTCCAACGGCCAGCGAAAGCCTTTCTTACAATGTCTCGCAAATCGTCATCATGGCGATGATTTCCACTTTGGGAACCTTCGCGATGTCGTCGCAAGTTTACACGGCCACAATTTGCCGCTTTGTATTTGTGATGGCGATTGGAATCGGAAGCGCCGTTCAAATCAAAACCGGCTGGAGCGTAGGCGCGGGCCAAGAAGAAGAGATTTACAAAAAGGTCTACAAGTACGGCGCCGTCGCCACCGCTTGCTCGGTCACGATGATTTTGCTCATAAATCTTTTGCGTTCGCCGATCATCGGATTTTTTACGCGGCAGGAAGAAGTCGTCTCCCTTGTAAAGACCTTGCTCTTGCTTTCGATTTACTTGGAATTTGGACGCTCAAAAAATTTGATTTACATCGGAGCGTTAAAAGGCGCCGGCGACATCAAGTTCCCGGTTCTTTACGGAATGTTCTCCAACTGGGTCATCATGGTCGGCGGAAGTTATTTGCTTGGCCTAAAATTGGGCCTTGGCGTGGCCGGCTTTTGGCTTGGCATCGGAACGGACGAAACAACGCGCGGCCTTGTCATGATGCTGCGCTGGAAGAGCAAGCGCTGGATGAACAAGGCGCTAGTTTAGCGCGACGACTTTAAGGGCTTTCAAAAGTTCCTTGCGGTCGTCGCTAATCTTAAAGCTTTCGCGCGCTTTTTGAATCGCCTTGTTGTGGGTCCATGCCTCAAGCCGCTTTGCTTTTATGTACGGAAACGCCGCGTCCCACTGCTTGGCCAAAGCCTCGGCAAAGTACCAGGCGACTTCCATTTTGATGTAATACTCGCCGGACTTTACCGCGGCGACCATCTCTAAATATTCTGGAACAAAGTCTTCGTCCAAAAAATGCTTCATCAACATTCCAATCGCAAAGCGGGCAGTGTAGACGCGCTTGGACTTAATCCACTTTTTTACGCGCGGCAATAGTTCCGCCTTATGTTTTTTAAAGCAAGCGGGAGAAGTCTGGTCGCAAGTGGCCCAATTGTCGATGCAGGGCAAAAAGCGCTCCAGCTCGGCGACGCACTGGTCAAAGTCCTTTATGCCGCTAACGACAAAGCCGTGCAGCTGGTTTTCTTCAAAGTATTTGTGGGGAAGGCCGTCCAAGAATTTTTGGGCGGCGGGAGCGAGAGCGGCGCCTTTTTGGCCTGCCAAAAGTTCCTTGGCCAGAGCGCGCAGTTCCGGCGTTTTTATGCCCAAAATAGTCTTGGGGTCAACATTGGGAATTATTCTTGCGGTAAATGCGGCGGTCTTTGGGTCGGCCATTTGCCGCAGCGTTTTTTGAATTGAGTCCATAATATTATTATACAACAAAATTTGGAAAAAGCGTGTAAAAATTTACTGATTGAGATTCTCTCTTTTTAAATATTTTCGCTCGACTCTTTTTGAAATTCCGCAAACAATTTCGTAACCAATCGTTCCAATCGCCGCCGCCATGTCGTCCGCCGTTATGCATTCGTCGCCGTCTTGTCCGATCAGCGTGACTTTCGTTCCCATTTCAACGCCGTCGATATGCGTCACGTCAACCATAAATTGGTCCATGCAAACCCGCCCAAGGACAGGCGCTTTTTTTCCATTGACGAGTGTATAAAACTTATTTGAAAGAAGGCGGTTGTAGCCGTCCGCGTAGCCCGCGCACACAGTGGCAACCTTCATGTCCCGCTCGGCCTTAAAGGTCCTTCCGTAGCTTATCGACTCACCGGCGTGGACACGCTTAACCATGGAAACTACGCTATGCCAGCTTAATGCGGAAACAATGCCCGCGGGCAATTGATTTAAATAGCTGGGCTTCAATCCATATAGAATTATTCCCAAACGCGCGAACACAGATTTTGAAGATTTGTTCCACAAGCCGCCGGCGGAATTCAGGCAGTGAACGTAAGGCAGTTTCAAATCCTCAATGCGCTTGGCCAATTCTTCAAACTTTGAAATTTGCTTGTTCGTAAAAGCGACTGATTCTTCATCGTCGGAATCCGCCGCGCATAAATGCGTGAATATTCCTTGAACGCAAAGCTTTCCGCAATAATCGCGAACCACTTTTTCGCAATAATCAGGATTGTCGGCGTCAAGGCCAATGCGGTTCATGCCGGTGTCAAGAGCGAAAACCGCCTTTATCCTTTTGTCCGCCGCGCTCAATTTTTGCGCGTGGCTTTCGTCAACAACCGCTTGAGTGATGTCGTACTCCGCCAACTCTTCCGCGCGCAAAATCGGAGTGTAACCCAAGACAAAAATTTGCCCCTTGATTCCGGCAAGCCTAAGTTTTATCGCTTCGTCAATCGTGGCCACCGCAAAATCTTTGGCGCCTTCTTCTTGCAAGACGGAGGCGACGTCAACATCGCCGTGCCCGTAAGCGTCGGCTTTTACAACCGCCATGACTTTTGTTTTTGCCGGAAGACATTTTTTGTAAACCCTATAATTGTTTATTATCGCGGAAAGGTTTATTTCGGCCCAGCATCTTTTGTCAGTCACCAGCAATTGTCGCCTCCGGTTTTAGATTTTTACAACGCTTCTATTTCTATCATTTCGCGGGCAAACTTTGCGCGCATTATTCTTGCAAGATGCAAGGCTTGCGGCGTGTCGCCGTGAATGCAAATTGTGTCCGCTGTTATTGGAATTTCTTTTCCCGTTATTGATTTTACCTTTCCAAATTTTATCATTTGAACGGCGCGGTCAGAAGCCTCTTCTTCGTTTGAAATCACGGCGCCGATTTGCGTACGAGGCACAAGCGAGCCGTCGTCTTCATAAGCGCGGTCGGCGAAAACTTCGCTGGCGCATTTTACGCCAACAATTTTTGCGGCCTTTAAAAGTTCGCTTCCGCTTAGTCCGACTAGAACAAGGCTGTCGTCAACATGCGCCACGGCTTCGGCGATGGCAAAGGCAAGGCGTTCGTCTTTGGCCGCCATATTGTACATGGCGCCGTGCGGCTTTACGTGGTTCATCTTGATTCCACAGGCTTTGCAAAAAGCGTTTAGCGCGCCGATTTGATAGACAACCATCGCCTTCAATTCTTTTGGCGAAACATTCATATTCCTGCGGCCAAAGCCCGCCAAGTCAGGAAAGCCCGGATGCGCGCCGACTTTCACTCCGTTTTCTTTTGCGAGCGCGACAGTTTTTTCCATCACTAACGGGTCGGAAGCGTGAAAGCCGCACGCGATGTTGGCGGAACTGATGTATTTAATCACTTCCTCGTCCATTCCTATTTTGTAATTTCCAAAACTTTCGCCCAAGTCGCAATTCAAATCAATTTTCATATAGCCGTTCCAAGTGAATCAATAATTTCTTTTTCTGTGTCCATGTTGAATCCGTCCACGCTGAGGTTTTGCTTTTTCAAAACGCCGTCAACGCTTCCCATTTCAACAGTCTTTTTTATAAATGCCTTGGCCTCTTCAAAATTCATAAAGACTTTCACGCCGCTCAATTTTTCAAGATAGGCGATGATTGCGTACGCGCCCCAATTTGAAACCGTCGCGATCACAAGCTCGTCCACCGTGATGACGCAAGGCTTTAGCGAAAGCTTTTCCTCAATGATCGAGGCTACGTTTCCCATGCCGATTTCGTTTCCGCCGTCGCCAACGCCGATTGTCGGGACGATTCCAAAAGCGATGCGAAAAAACAAGTCGACGCTGGCTGTCTTGTCGCTTATGCTCACTCCGCGCATATTTGCGTATTCGCGGGCGGCGTTCTCTCCGCATCGCTCAACGCTTATCAAACCCACCGGCGTGAATTTTCCAAGCAGCTCCATGCACCAGCCTACATCGGCGTTCATCGGCATGTACAAAACATCGATTCCCTCCGATTCAAAAAAGCCTTTGCAAAAATCGTCGGTAAGAATCATCGGCTTAAAGCCTAGCTTTTGCAAAGCCTTGGCAAGAAACAAAGTTCCCACCGGCCCGTCAGTTTCCGCAAAGCCCGCCACATAAAATCCTGTGGCCAGGAACACAGTTCCCTTTTCCCAGTTGAGAATTGTCTGGGCGGCCTTCTTTGCGTAACTGTCGGTTTTGTAGCCGCGCAGAATGTCCATTCCTCTGCCCGAATGCCGCAAAACTATGTCTTCTATCGATTCCATAATTAAATTATGTCTGCCTTGTATCCCGTTTCTTTTTCAAAATCCTCGACGGCCGCCTTCTGCAATTTTTTCAAAAGCTCGGGCGCCTTTCCTCCGACTTTCTTTCCGTCGATTTCATATGACGCCAATCCCAGCGTTCCTGCCGAAGTGATGAAAATTTCGTCCGCGGCGAAAAGTTCGTCCAAAGTAAAAACCCTTTCTTCGTAAGGAACGCCAAGCTTTTGGCAAAGCGAAATAAAGTGGCGGCGCGTGACGCCTGGAAGAATCAATTCGTCCAAGGGCGGCGTGATGAAAACTCCGTCCTTGATTATGTTGACGTTTGTGTGCGCGCATTCAGTGACGCGCGATCCGCGATGGAAAATCACTTCCTTGGCGCCAGCCTCAAACGCTTTTTGGCTTCCCATAACGCTGGGCAACAAGTTCAATGTTTTTATGTTGCAGTGAAAAAAGCGCGTGTCTTCTTCCGTAATTAACTTGCAGGGATTTCGCAAGTCAGTCAATTTTGATTCGGTGATGTTAATCAAAAGGTTCGGCTCGACATTCGGAAAAAGGTGGTTTCGCGCTGCCGTTCCTCTTGTGACTTCCCAGTAAACAAAGCAAACGCCGTCAGAGTCCATCGCGTCTATGCACTTTTGCAATTCGGCGACAAGCTCTTCTTTTGTCAGCTTGAACGGAATCTTAACGGCCTTGAGGCTGTTGTAAAAACGCTCGATGTGCCAATCCGTCTCAAAAATTTTTCGATTGGCGCAGTAAGTGGCGTCGTAAACGCCGTCTCCAAAAAACATGGCTCTGTCCAAGAAGGGAATTGTCATCTCTTCCTGCAAACCCATCTTTCCGTTGTAATACGCAACATTCTTCATTTTTTTTGCCTCCGTTCTATTTAATTTTGCAATTGCGCTTCTGGAATGTCTGTTATCAACATGTGGCCAGGCGCGTGCGTGATGCAAAAGACGGGTTTTGAATTCATCACCACGCTTTGAGGCGTCACTCCGCAACACCAAAAAACCGGAACCTCGCCATCTTTAATGCTGCTTGGCTCGCCAAAATCCGGCTTGTTTATGTCCTTTATTCCAATCACGTCGGGCGAGCCAATATGGATTGGAGCTCCGTGGACTTTTGGCACCTTGGCCGTAACCGTAACAGCTTTTACGATTTGCTCGTGGCGAATGGGCCGCATCGACACGACCATTTTTCCGCTGAAAATTCCCGCAGCCTTTGTGTCGATGTTCGTAAGGTACATCGGAACGTTGTGGTTTTCGGAAATGTTTCGCACGTCAATTCCGGCGGCCATAAGCGGCGCCTCAAACGAAAAGCTGCAGCCTATCACAAAAGTCACAAGGTCGTCGCGCCAATAACGGCTCGCGTCCTCGCATTCGTCAACAAGAATTCCGTTCTTCCAAATTCTATATTTGGGAACATCCTTCGCAATGTCGCAGTCGGCGGCGGAACTGTTTAGAAACCTCTTGCCTTCGTCGCCCACTTCCAAGAGCGGGCAAGACTGCGGATTGCGCTGGCAAAAAAGCAAAAAATCGTAGGCGTATTTTTTCGGCAAAATGCAAAGGTTGGCCTGCGCCCAGCCGTCGCACATGCCGGAAGTTTGCCCGGTTATTTTTCCTTCGCGTATAAGACGGCGGACTTCCAGCGGGCTTGAGTTTTTGTATGGATTTGCGTTTTTCATTTTGCCTCCTTGCGCCTTGATTAAAAATTAGAGCGTCGGTCTATTCTGAATTTTACTTTTGTTCCAGGAAGCGCCTGCGCCAGCTTATGCATCGACGCTTTTTTCACGCAGGCGATTTTGGCGTAGCCGCCGGTCGTTTGCCTGTCCGCCGCCATCACAACTGGAAGGCCGGCCGAAGTTATTTGCACGGCGCCAAAAGGAATCGCGTCGGAAATTATGTCGGTCTTTCCGCAATCAAGGCTTGGTCCGTCAAAGCGGATTCCCATCCTGTCGCTTTGAGCGCCAACCGTGTAGACGGCGGCGGAAAACTTTTCCAAGCCATCCGCGCCAAAAAAATCCGACTGCGACGACTTTACGCATTCCAACACCAGCGAATCTTCGCTGGCGCGGCTCATTCCAAAAGCGCCGTTTCCACTGAGCGCGCTGACCGAGCTGCGAAGCGTTGCGGCATTCCTGTATCCCAAGGCAAGCGCGTCGCCCGCAGCAAGCGGCCTTCCTCCGTAGCCGCCAATTTTGCTCTTTACGTTTGTGGAGGCGCTTCCAAAAACTTTATGCGCTAGAACGCCGCCGTCAAAAGCGATGTAGGAGCGAAGGCCTTTTGAGGCGCGGCCGCATTCAAGGACGGAGCCTGCCTTTGCGAAAATTCTTTTATTCATCTCAACATGAACGCCGTCCAAAGCCGCTCCCTCAAAGACCGCGCCGCAAATCGCAAAAGCGCAATCGCTCGTAAAACGAATTTTTGGGCCAAGCAATGTCGTTTCAAGGCAGGCAGCGTTCTCTTCGTTCCCGCAAAGCGCGTTGGCCAAATCAAAGCTCGCTTTGTCCATTACGCCGCTTTGCGAGATTCCGTATTTTTGGAATCCAATAATGCCGCCGTCTTGAATCGTAGTCATCAAGCCCGCTTCAAGAATTTCTATTCCGCCGCCGCATTCGTATTTTTCTTTCAACGCGCTTTTGGCGGCGCCTCCTCCCAAGCCCATTTCTCCAAGCCATTTCTTTTCGTCAAAACGCTCAAAGTCGCTTTTGCTGATGGGTTCAAAGCGGATTTTGTCTCCAGCCTTGTACAAAAAAATCGGATCGCGCTCAAGGTCAAAGACTTTGAGCGGCGTTCTTCCAATGATGTTCCAGCCGCCGGGCGATTCAGACGGATAAAGGCCGGTTTGCTTTCCTCCAATGGCCACGCTGCCAGCCGGAATTTTCGTCCGAGGCGTTTCGAGCCTTGGCGTTTCAAGCCTCTCGTCCATTCCGCCTAAATACGGAAAGCCCGGCAAAAATCCCATCATGTAAATTAAGTAGTCGATGGAAGAGTGAATCCTAACCGCTTCCTCTTCCGAAAGCCTTGCGTTGGCGCAAACGCGCTCAAGGTCAGGCGCGAATTCCTTGCCTTCGTAGCAAACGGGAATCGTTATTGTCTTTCCGCAAGCAACGCCGCCCGCTTCAGCGCCGCAAGTTGTTTCAAGCGCTTCAAGCGCGATTTTTTTTAGCAAAGCCGGTTTGCATTTTTTTTCGTCAAAATAAACGCTTGCGGCGCAATATGTTGGAACAATTTCAATGACTTCCGGCATGTCTTTTGTCAAAGAGGCGAACTCTTTGACAAAGGCGGAAATTTGTCCGTTCACTTCCGGGCAAATTTTTTGCTCAAACTGAATCTGCAGAGAATCTTCGCTTGCAAGGACAATCTTCGCCGCATCCATTAATTCCCGCCAAGATAAGCCTTTTGCACTTCCGGGTTTGCCGCCAACTCTTCGCTTTTTCCGCTCGCGATTATTTCGCCGGTTTGCAAAACATATCCGCGGTCGGCGAAGTCAAGCGCGACCTTGGCGTTTTGTTCGACCAAAAGAAGCGTCATCTTTTTTTGAATGTTCAAACGCTTAAGGGCGCGGAACATCTCGAACATCAATTTTGGCGCGAGTCCCATGCTGGGTTCGTCCAACATGATGAAGTCGCAGTCAGTCATAAGCGCCCGGCCCACCGCAAGCATTTGCTGCTCGCCGCCCGACAAGAGTTCGCTTCGCTGCTTGCGGCGCTCGTAAAGGCGCGGGAACAAATCATAAAGCAGTTCGTACAATTCCATCGTGCGCATTTCATGATGGTCTTCGTTCTTGCGGCCGTAGCAAGCCATTTGTAGGTTTTCTTCCACCGTGAGGTTTCCAAAAATATGGCGGCCTTCAGGCACAAGGCACATCATCTTTCTCTTAATCAAGTCTTGCGGCTCGGTTTTGAGAATGCTGCGGCCGTCATAAAGAATGTCTCCTTCAAGAACGGTCGGAGCCTCAGGCTTTGGCAAACGCGACAGCGTCAGCAAAGTCGAAGTCTTTCCCGCGCCGTTAGCGCCGATCAGCGTGACAATCTCTCCTTTGTCAACGTTAAAGCTTATGCCGTGCAAGGCCTCTATGTTTCCGTAACCAACCTTTAAATTCTTAACTTCAAGCAACATAATCAAACCTCCTTTGCCCTCTTTGAAGGCAATCCTGAATACGCGTCCTTAATGCTGATGTCCGCGTTTCCAAGATAAGCCTCGATGACGGCCGGATTTTTTTGAATCTGCTCGGGCGTTCCTTCCGCAAGCTCCTTTCCAAAATTGATTACCTTTACGTTGTCCGCCAGCGTGTTAACGACTTGCATCTGGTGCTCGATCATCCAAATCGTTATGCCAAAGGTGTCGTGAATCCATTTAATGTAAGAAATCAATCCGTCAAGGTCGGAAGTGGAAAGTCCTGCGGCCGGTTCGTCCAACATCAAAAGCTTTGGATTCAAGCTGAGCGCGCGGGCGATTTCAACGCGGCGCTGAATTCCGTACGGAAGGTTCTTTGGAAAGTCCAAAGCCTTGTCCGCAAGGCTGAACTTTTCCAAAAGCTCCCACGCAACTTTATGAATTCGCGCCTCGCGCTCCTTGTATTTTTTTGTCCTAAGAAAAACGTCCTTCAAGCCAAAGCCAAGCCGCGAATGTTGCGCGATGCAAATGTTGTCAAGAACTGTCATGTCGCTCCACAGGCGAATGTTTTGGAACGTTCGTCCAATCTGCAAGTCGGCGATGACATGCGGCCTCATGCCGTTTATTCTAGTTCCGTCAAAAACAATGTCGCCTTCGGACGGAACGTAAAAGCCGCTCACCAAGTTGAACACGGTTGTCTTACCCGCGCCGTTTGGTCCGATCAATGCGTTTATCGACCCCTTCTTGATGTCAACGTTGATGTCCGTCAAAGCCTGCAAGCCGCCAAAGCGATGCGTAAGATGATCTATCTTCAATAATGTTTCGCTCATGCCACGCCTCCTTCGCAAGCCGCGTTAGCTTCCCTAACTAGGTTCTTGTCCACAGGGAAGAGCTTCTTGAGCCGCGGGAAAACCTGCGTCAATTCCTTTGAGCCCATGATTCCTTCGGGATGGAATTCCATAATCAAAATCAAGATTAACGGAATGATTACCCACTTTAAGATTTGGGCAGGACGCAAAAGTTCCAGCAAAATCGTAAACACAACCGCCGAAAGAACCGATCCGCTCAGCGAGCCCATGCCGCCAAGGTAAACCATTACCAAAGACTCGGTTGACTTCATGATTCCAAAGCTTGCCGGATTGATAAAGCCAAGCAAGTGCGCGAACAAGCCGCCTGCGATTCCGGCCAAGAAGGAGCTGAAGGTAAATGCGATGAGCTTCATGCTGTTTGTGTTGACCGACATTATTTCCGCCGAAATCTCGTCGTACTTAACCGCGCTGATTCCCTTTCCCAAAGTTGAATTCATAAGAAAGTGAATTGAAACAATCGCAAAGACCGCAAAGACAAGCGCCCAAATCAAAATCCACGGAACGTCAAAAACGTCGCCCATGCTGTTCATTACGCTCTTCATTCCCATAAGGCCGCGGCTTCCGCCAACCAAAGGAATGTTGTTTATCGCCGTCGTGACGATAAAGTTTGCGGCCACCGTGATAATCGCAAGATAGTCGTCGCGCGTCTTGAACGAAGGAATGGCGACGATTAGGCTTACCAACATCGCGCCTAGGCCTCCAAGCAAAATGCAAATCGGAAAGCCGATTACGGCAAGGTTTTCTGGCAAAAGCGCGCTGCCGGTGATTGAGTTTCCGTCCTTGAACAAAATCAGCGACGCGACGGCTGAGACATAAGCGCCGGTGGCCATAAAGCCGCCGTGGCCGCAACTGAATTCTCCCATGTAGCCGTTTACGATGTTCAAGCTCGCCGACATTATCGCGTTAATGCAAATCGTCACGATGATTGTCTGAAAGTAGTTGTTTATTATTTCAAACTTGGCGAGAACCGTAATGATTAAAATCATCGCGATTGTCGTCAAAGGCATTATCAGCTTTCTATTCATAAGCGCTCCTTAAATCTTTGTGCTCTTGGCCAAGCCAAAAAATCCTGTCGGCTTGATTGTTAGAATAACCAAAAGGATTACAAACGAAACCAAATCCTTGTAGCTTGACGGCAAGAACGCCGTAACAAAAATCTCGATAAATCCAAGCAAGAATCCGCCGATAAAGGCTCCCTTGATGTCGCCGATTCCTCCGACAACCGCGGCGATAAAGGCTTTCCATCCGATAATCATTCCCATGTAAGGATCCATTACAGGATATGACATTCCAAAAAGAATTCCGGCTACAGCCGCCAGCGCGGAGCCAAGCGCAAAAGTAAAAGTGATTACTGTATTTACAGGGATTCCCATAAGAGGAATCGCGAACTTGTCATAGGAAATCGCGCGCATGCTCATTCCCAAAGTGGTCTTTTGAACGATGAACTGCAAAATCGCGAAAATCAAAACGGCGCTGACAATTACCAAAACCTTTAGGCTTGTGATTGTGACAGGACCAATGTTCCAAACATATTTTGGAAGGATGTCCGGAAAGCTTCTTGCCGAAGCGCCAAGAATGGCAAGGTTTCCGTTTTCAAGAATAAAGCCGATCATCAAAGCGGTGATGACAACGTAAAGTCTGTTGGCGCCCTTTGCTCTAAGCGGCTTGTAGGCGACCTTTTCTATTCCTACGCCCAAAAGAGCTGTCAGCGCCATCGTGCTAATAAGCGTGATTACAAACAAAGGGATTCCAACCAATCCAGAAATTTTTGCCGTGATAAAAGCGACAATAAAAAAAGCGATGTAGGTTGACGTCATGAAGATGTCTCCATGAGCGAAGTTTATGAGCCTCAAAACGCCGTAAACAAGGCAGTATCCGAGAGCGATCATTGAATAAAAACTGCCCCATTGAAGGGCATTGAAAATATTTTGTATAAAAAAGGTCATAGACGCCTCCATCGTGAAAACTGGGGGCCAACCAAATCTCATTCAAAATCTTTTGGCCGGCCCCCGACAACTTAAGAAAAGTTACGGTTGCAAACTCTTTACGAATTCAAACTCGCCGTCCTTTGTTACCTTGACTACAACCGCGTCCTTGATCGGGTCGCCGTCAGGAGTGAACTTCATGTTTCCGGTTACGCCGGCAAAGCTCTTGATTTTTCCCATCGCGTCCTTGATGGCCACGCGGTCCTTTTTCAAGTTACCCGTAAGCCCCGCGTCTTGAATTGCCTGGAGGACAATATAAGTCGCGTCATATGTAAGGGCCGCAACGTCGTCAGGAACGTATCCGTAAGCCTTTTGATACTTTGTGATGAACTCTTTTGTCTTTCCTGTCGCTCCCTTGGCGGCGTAGTGGGTCGTAAAGTAAGCGCCGACAACCGCTCCCTTAGAAAGCGGGAACAAGTCCGCGGAACCCCACGAGTCGGAGCCCATGACCGGCTTTGACCAGCCCAAGTCCTTGGCTTGCGAAGTGATCAATCCTACAAAGTTGTAGTAGTCGGGAAGATAAAGGAAGTCCGCCTTTGAGTTGACAACCTTTGTAAGCTGGACGCTAAAGTCTTGGTCCTTCTGTCCAAAGGATTCAAACACAACGACCTTACCGTACTTTGACTCCCACTCCTTTTTGAAAAGCTCGGCCAAAGTCTTTGAGTAGTCGTCCTCAAGGTTGTAGACGATGGCTACGTTCTTTCCCTTGAATGTTTCGCTCGCGAACTTGGCGGCTACAGGAGCCTGGAAGGGATCAAGGAAGCAGGCGCGGAAACAGAAGGGGCGGCCGGCCGTCGCCTTTGGGTTTGTGGCCCATGGCGTGATCATTGGAACCCTCATGTCGTTGTAGATTTCGCCGGCGGGAATCGCGCGGCCTGAACCTTCGGGACCAATCGAAGCCAAAACTTTGTCAATGTCAATCAACTTGTTGGCGGCGTTGATGGCGGAATCCGACTTGAGTTCGTTGTCAACATAAACAAATTCAAGAAGGTACTTTTCGCCCTTAACGTCCAGGCCGCCGGCGGCGTTGATTTCTTTTTTAATGATTTCGCCCGCGAATTTGGCGCTCTCGCCCACCTTGGGAGAATCGCCAGTGAGAGGAATGTTAAATCCAAGCTTGATTGTTTTCTGCTTAGGGGCAGAAAAAGAACTCGTCATCGCAAAAAGAGCGACAACTCCAAGAACAATTGCCGTCTGAAGTCTCTTCATATTCAGCTCCTTGTTTTTCGCAAAGAACTTTTCTGAAAAGACAGCAAAGCTCTTTGCGCGAAAGATTAAGATGCCATACGGCATCTTTTCATGCACAGCGTCTTTGCTGACGTTCTGATGATGCAAACCTAACAAAAATCGGCTTTTATTGCATTGTACAAAGCGCACAAATTATTCTTTTTTTTATTGTACGCTTTGACCATACAGTTTTTTGCCTATTTGTTCCTTAACAAATCATAAATTTTTATCTGCTCGTCCTTTGAAAGAATTTTCCAACACTTTGCGGGACTGCCGGAAGCGACGGAATCACCGGCCATCTTGTCTTCCAGCGCGGCGAATTTTTCCAAGTCTATTCCGTATTCCCTAAGCGTCGGAACGCGCAAAGTTTTTGTCAGCGCTTCCAAAGCCGAGATGAATTTTTCGGCGCCATCCTTTGCCGCGCAGCCCTTTTCGGCGGCGCCAATCGTTACGGCTAGCTGGGCAAACCTTTCATAGCAGCCGTCCATAACCGCCTTAAGGCATTCAACAGCCAGCATCGCGTTTGAAATTCCGTGCGGAACGTGGAAGCAAGCGCCGATAGGACGGCTCATTCCGTGAATGATTGTCGTGGGCGCTCCGTTAATGGCGACGCCCGCTTCATAAGCCGCAAAGCTCATGTTCTCGCGCGCCTCTTCGTCGCCGCCGTCTTGGCAAGCCCTTGGAAGATATTCAAAAATTCTTTTCACGGCGTCAAGGCAAAAAATGTCGGTCACGGGATTGGCGGCGCGGCTGGTGTAGCTTTCTACCGCGTGACAAAGAGCGTCCATGCCGGTGGCCATCGTGACGCTTTGCGGCGCCGTGCATGTGTACTTGTAATCGATTACGGCGATTTTCGGCAAAAGAGCGTCGCCTTTAAAAAGCAGCTTTTCTTCCGTCGCCGTGTTGGTAAAGACAAAATATCTTGTCGCCTCGGAACCTGTGCCGGCCGTCGTTGGTATCAAAACCAAGGGCGCGAAATTTCCCTTTATCTCTTTACCCTTATAGTCGGCCAGCTTTCCAGGAAGGACGGCCATCGCGGCAATCGCCTTGGCAGTGTCCAGCGGCGTTCCTCCGCCAAGACCAACGATAAAATCGCATTTCTCGGATTTAAAGACGTCCACTCCAGCCATGATCATTTGGTCGGTCGGCTCGCCCGGCAAATCGTTGAACAAAGCCGCCTCGATTTCAAGCGAAGCCAAAAGGTCGGAAACCTCTTTTGCCAAGCCGGTTTTTGTGATGATTTTTCCGGTGACAATCAAAGCCTTTTTTCCAAAGGCGGCCATTTCGGGAGCGGCGTTTTTTAGAGCGCCGTCACCGAAATAAATTTTAGGAACAGAGCTAAAAGAAAAGTTCATTCCCCAATCCTTTCACAAAACGTATTTTTCGTCAACGATTGTCAAAACTTCGTCCAGCTTAGCAAGCTCTTCGTCGATTTGCTCTTCCGTAATGATGAGGGGCGGCGCGACCATAATGACGTTTTCGTGGGAATAGGTGAAAAAGCCGCGGCTCTTCAACTCTTTTACAATCGAACCCATAATGCCTTGCGGGTCTTGCCCCCAAGGAACAAGAGGCTCGCGCGTCTTTCTGTCCTTAACCAGTTCCACGCCGCTGAACAAGCCTATATATCGGACGTCGCCGACAGACTTATGCTTTGCCTTAATCGATTCAAGGACTTGGCCCAAATGCTTTCCTACTTTTTGAACGTGAGCCTCTATGTCGTTCTTAAGATAAAATTCTTGGCAAGCCACACCAGCGGCGCAGGCAAGCGGATGGCCCGAATAAGTCAAGCCGCAGCTCAAATATTTGTCGTCAAAAAAATGCGCGATGTCGTTTTTCACAATCGCGCCGCCAAGCGGAATGTAGCCGGAGTTTACGCCCTTGGCAAAAGTAATTATGTCTGGAGTCACGTCAAAGTTCATGTAGGCGAACATTTTGCCGGTTCTGTACCAGCCCGCCATGACTTCATCGCAAATCATCACAATGCCAAACTCGTCGCAAATTTTTCTAACGCCTTTAAGATAATTCTTTGGATAAATGATCACGCCGTTAGAGCCGATTACCGTTTCCAAAATAATCGCCGCGACCCTGTCGCCCCCCTCAAATATAACTTGCTCGCGAAGTTTGTCAACGTAATACTCGCACTCGTCGTCCTCCGACTCAAATTTTATTTTTTCCTGGTAAGAGTAGGGCCCCCTAAAATGGATAAAGCCCGGAATCGCGGGCTCAAGCGCAAAGTGTCGCGGCTCTCCCGTAAGGTTTCCGGCGCCAAAAGTGGAGCCGTGGTAAGAGCGGTATTGGCTCATCACCTTAAAGCGGCCCGTGTACATTCTGGCCATTTTAATCGCGTTTTCGTTTGCGTCCGCTCCGCCGTTGGTAAAAAATATTTTTCCAAAAGATTTTGGAAGGCGGTCGATTATAGACTTGGCCAAAAGCGCCCTCGGCTCCGCTCCCCACGAGCCTTGGACATAAGCGTATTTGTCCAACTGGGCCTTTATCGCTTCGTTCATCTCCTTGTTCGCGTAACCGGCGTTCACGTTCACTTGCTCGGAAGACATGTCGGCGTAACGGTTTCCTTCCGTGTCGTAAATGTAAATTCCTTCCGCATGGTCGACAACAATCGGATTAAGGCCGCCCTGCTTGCTCCATCCCAGCAAAACGTTTGACGTTTGCGTTTGCGCTATTTCGCTTGCGTTCATAACATGACCTCCATATTCATCGAATGAACTAAAATTAGCGCAAATGTTTTTTTTGGTTGTTGACAATATGCACAATTTTTTTTATTTTCTTATATGAAAATTGACAAACGCGGGGGTGAACAACATGGCTCTTTCCCTACAGACAATAATTAACTTTACTGAAACGCCGTTCAAGCTAAAACTTTTGGCGGGCCGCCAAGGAATCAAAAAAAACGTCAGCTGGGTTTGCTACGCCGAAGACACCGAGACGATTGAGTTCATAAGAGGCAACGAGCTGGCCATCACACTTGGAGTCAACTACGAGCGTAGCAAGGACAACCACGGAATAAGATCCGACAAACACATTTTTGACTACCTAAAAGAATTCGTCGACGAGTTCATCAAGCATGGAGCGACGGGTCTTGTAATAAACACCGGAAAATACATAAAAGAAATTCCAAAAAAATTGATCGACTATTGTGACAAAAAAGGCTTTCCGCTTCTTTCGATGCCCTGGGAAATCCACACGATAGACTTGATGCAAGAAATAGGCAACATGATTGCCAACGACAACCTTAACACAAAGTCCGTAGAAAAATATTTTTACAAAGCAATCTTTGAAAAAAATGAATATGACCCTTTGCAAATAAAGAACACGGCTTTTAGGGACGCAAAAGATTTTCTGATAGTTCTAGTTGAACTGAACGAAGCGCTATTCAACAATGACATGATGAAAATAAAGCGTTACGTTGAATACAACTTTTGCTCGCGCCTGAACATCAGCCATAACAAATATGTTTGCTTTGTCCACAACAACAAAATCATTTTTTTATTAAAGGACGCGGGCTTTTGCGACATACAAGAAATTTTCAACATCGCTAAAGCAGACAAATTTTTTAAAGACTCAAACGTTTCGATTTCCGACGCCGCAAAAACGGTTGAAGGCTTAAGCGAAATTTACGCGCACGCCCAAGCGGCGCTTGAAATAAACGCCGATCCTCAAAAGATGAACTTTTACGGCGACTTGGGAATTTACAAAATCCTAATCGACACGCAGAACAAGGAAATACTAAAAAACTTCTACAAAGAAAATCTCGGAAAGCTTGAGGAATTGGAACCGTTAAAGCGCGAAGACTTTTTCAAAACCCTAAGCGCCTACCTAAAAAACGGCGGAAACATTTTAAAAGTCGCCGAGCTGAACCACGCCCACAGAAACACAATCATCTACAGAATCAACAAAATGGAAGAGCTTCTAAACATGAATTTTTCTGACGGAGAAACAAGAACCGCGCTTCAGATTTCTTTGTACATCAAAAATCTTTTTGACAAATACTTCGAAGAATAAAAGCGCCTAGGCATAAAAAAAAGCACGGTCTCGTAAGACGTGCTTTTTCGTTTGAGACTGACACGATTCGAACGTGCGACCTCCACCTCCGCAGGGTGGCGCTCTAATCCAGCTGAGCTACAATCTCATTCAAGCGAAGCTTGTAAAACGGAAGCGACAGGAGTCGAACCTGCCGGGCCCAAATTGGAACCCACGGATTAGCAATCCGGCGTATTACCGCTCTACCACGCTTCCAAATATGCGGAGCGAGAGGGATTTGAACCCCCGGTACCTTGCGGTACAACGGTTTTCAAGACCGCCGCGTTCGACCACTCTGCCATCGCTCCAAAATGTTCTACGATAATATCACAAAAAAAAGACTTTTGTCAATAGTCTGCGTGTTTTTTTGAGCCCGCGATTTTTGGCTTACAAAGCGTCGTAATTGATGCCTTTTAGGGCCTCAATTGTTTGGTCATAAAGGGCCAAAAGATTGGGCTGCTCGGCAAGGATTGTAGCCTCGTCCTTGTCGCGGGCCGCGTGCTCGCACTTTTCGGCAAGGTTGCCCAAGTCCATTCCTCCAACCAAGCGGGAATTGGATTTTAGGCCGTGAACCTTTATGCGGTAGTTGTCCCAATCTTTTTTTTCAAAGGCGCCGTTTATGTCGGAAAGATTTTGTTCTCGCTGGTCAATGAACATTTGAACCATGTCTTTGTACATGTCCTTGTCGTTCATCGAATATTCCATTCCGTGGGCGGTGTCTATAGTCATGTCTTTCCTCCAAATTTACGGCCCCTTAGAAGGGTCTTTTTGGCTTGCCGGCGTCGGCCAGCTTTTGGAATATGTCCGCGATTTTTTGGACCAAAATTCCAGGCGGAGTGTTCTTCAAAAGATAGCCTGCGGGACGCGCCTGAATGACCTGGCGGACAATGTCGCTGTCGTCGTTGGCCGTAAGGAACACGACCGGAATGTTGGCCGTTGAAGGATCGGACTTAATCAACTGGAAGACGTCCAAGCCCGAAAGAACCGGCATTTCGTAGTCCAGCAAAATCATGTCAACCTTGTAGTGCGACAAAAGGGCGATGGCGTTTGTTCCGGATTTTTCGGTGAGAACGTTGTAAAATTTGTTGAGCCATCGGTCCATCGCGTGCAGCTGCACTTGCTCGTCGTCAACGACTAAAATCGTCTTTTTGGTCGGGTCCAAGTCGTATTCTTTTACGCCGTCCGAGAACGAATAGTCGCCGCCGTCTTTTTCCAAAATCTTTAGGAATTCGGGCATGTCTACGGGGCGTTCAAAGGCGTACTTTACGTATTCCTTTTGAATGTAATCGTAAGCCATGTTGATTTCGCCGGCGTTTCCGATAAAGTAAAGGCGGCACTTTTTGCCTTCTCCGGTGATAAAAGTGTTCACCCATTGGAAAAAGGCGTTGTCGCTGTCTTCAAGCCGTTCAAGATATAGAATCAGGATGCTTGGGGGTTCGTCGGAAAGCATGCGGGCGTTGATATAGTTTCCCTCTGGCGGGCAAAAATCAACCGTATATGACGAGCCCGTTAAATTTTTTACCAGCGCTTTTATTAGAAAACTTTGCTCGTTGTTGCCTATCAGCAATATCTTTTTGCTCAAACCAGACTCCTGCCGAATATTTAATTATTATACACCATATTCCAAGAATTTTCAAGAAAAAGAGTAAAATTTGCAAATTCGCGCAAAGCGTGATACAATAGAACCATGAACAATTCTAACTATTTTTTGGGAATTATGACTGCGATCGTCGGATTGATGATGCTTTTGGCGGCGGAACCTGTGGTTCAAGTTTTGGTGATTGTCTTGGGAATTTCCGCCATTTTGGACGGCGGCTTTATGTTGGCCGCAGTCGCTCCCCTGTGCGTGGAACGAAACTTTAAAATCCAGTGCTTTGTCCGCGGCCTTGCGGGAATCGTTGTAGGCCTCCTGTGCGTGGTCATTCCCCTTCGCATGGCTGAATTTGCCTGGAAAACCTTTGTTTACATCTTTGCGGTTTATTCGATTTTCGCCGCGATTTGCCAGATTCCGATCACGCTCACCTTGCGGCAGGAAGGATTTCCGGTAAAGCGCCACGTAATCGAGATTGTCGCCAGCCTTGTTTTGGCCATAATACTCTTTTTGCTGCCTGGGTCGGCCGGATTTATGATTATTCGCATTGGAGGAGCTGTTCTCCTGCTTGCCGGAGCGGCCATCACCTTTTTGGCCTGGAAAAACCGCGACATCATCGCCGACGACGCAATTGTAAGGGATGAGTAAAAAAAGGCCGCCCAAAACTTGGACGGCCTTTGTCATATCTTTACGCCGGAACGGACATTTCGACGCAAACTCACTTATCAACCTCAGGCGACTTCGATCGCAATTTTCTTGGGCTCGGGAAGGGCCTTGCGGGCCATCGTGACGTTCAAGACGCCGTTCTTAAAGCTGGCGGTGACTTTTGTCTCGTCAACGTCGTCCGGCAAAGTAAAGCGGCGGGCAAACTGGCTCTGAACGCGCTCGCGGATAAGCCACTTGCCTTCCTCTTTCTTTTCGTTCTTTTCTTCCTTCTCGGATGTCTTGACGGAGCTGATTGTCATGACGCCGTGGTCGATTTCGATGTCAACGTCTTTTTCGGTGGCTCCCGGCAAATCCATCTGCAAGCTGTAGCTGTCCTTGTTTTCCTTAACGTCCACCTTTGGCAGGCGGGCTGTTTTCCATGTCAAATCCGGCATTCCGCAGTCAAACGCGTTGTCAAAAAGTGAATTGAAAAGTGAAAGTTCGTTCATAATAAACTCCTTCGCGCCGTTACAGGCGGCCGCGTTTTTAATTAAGTTTTTTAGAAGCCACAAGGCTTCGGTAGATATATAGCAAGTTTCGCGCCAACTTCAAAAAAAATTGCGAATTTTGCGGAAAAAATCGCTTGGAAGGCTAAAAATCAGGGAAAAATTTGTTTGTAAGACCAAAAGGCAGGGGAAATTTTGAAATAAACTGGATTCAAGACCAAAAATGCCGCGAAAAAACAAAAAAGGAATCGCAAAACTAAAAATCGCGGCGGCAAATTGGGTCAGAATTGCTGTTATAGTGTGTCATTTTGACCCAAATTTTGATCCACTCCCAGCCCAAAAAGGGCAAAATCGGCCCTAGCTGGGTCGTCGGGAAAAACTTGCGCCATTTTTTGGGTCAAGTCAATCGCGGTTTTGGCGCTGGCCGCCGCGTTTGGCGCGATCAAGCCAAGACGGGCGCTTTCTTGCAAAACATGCGTGTCCAGCGGAATCAGCAAGTCCGCGGCGCTTGCCCAATTCCACAAGCCCAAGTCCACAGGCGAGCCGCGCCGAACCATCCAGCGCAAAAACATGTGCAGCTTTTTGCAAGCGCCTTTTGGGTTTTGCGAAACGCATTTTACGCCCGGAAAAAGGCTTATCAGCGCGGACACTAGCCGCAGTTCCGGTGGAACGGTCGCAATGCCAGAAGCGTCCGCAAGACCGTAACGCGCGCGGACGGCGGCGCCGAGCGAGCCGCATTCCTCCACGATTCGCGCAAGGCGGCCGCACAAATCCGCCATGTCGGCGTACGAAAAAAATCTGTAAAACTTTTTTTGGCTTTTTGGAAAAAACTTTTTGTAGCCGCCGCTCGTCAGCCAACCGGCGAACGAGGCGCCGCGCGTTTTAGGCTTGCGAACGCTTTTGGCCGCGCCCTCAGTTTTAGTCGCGCGCGTCTTGGATTTGCCACCATCTGCCGCGTCGAACATAGCGTTAAGCTTTGCTATGAACTGTTCCCGCTGGCCAAAAGAAAGCTGCGAAACAATAAAGGCCGCAAGCTCTTGGTCGCGCGGCTGGGAATAGCGGCGCAAAAACTGGCTGGGGTCGCTATCCATAAAAGAGGCTGTTTCGTATTTTTGGGCAAGCGAGCGCAAAAGGACCGCCGTCTTTTGGCTAAGCATAGCGCTATCTTATCGCAAAAGCCGTCGCGGTTCAACATCCGCCCGTATTTGCCGCGCAAGGTTGCAAACTTTCCCTCAAACTGATACTATATGGATATGAAGAAAAACTCAGCTTTTGACATGCAAAAATTCGCGGAAGACAAGATTTCCGCCATAGACGCAAAATTTGAGGCGCAAAAAATCGCGTTCGCGCCCCTGTGCTTTCAGGCCGTCCGGGCCTTGCTTGAATTGGGAATCATGCAGGCCATAAGCGACGCAGGCGACGCGGGAATCAGCGTCCAAGACCTTTGCGACAAAACAAAAATCTCCGAATACGGAATAAAGGTCCTTAGCGAAATGGCCGTCGGAATGAACGTTCTTAAATTGAAGACCGAGGCCGGAACCGAAAAATTGTTTCTAGGAAAAGTCGGCTGGTTCCTGCTTGAAGACAATTTGACAAAAGTCAACTTCAATTTTACAAATGACATTTGTTACAAGGGCGCCTTTGACATGATTGATTCAGTCAAGAACGGAAAGCCCGAGGGCCTAAAAGTTTTTGGCGACCAGTGGACGACAATTTACGAAGCGCTTTCAACCCTTCCCGACCGCGAAAAAAAATCTTGGTTTGACTTTGACCACTTTTACAGCGATGTTGCCTTTCCGCTTGCGCTTCCGATTGTCTACGCGCAAAAGCCAAAATTGCTTTTTGACATCGGAGGAAACACGGCCAAGTGGGCCATCGCTTCCTGCAAATACGACCCTGACGTCAACGTAAAAATCATCGACTTGCCCGGCCAAACCGCCGTGGCTGAAAAAAACGCGGCGACCGCAGGATTTGCCGACCGCATCTCAACTTACGCAGGAAACATTTTGGCGGAGGAAACCGTTCTCCCGCCCGCGCCCGACGCCGTTTGGATGAGCCAGTTCTTGGACTGCTTTAGCTTGCGCCAAGTGACAAAAATTTTAAAGAAAGTCCACGCGGCCGCGACTGACAAAACATTGGTTTACGTTTTGGAGCCCCTTTGGGACCAGCAGCGCTTTGAGGCGGAATCCTACGCCTTGCAAGCCACAAGCCTTTACTTTACTTGCATGGCAAACGGCAACAGCAAAATGTACCGCTACCAAGAATTGGTTGACGCAATCGAAGCTGGCGGCTTTGAGCTAAAGACCGCCCACCACAATTTGGGAAGCAACTGCTACTCATTGCTTGTCTTTAGGAAAAAATAATGTTCGTAAGCCACTTGCGCGTTTGGGAGCCGCCGGCGGAAGACCTTTCGGCTTCTCCCAAGCTTGAATGGACAGAACCGATATTTCGCCGCCGGCTTAGCCAATTGACTAAAATGACAGTCCAAGCCGCGCGCGACATTTTTGAAGGCGGCGACATCAGTAAAGACACCAAAATTGTTTTTGTCTCCTTTAGGGGCGAACTGGAGCGCGAGTTTAAGGTAAACAAAACTCTTATCGAAGAAGACTCAATACTGCCGGCGGCTTTTTCGCTTTCGGTCTTTAACGCGGCGATCGCTCAAGCGACAATCGCTCTTGGGCTTAAAGGCGGATACAATTGCGTTTTTCCAAGCCAAGGAAATTTTAAGGACGGATTTTTAGCGGCGGCCGCTCCTGTTCTTGCAGGAACGGAAGAAAACATCATTTTTGTTTACGCCGACGAAAACGTTCCCGACTATTATGAAGAATTTTTTGACGGACAAAACTGTCCTATGGCGTTTGCCGCGCTCCTTTCTTCACAAAAAAAGGAGAATAGTGTAGAATGCAAGTTGGAAGACATTCCTCGCTCCCCGCGGGAATTTGTTCAAAAATTTAACAAGTGAGATCTATATGGCCGAATCTGATTTGCCGCCGATAAGCAATTATCCTGCTTGGTTGTGGCGTATTTTTAGAAAAATTTTTGTCGTGATAGTTTTTGGAGTGGGATCCGCAATCATCGGTATAATTGTCTTTCCGATTTTAAGGCTTTTTAACCACAATAAAAATTCATTTAAGAGAGCGGGCCATAAATTCATTTCCTTTGCTTTGGATTTTTACATTCATTTGATGTCGTGGTGCAGAGTCGCGAGCTATAGAATCGACGACCTAAAGGCGATGCGCGCCTTGCGGGGCTGCGTGATTGTCGCAAACCATCCGTCGCTCTTGGACGTCTTTTACATTTTGGCCTTTGTTCGCGACGCGGATTGCATTGTAAAAGCGGGTCTCAAAAAGTCTGTGGTCAGCGTCATTGTCAAAAATCTTTACATTTCCAACAACATCGACTTTGAAATCATGCAAAAAGAATGCGTGGAATCCTTGCATAACGGTGGAAACTTGATTATTTTCCCGGAAGGAACGCGCACTCCCCGCCACGGAACAAACCAATACAAAAAGGGCGCGGCAAGAATCGCGCTTGCCGCCGGCGCCAACGTTCAGCCCTTGCATATCGGAGGCAACGACAAGTACGGTTTGGGCAAAGGCGAGTCCTTGCTTTTGGTCAACCCGCAGGAACGCTACAAGTACGACTTTAAGGTTTTGCCGCAAATCGAAATGTCAAAATACGCGGGCCTCAGCGAAACAATCGCCGCCAAGCGCCTGACCGATGATATGAGGGCAATAATCGAGAGCGTTCAGTAAAAGATATTCGGGTCAAGCCCGAATATGACAGTGGTTGTCATTGCCGGGCGCGACCCGGCAATCTTTTTTTCTATGAGATTAGCTTATTCAACTTCTTGACAAAGTCGGCGGGGTCTTTGATTTCCGCGCCGCCAAGCAAAAGCGCTTGGTCAAGCAAGACCGTCGCGATATCGCCGATAAGAGACTCGTCGTCGGTGGCCTTGACCTTTTGCAAAATCGCGTGGTCGGCGTTTACTTCCAAAATCGGCTTTACCATGCTGGGCATTCCCTGGCCCATCGCTTTCATCATGCGCTCCATCTGAAGCGACGGATCGTTTTCGTCGATGACGATGCAGCAGGGGCTGTCGGTCAAGCGGTTGGAAAGCTTTACGTCCTTAACGCGGTCGCCCAAAGCCTTCTTGAGCTTTTCGACAACCGGCTTAAAGTCCTTTTCCTTCTTTTCGGCTTCGGCCTTGTCAACGCCAAGCTCTTCGTCGCTTCCGGCGCGGTTTACGGCCTTAAGCTCAAAGTCCTTGTATTTTCCGTAGCCCGGAATAACGATTTCGTCGATGTCGCCGTCCAAAATCAAAACTTCAAAGCCCTTCTTTGTGTAGGCTTCCAAAAGCGGGCTCTTGCGCAAGTTCTCCTCGTCGCCGCCTGTGATGTAATAAATGGCCTTTTGGTCGGGCTTCATTCTCTGAACGTAGTCGGCAAAGCTTGTCCACTTGTCTTCGCCTGTACCGCTTGCGTCGGTTGACTTAAAGCGGATGATTTCGGCGATTTCGTCGCGGTTGGCGTAGTCGCCGTAAAGGCCTTCCTTCATCGGGCGGTTGTAGTTCTTTACGAACTTGTTCCATTTTTCAATCGCCTTCTTTTCGTCGTCGGTCGGCTTTTCCGCTTTGCGCGCCTTGTCGGCTTCCTCGCCCATCTTCTTAAACTCGCCCAGCAACTTTTTTACCGAGGCGGTTTTTATCGTTTCAAGAATTCTGTTTTGCTGCAAAATCTCGCGGCTTACGTTGAGCGGCAAATCCTCGCTGTCGATGATGCCGCGCACAAAGCGCAAGTAGGCCGGCAAAAGTTCGCGGTCGTCGTCCGTGATAAAGACGCGCTTTACGTACAACTTTACGCCGCTCTTGTAATCGGCTTGGTACATGTCAAATGGCGCTGTCTGCGGAACGTAGAAAAGCGTCGTGTATTCCTGCGTTCCCTCCGCGTGGGTGTGAACGTAATGAAGCGGATCCTGGCCGTCGTGGGCGATTGTCTGGTAAAAGTCGTTGTAGTCCTTTTCCTTAAGTTCCGACTTTGATCGCTTCCACAAGGCGGAGGCTGAGTTTACCTGGTCAACCTTGTTTTCGGAAGAAGTTACTTTGCCCTTGTCGTCGTACTTGTTCTGAACGTAGTGCAAGTAAATCGGGAACGCGATGTGGTCCGAGTAGCGCTTGATGAGCTCTTCAATCTTCCAGCGCGCGGCGTATTCCTTGCTTTCATCGTTAAGGCGCATTTCAATGGCCGAGCCTGTTTTTTCGGCGTTGTCAAAGCCGTACTTTTTGGCCGCCTCGCTGTCCGCCGCGACTTCTTCAATCTCGTAAGAGTTTGTGCCGTCGCTTGACCACTTGTAAAGCTTTTTGCTTTGGTCGCCGGCGCGGCGGGTATAAACAACGATTTCTTTGGCGGCCATAAAAGCGGAATAAAAGCCTACGCCAAACTGTCCGATAAGCGCCGAGTCCTTGGCCGCGTCGCTGGAAAGTTTTTCCAAAAATGCCTTGGTGCCGGAGCGGGCGATTGTTCCCAAGTTGTTGGTCAAATCCTCTTCGTTCATTCCGATTCCGCTGTCCTGAACGGTAAGAACCGCTGCCTTTTCGTCAAAGGTGATGTCGATGCGGGGGTCGAATTTTATTTGCTTGTAAGCGTCGTCGCTCACTGTAAGGTACTTGAGTTTGTCCAAGGCGTCGCTTGCGTTTGAGACAATCTCGCGCAAAAAAATGTCCTTGTTGGAATACATTGAGTGGATGATGAGCTTTAAAAGCTGGTTCACTTCTGTCTGGAACTGATATTTAGCCATTTTATGCCTCTAAAATTTTATTGGAATTTACCTTTAAAAATAATAAAATTTCGGGCAATCGTCAAGGATTGCCGCGTCGAAGCGCGGCAATGACAGGAGGTGTCATGTTCGGGCTTGATTGCCAGCGCTCGCAAGAGCGCAGTTGAATCACTTCCTATAGCAACATTAGCGTAGCGACATACCCGGACATCTTTTTATCTATTGAGTTCGTAGAGGATTACGCTGGCGGCTTGGGCGACGTTGAGGCTTTCTACAGGAGCCACGTGGCCGTTAAAGCGGGTATTTGACGGGATTACGACCAATTCGTCGCAAGCGACCTTGACCGCGTCGCTGATGCCATGCTCTTCGTTTCCCAAGATGATAATGCTGGGCTTTTGGCCGCAAATCAATTGAAGCTTGCTGATTGACGTCTTTGCGTCGACAGCCGTTCCCACGCGGACCATGCGGCCCTTGACGGCTTCCAAAAGCGCCGGGATTGACTTTATCGAGTAAACGTTGACAAATTCCATTCCGCCTTCGGCCACGCGGTAGGAACTGGTTGTGATGGAGCTTTGAGCCTCGTCTTCGGGAATGACGATGTTTTTCATTCCAAAGAAAGCCGCGCTGCGGACGATGGCGCCAAGATTGTTGGCGTTTCCAACGCGGTCAAGCAAAAGCGCGCTCTGCTTTTTTTCTATCCATTCGTCAACGATGTCGGTGTTAAGGCGGACAATTTGCGGCGCCTCTATCATCGCCACAACGCCCTGATGGTGGACAGTGCCGCTAAGCTTTTCAAGCTCGCTGGGGTCCTTTACTTGGTTGTAGGGAGCCTTGCGCGCGGCAAGTTTTTTGCACAAGCCGCCAAAAAGAGGGGCGCGTTCCGCCGTAAAATAAAGGCGGGTGATTCTGTCGGGATTTTTCTTTTCCAAGGATTTGACCGCGGCGAATCCGCAAACGGCCAGTTCGTTATTCAGCTTGTTCTTCATTTTGTTCTGGGTTTTCCGCAGGCTTTTCTTTCTTGGCCTTTTTTTCTTTTTTGATTTTGGCTTTTTCTTCGCGGGCCTTTGCCTTGTCCTCTGCCGGTTCGGTTTGGTTCACTTCGATAACATCGTTAAAAAGCGACCTTAAGTATTCAGTGACAAGAAGTTCAAGGCAGTTTGGAGCCTGCGGGTCTTTTGACTTGCTGATCTTTACCGTTGACTTTAACAAAAGGTTAAAGTCCTTGTCGTAAAGATAAATCACGGCCCTTACATATTCTGGAATGTCGTCCAGATTCTTGTCCTTCCAGCTTGTGACTTGGAAGGTCCAAACATAATCATAGCCTACGACAGCTTCTTTGGGAACGAATTCCGCCAACTTAACGATGCAGTCAAAGGAATACTCGTCCAAGGCCGCGCAAAATGCGTTGCCGAATTTTTGAGTGTCGTTAAAGTTGCGGTTGACGCAAACGACTGATTTTGTTGATTTTTTTAAGGGCAGGGAAATGAACGTTTTTGTGACAATGGAAGGCGTTCCGGCTTCCGAAAAACAAAGGGGCGCGGCCAAAAGACAAAAGAAGAAGGCAACAAATGAAGCAAAAGCTTTTTTCATCATTCCGGCCGCCCCTTAACGCCAATTAGTCTTTGGCGCGTTCAACAAAAGAACCGTCGCGTGTGTCGATTACGATGCGGTCGTTTGTGTCGCAGTAAAGAGGAACCTTTACTTCGGCGCCTGTGTCAAGAGTGGCCGGCTTCAAAGATTTTCCTGAAGTGTCGCCCTTGATTCCAGGTTCGCAGTATGTGATTACGCGAGTGATGTTGATCGGGAGCTTGATGCCCACGGCTTTGTCGTTGTAGTAAGTGATTTTGACTTCGATGTCTTCGTCATCGGGAGAAATGTAGCCGGCATAGTCGCCCAAGTCTTCCTTTGTGAGCGGAATGTCGTCATAAGTCTCTTGGTCCATGAAGTGATAGTCTTCGCCGTCAATGTAAGAAAGTTTTACAACCTTTTCAACAAGGTCAACTTCCTCAAACTTTTCGCCGGCGTCCAATCCCAAATCCTGTGTGGAGCCAGTAACGATGTTCTTTACGCGGAGCTTTGTGACCATGCCTGCGCGGCCGCCCTTTTGGCCGAGCATTCTCTGAACGATGAACGGAGAACCTTCAAACATAAAGGCAGAACCAACTCTAATTTCGTTTGTTGTAATCATATTCTTTTCCTCAAACTTTTAAAGTGTTCTATAATTTTAGCGAAAATAGAAAAAAAATTCAAGCGCGAGCCTCCTTTCGATATTGAAATAAAGCCCCATTCCTTTTATTATAAATTTGAAATCTCAAGAAGAAGGGGGCCTTTTGTGTCAGAAAAAGAGGAACTATTGTCTCAAGTTAAGAAAATGGACAATAAAAGCGCCGCCCTTGTCCTTAAATTCGCAAAATCCTTAAAAAAAGGCGAGCCCGACCTTTCGGCCCAAAAAACGCGGCGGCAAAACGACGTTCAAAGACGGCTTGTCCTCTTGCGGCAAGAAGTCCAGGCCAATCCGGAAAAATGGACCGTTGATTCTATGGCCGAAGCCTTTCGTTTGACCCGCAGCCGCTTTTCTGTCCTTTACAAGCAAACTTTTGGGGAGGCGCCTGGAAATGAAAAGCGCGCCTTTTTAAACCAAAAGGCGCGCTCGCTTCTTTCCAAGACAGAAAAAACTGTCCAACAAATCGCCGCGGAATGCGGCTACAATGAATGTGAAAACTTCATTCGCGCCTTTCGAAAATGCAACGGCATGTCGCCGCTGCAATTCCGAAAAAACGCGCCTTGACACGTTCCTAGGCCTTATTCTTGCGCGAAAGCACCACGCTCTGAATTACCAAGAAGAGACAAATCATAAAGGCTACCGTTATGTTTGTCCACCAGGCGTCGTCCAAGCCCAAAGAAGAAACGATGTTCTTGATTGTGGCCAATGACATTACGCCAAAGAAGGTTCCTATGATGTTTCCGACGCCGCCGGTAAGCATCGTTCCTCCGATAATCGAAGAAGCGATGGCGTTCATTTCCGCTCCGTCGGCGTGCGACGGCGAGCCGGAGCCAACGTGCAGGAAGTATACAAAGCCTCCTACCGCGGCGAGCATCGAACAAATGAAGTGGGCCAAGAATTTTGTCTGCTTAACGTTGATGCCAAGCATGTTGGCGCTTTGCAAGTTACCGCCAACTGCGTAAAAACTGCGTCCCAATTTTGTCCAGCGCAAAAGAACAAAGAGCAAGAGCACGACGACGATCGCAACTACCGCTCCTATTTCTACATAGGCGGGAATCCACTTGCCCAGCTTGTTGACCGAGCCAACTCCCGGAACGTAAATGCGGGTTTCGACCAATTTGACGAAAGCTTCATTCTCAACGTTGAATTGGGTTGAGTTTACGATAGTCGTCATTCCCTTCGCGAAGAACATTCCTGCCAGTGTTACGATAAAGGGCTGGATGTCTAGGTAAGCAACCAAGTAGCCTTGTACCAAGCCAAAGCAGGCGCCGATTATCAAGGCCCACATTATCGCAGTGCCAACGGTTCCGCCCTTAAAGTCAAGATTAACAGCGCACGTCATGCAGATGAGCGCCGTCACTGTTCCGACCGAAATGTCGATGCCGCCAGTAATCATTACAAGGCTTAGGCCGCAAGAAAGTATTACAAGCGCGGCGTTTTCGTTGAGCATGTTAAAGAAAGTCTGCGGCTTTTTAAAGCCTGAGCCCAAGAAAATAATCGCGCACAAGTACATAAAGATAAATACGATGAACGTAATTACCAACAAAAGGTTTGTGTCGCTAAGCGGCTTGCGTTTTTTAATCAAGCTTTCCATATTAGTTGCCTCCCTGTGTCGCGACCGGCGCTTTCTTTTGCTTGAACTTTTTTGAGACTGCCTTCATCTTTTCGCGAACCGAAGGAGCGCTCAAAACAACCAAGATGATTACGACTACAGCCTTGTAAGCCGGAAGAGCGGTTGAGGCCACGTCAAACTTGAACAAGGTTGTCGTCAAGAATTGGATTACATAGGCGCCCAAGATTGAGGCCCACATGTTGAACTTTCCGCCGCTAAGAACGTTTCCGCCCAAGGCGACCGCAAGAATCGCGTCCATTTCTATGTCTTTTGCGATTACCGAATAGTTGATTGTCGAGATGCGGCTTACTTTGATAAATCCGGCCACCGCGACGCAAAGTCCCATGATTACGTATGTGACAAACTTAATCAATTGCGGGTCAACGCCGTTTAATCTTGTCGAGTTGGCGTTGATTCCTACCGCCTGCGAATACAAGCCCAAATTGGTGTATTTTAGAACCAGCATTATTATCGCCACGCAAACTATCGCGATGAAAACCGGCGTAGGTATTGGAATGCCGGGAATGTAGTTTCCAAAATAACCGAATATCGGCTCGTTGACAATCGGAAGCGTGTTGTTGTTGATCCAGGCGCCGATAGAGCGGCCCGCCGTGAACAAAATCAAGGTGGCTACCATCGGCTGAATCTTAAAGTAAGCGACCAGCATTCCGTTAAAGGCTCCAAAGAGCATCGACACCACGCAAGCGATCAAGAACGCCACGATAATCGGCGCCTGCATTGTTTCGGGGCGCGGATCGTCTCCGCACAAAACGCGCAAAACAACGCTTCCTGCGATGGCAATCACCGCTCCCACCGAAATATCCTGTCCGCCGGAGGCCGCGGTCACAAGCGTCATTCCGATTGCCAATATCGCAAGTTCGGAAGCGTTGTCCAAAATTGTAATAAGGTATCCCGACAAAACTGGATCGCCCGCGCTGTTTTGGCCAAGGCTGATTTTAAAGAACGAAGGATCGGCGATCAAATTGAACAATATCAAAAACAACAATGTCGCGACCGGGATAAAAATCTGGTTCCTAAAAAGACCCAGAATTATTTCTTTTTTCGTTTTTGCAGAACTCATTTGCTTCCTCCCGCAATCGTAGTCATAATTTTTCCTTGCGTCAAATCGCCGCCTGTAAGCTCGCCGACTTGATTGTAGTCGCGCATTACCACAAGGCGGGTGCAAGTGCGGAGCATTTCGTCGATTTCAGAAGAAATGAATGTCACGCTCTTTCCTTCTTTGGCAAGCTTAAGAACCAATTCCTGAATTTCGGTTTTGGTTCCGATGTCGATTCCGCGAGTCGGCTCGTCCAAAATAAGATACTGGGGATTTGACAAAAGCGCTCGGGCCAGCAATACCTTTTACTGGTTTCCGCCGGAGAGTGACTTTATCGGCGTGTCGGCGCTGGCCGTCTTGATTTCCAAAAGCTTTATGTATTCTTCCGCGAACTTTTGCGCCTGCGCCTTGCTGAAGGGCTTGAAAAATCCTTTCATTACTTGCAAGGCAAAGATGATGTTGTCGCGAACCGAAAGGTCGCCGATGATTCCGTCGTGCTTGCGGTCTTCGGAAAGATAGCTGATGCCTTGTTTCATCGCGTCGCGCGGCTTTGTGATTTTAACGTATTTTCCGTTGACCTTTGCCTTGCCGCTAGTTATGCGGTCGGCGCCGTAAATCGCGCGGACGCTGTAGCTGCGGCCGCTTCCAAGCAAGCCCGCAAAGCCGTTGACCTCGCCCTTGTAAATCGAAAAGTTGAAGGGCTTTATGCCAGTAGCCGCGGACAAGCCTTCCGCTTGGTAAACCGGCTCTTCGTTGACCGCGTGGCTGAAGGCGGCGGGGCGTTGGACCGCGCTAAGTCCGTCAAGCGCTTTTCCGAGCATTTTTGAAACAAGCTCGACTTTTGGCAAATCCTTGATTTCGTATTCGCCGACCAACTGGCCGTCGCGCAAAACCGTGATTCTGTCGCAAACTTCGTAAACTTGGTCCAAGAAGTGGGTTACGAAAATTATTCCTACGCCCTTTGCCTTGAGGCCGCGCATAAGCTTGAATAGTTTTTGAACTTCCTTTTCGTCAAGTGAAGATGTCGGCTCGTCAAGAATGAGGATTTTGCATTCCATGTCAACGGCGCGCGCGATGGCGACCATTTGCTGAACCGCGATTGAATAGCTCGAAAGCTGGGCTGTTGGTTCCGCAGGAATCTCAAGCTCCTTCAAAATTTTCGCCGCGCCTTCGTTCATCTTTTTCCAATTGGTAAAGGCGCCTTTTTCGCGGCCGATATATAAGTTTTCCGCAACAGTCAAATTGTTGCAGAGAGTGATTTCTTGGTAAACTGTGCTGATGCCAGAGTTTTGGGCATCCTGGGGGGAACGAATGTTCAAAGCCTTGTCGTATCCTTTGACAAAAACCGTTCCTTCGTCCTTTGTGTAAACGCCAGTCAAAACTTTAATCAAAGTTGACTTGCCGGCGCCGTTCTCGCCCATAAGAGCGTGAATCTCGCCCTGCCTTAAAGTAAAGTCGATGTTTTGCAGAGCCTTTACGCCCGGAAAGCTTTTATAAATTCCGCGCATTTCCAATACTGAATTTTCCTGCATGGATTCTTCCTATTTTTTATCAAGATCGCCGCGGCAATGACAGCGCTCGCGGCAAAAAAAAGGGGCTGTCCAAATTTTGGGCAGCCCCTAAGTCTAACTAAAATTAGATGCCGTACTTGTTAACGTCGTCTTTTGTGATTTTGGCGGCGTCAAATCCCTTTTCAACCATGATGACAGTCTTCTGGGCGGGTTTCTTTCCAGCCTGTTCGTCCTGGATGATCTTGTGGATGTAAGAAGCCTGGAAGGGGTTGCACTGTCCGTCATAGTTCCATCTCTTGGCGAGCAATTCTTCCAAAGCCCACTTGTTGCAGTCAAAGCCCATGATGATAACGTCTTTGCCAACTCCGTGGCTGATGTTGGCCTTGTCCAAAGCGGCAACGGCTCCCTTGGCCATGTCGTCGTTTTCGGCGTAGATTACGTTGAACTTCTTTCCTGAGTCGATAACGGCCTGAACGATCTGCTGGGCTGTTTCGGCGTTCCAAGAAGCTGTCTGCTGCTTAACGATGTTCCAGTTCTTTTCGGCCTTAACTTTCTTGTCCAAGGCTCCTGAGCGTCCGATCTGAGCGGCAGATCCCATAACGCCCTGAATGTGGATTACATTGTATTCCTTGAGGTTCTGAGAGGCGAGCCAAGCGACGGCTGTTTCGCCTTCCTGAGCCATGTCAGAAACGATTGAAGCTTCGTAGAGGCTTGAAGGAGCGTCGATTGTGCGGTCGAACAAAACTACTTTTACGCCCTGGTCCTGAGCGTCTTTAAGAACGTTGTTCCAGCCAGATGTTCCGGCGGCGCTGATGAGCAAGTAGTCAACTTCGTCCTGGATGAATTTCTTGGCGGCGGCAATCTGCTCGTCGTTCTTGAGGCTGTAGAAGAAAGAGGCCTGATAGCCGTTCTTCTTTGTGAATGTGGCTTTCATGTCGCGGTCGTTGGCCGTGCGGTAGCCTGATTCGTTGGGGTCATTGTTGATGATTCCAACTTTGATTGTTTTGGGTTTGGCGGCAAAAAGAGATGCGGCCAAAAGGGCAGCCATAGCTGTCAAAAGTACCTTCTTCATAATTTTCTCCTGTGTTTTTGAAGATTTGCGGTATCGATACCGCAACTATTATTATTAAGCCATTCCGCCAAAAAAGATATAGTCATTTTGTTTTATTTATAGGGAATTTCTATCATTTTGTTCTAAAAAAACTGTCATTGCCGCGCTTGATGCGGCAATCTTTTGTCCAAAGATGTTTGGGTATGTCGCTACGCTAATGTTGCTATGGGAAGTGATTCAACTGCGCTCTTGCGAGCGCTGGCAATCAAGCCCGAACATGACAATTAGTCAAAATAGGCTTGTTCGGTCTCGGAAAGACTTGCGGCGAAGGAATGGCCGCTCATATTGTAGCAAGCGGCGTTTCCGCCCTTGAGAAGCATTTGCATTTTGGTTGCCCAAGCCTGGCCGTCCTTGGACTTTCCTTCCACGACGATTTTTTCCAGCGCCATTTGGACCGCCTGGTCCTTTGGGAACATTTCTATTTGCCAAGAATTTTCGTCGGAACGGAATTTAATGTCGGCGACATATTGGGCGGCCGCCAAATCGCCCTTCCAAAGGGAGCTGGTAAACAAGGCCATTTGCTTGTAAACGGGATTTTTGTCCGCGTCCATCTTGACCCGCTTTCCGCCGGCGGATTCGGTCAAGGAAAACTCTTTGGCCACGACTTGGGTCGATTTTATTGGCTTAATTGTTTTCCATATAATTCCATAATCGGAGGCGATCGCAAATTCTCCGCTGGACTTGAGCGACTTTCCGTTGGCCGCCGTCCGCTCCAAAACAAAGAGGCCGCGCGTGACCTTGTTCTTGGCCAAAGCCGCCGACACTTGCTCCAATGACGGACCTGTCCCCTTGGACTGCGCGAAAGAAGGCGCGGACAAAAAAGCGAGCGCTAAAATCAAAAAGAGCGCGGCCATCTTGGGCTTGCGTTCGATCATAAGTTTCACAGCAAAATCTCCCCGTCGTCAGTCGCGGAAACGTTGTTGGCCTTTAAGAGCGCCTCAACCTTGTCGGTAAAAACTTTCGGGCAAACAAAGCAGGCTTCTGTTTGCGGAACCTTTACGGCCAGCTGGGTGGTTTCGGCCTTGGTCACAATGGAGCCGTCGGGCGCGTAAATTTCGTATTTTATTTTTATGCGGTTTTCCCATTCAAGCAAAGACGCTTTTATGGTGGCGGTCTGTCCAAATTTCAGCGAGCGGATGTATTTTACGTTCAACGTGGCCACTGGAAAAACGTAATTTGTCGCGCGCATGTCATTGTAGCCGTAACCGATTTTGTCCAAAAGGTCGCAGCGGGCCACTTCCAAAAATTTTACGTAGTTGGCGTGATATACAATGTCCATGCAGTCAACGTCGTAAAATTCGACGCGGACTTTTGTCTCCGAACTAATTTGCATTTTCTTCTCCATTTGGAAACATCCAAAAATCAAAAAAGTTATACCATTGATAAGGATATTTTTGAACTAGCGATTCCAAGCGCTGGACAAATTCTCCGCACAAGGCGTTGATTCGCTCGTCCCTGTTTTTTCTTGCGCCGCCGACTTGCGACTTGGCTTTTGCGACGAACATTTCCCGCTCGCGTTTCATGACTAAGTTTATGTTTTTTAGGCCCCAAACAAAATACGTGGGGGCGCCCACAAAGTCCGCCAAGAAAAAAGAGCCGTAAGAAAAAGGAGCGGGCTTTCCCAAAAAATTTTGGGTCAACACGCGCTGGCTTTTGTTTTTGCTCAAACGGTCGCCTGAGCAAACCACAATTCCGCCCGCGTCTATCGTTCCTTGAATTTTTTCTATTGTGGCAGGCGAGATGTCGTTGACATTTATCGTGTTAAGCGTGTAGTCGGAACTGATGTTGTTCAAGGTCTTTGAAAAGTTTGAGCTTATGTCAAGGTCGGTCAAAACGGCGATTGGAATTTTTCGGTTTACGCCGATTTCATTTTTGTTAGCCAAGGAGCGCAGAATCTCGGCGTCTCCCAAATGCGAGACGAAGATAAAGGCGCCCTTGCCTTGGTTCAGCTGGTCGATGAGCGCGTAAACGTCATCGTCGTTAAAGTGAATGTTTTCCAAAGGAACGGGATTTGTCCAGCAGTCGATTTTTTCGACCAAGGTTACGGCGAAGCTTGCGACTTGTCGCAGCGGACGAATTTTTTTAAATGTCGAACTGTAGGCGCGCAAATTTTTTTGGTAGCGAACGCTCTCGCGGCGGCAGCGTTTGTCAAAAATAAAAAAGTAAAGGGCCACGCAGTAAATGATGAAATTAACAAGCCAGCGGGGAAAATGCTTTAAGCACCAAAAAGTCAAACGATACGGCCGCGTGGAATTTGACGCTTCTTTTTCGTCGTACCACTCTTTTCCAGCTTTAATTTTTTTCATTTTGCTTCTTTCGTTTTATTTGCCGCGCCTTTAGCCAAGGATAGCGCAGCCACATGCCGATTGTAAGGCGCGCGAAAGTGAACGAAATATGAATGTTGTCGCGCACCACTCTAAAGTTGGACTTGCCTCCAACTGGATATGTCACTCGCACTGTTTTGTAAATCACAGGAACGTCGTCCCAAATAAGGCGCACCAAAATTTCGGCGTCAAAGCCCATGTGGCTGTCAATCCACGCGCGCCGGCAAATTTTATAAAAGGGCTCGACAGGATAAATTCTGTAGCCGCACATTCCGTCCGGGATTTGTCCCTTGCTAAGCGCGGTGAACTCTGTCCAGGCGTTGCTGAATTTTTTTGCCTTGGCCCGCGCGGACGGAAGCGAAGAGTCAAATTCCGGGCAGCCGCAAATCAATGCGTCGGGGTGGGCTTTGGATTCGTCCAAAAAATCCTTGCAAGTGGCGCGCGTGTCGTGCTGGCCGTCCGCGTCTATTTGGAACAAGTGGGTGATTCCAATTTTATGCGCGTGCTTTACGGCGCGGCAAACGGAATAGCCTTTTCCGCGGTTGCGGCGGTTCGCTATGACTGTGACGTTACTGTATTTTTGCGCCACCGCGTCGATGAAGTTTTTATTGGCTTGGTCGTTTCCGTCGTCCACGACAATTATAGGAAGGTCGTATTGGACCAACGTGGAAACTACACTCTCCAACGTGTCTCCGTGATTGTAAACCGGAATTACAAAAGCCTGTTGCATCGCCTGTCATTCTCCAAGAACGAACGTTCCGCTAGAAAAGACTTTGCTTTCGTCGCTTGTCGTAAATTTGTAAGTGTAGGAGTTTTTTTCTGAATTGTATTTTACGTTCAGGCGGACTGTGTAGCCGGGAAAAATCGGCGCCCCGAACTTTGTTCTTTTTGTCGAAATCGCAAAGCCCTTGTTTCCAAAATATTTTTTGGCAAAATGCATCATCAAGTCAATTTGGGCAACGGCCGGAAGCAAGTGGATTTCGGGAAAATGTCCGTCAAAAAAATCGCATTCTTCGGTGACGGTAAATTCAAGGGTGAGGTTGTCGTCCGTCTTTTCAATTAGAGTTTCGGGAGCGATTTTATGGTCTTCTAAATACATTCCGCCATTATACCGCTTTGGAAGGATAAATTCAAGACAAGGGCCTTTTTGCCGCGTTTCTACCGTTCCCTGCGGCGTTCGGAATATCCCCTTGTTGTAAGTTCGCTGGAAATCCGCCTTAAGATTTCTTCGGAGATTTCTTGGTAGGAATTTTGAATGACTTTTTTGACAGAATCGTTTATGGCAAGCTTTAGTTCCTTGTCAACTGAAAAATTCAAGTCCGGCTCGCTGTATATTTCTGATGGTTTTTTATGAAAAAGATTGCAAAGGCTTGCAAGTATCTCGTCGCTGATGCCGGTCTTTCCGCCTTCGATGTTCGCGATGTGTGATGTTGAAAAGCCCAATTTTTCAGCAAGACTTTCTTGTGTGTAGCCCGCTTCCTCCCTAAAGGAGCGTATGTTTTTGGCTACGGCTCTTCTTATACTTTGGATGTTAGTCATAGCGCTAAGGTAAAACATCAATTCAAATTTTAGAATAGACTTTAACTCTTGGCGCTATGACTTTTATAAAAGTTGCCGGGTCAAGCCCGGCAATGACATCAGACGCGCTTGAAAATCAATGAAGTGTTGACTCCGCCAAAGGCGAAGTTGTTTGACATTACGATGTCGGTCTTGATTTCGCGGCCGCTTCCCATGATGTAGTCAAGCTTTCCGCATTCGGGGTCAAGGTTGGCTTCAGTCAAGTTTAGCGTCGGGTGGAACCAGCCTTCGTTCATCATGTTGATTGTTACCCAAGCCTCCAAGGTTCCGCAGGCGCCGAGCGTGTGGCCTGTGTAGCTCTTTGTTGAGCTGATCGGAACGGCGCGCTTGAATACGCCTTCTGTGGCTGTCGTCTCGGCGACGTCTCCGTGGCCTGTGGCTGTTCCGTGCGCGTTTACGTAACCGATTTGGTCGGGGCTGATTCCGGCGTCTTCAATGGCAAGCGCGATCGCTTTTCCCATCGTGTCCGGGTTGGGAGTTGTGATGTGGTTTCCGTCCTGGTTGGTGCCAAAGCCGATGATCTCCGCGTAGATTTTCGCGCCGCGCGCCTTGGCATGCTCGTACTCTTCCAAAATCAAAGTTCCGGCGCCTTCTCCGATTACCAAGCCGTCGCGGTCCTTGCTAAAGGGGCTGGGGCTTGTTTTGGGAGCGTCGTTCTTTACGCTGGCCGCAAAGAGGGTGTCAAAAATGTCCGAGTCGGCGGCGCTCAATTCTTCCGCTCCGCCGGCAATCATCATGTCTTGGAAGCCATAGGCGATTTGTTCGTAAGAGTAGCCGATTGACTGGCTGCCCGAAGTGCAAGCGGTGTTGGTCGTAATGATGCGGCCGCGAATCTGGAAGTAAACGCTAAGGTTTGACGCGGCGGTTTGCGGCATCGCGCGAACGTAAGTCGTGGCGTTCATTCTTGAACAGTCGTCGTGCTCAAGCATGTGGCAGAACTCCATGTTGGCGTCCATGCTTCCCATGCAGGAACCATAAGAAATTCCTGTGCGGCCGTTGTGCAATTCCTCGGCGACGTTTCCGTCCGCGTCAACAAAGCCGGCCATGCGCAAAGCGTCGTCCGTGGCTTGCAAAGCCAAGCGGGAAACGCGGCCCATTGAGCGGGTCTTCTTGCGGTCGTACTTTCGCAATTCCTTTGTGTAGGGGGCGGCCAAGCGCGTGTTCATTCCAACGCCGTAGCGGTCCCAGTCATCCATGCGGACGACGCAGTTTTGCAAGCCTTTAAGCGTGGCCAAAATCTCCGGCCAAGTGTCGCCGAGCGAAGAACAAATCCCAGCGCCTGTGATTACAACTCTTCTTTTATTCATATTAGATGATTCCTCCGTTAACATTTATTACTTGTCTTGTTATGTACGACGCTCCCTCAGAAAGAAGGAAGACGGCCGCGCTCGCGATTTCTTCGGGCTTTCCGGCGCGCTGCATCGGGATTGTCGGCAAAATCATGTCGAGCGGCGCGTCTTTAATCATTTCTGTTTCGATGACGCCGGGCGCGATGCAGTTTACAGTAATTTTTCTCTTGGCCAATTCAACGGCAAGCGCTTTTGTCGCGCCGATGATTCCGGCCTTTGAAGCGCTGTAGTTTACTTGGCCGCGGTTTCCCATTACGCCGCTGACAGAAGCGATTGTAATGATGCGGCCTTTCTTTTGGCGACACATCGGCATTACAAGCGGTTGGATTACGTTGTAAAAACCGTCAAGGTTTGTGTGAATGACGGCGTCCCAACTTTCGGCGGTCATTCCAGGGAAAGCGGCGTCGCGGCAAATGCCGGCGTTTTGAACGATTCCCCAAAGAGCGCCGTTGGCTTCCGTCCAAGCGTTGAGCTTGGCCTCGCAGTCGGCGCGGTCGCTAAGATTGAACTGAATCAATTCTCCAGATCCGCCCGCCGCCTTTATTTGCTCAAGGACGGCCTCCGCCTTTTCTTTTCCGTGGTTGTAGTGGGCGACAACATAGTAGCCTTCTTTGGCGGCGGCCAGCGCGATCGCCGCTCCGATTCCGCCAGAGGCTCCAGTCACCAAAACTTTCTTTCCAGAATTTTCTTCGCTCATAAAAACTCCTAGTGCGTGTATAAAATTTTAAGGTCGTCGGTTTCCATAACCGTAACAATCGTCGAGATGACAGGCTCGCCCGGCATCTCGCTGTAATAGGCCTCTCCCGAATATGTGAGGATGTCTTCCATCTCGTCAACCTTTTTAATTTTTACGTGAACGCTCGTTCCCGCCTTAAAAAACGGAACCTTCGCCGTGTAATTTAAAAGGCTCAGCAAAAAGCCAGGGCGCGGAGGCTTTCCGATTTCGTAGCCGGTGACGCCGCTCAAAGCGCTGATGCTTTGCGCGATCATTTCAAAGGCAACATACGACGGAACCGCGTCCATTTCCTTATCATAAAAGATATGGTCTTTTGTTACAAGCGATTCGCTTTCCAAAGTTCGCGCCTCTGTGTCGTGCTGGGTCAAGCGGTCAAGCAAAAACATTTTGCTCTTGTGCGGAAGCAAATTGATCAACTGTTCCGCCGGAACGGTTTGAGGCAATGTGTGAATTCTTTCAAGCATCGGTCTTTCCTATTATTAAACTTACGTTGCATCCGCCAAATCCAAAGGAGTTTGACATGCAAACGTTTATCTTCCTGTTAAATTTCGCGCCTTTTTGAATAAAGTTCAAGCGCTCAAGGTCGGGATCATCCTGGCCGTCGTAAACGTGAAGCGGCAATTGTATTTCGTTCGCCGCCGCGCTGTCGTTGTTCACGATTGCAAGCCAACAAACGGCCAGCTCAACCGCGCTGGACGCTCCCAAAGTGTGGCCTGTCATCGGCTTTGTGGAACTTGCGGGGAGCGAGGCGCAATGGTCTTTAAAGCATTCGGCGACGGCCTTGGCTTCCATAGAATCGTTGAGCTTGGTTCCCGTTCCGTGCAAATTCATGTAGTCAATTTGGTCCGCTTTAAGGCCGGAATTTTTAAGAGCCTCTTTCATCGCGGCAAGCGCGCCGCTTCCGTCGGCTAGGGGAGCGGTCATGTGGCTTGCGTCCGCGCTTTGTCCAAAGCCCAAAAGTTCCACAGAGACGGCGGCGCTTCCTTTTGCCAAAGCCATGTCTTTTGTCAAGACAAAAAACGCGGCGCCTTCGCCCAAGGTAATGCCGCTCCTGTTTTTGCTAAAGGGATTGGTTTTAGTGTCGCTTACCGCTTCCAAAGAGTCAAAGCCAAGCAGGACTGTGTCGCTTGCAACGTCAACTCCTCCCACAATGGCCGCGTCTGCGATTCCCGCCATAATAAGCTCGGCGCCTTTTGCAATGGCGCTGCCGCTTGACGAGCAGGCGGTGGCGAAGACAAGGGCTGGGCCGGACAAGCCGAATTTTTCCTTTATATAAGTGGCCGGATAGTCGGCGCTTTGAATTTCAAGAGAATAGTTTTTGGGGAAGGAGCCTTTTTCAAAATATTCCCGGTGGCCGGCGACGGAAAATTCGGAGCCGTTGTCGCAGCAGCCGACGCAAACCGCAATGCGGGCGTCGCCGTATTTTTGTTTGGCGGCCTGTACCGTCGGCGCGATTTGCTCCAAAGCGGCGTCTTCTATTTGAATGACGCGCATGTCGTAGCGGGCCTGCGTTTTTTTGAGATCTCCGTCGGCAATCTTCGCCGCGTAAAATTCACGCCCTGAATGAGTCTTAACCTTTACAAGCCCGTCTTGGCTTCCTGTCGTCAAGGCCTTCCAAAAAGCCGCCGCGTCCATTCCGGCCGCGCAGGCGATTCCAGGCTCCGACAAAAAAAGCTTTTCTTTCACGCTTGGATTATAGCGAATATAGAAGAAATAGTCAAATTTTCCACGGTAACTTGCCCAAAAAAGGCGGGGCAAGCGGTTGCCAAAGGCTCAAAAAGGGTAAAAATAGCGATTTTGGCCGTTTTTTTTGAATTTTTTTTACGAATTTTGTTGACAAAGTGAAAAAACAGAGTGATAATAGGAATAAGAAACAAGGGAACCCGATTGCCTTGACAGTCGCTCCCAGTTATTTTATTACATCATATATCCTGGAGGAAATATGAAGAAAAGTCACGTTATTATTGCATCGGTTGCCGCCGCTGCAATGCTTCTTGTCACAAGCTGCGGAAAAGCTGGTGGAAAAGAAGAAGCTAAGAAGTTGGTCGTTTGGTCTTTCACAGACGAACTTCAGACAATGATCGACAAGTACTACAAAGTTGATCGCCCTGATGTTGAAGTTGAATACTCTTTGACTCCGACAGACCAGTTCCCCAACAAGTTGGACCCCGTTCTTGCCTCAGGCAACGGCGCTCCTGACGTTTTCGCTTTGGAAGACGCTTTCGTTCGCAAGTATGTTGAACAGGGCGACAAGCTCATGCTCGACATCACAGACGTTTACAACGAAGTAAAGAACAAGATGATTCCGTATCCTGCCGAAGTTGGTATGTACAACGGCAAAGTTTACGGACTTTCTTGGCAGGCTTGTCCTGGCGCCTACTTCTATCGCCGCTCATTGGCCAAGAAGTACCTCGGATCTGACGATCCCGCCACAGTTCAGAAGTCATTCGCCAACTGGGATACATTCCTCAAGACAGCCCGCGACCTCAAGAAGGCCTCTGGCGGAAAGTGTGTAATCCTTTCTACAACTGGCGACTTGTTCAAGCCTTTCCAGGGCGCCCGCAAGGGACCGTGGATCCAGGGCGGAAAGTTGGTTGTTGACCCCGCCATGGAAGACTACATGGAAATGGCCAAGACTCTTAAGGACGAAGGACTTGAGGGACGCCAGGGACAGTGGTCAGAAGGCTGGTTCGCTGGATTCAAGGGTGAGTTGAAGGACGAAGCCGGAAAGCCGGTTGAAGTATTCGGAACATTCTTGCCCACATGGGGACTCCACTACGTTCTTAAGCCCAACGCTGGCAACACAGCCGGTGACTGGGGTATGATCGCTGGACCCGCTCCCTACCGCTGGGGTGGCACTTGGGTTGGCGCCTACAAGGGAACAAAGGTTCCGAAGTTGGCCAAAGACTTCATCAAGTACGTTGCCACAGACGACGGCTTCTTGACAAAGTGGGCCAAAGACACAGGCGACGTTGTTTCTAACAACAACGTTATCAACGCCATCAAAGACACATACAACGAGCCCTTCCTTAACGGACAGAATCACTACGCTGAGTTCGCCGCTATGGCCAACAACGTAGACGGAAAGCTCAATCAGGGAACTGACCAGGCTGTTGAAGGATTCTGGGGCGAAGCTGTAGGATCTTTCGTAAACGGCGAAAAGTCTAAGGCTGACGCTATCGCTGACTTCAAGAAGCACGTAGCTGACGAGCTTGGATTCTAATCCAACCTAATTTTTGGACGCGGTCCGCTTTTGCGGATCGTGTTCGCCAAAGGGTGCAGGAAGATTAATCAGCGCGATTTGTCGGACTGCGCCCTTTTTTTAACTTTAATTGTTGCTAATTAAAACAAAATATTTTTTAAGATTTTTTTTCTGTGATTCCCCTCAAGCGACGGATTCACAAAACGGGTTTTTTAGGAGAAAAACATGCCTTTATTGAAAACTAAAAAAGCGAAAGGATCCGAAGCGCGTCTTGCAAAATACGGCGTGTTCTTTGTTCTGCCCTTCCTTTGCGTTTACGCAATATTTAATTTGTGGCCGACGGTGTACACAATTTTGCTTTCTTTCACAGACCTTAATAAGTTTGACACATTGAAGGACGCCAGCTTTGTTGGCGGAGCCAACTACGCCGCCCTTCTAAAGGACTCTAACTTCTGGGGCTCTGTAATCAATACTTTCATCATGTGGGGCTTCAACTTCGCTCCCCAGTTGGGAATCGCCCTTATCTTCGCGGTTATCTTCACTGACCCGGGAATGAGCGGACTTAAAGGAAAGAACGCCTTCCGCGCGATTTTCTATCTTCCAAACTTGCTTACAGCGGCTTCGGTAGCCATCTTGTTCCGAAGTCTTTTTGCATATCCTATCGGACCTGTAAACCAGTTCTTCACAAAGATTGGAATCCAGGCCACAACAATTCGTGACGGCGAAGTAATTAAGGAAGGAATCAACTTCTTCCGCAGCGTCGCTTGGTCACGAGGAATCGTTTCTTTCATCCAGTGGTGGATGTGGTGCGGACAGACATTGATTATGTTGATGGCCGGCATTACTTCTATTTCTCCGTCATTGTATGAATCAGCCGTTGTAGACGGCGCCACTCAGAGCCAGCAGACTTGGTACATCACGCTTCCGCTTTTGCGCCCAATGATGCTCTTCTTGCTCGTAACTTCAATCATCGGTGGCATGCAGCTTTTCGAAATCCCCTTCTTGCTCACCGACATGCGCGGCGGACCTGACTACAGAATCCGCACAATGGTTCTTTATATGTACAACACCGCCTTCCAAGGCGTAAATAAATATGGCTACGCTTCGGCAATAGCAATGGGCGTATTTGTAATCACAATGTTCTTCTCTGCATTGGTATTCTTCTTCATGCAGGATCGCAGCGAGCCCAAGGCCAAAAAGTAGGAGGAAAAAAAATGGATTATAAAGCGGCTAAAACTGCCAAACAGAGCGTAGTTTACTTTTTCATGGTTCTCTTTATCTTGATTGCGGTAATTCCTGTTTGGTTGATGCTTGTAAACGCAACCCGCACTACAGAAGAAATCAACGCGGGCGTAACATTGTTCCCCGGCAAAAGCCTTATAAACAACTGGAACATTTTGATTACAACCGGTTCAGGCCTTAAGGTTGCCGCCGGCGGAAAATTGATTGAAGAGCTTAACCGCCGCGCCGCTGAGTACGCGGGAAAGTTCGCCAAAATCGGCGATTGGATCATCTTCTTCAAGGCTGGTAAATTCCAGATTTGGCAGGGCTTCCTTAACTCGGCCATCATCGCGTTTTGCTCTACAGGCTTGAACGTATACTTCTCTTCTTTGACAGCCTATGCCTTGCACGTATACCGCTTCAAGGGACGCGCCTTCATCTGGGCTTTCATCATGTTCGTTATGATGATTCCGGCTTCGATTTCGTTCGTCGGTTTCTATCAGTTCATGTCGAGCATCCACTTGGTTGACAGCTTCATTCCGTTGATCATTCCGGCGATAGCCAGCTCCGCGACAGTTTTGTTCATGCGACAGTACATGGCTTCGGTTCTTTCTTTGGAATTGATCGACGCGGGCCGCATCGACGGAGCGGGCGAGTTTAGGATTTTCAACCAAATCGTTCTTCCGATTATGTCGCCGGCCTTGGCCACCCAGTCAATCTTTGGCTTTGTAGGCTCTTGGAACAACTTTGTAACTCCTATGATTTTGCTCCAGACAGACAGCAAGAAGACTTTGCCGATTTTCGTTCAGTTGCTTCGCGGCGACATTTACCGAACGGAGTTTGGCGCCATCTATATGGGTATCGCGGTTTCGCTTGTGCCTATCATCATCTTCTACTGCTTCATGTCACGCTTTATCATTAGCGGCGTTTCAATGGGCGGCGTTAAAGAGTAATCTTTACAAATTGGGCCGGCTTTTTTGGCCGGCCCTGTTTTTTTTTGAGGAAATAAAATGTCCAAAGTCAACAATCCTATTTTGACCGGCTTTCACGCCGATCCTTCCATTTGCTATGCAAACGGCGAATACTTCATCGCCAATTCAACTTTTGAATGGTATCCCGGCGTTGAATTGCACAGGTCCAAGGATTTGGTTCACTGGACAAGCGTTCCCTCTCCATTAAGCGAAGAACGCCTTTTGAACATGGCCGGCAACGTTGAGTCTTGCGGAATCTGGGCTCCTTGCTTGTCTTATTCGGAAGGAAAATTTTGGCTCATCTACACAAACGTTCGTTCTTGGAACGTTGGTCCTTGGAAGGACACTCCCAACTTTTTGACCACCGCCGAAAACATCGAAGGTCCTTGGTCGGATCCCGTTTTCTTGAACGCTTCGGGCTTTGACCCTTCGATGTTCCACGATGACGACGGCCGCCACTGGTATCTCAATATGGAATGGGACTACCGCAAGGCTGGAACAAACCACATCGACGGCGCTCCCCAGTTTACGGGAATTTTGTTGCAGGAATACAGCGCCACAAAAAAGCGCCTTATCGGAAAGCCCAAAAAGATTTTTAACGGCAGCAACATCGGAATGGTTGAAGGCACCCACCTTTACAAGAGGAACGGTTGGTACTACATAATTAGCGCGGAAGGCGGAACAAGCTACGAGCACGCCATTACAGTGGGCCGCTCCAAGAGTATTTTTGGACCTTACGAATTGCATCCGACAAATCCGCTTATTTCCGCTTACGGACACCCCGAATTGAAAATCCAAAAGTCGGGCCACGGCCAATGGGCGGAAGGCTCCGACGGAAAGACATATTTGGTTTACCTTTGCGGCCGTCCCTTGCCGGGAACTTTGAACTGCCCGCTTGGACGCGAAACTAGTTTTGCCGAAATCAAGTGGCAGGACGATTGGCCGTGGGTTATGCAGCCTGACGGAAGCTTGCAAAACACTCCGCCGGATTATGTTGAAGTTCCCGGAAAAGTCGAGCCGTTTCCCGGCGAAAAAGACCGCAACGTGGTTGGAAAGCGCGCCGACGAATATTGCCGCGTTACAAAATATACATTCAACGACTTGGACTTTTTGGCCGACTTTAAGGGCTTGCGCTATCCGATTATGGGGAAAAAGAACAAGCGCATTAGCATTGACGCGCGCAAGGGCTTTTTGAGAATCGTCGGCGGTCAGTCTCCGACTTCCAACTTTGAGCAAGGAATCCTTTGCCGCAGGCAAACGGACTTTGTCTTTGAAGCGGAAACAAAAATGGAGTACAATCCGACATACTTCCAGCACTTGGCTGGCTTGACATACCGCTACAGCGAGACAACCCAATACAATTTGTGCGTAACCTACGACGAAGAGTTGGGCAGGGCGCTTCAGTTCCAGTCCTTTATGTTGGGCGAATACAGGGAAGGCCAAAAAGTTCCGCTTCCAAACGACGGACCGATTTGGCTTAAGGTAAGCGCCAACTACGACAAGGCTGTGTTCTCTTATTCGCTTGACGGAAAGGTTTGGCGTACGATTAGACCCCTGCTTGACGTGAACAAGCTTTCCGACGAATATGGCGGAATGGGCTTTACCGGAGCTTTTGTCGGAATGTTCTGCGTTGACATGGCGGACTACTCCAACTACGCCGACTTTGAGTACTTTACCTATACCAAGGAAAAATGATCACAATTTATGATTTGGCGAAGCAAACAGGTTTTTCCGCTCCTACGATTTCCAAGGCCTTGAACGGCAATGGAAATTTAAGCGGCGAAACGCGCCAGACCATAATTGAAGCCGCAAAAAAGGCCGGCTACACAGCCAACATGGCCGCAAAGGCTTTGTCCACAAAACATTCCAGGCTGATAGGCGTCATTATGGAAGACGTCGCCATGAAAAGGGGCTTTGAGCACCCCCTTTTCGGCGGTTTGTTGAACAAGTTTCGCCACGAAATCGAAATGGCCGGCTACGACCTCTTGTTTCTTTCAAAGCATTTTAACGACGGAATGTCCTACATAGAGCATTGCCGCTACCGCGACGTTGAAGGCATTCTGGTCGTGAATCCCATTGACGACGACCCGGAGATGAACGCGCTTGCCGCAAGTGGAATTCCTTGCGTTAGCACAAACGAATTTATTCCCGGAATATGCACGGTTGTAAGCGACAACGAAAGCGCCGGTCAAATGGCGGCCCGAGTCTTTTTTGAGGCGGGCCACACAAAGATAGGCTTTTTGGGCGCGCCCTTTAGGGAAAATTCGCCGGCCGCCTTGGAGCGCTACAAGGGCTTTAAGACCGAGTTGGAGTCTTATGGAACGGATTTTGACGAGCGCTACTTGGAAGTCTGCGACGCTTGGTGGGACCAGGCCGGCTACGACGGAATGAAAAAGCTTTACGAGCGCTGCCCCGACATTACCGCGGTCTTTGTTGTTTGCGACGCTTTGGCCTTTGGCGCGATGAAATACCTTTTGGAAATAGGAAAGACCATTCCCGACGACATAAGCGTGATAGGCTTTGACGACGACACTACGGTTTTAAAAGCCGCTCCCAATTTGTGCACCTTTAGGCAAGACCGCGACAAAATCGCGCAATTGGCCAGCGAAGTGCTTTTGCAGGCGATTGCGGGAGTTCCAAGTCCGCAAGTGGTCCGCGTGCAAGCCCAATACATTAGCCGTTCCAGCGTCCGCCGCTTTGGCCGCTCCATTCCATTTTGAGTTGAAAAAAAAGGGAGGCTAGTTTTTTATGGCCAATTGCATTGAAGAACTGCAAAAAATCATCGACGCTTCGCAAAGAATCGTGTTTTTTGGAGGAGCGGGCGTTTCCACCGAAAGCGGAATCCCCGACTTTAGAAGCCAGGACGGCCTTTACAGCCAAAAATGGAAGTATCCGCCCGAAACGATTATCAGCCGCTCTTTTTTTGACGCGGATCCCAAGGAATTTTACCGCTTTTATCGTGAAAAGCTGATTATAAAGGGCGTCCAGCCCAACGCGGCCCACTTTAAGCTTGCCGAACTGGAAAAGGCCGGAAAGCTTTTGGCCATCGTCACCCAAAACATCGACGGCTTGCACCAGGCCGCCGGAAGCCAAAAAATCTACGAATTGCATGGTTCCACCCTGCGAAATTATTGCATGAATTGCCGCGAGAGCTACGACATAGACTTTATTGCAAACTCTGCGGACTCGCCCGACAGCCTTCCCCGCTGTACAAAATGCGGAGGCCTAGTAAAGCCAGACGTTGTCCTTTACGAAGAGGGTCTTGACGACAATGTAATAAACGGCGCCGTCCAAGCGATCGCTTCCGCCGACACGCTAATAATTGGCGGAACGTCGCTGGTAGTCTACCCGGCGGCAGGCCTTATAAATTACTTTAGGGGCGACAAGCTTGTTTTGATAAACAAGTCCGAGACCGCCGCCGACAGCAAGGCCGACTTGGTCATCCACGATTCAATCGGAAAGGTTTTTAGCCAAATAAAGGTCTAAACCCCACCTAATTCTAACAAACCTTTAATGAAATTCTCAACTTTCTCCGATATTATGAGTTGAAGGGGGGCATTTTTGAAAATTTTTTACGAATTTGTTTGACAAAATCTCAAAAATGTCTAATAATTAATATTGGAGAATGGGCAAATTGTCGGCAAATGGCTTCTTGGGAGGGAAAACCATTTGGGGCAAACATTGCAAGTGGGCTAAAAGAATGAAAAAATTTATTAGAAAAATTACATGTGTTCTCTTTCTCTGCGCCGCGGCGGCCAGTTTGTTCGCGCGCGACGTCACCGAGCGAGCTGTTGAAAACATGAACAGCTGGCAGGAAACTTTTGACATTAACGAGAAAAAAGGAAAGTACAACGTTATCGTTACCGCAAAAGACAAGGGCGGCAACACAACCTTTGGCGGCCCCTTTAACATTTACATAGACCCAAAATCCGATTTGCCCATTATCGGAATCACAAACCCCGAGCCCAATCTCCGCGTTCCAGGCAATCTTAATATAGTAGGAACGTGTATCGACGACGACGCCGTTGATTACGTAGAATTGATTCTTGACGGCGGAGAGCCCATCCGCGCCAAGGGAAAGGAATTCTGGTCTTACTTTGTAGACACAAGCGACTTGGAAGAAGGCAACCATACAATTGAAGCTTACGGCGTGGACATCAACGGCGTCCGCGGCCTTTCCGTAAAGAACACTTGGTGCCTTGACCGCAAGGAGCCTTTGACAAACGTCACCAACTACACGATGGGAACTTTGGTAAGCGGAACCATTCACTTTGAAGGAACCGTTGAAGACGGAAACGGAGTTGTGGCGATGGACTTTTCGGTTGACGAAGGCGCCAACTTTGAGAACATCAGCCTAAAGCGCGAAAAGAAATCTCCCAACGCAACATTTAGCTTTAACTTGGACACAAGAAAAATGCCCGACGGACCGGCGGTAATGTGGTTCTTTGCCCACGACAGCCAAGGCTCGATCGGCTTCTATCCCTTCTTGCTTTTTGTTGACAACACAAAACCAAAAATCAACATCGCTTATCCCCAGGAAAAAGTTCCTGTAAAGGGCGCCTTTGCCGCGGCCGGTTCGGCCAACGACATCGTAGGCCTCAAGTCTTTGACTTGGGAATATAATGGAGAGAAGGGCGACTTTGAAATCATCGCCGGAAACCCATATTGGGTTGTGGAATTCCCCGACGCAAAAAAGAACAAGAACGGAAAGGTTACGATTACCGCCGTGGACACTGCCGGCAACGTCAGCACAACGACAAGAAACGTTACGGTTGACCCCAATGCCGACAAGCCTCTTGTAACTATTGACTGGCCGCAAAACGGCGCCAACTACGGAAAGCCCGAAGACTTGTTTGTGCGCGGCGTCGCGACCGACGACGACAATGTAAAGGCCGTTCGCATATTTTTGGACGGAAGCGAAATAGGCTTGATTGAAACTCAGAGCGTATTCTACAAGAGCTTTATAGACACAAAATCATTGGGCGGCGGAACCCACAAGGTTAGCGTTAGCGCCATTGACATTTACGACGTCGAAGGACCCGCGACTACGGTAGAGTTTAAGACAACGGGCGACAAGCCCTACTTTAGCGCTCCGAAAATTACTGGAGGAGCCGGAGCGGGTCCGCTCACTTATGGAAAGGAAATCAGTCCCGAACAGGGCGGAAACATAGAAATCGAGGCTGGAACAAGCGCGGGCTTTGCCCAGGCTTGGTTCACATTTGGAAAGGCTGGAGCGAAGGTAGATCCAAAGCATGTCACTGTAAGCGACAAGGAATCAAAGAAGGTTTTCTCAATTCCGATCAGCGCGCTTCCTTGGGGAGTTGTCGAGCTTAAGTATCATGTGGCCGACACTCTTGGACGCGAGGCGGAATACGCCACTTGCGTTTACGTTTCAAACCTTACCGACATAAAGGCAGACCCGTCATTTTTAATTGAGCCTACGATAGAGGACGAGCGCCTTACCGCAAAAATCGAAAGCATCGGCGGAATGGAATTTACAAACGGAATGCGCGTGATAATGGACAACGATCCAAAAAGCGCGCCGGTCCAAATGATTCTTGACATTCAATCGATGGAAACCCCAATAATCACTTACAAGCTTTGGGGAGCGACGCGGCCTGGCGAAAAAGAAAGCTACGAAGCGCGCCCGATGAGTTTGAGCCGCGCCGTCAAGGGCGAACCGGCCCAGCGCGCCGTCATCAATCTGGCCGCCTTGCCCGCGCGCGCGACTAACATCGAAATCACTTGCGCGATCGGAAAAGATTATGTAAGAAAATTTGGCGGACAAATTATAATCGCGCGCGAACATGACGCCGACGACATTGAGGACAACAAGAGAATTTTCTGGGCGACAGACGGCGACACTTACTTTAGCGAGGAATTTAACGCCTATGTTTTGCCCCACAAAACTTTGACGGCTTATGTCAACGCGCCTGGCCCGATCACGGCCAGCGTCATCGGCGGCTGGGCTGGAATGAGCGCCAGCGTCGAAGGCAACGCCGTCACTTTGTCTTGCGAGAACGGCGGAAACTTTAGGGGCGTTCAAATCCGCGCCGTTGACGCCAACGGAAAGAGCTACACAAGCCCCGCCGTCAACTTGGTTGTAAGCGAAGACGGCCCTGTTTTTGACATAAAGAATCCCGAAGGATTCGCTTGGGTAAAGAATTCGATCCGCTTGCAGGGAACAGTTAGCGACCCGTCCGGCGTTGTCTTGCTTGAATGTTCCACCGACAACGGACAAAACTGGACGCCGATTCCGTTTAGAACTGGAGCGCAAAGCGTTAACATTTACACTGACATCAATGTCACAGAGCGCGAAGAAGGCTTGATTCCGATTGACATCCGCTCAAAGAACACTTCTGGCTTGATGAGCTTTTATAGGGGCGCCGTTTGCAAGGATGTCACGCCGCCGGAAGCGCGGATTGTTGTTCCCGAAGCGGAAGCGGTGTTGAACGGCATCAATACAATCGCTCTTTTAGTAAGCGACAACGGCGCTTTGGCCAAGACCGAATACGGCTCTCCGACTTCGCGCGACGGACGCGCCGGCGTTAGAAGAAGTCCGATTCCGCTTACGGTAATGCCGCACACGATTGTAGGCGACGACGATTTGGCGCTTGACCAAACAATGTCGTTTATCGTCACCGACGAGGCCGGAAACGAAACCAAGATTGAAGAATTTGAATTTAAGGTTGACCGCGAAAGCGACTTGCCAGTAGTGCAAATCCAGCTTCCGTTTGAAAACCAGGTAATAACAAAAGACTTTACGATTTCTGGCGTTGTTCTTGACGACGACGGTCCGTGCACGGTTGGCTACAGAATTGACAAAGGTCCGTTCCGCCCGGCCGCCGACGAGCCGAGCTACAGCTTTAAGATTGACGTTCCGATCAGCTCGATGACGGACAACGAGCACATAATTTACATGTACGCGATTGACATCAACGGCGTTCGCGGCCGCACTGTGGAACAAAAATTCCGCGTGTCTTTGGCCGAGCCTGTTTGCGAAATGACCGCTCCCGACATCACCACAACCCAAAAGGGAATTGTGACTTTGCGCGGAAAGGCCAGCGACGAAAACGGCATAAAGAGCGTTGAAGTTTCTTTGGACAACGGCAACAGCTACAACTTGGCCGAAGGAACGACAAACTGGTCTTACACATTCGACACCCGCGTATTGCTGGACGGAACCCACGTAGTCTTTGTCAGAACGACCGACAACTACGACATAACTTCATTGTATTCTTCTCAAATCAACACCGACAACACCAAGCCCGAAATCAACTTGGAGCTGCCTCTTGACGACTCGCAGACAAGCGGACCCCTCTTCTTCTCAGGCTTTACATTGGACAACATCAGCTTGGAAGAATTGACGCTGACCATCACAAGCTTGGACGGCCGCGGCGTTCCTGCGTCGTTTAGAAACAGAAAGATGAGCGTTGACCGTGTTATCACAGAGACGATCGACATGACTCCGCTTGAGAACGGCTTGTACAACGTAAAGCTTACCGGCATTGACGCCGCGGGCAACCAAACAAGCGTAAGCCGCAACGTAACTTTGGACAAGAGAATCGCCGCGGCCAGCGTTGACATTTACTATCCGCTTAACGGCGAGCGCAAGCAGGGCGCCTTTACAATCGTGGGCTTTGTCCGCGGAGAGCGCAAGATAGAAAAATTGGATTTGTACGTTGACAACAATCATGTGGCGGAAACCGTTCCCAAAGAAACAAACTACTACAAATTCCCGATTGACGAAGGCCAATTTGAGGAAGGACTCCACACATATTATGTGCGCGCCACTTTGGAAGGCGGATCTACAATCGATTCTATCAAGCAGACCGTTGACTACAACGCATACGGCCCGTGGATTAGAATAGACAACTTTGACTACGGTGACTTTGCCTTTGACCGTCCCACAATTAAGGGAACGGCCGGCTACTCAATCAGCCAAGCCGAAATAATCGCCTCAAAGAAGAAGGGCGGAAAAGACTTGAAGGAAGACATCGAGTTGCGCAAGGTTAAGAGCGTCGAGATCAGCTTTAACAACGGACGCACGTTCACTCAAATAAGCAAAAAGGCAAAGTGGTCTTACAGGATCGAAAACGATGACTTGGCCGAAGGCTACCACTTCCTTTTGCTAAGGGCAAGAATGGCCAACGGCGAAATCGCCATAACCCGCTGCATCGTGCAAATCGACAAGACCGCTCCTTTTGTCCGCATCATCGCTCCTGGAGTTGGAGGCCACTACAACCAAAACTTGATGTTCAGCGGCTTGAGCAACGACGACGTCGGTTTGTCTTCTGTTGTCTTGGCTTTGAGAAAGGGCGACAAGAACAGCTACGGCGTTCCAAAATTTATCCAGGGCTTGTATGTTGACGCGAGCGTTTGGGGCGCCACATTGTTTGACATTGGCCTTGGCTTGACATTCTTTGACGACAACGTTCGCTTGCAGTTCAACTATGGACAGTTTACGCAGCAACAGCGCGAAATTTTCAAGCCGGGAAGCGCGATGCGTTACGGCGGAAACGCTGTCATTGGCTTTAAGATTATCGCCAATGTCGCCAGCTTGCCGTTTGGCTGGATGTTTGGACACGACTGGGACTGGCTTAGCGCGAACTTTGCGGTTGGAGCCAGCTTTAAATACTTTAACGAGTCGGCGTCTGGCAGCGGCCAGATTTTGAGCGCCGTAATAGCGCAGATAGAATTCCCAAGAATGCACTTTGCAAAGTGGAAGGCCTTTAAGACAATAAGCGCCTACACGGAATTCCAATTGTGGTTCATCCCGACGGACACTAGCGGCGTAGACATTGCCAGAGTTGTCTTCCAGTATTCGTTTGGCTTGAGAGCCAACGTATTCTAAGCAGGAGGTTGGCATGAAAAGAGCGTTGTTTAAGAAAATTGGGCTTTCTCTTTTGGTCTTGTCTATGGCGCTTTTGTGGACAACCTGCGAGGTAGGTCTGGGTGAATCCGTAGATAACTTTGCTCCTTCTATTGCTGTGACAGGGCCTGTTCAAGCGTCCATTTGCAAGGACGCCGTAACGATAAACGGAACTTGTTCTGACGACAAGGGCGTAATGCTTGTAAACATAACGGTGCGAAACACCACAACCGGAGTTTCATATCCTTTTACAGGAACCTTGGTCCCTAACTCCAAAACTGTCTTGGGCGGTTTTGACTGGTCAACCACAATCAATAAAATGGGACCGGACGGAAAATATCCCTTGCCCGACGGTAAATACGAAGCCAACGTTACGGCAACCGACGTGGCCGGCCGCGTGAGCGGCGTTTCGAGCACGTCATTTGACATTGACAACACCGAACCGATTTTCTGCGTTACAAGCCCCGCCTCTTTGGACATAAGCGATCCGCGCAAGTATGGCCGCGCGGTAAGCATAAGCGGCGAGATTGCCGACGACCACGACATCGCGAATATGAAAATCCGCGTGTTCCGCACTGACTCAAGCGGAACAAACAGCGTTGAAATCACCGACATGCTGGCCAAGACAGAGTTTAAAGACTTTGAGACTGCCGGCGGAACGACGGTTTACATCGCCAAATACTTTGACACAGAGCCTTCCGCCACAAACGCCGATGGAAGCGAAAACATTGACTACAAGCTCTACAAAAACTACATGGCGATTTATGGAAACGAAACTCTTGGAAAAGACGTCTATATTTATGTTGTTCCAATGCTGACGGACGTCGCTGGAAACACCAGCAAGCAAAGCTACGCTTCAACAGAAATGAAAAAAATCATCGCGTCCGTTTGCGGCGTGGAGTTGAACATTGACTCGCTGCAGACCGCGCAGTTGATGAAAATTTACAACGGCACTTACACATTGAACGAGTTTAACGCCGCTCAAAGGGCAACGATTGTTTCGATAATGAATGGAACATACGCCTTGCAGCCTGGCGACAAACCCTACTATTGCTATTATGACGACGACGACGCAAGCAAGCGCAGCCCATTTGCGGCGACAGTAAATTCAAACAACAGTCCGACTTACGAGTTTAACGGCTACGAAAATCCGACGACAAGCGCCGAGGGTTGGGTTGGCGTCAACACAGGCGGAACAATCACAATCACTTTAAAGGCAGGCCTTGACGGATGGGGCATTTTGCCTTCTAGCCTTGAAGTGAACCTTTACGAGTGCGATGACCACGGAACAAAAACAACAGGCGCCATAGCCTATAGCTCCAATCCATTTAAAGACCCGACTTCTGTCGCGACTGTATTGATAAAGGACGCGACAAACACAGAAACACAGAACATCACGACTTCCGTAACAAACCAGTCTTATTACGTCACGCTTCCTTCTTTAAGGGCTGGAAACAAATACATTCTTGAGGCTGGCGGAAAGGACGAAAACGATTCGGAATTGCTTCCTGCTGGCGGAAACTGGTACGGCTTTAAGGTCGCGTCCGCCATTACGCCGCCGTCGTTCTCTTGCAGCGATTTGATGTACATGAACGGAAGCGCTTTGAGCGCGGGCGCCGGCTTTAAACTTAGATTGAGCATTAAGGACGAGTCCGACAAAATACAGACAAACGGAATAAAGATTACAGGCTACCTTTACAACAAGCATATTCCGGGCAAGTCTTACATAAAGAACTACGCGCCCGCTCCGACAGGCGTGGTAAAAGAATACACTGGAGCGATACAAGCGGACACGACCGCAAACTTCTATTACATTGACCTCCCGCTAAAGGATTTTGGCTTTAGCGCAAGCTCAGGAAACAACTACTCGATTGTAATAGAAGCGCAGGGATATTATTTGGATGAACACGGCAACAAGCTTTTGTCCAGCCCCGCTACATACATGCTATGGGTTGACGCGACCGCGCCCGCTATAACGATAGGCTCTCCAAAAGTCGGAGAGACTTTGATTACCGAAAGCTTTGCAAGCTATGAAAGCGTTGGCGAAGGCGCGCTAAAAAGAACGTCAATCACGCCGACAGGAAACTGGAGCGACCTTGACGGCTCTTCCACCCACCGCATGTGGTACACGGTTGACGACGACGCGGCTCCAAGCCTTTCTTGGCAAGCCGCCAGCGGAACTTATGTTCGCGGAACGAACTATTACGAGCGCCAGGTCGAAGGCCAAGCCTGCTACGCGCTTTTGGACACCGACAATTTTATCGCCGGCGAAACTAGCGTGGACGGTTATTACACGCTGTCTTTGGCTCCGTCCGCGGCCGGAAAAACTTGGACAGAAGTTGGCGGCGTAAGCCAAGTTGCAAGCCAAACAACTTGGGAGCAAAAAATAAATGTCGTAGAAGGCTCTGGAAAAATCTTCCGCGTTGTGGGCGTTGACGCTGTGGGCAACTTGAGCGCCGTGGCCCAACGGACCGGCCTTAAATACGACTTTGAAAAGCCAAAAATCACGCTTGACAGAGAGCCCGCCTCTAACGGCTATTACAACGCCGCCAACGCTGATGCAAGCGGAAAACTGACTGTTGAATTTACAGCGACTGATTCTTATAAAATAAACGCGGCCAATGTGGCTGTCGTTGCGACCAAAAACGGCGCGGCCGCGGCCAGCGGAACAAGCGGCTACACTTGCGAAATAAAGCAAGCCAAAGACGCGTCTGATAACGACGACCCCAGAGCCGTTAAAGTGACAATTACTTTGACTTCTGGCGGAACAAGCGATGGCGAATGGAAATGGATTGTAAGCGCCAGCGACGCGGCCGGCCGAGCCGCCCAAAGCTATGAGCTTGGCAGAATCGTTGACACTGTGGCGCCGACATTTGAAGTTTTCCCGAACACAGAGCCGGCCGCCATTAAGGGCAAGAAAATCGTTGTAGGAAGCGGCGATAAGTCAACGTGGACGGATTGGAACGGCGCTTGGTATTCTTCGACCGGCCTTGTCTTTAACGGAAACTTTAAGGAAGAGACGAGCGGACTGGCTAAGATTTTGTACACTCTGCTCCCGGCTGGCGCCACGCAAGAATTGAACGGCGAAAAAACCCGCGCGGGCGAAAAAGGAGCCCTTGTTCCGTTTAGCCTTACCGTGACCAGCTTTGAGCAAAGCGTCCGCTCGGACACAGGAACATTGACAAGCAACATCCTTAATATAAGCGTGACTGACAAGGCCGGAAACGTTTCTGCCAAAGAGATATTGACGATAGACATCGACCAAAGCCAGCCGCTCTTTGCCGCGGCTTGGTACACTTATGTTGCAAGCCCCACCGCAAGCGATTTGTCTGCGGCCGAAGGAACTCTTGTTTCTGACGGAACAAAGGACATGACAGTTTACGGAACAGTCTCAAGCCCCTTGAGCGGCGTGGCCGGCCTTGACTGGCAGATTGCGCCTGCCTCAGGCGGAACGGCGACCGATCCTGCGCCGACAATCAAATATACCGCCGACGCTTTGACCGACGCGGCCTCTTATGCAAACGCAACATGGGAGGATTTGGGAAGCGGCGACGTAGCCGACAAGTCCAAAGTGACCGGCTGGAAAGCCGTGATTCCGGCGGCAAATCTTAATGCCGGAGACGTTTACGTCACCGCAAAGAACGTGGCCGAAAAAGTTATAAAGACGCAAATCTTTACTATTGATAAAGACGATACAGCTCCTACGGTGAACATGAACACGCCGGACACGATGATTGCCTCGTACAACGCGACGGCCGCCGGATCTTCTTCTGACGTTCCGCCTACGGAAAAGCCTGACGGCTCTCCTGTTCCGACGACATCGGCAAACGTCAACGGAACGATAAAGATTGCAGGAAACTCAAGCGACGACAAGGAACTTGCCGAGACAGAAATTTATTGGTCCCGCGACGGAACGGCCGCTATTGACGAAAGCCGCGCTTTGAATCCAGACCACAAGATAAACGACACGGGAACTTCCATTTACAACTGGAACGTGGCCGAATACGAGTTTAGCAAACTTAACGCCGACAAGACAAAATTTCTCTTTGCCGACGGAACTGAATATACAGGAACTACTCAAACTGTTTACATAAAAGTCGTCGCCACCGACAAAGCTCATAACCAGACAATTTCTGTTTATGAATATACTGTAGACCCGGACAGCGACAGGCCAAAAATCACCTTTACCGCGCCCGACGACTTGAGCGCCATGACAAGCGGCTATAATGTGCTTAAAAAAGGCTCGGCTCTTTTGCGCGGAAAGGTTGAGGATGACGACGGCTTGACGGGCCTTGCGCTTTGGTACAACGACAACGACGAGGCCGACTCTAGCAGCGCGGACGGCCTAAAGTGGACCGCGCTTGGCCTTACAAGCGGCGTGTTTGAAATCTTTAGCGACACAGGCGAGCATGACGGACAGCACAAGCTTAAGTTTAAGATTGTGGACGCAAAGGGAACGACTTTTGTGACTGGCGACGGAACAGGAACTAACAAGACTTGGCTGCGTCCAAAAATCCACAAGGCCGGAACTGGCTCTAGCGAGACTTTCTTTGGCGCGAGCGACAGCGACGACTGCTTTGTTTACATCGCCATCGACACAAAGAAGCCACTTATAGAAAACAAGAGCTATTTTGTCGGAGACGGCGCTTCCGCCTCTGTTGATAAGTCCGGCAACAAGCTTGTCCTTTTGGGCGGAAAGAAAGACAAGTTCACGCTTTTCTTCTATTCCAAAGACGAAAGCGGCCTTGACCTAGACAAGACAACCTTTGTTTTCAATGGAACGCCTTACGAAAAAACAGTGGCCGCTTCCACGGATCCGGCGCTTCCTGGCTATTCGCTGATTACCGTAAAGGACATAAGCGTGGCCGGCCTTTCTTCTGGCAGCAATTATGTTGGAACGATTAAAGTAACCGACAACGCCGGTTTGGAAAACACCGACACGATTACCGTGGAAGTGGACAACGACGCGCCGGAACTTACGATAATAAATCCGTCGCAAAGCACAAGCCAGACAGTCAGCGGCAGCGTCAACGCTTATGGAACTGTAAGCGGCGCCGACAACGAAACAAAGCTTTATTACGCGCTTACTTTTGAAGACGACAATCACAACACTGCCGCCGCCACCACCACGCCGGACGACAGCGCCTTTAAGGAAATAAGGCAAAAGAGCAAGTTGATGTGGTACGTCTACTTTGACGGCGGGGTTTCGACTGAAGAAGAGACCCACACAGACACACTCAACACATTCCTTATCAAAAGTAACGCCATAATTAACGGCTGGTACGCAAGAGAAGAGACAATCGCAGACGGAAGATTTACAATGGCGGGCGGCGTTGTCATATACCTTTGGGCAAGGGCCGAGGACGCCGTTGGAAACGTAAAGACCGAACATTACAAGGTTTTGCTTGACCCGCAGGGCGACAAGCCCGAAGTTTCGTTCTCATATCCGGCCGCCAACGGCGACACTATGGGCGGCGAAATAAAGGTTTACGGCGGCGCAAGGTCAAAGGACAAGACGAATCCAACCATAAAAGCCGTCTTTGCGCAAATCATTTCTAATTCTCACGAGTACAAGGACGCAAGCTACACGCCGCCGACAAGCGGTTGGGGAACTTTGAGCTACGACCCTGATAACAAGAAAATCAACGAGTTTACGCTAAAGGCAAACGATTGGACCTACTTGCAGGCGGCCGGCTACCCTGTCTACAAAATGGAAGGCTATCCCGCCACGCAAGTTGCTTGGACTTCTTCCAACACTGACGCTGACGCCGACAAGTATGGAATTCCAATCGAACCCAACGGAAGCTCTTGGTCCATCAAGCTGAACGCCAAGGGCGAGCTTAACCCCAAGGCTGCCGAAGCTGGACAAGAAGCCACGACCAATGTAGCGGCGATTCGTATCCAATCTTACGACGGAGTTCATTTTAGCTCTACCGAAAGCAGGGCGTTTATAGTTGACTCGGATACGCCGCAGCTTAGGGACTTGATGCTTGAACAATTTGGCTTGGACGGAACTGACGACTATGCGACAGCGTCAAGGGAATACGTGGAAGACATGTATGTAACCGGAAGATGGTTCTTGACATTTACCCTTAACGACGGCCAAGCCATGGGCGTTGTAAAAATAGGAAAGGGAAACACTGCCGCCGCGGCGGAAAGCGCCAAATTTACATATTTAGGAACGGATGGCGGCGTAGCAAAGGATTACACAGACCCGACGAAATCAGGAACGAATTATGGAGTGGTCACAAGGGATACGGCCATTTCGGATTATAAAAAGCTGAACGTAAAATATCCGCTTGACACGGCCAGCGGTTGCGGAACCCAGTATGTTTACGTTTACTATGAAGACTCTTCTGGAAAGGGAGGCGACCAAGCCGCCAAAATTTACAAGATAAGCTATGACAACATGGCCCCGGTTTTGGCCAAGACTACCGATGAAAAGTACAGCTTCCCAGAGACAATCCAGCAATCTAACGGCTGGTACACAATCCAGTCAAAGGTAAGCGAGCCCAAGCAGGGCGTTACCGACCAGTCTGGATTTGAGCGCGTGGCCTTCTACTTTACGCGCGGAACTGGCGCCAATGAAAAAATTTTTGACCCGATGATAAAGAAGGGCGCGACCGGAAACAGAATCTCTACATCCGGCCTTATAAAGAAGTACGGCCTTTATTGGAAGCAGCAGAATAATGTAGGCCGCGACGCAGACAACCTTAACATTCTTACAATAACGGCCGACCCCAACATCCATACTGGCGGCCTTGCGGAGGTTGACGGCGCGGTTTATAGAATTACCGAAGTTTCCGGAACAAAGGTGACCATAAACGGCCAGCCAAGAAAAGAAGCCACGGTCGCGCTTTTTGCCGTGGCCAATGTGGTTGACAACATAATCCAAGAAAGCTCTGACGGAACGCGCAGGACTACGGACTACGGCTTTGGCTACGACACTCCATCGAACGACGACGGCGACTTGATGGTTGAGGCTGTGGTGAACAGCGACACCGACTGGACTTGGAACGCCAACATTTACTCAAAGAATATCGCCGACGGTTCTGTCAATATCCACTACGTGGCCTTTGACAAGGCCGGAAACTGGGCGCAGGCCGGCGGAATCAATTCCGAGGGAACGACTGTAGCAGACCCGCCTGTGGTCGCCGCTACCGTGGCCAACAACGCTCCCCGCATCGCAAACCTTTATGTAGGCACCGACCTTAACGGCAACAACGCCATTGACGGAACTTATAACGGCGCCACGGAGAGCGCGCGCGGCGAATGGTCTGTTCCATATCAGGCTTCTTCTTTGACTTGGAACCAGGACACCAACAGCGGAACGGCCGAGACTGACTCCACTCTTGGAACGGCAACAAACGCCTACCTTACCGCAAAGGGAATGACCGTTGTAAAGCCCGAAATCCTTGGCGGTAACGGAAACATCTTCTACGCCTATAATTTTACGGACGCGGCCGGAAATAAATTGGCGGAAGGAAAGAACACTACGGCCTTTATAACCCAGGCGCAAACAATCGCCGATCCTATGGCCAACGAAATCGAGCGTTTGGCGGACATAACGATTCAGGCCGGCGACTGGACGACGGACACTCTAAAGGCTGGCGGAATCCCCGACACAGGAGAGACAAGCCCGCACAAGGTAGAGTTTACTTTCTATGACCAGACCGAAGACGCGACTGGCGCAGTTCCTGAAGGAGCCGCTGTCTTTAGCGGAACAAATACAGCCAAAGCCACTGTTTACATGGCCGTGAGCATGACCGACGGCATAGAGCCAAAAGCCACGCGCGAAAATCTTTTCTGGAAGGGAGCGGGAGCGACAGACGACGAAGGCAATCCCAATAACTCCGTCGCATGGAACCGCTCTACGCCGCTTGGACACATTGACCTAGGCGCCGACTTGCCCGCAATATTTAACGGCTCGGCCTTGCCTGCGGAAGACGCAAAAGACGGCGTTGCCCGCGTTGCAGCCCTTATGGACCGCGATTCCAAGGCCAGCGGAAAGATTGTCTTGCGCGGAAAGGTGAGCGACAACAAGATGCTCTACCACATCTATCTAAATATTCCCGCGATGTCCACTAACTTTGCGGCGGCAAATACGGCGGACGCGAACTTTGGATACAACGCGAATTACGGCTACATGGCGGCAACTTACAATGCCTCTGCCGGAACTTGGACAATGCCGGTGGCGACGGACGCCACGCTTTCTAGCTACGGAATCAAGTTTACCGTTACGAACAACAAAGTAAAGGCCAGCGGACACACCGCCGACTGGGAATTTGTTTGGGACACAAGCTATGTCAACAATGTGGCCGCCGCAAATGTCACGGTTGACGTTTACGCAAGCGACCAGGTTTTGACCAGCGCGGTTGACACTGGCGGCGCTTACACCAGCCTTAACGGAACGGCAAAATACACCGCTCCCGCTCCGCAAGAAAAGAACGTAAGCGGCTCTACAGCGGCAACAGCCGGCAACAAGCCAGACACCTTGCAAGTTGACGTTGTGCCCTACATTACAGGACTTACAACCACGCTTAGCGGCAATGGCGTTGAATACACGCGAACGGCCAAGGGCCACTGGCCGGTCTACAAGAGAGACGAAACGGACGAGGAGTTTGTTGTAAACGGCTTTAACTTTGACAAGGGCAATGGCGCTTTGGCCGACCAGTCAATGACGGCCAGCGGCTGGCTTGTCGTTGAAAGGGGCGCGCAAGGCAACAAAGTGCAGTCGCTCAACAACATAAACAATAACGACGCAAAGTTGAGCGGAACTGACTATGACAACGCCTACAACCGCCAGCCCAACGGCAAGAACAACAACCGTTTGACGGACGACGTTTACATTGACGTTTGGCAGCTCGCTCCAAGCGCGGCAAGCTTGGGAGGCCAAGAGATCGACTCCCCGATTATGAAAATCAAGCCCGGCGATGCAGGATTGATAGGCTTTGCCTTTAGGTATGGTCCTGGCGACGACACCTTTGCCATGCCTGGAAAAAACACCTCTTACGAGAAACGGCATAAGGGCGCGGATACAAAAAATTCGCTTTCTATGGCCTTTGCCGCAAACGGAAACTCATTTGCGACGATTGCAGACGCCGACTCGTCAGACGATTACGCTGACTTCTTTACCTTCCATTCTTCCCTATGGAATAACCCTGACGACGGTGTTATTACTAATGCAGGCCGCGCAGCCCAATTGGAAATGACAGGACAAAAGGGCAAAAAAGGCGAAACAAACCCGCAAACCCTTTATACCGGCGAAACTACAAAGCATCAGTCGCCCTGCATCGCTACGGCAGGAAGCAATGTTTATCTTGCTTACTACGATGCTTTTAACAAGGAAATCCGCTTTAGGTCAAGCTTGGGAGAAGAATTTAAGGTTAATGGAAACAGCAGAAATGGAAACACTGGCAATTTTGTGCATTTAGGTAAGACTAAATACGAAGTTAACAATCATACATATGCCGCTAGCGTCGCGAATTGCCAAATTGTCGCAGAAGAAAACACCAGCGGAAAGCCTCAGGGCGGTTCTTACGTCAGCATCGCGGCAATACCCAAGAGCGGCAGCATGGCGGACGATGTGGTCGTTATGGTTTGGTATGACTCACAGGCAAACGCCATGTGGTACAGCTACAACGACACGCCCAGCACGTCGCGCGTTGGAACAGGCCAAACGGTCGGAGCTGGTTGGACGGCGCCGGTAAAACTTTTTGGCAACAAGGCCAACGGATATTACTGCAAAGTGGCGGTTGACGCAAAGAATGGCATTCACATAGCGGCTCAAGATTCGTCTTCCGGCTCCCTTTGGTACGCATATCTTGCAAGCTACTTGCAGGACGCCGCGACAAATATTTGCCGAGTTGACACAGAAAGCGTCGGAAAAAATATTGACTTGGACGTTGCTTTGAACATCGCTGGCGGAAATCCAGTACCTTACATAAGCTATTACGCTTATGCCGACAAGCTTCCAAAATTCGCGCGTCTTGCAAAAGCCGGCGTTTTGGGCGACGGTGTTGACGACGAAGGAAAATACACAGAAACATGGGATGTGGGCTTTGTTCCGACGACAAGCTCCGTTCCTCAAGACAACATGAATGTTGGCGTTTGGAAAGACGCGGGCGTCATAAAGAATTCTACCGCAACAGCATCAGACGCCACCCATCGCTACGGCAACGGCACCAAAAACGCTGTTTTGGGCTACAAGCGCGTGGAAGACGGACGAGGCTACGTCGAAACCGCGCAGCTTAATGGCGACCCGACTGCGGCATATTAATGAAGGAGGGCAAAAATGACGATAATGAGAAAGATGAAGAAGTCAGAGTTTTTTAGCGTTCGTTCTCTTTTTGCGGGGCTTTTTGGAGCCCTTGCCCTCGTTTTTGCCTTTTCTTCTTGCGAAGCCGGCTTGGGCGAGTCCATCGACACCAGCGTTCCGATTGTAACTGTCACCGCGCCAGAAAGCGGCGCCGTTTTAAGCAAAACTGTCAATATCAGCGGATCTTGCACTGACGACAAGGCCGTCGCGCGCGTCGCTGTCACGGTTACAAATACCACGACTGGCGTTATAGCCGGCGTTTATAACGCGACAATCGCCGGAAACACATGGACTTTGGCCGTAAACAATTTGATTGACGGAACATATTCCGCAAACGCCATTTGTTACGACGCCGCCGGCCGCCAAAGCGGCGTGGCCAGCCGCGTTTTTGACGTTGACAGCACTCCGCCAGTCTTTTGCGTCACCAAGCCCAACTCGCTTAGCATAACGGACCCCGCCGCTTATGGACGCGACGTTACGATAAAGGGCGAAATCGCAGACGACCACGCCGTAAAGCAAATGGACATCCGCGTGTTCAAAGTTCAAGACGGCGCGGCGACAGAAATTACCGGCAACCTAAATAAGACAACCTTTAGCGGCTTTGAGACCGCCGGCGGAACGGAAGTCACAATCGCAAAATTTTTCACTGATTCGGATATTCCTTCCATAACAAGCGACGACTATCCTCTTTATCTAAACTACAAGGCCATGTACAGCGACTTGGGAGCGCAAGTCGGCGACACAGTCAACCTTTACATATTCCCGTATTTGACTGACGCGGCCGGAAACGTAAGCGACAAGTGCTACATTCAAAGCTCTCTAAAACAGCTGACAGCCAAGGCTTGCAATGTTGACACGACAAGCGACTCCTTGCAAACCGCCCAGTTTAAAAAAGTATTGAACGGAAGCTACAGCCTTGGCGAGGTTGACGTTTCGACAGTAAAGACGATTCTATACGGCGAATATGACCAAAGCGCCATAGGAACTAATTATTTGTATTACGCGTGCCTTCCCAAGGGACAAGTTCCTGCGGCGTCTTCCAACTCTCCGCTTGCCATGAGCGTCAACGCCAACAACAGTCCTATGTACGAGTTTGGCGGCTTTAGCGTTGACAGGGACAACATTGTGTTCAAGGAAGTTGCCAACAAGGGAACGATTTCTATAAAGGTCAGCGCGGGTCTTGACGGAAACGAAATCATCGCCAACACAGTAAGGGTTTACTTGTGGGAATGTTCCGACGCGCTGCAATTGAGGCCAGGCTCAGACCTAAGCAATTTGTCCACAGCCTCTTACTCTTCTGACAACGCCGTGGCGGCCAAAGCCTTTAAGGTGTACGACAGCGAGCAAAACGAAGTGAAGAGTTTGCCGGACTCCATAAAAGTTTCAACGGCCACATACAAGATTGTTCTTCCTGACAATTTGTCGGCTGGCGTCCACTATATTATGACGGCAGGCGGCGTGGACGTGGCCGGCAACAAATTTTACAGTACGGACACTTACGCCTTTATGGTTGCGACAACCGGAGACGCGCCCAAGGTTGATTTTGTCGATAGATTCTTTATCAACGCAAGGGCGATTGACAAAAATCAAAGCGACGCTTACAAGGCTGTCGTTCAAATTACAGACAAGACAGGTAGCGGCTCGATTCCCGAAGGCGAGGGAACGATACAGGAAGATGGAAACTGGGTCAAAGTCAGCCTTTCGTTGTACAAGGGATACGCAAAGACAAAGGGCTATTTGTCCGATGATGACCTCTTGCAGACGCTCCCCGAGACCAATTATGTCGGTTCCAGCCAAATAATAAAGAAGGCCGCCGGCGAATTCTATGTTGAGGTTCCTGTTAATGGCTTTGACTTGACAGGCGCCAACAAGGCCGACAACTACACTGTGGCCATGCAAGTGCGGGCAAAGAACATCGGCGCGACGTCGGAATCTACGACTTATATTTTCTGGGCGGACGCGGCTCCTCCAGCGCTGACAATTGCCGCCCCCGCGCGCGATGCCGGAACAAGCGAAAGCGTTCCGATTTACATTTTTGAAACCGACAAGAACATAACAATTGACACAAGCGTAAATCCGCCCGTTTACAACTATACAGCGCGCGGAACTTGGGGCGACGCAAGCGGTTCCGGAACAAGCGAGATTTTCTACGCTTGGGACGCGCCCGCTTCCCCCGCCCTTAGTTGGACGGCCGCGGCTGGAACTGCCGTTGACGGCGTTACATACTACACAAAGCAAGCCGGCGACGGCGCGACAGGCCTTTATCTTGCCGACACAGGCATCAAGGCCGGCGACAGCGTCGCGGGCAAGTACACATTGAGCCTTGGAACAGATTGGACTGCCATAAGCGGCGCGCCAAAGAGCGTAAGCAACGCCAACTGGAACAAGGAAACGGTTGTCAGCAACTCTAGCGACAGGACTCTGAACGTAGCGGCCGTTGACCAAACAGGAAACATTAGCGCGGTGTCAAAAGTCAACAACATCATGTTTGACTTTGCCGCGCCGGTTGTGACCGCGCCTGCAGTAAAAGAGTATTACACAAAGGCTGACGCGACAAGCAATAAATACACGTTTGTCATAAATGTTGTGGACGAGTCTGGCTTGAAGAGCCTTGAAGTTACGGCAAAGAAATACAACGCCGCGACAAAGGCCTACGAGCCAGTCGCTTCTGGCTCTAGCGGTTACACGCTTGTTGTTGCCGACGACAAGACTAAAGCGACGATTACGCTTAAGGACGACTCGACAAGCGACGGAAAATGGCAGTTTGCCGCCATTGCCAAAGACAAGGCCATGCGCGTTGGAACCGCCGAATTTGCCTTTACGATTGACACCGTTCCGCCTGAGCGCGTTGAGCAATACACAAACAGCGACACAAGCAAAAACCGCATGATTACAATCGGAGCGGACGGCGCCGACAGCGATTGGCACAACAGCGAAAACATAACGATAAAAGGAAAATACAAAGAATGGACCAGCGGCTTGGACAAGGTTGACTACACCGTCACTCCGCCCGGAACCCCTGCGACTTCTGTAGACGGAAGCGAGGCCATAGGCGGTCTTGTTTCTTCCGCCGCTGGAGACGTTTCATACACGCTAAGCCCGATTGGCTTTAAAGAAGGAATCAACTCTATCGCCATAAAGGGCGTTGACCTTGCGGGAAATTCTTCTACTACAGAAACATATACGATTCAAATTGACACGACCGCGCCTTTGGTCAACACCGCTTACTACACTTATGACGGCGTGAATCTTACCGAAGCGGCCGGAACTGTAATGTCAAACGGCTTGCTTGACATGACCGTTTTTGGAACGCTTGACGAAAAGCTTAGCGGCATAAAGAGCCTTGAACTAAAGATGAACAACGCCGTTGTGTCCGGCGCTGTCCTTTACACAAAGGATCCAATCACAGGAAAGGATTCTTACATTGACAGCTCAACGACATGGGCGGCTTACGCTGCCGCGGACAACAAGGCCTACACAGGCTTTAAGGCAACGATAGACAAGTCAAAGCTTTCCGGCATAACAGGCGACGTTGACCTTTACGCCGTCGCCACAGACATGGCCGGAAACGTCACCGAGCAAAGAAAGTTCGCGATTCACATTGACACGGACGCTCCAGCAATAACTGTGATGTCGCCCGATGTCAACGCTGTCGTAAACGGAAGCGTCACGTTCACAGGAGCCGTGGACGACCCCGCGCTTAGCGGAGTTCAGGCCTACTGGTCGTTTGACTCAAGCAAGACGATTGACCCCAGCCGCGCGACAAATCCCGACCACGAAATCATGGACGGCTCAACTCCTCCAAAACCGCTTTTGGACGGAACCTACAGCTGGAACATAAAGAACTACGCGATGAGCGTTGTTGACAACGTCAACGACAAAATCACTTTTATTGACGGAACTGAATACACAGGAACGAGCAAAGACGTTTACATAAAGATTTTGGCTCGCGACAAGGCCGCAAACCAAGCCGTCGAGCCCAGCAAGTTCACCATCGATCCCAACCGCGACAGGCCAAAAATCATCCTTACATCCGGCGCGCTTAGCGGAATGTCTCCGACAAATTATGTTCCATACGGACAGCAAAAGTTGGAAGGCGCGATTGAGGACGACGACGGAATCACAAAGCTTGAATGCTCTTATAAGGCCCAGGACGCCAACGATTGGTCGGCTTGGACCGACATCACTTCAAGCATTTCGGGCGGCGCCTGGTCGTTTGACGTTCCTGCGGACAACAAGTATGCCGTGCGCTTTAGGGTCACAGACAAATCTGGCGCGGTCTTCACTTCGACCAAGACTGGCGAAAAGAACATTTACCTTTCTCCTGTAATCGCCGGAACTGACGCCACATTCTCTACAGACGACACATACCTATACTTGCAGGTTGACACCAAGAGGCCTGAGTATGACGGCTTGGAGTACTCTACAAGCGACGCAGCCGGCGGAACATACACTCCGACTAGCCCCGCCGACAAGCTTGGAACTGTGGGCGGACAAAAGAAATTTGTAATGTTGAATTTCTATGCAAAGGACGACAACGGAATAGCCTCTGCAAGCCTGACTTTGAACGGCGTAAAATATGATGGAACCGTTGGCGTCTATGACATCGTGAACAAGCGCTATCCATGCGAAATAAAAGATGTTCCTGTCAGCGCTCTTGCTAGCGACGTTTACGCCGCCAAGCTAGAAATAAAGGGCTCTTTTGAAAGCGACGTCACGACAGAAAACATAGCCTTTACCGTTGACAACACGCCGCCCGCGGTCAACCCGCTTAGCCCGGACGAAAACCATGTCCACGGCTTGATAACGGTTTACGGAACTGTCGACGGCTCAAATTCAATGAAATACGCGCTTAGCCTTAGCGGAACTGAAAAGCCCGCTGACGGCGACTATAAGGGAATCGCCGGAGTAGGAAACACTTGGTTTGTTTACCTTGACGGCGGCGTCGCAACGCTGGAAGAAAGCCACGACATTACGCTTGAGTCTTACATCATAGCCAAGCATGTAAAGGCCAAAAATTCCAAGGGCGTGGAAGTTGAAGCCACAGAAGAGACCATCAGAAACCAAAGCTTTGACGCGATTGTTCCCATTTACATTTGGATAAAAGCCTCGGACGATGTCGGAAATATTTACGAAAAGCCGCATCAAATCAACTTTGACCCGCAAGGCGGCCGGCCGACCGTAACATTTGGAAACCCTGAGGCCAACGAGGCGCGCGTTGGAGGCGAAGTGAAGCTTTACGGCGGCTCAGACTGCGAGGAAGGCGAAGTAAAGGCCGTCTTCTTGCAAATTATCAGCGCCCAGCACAACATGGACTCGACAACGGTTCCTTCTTACACAGGCGGAACGACTTGGGGAACGGCGACATATTCCGGCGGAAAGGTGACTGCCTTTGAGCCAAGCGCCAACGACATGGACTATCTAAAGGCCATGGGCTATAAAGTCGTAAAGATGCGCGACTATCCGACAACAGAAACAATCTGGGACGGAAGCGGAACTCCAAGCGACTACGGCGTTGTGGCTGACTTTAAGGGAGGCGCCTGGAGCCTTAGAATAAACGGAAGCGGAGAGTTTAACCCCAAGCAGGGTGAAACAGGAACCAACCAGTTGATTGTCTGCGCCTACGCCTACAACGGAAGCAAGATGAACTTGCCGCAGTACAGGCAAATGCTTGTTGACGCCGACAGCCCGACAATCAGCGACATGTTCATAAAGCAGTATGACTCTGGCTCTGTCCTTTCGGCCGCCAAGGCCTACACTAACGGCGTTTATGTAAAGGGCGCGAGCAACCTTGAGTTTGACCTTAAGGACGGCGACGACATCGCCAAAGTCTTTATAGGAAAGAGCGACGAAAGCGCGGCCAAGGCAAAGGATGACGCCACGGCGCAAAAGGCCGCCGACACAACTCCTGTTGACCACAAGGTGATTCCAAGCGAAGTGACAGGCTCCGCCGGAAACTACCACGCCAAGATTGCCCTTGCCACTGCAAGCGGCGTTGGAAGCAAGTACTTTTATGTCATTTTTGCCGACATGAAGGGAAATACTGGAACACAGGCCTTTAACATCAATTACGACAACGTACGGCCTGCGGTCGCCTCTAAAAACATTCCTACGGACGTCCACAATTCCGACGGCTATTATTCAGTAGAGGCCAAGGTGACGGAAGCCGTTTACGACAACCACAACCAGTCGGGTTTTGAGCGCTTTGTAGTTTACTTTAAGCGTGGAAACAAGGTCTTTGACCCGATGATTTCCAAAAAGAAGGTCGGCGCCGCCAATCCCGACAACTGGGTGGATGTAAGCGGCATGACTGTGACAGACGGACTTTACTGGGCGCAAAAGACAGTCGAGCGCGAGGCGGCGAACCTCAATGTAATAAAGCTTTCTTCCGGCGACGCTAGCGCCCACATTCACGCGGGCCGCCTTGTGAAGATTGGAGGAGCCTACTACAGAATTACAGCGGTCACCGACGGAACTGGAGCTGACAGCGGCAAAAAAATAATCACTCTCGACGGCCAGGTGGAGGAGTCGTTCACTACGGCCTACTTTGCCTACGGAGAGTCGGTTGACAACAACAAAAAGGAAACAGGAAACGGCCTAACTTCTGAGGTAGAAGGCTACGGCTACGGTTATCCAACTGGCATAGCCAACGACGACGGCGACCTTATGGAGGAATGGGCCAACATTCAGGGAACGACATGTAACTTGAGTGCCAAAATAAACTCAAGGAACATTCCTGACGGAAGCGTGGAAATTTACTACTCTGTCTTTGACAAGGCCGGAAACGTAACGACAGGCAGCGTGACCGGAGCCTATGTCTCCAACAACGCGCCTCGTCTGGCCAACGTTATTGTGGCCAGCGACCACAACTATAACGGCGTTTACACAGACGCCGGCGAAAGCCGCGCCAAGTTTACGGACAGCGAAAAGCCTTCTGACTGGGCCAATGCCTACAAGACCTTGGATTTGGGAAACAACTCGCATCCTTGGATTTCGGCCAAGGGAACAGTCCGCGTGACTCCCGAAATTTTGGGCGGAAACGGAGCCTTGACTTGGACTTGCAAATACGCCGGCAGTTCGGACCCATCCTACCCCGCGGCTCTTTCCACAGACACGCCGCTTGTGGAGAACGAAAGGCGAGCTGTAAACACGATTCTTCTTCCAGACACTTCTCTTAAGATGGCCAGCGACGGAACAGGCTTGTATGAAATCAATGTCCTTGACTCAACCGACGGCGGCGCCCAAAAAGCTGTGATAAACCTTTGGATGACCAACGACGTCAACGATTATGAAAGGCCCGCGGCAAAGACCAAGCGCTTCTATTGGAAGAGCCTTACAAACAATAGCGTATATGGCTCAAGTTCCGCCAAGAGCCAATTGGACTTGAAGGGCCACATCGAGTTGGAAGAAACTTGGCCCGACGGACGAATTGTTTTTGGCTCAACGCCAAAGGTAAGCGGCAAGATTGTCATTAGGGGAACTATATTTGACAACGCCGGCATCAAAGAGATAAAAATCACTGTGCCCGGCATTTTGCCCGGCGCAATGGATAGCGCCACAACCGTGGCCACTTGCGACTTTACAAAAACTGATCTTTCCGCGCGTTGGACTAAAAAGGAATCGGGTGACCTTGCCGCAGCCGGCTACCATTTTGCGCTTGACGCGGACGAAGGCGGCAACGTAAAGGAGCGCTACACCAACACCGGCCACTTTGTGTCATGGACGCTGGAAGTTGACACAGAAAAAGCCAAGTTTGGAACGGACAATCTTCCAGCAAAAACTGGTGAAAACTTTATTCTTAGCGTTGTCGATAAAAATGGCAACCTGTCTTATGTTAATGACACAAGCGAAGTTTATAGCAACTGGGAAATAACTGTCTACGCCACCGAAGAGCAAGCGTCCGCCGGCAAGTACTACGCCGAAGAGCGTTTTGCCGCAGCCGACGACAGCGAAGGCTTTGTGGCGGCAGACTACAATGCCGACGAGTTTGAGCATATTGGAGACGCGTCTGACAGCGACACGCCTGGCGTGAACAAATACGTCCACGCAAAACCGGTGAACGCCAATTACACTATGGACATCGTTCCATACATCACAAAGGTAAAAACCAGCCTTAGCGCGGTCAACGCCACAAACGGCGTCACCGACCGCAGCAGCCTTGGCCATTATCCGGTTTTTGTTTACAAGAATTCTACGCTTAGCGGAGTGACGGATTCCATTGCAAATAAAAACGAGACCATTGAGATTTATGGCTTTAACCTTAACGGAGCCAAGTACGGCGACACATCGGACGCAAGCTACGATCCGGCGAAAAACATCGTTACAATAAACAGCGACAAAGTAGCGACCGGCGCCTTTGCCCTTACTGTAAACGGCGTGGGCACGTTGAACAACGTTAACGACAATGACGCAAAGGGCTCTTACACAAAGACCACAAGCGAACCCGGCGGCGATTATGATGTTTACAAAAACTACTACAACCGCCAGCCAAACAACGCCAACAACAACAATTTGACCGACGACATTGCCTTTGACGTTTGGCAGCTCAACGCCTACGCCGCCGCTCCGATGTACGGCAACGTAGAAGACCCGCAGATGAAAATACAGCCCTTTGGAAAGACTGTCACAAAGCAAGCAAAGGTTGATGGTGGAGTTGGCAATGTTGTAGATGATACAAATTTTGTACCTGGCGGCGGCGGAAATGTTACGACGGACGGCAAAATCGGCTTTGCTTTTGCAAACGCATCCAGCGCCTTTAGCATGCCAAACAGCGACCACTCTTGGACTTACTGGAATTACGGCTATACCAATATACGCCACACAGCTTTGACTTACGACCCTGCGGGCTATGTTTGGTCTTCCGCGGCGGGTCAAGACGTAAACGGCGATGGTAACAGCGACATATTCTATTTGGAATCAACCCATTGGCGCGAGAACGGCGGTGTTGGAACAAGCGGAGTGCATCTTCCTCGTGACACAAAAATTCACTCTGCATGTAAACTTGAAACTCTTACATTAACCGGTGATTATGCATCCAGCCGTTTGGACAGAATCCAGTCACCCAGCATCGCGGCGACGACGCATGGCTTGTACATGGCCTATTACGATAAGGCCAGTGGAGTCATACGCTATAGGGCTGGCGCCATGACTGGAACTTGGGCAAATGATTGGGCGTTTAAAAAGACTACAGATTCTGGTATCTGGGCTCCAGAAAGTAAGATTTCAAGATATTGGGAATTTAAGAACGGATACTTTAAAAACCAAGCGACTAGCGAAACTATGTCGTATGCCGATTCGCTTAAAAACGTTCAAATTGTATCTACAAGCGCCACTCCAAACGTGTGCATAGCGGCCATTGACGGCAAGGGCGCTGATATTTCCAGCGACCATGTTGTAATGGTTTGGTGCGATGGAAGCAAGGTTAGCTACGCTTATACTACCGGCAACCCGATGGCGTCAACTAATAATAAATTGACCGCCGCTTGGACTACCGTTGAAGATATCTTTGGCGGAAAGGTCAACGGCGGCGACTGCAAGTGCCAGGTAGCGGTTGACGCGGCTGGCGGCGTTCACATCGCGGCCTACGCCGAAAAGGGTATGGACATTTGGTACGCCTATTTGCCCTCTGCGACTGCAAGCGCTAAAGTTTGCAAGGTGGATTCATACGGCAGCGCAGGAGAATACCTTACTATAGATGTGGCTCTTGCGGCGGACAGTACTGCGACCAATCCCAAGCCTATTCCGCAAATCGGCTATTATTCAACCAAGAGCACGCGCCCCAAGTTCGCGCGCTGGAACGCAGCCAAGGGCAATATATTTGAACTGACCGCGGACAAAATGCAGGGCACGGACGATAGCGATTCATTTACCGGCAACTGGGAAGTGACCAACGTTCCAACTCAAAGAGCCGTCCGCGTAAGCGATTCGGTTAACAAGGTAAAGCAAAACATCAACATTGGCGTTTGGAAAGACGCTGACGGAAAGCTTGCGTATTCTACCAAGAACGGCTTGGCGACCGGCGCGGTCGGAACATCCGATTGCCACGTCGCTTCCGGCATGAACACCACCGACAACTACGGCGACGTCTACGGCAACGGCACTAGAAACGCAGTCCTTGGCTATATGTGGGGCGACAGCGCCGACGCCTTCATCGAGACCGCGCAAAGGTTGGGCAACAACGACTAGCGGTTTGCTAGCGGCGTGGATTGTCGGGCTTTAGAACGATTTAGGCATTTAAAGACAAAGAAGGGGCTGCCAACAGGCAGCCCCTGTTTTTTAGGAGTGGGTGGGTTGCGCGGCCAGGGCTTTTTGCAGTTCCAGCACTTGCTCCAATGGGAGGTCTTCCGCTTGCGCGATTTGCTCTGGAGTGCCAAGCTTCATTTTTAGGAGATTTCGCGCGGCTTCCAGGGCTTTTTGCTCGCGGGCCACTTCCTCGTGAACTTTGATATCCGTGTCATAGTCATATTCGCCTACAAACATATTCCTTACCTCCGTGGCCTTGCGTGAAAGATAGTCAACAAGAATGCCTTTTGAAATCGCCTCGCTTATCGCCTTGTCGTAGCAGTCTATCAGCTCATCGTCGGGCGGATATGTTCCAAGCGCAGAACGGTGGCTCGCAATGATTTCCATAAACTCGCAATACTCTTTCATTATAGCGCAGTTTTTAACGACTGGCAACTTTTTTCCAGCCTCGCCGCCGATGTTTGCGAATTTCACTTTCACCTCGCAGGCCGGATCGTCTTGCGACTCGATAAAAGCGTCCGACAGGCGCATTGTTCGCTCGCGTTCTTCTTTTTGCTTGCGGTCACCGTTATAAAAGACGTAAAATTCCGGCGCGGGAATTTTGTACAGCGGCTCGCGATATCGGAATCTTGCGGGAACGATTCCATAGAGCAGGTGAACGTAGTATTCCAGACATCGCAAGGGCATGTTTTCGTTCGGCGTTGACTGGTGCTCGATGAGGACAAAGAGCCGTCCGTTGACCAACACGCTGATGTCCGTGTCAAAGGTTTTGTAAATCGCCTGCGGGATTTCCTTTCGCTCCAGTTTTGTGTTCTCAAGCGTTAGGTTGGTTCCGTGAATCGCGTTATAGAGAGATAGGAAATTTTTCTTTCCGTCCTTTTCGTCGTCGCAGAACAAGTCCGCGAACACGCCCGACTTGATTTTCGAGTTTGCTTTCATGCAAGACCTCCATAAAAATTTGGCGGCCGCGGATTTTGCGGCCCCCAGTTTTATATAGAGATATAGGTTTTTGCGCGGTTTTTAGTTTTTTTTGGCGGGAATTCGTAAAAATTTTTTAGGATTTCTGCAGGTATTTTTGTTTGTTGATTTTGTTCAACTAAGCGGAGAGGCGGCGGGTTAATCCAGAGCGCCCATTGAAGAAAGGATAACGCTCGCGCTGACTGTCGCGGCGGTTTCTGTTCTCATAATACGGCTTCCCATGCCAAGGCGGATAAAGCCGCGCTCTTCCAACAAGGAGCGTTCGGTGTTGGTCCAGCCGCGCTCGCTGCCGATTGCGGCAAAGACAGGGCGGTCTTTGGGCGGGTTCTTGTCAAGGAAGGCGCGGAGGCTTGATTTTGGCTCCACATTGTCCAAGGCCAGTTTTAGCGCTGTCATTCCCGCGCTTGACGCGGGAATCTTTTGTCCAAAGGATTGTCGGGTCAAGCCCGACAATGACAAGGTCTCAAGCGCGTCAAGGCAGGCGGCGAGGCTGGGATAGACGTAGGGCTGGGGAACGTGGGTGCCGCCTGCTTGAACGGTTCCGTCCAAAAGCATTTTATACACTTCCGCCGGCTCGCTAAGACGCGCCTTTAGATAGGATTTTTCGCCAAGCTCGGTTCCGCAAAGGCGGACGCTGGAAACGCCAAGAGCGGCCATGTCGCGAAGCAGGCGCTTTAATTGGATGGGGCGCGGAAATCCGATAATCATGTGCAGCGGAAAAAGCGGCTTTCCGTCGGACTGGGGCGTGAATGTAAAATGAATCGCGCCCGCTTCTTGGGCTTGCGAATCGATTTTGGTTATGGTCGCCGTTCCCGCTTGGCCGCCGATTATTCCCGCGGCAAAGCTGTCGCCAACGCCTTTATGCAAAATCTTTTTTATGTGGACGGCGCGCTCGTCGTCCGCCGCCAAGGGCAGGTCGATTTCGTCCGGCTCAAACAAGCAAATGTTCATCACACTTTAAACTGGTCGATTTGACTTCCAATTTCGCCAATGGATTTTTCCATCACAGAAGAAATGTCCGAAAGGGTCGCGCCGGCGTCCTTGATTTTTTCGGCGTTTTGGTTCATTTGGTCCATCGACCGCTTCATCGAGCTTGTTTTTTCTTGCAAGGCCATAATTTGGCTCATGATCGCCTGGCTTTCGTCGGCCACCATCTTTGACGACTGGCGCGCTTGCTGCGAGCTTGAGTTCATGTCGCGCAAAGAATCGGTTATCTTTACCGAGCCTGATTCCTGTTCGTCCATCGAGATCTTGATTTTGCGGACGACGCTGTCGGTCTTTTGAATTTCGCTGGCAAGCTGGGCGTAGCCTTTTACGCCGCGCTGGGTTGCCTCTACGACTGTGGCGATGTTTTCGCTAATGCGCTTGAGCTGTTCGCCGATTGTCTTTGACTGGGCCGAAGAAGTTTCGGAAAGCTTTCTGATTTCGTCGGCGACGACCGCGAATCCCTTGCCGGCGTCTCCGGCGTGCGCGGCTTCGATGGCGGCGTTCATGGCCAGCAAGTTAGTTTGCTCGGCGATGTTGGCGATTACGCTGTTGGCTTCGTTCAAAAGGTTTGACTGCTCTTCGATTTCGTTGATTTTTGCCTGCAATTCGGTTTGGGTCTTTTCGCCGGATTCCGCTTCGCCTGCGATCACTTCAAAGGACTGGGCCATGTTGTCTACGGAGCGCTTTACTTCGCTGATGTTTGAAATCATTTCTTCAATCGCGCCTGACGCTTCCTGCACGACGTTGGATTGGTTTCCTACAAGGCGCTCCAAGTTGCCGATGTTTTCGATTACCGAATGGATTTGTCCGCTTGTCTGCTCTACGCTGGCGCTTTGGGCTGAGATGCTTTCTTCTACGCCGCCTACAGCGTTTGCGATTTGCGCAATGGCCGACGAGGTGTCGTTTGTTCCGTTCTTCAAAAGATGGCCCGCTCCAATCAAGGAATCCTTTGAGCCCTTCATGTTCTTTATGATGTCCTGCAATTTTTCGGAGAAGACGTTAAAGCCGTCGGCAACGTCGCCGATTTCGTTTTTGCTCTTAACGACTACGCGGGTTCCCAAGTCGGCGTTTCCGGCGGCGATTTGGTCCGCAAAGTGAATGATGCCGTTGCGGATTGTCTTTAGAGGCTTCATCATTCCTCTTGTGATGATAGCCGATACAAGCGCCACGATGATTGTGAACACAGCGCAAATTCCAATGATAGAGGTAAGAGTTCTGCGGAAGGCCTTGTAAACCGTGTAGTCAGGGCAAAGGGCTATGATTTGATAGCCTGTCTTTGGATTGTTGACGTAATGGGTGAAGAATGTGTTGCTTCCGATTTTTATCTGGTTGCTTCTTGAATGGTCTTCCAAAACTTTAGGCAGGTCGGGAATGTCGATTTCGGCAATGTTCTTAAAGTTGTTTTTGTCCGGGCTTGTGTCGGCAAGAATGGTTCCGTCTTGCTGAACCATCATAACAAAGCTGTCCTTTCCAAAATTGAGGCGGCCAAGAATTTTTGTCAAAGTGTCAAGGGAAACTTCTATGGAAGCGTTTCCGATAAAGTGTCCGGTCTTGTCGTATGCGCAGCGGGTGATTCCCACAACGGTGGCTCCTACGGTGGAGGCAAAGGCGTCCGTAATCATGACCTTGCCGTTTCCTTTTGTGGCTGTGGCGTACCAGCCGCGCTTTCGGGGGTCGTAGCCGCCGGACATGGAGCTGTCAAAGTTTGTGGCGTAGCCGCCCCATTTTGTTCCCAAGTAAATCTCCGCTATGTCGGAATCGCTTTTTGCAAAGCTTTTGCAGATGGAACGGATTTTTTCTTCCGTGGGGCTTTTTTTGTAGCCCAAGATTTGAATGTCGCCGACTTCGTTCACAAAAGAATGGATTGTGTTGTCGGCGGTCTTTACTTGCTCGGATTCGGCGAATACGTTGAGCTCAATTTCTTTTGAGCTGAAAAACATTGAAATTGAGTCTGAAAACTCAGAAAGCTGTGTTTCCGCGCTTGTATAGAAATTATCAAGACATTCTTTGGAAAAGAAAAACGCCGTTGTGGCGGAAGATATGGCCACAACCGAAATAGTTATGATTATCGCTAAAATAGAAAAGAATGTTGAAATTGAGATTTTGTTCTTGCGCATAGATATACCTCTAGCCTCAATTTTACCATTTTTTTCCGTCGCGCGCAAGGTTTTTATTCCTTGACAAAAGGCCAAAGCGCGGTTAAACTGTTCCTATAACACCAAAGCAGGTTGGTTGAAAAAATCACCAAACAGGAGAAACCTATGAAATTTGGATTCTTTGACGACGAAAAGCGCGAGTATGCCATCACAACTCCGCAGACGCCCTATCCTTGGATCAACTACTTGGGAAGCGAAAAATTCTTCTCGCTGATCTCAAACACAGCGGGCGGATACGCCTTTTACACAGACGCGCGCTTGCGCCGCTTGACCCGCTACCGCTACAACAACATTCCGCTTGACAACAACGGCCGCTACTTCTTCATCAAAGACGGCGACACAATTTGGAACCCCGGCTGGCAGCCCACTCAGACTCCGCTTGACAAGTACGAGTGCCGCCACGGCTTCGGCTACACAAAATTCGCTTCCGAGAAAAACGGAATCGCCGCCGACGTTTTGTACATGGTTCCCGTTCACGAAAATTGTGAAGTCGAGCAAATCACTTTGACAAACAAGTCTTCTTCTGAAAAGAAAATCAGCCTTGTTTCTTTTGTTGAATGGTGTCTTTACAACGCTTCGGACGACTGCCAGAACTTCCAGCGCAACTTCTCCACAGGCGAAGTTGAAATCGAAGGCAGCGCGATTTACCACAAGACTGAATACCGCGAGCGCCGCAACCACTTTACATTCTATTCTTGCAACCAAAAAATCGACGGCTTTGACACAGACCGCGAGACGTTCCTCGGCCTTTACAACAACTTGGGCCAGGCAAAGACTGTCGTTGAAGGAAAGAGCGGAAACTCAGTCGCCGACGGTTGGTCTCCGATTGCAAGCCACCGCTTGGAAATCACTCTCAAGGCCGGCGAGTCCAAGACAGCGATTTTTGTTTTGGGCTACATCGAAAACGACGACGCCAAAAAATTCCTTTCTGACGCTGACAAGGAAGCCGCGCTCAAAGCCGGCCTCTTGCGCACCAACACCGCCAGTGGCGTAATCAACAAGGAAAAGGCATACGAGCTTCAGAAAAAGTTCGACACGCCCGAGAAAGTCGCCAAGGCCTTTGACGACTTGCGCGCCTTCTGGGACGAAACCTTGAGCCACTTCACTCTCAAGAGCGGCGACGAAAAGTTGGACCGCATGGCCTTGTGGAACCAGTACCAGTGCGTCGTCACATATAACTTTGCCCGCTCGGCCTCTTACTTTGAAAGCGGAATCGGACGCGGACTCGGTTTCCGCGACACTTCTCAGGACATGCTCGGAGCCGCGCACCAGCTTCCTGCCAGCCGCATCCGCGAGCGCCTTTACGACGTCGCCGCGACACAGTTTGAGGACGGCTCGGCCTACCACCAGTTCCAGCCTTTGACAAAGCGCGGAAACGCCGACATCGGCTCCAACTTCAACGACGACCCGCTTTGGCTTATCCTTGGCGTAGGAAACTACATCCGCGAAACTGGCGACGTTGACTTCCTTAAAGTCGACGTTCCCTTTGACAACAGCGAGACAAACAAGGCCACGATGTTCGAGCACCTCAAGCGCTCTTACAACTACATTCCCAACCACATGGGACCGCACGGACTTCCGCTCATCGGCCGCGCCGACTGGAACGACTGCCTTAACCTCAACTGCTTCTCTACAAACCCCAACGACTCTTTCCAGACTTGCACCAACAAAGAGGGAAAGAACGCCGAGTCCGTCATGATCGCCGAAATGTTCGTCTACGTTACTCCCGACTACGTGCAGATGTGCCGCCTTTTGGGAGAGGAAGAGGAAGCCAAGCGCGCCGAAGACGCCGCCGCAAAAATGGAAGCCCAGATTTGCAACGTCGCGTGGGACGGCGAATGGTATGTCCGCGCCTTTGACGACGCCGGAAGAAAGATCGGCTCAAAGGAATGCGAAGACGGAAAGATTTTCATCGAGTCTCAGGGCTTTGGAACGATGGCCAAAATCGGAAAGGACAAGGGCTATCCCGAAAAGTCTTTGGACAGCGTAAAGAAATATCTTGACTCTAAATACGGAATCGTAATTTTGGATCCGCCCTACAGAGAGTATCATGTTGAATTGGGAGAAGTTTCTTCTTATCCGCCGGGATACAAGGAGAACGGAGGAATCTTCTGCCACAACAATCCGTGGGTAATCATCGGCGAAGTTGTCAACGGCCGCCCGCAGGACGCCTTTGAGCACTACAAGAAAATCGCTCCGGCTTACTTGGAAGACATCTCAGAGATTCACCGCACCGAGCCTTACGTTTACGCTCAGATGATCGCCGGAAAGACTGCCCGCCGCTTTGGCGAAGCCAAGAACTCTTGGCTTACAGGAACTGCGGCTTGGAACTTCGTGACGCTTTCGCAGTACCTCTGCGGCTTGCGCCCGACATGGAAGGGCTTGGAAGTCGAGCCCCGCTTGCCGGAGCACGTTAAGAACGCCCAGCTTGTCCGCAAGTTCCAGGGAGTGACATACAATATCAACGTCATCAACAAGAAGAACGACGGCGCTGTTTCTATCGTTGTCACAAACGGAAAGGCCGACGTTAACGGCACAATCGTAAAGGCGCAGGCCGGCCAAAAAGAAGTCAGCCTCGAAGTTACAATTGGTTAAGTTGTAGTAGATGGAACAATTCATCCTGGCCCTGGACGAGGGAACGACCTCTTGCCGCGCTGTCGTTTTTGACAAGCGCTGCAAAATGGTCGCGGTAGAGCAAAAAGAATTCAAGCAATACTATCCCAAGCCGGGCTGGGTTGAGCACGACGCGCAAGAGATTTTCGACACGCAGATGGCGACGATAAGCGCCGCCCTGCAAAAGGCGGGAATCTCCCAAGCGGACGCAGGCCAAAAGGTGGCCGCGCTCGGAATCACAAACCAGCGCGAAACCTTAGTAATGTGGGACAAGGCGAGCGGAAAGCCTGTCTGTCCCGCAATCGTTTGGCAATGCCGTCGCACCGCGCAAATCGCCGACGACCTAGTCACGCAAGGCTACGGCGAAAAAATCCGCGCGGCCACTGGCCTTATCCCCGACGCGTACTTTACCGGCACAAAAATCAAATGGCTTTTGGAAAACCTTCCGGGCCTGCGCGCCCGCTGCGAGGCCGGCGAAGTTTTGGCCGGAACGATTGATTCTTGGCTTATTTGGAAGATGAGCGGCGGCAAAGCGCACGTCACCGACTATACCAACGCAAGCCGAACGATGCTCTTTAACATCCACACGCTTGAATGGGACAAAGAGCTTTTGCATTTGTTGAACATTCCACAAAACATTTTGCCGCGCGTCGTTGACTCAAGCGGAGTTTACGCGACGACCGACAAAAATATTTGCGGCTTTGAAATTCCAATCGCGAGCGCGATAGGCGACCAGCAGTCCGCGCTCTTTGGCCAAGGCTGTTTTAAAAGCGGCGAGGCGAAAAACACTTACGGAACCGGCTGCTTCTTGCTTATGAACACCGGAAGCAAAGCCGTTCTTTCCAAAAACAAATTGCTTACCACAATCGCGATTGGCCTTGACGGAAAAGTTGAGTACGCCCTTGAAGGAAGCATCTTTATGGGCGGAGCGGTTGTCAAATGGCTTCGCGACGAGTTGAACATTATCAGCGCCTCAAAAGAATGTGACGGACTTGCGGCGACTGTTCCTGATTCAAACGGAGCGATACTGGTTCCGGCCTTTACAGGTTTGGGCGCGCCGTATTGGGATCCATACGCGCGCGGAATATTGGTGGGCCTTACCCGAGGAACCAACAAGGCGCACATTTGCCGCGCCGCGCTCGACGCGATCGCCTTTCAAGTTACAGACAGCCTTAAATGCATGGAGGACGACTCCGGCATAAAAATATCTTCGCTAAAAGTTGACGGTGGCACTTCCGCTTCGAACATCTTGATGCAAATACAAGCGGATTACTTGAACGCCAAAGTCGTCCGTCCTCAAAACACGGAGACAACCGTGACAGGCGCCGCCTTTTTGGCAGGCCTTGCGGTCGGCTTTTGGAAAAGCAAGGAAGAGATTCTTTCGTTTTGGGAAGCCGATCGGGAATTTGTTCCGGCAATGGAAGGCGCCGCGCGCGACAAAGCGCTGGCCGGCTGGAAAAAGGCTGTGGTCCGCGCCGAGCGCTGGGCGGACGAGTGATTTTGTCATTGCCGCGCTTGACGCGGCAATCTTTCGTAAAAGGATTGTCGGGTCGAGCCCGACAATGACACGCGTAGCGAGCTAAATCAAATGCTTTCGCTTGTCGGGGTTTGTTGATTCCTTGTAAAGGATCGCGACGTTTCCGATGATGCGAACAAGTTCGGCGCCAGTTTGCGCGCAAAGGTCCGCGGTCAAATCTTTTTTCTCTTCTTTAAATTCGTTGAACTTAACTTTTATCAATTCGTGGTCGTCGAGAACCTTGGCGATTTTTTGAACGACGCCTTCGGTCATGCCGCCCTGTCCGACAATTACAAGAGGATTTAAGTTGCTGGCGGCTGAGGATAAAATTTTTCTTTGTGAAGAAGTCATGCGCATATTATAACATACTGCGGGCGCTTTTGCAAATAGGAATTGCTTGCAAGGGGCTTGAAATTTTTTGAAAGTTCGTGTAGAATAAATTTATAAACACTAAGAACATTTTTTTGGGGGAAAGAAAAAATGAACAAAACAGAACTTGTTGACGCCATTGCCGCGGAAACTAAACTTTCAAAGAAAGACACAGAAGCCTTTGTAAAGACATTTGTTGATGTAGTGTCAAAGGCGCTTAAGAAGGGCGACGAAGTTGCTTTGGTTGGATTTGGAACATTCGGCGTTTCAAAACGCGCCGCTCGCTCAGGACGCAATCCTAAGACTGGCGAGACAATCAAGATCGCCGCTTCTAAGACACCCAAATTCAAGCCTGGAAAAGCGCTCAAGGATTTGGTCAACGGAGCCAAAAAATAATTGCGCCTACAGCGCAAGTTAGAAAAAGCCGTCCAGCTGGACGGCTTTTTTGTTTTAAAGATTCCCGCGTCAAGCGCGGGAATGACCTAATGTCATTGTCGGGCTTGACCCGACAATCTTTTGCGTGATAAGATAAAAATATGGATATGCAATATTTGCTTTGGCTTCAAAACATGCGGGCCAAAGTGGCGGTTGAACTTGAAGACTTCCTGGCGGTTTTTTCTGATACCGCAGGCTTTTTTGTCATCCTTATTTGCATGCTTTATGTCATTGTTGACAAAAAGAAATTTTGCCATGTATTGTTTTGCTATTCGATTTGCTCGTCGTTCAACGCGCTGATAAAAATCACCGCTTGCGTTTACAGGCCTTGGATAAAAGATCCTAGAATAGTTCCCGCAAAAAAATCCCTTGGCTTGGCGACCGGTTATTCTTTTCCTAGCGGCCACACAAGCGCCGTCGCCTCTTGCGCTTTGGGAACAATCAGCCAATACAAGGACAACGCGCTCCTTCTTGTAATTTTGTCTTTTTACACTTTGATTGTGGCCTTCTCCAGAAATTTTTTGGGCTGCCATACGCCGCAAGACGTTTTGTTCGCGCTGGCCGAAGCGGCTTTGTCTTTGTGGGCCGCGTCGATCCTGATGAAAGCCTTGGAAAAGAACGAGGGCGCGGACAAAATTCTTTTTGTGTCGGCGACGCTTTTGTTCGCCGCGTTCTTTGCCTATACGCTTTTTAAAGCGTATCCGGTTGACTTAGACGCGGCAGGAACAGTTTTGGTTGATCCAAAGAAAATGCAGAATGACGCTATGTTTGATTTGGCGTTTGCGATTGGCTTTGTACATGGCTGGTTTTTGGACAAGCGCTTTATAAAATTTACAACCGACAACATAAGCGGCAAGCAAAGAGCCTTGCGCCTTGCAATCATGATTGTTTTTGCCCTTGTGATAAATTTTGTGATTTACTCCGCCGCCAAATATTATTTTGACAAGCGGCTGGCCAGATTTATAAAAGGTTATTTGTTTTCGTTTGCGACGGCATATTTGGCGCCGCTTGCATTTACAAAAATAGAAAGGGCGTTAAAATGGTGACGGTTGTAGCGAGCGTTGACTTGCCGGTTGACGAAAAACTCACGGTAAAAAAGAACACGATTAAGGGCGAGGGGAGCGACAAGCGCTTTTGTTTGTTGACTGGCATTCACGGCGATGAATTGGAAGGCCAGTTGGTTTGTTACAAGGTGCAGGAACGGATAAACGCTGATCCGCAAAATTTTCACGGAACGCTGGACATTTATCCTGCGCTCAATCCGCTTGGAATTGACTCCATCACCCGCGGCATTCCCGCCTTTGACTTGGACATGAACCGCACGTTTCCCGGCGAAGCGGACGGAACGATGACCGAATACATCGCGTCAAAAATTTTGGAGGACGCGAGCGGCGCGGATTTCGCGCTTGACGTTCACGCAAGCTCCATTTTTATCCGCGAGCTTCCGCAAGTAAGAATTCCTCCTGAGTTCAAGGACAAAATAATAGACAAGGCAAAACTTTTAAACATGGACTTGCTTTGGATTCACAACAACGGTTCGGTGCAAGAAAATTCTTTGGTTTACACGCTCAACCAAAACGGAACGCCGGCCGCCGTCATCGACATGGGAATCGGCATGCGCTATACAAGCGAGTTTGCAGACCAGTTGACTGACGGAATTTTTTGCCTCTTGGCCCAAATGGAAATGTGGACTGGCTCGACAATAAAACCGCGCGAGCCAGTTTATTCCGACCAAGCCGGCGACATGACGGCGCTTGTTTCCAAAATGGCGGGCTTTTTTGTGCGGAAGGTTGACTGCGGCCAGCGGGTTCAAAAAGGAGACTTGCTTGGCGAAATCATCAGTCCCTTGGAAGGAAAACTTTTGGCGCAAATAAAGGCGCCTTGCGCGGGACTATTGTTCACCCTGCGCGAATATCCAATCGTAGAAATCGGCTCGACTTTGGGGAGGCTTTTGAATGAAGGAAATTAGCGTCATCGATTCGCCGGCCCTTTACCGGGACAACTACCGCGTCCGCGGCTTTGTTTTTGGAAGCGGAAAAAAATCCGTTTGCGTCGTCGGCCCAATGCGCGGAAACGAATACCAACAGCAATTCATAGCCGCGCGCTTGGTAAACCGCTTGAAGGAAATCGAAGAAAAGGTCGAGCTTGTTCCCGGCTACGAAATTCTTGTGATTCCTTGCGCCAACACTTATTCGTTCAACACGCGAAAGCGCTTTTGGCCGATAAACAATTTTGACATAAACCGTTCGTTCCCCGGAGAAGTTGACGGAGCGAGCACCGAGCGTTTTGCGGGAAAAATCTTGCAAGCCACAAAAGGCTACCAATACGGAATCCAGCTTTCGTCCTACTACATAAGCGGAACTTTTATGCCGCACATCAAAATCTTTAAGACAGATTTGGACTGCGAGCAAAGCGCCAAGGACTTTAAGATGCCCTTTGTTCAAATCAGAAGCGCCCGCGCCTTTGAAAAGACTACGCTCAACTACAGCTGGCAGATTAACGGCGTGCAGGGCTTTAGCTTGTATTCAAGCGCCACAAATTACATCGACAAAAGCTCGGCGCACACGGTCATGCGTTCCATCTTGCTTTTCCTAAAGGCAAAGGGCGTCATCACCACCGACATTCCCGGCGGCTACGAGACAAAAATCATCAATTCCCAGACCGATTTGATGGCCCTGCGCGCGCCGTCGGCCGGTTTTTTTGCCCCAAAAGTCAAGGTTGGCTTTGAGGTCAACGCCGGCGACTTGCTTGCCGAAATCCGCGATCCTTATACGGACGAGGTGATTTCCAACATAGTTTCGCCCAAGGACGGAACCATATTCTACATGCAGTCGGACCCTCTGACCTACAGCCATTCGTCGGTTTTTAACTTAATATTGAAGTAATTGGCAATCTTTAAAAAAGTTTGATTTTTTTTAAAACGCGTGTTATAATAGTAAGGATAGATGCGCTTTAAAAGACTTTTTTTGTTTGCTGTTGCCTCAATCTTCTCTCTATGCCTGCTTAACGCCAAGCCGGAAATTTCCCCCGAACCAAAAACCAAGGACGTTTTGTATTTGTCCAGCTCGGACATCTCCAGCGAAGCGGTCGGCAAGCAAATAAAGAATGTTTCAAAATTTTTCCCAGAAGACACCAAATTTTATTACCAGTATTCAAATTATGGCGTTGCTTACAGTCACAAGGAGCTGCAGGAATTTGACGCTTTTTACAAAAAGCTTGTGCAAGGTCTTTCGGTTGACTTGGTTGTCGCAGGAGACCCCATTGCCTTGGAATTTGTAAAACAAACGCAAGACGAATTGTTTGACGGAATTCCTATTTTGGTTTTGGGAATGGACAAGGGCGAAAAATTCAACGAAGCCTTGCGCATGAAGAGCGCCCATATTGTTTTGGACACGCCTTACATCGAAGAGAACATAAAGTTGATCAATTCGCTTTTTCCGAGGCGCAAGAAAATTATGTTCGTGGGCTGCGACGACGCGCAAAGGGAAACTCTAAAATCCGTTGACTTTAAGTTTGACATAGATTCGGACTTTAAAAACATCGTGGGAATGACAGAGGACCAGCTTAAGCAATTCGCTTCCGGCCTTGACAAAATGTCGATTTTCTTTTTGCCTTCAGCTTTTGACATGAACGATTGTCCGATAAAATCGGAGCAGGCGCTAAAAATCATTTCTTCGAATTCCGAAAACCCGGTTTTTGTTTGCCACGACATAAATTTTGGCCACGGCGTTTTGGGCGGCTACTTTGTTTCCATCGAAAAAATTTGCAAGGCCGGCAGCATGATATTCAAGAACCTTGGCGTTTACAGAATCATGTCCAACAACTATGGTTCCAGCCAGCCGATTGAGCCCAGCTATTATTTTGACGCCGACCAAATGAAAAGGTTTAACATTACAAAAAGCTCGCTCAACGCAAAGACTGTTTACATAAACGACAAGCAGGAATTGATTGACGGCCGCAACCGTTTTGTGGCTGCCTTGGTCATTTGCTTTTTGCTTGTGTCGGCGATTTCGATTTTGGCCTTTTTGTTCATCAATCAATTCAAGTCGATGGACCGGCAGCTTGACGAAGAGCGGTCAAAGCTCAACGCGATTATCAGCCAGAGCGACGCCCTCTTTTGGGAATGTTATTTTGACCGCGAGGAAGACGCTATTTTCCTTGACGACGACGAGGACGGAGAGGCTTCTTATACCGGAGACATCGCGCAAGGCTGGATAGACAGCGGCATCATTCCCGAAGAGTATTTGGAAAAATACAACGAGATGATCAGCGAATTGAAGGCCGGAAAAGAAACCGTCTTCATAGACTTGCCGCTTTTGCAGGAAGACATACACACTCACTTGACCACAACCAGATGGAAGCACATCGTTTATAAAATCATCGAGCAAAAAGGCGGCAAAGTCACAAAGGCCATCGCCACCGCAATGGACATTACAAACCGCAAGCGCGCCGAGGAAGAGTACGAAGGCGAAATGTCTTACCGCTCGTTTGTCAACAAAGAGTATCCGGCTTACACGCGCTTGAATTTGACCAGCAACGTTATCATGGAACGAATGGTCAATGTGGCGGAGTTGAACCATTCCATGCCCGACACTACAGCCGACAACGAATTGGACGCCGTAATCAGCATTTCAACAACTCACGGTCAAAACGAAAGCCTCAAAAACGACATGACCCGCAAAGAGTTGCTTACGATGTTCATGAACGGAACTAGATCCAAGGATTGGGATTTTTACTACGAGTTCAAGAACGGCATCATAAGATGGTTTAGGCTTAGCGTTGAGCTTACTTCCAACCCGCACACAAACTGCATCGAAGCGAACATTTACTTGCGCGACATAACCAACATGAAGATTATGTCGATTTCAAAAGACTCTGTTTTGGACGAGGAAGTCGAATATATTTATTGGCTTGACTTGTCAACGGCCAACTGCCACTTTATCCACCACGCAAAAAATGTTTCTTGGCTGCCGGCGGACGGCGACGAGGTTGACTATTATTCAATGATCGAAAAAATGCTGACCGACGTTGTCAGCAGCAAAGACCGGGAGTTGGTGTCTGACTTCTTCGCCCTAAAATACCTGACCGTAAAGCTAAAGGACAAGCAGGCGGCAAACTGCACGTTCGAGATTATCACCGACAACTTGCGCATAGCCATCAAGCAGGTTCACTCTTATTTCTTGAACGGAAACCAAAACATCATCGTTTTCATTTGCCGCGACATTACAGACATCACTTTGTTCGAAAAGTTGCAGAACGAAAAGCTTTCAAAGGCCATCGAGCAAGCCGAAAAAGCCAACGCTTCAAAGAGCGATTTCTTGTCGCGCATGAGCCACGACTTGCGCACTCCTATGAACGGCGTTATCGGTATCGCCGAACTTGCCGAAGACGAGCTTGACAAGCCCGACGCTATAAAAGAAGACTTGCGCAAGATCAAGTCGTCGTCAAAGTATATGGTAAGCCTTTTGAACGACATTCTTGACATGGCCAAGATCGAAAGCGGAAAGCTTGAGATTCGCAAAGACAGGTCCAGCGCCGGTGAAATGCTGGAGTTTGTATGCACTCAAGCCCAAGCCTTGTGCGACAGCAAGCAAATCACTTTCTACTGCAACAAAGAAGCCAAGATGTACATGAATTACTACATCAACGTTGACAAGATGCACATGCAGCAAGTAGTAATGAACCTTTTGTCAAACGCTTCAAAGTTCACGCCGCCGCAGGGCCGCATAGAGCTTCTTGTTGACGTTGTTTCCCGCGACGACAAAAAGCTTGGCTTGGAGATTACCGTTCGCGACACCGGCAGCGGCATGACAAAAGAATTCCAAAAGGTAATGTTCGAAGCCTTTACCCAAGACGTAAACTCTGTCAACAAACAGGGAACCGGTTTGGGACTTTCTATCGTAAACAATCTTGTCCAGCTTATGGGCGGAACAATCAAGTGCGATTCAGCGCCGGGCGAAGGAACCACATTCAAGATTTATCTTGAGGTCGAAGTGCTTGAGGCGAATATCGGCGACGCGGCTCCTGTCGAAGAAAAGAAAGAAAAAGAGCTTATCGACCTTACAGGAAAAAAGATTCTTTTGGTCGAAGACAACGCCCTCAACCAAGAAATTTCCCGCCGCGTCCTTCAAAAGAACGGCATGGAAGTTACGATCGCCGAAAACGGTTTGGTCGCGCTGGATAAGTTCTCTGAGAGCGAAGAAGGCTACTATGACCTTGTTTTGATGGACGTTATGATGCCTGTAATGGGCGGCATCGAAAGCGCGGGCCTTTTGCGAAAAATGGAAAGGCCGGACGCAAAGGAAATTCCTATTGTCGCGCTTACGGCCAACGCTTTCCAAGAAGACATCCAAAAGTGTTTGGACGCCGGCATGAACACCCACTTGTCAAAGCCGATCAATCCTACGCTTTTGATTCAAACTATTTCTGATTTGATAAGCCAACATCAAGAAGCCTAGTCTTCTTTGGCTTCCGGCAATTCCGCGTTTTCTTCTGTCTCTGCTTGCTCTTGCGGCCTTGGCTTTAGGGGCTTTACTTTCTTGACCTTGGGCGGCCTAGGCATGTATTTTACAAAAGACTTTGGATTGAGGTTGCGCTTTGAGTAGCGGAAGCCAAGCTGGGCTTGGTATTCCCAAGCGTAATCAAAGGCCCGCATTCTGCGGTTGGAGCCGAGGTTTGCGTTGTCCCAAGTCCACGTTCCTCCGATATTGAATGACCAGCGGCTGGAGATTGGCATCTCCGCTTCCAGGCCGAGTCCCGCTCCCAAGTGAACGTAATGCCATTTGTCATGAAGCTGGTAAAGAACGTGCAATCCGGGTTTTGCGCTTACCGTTACCCAGTCCCAAAAATTCATAGAAAATTTTACGCCGGTAAAAAGGTCAAAGTTGTACAAGACTGTTTGCGTTGTAACTTGCTTTACTTTGTTGAAAGTGTAGGCGTAAGGATAATAAAAGGCGTTGCGCGCGAACAAGTCAACCTTGATTCGCTTTCCCATGACCAAGAAGTTGTTGGTTGTCATTTCGTAATAGGCGCCGATTAATTTGTCGTTCCAAACAAAATTGCTGCGGCCCGATTGCTTTTGTATTCTTGTGATGGAAGCCCAAGACACGCCCCAATTGTGCAAGAGGCCGAATCTTTTTCCTTGCTGCTCAATCAATTCTTCAATTGTGGCCCAGTGACCCGGGGTCTCTTCGTCGGGAATCGGGTTGGCGTTTTGCGTTCCGGTGCCGGTGTGCAAAACGTTTGGGTCTTGCATTGTTTTGGCAAACGAGACTGCGCCAAGCAGGATTAGGGCAGAGGCGGCAATCTTTGTTTTAAGAAAAAGCTTCATCGATGTCGCTCCGCTAGTTGTGGTAGAGGGTCAGGCTTATTGCCGCGCCATAAGAGTCAAACCATGTTAGATACAACATTCCGCCGCGAATGTCCCATTCGCTGTTGATGCTGCCGTCGTCTTTTGAAAACGAAATTACGTTTTCTATCACGGTGTAGTTGCCAGAATAATTTTGAGTGTCGCCGTTTGTGTCTTTTATTGTCGCGCTAAAGCTTCCGTCATCAGCGAACGAAATTTTGTTGCCGCCGTTGTCCGACCAAACTCCATAAAGGGGACTGGGTTGGTAGCAAGACACAAGAGTTCCAATCAAAAGAGCTATAATTATAAAAGCGAATTTTTTCATACTATTTTTCTCCCCAAGTCCAATCGGCTTGTACTGTGATTTTTTCAACTTGGCCGTTGTCCTTGTTTAAATTGCGGGTGACGCCGTAAGTTCCGCCGCCCGCGGCGCCTCCCTTAATTTTTATTCCATCGTAAACCACGCTTCCAGGATACATTCCTTGGACTGTTACCGTTCCGTCCATGGTGCCGTTGGTGTCCATGCCGGCGCTTGTGTTTGTGTTGCCGTTGAGCAAGAAATAAACGCCAATCGAGCTGTCGTTCATTATGTAGTAGTCCGCGTAGTTTTTGTATTCCATAATTACGCGGCCGCTAACTCCGCTAACGTGAGCGTCGTAGCTGAGGGTGCCGCTTATCGCTCCCCGTGCGGTTTCCGTTCCCAATTTGGCGGTGTTGCCGCTCTTGTGCATAAGGGTAAGCTTCTTTTGCGAGTTGAGCGTTGTCTTTATGTATTCGCGCACGTATTGGTAAGTGGTCAAGGCGCCGTAGCCGTAATCGGTATTGGAATAGTTTGCGCCCTGGCCCAAAGAGTTGAGCGACATTATGCGATAGTAGTAATAGTTGCCGGCCTTTGCCTGCTCGTCTTTGTAGACATAAGAGGTTTCCGTAATTGGGCTTTCGTTGATTTTCTTGAAGCCGCTATTTGGTTTTGTAGAGCGGTAAATGTTGTAGCCGCCGTCCGCTCCGCCGTCAGGCGCCTGCCAAGTAAGCTTTATAGCGTGAACTCCGTTGGCGTTGGCGTTGGAGTCATTGTTGGTCAAGCCGCTAATCGCGGCGTTCTTTGTGACGGACAAGTTTTTGGCCGCGTAAGGCGCGGGCGCTATCGCCGAAGATTTTTCGCTTTCAATTGTGCCGTTTTTGACGGAAACTTTATAAAACTTAAAGGCGGTGACTTTTTCCTCATACATTCCTTCCATGCCATCGTCGAGAGATTTGTTGGGGGAAGAAAATTCTTTTACAGGCGAGAACGCGCCTGTAACGCTGTCGCCGCCGTACACGCAGTAAGTGTAAGTTTTCCAATCCGCCTTTTTTATTGTTGCTGGAGAATTGGTGGCGCAGTCTTGGCTTCCGATTGCCGCGCTGAAGACTATGATGTTTTGCGTTATGTCGCCTTGAATTTTCTTTACAGCCACAGTTTTAGGCGGACTTACCATATAGGCTTCGGCGGGGCTTTCCGAATCGTCGCCGGATTCTGACATGGCGCCATTTAGCGTTTCGCCAGTGGAGCTGCTTTTGTCCGCGCAATAGGCTTGAATTTGATAGTAGTAGAAGATGTTAGGCTTTAAGTTGGAAGTGTCCGTGTACTGATGCGGAACCGCTCCCCCCGGAGCCGAGGGCTTTATGTCATCGAGTTTTCTTTGCGTTGAATCAATTGAAGAGTATCGGTAAACTCTATAACCTTCGGCGTTTGAGGTTTCATCCCAAGTGATTATAACTTCCGAAAGGGTTTCGCCGCGGCCTTTTTCTATCACAACATTTTGGACTTGAGCGGGGGCGCCTGGCTTAAGGGCGTATCCCAAGGCCACAGGGCTTGCGACACTTTCGTTGCCGCTTGCGCCAACCGACACGACGGTAAAGTAATACTCTGTGCCTTGGTTGGCCGGCTCCACTTCAAGATTGAAGGTTGACTTGTTTGAGTACACGGTGGCAATTTGCGTTCCGGAGCTGCCGTCTTCGTTGAGGCTGCGGTAAATTCTATAGCTGGAAATTGAGCCAACGGCCTTTTGCCAATTTATGTCAATCGCGTTGGTGTATTTACCGCAAGTGGCTTTGACATTTGACGGCGGCGCCAAAAGCATGCCCTTTGCTTCCGGGTCTTTTTGCGAGGCAGGGACTGGGTCTCCGTTATCGTCTGTCTTATAGTAGTTTGGAAACCAGTCGCTTTCGTCGTATTTTTCAATGCGGTTTTCGGCAAGCACGCGGTAAAAGTAGCAGACGCCATAGGCTTCGTTGGTGTAGTTCAAGACATTTGAGGGAGTGTCGTCTATGATTGTGTCGGTAAAACTTGTTCCCTCTATAAAAGTTGAATGGGGCAAAGACTCAAAGGCGCCTTCGTCCGGAACAATCCAATTGCCCGCCGCGTCTTTTTCTGAGCTTATGGCGCGCTCAAGGCGGTAGGAACGCGCTCCAGTAACTTTTTCCCAAGTGACGATAATTTTGTTGTTGTATTCGCCATTAGTTACGAATATTTGGCTTGGGGCGGCAAGCTTGTCTATTTCTACAGTTTTTACAAACAAGCTTGTGAGCGTAACGCCGTTCGTTGTAGGCTGCATAGGCACGCGCTCTTGGAACATATCGGCGCAACTTGCGAACAAGGCGGCGGACAACAGAGTCGCTGCAATAAAAGTTAGCTTTTTCATTCTGGGTTGCCTCCCTGCCTGATTTCCCACCAAAGGCCTTGGTAGGCTGGTAGACTAGTATTGATAGAAGTAATTGGGCTGCTATAGTCTTTGTCGTTAAATTTATAAGGGAACCATTCTGTTCCGTCGCAAGTTCCGCTTATGGTATAGCTGCCCTTGTAACTTGGAAGCCCTGTTTCATGGCTGTATGTTATTGATGTTGACGGGATATTTTTAATGAATGTTCCTGTAAATACAGATGATCCTATCGCTCCGCCATAATCGGAACTTGCCGTTACATTCCAAGCGCTTACAAGAGCGTTTGCTTGGTCTCCAGGGGTTGCAAGGAAACCATGATTATATCCACCGGTTCCCGTAGTTATTCGGCATTTACCATCAGCAAAAATGCCGCCGCCTGTTTTATGTATAAGGGTAAAATTGCCGCAAGTTGTCGGAGCGTCTGTATTAACTGATGTTGAAGTGCCTACGCCAGCTTGGTGCATGGCATCCGCAATAATTAAGTTTATGCATTTTTTCGCTTCGTCTTCGGTAATCATTCTGTAAGCGTAGTCAGTGCTTGTAGCGAAGATTTCATCGCCCTGTCTGTTGGTTCGTTTGGCTCTTATTCTGTAATAGTGCTTGTAGTCGCGCTGCACTTTTAGCAAGCCGTCGTGGTATTTGCCAGAATTGGTTTTGTATGTCGGCGTCACATTTACAGTGACCTGTTTTGCTCCATCTGCTGGAACTGAAGTTACAAGAGTTACGTCATACCAATCTTTGCTTCCCTTGACTGCGTTTTTTCCAGCCTTGTCGTAGGTGTAAATTGGCCACCAAGTTCCGGAGCAGTTGAGGTTTTTCAATTCAAGGATGTATTCCGCTATGTCGCTTCCGCCAACTGCGCGGTTTCCTTGGTAATCATAAAAGTTCCATGTTACAGTTTCTGTCTCGCTTTCTGTTGTTGCGTCTTGCTTTATTGGCATGATTTGCGGCATTGTGAACATGTAGCCCACGCACTTTGGCTCTTCATTTGTGATTGCTGTGTTAAACAAGGTTTTTTGGTATGAGTCATAAGCTACGTCTCTGCCGTTGGCGTCGGAAGAGTCCATGCTGTCGCTATAGGTAACCGCGTATTCGCGCGCTTGCACTCTGTCGTCCGGCACTAAGCTTACGCTTTGCGTGCTGGCGTTTACAGACAAGTTTAGCCTTGTCCACGCGCCGTCTGAATTTTTATTGCGCCAGTATACATTTGGCCACAAGCCTTTGTCCGTGGCGCTTTTTGGGAGCTCCCAATTAAGGACAACCATATTAGGATATTCCGCCTTTGTGGCTTCAAGCGCGATTCCGTATCCTACTGTATATCCTTCCGCTTGGGCGGTCGCTATGTTTTTGTAAGCGTCGCCGGCGGCTGGATACTTTAGTTCGCTTATGTCGTAGCTTATTTCTTCCACATCGCTATACTGCTGCGCCATAACAGGCAAGACTGTGTATGTAAAGGGAATTCCCAAAGCCAAGTATTGCTGGTTGAGTTCCGGAGAGCCGTTTGAATTAGCCTTTTTGTAATTGTCAGTAAGGGTAAAGGTTCCGTCACTGGCGTTAAAATAAAGGTCCGCGGTGGTAGGCGTTATCGCCGTTCCCGTCGCGTTGACATAGTAAGCGTCAAAACTGGCGTATTCGTCTTTTTGTACACCGGTTGAGTCAGTGTTTCTTGTCATTTTTGGACGCATGCGGTAAACAACATAGCCGTTTGCCCTTTCCAACTTTTTCCAAGTTATTTTAATGCTGTCGTTTTGAACGTCATAACTTTCTGTGCCCTTTATGTTCAAGGCGGCCGGTCCTATTGTCCAAACATCCTTTGAGTCGGGGTTTTTGCCCTTTACATTGTTTTGCGCGTCAACTTCGCTTATTGCGGTTATTTTTAGCGGAACAGCCTTTCCGGAAAGCGAAGCGTCATTGTAGCCGTACGGCTTGGTTATGGTCAGCGCGTATGTTTTTGACGGGTCGTCATAACTTGGAGTGACTGTCAATCCGTCTGGAACGCCGGAAACGGCGCCGGTTTTGTCAATTATGAATGTCGCGCCGTTTCCAAAATTGCCGGCGCTTCCAAGCGTCACTTCATATTTTTCCGCCGCCAACGCTTGCGTCCAAGACACGGTTATGCTTGTGTAAGTGTTCGAGTCAAACGTTATTACGGGCTTTCCTAGCGTGGAGGCTCTTGGAATTGCTCCGTCGTCGTTTCCTGGAGTTGAATTGTTGGCGATGATGGCGTAGCTGTATGTATAGCCGCTTTCTATGGGCTTGTGTTCGTATTTGCCGGTGTATTGGCCTTGGCCGTCCTTTAGTTTGTCGCCTAATATTACGCCGCTTTCTATTGCGTTATCGTCAGCGTCAAGCTTAGACCAATTGATTCTGTAGTCAACGCCTTCTTCCACTGTCCATGTAAGCAAGGTGTGGTCTGTCCAGCCGCCTTCGGCTTTTAAATCTCGTTTGGGCTCGCCAGGAAGCAAGCTTATGCCGATAAAACCGTCGGCCTGTTTTTTTGCCAAATAGTCGCTCTTGATTTTGCTGGGGTCTGTGTATTTTGCCGGGAAGACGTAAAGGGTAAAGGTGTAAGTTCCAACTTTGTCGTCCGGGTTGCTGGTCAAGTCATAGGTTTTTACCAAAGAGCAAACTTCTTCCAAGTCTTTCATCATGACGGCAAGGTTTGAATTTAAAAGCCAGTCTGTCTCTGTGGACGCGCCGTTGTCGTAGCTGCGCTCGTATTCAATCGCAAATTTGTAGTCCGCCGCCTTGCCCATGTCGTTCCAAGACGCGTTGAATTTAATGGGAACTCTAAGAACAGCAGAGCCGTCTGCGCTTAATTCGGCGATTCCTTTTCGGACATGGAATTCCGGCATTGCCGCAGACCAACCTTGCGCCGTGTTGGCAAGGCTTTCCCTGCTCTTTGTCACGGCCAAGTAGTCTAAGCCGGCCTCCGAGCTGTAATTTATGTCCACGCAAGAAATGATGCGGTAGTCGTATTTGGCTCCGCGTATCGCGCTTGTGTCGTCGTATTCAATCATCGCGCCGTCTTTGTAAGCGTCGTAACAGCCTGTGCCGGTCGGCTTTTCTGTACTGCCGGTGTAGTAAAGCGTCGACACAATGGTCGCCCAAATTTCTTCGGTTGAACGCTTGCGCTGGATTTCAAAGCAAATAGGATAGTCTTCTTCAACGGCGATTCCGCTTTTTGTTGTTTGAACTTGTATTTTAGAGGGAAGCGTTATGATAAGTTTGACCTGCTGTGTTGATTCGCCTTGGCTTGCGGTAAATTCCGGTGAAACAGGCGTGTAGAGCGACAGCGTTTCTTTAGAAACTTCTGGGCTTTTTTCAACGCTGTTTTGTTCGCTGGCGATATAAGCGTCAACGCGGAATTTGTAGTCTGTGTGGCCGCTTAGGTTTTCAAACGTATATTCTTCCACAATGCTCTGGTTCACTTCGTCCCAAGCCTTTATCGTGGTCACTTTTTCTTCGTTGCCCTTAAACGCGTGGACTTCATAAATCAAGCTCTTTACGTAGGAGTCAATTCCAACGTTTCCCATGTACCAAAAGACAGTGGCGCTTGTGTCCGTAATTTTTATGTCCGTTATGGCCGGTTTTGCAAGGCTTGTTCCTCTGACCACTGAGCTGAATTCTGAAAACTCGCCCTTTGAATTGACGGCGCGCACCTTGTAATAGTAAGTTGTTCCGGAGGCTACGGAATCTTCGAACTGGGCGGCGGTCGGCTCTCCAACCTTGACAAAGGTGTCGTTTATGTTCAGCGCGGCATAAACTTCGTAGTATTTGGCGATTTCAACCTTGTTCCAAGAAAGGCTTATTTTATTTTTGAGTCCCTGGCTTACGGTGTAGTAGCGTTCGCTGTATGTTGGGCTTTTTCCATTCGCGCCTAGGTATTCCGGGAAAGTGGGGGCGTAGAGCGTTTTGGACGCGGTTGCTGTCATAGTGGACACGGGCAGAGACGTCATATTGTCGCACGATCCCAAGACAAAGAGGGCGCTGACAAGCGCCGCCGTTCCAAGGCCTTTTCTTAACGCGGAAAAACGTTTAATAAGTTTCATAGTTGAAAAATCCCTCTAAAAGTTAGACCCTATCCCATCCCGATATGTTTTAAAAACCATTATATTGTAAAGAAATAGGCGGCGCGTGTCAATATTGCCGCGATTTCGTCCTTCCCCATTGTGAAAAGGCGCCAAAAAACGCTCCCAGTCGGCGCGCGATTGACCTGAGAGGGGCGTTGCGCTAGAATATTGTCATGCGAGTCAAATCGCGTCAGGATCCAAGATTTGAAGTTTTGGGCCGCGTGCAGTGCCAGGAGATTTCCGCCCTTCCGGGCAACTTGATCGACATCAGCGCCCACGGCTGCAAGATTTTTTATTCGGTTCCGGTGACGATACACCTTGAAGACGACTATACTCTTTTAATCCAAGTGGCGGAAAATTCCACTTCCGACTTTACCTTGATTTGCCACCCGGCTTGGGTCAACGAAGATTCCGGCCAAACGGTTTTGGGCATGACAATCCTCCGTTCCCCCGACTCTGAGCGCCTAAAGACCTTTGTCGAGTCCTTGCAAGACAAAAACGGCAAGGAACAGGACGACCATAGCCAAATCGTGGACTCCCAATGTCAATTTATATAGAAGAAACGGGCGGAAAAGCCTTTTTGGCCTTTGAAGGCTGCGAAAATTTCCTGCTTTCCGAACTTTCGGAGCGTTTTGGCGTAAATTCCGCTCCCCAACGCTACGGCCGCCTCTTTTACTTTAAGGACCTTCCCCAAGACGACATCAACCCCTGGTTCGCGCAGACCGTCATGCAAAAGCCCTTTGTTTTGCGCTTTGAGTCAATCGGCCAAGCCGCGGGGGAACTAAAGAAAATCCAGCGCAACTGGGCTCCCTGCTCCTACCAATTTTTTAGGCGGGCCGAGCTGATCCAGCAAAAACTGCCCTACATAAACCTCAAGGACAGGACTTTCCCGGTTCAAATTCCCCAAAGCCCCATGGGCCTTTACTGTTTAACCGGCCAAAACGAGATTTTGGCCAGCGCCCAAACTTCCAGCCCTTTGCCGGCCGGAAAGCTTTCTTTTGTGGAAGACCACGTAAATCCGCCCAGCCGCGCCTACCTAAAGGTTCAAGAAAGCCTTACTTTGGCCAACCTCTTTTTTGGGGCGCAGCTGCCCGGGCCTGGCCAAAAATGCTTTGAAGCCGGAGCCTGTCCCGGCGGCTGGACTTGGGTTTTTGCCGGTTTGGGCGCCAACGTTCTGGCCGTGGACCGTTCCCCCTTGGATGACCGTCTTATGAACAACCCGTTGGTCGCCTTCCAAGCCCACGACGCCTTTACCCTGGCTCCGGAAGACATCGGAGCGTGCGATTGGGTCTTTAGCGACGTGATTTGCTACCCCGACCGCCTCTACGAATGGGTCCAAAAATGGCTTTCAAGCGGCCTTTGCAAAAAGATGATTTGCACGATAAAGATGCAGGGCGGAATCGACTGGGAAGCCGCCGCCCGCTTTGAAGCCATTCCCCACAGCCGCGTCGTCCACCTGAACTACAACAAGCACGAGCTGACCTGGATCCACTGCGAGAATTGAGAGAACAGAAACGACCGAAGGCACGAGCGGCCATTTAGTGAAAAAAGCAAGTAACGCGCCGATTGGCAAAAATTATCGAGATTTTTGTTCTTTGCGGGGCGATTTTAGTTGACTAAAAGTTGTTTGAGCCGTATTCTAAAGCGGTCAAGGCAACCGGTTGCCTAAACAGCCTTGCGGCTGTTTACGAGTTTTTAGCCGCTTTGCGTCTAAAAACATCGCAGTTCCATTAAGGAAGGTGTATATGCGTTTTGTGGAAGAATTCGCGGGAATGCAGGCGGGAAAGTCCGCCGGCTCCATCGAAAAGTTTGACGGCCAGACTTGGTACAAGATTGCCAACGTCGATTCAATTCCGCCGTTTTTTATGACCATCACAAGTTCCAGCGACGCCTGGAATTTCATTTGGTCCAACGGAGCGCTTACCGCGGGCCGCAAGGACGCAAGCCGCGCGATTTTTCCGTATTACACCGCCGACAAGATTTTGGACTTAAAGGCTACGACCGGCAGTTTTAGCGCCGTCCAAGTCAAGGGCAAGGACGGCACTTACATTTGGGAGCCCTTCGCGGATATGCCGGAATTTAAGGTTGAACGGAACCTTTACAAAAACGCTTCCGGCTCCCACGTGATTTTTGAAGAAATCAACAAGGAATTGAACCTTGCTTGGCGGACCGAGTGGACGAGCGGCGACAAGTACGGCTTGGTGAAAATTTCTTCCGTCAAGAATGTCGGGGGCGACAATTGTTCCGCCGTAATTTTGGACGGAGCGCAAAACATAATGCCGGCCTGCGCCAACAACGAGGTCCAGGCCACAACCTCAAACTTGATCGACGCCTACAAAAAGACCGACCTTGACCCGTCGGGCTTGGCGCTCTTTTCGATGTCGTCAGTTTTGACCGACAAGGCCGAGCCAAGCGAAGCGCTTTACGCAAACGTCTCTTACTTTACAAAAGAATCGCAAGTTTATTTGTCGCCCGAAACTCCGGCCCTTTTTAGGAGCGGAAAGGATTTGCGCCCTTGCGACGTTCTCAAAGGCGAGCGGGCTTCTTGCTTTATTGAGCGGGAACTTTCGCTTGCGGCGGGAACGGAAGAAAAATGGCTGCAAGTTTTTGACACCCGTTTGGAAGCGAGCCGCGTCGAGTCTTTGATAAAAGAATTGGCCGACCGTTCCGCCTTGGAAAAAAACATTTTGGCCGACGTTGCCGATACCCGCGCCTTGTTGGAAGAATATGTCGCCGGCGCCGACGGCTTGCAAAACACCGGCGACCAAATCGCCTGCATGCATCACGAAGCCAACGTCATGTTCAACATCATGCGCGGCGGACTTTTTGTACAGAACAACACGGTCAACTGCGACGACTTTGTGAACTTCATCGAAACAAGGAACCGCGCCAAGGCGAGCGACGCGAAGGCCTTGGCCTTGCCAAAGACAATCGACTATTCGGAGCTTGGCGACATAATCCGCCAAACCCGCGACCCGCAATTGGAGCGCCTTTACTTGGAGTACCTTCCGCTTTCGTTCTCGCGCAGGCACGGAGACCCCAGCCGTCCGTGGAACAAATTTTCAATCAACCTCAAGGACTCCCTTGGCCAGCCGATTTTGAACTACGAAGGAAACTGGCGCGACATTTTCCAAAACTGGGAAGCGCTCGCCATGAGCTATCCGGTTTACATCACCGGAATGATTTCCAAGTTCCTTAACGCGACGACCGTTGACGGCTTTAACCCCTACCGCATCACTCGCAGCGGCCTTGACTGGGAAATCCCCGAGCCCAACAATCCTTGGGCCAACATCGGCTATTGGAACGACCACCAAATCATTTATCTTTGCAAGCTTTTGGAATTGCAGGACAAGTACGACGCGAAGGCGCTTCCCGAACTTTTGAACAAGAAAATTTTCACCGCGGCCAACGTTCCGTATCACATCAAAATGTACGCCGACATCGAGCAGAATCCCCGCGACACAATCACCTTTATGCGCGACTTGAACCAAAAGATTTTGGCGGACGCCAAGCAGTATGGAAGCGACGCCAAGCTTTGCTCTAAGGACGGAAACCCCTACCTTGTGACGATGGCGGCAAAACTCTTGCAACTGATTTTGACCAAGCTTGCCAACTTTGTTCCCCAGGGCGGAATCTGGCTCAACACCCAGCGCCCCGAATGGAACGACGCCAACAACGCGCTCGCCGGTTACGGCCTTAGCGTCGTGACCTTGTGCTACTTGCGCAGAATGATGGTTTTTGTCAGAGGAATTTTTGAAAAGTCCGACGACGAAAGTTGGACCGTTCCTATGGCGTTGAAGACTTTCTTTGACCAGATTTCGGAACTCTACAAAAACGCCGACCTTGACGCCTTGCGCGACCCGGCGGCCAAAAAGGATTTTGTAAAGAAGTGCGGCTTGGCTTTCCAAAACGAGCGCTTCGCCTTTTACGAAAAGGCTTCGCGCTTGGAAGAAACCTTGGATCTTTCTAAGGCCGAGATTTTGCGCGCCTTGGACATTTTCATCAAGGCCGCCGAAGATTCAATCAAGGCCAACAAGAGGGCCGACGGCCTTTACCATTCTTACAATACATTGCATATCGATTCCAATGGAATGGAAATTGGCTGCTTGGAAGAAATGCTCGAAGGCCAAGTCGCCGTTCTTTCGAGCGGCCTCCTAAGTCCAAAAGAAGTCGCGGACTTGTGCGAGGCTTTGGAAAAGAGCGCGATGTACGAAAAGCGTCAGCATTCTTACATGCTCTATCCGTCAAAGGAGCTTCCGGCGTTTGTAAAGAAGAACATTGTTCCCAAAGCCGACGCCCAAAAGATTGAAGTCTTGAAGGCCGAGCTGGAACGCGGCTACACTTCGCCCGACGAAGGCTCCCTTGTTTACAACGACTCGATCGACAAGAACGCCGTTCACTTTAACCCGGACTTTAGGAACGCCAATGTAATGCTTGAGGCGGCCGGCAGAATCTACCCCGACTTGGCGCAAGACCAAAAGGACGCGCTCGCCGCCCTTTACGAAAAAGTCTTTGACCACAAAAAGTTCACAGGCCGAAGCGGAACCTTCTACGCCTTTGAGGGAATCGGCTCGATTTACTGGCACATGGTTTCAAAGCTCTTGCTCGCGGTCCAAGAAAATTTCTTTGCCGCCGTCCAAGCCAAAGATCCGGCCGCCAAAGAATTGGGGGAGCGCTACTACAAAATCCGCGACGGACTTTCGTTCAACAAAACGCCGGAACTTTACGGGGCCTTCCCGGTCGATCCTTATTCGCACACTCCGCACAACCAAGGAGCCAAGCAGCCCGGCATGACCGGCCAAGTAAAGGAAGAGGTCATCACCCGTTGGGGCGAGTTGGGAATGATTGTTAACAACGGAAAGCTTAAGATTGACCCTGCGCTTTTGCTCAAAAAGGAATTTGACGCGGACGGAAAGCTTTGCTTCACCCGCTTTGGTGTTCCCTTTGAGTACACGCTTGGCTCCGGCTCGGAGGTAAAAGTTTCGGTCGACGCCAACGCTTTTGGCGCCGAGTTGAGCGAAAACCTCAGCCGAGACTTGTTTGAGCGCAAGGGCAAGGTAAAGCGCGTGCAGGTTGAGATTCCCGCGGCCGCAATCTTTGACTAAAGTCTTTTTTTCTGTTGCCGATAATTTGGTTATAGAACTATAAAACTCTGAGGTCAAATTATGGAACAGAAAAAGACTTTATGGATCATTGCGGCCAGCGGCGTGTTTTTGCTGGTGGTAATCGGAGCCGCGCTCTTGTTGAACGCGCCTTCGTCAAACGCTCCTGCAACAGCTTCAATAACTACAATTGACACAACGCCTGTTACGGCCAAGGTCGAAGAGCCTGTAATCAGCCCGGTTGAAACTCCGGCTGCCACAAGCGCTTTGGACTCAAATACATTGGCTTTCCAGAACATCGAGAACGGCGAGCCTGCCGCTCCTGCAGCGCAAGAAGCCGCTCCCGCTCAAACAACGATTGAGTTGAACACAAGCGCCTCAAGCGCCGTTACGGCCACAAGCCGCGCCGGTCAGGAAGCTCTTTCAAACGCCAGCGCCAAGTCGACAGCCTCTACGATTTACACAGGAAATCCTGGAGCCAGCGAGTCTTCAAAGACTGTAGCTTCCGCTCCCAAGGCTCCCGCGACTCCCAAAAAGTCTGTCGCCTCCGCTCCCGCTCCCAAGGCTCCGGCCCTTTCTTCAAAGTATTGGGTTCAGGCCGCTTCATTCACAAACAAAAAGAGCGCCGACAGCGCCCGCGCCACTTTGGATGACAACAAGATTCCTGCCGAAGTATTCACTTACAAGGACAACAAGGACAACTTGTTCTACCGCGTTCGCGTCGGACCTTACACAACAAAGAGCGAGGCCGAATACTGGAAGACCCGCGTGTGCAAGATTGACCTCTTTAAGGACACGCAGAGTTACGTAACTGAGATAAAGATGTAAGCCGGTTTTGCGGCGATAAAAAAAACGGAGACCTTCGCGGCCTCCGTTTTTTTTTATTTCTAACGATTTTTTAGTTGTCGGACTTTGCTTTTCCGTCGGCAACGTTTGAAGCGCGGTCTTTTGCGTCCTGCGCGTTGTTTACCATAAGCATCGGCTGGCCGGTTGCGTCGAGCGCGTCGCGCCACAAGGCGCCTTCGGGGTCAACCACATTGCGCTTTGAAGTGACAACGTCGATCGGGATGTGAACATACTTGTCGTGAACAAGGCCTACAACCATCTTTGTCTTTCCGGCCATGGCGGCGTGAACGGCGTTGTTGCCCAAGCGCTCGCAGTAAATCGAGTCGTTGGCGTTGGCGACGGCCGCGCGAACCTGATAGCTGGGGTCGATGTACTTAAGGTTGATGTGAATGTTTTTTTCCTTAAAGTATTCGGTAATCTTGTCGCGCAAGAAAGTTCCGATGTCGGCAAGCTTTTTGTTGCCCGACGCGTCCGTTTGGTTGGTCTTGTTAAGCAATTCCTGGCCGGCGCCTTCGGCGACTACGATTACCGCGTGGCCGCGCTTGGCCAAGCGAACTTCCAAGAAGTGCAAGAAGCCGTTGGGTCCGTCAAGGTCAAAGGGAACTTCGGGAATCAAGCAGAAGTTTACTTCGTGGCTGGCAAGGGCGGTGGCGGTGGCGATAAAGCCTGACTCGCGGCCCATCAATTTTACCAAACCGATTCCGTTGATTTGAGAGTGCGCCTCCATGTGGATGGCTGTAACCGCGTCCTTGGCTTTCTGAACGGCAGTCTCAAAGCCGAACGAGCGGTCGATGAACTGCAAGTCGTTGTCTACAGTTTTGGGAACGCCGATAACGGCGATCTTGAGGCCGCGGCGCTCAACTTCGTTGGCAACGTCCAAGGCTCCGCGCTGGGTTCCGTCTCCGCCGATGATGAAAATCATGTTGATGTGGCGGGCGACCAAAGTGTCTACGATTTCGTTTGTGCGCTGTCCGCCGCCGCGGCTTGTTCCCAAGAAGGTGCCGCCGATTTTGTGAATGTCGTCAACATTGTAGGGGTTAAGCTGAACGGTGTCATAGCCGCTTTCTTCAAAGAAGCCCTTGTAGCCGAACTGGAAGCCGTGGATTGAATGGACTCCGTAGCGCTTCCACAAGCAGCGGACGACGGCGCGGATAACGTCGTTCAAGCCGGGGCAAAGGCCGCCGCAAGTGCAGATGCCGGCGTTTACCGTGGCGGGGTCAAAGTAAATCTTTTCGCGCGGGCCGGCTTTTTGCAAAAGGTTCGCGCTTGTCATGTCGTCGGCTTTTTTTGTGTCAAAGACATTGATTGTGTTGCGAACGTAAGAGTCGTCCTTGACATAGTTGGCCTTGTGGTCGCCAAATACGTTCGAAAGCTTTATGGGCGACTCAAATTTGCAGGGGCCCAATGTTTCTATTGTAAAATCTAGTTTTTCTGCCATAAAAAAATCTCCTATGATAGGCGCAGCCTATGCTAAAATATTCTATAAGTATACTCACATTCATAATTTTTTTCAATAGATTTTCCGCGCCGGAGGAGGGCTTTTTTTCTTGAAAAACGACGCTTTTTGCGCTATTGCAAAGCCTGCGACTGCAGGCGTTTGAATAAATTTCCTCTAGCAAAAGCGCGCAAAGCGCGCTATAATGGACGGATATGAGGACTTTGACTTTGCTTCAAGGAAGGCCATTGGGCTACGGCGCTTTGGTCACTCCGCAGGGAATAAACTTTTCGATCTTTTCAAAAGACGCGACAAAAGTATCCCTGTGCTTTTTTGACAGCCCCAGCGCCCCGGAACCCTTCGCCACCCTTGACTTTGACCCGGCCGTAAACAGGACCGGCCACGTTTGGCACGCATTGGTTCCCGAAGCCAAGGCCGGAGACCTCTACCTTTACAGAATAGACGGCCCTTACGACGTGGAGCGGGGCCTGCGCTTTGACTACAGCCGCTACCTTCTTGACCCATACGCCAAGTGCTACAGCGAGGGCTCCGTTTACAGGGCCTACGCCGAATCCTCCACTCGCGGCTTGGACTCAATGTACATAAAGGGCCGAACCCCGATGAAGGCCCATCTTTTTCCCAAATGCGTGGTGATTGACGACCAAGAATTTGACTGGGAAGGCGACAAACCCATAAACCGGCCCTTGGAGCAAAGCATAATTTACGAGACCCATGTAAAGGGCTTTACCGCGAACAAAAATTCGGGCGTCCAGCATCCGGGAACCTACAAGGGCTTTGCCGAAAAAATCGACTACCTCAAGGACTTGGGCGTCACCGCGGTGGAATTTCTTCCGATCCAAGAATTTGACGAGAACGAAAACGGAAACACAAACCCCAAGAGCGGCGACCGCTTGACCAACTATTGGGGCTACAGCACGATAGGCTTTTTTGCCCCAAAAAACACTTACGCGGCGGACAGAAGCCCCGGCGGCCCCGTCCGCGAATTCAAGCAAATGGTCAAGGAATTGCACAAGGCTGGAATCGAAGTGATTTTGGACGTTGTTTACAACCACACAAGCGAAGGAAACGAGCGCGGCTACACATTTGAATTCAAGGGCATCCAAAACGACCAGTACTACATTTTGCCGCCGGACAAGCAGTATTACATGAACTATTCGGGCTGCGGAAACACTTTCAACTGCAACCAGCCCAACACTATGAATTTTATCGTCGAAAGTCTGCGCTACTGGGTTCAGGAAATGCACGTCGACGGCTTCCGCTTTGATTTGGCTTCAATCTTGTGCCGAGACCAGTGGGGACAAATAAACGGATTCCCGCCGCTGACCAACTTTATTTCGGTGGACCCAATTTTGGCCAACACAAAAATCATCGCCGAGCCTTGGGACGCGGGCGGCGGCTACCAAGTCGGATACTTTCCGGGAGGCCGCTGGTCAGAATGGAACGACCGCTTTAGAGACGACATACGCCGCTTTGTGCGCGGAGACGAATTCACTTCGACGGCGGCGGCCACAAGAATGTCCGGCTCCAGCGACTTGTATTTTCACAATGGAAAGATGCCCTACAACTCGATCAACTATGTCGCCTGCCACGACGGCTTCACGATGAACGACGTGGTAAGTTACAACGGAAAGCACAACGACGAAAACGGAGAGTGCAACCGCGACGGAAGCGACAACAACAATTCCTACAACCACGGCTTTGAGGGCGAATGCACCAATGCAAAGATAGAAAACTTGCGCAAACAGCAGCTAAAGAATTTCATCGCTATTTTGATGCTTTCGCAGGGAACGCCGATGCTCTTGGGCGGAGACGAATTCCGCCGCACGCAAAACGGCAACAACAACGCCTACTGCCAGGACAACGAAACCTCTTGGTTTGACTGGAGCCTTGCGCAAAAGAACGCGGAGCTTTTGAACTTTACGCGCGCTATGATCCGCCTTCGCAAGGAGCATCCGACTTTTAGCCGAAAGGAATTTTTTGGCGAAAGCGCGGAAGAAAAAAAGAGGGGAGTTGACGTTGTTTGGTACGACTTTGACGGCCGCATGCCCGATTGGTCAAAGCTCAACCGCTTTTTGGCTTGCGTGATTTACGGCCGCGAATTTGACAAGGACTTTTACATTGGCGCCAATACAGACACCCACGACATGAATTTGATTTTGCCTACGCCCGAGAGCGGACGACTTTGGGCGCGCGTGGTGGACACTTCGTTCCCCGCTGGAGAGGAAGTCGCGGAGCCCGGAAAGGAGGAGCTTTTGCAAATCCAAAACCGCTATGTGATTCCGGCGAATTCGTTTGTGGTCTTGATGGCGGTTCCGCGAACATAGGCGGATGATTTAGAGAGTTGTCAGACAAATTTTTGTTTGATGATATATATTTTTATGGAGGAAGAGTATGGAATTTGACTCGGAGAAATTTAAGAGCGCCTTGGAAGGCCGACTTAAGAGACAATACGGAAAGGACATTTCCCACGCCAACATCCACGACTTGTATGACGCGGTGGCGGCCAGCGCGCGCGAATTCATTTTGGAAAACTGGATGGCCACAAGGTCGGAGTACGAAAAAAAGCCTGTCCGCCAGGTTTACTATTTGTCCGCGGAATTTTTGATGGGCCGCGCGCTTAGCAACAACTTGATCAACATGCAAATCAAGGACGCGGTTAAAGACGTTCTTAAAAAAATGAACATCGACTACAACTTGGTCGAAGACCAGGAGCCCGACGCCGGTTTGGGAAACGGCGGCCTTGGACGCTTGGCCGCCTGCTTCCTTGACTCTTTGGCGACATTGGATTACCCGGGACACGGATACGGAATCCGCTACGAATACGGAATGTTCGAGCAGCACATCGAGGACGGCTACCAGGTTGAGTATCCCGACAACTGGCTCCGCCACCGCGATCCTTGGGAAACCAAGCGCAGCGACTTGGCCGTTACCGTTCGCTTTGGCGGAAACATCGCCTACGGAAAAACTCCCGACGGACAAAACCGCTACTACATCGAAAACGCCGAGGAAGTCACCGCCACTCCTTACGACATGCCGATCGTAGGCTTTGGAACTAACACAGTCAACACCCTGCGCTTGTGGGAAGCCACCAGCCCCAACGGATTTGACTTGCAGCTCTTCAACAACATGGACTACAACCGCGCCGTCGAGCGCCAAAACTCGGCCGAGAACATCAGCCGCGTTCTTTACCCCAACGACAACGGCCCCAGCGGAAAAGCGCTCCGCCTAAAGCAGCAGTACTTCTTCTCTAGCGCCAGCTTGCAGGATTTGGTTCACCACTTTGTCGCCAACTACGGAACAAACTTCCGCAAGTTCCCCGAGCTTCACGTAATCCAGTTGAACGACACGCACCCTGTTGTCGCGATTCCCGAATTGATGCGCATCTTGATCGACGAGTACGGCGTAAGCTGGGACGAAGCCTGGGACATCGTTACAAAAACATTCGCCTACACAAACCACACGATTCTTGCCGAAGCGCTTGAAAAGTGGCCGATCGAAATCTTCCAGGGACTTTTGCCCCGCATTTACCAGATTGTCGAAGAAATCAACCGCCGCTTTGTGGACGACCTCCGCAAAAAGTATCCCGACGACTACGACCGCCAAAACCGCATGTCAATCATCGGAAACGGCAAGGTCAAGATGGCTTGGCTTGCGATTCACGCTTGCTTTAGCGTAAACGGCGTCGCCGAGCTTCACACAGAATTGCTCAAGACACAAGAGCTCAAGGACTGGGCGGAACTCTATCCCGCCAAGTTCAACAACAAGACAAACGGAATCACCCAGCGCCGCTGGCTTTTGAACGCCAATCCGACATTGGCCGAATTCATCACAAAGAGAATCGGACACGGCTGGGAAAAGGATTTGACAAAGCTCAAGGGCTTGGAAAAATTCGCCGACGACCAGGCCAGCCTTGACGAGCTTATCAAAATCAAGCGCGCCAACAAGCAGGTTTTGGCCGACTTCCTCAAGCACACCCAGAACGACTTCCTTGATCCCGATAGCATTTTTGACGTTCAGGTTAAGCGCTTGCACGAATACAAGCGCCAGCTTTTGAACGTGCTCCACATCATGTATCTTTACAACCGCTTGCTTGACGACCCCAACTACAATCCGCCGGCCCGCACCTTTATCTTTGGCGCCAAGGCCGCTTCGGGCTACCGCCGCGCCAAGAGCATCATCAAGCTTATCAACACTGTGGCCGACCGCGTCAACAACGACCGCCGCGTTCGCGGAAAGCTCCGCGTAGTCTTCATCGAAAACTACTGCGTAAGCATCGCCGAAAAGATTTTCCCTGCCGCCGACGTGAGCGAGCAGATTTCAACGGCGGGCTTTGAGGCTTCGGGCACCAGCAACATGAAGTTCATGGTCAACGGAGCCCTTACATTGGGAACGCTTGACGGCGCCAACATCGAAATCGTTCGCGAAGCCGGAGAGGAGAACGCCTTTGTATTCGGCCTTAAGAGCGACGAGATCATCAAGATGGAAGCCGAGCACAGCTACAACCCGCAGGAATGCCTTGCCCGCAACCCTGCCTTGAACAAGGTTGTCGACCAGCTTGTTGACGGAACATACGACCCGTCGCGCCAAATCTTCAAGGAATTGCACGATTCTTTGGTTTACGGCGTCGAAGGACAGAGACCGGACGTTTACTATGTATTGGCCGACTTTGGCGATTACTGCCAGGCCCACGAAAAAGTTGTGGCCGCCTACGCCGACCAAAAGGCTTGGGCCAAGATGGCCCTTATCAACATCGCCAATTCCGGAAAGTTCTCAAGCGACCGCACGATCGAGGACTATGTCCGCGACATTTGGAAGGTTGAGAAGGTCGAAGTGAAGCGCTAAAGCAAAAGCTTTGAAAGCCAAAAAGGGCGGCCCAACGGCCGCCTTTTTTTTGCCCAACTATTGACAAAAAGCGCGAAAACCGCTAATATGGTCGGACTTACGACGCAGGGTGGAGCAGTTGGAAGCTCGTCGGGCTCATAACCCGAAGGCCGGGGGTTCAAGTCCCTCCCCTGCTAGACAGAACCGTTTTCTCATTGGAAACGGTTCTTTTTTTTGTTAAAAAAGTGACATTTTTCTTAGAGATAATTGTCTAATAATGCGACGGAGTTGTAATTTGAAGACTTCATTTACAAACAAGGATTTTTCCGAACTCTATCAAAAATATGGACCGATGGTCCTAAGACGGTGCCGCGCCATTTTAAAGGACGAAGAAAAGGCTCTGGACGCGATGCAGGACGTGTTTTTGCGCTTGTTCGAAAAGCAGGACAAAATAAAAAACGCTTGCGCCAGCCTTTTTTATGTCGCCGCCACGCGTGTTTGCCTTAACAAAATCAAGGCTGACAAATTGCGTTCCGGCCCTGATTTTGAAACGATTTCAAAAATCATGGCGGATGATTTTTCCGACATTGAGCGGGAAAAAATTGAGGCGGCCGCGATCATCGAAAAAATTTTTGAAAGGCGCGACCGCAAGGATTCTTTGATAGCTACGCTTCACTTTGTTGACGGCTTTACTTTGGAAGAAACCGCGGAGCAAATCGGAATGTCAGTTTCCGGCGTTAGAAAGCGAATTAGGGAACTGCAAAAGTATTCCTTGGAAATTACAGGGGGGTTGGCATGATTCCACAATTATTGTTAGAAGAAATCAATCTTGGCGAAAAAGACGCCAAAGATTACTACAAAAAATACGGCAAAGAGGAATTGGAAAGCGCCTTGGCCGAATTGCGAAAATCCGACCAGGAAATTCTTGCCGCCTACCCGGCAAGCCGCTTTAGCCCGGCCGCAAGCGCGGAAGCAAAGCCCAACATTGTCAGCATGGATGAAAGCGCGGCGGAAAAGGGCAAGCCGAACATTTACGCGCGCCTAAACAAAGCGCGGTCCTTCTTCTATGCGGCGGCGGCTGTTTTGGCCTTGGCCCTTTGCGCTCCTGTAATGGTAAACTCAATCAAGGCGCTTGGCGGATCCCACTCAGTCCGTCTTAAGGGAAGCGGCCGTCATCAAATCCGTCTTTACAAGCAGGATGGAGCGGATGCCGTTCTCCTAAAAAATGGAGAGGCGGCAAAAGAAAACGACTTGGTTCAAATTACCTACATACCAGGAAGCTACAATTACGGAGTCATCTTTAGCGTTGACGGAAACGGAAACATAACCCGACACTTCCCCGACGCTTCTTGGCAGGCGGAAAAGCTTCAAAAGACCGGCGAGGAAGTTCCCCTTTCTTTCTCGTACGAGTTGGACGACGCTCCCAAATACGAATGCTTTATTTTTGTAGCGTCAAAGAATCCCTTTGATTTTTCGACAATCGAATCTCTTGACAAAAAAGATTTTAGCGTTGACTTCTTAAAGAAGGGCTCTTATTTGCCCAAAGATTGCGATGGCTCTATTTTTGTCTTGAACAAAAAATAGATTGGAAGTAACTTGTTAATGGAATGACTATGAAGAGAATGACTTGCATAAAAAGAATAGCCGCGGCCGCATTTATGGCGTTGGCGGCAAATTGTATTTTCGCTGCTGGTGAGACCGCCGGAGTTGAGCGCTACGGCCTTTATGTCGGTTCCAACGACGGCGGCAAAAGCCATGAGCGCCTTTTGTACGCGGGAACGGACGCAATCGCCTTTCAAAAAATAATGACCGAGATTGGCGGCATTTCAAAGTCAAACGGAATCCTTCTTCTTGATCCTACAAAAGAAGACGTTGACACCGCCTTTGAAACGATTTCCGCAATGATGCAAAAAAAGCAAAAGGACGCCAAGCGCTCCGAATTTGTATTTTACTATTCGGGCCACTCGGACGAGAACGCTTTGCTTTTGGGAAAAACAAAATACGACTACTCATCGCTTAAAGCGGCGATTACAAACGTTCCCAGCGACGTTCATGTCGTAATCCTTGACTCTTGCTATTCAGGAAACTTTATCCGCACAAAGGGCGGACAAAAGCAAAAGCCGTTTTTGATGGACGACTCTTCTGTTGTAAAAGGCCACGCCTATTTGTCTTCAAGCTCGTCGCAGGAATCGTCGCAAGAGTCCGACGAAATCGGATCTTCCTTTTTTACCAACGCGATGATCACAGGCTTGCGCGGAGCGGCGGACACTTCGGGCGACAAAAAGGTCACCCTCAACGAATTGTACTCCTACGCTTTTAACGAAACTCTTTCAAAGACGGAGAACACCGCGGATCCCCAGCACCCCAACTACAACATCACTTTGGTTGGATCCGGCGACCTTGTGCTTTCGGACGTTTCGGCCTCCGACTGCGTGTTGACGCTTTCGCGCGAGTTGACCGGCCGCGTAATCGTTCGCGACAAAAACGGAAAGCTTGTTTCGGAAATCAATAAGACGACGTTGACTCCTATTTACCTCGCGCTTGAAGAAGGCCAGTACGGCGTCACTGTGATTGGAGAAAGCGCGACATTGCAGGGCAGCTTTACGCTAAGCCCAAAAAAGACTTACGCGATTTCGCCGGCAAACCTTACGCCCGTAGCGCGTTTGGCAACTAGAAGCCGTGGCGGAGAAGACGAGCAAAACGACCAAGCCGTTCCGCAAGCCGGCCAAGCCGAAACAGACGTATTGCAAATGCCATTTGTATTTTCGTTCTTTTGCAACGAGTTCTACCTTGCTGCGAACAAGCCGATATCGACAAACTTTTCGCTGGCTTTGTTCCGTTCCCACGTGCAAGAAGTGAACGGAATGATGCTTGCGGGAATCGGAAACGAAACCGAAATTTTAAACGGAGCGCAAGCCGCGGGCATTTACAACATCGCCCATGACGTAAACGGAGCCCAAGTCGCCAGCATATTTAACTTTGCCAAAAACGACGTTCACGGAGCGCAAGTCTCTAGCATTTTTAACTACGGTCAAAATGTCACGGGCGCGCAAGTCACAAGCATCGCCAACATCGCCAACGACGTAAAGTACGCGCAGGTGTCTTGGATTTCAAACGTCGCGCGGGGAAACTTTACCGGAGCGCAAGCGTCTTGGATTTCCAACGTAACGATAAAAGATTTTGTCGGCGCCCAAGGCGCTTGGATTTCAAACGTGACTTTGGGAGACTTTAAGGGCGTTCAGGGAGCGTGGCTTTCCAACGTGACGCGCGGGGAATTCAAAGGCGTCCAGGGCGCCTGGCTTTCAAACGTCGCGGTCAAAGACTTTACCGGCTTGCAAGCCGCTTGGCTTTCTAACGTCGCTTGCGGAAACGTAAAGGGCGCGCAGGTCGGTTTCTTCAACTTTTGTAAAGGCGACTGCGACTTTCAGCTTGGCTTGATCAACTATTCCCACAACGGAATCTTTGAAGTGTCCGGATCGTTCACGACCGACCAAAAAATCCGCCTTGTCCTGAACAGCGGCAACAAGCATTTGTACGGAATATTCGGCGCCTTGCTGAACCCCGAAGGCTTTGACTCAGGCGCTTTGGAGCAATACGGCGCCCTGGTCCTTGGCTTGGGAACAAGGGTCGAGGTTTGGAAGTTCAACTTTGACTTTGCTATTATGGGCAACGAAGTGCTTTTCGCCGACACGAAAAACGACAAAGTCCATGCCGAATGGTATCCGTCCGTGAGAATCGAAGCTGGCTTTACGCCGATAAAGCACTTGAACGTATTTGCCGGCTTTGGAATGGCCTTTGAATTCCCTGGAAACAGGGATGCTTTTGTCGCCCACAAAAGGAACATGGTCATCGACGCGGGAAAAACCACCATTTACCCGGAATTTGACTTTGGAGCCAAATTTACGCTTAGATAAAAAAATTTAAAAAAAAGTGACAGTTTTAACGGCCTCGGTTGTCTTATATACAACGAGGTTGTTAAAATGAGAAAGTTATTGACAATTGTTTTGGCCTTTGCGCCAGCCCTTCTTTTTGCCGGAGAGTTAAAGGTTTCGGCCGTTGACAAAGAGCTTGAAATCCCGCTCGAAGGCGTAAAAATTTCAATCAAAGGAAATTCTTCGTTAAGCGCGCAGACTGACGAAACAGGCTTGGCCGTAATTTCCGTTCCTGACAATCTTTCGTCTGGAACCATTGAAGCCAAGCTTGCCGGCTATCAAAGCGCTTCGGCAAAGTTTTCCGCTTCTGACAAAGAAGTTCAAATCTCAATGTCAATCGAAAGCGTCATCGAAGGACAGACGCTTGTGGTTAACAGGGCCTCTCCCGACGGAACGGAAGAAAAAACCGGCGTTTCCACTGTCATGACAAAAGAGGAGATGCACACAACTGCCAATGTCGGACTTATGGAAGACTGCATGTCGGCGGTCCGAACCCTTCCTGGCGTTTCATACAGCGGAGCGTGGGGAACCGAACCGTCAGTTCGCGGAGCCGAGCCGAGAGAATTCAGCTGCCTTCTTGACGGAATGTACACTCTTTTCCCGTGGCACTGGGGCGGCGGAGTTTCAATCTTCAATCCCGCGATGGTAGAAAGCGTAAAGCTTTCCAACGGCGTTTTCTCAGCCAAGTATGGCCGCGCTTCAAGCGGAATCCTTGAGGCGACGACAATCAAGCCCGACTACGAAAACTTCCACTTGAACTTGGGACTTGCCACGGCAAGCGCGGACGCCTTTGCCCAAATTCCTTTTGGAAAGAAAGTTGGCGGAATGATTATGGGCGCCCACCTCACTTACCTCGAGCCGTTTTTCGCTTTGTTCAAGGCGACAGGCAGCGACGCTTTGGACATGATAAAGAGACCGCCTTACATAAGAGATTTCTTTGTAAAAGCCAATTTCACTCCCAAGCCGGAGCTTGACATTTCTCTTACAGGCTTTTTTGGAAGCGACGGACTTGAGATTGACCAAACGGAGACAAAGCATCTTCTTAAGACAAACGTCAAGATGGATTACGACATTTACCAGGCGCTTGCCGGAATCAACATAAAGTATTTGGCCAGCGACAAGTTGCTTTTCCGCGGCTCGCTTTCTTACAACGGAATGTTCGAAGACATGAAGATGAAATCTTCTGAAAATGGATTCGTAAGATACAACGATGATTTTGTTTACAAGTACGCTTCAATGTATCCAAGCGTCACTCGCGGCGGATATTATTACTTGAACAATTTGCAAAACGAATACAGGGAAAAGATTGACAACCATCTTTTTGCCGGAAGGTTTGACACAGAAATCCAGGTCAACGACCAAAACCGCATTTCTTTTGGCATCGACGAATTTATGTCAAACTCACAGGTCGGCGAATACCAAAACTATTACGCTGACATTGGCGACGGCGACTCGCGCTTGTTCAAAAAGCTCAAGTGGCAGAGCGACATCGACGGCAACAATCTTTTGAGCAACTCAGCTTATGTTTCTTGGAATTACGGTAAGGAAAAAGATTTTCTCCAGGCGGAAGTAGGACTCAGGTTTGAGTACATGAACATGTTTAATATTCGCGACAATTATTGCCTCAACTTGATTCCGGACCTTTGCCCGCGCGCGTCGGTTTCCATCACTCCCTTTAAGGACATCGGTTTGCTTGACAGAGCTACTTTCACAATTGGATCCGGCTTGTTCACTTCCGTTCCCCGCGACATCGTGCTTGTAACAAAGGAAATGGGAATAAAGGATTTTGACTTACATTCCAACCGCGCGATTTTCGCCGTGCTTGGAGCCAACGCCGCTTTGACAAACGGATGGAACTTTAAGTTGGAAACTTATTACAAGTACTATCTTTCTAGAATCTACGGCTACTCAATCGCTTCTGAGCAAAGCGGATACACTGACTCTACGATGATTTACAAGGACAACGGAAAGGGACACGTATTTGGCATCGACACAATGATCGAAAAGAAAGCCGGCGGAAAATGGGACGGATACCTTTCTTACTCGTTTGTTTACTCGCGCTTGAAGAACCCCACTACTGTAGGAAAGAACGACCATGTTGAAACTATGTCAAACGCTCCTCTTGACGAATGGTTCTACCCCAGCTACCACCGCTTCCACACTTTGAACATTGTAAGCAACTGGCACTTTGCGAAGGGTTGGACATTTACAGTCAAGGGAACGTTGGCCACAGGAGCCCCCAAGCAAAAAATCGGCGACGTGTCTTGCTACGCCGCAAGAATGGACGACGGAACAATCGTTCAGCGCTACTCAAGAAGCTCTTTTTACAGCGACACTTTGAGAACGCAAATCTCTTGCCCTGTTGACCTTAGAATTTCTTACCAGTGGACAACCCACAACGACAAGGCAAAGTGGGAAGTGTATTTTGCCTTGCAGGATGTTTTTGTGAACCTTTACTCTCCCAAGGGAGACAAGTCGTTCAACAGCTACACTGGAGAGCCTAGCGACAACAGCGATTCAGTTGACTTTAACATTGGACTTCCGATCCCGTCTATCGGAGTTAAGGTGCAGTTTTAATAGAGAATTATTAGGAGGAAAAATAAAATGGAAAACGGATTTAGCTTAATTGAATTGTTCAAACTTGGCGGACCCTTTATGTGGGTGCTCCTGGCCTTTTCTGTGGCGACAGTGGCCATTGTAATCGAGCGTTGCATTTACCTTTCTTGGCACAATTGCAAGGCTCATCCGATTAGCGACAAGATAAAGGAATTTTTGAGCCAAGGAAAAAAAGAAGACGCGATGAGCTTTTTGCAAAATTGCCAGCGCAACCAAACAATCGCCTCAATTCTTTTGGCGCTTTTGGAAAACGCAAAGTACGGCGAAAACAGAATGGAACGCGCCGCCGAGCGCGAAGCCCAAGAGCGCTTGCGCAGAATGGAAAACGGCTTTAACTATCTTACGGCGCTTTCTTCGCTCGCTCCGCTTACAGGTTTCTTGGGAACGGTATCAGGAATGATTGGAGCCTTCCGCTCCATCGCCGAAGCGACTGACGTCAACGCGCAGCTTGTTGCCGGAGGAATTTACGAAGCTTTGATTACAACCGTGTTCGGCTTGATTATCGCCATCACCGCGCTTGTGGCCTACAATCTTTTGATTCAGAAGGTTGACTTCTTCGCCGCCGAAGCGTCAAAAGCCATCGACGATTTGATTCCGGAGTTGATATGATAAAAAGATCTCCGCGCCGCAATACAGAAGATTCAAGCAGCTCCGGCGCTTTGAACGACTTGTCCTTTTTGCTGATAATTTTTTTTATCGTAATCGCGGGCTTTAACGTTAACAAAGGATTTTTGTTGAACTTGCCTTCAAAGGACAAGCCGATTGTCGTCAACACAAACGACATTCTAAAGTGTGAGCTGGATGAAAACGGCGCTTTGTTTTTGGACGGCCAGGAAATAAAGATGGAATCCCTGGCCCAAAAAATCGAAAAGAAGTTAAAAAGCCAGCCCAACATGACTTTTTTGCTTACAATAAATCCAGAGACGCATTACCAAAAGGTGGTGGACGTCATTTCGACCATAAGAAAGCTTAAGGTTGAAAATTTTTCTTTTAGAATGAAGTAGGGAATGTTTATGATTGACACAAGACAAAAAAGAAGGCGGCCAAGCATCGCCACTTCGTCAATGTCTGACATAGGCTTTTTGCTTTTGATTTTTATAATGTTGATCGCTTTGATGAACCAGCGTTATGAAGAAAAGATAAATTATTCCGAAAGTACGGTTTTGGAGCGAACGCAAGCCGACGAAAATTTTGAGATATGGGTTCAAAGCAACGGAATCGTTTCTGCCGAAGGCCAAATTTTGGATCCGGCGGCTTTGGAAAAAGCGATTGTGCAAGCGATCGCCCAGAATCCAAACGCGCGCATTCACGTTATCGCGGACAAGGACACGCCGTACAAATATGTAAATGGCGTGACTTCAATCTTGCAGTCCTTGCAACATCGAGTTGTAAGTTTTGTGGTTAAGGAAAAATAGAATGAGCGCTGAAAAATTTTCTAAACATTCCGGCCTTTGGCGACTGTTTGTTTTTGCGTTCGCGCTTCTTTTGCACGTGGCGGCGATTTGCTTCTTTAGCATAAAGCAAAAGGAAGAGGATGTCGAAACGGTTGACTTTAGCCAAGCTGACGTATTTAAGTTGGTTGACGTGCAGGAATATGTAAAGCCGCCTGTTCAAGAGGACACCACGATAGTCGTAAACCAGCCAAAGGCCTCGGAGCGCATCAAGGAAACGGACCAAAAGGTTGTAAAAGACTTTGACGAAAGCGCCTTTTTGCCCCAGCACAAAATTTCTTCGGTTCCGATCATTCCGATTAGGGAAGTGCTTTCAAAAATCGAATATCCGCCGATGGCGTTGCGACAGGGCATAGAAGCCGTAGTTTACCTTGAGCTTTTTATCGACAGCAACGGAGCGATAAAAAACATCAAGGTGCTAAAGGATCCCGGACACGGCTTTGCGCAGGCCGCTTGCGCGGCTCTAAAGGGGGTGATTTGCATTCCAGCCAACGCCAACGGCAAGAATTGCGCCGTCCGCTACAGGTATCCGATAAAGTTCACCTTGAATTAGGTGGTTTTGGGGCGGATTTTTTGTTTGCAAAATCGCCAAAATTGGTGTATAATAGAGGAATATGGCGATTAAACTTTATTCACTCGGCGCCGCCGAGGAAGTGACTGGCAGCAAACACATATTGGAAGTGGACGGCCGTTCGTACATGATCGACTGCGGAGCCTTTCAGGGCCATCGCAGCGAGTCTGACGAAAAAAACCGCAACTTTGAATTTGACCATGAAAAGCTGGAGGCGGTTGTCTTGACCCATGGCCATTTTGACCACTGCGGCTTGATTCCTCTTTTGGCAAAAAAAGGATACAACAAAAACTTTTACTCAACCAGCGCGACGCGCGACTTGGCAAACCTTGTCGTCATGGACAGCGCCCGCATTCAGGCGCGCGACGCTGAATATTTGGCCGAACAAGCCCGCCGCAAAGGCGAGCGTTTTACTTGGAAGCCCATCTACGACGAGCAAGACTGCATCAAGGCGATGAACCAGTTTGTCACCGTTTCGTACAACAGAAAGATTTTTATCGGTCCGGACGTGTCGCTGGAATTTTTTGACGCCGGCCACATCTTGGGCTCGTCGTTCGCTTATTTTACGATTTACGAAGGAAAGCCTGAAGAAACGCGCATTTTGTTCACCGGCGACTTGGGCCGAAAGAACAAGTCAATTGTTCGAGACCCTTCCACAGACTTTCCGCCGCCGGACTACATCGTTTGCGAAAGCACTTACGGAAACCGCAAGCACGACCAAAAGGACTACGCGCTCAAGGCCCTTACCCGCATCATTCGCGAGACGATTGACAAAAAGGGCAAGATTATAATGCCTTCGTTCGCCATAGAGCGCACGCAAGAAATCATTTACCAGCTGCACAAGCTTGTCGATATGAAAAAAATTCCGCAAGTTCCGATTTACGTTGACAGCCCGATGGCCGTAAACGCTACGGTAATTTTTCAGTCGCATCCTGAATGTTACGACGAAAAAGTTTCGCAGGCTTTCCTCGTTCACCATAAAAATCCCTTTGGCTTTAACGCCCTGCAGATGGTCACCAGCGTGGATGAGTCAAAGGCCCTTAACAAAAAGCCGGGCCCGATGATCATTCTTAGCGCCGACGGAATGTGTGAAGCCGGACGCATCTTGCACCACTTGGCAAACAACATTGACAACGAGCGCAACACAATTTTGATTGTAGGCTACATGGCCGAGAACACTTTGGGCCGCCGCATTTTTGACGGAGAAAAGCAAGTCAAGATTATGGGCGACATTTACGAAGTTCGCGCCAAGGTTGAAAAAATCAACGCCTTCAGCGCGCACGCCGATTACGAAGAGGCGACCGAATGGCTGAAGGCCGTTGATACAAGCCGCCTTAAGAAATTGTTTTTGGTTCACGGAGAAAAAGACGCGCAAGAGTTTATGACAAATTATTTGGCGGAGAACGGATTTAAGAGCGTTCTGTCGTCAAAGTATGGAGAAACATACGATTTGTAAACGCCTATGAAAAATGATGTTAAAAAGTTTGAAGAATATTATTCCGCGAATTTTAAACGGACAAGCTCGCTTCTTTCGGGCTTGACCATTTTGGTTTTTGACGCGGGAATTTTGCTCTTGTCAATCGGAATAGGTTTCTTCTTGGTAAACTTGGTCAACCACCGTTTGATTAACTTTAGGTCTTTTGTTGAATACTACATTTACATTCCAGCGATTTTGGCAGTTTTTTACGCGGCGGACTTGTACCCAGGAATAATGAGCTCGCCGGCCGAAGACGTAAAGCGCCTTTCAATCTGCACTTTCTTTGGATTTTGCGGAATTGCCTTGAGCATTTTTGTGGAAGACGCCGAAGACAAGTACGCCATCGCCGTCGCCTTGGTTGTCGCCGTTCCCTTCGCGACGATTTTGCTTCCGGGAATGCGAGAAGTTGTCCGCCGCTTTTTTGGCTTGTTTAAATTTTGGGGGTTGCCCGCCGTAATTTTTTGTTCCGGAAAATCAGGCGACCTGCTTGTCGAGCGTTTCTTAAAAAATCCCCACCTTGGATACCGTCCCGCTTTGATAGTGAACGATTCAATAAAAGCGAAAAACGACGGCGATTTTATGGGCGTTCCCGTTTTGTCTCCGTCTAAAGAATTGTTTGACGCAATAAAGAAAAGAAGAATAAAGGTCGCCGTTCTTTCGGGCTACAAGAGCGAGTTTGACGAGATGAAAAAATTCTTCCGCTACACGGTGGTTGTTTCGAGCCAATTGGATTCAATGATGTCCGGCGCTCCTCACTTGCGCGACATCGCGGGAATTGTAGCCTTCTCTTCAACAAATTATTTGACGAAAATTCAGTCGTGGGTTGCCAAACGTTCCTTTGACTTGGCGATAATAATCTGCACCTTGCCGTTGACCCTTCCGATTTCTTTGTTGGTCGCTCTTTTGGTAAAGATAACTTCTCCGGGACCTGTCCTTTACGGCCACAAGCGAGTGGGGCTTAATGGAAAAGAGTTTAAGTGCTGGAAATTCCGTTCAATGTATATTGACGCTGACAAGCAGCTTGCAAAAATTTTAAAAGAGAATCCCAAGATGAAAAAGCAGTGGGACAGGGAACGAAAGTTGGAAAACGACCCCCGCGTAACGCCCCTTGGAAAATTCATTCGCAAGGCCAGCCTTGACGAGCTTCCGCAATTGATAAACATTTTTGTCGGGCAAATGAGTTTTGTTGGGCCGCGCCCGGTAATGCAAGACGAGCTTGAGCGATACGGAAAAAAAGCGGACTACATTCTTTCTGTTTTGCCGGGCCTTTCGGGAATGTGGCAAACGTCGGGCCGCAGCGACACCGCTTACGAAGACCGCGTTACATTGGACGCATATTACATCCAAAACTGGTCAATTTGGCTGGACATTTGGATTTTGATCAAGACAGTGTGGGTCGTCTTGGCCGGCAAGGGAGCCTACTGATTGGGCTCCGACTCTTCAGGCGGCAAGTTGGCAAGAATCAGCTTGGCCATTTTTTGCGCCTGTCTTTTTGCCGAAAAATAGATTTTGCTTTCGTCGCTGTAAGTTGGATCGATGGTAAACTGTCTTCCGAAGGGCTTGTCGTAATTTCCGCTGAACTTCATCGTTTGCAATTCTTCCCTTGTGATTCCGATTTCGGCAAGCGTTTCGCTCATGTCCTTATAGTCTGAACAAGTGTTATAAACCCAAGTGAGCATGTTGCAAATGCGAACGGCGTTTTGTGCCGGGGCGCTAAGGTCTTTGTTTTTGAGGTCGTAAAGTTTGTTCGAGCTTGCGCAAGCGGTCAATGCCAAACTTGCCAAAGCGATCGCCGTCGCAAAAAAAATCTTCTTCATATCGTCTCCAATTTGAATTATAGAAAAAAGAATCTTATTGTTCAAGCCGTTTGTCTTGAAGACTGCGGCAAAGCGTGTTAGAATAGGGGAATGGTTACTTCTATTATCGCGTGGGGAGACTCAATTTTAAAAGGTGTTGTGTCGGGCGACGACTCAAAGCGCTTTGACATTACGGAAAAGGATTCTCTTAGCCAGGCTTGCTCGGCTCTTGGAATTGAGCTGGCCAACAAAAGCGTTTTTGGCTCTTGGATGACAAAGACGCGCAGAACTCAGGACAGGAGCTTGCGGAACGGAGCCAGCACCCAAATCGGAATTATTGAGTCGGGAACGAACGATTGCGACTACGACTGGAGCGCGGTGTCCGCCAATCCCGACGCGGAACACTTGCAGCGTTGCCCGCTTGAAGAATTTGAGCGCCTGATGAAAGAAGCCGTTTCCGTAGCCCGCCAAAACAAAATCACGCCTGTAATCATGATTCCCACTCCGCTTGTCCCGGAATGGTGGTTCAACAACATTTGCATCGGAAACGACGAAGCGGCGATTGTTAGGTTTATTGTGCGGAAATATGGGTTGCAAGACCAAGACTGCGCGGCGAGCCAGAATGACCCGCAAGACCAGAAACGGGCCGCCGCGATGCGCCTTTACCAAAACCAAGAATTGTTTTCGCTAAAAGCCGCCGCCATCGCTCGCGCCCTCGATGTTCAAATTGTAGACATCCGCTCCGAGTTTTTAGCCCATCCAAACTACAAGACCCTCATGTGCTTGGACGGCGTCCACCCCAACCAAGCGGGCTACGACTTTATGGCCGAGATTTGGAATCGGGAGATACCAAAGTTTAAGCTGGAATTTTAGAATGACCGACATCGAGCGAATCAAGCAGGCTGCCGCGGAGAACGCCGTTCCGATAATGCAGGACAGCGGAATGGAATTCATTTTAAATTACATCAAGCAAAACAAGGTTCGGCGCGTTTTGGAAATTGGAACGGGGATCGGGTACTCTGCAACGAAATTCGCGCTCGCGTCGCCGGATGTCCAGGTGTTTACGATAGAGGCGGACATTGACCGCTACCATCAGGCCGTTAAAAATTTTCACGACGAAAATTTGATGGACCGTGTGACATGCTTTTTGGGCGACGCGGCCACGTTCAGCTTTGAAGAAAAGTTTGACTTGATTTTTATCGACGGGCCAAAGGCGCAGTACATAAAATTTTTTGAGCATTACAAAAACAATTTGGCGGATGGCGGAGCGATAATCAGCGACAACCTTTCGTTCCACGGAATGGTGGAAGACATAAGCCTTACGCACAATTATTCGACAAAAAAATTGATAAAAAAAATCCGCAAGTACATTCAGTTTCTAAAAGACAACACGGAGTTTAAGACGGAATTTTACAGCGCGGGCGACGGCATTGCGGTTTCAAAAAAACTGTGTTAAAATAGGAACTGTCGAGGCGCGACGATTTTTGTCTTGAACGCCGCGTCGGAGGGGTTATGAACTTTATTTTTGTTTCGCCGCATTTTCCTAGAACCTACTGGAACTTTTGCGATCGGCTAAAAAAGAACGGCGCCAACGTTTTGGGAATCGGCGACGCTCCCTACAATTGCCTTGAGCCGCAGCTTAAAGACTGCCTTACCGAATATTATTTTGTCGACAACATGGAAGACTACGACAAGATGTATCGCGCCGTGGCCTTCTTTGCCTTTAAGTATGGCCGCATTGATTGGATTGAATCCAACAACGAGTATTGGCTTGAAAGCGACGCCCGCCTGCGCAGTGACTTTAACATCACAAGCGGAGTCAGGGCGGAACAAATCGCGGGCTGGAAAAATAAATTCGACATGAAAAAATTTTACGCCGCAGGAAAAATTCCAACCGCGCGCTGCCACCGCATCACTACAAAAGAAGCCGCCCAAAAATTTGTGGACGAAGTTCAGTTCCCTGTAATCGTAAAGCCCGACAACGGAGTCGGAGCGCACGACACTTGGAAGCTTAGTTCGCAAGTTGAGTTTGACAATTTTTTTGACCATCTTCCTCCGGTTCAGTATGTGATGGAAGAATTTGTTACGGGCGACATTTATTCCTACGACGCGATTTGCGATTCCAATGGCGAGCCGCTTTTTGAGTCGTCGAGCGTTTTTCCGCCGTCGATTATGGACATCGTTTTGCAGGAACAAGATTTGAGCTATTGGACGATTCCGCAAGTGCCCCAAGAGTTGGCAAAACTAGGACGGGCCGCGCTAAAATCGTTTGGCGTAAAAAACCGTTTTGTCCACATGGAATTTTTTAGGCTGACGCAAGCCAAAAAAGGCTTGGGCGCCGTTGGCGACTTTGTAGGCCTTGAGGTGAACATGAGGCCGGCGGGCGGCTACACCCCCGACATGATGAACTACGCGCATTCGACCGACGTTTATCAAATCTGGGCCGACATGGTTTGCTCCGACAAGCGCTTGTTGGAAGATTCGGGCGACCACCACTATTGCGTCTACGCCGCCCGCCGCGACAAGCGCCGCTACGTTCATTCCAACCAAGAAATCGTCGAGCGCTACGGCGAGCGCCTTGTGATGAACGAGCGGATGCCGCAAGTGATGGCGGCCACGATGGGAAACCAAATGTACATGGCCAAGGCAAAGACGCAGGAAGACAAGGACGAGTTTTTGAAATTTGTTTTGGAGCAGGCGCGGTAAATTTTTATGATAGAAGTGAACGTAAAGGCAAAGATTCCGTTTCTCTGGGGAAAGGCTTCGTTTGAAAAAAGCTCTTGGTCCAACGTCAATTTGATTGTGGGCCCAAACGGCAGCGGAAAAACTTTGCTTGCCGAACAAATCGCCGAACAGTTCAACGCGGCTGGTTACGACATAAACTTTTTGCGCGCAGAACGCCAAGGAGACGACGACGCGGCGGCAATGCGAACGATTCGCGAAAACCAAGCGGTCCGCGAAAAAATCGAAGACGTTCTTAGCAACATGTTCGCAAAAGCGATTCGTTTTGAGGAAGCTCCGGGCGGCAGGCTTGTCGCGATTGTGGTCAACAAGGCGCGCGGCGTTGAATACAATTTAAAGCAAGGCGAGTGCCACGGCCTAAAGGAAATCCTTACGCTCTTGGTGGCGCTTTACGGCAATTCCAGCAACAAAAAAAACTGCTTGATTTTGGACGAGCCTGAATTGCACTTGCACCCGCAGTTCCAGCAATTCTTTATGAACGAAATAAAAAAGGCCAGCGCTGCCGAGCCCAAGCGCGTTTTCTTCATAATCACGCACTCGCCTTATTTTATCGACCTTAACTTTTCCGAAGACTTGCTTGGCGTCGTCGCTTGCCACGTCAACCGCGCGCCCACCAGCATAGACTCTTTGAGCGACTACGACGAGCAATTGTTCCGCCGATTTTTGCCGCGCTTTAACACTTACCACAAGCAGTTCTTTTTTTCGGACAGGCAGATTTTTGTGGAAGGCTACACCGACCAGCAAATTTTCACGCGCCTGCTTTCTTGCGTTGACAACAAAATCGGTTCGGCTGGAACCGGCGTGATAGACGTTGGCGGAAAAGACGAGCTTGGCGTTTTCTTTAAAGTGTGCTCGCTTTTGGGAACGGACGGAAGAATCATCACCGACTTGGACTCTCTTTTTTGCGGAAAGCTTCGCGAGGAAGTTTGCGCCGACCAAAGGACAATCGATTTTTTGGAAGCCCAGCGCGAAAAGCAGGACGGCTTTTACGCTTCGCTCTTTACCAAAAAGGAGCTGGCGAAAAAAATCACGCTTGAAAAATTGATAATCCGCTTGGAGCGCTACCTTGGCGGCGTTGGCGAATTTTTGGCCGATGTCAACCATTCGGTGAATCCCGAAATCGACATTCTTGTGGAAAAGGTCAAAAGCCTTTACGCCAAGTACGAAAATCCCGAAAACTTGGACACCTACAAAACCGTCGTCTTGATGGGCGTCACGCTGGAACGGAAGAGCCTTGAGGAATTGCTTCCGCTTCCCTTGGCCGCGTCGCTAGGCCAAATCATAAATCTTGCCAACTTGATTTTTGCGGCGATTGAATGTTCCCGCGTTTACATTTTGCGCCGAGGCTGCATCGAGCATTACTACACGCAAACGGAAGTTCATTACATGCCGGTTTCTTCCAAGGATAGAATTTTCCATTACGAAATCGAATACATGCTTGACCAAAGTTCCGACCGCTTAAAAAAGAAGTACGAGGAGCTGCTTGCGATTTTGAACAAGGCCTGCTCGTGAAAAGATTGTCGGGTCAAGCCCGACAATGACATGGAATGCCTATCTGTCATTCCCGCGCTTGACGCGGGAATCTCCCACGGTGTATTCTATATCCATGACCACAAATGTAGCGCTCGCAAAATGCGGCGAATATGATTTTGACAAGGTTTACGCCGCCTTAAAGGAACTTACTCAACTGGTTCCGCCGCCGGATCCGCGCGGCAAAACTGTTTTGATTAAGCCCAACATTTTGTATCCGCGAAAGCCCGAAGATTGCGTTTGCACAAATCCGGTCGTGGTGGGCGCGCTTGTAAAAATTTTTGTCGAGTTGGGCGCCAAAAAAGTTTTGGCCGGCGAGTCTCCTGCCGTGGCCAATTCGACTTCCGCCGCGCGCGCGTCAGGCGTTTTGGAGCAGGTGGAAAAAAACGGCGGCGAGTGGATTGACTTTCACGACAAGGTTCAAGTTGAATGTCCCGAAGGAAAGCGCGCCCGCAGCTTTGATTTTGCCGCCGCCTTTAGCCAGGCCGACATTCTTGTAAGCGCCGCCAAGTTAAAAAGCCACCAATTGATGAAATATACCGGCGCGATGAAAAACCTTTTTGGCCTTATGATCGGCTTGGAAAAGGCGCAGTGCCACTACCGGTTTTCAAGCCAAAGAGAGTTCGGCGAATTTTTGACAGATCTTAACCTTGCGGCAAAAGCGCAGTACGCCGTGATGGACGCGATTGTCGGAATGGACGGGCCCGGCGGTCCCGGTTCCGGCGACCCGATACAGCTTGGCTTTATGGCGGCCAGCGACAACATCTTGGCGCTTGATTGGACTTGCTCAAGCTTGGTTGGCTACAATCCAGCCTCTGTAGAAAATCTCCGCGACGCGCTTGCCAGAAAAGTTTGGCTCAATTCCGCCGACGACATAAAAATCTTGGGAGCGTCTTTTGAAGAATGCGCAAACAAAAAATTCCGCATTGTCAAAGACGGCGCGCAAAACTTTGCCGCCATGCTTCCGCCCTGGCTCAATTCGCTTGCGAAATTTGTTTTTACACGAACTCCGCATTTCCACCCAAACAAGTGCGTCCAGTGCGGCCGCTGCGCGCAAATATGTCCCGCTCACATAATCGAAATGTCAGGCAAAGACGCAACCGCGCGCTTGCTTGACGCGAAAAAATGTTTGCATTGCTTTTGCTGCCACGAGATTTGTCCGCAAAAAGCCATCAGCCTGCGAAGGTTCGTTCGCTAAAAGGCCGGCGACATGGAGCAAAAAGAAGATTCGCAATACAAGTCAATGACCTCAGACCCGATCAGCCGCCTGATTCCTCGTCTTGCCGTTCCGACTGTCTTGAGCATGCTGACAAGCGGCGTGTACAACACGGCCGACACTTACTTTGTGTCGCAGTTGGGAACCAGCGCGAGCGCCGCGGTTGGCGTAGTCTTTTCGTTGATGGCGATAATACAAGCGATTGGCTTTACGATTGGAATGGGCTGCGGTTCCATCATCTCGCGCAGGCTTGGCGCGCGGGACATTAAGGCCGCCAACGTTTGCGGCTCCAGCGCTTTTGCCGCGGCGGCAGTTTGCGGAGTCGCGCTTTCCGCGGTGTGCCTTGCAAATCTCAAGGGCTTGGTAAAAGTTTTGGGCGCGACGCCGACAATCGTTCCCTACGCAACGGACTACGCGATGTGGATTTTGTTTGGCGCTCCGATAATTTGCGTCTGCTTTGTGATGAACAACGTTTTGCGCTCGGAAGGCCACGCTGTTTTTAGCGCGGTGGCGTTGACAAGCGGCGGCGTTTTGAACATCGCGCTTGACCCGCTTTTCATTTATTGCTTTGGCTTGGGAACAAAAGGAGCTGCGATGGCCACGGTCGCAAGCCAAGCCGTGAGCTTTTTGATTTTCTTGCAATTCTTTGTCCGCAAAAAGGGAACGGTGGTTCTTTCGATAAAATACGTTTCGGCAAAAATAAAAGTTTATTGGGAAATTTTCAGCGTCGGAGTTCCCGCGCTCTTTAGACAAGGCTTGGCCAGCGTCGCGACGATTTTGCTCAACACAAGCGCGGGCGCGTACGGCGACGCGGCGATCAGCGCGATGACGATTTCTACAAAAGTGATAATGCTTTGCGCCTCTGTCATGATAGGAATCGGCCAAGGCTTCGCGCCGGTAGCGGGCTACAATTACGGAGCGCGGATTTTCAAGCGGGTTCGCAAGGCCTACACCTTTACCGCGACCGGAGCCTTTTTTATTTTGCTCGGTCTGGCGGCGGCGCTCTTTGCGTTCGCTCCTCAAATAGTCAAATGCTTTAGAAACGACGAACAAGTTATCAGCGTGGGAGCCTTTGCCTTGCGCGCGCAGGCTGTGTCGCTCCCCTTGCACGCCATCATCATAAGCGTGAGCATGTTGATGCAAGCGTGCGGTAAAAAATACCAAGCCGCTTTCTTGTCATTGAACAGGCAGGGCATTTACTTTATTCCGATAATTGTTTTGCTTCCGCGCGTGGTCGGGCTGGCAGGCGTCGAGGTCGCGCAAGCCGCCGCCGACATTATCAGCGCGGTGACTGCCGTTCCTTATTTGATTTTCTTCTTTAGGGAGTTGAAGAGGGAGGAAAAGGGGGAATAAATCGATATTATTTTTTAAATTTTATGCCAATAAAATTCAAGCCGATGTTTTTTGCGTCGTTTAAATTTGTTTTTACACTTTTCTTAAACCCATTCTTTTGTTTCTTCTTTAATTCTTTTTTTTCGATTTTTCTTTCTCTTGCAATGTCTTTTGCCGAAGTGATGTTCGCCTTTAAAAGTTGAACGCCGATTTCTTTTAATATTTGTCTTTGTTCGGGATCTTTTATTACATCAAATGTTCCTTTTGCTATACAGGTGACGCTTTTAATCGTGTTTTTCCCGCCTTTTGTAAGAATTTTTGTTAAGTTTTTTGCTGCTGTAAAAGTTTTTTGAACAAGAGATATATTCTTTGATTTTACAACATCAGCTGTGTTATACACTTCTGTTTGAACGTCCCCAATCATTGCCGAAAGTGTTTCCTTATTTGAACATTCCAAGATTGAAAAAAGAGAGTTGATAAACTGTTTACGCTTTTCGTCGTTTGGTAAATTTTCATACCATTCATTGAATGTTTTGTTAAGGTAAGTACTGAATCCCGAAAGTTCTTCTGCTTGCGCAGGGTATTTTCCGCAAATGAGCCATGTTGAAAGATCGTGCTGCAAAATAAGCGCCGAAGAGCTTTTTGCCACTTTAAAATGTTCAGGATAATGATAAAAAAGCATTCCTACCATTGATTGTTGCGGATACCAGATGTGAAGTTTGTCTTTAATTCGCAGCATAGAGTGTTTTTGCAGCGTTTCTGAAGAGAATCCCGGTCCGTCGAAATTGTATATTAAACTGATTCTATTTTGCAGCGATTCGCTTAAGAAACCGCAAGCATACATTGCGATGTTTCCGCCTTTTGAGTGTCCCGCGACTATAATTTTTTTGTTTGAGAAATAATCCAAAACCTTCTTCAAATATTCAAGCGCATCAAGTTGAGAGGGAATCGTGTCCATTGTTGCAAGGTTGCAATCTTCTTTCCATCCTCTGATTGAATCGTCAGTTCCTCTGAATACAATGCAAATAGTCTCTTCATCTAAAAAGAATGTCATTGCGGCAAATTGTTCTGGGTTTTCTGAATGGTCTTCATTTTTGCAAATGAAACCGCAAAGCTCGATATCCTTGAATCTCTCTGTATTGCCTGCCTGTAAAAATAGTTCAGGAATTCTTTTGTTCATGAGGCCGACATCCATATATTCATATCTTTTTTCCGAAAGAATGATTTTATCTTTTAGGTCGGAAAAAGCGTAACGAGTATTAAAGTCAAGCTTGTTCATGTTGTAGGTTGCTTTGTCGATGATTCCGTCAAAATGCACGTATCCAATTTGGCAGAGAACCAATGCGTCTGTATCCGCGAATGCGTCATTTTTTAATGGCACGTCGCCTCTAAAAATTAAATAATCTGAAACTGAATAAGAATCCATTTTGCGTTGTCTCCTATAATTGTTTTACGAAATGTTTCATAAGTTTGTTGAATTCCCGCACAACAAAATCTCCTGTTTTGCGAGGTTTTCTGTCTTTGTTTTCTTCATTTGTCATTCTGATTTTTTCTTTGGCATATTGAATGTTGTCTTTGCCTTCAGAAAAATAGAAAGCAAGCGTTTTTTTTGTAAATGAATATCCTTCGGCCAACATGTCATTGATTTTTTTCTGTTCAAAACAAACGGAATCGCGTATGATAGAACTGTTTTTGAAGACAATTTTTATAATCTTTGAGTCAAAATCATCGTTCTCAAATACGATTCCGCCATCTTCAAAATATAAGCAAATTATCAAATCCAAATCCAAAAAAGGTTTTACTGGAATGTTATCTATCATAGCACCGTCAAAGAGTTTGCTGCCATGAAATTCAATTGGTTTGTTTGTTAACGGAAGAGCTACGCTTGCTTGCAATAGTTTATGGTAGTTTTCGATAGGTTGTTTTGAGAAATCTATATATCTGAGCTCTTTTTCATCTACAAATAAAATTGGAGAAAGAAATTGCAGTTGATTTTTTTATTATCTGATGAAAGAGCTTTTATGACATTTTGAAGATAGTTACCCTTTAAGACAGTGGATATGAAAATTTTCTTATCATTCGTTATTATGTTTTTCCAAAGTGAGACACCTTTTTCAATAGAATCTGTTGCATATGCAAATGCATTCAACGTTCCTATAGACGCAGAGCTTAACGCTATAATTTCTTTCTCCTCAAAGAATTCTTTTATAGCTTTGAGTGCTCCTATTTGATATGCGCCTTTTGCCATCCCACCAGAAAGCACAAGTCCTATTCGTGCCATAATTACGCCCAATCCTAATTTAAAAATATTTAGTTACTTATGGTCTCTAAATAAAAAGCGGACAAAAATATGTCCGCTTTTGAAAACATTACTTTAGTATGAAAAATCAATTACCACTGTGTAATTAAATTTCCATACTTATCTTTGCCTGAACCAGCTGCAATCATAATAATATCTATTATCCAGCCGATTCCACAAAGTCCTACAGTAAACAGCCATAAAAGACCAGTTCCTACTTTTCCTTCATAGAAGCGATGAACCCCAAGTCCACCAAAAAAGATAGAAAGAATCAAGTCGGCCGTTCGACTTTTTTCGGATGTTCCTCTTGCCATAAATTCCTCCTTTGGCAAAATTTCATTTATAAACCTTGTTCAAAAATATTATTTCAAATATTTTTGAAGCGAAGTTCCTATTGTATACACATAGACATTGTCTTTAAAATCTGAAAGCTCAAATTTCAAAGTTTTAGCAATTAATGAAAGTGCCAATGATGTAATTGCTGAATTTTCTTTTTCGTCTTGTAATTCGATGGCTGGACAGACATTTGAGTTCATCCAATCTGTTAAAGATCTTTTATCAATGTTTTTGTCTTCGTAATACTCAGCATTAATTAAATTTACAAATTTTTTTAATGAATCATCATCAACACCTGCGAATAGATATAGGGCGAACATTTCATCATTTAATTTTACGAGAACTGAGCAAGACCCGTTTTCATATGATTTTGCAGTAATTTTATGAGGAGATTTTATTTCTGTTACAAATTTAGTATCCTCAGCAAATAATGAAGCGGTTAAAATTGAAAGTAACACGCTAAATAAAAAAAACTTATGTTTCATTTTTCATTCCTTACCTTTATTTTTTATGTCATTGTTATTCGAAAGATGCAAAGACAATATGATTGAGACGACAATTAAGATTATATATAATCCAACGATTAGAATTGTCAAAAACTTAAACCAAGGCGTAGCCGTGTTTAAACAAAACTCCTTAATAGAAATCAAAGCATCCTTTACAGATAGTTTGTCAGTGTCACGTTCTAAGGTATTTATTATTTTGAGCGCAGTTGATGTGTATTTTTTAACTGCAGATTTGAGTATGTTTTCGGCTAGCGATTCAAGACTATTTACATGCTTTCTTTCAAGACAGGATTCAAGAATGTTTTTCACTTCCTCTGTGTTCATCTGTTTTTCCAGAACGCCAGGATATATTTCGTCGACCTGCATTTCTAGTTTGTTTATTCCCAAGTCAATATAAGAAGTTAGATTTTTCTTTACAGTTCCAGTAATTACAATGAGTATGACAAATGATAACGACAACGCGACATTTAATAAGTTCATCCATATTCTGTATGTTTTGTTCTCAATTTTTTTTGCAAACACACTATTTAGCAAAACAGTTATGAGTAGAGCGCAAAATGAAATAAATATAGTCATTAAAACCCTCGTAAATGTTCGTTTTTGCTACTGTTATTTTATTAACAAAACCACAGTGCTGAATCATATTTGAGCGTCAATTATAAACATTACGCAACTATGATTAATAATATATCACGATTATGCATAATCGTCAAGTTTTAATCACAAATAATCAATTTTGCGTAATTATGGGTTTATGGGATTCAAAGAAAATTTAAAGGATGAATTGAGATATCAGGGTGTTTTGGTAAAAGAATTAGCGGCAAAGAGCGGTGTTCCCAAAGGAACGATTGACCACTATCTTGCGGAAAAAAGCGCGTCGCCGATAGCGGAGAACGCTGTAAAAATTGCCCGCGCCCTTAATGTTACGGTTGAATATTTGGTTACTGGCAAGGATTTTGTTCCATCAAAAAGCGGACGCCCACCTTACAGTGCCCAAATCCGCGCTCTTGCTGAAAAGCTTTCTTGTATGAATCAGAAACAGTTAAAACTTTCTTCTGTTTTAATATCTGTGATTGAAACTGAAGGATAATAAAACATAATTAACAATCAAGAAAAAACTTGACAAAATTTAAGTATCATATTATATTTAAAGTATGGGAAAGCTCCGTCCCTTAACTGGAGAATGTAAATTTGGGGAAGCTCCGCCCCTTAACTGGAGAATGTAAATGGCGGCTGTAACAGGTCGCCATTTTATTTGGAGTCAAAATGTCCTATAAGTTTGTGGTCATTACAGACGAGTATATAAGCTATTTGCGAAAGACTGAGCCAAATGTAATGTCTAACAAAGTTGAAAGCCGGATTTATCATAGAAAATACCTTGGCATTATTGAACGGCTTGGCGGGTTTAATTATTTTATTCCGCTCTCTTCGCCAAAACCAAAGGATTATAGTCAAAACGGAAAACCAAAAAATGATTCGCTTATTACTGTTTATATAAAAGATAACAAGCGTCTTTATGGAACTTTGCGTTTTAATAATATGATTCCTGTTCCTGATTCAGAAATTGAAACATACGATTTGAATGCGGAAGGCGATTTAAAGTACAAGCTGATTGTCTACAATGAATTATATTTTGTTCGTCAAAATAAAGAGAAAATCGAGCGAACGGCAAAAAATCTATATGAAGCGAAAAAGAATCAGCAAAATGAACCAAAAGGAAAATTGCCTCTTTTGGAAATGACTTTGAATTTTAATTCCCTAGAAAAACTATGTTCAGCATTTAAATGCTAATAATATTCCCCGATTAGTTCACTACATTAACCGGCTGGCCGGCCAAAAACTTTCGCAGGTTGTCCACCGCGATGCCTAGCAAGCGCTCGCGGGTTTCCTTGGCGGCCCAGGCCACGTGGGGAGTGATGACGCAGTTTGGCGCTCCCAAGAGGGGGCAGGCGGCAGACATCGGCTCTTGCGACAAAACGTCGGCGCCAAAGCCAAAAAGTTTTTTGCTTTCCAGCGCCTTTCGGACTGCCGCTTCGTCAATCAAGGGGCCGCGCGCGGTGTTTAGCAAAATGGCGCCGTCTTTCATTTTGGCAAGCGCCGCTTGGTTTATCATTCCCTTGTTGTCGGCGGTAAGAGGGCAGTGCAGGGATACGATGTCGCTTCTTTGCAGCAATTCGTCAAGGCTGACGGATTCCACCGTGAAATTTTCTTTGCCAAAGTCTTCGATTTTTTTTGCCGTTCTTGAATAAGCGATGACTTTCATTCCAAGCGCGTTTGCGATTTTTGCCACGGCTTGGCCAATGCTTCCAAAGCCAACGATGCCAAAAGTTTTTCCCAGCAGTTCCGTAAGCGGATGCGTCCAATAGCAAAAGTCGGGGCTTTTTATCCAGCCGCCATTTTGGACGGAATCATTGTGCGCGTGGACGCCGTTTGTCAATTCAAGCAAGAGCGCGAACGTCGCTTGCGCCACGGCCATCGTGCTGTAAGAAGGAATGTTTGTTACGGTGACTCCGCGTTCGCGCGCGGCGGCCGTGTCGATCACGTTGTAGCCGGTGGCAAACACGCCGATGTATTTAAGCTTTGGGCATTGCGCCAAAATTTCTTTTGTGATTTGGACTTTGTTCAAAAAAACGATGTCCGCGTCGCGCATGCGTTCCGCCGTAAGCTCCGCAGGCGTGCGCTCGTAAAATTCCAATTCGCCAAATTCTTTGAACACGTCGTAGCTAAGGTCGCCGGGATTCAGCGCGTGGCCGTCAAGAATCACCAATTTCATAAATCATTCCTCCGGCAAAAACAAAGTTCCGTCGGCGCTTCCGTCGGAAAGCTTGTCCAAGATTTTTTCGCGGCCGCCGTTTGCAAGGATTACCGGAATGTTGTAGGCAAAGCATTTTTGCGCGGCCTGTAATTTTGTTTCGATTCCGCCGGTCCCAAAAGCGTTGGTCTCGCCGATTGTGATTTCCTTTCGCAGCTCGTCGATGTTGCCGACGGTTTGAACCAACTTTGCGTCGGGATTTGCCTTGGGATTGTCGGAATAAACGCCGTCGATGTCGCTGAACAAAACCAGCAAGTCCGCTCCCCACAAAATCGACGTGAGCGCGCTAAGGTTGTCGTTGTCGCCGATGGAGTCTTCTTCAAACGAGACGCTGTCGTTTTCGTTTATGATTGGAACGACGCCTTCGTCAACAAGCGTGAACAAGGTGTTGCGAATGTTGAGCGTTTGCAGCTTGTTTTCAAAATTTTCTTTTACGAACAAAAGCTGGCCGATTTGGATTCCGTTTTCGGCAAAGGCTTTTCGCCACTGGCTCATAAGCTCTACTTGGCCGATCGCGCACAAGGCCTGCCTGTAGTGGACATCCTTTTTGCGCGCCCATTCTTTTATCGCGCTCACGCCGCTGACTTGCGCGCCGGATGAAACGACCGCGATTTGCTTTCCGCTGTCAATCAAGTTTTTGACTTGCGCGGCAAAGGCCGCCATGAACTCTGTGTTTTGCGTTCCGTCGCTTTTGGCCAGCGTATTGCTTCCGATTTTTATGACTATCTTTCGCGCTTTTTTTATCGCGTCCTTTATTTGTTCGCTCATGTTCGTTCCTTGTTAAAAGCCTTATATCGTCGCGGCGATGACGGCCTTGATTGTGTGCATTCTGTTTTCCGCCTCGTCAAAAACGACAGACTGCGCGCTTTCAAAAACTTCGTCGGTCACTTCCATTTCGTTGATGCCGAATTTTTCGCTTATCTCTTTTCCGATCGTCGTGTTGAGGTCGTGGAAGGACGGAAGGTCGTGCATGAAAATCGCCGTGGGCTTGGCCTTTGCCATCACTTCTTTTGTTACTTGATACGGCTTTAGGTCGGCGATTCGTTCCGCCCAAACTTCGTCCGGCTCGCCCATGCTTACCCAAACGTCGGTGTAAATTATGTCCGCTCCGCTGGCGGCCTTTGCGATGTCCTCTTCAAGCGTGATGGAGCCGCCGCTTTCTTTTGCCCACGGCTCGCAGTCCTGGACAAGCTGCGCCGACGGAAAATATTTTTTTGGCGCGCAAAGCGTAAGGTTTAGTCCAAGCTTTGAGCACACGACGCAAAGTGAGTTTCCGACATTGTAGCGCGCGTCGCCAAAGTAAACCAGCTTTAAGCCCTTTAGCTTTCCAAAATGCTCGCGGATTGTCAGCATGTCGGCCAGCATTTGCGTGGGGTGGTATTCGTTGGTCAAGCCGTTCCAAACGGGAACGTCGGCGTGCTTTGCGAGCGTTTCCACGATTGTTTGCTCAAAGCCGCGGTATTCGATTCCGTCGAACATTCGGCCAAGAACGCGCGCGGTGTCGGCGATGCTTTCTTTTTTTCCGATTTGCGAACCTTCCGCCAAATATGTTGTCATGATTCCCAAATCGTGCGCGGCCACTTCAAATGAGCAGCGCGTTCTGGTGGAAGTCTTTTCAAAAATCAGCGCGATGTTCTTTCCCTTAAAAGCGTCCACGCGCTTTCCTCGCTTTTTCTTTTTTTTGTAGTCCGCGGCCAAATCCAAGAGGCCGACAATTTCTTCCGGCGTAAAATCCCTAAGCGTCAAAAAATCTCTTCCGCGCAAATTCAAAGCCATAAAATGCCTTCCTTTTTTCTATTATAAAAGAAAGCATTATTGTAATGAATTTTCCGCGTTTTTGCTAGTGGGAGGCGGCCGGCTTTTGGGCTTGCGAACTGTTTCCGCTTGCGGCGCTTCTACCCTAGAATCCCCGCAAAAAAAACGCTAATCTTTATCCATGAAATATTTTTGCAAGCCATTAACCGCGCTGTTTGCGGCGGCGATTTTTTCTTCCGCGATTTTTGCCGCGGAAAATTTTGAATGGAAATCCGCCTCTCCAAAAAGCCTTGGGCTGGACGAGAAAAAAATCCAGGCCTTTTTGGCGGAGCTTCCCGACACTCTGGTGACTAGCTGCGTCATCGTTAAGGACGGAACAATCGCAAGCGAATATTACAAGGCGGGCTATGGCGCGGATTCCGTTTTTAGCATGCAGTCGGTTTCCAAAAGCGTGACAAGCGCGGTTGTCGGAATCGCGATCCAGCAGGGCTACTTTAAATTGGACGACGCAATCTCGCAGTTTTTTCCGGAGGCAAAAAACTTGGCCGTTTGCCGGGGCGAGTCAAAGGCGCTTTTTGAAAAAATCACCGTGCGACACTTGCTTACAAACACAAGCGGCCTTGTCTCAACCGACAGCGCCGTTTGGGGCCAGTGGAGGGCCAGCGGCGACTGGATAAAATTTTTGTTCGACAGGCCCATGCGACATGAGCCTGGAAAAGTCTTTGAGTATTCAACCGGAAACACGCACTTGCTTTCGGCAATCGTCCAGCGGACCACAAAAAAATCCATGGACCAATACGGCCGCCAAGTTTTGTTCGAGCCGCTGGGCATGCAAGGCGCGCGCTTTGACGCTGGGCCGGAAGGCGTTGGCGACGGCGGGAACGGTTTTCACATGACCGCGCGCGACATGGCCCGCTTTGGCCTTTTGTACTTGCAAGGCGGCGTTTGGCAGGGAAAGCGAATCGTTCCCGCGGAATGGGTGGCGGAATCTACAAAGATTCAAGTTCCCAAGCAAGCGCGCTACGGATTTCAGTGGTGGGTCCGCTGGTTTGGAAAGAGCGAGGCGCGCGGATTTTTCGCGCACGGTTGGGGCGAGCAAGTCATCGCCGTCCTTCCTTCAAAAAATCTTGTCGTGACTTTTTCCAGCCGCGAGCCGGACAACCGCAAGAACGCGACCTACTGGCGCTGGATTGGCGATATTGCAGATTCGCTTTAGCCCCTGATTTGGCCGTCGCCGTCGATGAGGTATTTTACGGTTGTGAGCGCCTCAAGTCCCATCGGGCCGCGGATGTGAAGCTTTTGCGTGCTGATTCCAAGCTCGGCGCCAAAGCCAAATTCAAAGCCGTCGGTAAAGCGCGTTGAGGCGTTGACGTAAACGCAGGCCGCGTCCACTTTGCTTTGGAAGGCGCGGGCGCGCGCCCTGTTGTTGGTCACAATCGATTCGCTGTGCTTGGTGTTGTGGGCGTTTATGTATTCTATCGCGTCGTCAACGTCTTTTACGCTTTTTACGACGCATTCGTAATCCAAAAATTCATTTCCGTAATCTTGGTCCGTCGCAGCCACGACGCAGTCGGGCCTTCCGTTTTTTTGGGCGAAACTTTTTAGCGCTCCGATGCAGTCGGGGTCGGCGTGAAAAGTCACGCGGCCTGCAAATCGTTCCTCAAGCGCGGGCAAGAATTTTTCCAAAACATTTTGGTTTACCAAAATCGCTTCTATCGCGTTGCAAACTCCGGGGCGTTGGATCTTCGCGTTCTCCGCGATGTCAAGCGCCATGTTCAAGTCGCCTTGGTCGTCAACATAAAGGTGGCAGACGCCGCTTCCGGTTTCGATTACGGGGATGCGTGCGTTTTGCACGACGCTTTGGATAAGCTTTTTTCCGCCACGGGGAAGAACCACGTCTATCAAGCCGCGCGCGTTCAATATTTTGTCAACGTCGGAATGGTCTTGACTTTCCAAAAGCTCTATCGCCGCCGCGACTCCGTCCTGGCAAGAAGAAAGGCCTTCTTTTATCGCGGCGCAAATCGCTTTGTTTGATTCCAAAGCCGCCGAAGAGCCGCGAAGCAAAATCGCGTTTCCGCTTTTATAGGCAAGGCAAAAAGCGTCAACCGTAACGTTGGGGCGGCTTTCGTAAATTATGCAAACCACTCCAAGCGGAACCCTGACGCGCTTTATTTGAAGGCCCTTGGGGCTTTCCCAGCCGCCTTCGACTTTTCCGATCGGATCTTCGTGGTCGATTACGATTTGAACGCCTTGGCAAATCGAGTCAAGCCGCGCGTCGTTAAGGCTTAGGCGGTCGATTAGCGGCTCGCTGGTTCCGTTTTTGCGCGCGTTTTCCACGTCGATTTTGTTGGCTTTTAAGATTGCCGCGCGGTTTTTGTTTATCGAATCGATTACGCTTTTTAGCGCGGCGTTTTTTTGGCTTGCGTTTTGAAGGGCAAGAATGGAGGCGGCCGATTTTAGTCCGCCGCAAATTCGCTCAAGGTCCATAGGCGCGCCTTAGTAGTTGGCCAAGAAGAACATTCCCAAAAGCATCGCCACGCGGGCCTTGCTCTGTTCCCAATCCTGCTCTTGCGGAAGGCTTTTGACATAAAGCCAAAAGATTCCAAACTCAGGGTCGATGCGCAAAGAATACTCTTCAAAGTCGGCGCTCTTGGCTTGGTTTCCGAACATCAAGTAAACGACGTCTGTCACTATTTGCAAAAGCGAAGCGTATGATTTGTTCCACTGGCCTTTTGTGACAGCCTCGCTGTATTCGTTCAATTTGTAAAGAACATTTTCTTTTAACTCTGCGTCCGATTTTTCAATCCATGTCTTTTGAACCAAAAGCGAAAGGTTTTTTTGAAAGCTTGAAATCAACTTGCTTTCAAAGTCGGCGGCCTCTTTTGCAAAAAGCGCTTTGTCGGCTCCAAAAGCCGCGGCCAAAACGTCAGCGGCCGCAACGTAATTTTTTCCTTCAACAAATTCCGAGATCGCGTTCAATATTTTTTTATCTACATAACTATTTATTGTTTTGTCAAAAGTCATAGCTTATTTTACTTGTTATGAAAAAAATATTCAAGGGTTATTTGCGTAAGCCGCGACGCTTCGCTAATACCCCATCCTCGCGAAGGAGACGCTGCCCGTTGATTCGTCGACGGTGACAAGGCCGAATACTTTGTTCTCCAAATAAGCGCCGACGACTTCTTCTTTAAAGCTTTTGTAGTCATAGCTGTGGATGGAATGCTTGTGGCCTTCAAAAACATATTTGACGTTGTTGGCGGCAAAGTCAGAAATCAAGATTGAGCGTTCCTGAACGTCGTCAAGGGCAAAGTAAAAAATTCCTCCGGCGTAAACGGGGTAGTGCATAAAAACAATTTTTGGACGCGCGCTTTTTTTCAAGTTGTTTTCCAAGTCTTCGATTTGATTCGCGCCAAGAGTTCCGTTCCCTGTGTCCAAAAACCAAAAGTCAAAGTTGTAGGGGCCGCCCGCGTTCAAAGTGAACGTGTAGTAGGAAGTGTATGGATAAATTTTGCGCCGCCAAACTTCCCAGCCGCTGTTGTACAAATCGTGGTTTCCTAAAATTGAATAGACTTTGTAGTCGCTTACGCCCAATTCTTTTTTTGCGGTTTCTATCCAAACGGCTGCGGTCGCGTTAAAAGAATCGGCTTCGCTTTCGTGGCCGCCGTCCATGCTGTCGCCAAGGTTAACGATAAAGCTGGGGCGCAAGGCGGGATCGGCAGTTTGCAAGAGTGTCGTGAACACAAGCAAAAAGTTTTGGTCGCGGCGCTCGTGCTTTGAATCTCCAAAGTGGCTGTCGGTCAGAACTATAAACGAGTATTTGCCTCTGTAGCCCACTTGCGGAAGGTTTGGTCCAAAAAGCGGCAAGGCTTTTGTCGCCCTGTCCTCGACTCCGGTTTCGGTGAACAAGAACATAGGAAGGCCGTAATTGCATGAGGCGAGAATAAGCGAAAAGACGATTGTCGGAAGGGCGCGCAAAAACTTTTTCAAAAGCAAAACCTCACGTTCCATCTAACCAAGACATGGTTAAAGTAAGCCACCGTCGCAAGAAAATCTGTCATGCCCAAGTCCAAGAGAAGGCCAAGGCGGACGGCGTCCTTTATGTTGTAGGCCGCGCCAAAAGTCAATTGGGGGCAAAAGAAGCGGGGGTAGCGGTAAAGATTGTAGCTTCCCAGCGAAGTGAAAAGCTCAAGTCCGTTGGGCCAAACTTTGTCAACTTCAACAAACGCAGCAAAGTCATGGTCGGTTATATGAAGGCCTTTTATCGCGTCAAAATTTGTCAGCCTGAATGCGTATCCGTTCCTCACTGTGAATGTAAGGCCCGTGTTGGAAATCCAGCGGATTTCGAATTCTTCCAATATGTCGTGTTCCCAATATGTGTTTTTGTAGCGCTGCAAGTGGTATGTGGTCGCCGCTCCAAAGCGCCAAACGCCGTTCTCGCGGCGGCTAATAAATGGAAGATAGTCGCTTCTTAGCGTAAAGTCGCTCGTCCGCGGGTCTAGTTGAAAGGCTGTGAAAAAGCCGAAGGGCTGCCAGTCAAAGTTGTACTGTATTCCAAGCCAATTTTGATTGCGCTCGATTCCCCGGTTGGCTGATTGGGCAATGTCAAATTGCAAGTATTGTTTTGGCTTTTCGCTTTGCGGGAGCGTTTCGATTTTTGCGAACGCAGGAACGGCCGCGATAAAAATTATGGGAATGAAAATAGCTGAAAGTTTTTTCATCTCGGATAACTTTTTAATAAAACGCCAAAAAAAAACGGCGTTGTTCACGCCGTTCAACCAAGTGGAGATGATCGGACTTGAACCGACTACCTCTTGCATGCCATGCAAGCGCTCTAGCCAGGTGAGCTACACCCCCAAACAGTAAAGGCATTTTAGTAAAAAAAACAAGTTTTGTCAAGTGGCGCGAAAGAAAAAAAACACTCCCGGTCGCGGCTGCGTCTGGGCGAAACCGCTAGATATCGTCGCTACACACAATTTGCCCCATGTAACTATCTACGTTTGCCGCTGGCGCGGCAGGGGCAAATTGAGTATTTTCGCCAGCCGCCCCGCTTCCTCGCGTGTTTTTTCTTTTGCGTCACGGCTAAAATTGTTGCTAAATGCCTTTGCTTTTTTTTAATTAAAAGAGGCGCGGGTGTAGGGGCTGCCGATCCACATCCAGACGTCTTCGCCGCTTCCGATGTATTCCTTGCGCTGGCCTTCTATTAAGAATTGCACGCTTTCGACGGTGGCGAATTCTGTGGCGGTGAATACGATTTGCATAAGCTGGCCGCGGTAGCCGTCCGCTCCGATGGCGTTAAATTCAAATTCTTCGCTGAAGTTAAGCGCGGCGATTCCGTTCCGCACTGTGGCGCTCAAAAGGCGGGTTCCTTGGGGAATCAGGCTGACGCTCTTTTCGGAATCCGTGGGGCCGGCCAAAAGGGCCTTGATTGTGTCGGTCAGGGGCGAGTCGCTTTTTGGAATTTGGCGGACGACGCTCTTTCTGTTTACGTTTCCGTCGGCGTCAACTTGCACAAAGAAAAGCTTGGCTTTTGTCGTCGCCGTCGGCTTTGGCTTTTCGGGCGCTTTTTCCTCTTCTTTTGTGGAAGCGGTCTCTTGGGCCCGTTCTTCCTCTTTGGGGCTTTCGGTTGCCGGGGCGGCGGCCTGCTCTTGTTCGCTCTGGGAGTTCAGGTCGTCCAAGTCGTATGTGCCTGGGTCTTGCGTCTCTTTTTGGCCGGGAACGGGAGCCACGTCCACGTCCAAGAGGCCGTTGGATTTGTTGTCTTTTTTCTTTGTCTCGTAGTTTTGGAGAAATTCCGGAGTGGAGCCGACGACGCGCTCAAAGAAATGCGTTGACTTTAGGTTGGCGGCAAAGTCGTCTTTTTTTACGAGAAATACTACTATAAGAATTATAATTAGAAGGAGCCAAATCGCGGCAAAGACTCCGTTCCTCTTGGCTTTTTTTGAATTTTTCCCACTCATAAAAATCATTATAGAACAACTTGAATTTCTTTTCAAGTTGCGCTACAATTTTTAAGGTTTAGACAAAATCTCAAACTTTGTCATTTTGACATAAAAAGACTTATAGCAAAAAGAGGCCCAACTATGATGGACGTTAAAGACAAGACAGTGCCGCGCTTGATTCAAGAAGTGGTAAAAAAGAATCCCGACGCGCCGGCGCAATATTACAAGAACGCCCAGGGCGAATTTGAATGCTTGACTTACAGCCAAATGTGGCAAATCGCCGTTGACTTTGCCGGCGGCTTGCTTTCTTACAATGTTCAGCGCGGCGAGCGCTTGGGCCTCATCAGCGAAGACTGCAAGGAATGGCAGCAGGCAGACTTGGGCCTTTTGTCAATCGGAGCCGTAGACATTCCCCGCGGAACGGACGCCAGCCCTTCCGACCTAAAATACATTTTGTCATTCACAGAATGCCGCATCTGCATTGTTCAGACAAACGCCGCGGCCAAGAAAATCCTTGACCTCAAGGCCGACTTGCCAGACCTTAAGTATTTTGTGATGTTCGAGCAGCCCGGCCAGGAAGTCTTGGACTTGGCAAAGGCCGCCGGAATCGTTGTCCATCCCTTTGAAGAAATTTTGGAAAAGGGCTGCGCCTACAACAAGGAAAATCCTTCGGCCTTTGAAAACGAAATCGCAAAAGGCAATTGGGACGACACGGCCGCGATTATCTTTACCAGCGGAACGACAGGCGTTCCCAAGGGCGTGACCTTAAGCCACGGAAATTTCTTGACCCAGCTTGTCGAAGTAACAGACCGCATCAAATTGCATCCCGGAGAGAACGCGCTTGCCATTCTTCCTGTTTGGCACGTTTACATGCGCGAGGTTGAATACGTAATCTTGAGCCAGGGCTGCGCGATGACTTACTCAAAGCCGATCGGAAAGATTTTGCTTGAGGACATACTCAAGACAAATCCGGTAATTTTGCCCGGCGTTCCCCGCGTATTCGAAGCCGTCATGGAAGGCATTGAGCGAAAGATGCGCCGCACAGGCGGAATCACGCTAAAGCTTTACAACTTTTTTGTCCGCGTCGCGATTTTGCATTCCCGCATGCAAAGAAAAATGCTCCGCCAAAATTTTATGCCGCGCCAAGAAATCACTCCCATTTGGTGGATTTTGTTCTTGATTCCGTGGATTCTTTTGCTTCCTCTAAAGCTTTTGGGCGGAGCGCTTGTATTCAAAAAAATCCGCGCCATGCTCGGAAAGAATTTCCGCGCCGGAATCGCGGGCGGCGGCGCCTATCCCAAAAACGTTGACGAATACTTTTGGGCCTTGGGCATTAAAATCGTCGAAGGCTACGGCCTTACCGAAACCGCTCCGATTGTAAGCGTTCGCCACATCACAAAGCCGGTCTTTGGATGCATCGGCCGCCCGCTTTACGGCATCAACGCCCGCATTGTTGATATGGAAGGAAACGACGTCGGCAAGGGAAAGAAGGGCGTCCTTCAGATTAAGGGCGGAACGGTTATGAAAGGCTACTACAACCGTCCCGAACTTACCGCGAAAGTCATCGATTCCGACGGCTGGCTTGACACCGGCGACCTTGCCATTATCGGCATGGGCGGCGAGCTTAAGATTTTGGGCCGCGTCAAGGATACGATCGTTTTGCGCGGCGGCGAGAACGTCGAACCCCTTCCGTTGGAAATAAAGCTTGAGGAATCGGTTTACATCCAGACAGCCGTCGTTCTTGGCCAGGACCAGCGCAATTTGGGCGCCTTGATTCTTCCCAACCAAGAGGAATTGGAAATCTGGGCAAAGCAAAACAACGTCGCTTTCGCCTCTTTTGAGGATTTGCTCAAAAAAGAGGAAACCTATAAATTCTTGGATTCCATCGTTCGCGAAATCATCAGCTCAAAGAACGGATTCCGCGCCTTTGAGCGCATTCCTCGCTTTGCCCTTTTGTCCAAGCCCTTTGAGGTTGGCCGAGAGCTTAGCGCCAAGCAGGAATTGATGCGCTACAAAATCAGCGAGATTTACGCCAAAGAATTGAAGAACGTTTTTAAGGAATAGAAATTCGCTTGTAACCTTGCGGCAGTCAAATTTGTTGACAATAAAAAGCCGTGGGGCTATAATTTAATTTACGCGTTAAAATAGTTTTTAGTTTGGAGGAAGTAAATGAAAACTAAAGTGCTTGCTGTTGCGTCATTGTTGGCGCTTTTTCTCTCTTTTAACGTCTTTGCCGCAAAAAAGGGCAAGGAAGCCAAGGTTAAGATTGAAATCATCAACCGCCCGGGCATGGCGCTCGGAACAGACATCCCTGACTGGGTTCAGGCTGTTTTGGAAGGCGAAAACAAGAAGGTCGCCAAGGCTCTCAAGGTTGACTTGAAAGACTACCAGATTTTCGTTTTCTCTAACCAGGGAAATGATTTGGAATTCCTCAAGACTTGGACAGACCAGGTTGACGTTCAACGCCAGGTAGCCAACTCATTCTCAATCGCCGTCGGCCAGAGCGCCAACGCCGTTTTCCAGGGAACAAGCGGTGACGAAAACAAGAAAAAGATGGCCATCGACCAGACAATCAAGGCCCTTTCTACAATCGAGATGAACGGTTTGCTCAAGGAATCTCAGTATTGGATTCAGTTCCGCAAGCCCAAGCAGGGAATGAAGGTTACAAAGAAGTCTCCCGACAGCGCCTACGACTATTACTATGAGTATTATGTTGTGTTCGTAATGAAGCGCAGCATTTACGACAAGCAGTTGGACGCCGCTTTGAACGGAGTTGACGACAACGCTTCAGAGACTGTTCTTTTGAAGAAGGCTTTGAGCGAGAATCTTCGCGCTCCTTTGATCGACAAGGCTGTTGATCCTACTGTTGAATATTCTTTTGACGAAGAATAGTTGAATTTAGCCTCGGAAAAGCGTCGCTTTTTCGGGGCTTTCTTTTTTTTATGAGGAATTATAGTATGAGAAAGTTTTTGTTTTCCCTTTTGATTGCGATTTCTGTTTTGAACGCGGCCAGCGCCAAAGCGGTAAAGCGCGGCGGAGCTGGAGACCTCACTCCGTATCTTAGCGAGACCGACTGCCGAGCGATTTGCAAGGACATTGTAGGCCAGGTCATCAAGAATCCCCGCGTTGAGAAATTTGAAGAAAAAAACGGCCGCGCTCCGGTCGTCACCATTGGAAAAATCAAGGACCAGACTGGCGAATTCTTTGACACGCAGATTATCGCCAACAGCCTTAAGACAGCCGTTCTTAACAGCGGCGTGCTTGAGTTTATGGCCAACTCCGACATCCGCAACGAAATGCGTGACGAAGTCATCAGCCAGCAGGACCATGCCGCCGAAGACCAAGCCAAAGAGTTGGACGAAGAAGACGCGGCCGACTACATGCTTACAGGCTCTGTAAAGCTTATGGTTCAGAACAATGGAAAAAAGCAAGAGCGCACCTACATTGTGAACATCGAGCTTACAGATTTGCAGACACACAGAACTGTCGCGATGTTTGAGCCTTCTGAAGAGACAAAAGACTATCTTAAGAAGACTGCCGCTATAAAAAGCAAATAATTCCATAGGAAATTAAAATGAAAAAAATTATAAAGACAGCCGTAATCTCGGCTGTTGTCCTCTCTTTGTTCGCGGCCTACGCGGCTCCTAAAAAAGCCAAGGCCGATTCTGAATCTACTGAAAAAGTTGAAGCCGTAGAAAAAACCGCCAAGGCCAAAAAAGAAAAGAAGGCTAAAAAAGAAGCCGCCCCAAAAGAAGACGGCAAGGCCAAGGAAGAAAAAGCCAAAAAAGAAAAGCCTGCGAAGGCTGAGAAGCCCGCGAAAGAAAAGCCGGCTAAGCCCGCCAGCAAACCCGCCGCTCCAAAAAAAGTGAAGTTTGACGAAGCGAAATACAACGAGGCTTTTCAAAACGGCGACTACAATATGTGCGCCGCCATGCTTCTTGGAAAGGGCGACAAAAAGAACGAAATAAAGGATTTCCTTGACGTTGACATGCTCTTGTACCACGAGGCTGATTACCAAGATTCTGGAAAAGGCTTCCTTGAGACTTACGCAAAAATGCAGCAGGCCACCGTGTCGTTCAACGCGAGCGAAGAAGGCAAGGCCGCCAAGTCTAGCGGAGTCAACAGAAAATACAAGGGCGCCGAATACGAGCGCTATTTGGCTTGGTCAATGCGCCTCGCCTGCGCCTTGAGCATGCAGCGCGATGACGTAGCCAAAGGAATTATGAACGATTATGTCGGAACTTTCATGCAGGAGATTCAAGAGCTTAGAGCCAAGAACGCCCAGTTTGAGGCCGAGGCTGAAGCCGCCCTTCAAAGCGACGAGTATAAGGAAGCCAAGGAAAAGCTTTCTTCATCGGGCGTAAACCTTTCTTTTGTCGAGGCTCCCAAAAAGAGCGACGAAAAATACGAAAGCTCTCCTTTCTTCAATTATTTGGGAACTGTCGCTTACGCGGCATACGGCGACATAGACCACGCTGAGGAATTTGGCGCGGTTTATAAAGTTCCGCGCGTCGATGAAATAACAAAGATCCCTGCTGGCAAGGGCCGCTTGGAAGTCGTCGCCCTTTCTGGAATGATTGGAAAGCGCGAAGACGTCAGCGAAGGAAAAGAGCCCCAGGCCACTATGCTCCCGATTCCTGTTTTGAACAGAACGATTCCTCTTTACACAAAAATCGCCTATCCGGTTTTTGACAAGAACGCCCAAAAACACAACATCAAGTCTGTGCGGGTTCTTTTGTCAAACGGAGCGTCGTCAAACGCGACTCTCATAGAAGACTTTGACGACGCGGTAAGAATTGACGTAGCGCAAAAAGCTTACGGCGATTACAACCGTTCCGTGTTTAGAAACGTTGTCAAAAACTCAGTTGTGACCGCTTCTGTAATCGCGGCGGGAATCGCGCTTAACCAAGCCTCTCAAAAGAGTCCTCTTGCCGCCGCCATCGCGCAAGTCGCCTTTGACGCTGCTGTTGACGCCGCGGCCAACGCCGTCGCTGACAAAGAACGCGCCGACATTAGGCAGGGCGTATATTTCCCCAACAAGGCAAGCCGAGCGGGCTTCTCTGTCGCTCCTGGAATTTATAACGTCACAGTTGAGTATCTTGACGCCGCAGGAAAAGTTGTGGAAACAAAGACGATTGAAAACGTAGAGGTTCAAGCCGGAAAAGTTAGCGTGAGGGTTTCTTCATGCGAAAAGTAAATTGTTTTGCGAAGGCGCTTCTTTGTCTTTGCATATTGTTGGCCGGCGGACTCGTTTTTGCCGCCAAGAAGAATGACAAACCCAAGGCTACAAAAATGCCGGAATGGGTCAACCAGGCGTCCGCCGTATATCCAAACGCTTCTTTCATAACTTATGTCGGAAGCGGACCGGACAGAGACTCGAGCGAAGTCAAAGCCTTGCAAGGCTTGGCTTCGGTTTTTGGCCAGGCGATAAAGTCTGAGTCAACCGCTTCCAGCAGAATGGTTCAGGCCAAGGCGGACGGTCTTGTGGCCACCGCCAACGTTCAGGCTTTTAGCCAAGACGTAAAGCGCAAGATTGACGTTGACAATTTGATTGGCGTTGAGACAAAGGAATTTTGGCAAGACGTTCCAAACGCAACTTGGTACGCGATCGCGGTTTTGGAAAAATCAAAGGCCGTTGACATTTACACGACTATGATTAAAAAGAACGCGTCCGCCATTTCTACAGTTTTGAAGAACGCGGCTTCGGACAAAGCCTCGCTTGACGGATTCGGCTCGTACGACTTTGCTGAAGACATCGCGCTCGAAAACGAAAAGAGCTTGCAAAAGCTTTCGGTCATCGACCCTTCTTGCGTTGACAGCCTAAAGTCTTATTGTCCGTCTTCCAAAAAGATTCACGCCGAAAAAATGGAAATAGCCAAGCAGATTCCGATTTGCGTTCAAACTTACAACGACGATCACGGCCGCTACAAAGAGGCCTTTAGCCAAGCGATTGCGGAGGCGGGCTTTAAGGGAACTTACGACGCTTCCGTCCGCTACACCTTGATCGCCAAATTTGAGTTTGAGCGGGCTGACACGACTGACAAAAAGACAATCCGCTGCCGCTATAACTGCGAAAGCTACATTTTGGACACAAAGACCAGCCATCAAATCGTTCCGTTCACTATAAAAGGCCGCGAAAGCCATGTGGACTACGGCGAAGCCCAGCACAAGGCCGAAGCCTCTATGATCGCTAAAATCAAAAAGGACTTTTCAAAAGCCTTTTATGACTACATAAGGTCGGCTGCGGAATGAAAAAAGCGGCGCTTGTTTTATTGAGTGTTATTGCAGTCTCTTTTTCTTCCTTTGCGGAGATAGTTTCTTGGAAGGGAATGGAAATGGGACTGCCGCTCAACCCAAAATGGGTGAAAAATTACAGGCAAAAAAAGGACGAGCGGCTTTTGCGCAAAAAGTTCGACTTGTCCGCGTCCGACCGCCTTGCGGTTGGCGTGGGCAAGGCCGAGGATTTGGAAACGGCCAGAAGCCTTTCGCAAATCGACGCCCAAAACGCGGCTGCCAAGGCCGCTCGCCTAGAGCCCTTGGGCGAATATTGGGAAGAGGACTCTGATTCGGGCTTCGTAGTTTTCTCGTATTATTCCTTCTAAAAGCCCCGAATTCCTTGAAAATACTTGACAAAATCATTGACAATAACCTGTAATTGAAGTAAGATTATCTTTACATATCTATTATATACGGAGTTACCTACCATGGCAAAAACCAAGTATGTTTACTTTTTTGGAAACGGCGACGCTGACGGCGATGAGTCTATGCGCGCCGATCTCGGTGGAAAAGGCGCCAACCTTGCCCAAATGGCAAAGGCCCCTTTGAGTCTTCCTGTTCCTCCTGGATTTACTATCACAACTGACGTCTGCCAGGAATATTACAAGTTGGGAAGAAAGTACCCGGCCGGCCTCGAAGGACCCAACGGCGAAGTCGCCAAGTACCTCGCCAAGTTGGAAAAGGTTATGGGCAAAAAGCTAGGCGACGAAAAGGATCCGCTCCTTGTTTCAGTTCGCTCTGGAGCCGCCATCTCTATGCCCGGCATGATGGACACAATCCTCAACCTCGGTTTGAACGACAAGTCAGTCGAAGGCCTCGCCGCCAAGACTGGCAACCCCCGCTTCGCTTGGGACGCCTACCGCCGCTTTATCCAGATGTTCGGCGACGTAGCTATGGGCGTTGAGCACGCCAAGTTCGAAAAGATCATCGACGAAGTTAAGTCTCACCGCGGAATCAAGCAGGACACAGAGCTTACAACTGACGAACTCAAGGAAATCGTAAGCAAGTACAAGATTCTCTACAAGAGAGAGAAGGGCGAGGACTTCCCCCAGGATCCGCAGAAGCAGATGTGGGGAGCCATCGGCGCCGTATTCGGCTCTTGGATGAACCCCCGCGCCATCAAGTACCGCGAATTGAACGGAATCAAAGAAGGCGCTCTTAAGGGAACAGCCGTTACCGTTATGTCAATGGTATTCGGAAACAAGGGCGACACATCAGGAACCGGCGTTGCCTTCAGCCGCGACCCTTCAACAGGCGTCAACGAGTTCATGGGCGAATACCTTATGAACGCTCAGGGCGAAGACGTAGTTGCCGGTATCCGCACACCTCAGAAACTCGCTCAGCTTGAAAAGACAAACAAGAAGATTTACGACCAGCTCTGCAAGATTCGCGACCGCTTGGAAAAGCACTATCACGATATGCAGGACATGGAGTTCACAGTAGAAGAAGGAAAGCTCTACATGCTCCAGTGCCGCAACGGTAAGCGCACAGGCGCCGCCGCCGTCAAGATGGCTGTTGACATGGTTGCCGAAAAGCTCATCACAAAAGAAGAGGCTTTGCTCCGCGTAGAGCCCACACAGTTGAACCAGTTGCTTCTTCCGCAGTTGGATCCCGCCGCTGTCAAAAAGGCTACAGAAATCGCTTCTGGCCTTAACGCTTCTCCGGGAGCCGGATGCGGACAGATCGTATTCACAGCCGACGACGCCGTCGCTTGGACAAAAGAAGGAAAGAAGGTTCTCTTGGTTCGCAAGGAAACTTCTCCGGACGACATCGCCGGTATGGCCGTTGCCCAGGGCATCTTGACTTCTACTGGCGGACGCACTTCACACGCCGCTGTTGTTGCCCGCGGTATGGGAACAGCTTGTGTTTGCGGATGCTCTGCCGTTAAGTTCAATGGCGGAAAGGTTGTCATCGGCGACCACGTTTACAAGGAAGGCGACTTCCTCACAATCGACGGATCAACAGGAAAGGTTTACGACGGAGTTGTTCCTGTAGCTCCCGCCACATTGAGCAAGGACCTCGAAAAGTTCTTGGGTTGGGCCGACGAAATCCGCAAGGGTTCAGTTCGCACAACAGCCAGCGGAAAGAAAGTTGCCGGATTTGAAGTTCGCGCCAACGGCGACACTCCGCAGAACGCAAAAGACGCGTTCCGCTTTGGAGCTGCCGGAATCGGACTTTGCCGCACAGAGCACATGTTCTTTGACGAGCCCAAGCTCACTTCTTTCCAGAAGATGATCATTTCTGACACAACAGAAGAGCGCAAGGAAAACCTCAAGGCCATTCTTCCTTTGCAGGAAAAAGACTTCTACGACATCATCAAGACAATGGAAGGACGCCCGGTTACTATCCGCTTGCTTGACCCGCCGCTCAACGAATTCATCCAGGCCCACACAGACGCCGAACTCAAGGCTCTTTCTAAGAAGCTTGACGTTAACCGCGACAAGTTGGCCGAAAAGGTTGCCGCCCTTGACGAGCACAACCCGATGCTTGGCCACCGCGGATGCCGCTTGGCCATCACATATCCTGAGATTTACGAAACACAGGTTGAGGCCATCGCTTTGGCTACAGCCCGCTTGGACCGCGAAGGAGTTAAGCACAACGTTCAGATCATGATCCCGAACGTAGTAAGCGCCAACGAAGTTAAGCAGATCCGCGAGCAGGCTTTGGCCGTAATCGAGAAGGTTAACAAGCTCAAGGGAACAAAGCTCAAGTTCGAAATCGGAACTATGGTTGAGTTCCCCCGCGCCGCTCTTACAGCGGACAAGTTGGCCGAGTACGCCGACTTCTTCTCATTCGGAACAAACGACTTGTCTCAGACAACGTTCGGCTTCAGCCGCGACGACTACTCTAAGTTCATCGAGTCTTACCTCAAGCAGAACATCTTGGCCGAAGACCCCTTCACCACATTGGACGAAGATGGTCCTGGAGCTTTGATGGGAATTGCCGAAGAAAAGGGACGCTCAGTTAAGTCTGACTTGCACCTTGGAATCTGCGGCGAGCACGGCGGAGATCCCGCTTCTATCGCTCTCTGCTACAAGCTCGGCTTGAACTACGTTTCTTGCTCTCCGTTCCGCGTACCGTTGGCCCGCTTGGCCGGCGCTCAGGCTGTAATCAAGGCCGCCAAAGCTGGCAAGGCCGCGAAAAAGGCTCCCGCTAAGAAAGCGGCCGTCAAAAAGCCTGCTGCCAAGAAGCCCGCTAAGAAAGCTGTAGCCAAGAAGGCCCCCGCCAAGAAAGCGGCCGCCAAAAAGGCTCCTGCCAAAAAGACAGCAAAGAAAGGCAAGAAATAAGCGATTGAGGCGCGATGATGTTGTTCGCGCCTCAAAACGGCTGAGTCAAGGCTTTAAGCGCAGCGTGCCTTGACCAGTCGTATTCCCGCCTCAAGCGCGGGAATGACAGACTATGTCATTGTCGGGCGCGACCCGACAATCTTTTGACAAACAAAAAAGCCGACCCGCAAGGGCCGGTTTTTTTTGTGTTTTTTTGTTGACAAACGTTTTTTTTATAATATAATAGAAACGCGTGGAAGCCGCGCTTCTGCGATTCACTTCATCTATTAAAGTTTCCCTAAAATTTTAGATTTTTTTGTAGGAGGAGTTGTGTATGAGCAAATTCTTTCAATTGTGCGCGATTATGGCCATTTTGTCTGTGGCAGTTTCATGCGGAAATACTTCTGGGGACTTAACGCCTGTGACTCCGACGCCTGCGACTCCGGAGCCTGTGACTCCGACGCCTGCGACTCCGGAGCCTAGCGTTTTGCGCTCGGTTTCCATTTTTTATCCAGGAAGCGGTGCAAGTGAAAATCACGGAACCGTTACTGCAAGCAAGACAGAAGGCATTGCTCCTGGCGAAAAAATTTATCTTACCGTAGCGCCTGAAGCTAACTATCAGCTGGACGAACTATATGTTCGGTATTATGGGAAGGGGAATGCGGCTAATGATATTGACGTGACAGACAATTCGTTTGTCATGCCAAATGCAAACGTGGAAATTGACGTTTCTTTTAAGGCTCAATCATCAACACACACTGTTTCGGCTCAAGGAATGCAAGGCGGGAGCATTCTGGTTTTCACAAATAATTCCGATCAAGGCGAGACATGCCGGGCTTCAAAAGGAACGACGGTTGCCATTCTTGTACTGCCATACGTCGGCTTTGAACTTGACGCGCTTGCGGCAAGTTCTTCTGGCAGCGCGCTGACAATTTACCAAAACACTTTTGCAATGCCGGACGCTGATGTTACGGTAAGCGCGACGTTTAAGACGGCAAGCGAATCGTCATATACAGTTACGGCGGCTCAAGGAATACAAAACGGAAAGGTTTTATTTTCCGTAGGCGAAAGTTCAGACAATCTTTTATTGGCTCTTTCAAAAGGAATGACGGTTAAGGTTGATGCAACGCCGGACAACGGCTATGAATTTGACACGCTTACGGTAAAGGACGCGGACGGAAACGATATTCCGGTAACTCTAAACACTTTTGTAATGCCTGAAAGCAATGTTGTCGTTAATGCCAGCTTTAAAAAAATCTACACGATAACATTGACCAAGCCGACAAACGGAAATATTGCCGTTGAAACTCCGAGGGACGCCTATGCAACAACTGACGGCAATAAAACAGTAAAGGCCTTTGCTGGAGAGGCGATAGGATGTTACGCTGCTCCAGATAGCGGATATAAGCTTGATTCCTATACGATAACCGGTGTTGTCGGAATTGTCGAGAGCCAGCGAAATTCTTTTGACATGCCGGAAAGCGATGTAACGATAAGCGCGACATTTAAAGAATTGATTAGTCATTCAATCACTGTTTCAGGCGGGGCAAACGGAACTGTTGCGGCTGACAAAGCTTCAGCTAAAGAAGGAGAAGAAATAACGCTTACGGTAACGCCTTCGACAGGCGGCGCAAAAGACTATGTTGTTGAAAGCCTTGTCGCGCAATATTCTGCCGGCGGGGAAACAAACTCAATTTCTCTTTCTTTTGACAAGGCGGGCGGACAAGTCAAGTTTTCAATGCCAGACGGCGATGTTTCCGTAACGGCGACATTTGCGGAAAGAACTTATTCAATCGCGCTGGCTGACGGAATTACAGGCGGCTCGATAACTGGGTTTAGGGCAAGCGGAAATTACGCGGGCCAAAAGGTTTTGCTTAATGTAAAGCCAGCCACTGGATATAAACTTGCAAGCAAAGACAAAATTTCCATAACAGGCGCGACTGTCGAGCTAGACGACTTTTATTGCTTTACCATGCCAAAAGCGGACATTACGATTGGCGCGGAATTCGACACCTACTCTGGCGGGTCATATAGTATTTGGGGAAGTTACAAATCTTTGTATCCTGGGGATATTTCTGTCGATCAAAGTACAGGCATCATGCCTGGCGCTACGGTTGTGATTACTATAATACCGCCACAAAACCAAAAAGTTAGTAAAGTTGAGGTATTTGATTGGAATGTTAAAAAATATTATGATGTTTCAGACGAGCATGTCTTTATAATGACAGATGATGAAATTGAAGATAATACTGTTAAACTACATGTAGAATATGAATCTACAATCACGCACAATATATACATGCGGACTTCGCTGGGGAGCTACTTCATTAATGATGTTCCGGAAGGCAGTTTGATTTCAAAAGACATTCCTGCCGGATGCGCGATTGATAAGATAATCGCATCAAAAGTGGATAATGTTCAAGCTACAAGCGAGCGCGGAAGTATTTGTTTAATGCATCAGAATGATACAGAATATTGGTTTTGGACGGCAGACGGCGACATGCTTGTGGAAGTTGATTTTAAGGCAAAGGTTAAGGCAAAGCCTGATACGGTTGGCGATATTGTGCTAAAAGACGGAACCGCTGTTGCGCGCGAAAATCGCGGCTACCTCTCAGAGTCTCAAAAGAACGACGCCATTGCGGTTATTTTTTATGACGGCAAGGCAGAATTTAAGTGGTTGGCATCAAAATTTCTTGGCAGTTGTGTGCTTGGCGTGGGTTTGGCAGAGGGCTATGGTCCTTGGTGTGGGAATTACCTGGGTAGTGATAATGGAGGCTATATAAAATTCAACAGCACGGCCGCCCATCCTATATACATCGGTGAAGGTAGAATGTGGGGGGGCCATTATTATTATGCAAATGGCGAAGAGATACATCACGTCCAACCTTTTGGCGCCTACTGCCCAGACGTGTATGGCGCAACTGACCCACAGGTACGGTTTGACGGATTGCTTCGCGGAACCAACACCTTTGCAACGGTAAAGAATAGTGTTCAAAAAATTGAACAAATGTATGCATTCAATTTTTGCGATGGTTACAAAGACCAAGCTGGAAGCCGCGTCAAAGGAACTGCCTATGAAACCGGCTGGTATTTGCCGACGCTTCCAGAACTGGCGGAACTTCTGCGGAGTGTCAGTTATTTAGAGGATGTACGAACCACTTATTTAGATGTAGCTGGTGTGATTTATGGCCTACGCGCTGTAAATGGAACGAAAATAAAAGATAGCAGCGACGATTATTATTGGACTTCAAGCCAGGCGAGGGAGACTACACAAGCCTGGCTTGCGGCAGGAGGCCGTGCCAGTCTGCTTGACTACTCAAAAGATGCCTCTTTCGCTGTCCGGGCAATCCGAGAGTTCTAGGAGAAGGAACAACGGTTAAATGCGTCATACGCAAAAACAGGCCGACCCGAAAGGGCCGGCTTTTTTTATGCCACGCTGAATTGCAGCGCGTCTAGACACTGCGCGGCGTTTTTTGTATAATTCCACAAAAATAAAAAATGCAAGGAGGAAGCGATGGGCGATGACAGTAATTCCGGCTCGTATCCGGGCGCCAAGACAATGACGCGCGACATGGCTTCCTGCAAAAACCTTCCGCTCTGATGCAAGCCACTTTTACAATTCTCATTTCTCATGCAAAAATGCGACGATGGAATTTAAAGTGAAAATCGAGGAGATGATTCAAAATCTTCTTGAAGAAAAAAAGTATTCGACAATCAAAGACATCGCTTCGACGATGGCCGCCGCAGACATCGCCGCTCTTTTTGAGCGCGTTGACGAAAAGCAAATCCCGCTTTTGTTCAGGCTGATTTCAAAAGACAAGGCCGCTGACGTTTTTGTTGAAATGGACAGCGACTTTCAGGAACTTTTGATTCGCGGCTTTTCCGACTTGGAATTAAAGGAAATCGTGAACGACTTGTACGCCAACGAAGCGGCGGATTTGGTGGACGAAATGCCCGCGATTGTCGTTGACAGAATCTTAAAGCAAATCAATCCAGAAAAGCGCGGCGAAATAAACCGCCTTTTGCAGTATCCCGAAAATTCCGCCGGCTCCATAATGTCCACCGAATACGTTTCGCTTAGACAGGGGCTTACGGTGGGCGAGGCGATTGCGCAAATAAGGAAGAGCGGCTTTGACAACAAATCCTTTTACACTTGCTATGTTACAAAAGACAAAAAGCTCTTGGGCCGCCTTTCCGTAAAAGACTTGCTTTTGGCAAAAGACGATTCGATAAAAATCGACAGCCTTATGAAAGAGAACGTCATAAACGTGAACACGCGCGACGACAAAGAGGAAGTGGCCAAGCTTCTTTCAAAGTACAACTTTTACGCGCTTCCTGTGGTTGACGGCGAAGGGCGGATGGTGGGCATAATTTCTTTTGACGACGCGCTTGAGGTAATGGAAGACGAGGCCACCGAAGACATCGAAATAATGGGCGGAATGTCGCCGTCAGAAAAAACTTACTTGCGCTCCACGCCCTTGGACTTGTTTTGTCATAGAATCGTTTGGCTGATGCTTTTGATGGTGAGTGCGACTTTTACCGGAATGATTATCACCGGTTTTGAAAACGCGCTGGCGGTTCAAGTGGCGCTTACGGCCTTTATTCCGATGCTCATGGACACGGGCGGAAATTCCGGCTCGCAGTCGTCGGTTACGATTATCAGGGCGCTTTCTTTGGGGGAAGTTGGCTTTGGCGATTTGCCGAAAGTCATTTGGAAGGAAATCCGCGCGGCGCTTTTGTGCGGCCTTGCCTTGGCGCTTGTTTGTTTTGCCAAAATAATTCTGGTGGACCGCCTGCTTTTGGGAAACCAAGGCGTTACGGTTCAAATCGCCTTTGTGGTTTGCGCCGCGATGGCCGCCACAGTTTTAGTGGCCAAATTGATTGGCTGCGCTTTGCCCTTGTGCGCCAAGCGTCTTGGCTTTGATCCCGCCGTAATGTCCAGCCCTTTTATCACCACGATTGTTGACGCGGCCAGTTTGTTGATTTACTTTTCAATCGCGCGCGCGGTTTTGTTTTAATGGCGGAACGTTTGGCGCGTAAAAAAAACCGGCCCGAAAGGGTCGGCTTTTTTTATTCCTTAAAGTTTTACTTTACTTCGGCTGGAGCGTCTTGCGGGGCGTTTTCAAAGCGCGGGCCCTTGCGCGGGCGCTCTTTGCGCGGGCCGCATCCAGCTTTGCCGTCGTGGTGATGGCGCTTGTGGAATTTGGGGCCAAAGTGGGGGCGGCCAATTTGGTCGGCCATGTAAATGTGGCTTCCTTTGAAGAAGAAGCAAAAGCCTTTGCAGTCGGCTTGCATCGCTTTGAGCGCGGCCAAGCGCGCGTCGGCCCATTCCTGCGTGACCATTTTTGCCTTGACTTGCGCGTCAAGCAAAATCTTGTAGCTTTGAACTTCCGCGTCGTGATAGGCCTTAAGGTCGGCGTCGGAGGGCTTTTCAAATTTTGGCGGCTCTCTAAAGTTGGGCGCGTTCTTTGCGTCGGCGTTTTTTCCCTTGGCGCTGGGTTGGGCAAAAGTTCCCGCCGCGGCGACGAGGGCGATGGCGGCGATGATGATTCCTGTCTTTTTCATATTAAACTCCTTGGAGCGGGCCGTTTTTTTAGCGGCTCTTTCGCTCCTAAAATAAAGATTTCCTGCTCCTTACACTTTTATTATCGAATTTACTTGTGTCAAAGGTGTGACATTTTGAAAGTTCCTTAAAAAAAGATATGGCGGAATTTTTTCTTTGTGTTATAATAATGACATGAAAATTTTAATCGCCGACGACACTGAACAAATCGTAAAGGTGCTTTGCGCCTACGCTCAAAAGGAAGGCTATGAGCCGACCGCCGCGCATGACGGGCAAGAGGCCTTGGACTATTTTGAAAAAATAAAATTTGACATGGTCTTGCTTGACGTGATGATGCCAAAGGTTGACGGCTTTGAGGTTTGCAAGCAAATCAGAAAGTCTTCCAACGTTCCGATAATAATGGTCACCGCGCGCGGCGAAGACTTTGACAAAATTATGGGTTTGGACATCGGCGCCGACGACTACATCGTAAAGCCTTTTTCGCCGCAAGAAGTTATGGCGCGCATTCGCTGCATTTTGCGCCGCTCCAATCCCGCGGGCGCGGTAGAAAAAAAATTACGCGCGAAAAACCTTTCGCTTGACTTGGATGGCGGAACGGTATTTATCGGCGACAAAAACATTCCCATTACAAAAAAAGAATTGGAAATGCTGGAACTGTTTTTGCAAAACCAAAACCAAGTTTTTTCGCGCGAGCAGCTTTTGAACAATATTTGGGGAATGGACTACGACGGCGACGCGCGCACTGTTGACCAACACATAAAACGCTTGCGCGCAAAGTTGGACGCGGTTCCGCATGAAGGTTGGAAAATCACCACAGTTTTTGGAACGGGGTACAAATTTGAAAGCTAAGATTTCGGCAAAACTATTTTTGTTTTTCTTGACGGCGCTTTTGTTGGCCACGGCGGTGACAGGCGGCTTGTTTTGTTTTTTAATCGCGCGCCACACGACGGCCATTTTTAAAAACGATTTGACTCGACGGGCGCAAGTAATGTCGCGCACGCTTTCGCGCATTTACGAAATGTCTTCGGGAAACCACAGACGAAATCCGGTTTTCGCTATCCGCAACTTGCATGAAATTTCTTTGGCCGACGTGTGGCTTATCGACCAAAACATGAACGTGGTTACGATGGCCGGGCACGGAATACCGCCGAGGCCTCCGCGCGACAAAAATAGTTCTCAAGACCAAAACGCGCCGCGGAATGAAAATTCTTTTCAAGACCAAAACGCGCCGCAGCCGATGGAAGAAACAAAATTGCCGCCAGGCGCGGACGAGGTGCTAAAAAAAGCCTTTGCGGGCGAAGCGTCCGTGACCGAAGTTTTTAATCCTGTTTTGGAGAGAAAGTCGCTTACCGCGGCCACGCCGGTTTACGAGCGCGAAAGCCAGAACGTCGTTTGGGTTTTGCTTTTGCATTCTCCGATTGTCGGTTTGCGAGAGGCGATTTTGCAAAGCGTTCGTATTTTGGCTGGCAGCGCGGCTTGCGCTTTTTTGCTTGCCCTTTTGGCTGCGGCGCTTTTGAGCCGTTCCTTTACAAAGCCAATAGAAAAAATGAACGGCGCGGCGAAAGAATTGGCCAAGGGAAACTATTCTATAAAGACCGGCGTAAAAGACAAAAACGAGTTGGGCGAACTCGCCGCAACTTTGGACGCGCTCGCCGCGCAGCTTAAGGACGCCAGCGAAGAAAGCGCTCGATTGGAAAACATGCGCCGCGACTTTATAGCCAACGTTTCGCACGAGCTTAGAACGCCGGTGACTGTCATCCGCGGCTCGCTTGAAGCGCTTGTTGACGGCGTGATTTCCGCTCCCAAGGATGTCGCCGAATACCAAGACCAAATGTTAAAGGAAACGATTCACTTGCAGCGTTTGGTCAACGACTTGCTGGAGCTTTCGCGCTTGCAAACCGCGGGCTTTAAAATCGAAAAGGAACCTTTTGACGTAAAGGAAGCCGCCGCCGAAGCCGCAAATGCGATTCAAAAAGCGGCCGCCGCAAAAAACGTTTCGATAAAAGTTGAGCGGACTGAAGGCCCAAAAATAATCCAAGGAGACGGCGGCCGCGTTCGCCAAATGTTCATGACGATTTTGGACAACGCCGTAAAGTTTTCGCCAGAGGGCGGCGAGGTTGTGATGCAAATCGGTGGCGACGAGATTACTGTGACCGACGGCGGAAGCGGAATCAGCGCGGAGGATTTGCCGCATATTTTTGAGCGCTTTAAAAAAGAGTCGTCGGAACGGAACAAGGGAGGAAGCGGTTTGGGCCTTGCGATCGCGCGCGAAATCGCCGCCCGCCATAATTTTGTTTTGTCCGCGCAAAGCCCGGTAAGGCATGACGACAAATGGCCAGGCTCAAAGTTCACTTGTAAATTGCAATAAAAAAATGTAAAATAATTGGCAAATGAAGGCGCGAGGGCGAATCGGATTTTTATTTTTTGTCTTTTCTCTTTTTATGGCGGCAAATCTTTTTTGCCAAGAAAATGGCCAGGTTCAAGACCCAAAAAGCGCGGAACAAGATTTTTCGGCGCTTTCAATAGTTCAGTTTGACATAAGCGGATTAAAGCGCACAAAACGTTCCTACATGGATGGCATCTTAAACCAGTTTTTGCAAAAGCCCGCGAGCGAGCAAACTTTAAAAGGAATAGAAACGGTTTTGCAAGCGCAAAATTTATTTGACGAAATTAAAGTGAGCGCGCGGCCGCTGGACGGAACAAGCGCCGCGGTTGACATTTCGTTCAAGGAAAAGTGGACGATTTTGCCAATGCCAATCGGCTATTACACCGGCGACACTTATGGCGCGGGCCTTTTTATAATGGATATGAACGCTTTTGGCCGGCACTGCATGGCGGCAATTGGCGGCATGTATTCTTCAAACGGTTTTTTTGCCGCAGGAGTTTTCCAAAAGCCGCCGACGCAAAAGGGAGACCTTGGTTTTTCTGTCGCGGGAAACTTTTCCAAAGGCAAGCGCGATTTTGCAAATTCAAAAAATTACTGGGTCTTTGGCTACAAGAGCGTCTACGCCGGCGCGACCGCAAAGGTTTTGTTCAAGCCCACAAATTCCACCTCATTAAGCGTGGGCGGAGGTTATTCTTTTTTTAATCCGATAGACTCGCCGAATGTCCAGCGACGCAATCAATGGAGCGTTGACGCTTCTTGGGGAGTGTCGTCGTCGTCGTGGAATGGATTTTTTTTGAGCGTGAATTCTTTTAGCGTTGGCGGAGAGTTTTTGTTTTCCGACGTAGCCGAGCAAACCTTTGCGCAAACGCTGAGCTTTAGCGGCGAGGTTCAGCAGCCGATTTTCGATCGCGTCCGCCTTATAACCGGCGCGCGCGGATTTGTTTCCAACAATCTTTTAAGGACAAATTTTGTGGGCCGCGGAAAGTCCGGCGTGACGCTGCTTCCGAGCGCTTTTATGACCGACCAAATTTTTGGCTTTTTGACGGGCTTTGAAGCCGCGATCATCAAAGCAAATTTTGGAATTCTTTCTGTCTATGGCCTTTACGAAGTGGCTTTGGCCCGCGAGCTGAACAATTCGATTTATTTGTGCACGGGTCCCGAGGCGGGAGTTAGGCTTTATTTGGCAAAGCTTGCTTTTCCCGCGTTTGCTATGGGAGCGTCTTACAATGTCAACGAGAACCGCTTCCAATACAGCTTTTCGGGCGGAGCGAGTTTTTAATTTTTTGCTGGAAAAATTCCAATATGCGTGATACAATAGAAAAAACGCGCAGGGAGGAAATATGGCGGAACGCTCTTGGTTTGAAAATGAATCCTTTTGGAAAAATTACGGACCGATTATGTTTGACGCTCCTAGATGGGCGGAGGCTCCAGGCGTCGCTGAAGCGGTTTGCAAAATCGCTGGCTTGTCAAAGGGCAGTTCCGTTTTGGACGCGGGCTGCGGACCGGGACGCATCAGCATCGAGCTTGCCTTGCGCGGCCTAAAAGTCACAGGCGTGGACTTGATTCAGTCCGAACTGGACGCGGCAAAAGAAAGCGCCGCCGACGAAAAAGTAAAAATCGAATGGATAAAAGACGACCTGCGAACCTTTGTCAGCAAAAAAAAGTTTGACGCGGCGATCAACCTTTACACGTCGTTTGGCTACTGCGACACGATAGAAGAGGACATCCAGATTTTGCGCCACATCGCCGACTGCGTTAAGGACGGCGGCTTTTTTATCCTTGAATGCGTAAGCCGCGAAACCGCGATCAAGTACTGGACCGAAGGAGAATGGTTTGAGCGCGCCGGCATGACCGTTCTTACCAAGTTCACAGTAGAGGGAGCGTGGGAAGGCCTTCGCTCCAAGTGGACCCTGCTGGGCAAAGACGGCGGCCGCATCGAGCATGAATACGTCCAGCGCCTCTATTCCGCGGTGGAACTAAAGCGCCTAATTTTGGCCAGCGGCTTTAAGAGCGCGGAGATATACGGCGGCTATAACTTTGAGCCTTACAACCAAAACATGAGCACGATGGTTATTGTGGCCAGGAAATAAACAAGGCGCTAGAATTCCTTCCTCAAATTCACTATAATATTCTTCGCTTTTTACAAAAAAGTAAGGAATATTATATGAAAAAAATCGCATTTGTTGCGGCAGCCCTCGCGGCTTTGACGTTGTTTTCTTCATGCCAGAAGAAAGAAAAGAAAGTAAAGATTGGCGTAATCCAATTGGTTGAGCACCCCGCCTTGGACAAAAACTACCAGGGCTTTGTTGACGGACTTAAGGACGCAGGTTTCGTTGACGGACAGAACATTGAGATTGACTACGAGAACGCCCAGGGCGAGCAGGCCAACTGCGTCACAATTGCCCAAAAATTGGTCAATGACCGCTGCGACTTGATTTTTGCAATCGCCACTCCCGCCGCGCAGGCCGTTGCCAACATGACAAGCGAGATTCCGATTTTGGTTTCTTCTGTAACAGATCCCAAAACAGCCCAGTTGGTTGAGTCAAACGAAAAGCCCAACACAAACGTTTCGGGAACTTCAGACTTGACTCCCTGCGCCGCGCAAATCGCCTTGCTCAAGCGCTTGCTTCCCAGCGCCAAAAAAGTTGCCGTTCTCTTTTGCTCAAGCGAAGAGAACTCCCGCTTCCAGGCAAACTTGGCCGAGGCCGCTTGCAAAAAAGAAGGCCTTGATTTTGTTGAAGCCACAGTTTCAAACACAAACGAAGTTCAGCAAGTTGTTCAGAGCTTGGTCGGAAAAGTTGACGCGATCTACGCTCCCACAGACAACATGATAGCCTCTTCTATGGCCACTGTCGCTCTCGTGACAACGCCCAACAAGATTCCCGTAATTTGCGGAGAAGAGGGAATGGTTTCTGGCGGCGGCTTGGCCACTTATGGAATCAACTACTACGAGCTTGGCTTGCAGACAGCAAAGATGGCCGTAGAGATTTTGAAGGACGGAAAGAAGCCCGCCGACATGCCGATTCAGTATTTGGAAAAGTGCGACTTTAGCTACAACAAGGAAGTCGCCGACGAATTGGGAATCGAGATTCCCGCTGATTTGATAAAGTAATGTCATTGCCCGACTTGATTGCCAGCGCTCGCAAGAGCGCAGTTGAATAAAATTCAACTAGCAAAACAAAGTATCGGGCAATCTTTTAAGAAAGATGTCCGGGTCAAGCCCGAACATGACACACGGAGGAATTATATGCCGCCATTTGTAGCGTCGATGCTTGGAGCCGCCAGCCAGGGAATTCTCTGGGGAATCATGGCGCTTGGAGTTTACATCACATTCAAAATCTTGGACTTTGCCGACATGACCGTTGACGGCTCCTTTGCTTTGGGCGGCTGTTCTTGCGCGATTTTGATCAGCGGAGGAATGAATCCTCTGCTGGCGCTTGTGATCGCGATTTTTGCCGGAATGATTGCCGGCGCGATTACGGGCCTCCTCCACACTAAATTGAACATTCCCGGAATCCTCGCGGGAATCCTTATGCAGCTCGCGCTTTACTCAATCAACTTGCGCGTTTTGGGCGGGCCCAACAAGCCGCTCGCCCGCGCCGACAAAACAATAATGACTTACATCAGCGACATCTTTGGCTTGGCAAAAAAATTCAGGGACATGGCTTCCACCTGGACAAGCCTCATCGCCGGCCTCATTTTTGTGGTGGCCGTGATTGTCGCTCTCTACTGGTTCTTTGGAACCGAAATCGGAAGCTCCATCCGCGCCACGGGCAACAACGCCCGCATGAGCCGCGCGCAGGGAATCAACACCGACAACATGAAGTTGCTTGCCCTTATGATAAGCAACGGCTTGGTCGCGCTTAGCGGCGGCTTGGTAATGCAGCAGCAGCGCTTTGGCGACGTCAGCATGGGAATCGGAACGATTGTAATCGGTCTCGCCTCAATCATCATCGGCGAAGTTTTCTTTGGCCAGAAATTTTCATTCTGGGTCCAGCTGCTTGGCGTCGTGATTGGTTCCGTCATATACCGCTTGATCATCGCGGTGGTCTTGCAGTTGGGAATGAAGACTCAGGACATGAAATTGTTCAGCGCGATAATCGTCGCCTTCGCCCTCTCGCTCCCTGTTCTTAAAAAGAAATTTAGCAAACGAAAAATAATTGTGGCCAATCCGCCCAACGACTCTTTTGTAGCGGAGAACGTTTCAAAAACCGACGACGCTCTTTTGGGAGGAAACCAGAATGCTTGAAGTACGACACGTTTCAAAAACATTCAACCCCGGACAAATAACCGAACGCAGGGCGCTCAAAGACGTAAGCCTCAAGATGAACGACGGAGACTTCGTCACGGTAATCGGCGGAAACGGAGCGGGAAAATCAACCCTGCTCAACCTTATCGCCGGAGTGCACACTTGCGACGCCGGTTCAATTTTGCTTGACGGAAACGATTTGACTTTTGTAAAGGAACACAAGCGCGCAAAATATTTGGGCCGTGTTTTCCAAGACCCTATGTTGGGAACTTGCGCCAACATGCAGATAGAAGAAAACTTGGCTCTTGCCTACAGGCGCGGAAAGCAGCGCACCCTGGCGTGGGGAATTACCCAGAAGGAGCGCGTCTTGTTCAGGGAAGCCTTGGCCAAGCTTGAATTGGGCTTGGAAGACCGCATGACCGCAAAAGTAGGCTTGTTGAGCGGCGGCCAGCGCCAGGCCTTGACCCTTTTGATGGCTGTTTTGCAAAAGCCCAAGCTCCTGCTTTTGGACGAACACACGGCCGCCCTTGACCCCAAGACCGCCAAAAAAGTTTTGGAGCTTACGGAATTTTTTGTCCAGCGCGACGGCCTTACAACCTTTATGGTCACCCACAACATGCGCGACGCGATCCGCTATGGAAACCGCTTGATAATGATGCTTGACGGAAAAATCGTCTTCGAAGTGAGCGGCGAGGAAAAGAAAAAGCTTGAAGTGAAGGACTTGCTTGAGCGCTTTAGCGTCCACCAGGGCGAAGACACTTTGAGCGACAAAATGCTTTTGTCCTAGCCAAAATATGCCGAAAATAAAACTATGAAAAAGTCAGTTTTATTTTTGGCGGTTTTCGCCTTCGCTTTTTTGGCTCGCGGCGCCTTCGCCTCGAACAACATAACGCTTTACAAGAACAGCGCTGTGGCGTCTTATTACGCCGACAAGTATCACGGGCGCAAGACTTCCAACGGCGAAATCTTCAATATGTACGACTTGACCGCCGCGCACAAGACGCTCCCCTTTAACACAAAAGTAAAAGTCACAAACCTTTCCAACGGAAAGTCGGTCGTCGTCCGCATAAACGACCGCGGCCCCTTTATCAAAGGCCGTGAAATCGACTTGTCAAAAGCCGCCGCCGTAAAAATCGGCATGGTTAAAAGCGGAACGGCAAAAGTAAGCCTAGAAATCATTGGCGGACCCAACGCTTTGGCCCAAAATTCTTCGCAAGGCCAAAAGGCTGGCGCCTCGGACGTTCCAAGCGCGTCTGACTTTGCAAAGAGCGCGGAAGCCCTAAACTATGACCGCTGGAACATACAGCTTGGCGCCTTTTCGTCCAGAAAGAACGCCTCCCTTTTTGCCGCCGACGCCCAGGCCGCGGGCCTAAAGCATTTGGCCTACCAAACGACCAAGAGCGGCGTTGTTCGCGTAATCATAAAGGATTTGCCTACAGAAAAAGTTCAGCCCACCTTGAACGCCTTGGAAAAGAAAGGCTATAAAGACTACCTTGTCCGCGCCAGAAAAGAATAGGCGAGTCCTTGCCTCGATTGGCTTGGTTTTGACCGCGGCCATTTGGGGCTTTGCCTTTGTTATTGTAAAAGACTCTCTTGACTACATCGGGCCGATTTGGATGATGGCCTTTAGGTTTACCATCGCTGCGGCCGCTTTGGCGCTTGCCTTTTGCAAAAAGCTAAAAAGTCTCGGACGGCGCCTTGTGGGCCGCGGGGCGTTTACGGGCTTTTTTCTGTTCGCCGCTTATGCCGTTCAAACTATTGGCTGCAAATACACCACAGCCGGAAAGAACGCATTTTTGACAACCCTCTACGTTATTTTGATTCCATTTTTTGCCTGGCCGGTTTTTCACAAAAAGCCAAGAGCGGTGGCTTTGCTTGCCGCCCTTATGTCTTTGTGCGGAATCGGAATGCTGGCGCTAAAAAAGGAAGACGGCTTTTTGTCGATGAACGTCGGCGACGCGCTTACCTTGGCGTGCGGAGTATTCTTTGCGCTTCACATCGTCTTTACAAGTTGGTGCAACCGCGACGACGATCCGATTTTGATTACTATCTTGCAGTTCTTTTTTGCCGCCCTGTTTTCTTGGATCTTGGCTCCGCTTTATGACGGAGCGATTCCCGTCGCGCAATTTTCAAACGCGCGCGTTGTTTGCTCTGTTTTGTATTTGGGGATTTTCAGCACGCTTGTGGCCTTTGTTTTGCAAAATGTTTGCCTTAAGTACATGGAGTCGTCGCTTGCGTCCTTGTTCTTGTCGTTGGAGTCGGTTTTTGGCGTTTTGTTCGGAGCGATGTTTTTGCGCGAGCGCCTTAGTCCGATAATGATTTTTGGCTGCGTCCTAATTTTCGCGGCGATTACGATTTCCAATTTAAGCGACCAAAATTAGTCGACGCGAATTCCTTTCATTTCTTTTTTGCGCTGGTACATTTTAAGGTCGGCGCGGCGGAAGACGTCTTCAACGCATTTGTCGTGGCTTTCAAAAACCGCGTAGGCGATCGCGGCTTGAATTCGTTCCCACATTTTTAAAGACTTGTCGCCTGAAAGTTTGTCCAATTCCAAGTTAAATTGGTCTACCAGATCTTTTGCGTTTGCGTAGTCTTCGCGCTCCAAAATCGCTATGAACTCGTCGCCGCCGATTCTAAATACGGGCGAATGTTTAAAGACATGGCAAATGACATTGCAGAGCCTTTTTATCGCGATGTTGCCCTTGTCGTGGCCAAAGGTGTCGTTTGTTCTTTTTAAGAAATTTAGGTCAACCATCACGATGCCAAATTCTTTGTTGCCGGCGGCGATTTGGGCTTCAAGGCGGCGGACTTCGTTGTCGTAGGCGGTTTTGTTGCGGACTCCGGTGAGCGCGTCTTTGTTGGCGAGCGCGTTCAACTGGCTTGCCAAGATTTGCGTGTCCTTAAGCTCGTTCTTTGTGGAAAGAAGGTTTTGCATGTAGTTTTGCAATTCCAAAATCAAGTCGGCGAATTGATTTGAGAGCATGGCGATTTCGTTCTTGCCTTTGGTTCCTGCCTTGATGCATTCCGCGACGCTTGGATCTTTGTTTGCGGTAAATTCGCGCATTCTCGTTTCCAGCGCCATGATTCCCCTTATAAAATTGTGGTGCAAAAGAATCATCACGATTACAATGCAGACGATAAGGCCAAGCGAAATTCCGCCCGCGATTTTTAGCGACGTGTAAAGAATCGCCTTGTTAACAGCGTCGACTTCTATCTCCGTTCCGATAAGGCCAAGCTTTTTTCCGTTTATTACAAGCGGAGTGTAGTAGGCGTAAGTGTGGCCCCATTCGTTGTTCCAAATTTCAAAGTCGTTTTGCCGTTCCCCCGTAAACCATGAGCGCCACTGGACTTTGTATTTTTCCGGCGGATCATAGTATTCGTCTCCCAAGTAAAGGTAGTCGCCGCTTTCGGCCTTTTTGCCGTCGGGCCCCTTGTGGGTGCGCTCGCCGTCAATCATGTAAACCATGTGGTAGATGTCTTCTTTGGGAACGAGGTAGTAGGTGTATGGCAAGTTGAAAGTTTTGCGCGCGTTCTCAAAGGTCAAAAGCCAGTATTCGTGGATGTATATAAAGTATGCTCTTTTGGCTTCGTCCGAAAAAGACTCAAAGTCAAATTTCGTTCCGTCTTTGTCCGCGCGCGGTTGCTGCTGCGCCAAAAGGCTTTCGTATTTTCTTTGCGCTGTAAGGTATTCGTTAAAGTCGTAGGGAATGTCAACCTCGGCAAAATGCTTCATGTAGTAGTCTTGGTAAACGACAAATTCTTCGCCGGCTTCGTGGATCAGGCGCTCCAAGTAGTCGCCGATATTGCGGATGTCTTCGACTTTTTGCGCCTTGTATTCCTTCATTTGGATGGCGTAAATCGTGACCGCGCTTATCGCAAGAGTAATTATAGTAAAGAGTCCGAAAATAAGCGCGAACCTGAACAAAAGGCCGTCGGTCCATTTTTGTTTTGATTTTTCTTCGTCTGCCATATCTTTCTATTATAGCGCGCCTTTTGGAATCCGCAAGTTTTTTTTTGCTTTTGGGGCGGAACGCTAGACACTAGTTTAGGTTTTATGGTATAATGCAAGCATGCAATGGGGCAGAACTGGGTAACCGGTTCTGTCCTTTTTTTTATTCTCATTGCAGCGCGACAATCTGTTCGCGCTGCAAAAGGAACGAGTCAAGGCCTTGAGCGCAGCGTGCCTTGACCGTTCCTACGCAAGGAGGCTCATATGATTGAGACAATTACTAAAATCAACGATTCGGTTAACTCCGTCGTTTGGGGAACCTTTGGCATCGCGCTTTTGTTCGCGGCCGGCCTTGTGATGACCATTGTCAACAAGGGCTTTCAATTCACGCATATTTCGCACTGGCTTAAAAAGACGCTGGGAGCGATTGTCCGGGACAAAAAAATAACGGCGCACACCGCCAAGGAAAACAAGGCGATTTCGCAATTCCAAAGTTTGTGCACGGCCCTCGCCGCTACAATCGGAACGGGAAACATCGTAGGCGTCGCCACCGCGATCATTCTTGGCGGCCCCGGCGCGATTTTTTGGATGTGGGTAATGGCGATTTTTGGAATGATGACAAACTATTCCGAAAACGTTTTGGGAATTTACTTCCGCCGAAAGGGAGAGAACGGAGACTGGCGCGGCGGCGCTATGTATTACCTTAAAGATGGTTTTGGCGGCTACAAGGGAATGAAGTGGCTTGGAACAATTCTTGCCGTTTTGTTCAGTCTCTTCTGTTTGTTGGCCAGCTTTGGCATCGGAAACATGAGCCAGGTGAACTCAATTGCCGGCAACATGGAGTCGGCCTTCAACGTTCCCACTTGGGTGTGCGGAGTCGCGCTTGTAATCATCGCTTCTATCATAATTCTTGGCGGCCTCAAGAGAGTCGCGTCCGTCACAGAAAAGCTCGTTCCAATCATGGCGATAATTTACATCATCGGCGCCTTGATCATTTTTTTCACGCACATTACTTCTGTTCCCGCAGTGTTCGCGGCAATCTTTAAGGGAGCCTTCGACGCCAAGTCCGCCGCCGGAGGAATGGTCGGCTACGGCTTGCAAAAGGCGATCACTTGGGGCTTTAAGCGCGGCGCCTTCTCGAACGAAGCGGGCTTGGGTTCTTCGGTAATGGTTCACTCCTCTTCAAACGTAAAGGAGCCGGTTCGCCAAGGCATGTGGGGAATCTTTGAAGTCTTTGCCGACACGATTGTCGTTTGCTCTTTGACAGCCTTCGCCGTTCTTTCGACAGGCCTTGTCGATTTGGAGACAGGCAAGATGATTTCGCAAAACGCAGGCTCGGGCCTGGTTGGCGAAGCCTTCGCGACAGTCTTTGGAGCCTTTGGCCCTAAGTTCATCGCGATCGCGATTTTGCTTTTTGCTTTTTCCACAGTCCTCGGCTGGAGCCATTACGGCGCCACAGCCTGGCAGTATCTGTTTGGCGAAAAGACCCAGTTGATTTACAAGACGGCCTTTGTCGTCATGATTTTCTTTGGCTCCACCATGAGCCTTTCTCTCGCTTGGGATTTGTCGGACACCTTTAACGGTCTTATGATGATTCCAAACTTGATCGGCGTTCTTTCGCTGAGCCCCCTTGTTGCAAAAATCACGAAGAACTACGTTGAAAGAAAGCTTGACGGAAAAGACGTGGAGCCGATGCTTTCGGCCTTCCCCGAGTATCAAAAGGAAGAGTCCAAGGAAGTAAAGGCAGGCGCGGAGTAAAACGCGCTGTGTGAAAATTGCTCGACAAAGGGCGCGATTTTTGCTAACATCGGCTTATGAATCATTGTCCTGTTTTGCAATTCAAGTCTTTGGCCGAGGCCTTGGTGACGCTCTTTGGAAAGTCCGTGGCGATACAGCGGACCGACCGCGTGGCCGGCGGCGACATCAACAAGTCTTACGCCGTCACGCTCAACACCGGCGACACGATTTTTATGAAGGCCAACGCCAAGGAAAAAGCCGCCTCCTTTACTGCGGAGGCGGCCGGCCTTTTTGCAATCGCGCAGACAGGAACGATAAAGACTCCAAAAATTCTTTGCGCCGGAACTGACGACGGCGAGGAAGTCGGCTACAGTTTTTTGCTGATGGAATACATCAATAGCGGCGAAAAGCGTTCCGACTATTGGGAGACCTTGGCGCGGGAATTGGCCGCCATGCACCAAGCGGACTCGGCCGCCTTTTGCGAACAGGGCTTTGGCTTTTACGAGGACAACTTTATCGGCGCGCGTCCGCAAGACAATGCGCCAGCGGCGACATGGGTTGAGTTTTTTCGCGACAAAAGGCTCGCGCCCCAATTCAAGGCCGCGGACGCAAACTTTTCTTCCGCCGACCGTTCCCGCGTGACAAAACTTTTAGACCACTTGGAAGACTTTTTGATCGAGCCAAAAAAGCCCAGCCTTTTGCACGGGGACCTTTGGAGCGGGAACGTCATGGCCGACCCCGACGGAAAGGCGATGCTGATTGACCCGGCGGTTTATGTTGGTCACGCGGAGGCTGACCTTGCGATGACCGAATTGTTCGGAGGCTTTCCGCCGGCCTTTTACCAAGCCTATCGGGAGGCCAATCCGCTTGAGTCCGGTTACGAAAGCCGCCGCGACTTATACAACCTTTACCAGCTTTTAAATCACTTGAATCTTTTTGGCCAGAGCTATCTTGGGCCTGTTTTGAGCGTTGTCGGCGAGTACGTGGGCTAGGCCGGCGCTATTGTCTTTGCAAAATTCAAGATTCCATGTTAAAATAGAAGAATAACGCCGCCTCAAAAGGAGCGAAGATGACAAGAAATCTAAAAAAGTCTCCCCAGGAAATTAAGCCGCTCAAATGGTACAATTCCCTCTCTGTCAAATTTGCCGCGCTTTTTTTGGCCTTTACCCTGACAATCATTGTAATAAGCGGATTCAGCATTTTCTTGGTGCAGCGGAAGAATTTTGAGGACCAGAGCATTGTCACCATGAAGCACATGGGAATGATGCTCCGCGACCAAATGGCCGCCGACGGCGAAACTTTTTTGGAATACCAAAAATTTATTTTGCAAAACAGCAAAAAGGTTTACATTCCATTTGACTTTGGCGACGAGTATGTCGAGCAAAAAAAAATGGAATTTGAAACAGCCTTTGACGCCGCCTATCCCGGAAAAATTTTTAGAAACGACGTAAAGTTTTCAGACTTAAGCTACAAGATGAAAATTCTTTTTTGCAACTACTACCATTCCAAATGGTTCTTGTATTTTGAAAAAATGCGCGAATGGTACGACGCTCCCTATGTTTACTACGTTCTGCCCAGCGACAACAAAGTCAACGTAATTTACATTTTTGACACCGAGCGCACTTATGAAGGAGACGAACGGTACAACCGCTTGCACTTGTGCGACAACTTTGCGGAAGACTACGACGAAATGCCCTTCCTCTTTGACACTTGGCAGGCGGGAGAAATGCTTGACGGAATGGATTCCTTTGACAACGAATACGGCCGCACTTATTCCTACTACGTTCCTCTTTGGATAGGCCAAGAAAAAGCCGGCCTTGTTTGCGTGGACATGGACATTGACTACGTTCACAGCAACATAGCCAGAAGCGTCGCGCAGTTGGTCGGAGCGAGCGCCTTGATAATGTTCATTGGAATTTTCTTCCTGATGGTTTTCATAAACCGAAAGTATGTGGCCAAGTTGAGCCGCCTTAGCCGAATTATAAGCACTTACGGAGAATACAAGGACGCGGTCATCGCGCAGTCAATCGCGAACAAGAAGTCCGGCCGCGACGAAATCGGCGTGATGGAAAGCCATGTGGCGAAGATGATGACGGAACTTGACACTTACATGAAAAAATTGACGATGAAGGAAAAGGAGCTTGTCGAGTCCATCGAAGAGTCAACGCACGACGCGCTTACCGGAATCAGAAATAAAAAAGCTTACGACATGGAAGTCAAAAAGATTTCTCACGCGATTGCAAAAGGAAAAGTGAAATTTGGAATCGCGATGATCGACATGAACTTCCTAAAAAACATTAACGACAATTTTGGCCACGAGTGCGGAAACTTTGCGATCAAAAAGCTTTGCCGCTTGATATGTTTGACCTTTGACCATTCGCCGGTATTCAGGGTCGGCGGAGACGAGTTTGTCGTTCTTTTGCAAAACGAAGACTATGACAACATCCGCAAAGTCGAGCGCAATTTTAACGACGCTATGGAACGCCAAAACGCGGAGACGGGTTTAAAAGAGTGGGAACGGGTGTCCGCCGCGCTCGGCTACGCTTTCTTTGACTCCAAAATCGACTCTTCCATTCAAGACACTTTTGCGCGCGCCGACAAGGCGATGTACGAGCGCAAAAAGGCTATGAAGGCCGAAAGAAAATAATCAATCGAAATCTTTTGCTGGCAAAAATGGAATTTGTCTGCTATAATGTTTCTTATGAAAAGATTGAATTTAGCGCGCGCCGTTTTATCGGCGGCCATCATTTGCGCGGCGGCAATTGCCTTAACTTCTTGCCAAGAAAAAAGCGTGTCGCCGGAATTTGTAAAAGACATGAAATTGGTTTGGGCCGACGAGTTTGACGGACCGGGCGACGAGCCGAATCCCGAATACTGGGACTACAACACCGGCGCGCACGGCTGGGGCAACAACGAGCGGCAAAACTACACCCGCGACCGCGCCAATTCCTACGTTTCGGACGGAACTTTAAAAATAGTGGCGCAAAAGGGCGACGACAACAAGTGGACCAGCGCCCGCCTTGTAAGCCGCTGGAAAAAAGCCTACACATACGGATACATAGAATTTCGCGCCAAGCTTCCCACGCAAAAAGGCTCTTGGCCGGCTCTTTGGCTTATGCCCAACCGCGACAATTACGGCAACTGGCCCCGAAGCGGCGAAATTGACGTTATGGAATACGCCCAAAGCTTTTGGGGAACCAAGGCTTACGGCACTTGCCACTGTCTTGCCGGAAGCGGAGGAAACGCTCCCGCCAGCGCCGGTGTCGACGTAAAGCCAGCCGACAAAAAATGGCGCAATTACGGCGTTTTGTGGACGGAAGACAAAATCACTTGGATTTACGACGGCAAGGAATTTTTGTCCTACGACAATCCCCATGACCCCGACTACCCGCAAAAGTATTGGCCCTACGACCGGGACTTTTACGTAATTATGAATGTGGCCATGGGCGGAACGCTTGGCGGCGACATTCCAAAAGACGCAAAAAAGTGCCACATGGAAGTTGACTACATTCGCTGGTATCAGTAGAATAAAACTAACGATCGTTAGTTATGCCAAAAAAGGCAGTTTCGGCGCAAAGCATTGTGGAGTCCGCCCTTTTTTCCGCCTTTAAGAACGGAATGGGAGAGACTTCGCTTGCCGACATAGCGCAAGATTTGGGAATAAAGAAGGCTTCTCTTTACAATTACTTCGCCGGAAAGGAAGAAATCCTCGCGGCGCTTTGCTCTTATTGTTCCGACTTTTACGCGCGGGTCAATATTTTTGAGCAAGATATTTTTACAAAAATCAATTCCACCAACAGCGAAAAGCTTTTTAAAAAATCCGTTGACTCTTACATCAAGGCGCACGAGAACGAACCCTTGTTCCAAATTTATACTTTGGTTCAAAGCGAAAAATATTTTGACAAAAATTTCTTGGACATTTGCGAGGCGCAAAGGCAAAAGGTTTTTGACCAAAGCTTTTTGTTCTTTAAAATCGCCAGCGCGCAAACAAAGGGCAGCGCCCAAAAGTCCGACGACGAGTTGCGCCTGCATTCGCATTTTTTTGCGGACGGAATTTTGTCGCGCTTGGATTATTACATAGCGCAAAAAAAAGAGACAATCAGGCGCAATCCTGAATGCGACGCCGGAAGCCTGTTCGCGCTTCCCAGCGACGAAAAGCAAATCGCCGCGATAACGGCCTTTGCTGTTGAGATTTTGAAAAAGGTAATATAAATATAAACTGAGGCGGTTGCTATGAACGAGGACATTTTAAAACTGCAAAACGGAAGCGACATTCGCGGAGTTGCCTTGGATGGAGTGGAGGGCGAAGAAGTAAACCTTACGCCCGCCATCGCAAATAGGATAGGACAAGCTTTTGCCCAGTGGCTTTCGGACAAAACGCAAAAGTCGGCCGACCAATTGAAGGTTGGCATTGGAATGGATTCCCGAATCAGCGGCCAAAATTTGATGGTGGCCGTAAGCGCCGGAATGACAAGTCGAGGAGTCGGCGTAAAGTGCTGCGGCTTGGCCACGACGCCTGCGATGTTCATGTCGATTGTTTTTGAGCAAAGCCAGTTTGACGGATCGGTTATGATCACCGCAAGCCACCTTCCATTTAACCGCAATGGAATAAAATTCTTCACAAAGGACGGCGGCCTTGAGCATGATGATATAACCGAGATTTTAAAAATCGCGCAAACATTGGACGTGGTTTCGGTCGACATTTCTGAAGAAAAGAATTTTGACTTGATTTACTTGTACGCCCGCCACTTGCGAACTGCGATTATGAACGGAGTCGACAATTCGCAAAAGCCTCTCGAAGGCCTTAAGATTATTGTAGACGCCGGAAACGGAGCCGGCGGTTTCTTTGCCGAAAAAGTTTTAAAGCCTCTTGGAGCCAACATCGAAGGAAGCCAATTTTTGGAGCCGGACGGAAACTTTCCAAACCATATCCCAAATCCGGAGAACAAAGAGGCGATGGAAGCGATTCGCAACGCCGTTTTGCAAAGCCACGCAGACCTTGGACTTATTTTTGACACCGACGTTGACAGAATGTCCGCTGTTTTGGATAACGGCGACGAGGTTAACCGCGACTCCATCATCGCATTGATAAGCGCGATTTTGGCTCCCAGAAACAGAGGCGCCACAATCATCACCGACAGCGTCACAAGCGACCGTTTGACTTATTTCTTGGAGCGCGTTTTGGGCTTGCGCCACTTGCGCTACATGCGCGGCTACAAGAACGTAATCAACAAGCAAAAGGAACTTTGCGCGGAAGGCGTCAACGCTCCTCTTGCGATGGAAACAAGCGGCCACGGAGCCTTAAAGGACAACTATTTCTTGGACGACGGCGCTTTCTTGGCGGTTCAATTGGTAATCGCCTTGGCCAACGCCGCCAAGCAAGGAAAGAAATTGCAAAGCCTTATCGAGCGTCTTCCGCCTCCCGGAGAAGAGGCCGAGCTGCGCTTTAAGATTAAGGATGAGAATTTTAGGGAATACGGCCAGAACGTTTTGGCCCAGTTTGCCGAACGCGCCCGCGACGCCGGCTGCATAATGCCGCAATCGTTTGAGGGCATTAGAATATCATTCAAGGGCGGCCCCGAAGCCGACGGAGCGGAAGGCTGGCTGCTTTTGCGCCTAAGCCTGCACGACCCGGTAATGCCTCTGAATATAGAAGGAACCACGCCCGGCTCGCTTGAAAAAATCAAGCAGACAGCCGCCTTGCTTTTGACCGGCTTTGACAAGCTGGACATGAGCGCGCTAGGCTAAAAAAGCGTTTGCGAACCAACCCGCGTCTTGAATGGCGCGGGCTTTTTCTTTATAATAACCTTTATGTTCCGTATTTATGTTGAGCGCCAAAAAGGCTTTGAAAACGAGGCCCGGCGCATCCTTAGTGACGTTAAAAACTTTTTGGGCGTTAGTTCTGTAAAGAGCGCGCGTTATCTAAATCGCTATGACATCGAAAATGTCATGCCGGCCGTCGCCAAGACCGCCGTACAGCGAATCTTTTCCGAACCGCAATCCGACAGCGTAATTTACAACCAGTTGAACCTAAAGGCCGGCGAAACCGAAATAATTTGGGAATACCTTCCCGGCCAATACGACCAGCGGGCCGACAGCGCCGAGCAGTGCCTTAGCCTTTTGAGAAAGAGCTTGGAAAAGACTGTCGAGACAGGAACGGAGCCGCCCCGCGTCCGCTGCGCGAAAGTCGTAATCCTTACAGGAAAGATTTCCGCCAAAGACGTTCAAAAAATCCAAAGCTATTTGGTAAACCCCGTCGACTCCCGCTTGACCAACGAAGACGTTCCCGCGACGCTAAAAATTCAGACTGAACAGCCCGGCGACATTCCTGTCGTCAACGGCTTCATCAAATTTAAAAAGGCGGAACTTGAGGCTTACTTGCAGAAGATGGGCCTTGCGATGGACTACGCCGACATTAAATTTTTGCAAGATTATTTTGCAAAGGAAGGACGCGACCCGACCGAAACCGAAATCCGCGTTTTGGACACATATTGGAGCGACCACTGCCGCCACACGACTTTCTTGACGGAACTAAAAGTCATAAAGATAGAGAAAGGCCCGTACGAAAAGCTCATCAAAAAATCTCTCAAAGAATACACCGACATGAGAACCGAGCTTTACGCCGGCCGCGCGGACAAACCAGTCACTTTGATGGACATGGCTGTCATCGGAATCAAGTATCTTAAAAAACACGGAAAGCTTGACGACCTCGAAGTGAGCGAAGAAATCAACGCTTGCTCGATTTACATCGACGTTCATTACACCACCGACAAGAAGGGAAAGAAAATCGATCCCAAGTCAAAGAAGGCCACAGAGCGCTGGCTCTTGATGTTCAAGAACGAGACTCACAACCACCCGACCGAAATCGAACCATTCGGCGGCGCCGCCACTTGCATTGGCGGCGCGATTCGCGACCCGCTTTCGGGACGCTCTTGGGTTTACCAATCAATGCGCGTAACAGGCGCGGCTGACCCGACCGTTCCGATGAAGAAAACGATAAAGGGAAAGTTGCCGCAACTAAAACTTTGCCGCGAATCCGCCCAAGGCTTTTCGAGCTACGGAAACCAAATCGGCTTGACCACAGGCCAAGTCCACGAAATATACCATCCCGGATACGCGGCAAAGCGCATGGAGCTTGGCGCGGTAATCGCCGCCGCTCCCGCCGAGAACGTAGTCCGCGGAACTCCGCAAGCCGGCGACATAGTAATCTTGCTTGGAGGCGGAACCGGCCGCGACGGCATCGGAGGAGCGACAGGCTCTTCAAAAGTTCACACTGAAAAATCAGTCACAACAGCCGCCGCCGAAGTTCAGAAAGGAAACGCGGTCGAGGAACGAAAGATTCAGCGCTTGTTCCGCGACAAAGACGTAAGCCTTATGATCGTCCGCTGCAACGACTTTGGAGCGGGCGGAGTCAGCGTCGCCGTCGGCGAATTGGCGCCAGGCTTGGACATCAACCTTGACGCCGTTCCCAAAAAGTACGAAGGCCTCAACGGAACAGAGCTTGCGATTTCCGAAAGCCAGGAGCGAATGGCCGTCGTCGTTCGGCCCAAGGATGTCAAGAAATTTATCAAGGCCGCGGCCGCCGAAAACTTGAACGCAGTCGTAGTGGCCACCGTCACCGACACAAACCGCCTTGTTATGACTTGGCGCGGAGACGTGATTGTAAACATAGCAAGAGAATTCTTGGACGCCGCCGGCGCCCGTCACGAAGCCAAGGCCTTGATCGAAAGCCCTGCGGTTCCGGCAAGCTCGCCGCTTTTAAAGCCCCTCGCTTCCACCGCCAAAAAATTGGGAACCGGCGCGACGTCAAAAGCCTTGCAAGCCGCGTGGTTGCAAAACATGGCCGACTTGGCTTGTTGCTCTCAGCGAGGTTTGGGCGAGCGCTTTGACGGCTCGATCGGTTCTGCCTCGGTATTGTTCCCCTATGGCGGCCGCTACCAGTCCACGCCAGAAGCGGGCATGACCGCAAAGATTCCAGTAATGTCTCCGCGCGAGACAAGCACTGTAAGCCTTATGGCCTACGGCTTTGATCCGCGCGTAAGCGAATGGAGTCCTTGGCACGGAGCGCAAGTTTCCGTCTTGTCAAGCTTGGCGAATCTTTTGTGCTTGGGCGCCAACCCGCTTGAAGCGCGCCTTTCGTTCCAAGAATTTTTTGGCCGCGCGGTTGACCCAAAAACTTGGGGATACCCGGCCGCCGCTCTTCTTGGTTCCATCACAGCCCAAAACGCGATGGGCACCGCCAGCATCGGAGGCAAGGACAGCATGAGCGGAACTTTTGAAAAAATCAACGTTCCGCACACGCTTGTAAGTTTTGCCGTCGGCCACGACGAAGTCCAGAACGCGCAAAGCGGTTCCTTCAAAAAAGCCGGCTCGAACATTTACCTTGTCCGCTTGCCGTATTCAGAATTGCTCGCTCCCGACTATGAAGCTTTTAAGACAAACTCGCAGGTCGTTTACAATTTGAACAGGAACGGAAAGATCAAGGCTATGTATCCTGTTCGCGCGGGCGGAATCGCCGAAGCCGTCACCAAGATGGCGATGGGAAACAAAATCGGCGCCGAAATCGTTCGTCCCGCAAAGGCCAAGGAGTTGTTCATTCCGCTCTACGGTTCAATCTTGATTGAAACTGACGAGGGCCTTGAGAGCGAGGCTTTTGCAAAGGGAACCTTGTCCTTTATCGGAAAGACAATCGCCGAACCAAAAATCATCGTCGTTGGAAAGACAAAGGCGACGACCGCTACGATAAAACTCGCTGACGCGCAAAAGGCTTGGGAAAACACGTTGACAGAAGTTTTCCCGCAGACAAGCTCAGTCGAGCCGCAGGAAGAGCTTCCGCAGTTTGCCAAGGACGTTCACGTTTCTTTGAGCGACGCTCGCGCCCGTCCCAGCTTTAACATTTGCAAAAAACGCCCGCGCGTTTTGATTCCTGTTTTCCCGGGAACAAACTGCGAGTACGACATGGCCCGCGCCTTTGACTTGGCCGGAGCGGACACAAAGATTTTGGTCTTTAGAAACAACACTCCGCAAGCGCTTGGCGACTCCCTTGACGAGTTGGCCAAGGCTTTGAAGAAGGCGCAAATATTGGCGCTTAGCGGCGGCTTTAGCGCGGGCGACGAGCCCGACGGTTCAGGAAAGTACATCGCCAACGTTTTGCGCGAGTCGCGCGTGGCCGACCAAATTATGAACCTTCTTAAAAAGCGCGAGGGCCTCATTCTTGGAATTTGCAACGGTTTCCAAGCCTTGATAAAGACAGGACTTGTTCCTTACGGCGAAATCCGCGAGCCAAGCGCCGAGATGCCTACGCTTACATTCAACACAATCGGCCGCCACATCTCGCGCGTCGTCCGCACAAGAATGACTAGCGCGATGAGCCCTTGGGCCAAGAACGCCTCCGTCATCGACCAAAGAATTCATTTGGTTCCAATCAGCCACGGAGAGGGCCGCATTATCATCAGCCCCCGCTTGGCAAAGGAATTGTTCAACAAGGGTCAAATCTACAGCCAGTACGTTGACGAAAAAGGCAATCCTTCAATCATCGAGCCGGACAATCCCAACGGCTCTATGTACGCGATCGAAGGAATGACAAGCCCCGACGGACACGTTCTTGGAAAGATGGGCCACAGCGAGCGAACGATCGGCAACGACTTGAACGGAGCCAGCGAAGACTTGCTCAAAAACGTCACGGGCAATCCTCTGACAAACAATTTTGAAAATTCTTGCCAGAACCTTTTTGCCGCCGGCGTAAGTTACTTTAAGTAGGATAAAAATGAAAAAGAATGTTTTGAAAAAATTCGCGCCGCTTTTTGCGCTGGCAGTTTTTGCCCTTGCCCTTTTGTCGGCTTGCTCAAAAAAATCCGCGCCCGACACTTACGGAATTTACAACGATTTTGACAGCGCCTTGAGCGCCGCTCAAAAGAGCGGAAAAAAGCTTCTTCTGTTCTTTACAAAGTTGGAAGACGGCGGCCTTAACGAAAAGATTGTAAACGACGTTCTCCACGCAAGCGATTACAACGAAATTTTTGGAAACGAATTTGAAACTTGCTGCCTTGATTTTAGCAGGGAACGTTTTTCAAAAAAGTCCGAAAATTTTGACGAAGCCAAAAACGACCGCGACATGAAAGTCGCCGTAATTTACGGTTTGGAAACCGCTCCCGCCGTAATGATTTTGACAAAGCAAGGATATGTAATCACAAACATCACTTACTTGCCGGCCGAAAATCCGGAAGAGTTGTCAAAAATCATTGAGCTTGACAGGAAAAGCATTGACGACATGGACAAGCTTTTGGCCGAGATTGACGCAGCCAAGGGCCTTGACCGCGTGGCGAAAATCGACGAGCTTTTTGAGCAAACCAACGCCAACTACCGCTATCAATTGCGCGCGATGAGCGACGAAGTGATAAGGCTTGACAAAAAGAACGAAAGCGGTTTGGTCGGAAAGCATTTGCTTGCCCGCGCTTCGACAAAGGCGATGGAATGTTACTTGCGCCGCCAGCCCGATAAGGCTGTAGAATGCTACTTGGAACCGTTAAAGTCAAAGTTCCTTTCTGTTGAAGAAAAGCAGCGCAGTTATTTTGCCGCCGCTTACATCACAGGCAAAAACGACATGAGCGTCGAGAACTCAAAAAAAATCATCGAGTACTTGAACGCCGCAATCGAATTGGATCCCCAATCGCAGCTTGCCGAGCGCTGCCGCTTTTTGCTTGAGCGCCAAGAAAAGATTTTAGCCAACCAAATAGAGACCGAAGCCAAAAAAGCGGAAGAGGCCGAGGCGTCCGCGGAGAACAGCGCGGAATAATGAACGAACCACCGTCTGTTTCGGACATATCGATTCCCGCGTTAATAATTTCGGCGGCGCTTCTTATAACGCTTTCGATGCTTTTTTCGATAAGCGAAAGCGCCTTTTTGTCGGTCAACAAACTGCGCCTTAGGGTGCGGTGCCGCGCCGGAAACAAGCGGGCGTTGAGAGTGGCCAAGCTTTTAAAGAACAAGGAACGGATGATAAACACCCTTCTTGTTTCAAACGATTTGGTGAACGTGCTTCTCAGCGCCATCCTTACGGCCTTTGCCCTTAAAGTTTTTGGCAGCAAGGCCATCGCAATCACAACATTCGCGACAACCCTTTTGCTTTTAGTCTTTGGCGAGATAACGCCCAAGGCTGTTTCGACAAGACATCCAGATCCAATCGCCTACGCTTTGAGCGGCTTTGTGCAGGTTGTGGTCTTTGTGATGGGGCCGGTCGTTTTGCTTTGGACCGCAGCGTCGCGCTTTGTTCTTTTTTTGCGGGGAATTAAAGTAAAGAACCAAGCCGAAACATTTACCGTAGAAGACATCAAGACTTTTTTGGACGTCAGCGCCGAAAGCGGAATCATCGAGAGGGATGAAAAAAATTTGATGAACCGCGTCTTTAAGTTCAAGGACCTTGAAGCGCAGGACATTATGATTCCGCGAAAGCAAATTACATTTGTGCACATCGACGACAGCTACGACAAGGTTTTGGAGTTGAGCAGGCGCACTTTGTTTTCGCGCTTTCCTGTATACCGCCGCGACATCGATGACATCGTGGGAACGGTTTACATAAAGGACTTGCTTTTTTATTCCGGCGACAAAAGCTCTTTTTCTTTGCGGAACGTGATGAGGCCGCCGCTCTTTATTCTTGAAACAAAAAACATGTCGTCAACACAACAAATCCTGCGCGAAAACCGGCAGACGATGGCGATTGTCGTTGACGAATATTCCGGCACTGAAGGAATTTTGACAAAAGAAGACATCGCCGCCGAAATGTTTGGCGCGGGCATCTCGGAGTTTGCAAAAACCGGAAACGTTTCGTCCACGATTCCTGCAGATTCAAATCAATTTGAATTGGAAGGAACGACGCGCATTTCGGACATTAACGAAGCGTTGAGGACAAACCTTTATTCCGACATAAACGAAAGCGTCGGCGGTTGGATCATGGAAAAAATCGGCCGCATCGCCGAGCGCGGCGACAAAATTGATTTTGAAGGCTGGACTTTTGTTGTCCAAAACATGGACGGCATGAGAATCGAAAGCGTAAAAATGATTCGCGACGGCGGCGAGCGCAAGGCGGAGGACGGCGAATGAACTGGACAAAGATTGTTTGCACATCCGGCCTCTTGATGTTCTTGGTATGGCTCATCGCCTTTTTTGCCGGAAGCGAAACCGCCTTCCTTTCCATGACGAACATTCGCGTCCGAAAAATGCTCCGCGCCCATAAGCCCGGCGCAAAACGAGTCGCCCGCTTGCGCTCGGACATGGACAGCGTTTTGACGGTTGTCCTTATCGGAATAAATTTCATCAACACGCTGGCGTCTTCCATCGCCACCGCGCTTGCCATTGAATTGGTAGGCAACAAGGGCGTCGCAATCGCAACAGCCATAATCACTTTCTTTGTCACGGTCTTTGGCGAAATCATTCCAAAAACTGTGGCTGGCCTTGAGGACAGGACCGACAAAATCGCCGCGATAAATTCCGTTCCGCTTGAAATGTTAAAATTCGCCATGTGGCCGATTGTTTGGTTTTTCTCGCGCATTTCAAAAGCGACGGCTTTTGTTGTGGAAAAAATTTGGAAAAGAAACGACGCCATCATTCAAGAAGGCGAGCTAAAGACTTTGATTCAAGCCGGAGCGGATGACGGCGCTTTGGAAAAATCCGAAAAAAACATGCTGGACAAAATTTTGGAAATCTCCGATCTTACAGTCCACAACATTATGAAGCACCGCTCCCTTGTAACTTACATAAAAGAAAGCGACACGAGGGCGACGGTAGTCGAAGCCTTTAAGAATTCCGGCTACTCGCATTTGCCTGTCTACAAAGATTCAAAGGAAAACGTTACCGGCGTCTTGTATTACAAGGACGTTTTGTTCGAAAAAAAATTGCCGGGCGCTTTTTTTATCGTGGACTACATGAGCTCGCCCTTGTATGTGCCAGAAACTTTTTCTGTTATAGAATTGATTCAAACTTTGAAAAAAGAAAACCGTTCCTTTGCCGTCGCCCTTGACGAGCAAGGCTGCACCGCCGGAATCGTTACCCTTGACGACGTGATGCGCGGCTTGTTCGGAAGAATGAGCGACGCGGGAAACAAGCACCAAGAAGTTCCGGCGGAAGAAAGAATTAAAATCATTTCTTCAAGAGAGTTTTTGCTTCCGGGCGACATGAGATTGGGCGATTTGAATTCGATTTTGAAGCTTAATTTGACCAGCGAAAACTTTGACACGCTGGCTGGATTTTTGATGGAAAAGTTTGACTCGCTTCCATCCTCCGGGGAGGCGCTCCGAATTGGCCGGGCGCTTTTTGTGGTCGAAGACCAATCCCAGCGAAGGATAAAAACGGTCAGAATAAAATTTTAATTAGGCCTTTGCCGCGTCAACGATGAGGGCAGCCGTTCCTTCGATGCCGGCGTAAGAACTGTTGATGAGCATGTCGTAATGCTCGTAGGCGCCCCACGTCCATTCTGTGAATGTGTTGTAGTGGTTTGCGCGGCGCTTGTTCACCTGAGTGATTGTTTTTTTCGCGTCTTTTTCGGGAATCTTGTAGGCTTCAATCGCGCGCTTGATTCTTTCGTCAGGATTTGCGTAAATAAAAAGCTTTAAGATGTCGTTGTCAGCAAATTCTTCGCTAGTGTGAAGAATGTAGTCGGCGCAGCGGCCTACGATTACGCAAGGCGATTCTTTGGCAACTTTAAGGATGATTGTTCTTTGCGCGTTGTAGATTTGGTCGACCAAGGGCAAAGTGTTGGGAGTTGCCGCCGCGGCGTAGTTTGAGGAATAGTTTGAGCCGAGCATCATGTTGTAGAGCCAGCCGCTTGAAAGGCTTTGCTCGCTCTTTTCGATGAACTTGGGCGAAAGTCCGCTTTCGTCGGCGGCCAAGTCGATCAGCTGCTTGTCGTAGTATTTATAGCCAAGTTTTTCGGCGACCAATTTTCCGATGGCGCTTCCGCCGCTTCCGTATTCGCGGCTTATAGTTATGATTTTTTTCATGTTTACGCTCCTAAGGTATTTATACGCATTTATTATATCACACTTTGTGTGATTTTGCTATAGGAAATTTACCAAGAGAATTTCGCCGAAAGCTCCAAGTCCACGTAAACTATTTGGTCGCCGGCTTCTGTGTTTGAAATTTTTTTGTACTTTTCGCCGCTGTCAGCCTTTCCGTACATGCTTCCATGAGTTTCGCCGGTAAAGACAAATGTCGTCGTCTGGCAAAGCGAAAAGAATTTTTTAATTTTAAATTCGATTTGGGCGCTTTGCCTAAAGGCGTAAAAGGCCGTTATGGCCATGTCAAAAAAATATTTGCTGTTGGTGTTGTGGGTGTCGTAGTCAAAGAAAATGTATAGCGGCGAAACTTCCGTAGTCGCGGTGATGGCAAGCCAATTCGTAGGCTCAAAGCGGGCTCTGATTCCTGCCCAAACAAAAAGATTGTAGGCTTCGTAGTCGATTATAGTTTGTCCGTTGTAGTCGATAAACGTCCTGTTTGCGACGTCCGACCAAGACGCCCTTGTCCTTTGGGACGGAAGATAGTTCCCGTAATATCCTATTCCGTTCCTGCCTTGAAAATTCATGTATTGCGCGTTGAACGAAAGAACCGGCGCCAGCGTCAAAAAGCTTGTCGGCTTAAAATTGACCGCCGTCTGCAATTCCAAGTCAAAGCCAGCGATTCCGGCGGCTGTGGAATTTAAAAAAAGTGAATGTTCGGAGTAATCAGTTTTTGTCGTCGTGTCGCCGTTCCCGTAAGCGATGTCGTTGAGCCAGTCAGAGTCGGTCAAGCGTCCGCTTCTTGCGGGGATAAAAAATTTGCTCAAAAAATTAATTTCAAAGCGATTGTGCCGCGCTCCGATGTTGGCGCCAATATACCAAACGGGGAGCATGTCGTAAACAAGTTCGCTAAGTTTGTATAGTCCGTCGCCTGACGATTTATTATGCCAAACAATTTCTTTGCACTGGCCAAGGCGGGCGCCAAAACGAGGCTCCGCGCTAAAAGTCCAACCGCGTTTTTCTTGCGCCGACAAGGGAATGGCCGCGCATAGCGACAAAAAGATTGAGGCGAAAAAAACGGCGGATTTTTTCACTATTCGCTTCCTTCCAAAGAAACTGCGCCTTGCAAGGGATCCACGCCAAAAAGTTTTGCAAGCTGCTTGCGGGTGACTTCCAAATCCTTGGGGTAGGGCGCCTCAAATTGGACGGCGGCGTTTGTGGTTGGATGCGTAAAAGAGATTTTCCAGGCGTGCAAGGCAAGGCGGTTTATCAATGGCCGCTCCATCTCCAAGTCGCCGTTCCAGCGCTTTTTTAGTTCCGAAAGGTAAACGCCCCTTTGGTTTCCGCTGTAAAGGGGGTCGCAGACAATCGACAAATTGTTGGCGCTAAGGTGCGCGCGAATTTGGTGGGTGCGGCCTGTGAGCGGCTTAGCTTCCAGCCAAGAAAATGGCCCGCAGGCGCCGATGAATCTAAAGTCGGTGACGGATTCTTTTCCGTGCGTTTTGTTGACAACAGTTCTGTGGCGGGCGTCTCCGTCCGGCATTAGGGGGAGCGTCACTTTAAGGTCGGACCAAAGGGGCCGGCCGCGAACCAAGCAGTGGTAAATTTTATGGACTTTTCTTCCGGCGAACTGGTCGCAAAGATTTTTGTGCGCGGCTTCGTTCCGAGCGTATACTACGATTCCGCTAGTGTCTTTGTCGATTCTGTGGACGGCAAAAAGCTTTCCAAATTCTTCTTGGGCGATCAAGTCCAAGCGGGGCGCTTCCTCGTCGTAGCGGTCGGCGGCAACGCAAAGGCCGCTTTTTTTGTTCAAAACAATTATATCGTCGTCGGAGTAAATGACGCTGTAATTTGGAGTTGCTTTCATAACGATTATAGTATAGAATAAAACGCAACTAAAATCAATTTTTTTTGTCTAATTTTATAGAGGAAAAGAATGTCTTCATTGTATAAAGAATTTTTGGAAGAGCCGCGCGAGTTCAACGGCTACGAGGATCTTAAAGAACATTTCAAAATCAAGATTCCTGCAAACTTTAACTTTGCATACGACATCGTAGACCGCTATGCAAATGACGAGCCTAACAAAAGGGCGCTTGTTTGGTGCGACGACCGCGGCGAAGAAAAGATTTTCACCTTTAAGGAAATTTCCGACATGTCAAAAAAGACGGCCAACTTTTTGACCGCCCACGGAATCCGCAAGGGCGACTCGGTTATGTTGATCTTGCGCCGCCGCTACGAGTTCTGGCTTTTTATTTTGGCCTTGCACAGAATCGGAGCGATTGCCGTTCCCGCGACTGTAATGCTCCTCAAAAAAGACTTGGAGTACCGCAACAGCGCCGCTTCTATTAAGATGATCGTTTCTGTCGAGGACGACAAGTTGATGAAAGAAATCGAGGCGTCGCTTCCCAAGTCTCCGACTGTTCGCAATTTGGTTACGGTTGGCGGCGACAGGCCGGGCTGGGTCAACTTTCACCGCGAGTACGAATTTTGCCTTCCGATTTTTGAGCGCATCAATGGTTCCGAGGGAACGACAAACGACGACATCATGCTTTTGTATTTTACAAGCGGAACGTCGGGCTATCCAAAAATGGTCGGCCACAATTTCCTTTATCCGTTGGGCCACATCGTCACGGCAAAATTTTGGCAGAACGTTGTTGAGGACGGCTTGCATTTGAGCATCGCCGAAACCGGTTGGGGCAAGGCTGTTTGGGGAAAACTTTACGGCCAGTGGATTGCCGGCAGCGCGGTCTTTGTTTACGACATGGATTCCTTTAAGCCTGACTTGGTTCTCCAAAAAATCGCGCATTACAAAATCACAACTTTCTGCGCGCCGCCTACGGTTTACCGCTACTTGATTCGCCAAAACCTTTCCAAGTACGATTTGTCTTCGCTAAAATATTGCGTCACCGCCGGCGAGGCTTTGAACGCCGAAGTTTACAACCGCTTTTACGAGCAAACCGGAATCAAAATGTTTGAGGCTTACGGTCAGACAGAAGCCACCGTCATCGTCGGAAACTTTCCCGGAATGGAGCCAAAGCCAGGCTCGATGGGAAAACCCGCTCCCGGCTACGACGTTCGAATTTCAAAGCCCAACGGCGACACTTGCGGCGTGAACGAAACAGGCCAAATTGTAATCGACGTGGAAAAATCTCACCCGCTTGGACTTTTCTCCGGCTACTACAAGGACGTTGTTCTTACGGCGGAGGCTTTTGACAACGGCCTTTACCACACCGGCGACACAGCCTACATGGACGAGGACGGCTACATTTGGTTTGTAGGCCGCGCGGACGACATTATAAAAAGCTCAGGCTACCGCATCAGTCCCTTTGAGGTCGAAAGCGTTTTGCAGCAGCACGCCGCCGTTTTGGAATGCGCCGTCACCGGCGTTCTTGACCCCAAGCGCGGCCAGCTTGTAAAGGCGACGATTGTTTTGAACAAGGGCTTTGAGCCGACAAAGCAGTTGGAAATTGAGTTGCAGGAATTCGTAAAGAGCCAAACGGCGAGCTACAAGTATCCGCGCATCATAGAGTTTGTCGAAGAGCTTCCAAAGACGATAAGCGGAAAAATCCGCCGCGTCGAGATCCGCGAAAAAGACAATAAAGATAAGGAAGAACTGTAGAAAAGATTGCCGCGTATGTCGCTCCGCTCCATTTTGATATAGGAAGCGATTCAACTGCGCTCTTGACAGAGCGCTGACAATCAAGCGCGGCAATGACAGTCAATGTGTCATGTTCGGGCTTGACCCGGACATCTAAAATAACTTTAAGGCGGCGAGTTCGTTGAGAACTTGCCGCTTGTTTTTTGTCCACTCAGGCGCGAGCAAAATCTTTTTTGGACCGTCGCCGGTCAAGCGATGCACGACCATGTCAGGCGGCAATAGCGGAACTATCTTTTTTAATAATTCAAAATATTTCTCTTTTGCAAGGCATTCAAATTTGCCCGCCCGCCATTCCTTTTCCAAATCGGTTCCGGCCAAAACGTACAAGACCGTAAATTTTATTCCGTCCGAGCCTGCGGCGACAACGCGGCGGACTGACTCAAGCATGTCGTCGTCGCTTTCTCCGGGCAAGCCCAAAATCAATTGAGTAACGATGTGGATGGCGGGGCATTCTTTTTTTAGCGCCGCGACCGCCTCGTAGTAAACGCTTGTGGCATATCCGCGCCGCATCCAGTCCGCCGTTTTTTGGCGAGCGGTTTGAAGGCCCAGCTCCACGGTGACAAAAGTTTTTTGTGACAGTTCCTTTATTACTTCTAGAATTTCAGGACCAAGGCAGTCGGGCCGCGTCGCTATGTCCACGCCCACAATGTCAGGGGCGGCGAGAGCGTCCAAATATTTTTGTTTTAGAACGAGCGGGTCGCCATAAGTGTTGGTGAAGTTTTGGAAATAGGCGATGTAGGCGGGGGCCGCGTTGCCGCCGCGGCCTAACGCTTTTTTGCGCACAAAGATTTTGGCAAGCTCTAGCTGTTCCGCGATTGGAAGATTTTTTGGCGGAATGAAGTCGCCGCTACCGTTTGCCGAGCAAAAGACGCAGCCGCGCGTGTCCAGCGTTCCGTCGCGAGTAGGGCAGGTACAACCCGCGTCGACGGCCAGCTTGTAAACCTTGCGGCCAAATTTATTTTTGTAAAAATCAGAAAGGGTTATGGGCATAAGCTGATGGTAGCGCGTTTAACGCGCTTTTGCTATAGGGGAAAAATTAACGATTTTGTGGAATTTTACGCTTGTAAATTTAACGATTTTGAGGTAAAATATCGTTATAAAATTAACGATTTTGGGGTTTTTATGACTTTTAGACGCAAAATCTATGATAAATTCATTGATTGGAAGAGAGAGTCAAACGGCAAAAGCGCTTTGCTTGTGGAAGGAGCGAGGCGAGTCGGCAAATCTACGATTGTCGAAGAATTTGCAAAAAACGAATACAAGTCCTACATTCTCATAGACTTTACAAAAGCGCCGCAGGAGGTTTTTAAACTTTTTGACGATGTCTCCGACTTGAATTACATTTTCATGCGGCTTCAAATCATTTACAAAAAAGACCTTTACGAGCGGAAGAGCCTTGTCATTTTTGACGAGGTTCAATTTTGCCCAAAGGCTCGTCAGGCCATAAAACATCTTGTCGCCGACCATCGATATGACTATATGGAAACCGGCTCCCTGATTTCCATTCGCAAAAATGTTAAAGACATTCTCATTCCAAGCGAAGAGCGGCCGATTCAAATGTATCCAATGGATTATGAGGAATTTAAGTGGGCGTTGGGTGACACCGTTACGATAAAATTTTTGCGCGAGGCTTTTGAAAAGCGCAAGCCGTTTGGCGACGATTTAAACCGAACGTTAATGCGCGACTTTAGGCTTTACATGCTTGTTGGCGGAATGCCAAAAGTTGTGAGTACGTATTTGGAAACAAACAATATGCGTCTTGTGGACGAAGAGAAGCGTGACATTCTGCGCCTGTATGAATCTGATTTTATGAAGATTGACTCAACGGGCAAGGCGGCGCTTTTGTTCAACTCAATTCCGTCGCAATTGGAGAAGAACGCTTCGCGGTATCAAGTTTCTTCGGTTTTGGAAAACCAGCGCAATTCAACCGTTCTTGAACTCATCGCGGAAATGGAAAGTTCCAAGACTGTCCTTGTGTCTTATAAATCCAACGACCCAAACGCGGGCCTTGCCAGAACAAAAGATTTGGAAAACTTCAAGCTTTTTGTATGTGACACAGGCTTGTTCACAACTATGCTTTTTTTGGACAAGGATTTTACCGAGAACGTAATTTATGAAAGACTTTTGAGCGACAAACTTTCTGTAAATCTTGGCTATCTTTATGAAAATGTCGTCGCTCAAATTCTAAAGGCAAACGGAAACTCGCTTTTTTATTATGCGTTTTTGGATGAAAAATCGCGGCACAATTTTGAAATTGATTTTTTGCTCGCAAGAAAAAACAAAGTTTGCCCTATAGAAGTGAAGTCTTCCGGCTACAAAACCCACGCTTCGCTTGACGCGTTTTGCGCAAAATACTCGTCTCGGATTTTGGACAAGTATCTTTTGAACACAAAGGATTTGGGCAAAGACAAAGATGTGTTGAGCCTTCCAGTTTATATGACGATGTTTCTGTAAATTAGTTCATTCTTTTATAAAGCCTTTTTGGATTCCGACTGCGATGTTCTTTTGAACCCATTCCCAAACGCGCGGCATGTTTTCTTTTAAAGGGCCGATGCGTTTTTCAATCATCGCGACTGTCGCGCCGGCTTCGGCCCACGTTCCGCCTGTTGTGGAAAGCGAGTTGTTCAAGAAGGGCTCCAAGCGGTCCATGCAATTTGCGTAGCGGGATTCGGGCGATTTAAATTCCTCAAACTCGTTCCAAAGCGCGCGGAGCTTTCGCGCGATGTCGTCGGGCAGCTGGCCGAACAATTTTTGCGCGGCTTCTTCTTCCCGTTCCTCTTTGCCGACATTCGCCGCGGCGTCGTAGGCAAAAGTGTCGCCCGCGTAGATTTCAACCAAGTCGTGCGCAAGGCAAAGAAGCGCCGCTTTGCGTTCGTCAACTTCGTCCGAAAAATATTCTTTGAACAAAAGCGCCATCAGCGCGATTCGCCAAGAGTGCTCCGCGTCGTTTTGCGCGCGCGAACCGTCGGCGATTTTTGTCCTACGGGCGATCGAGTCCATCTCTTCCGCCAGCGCTGTGAACTTTAAAAGGCTGTCCAAGCGGCCGTCTCCTGACGGGGTAAAAGTTGAGATGATTTCTTCAAATGATTTTTGCATAATGGCATTATAACGCGCTTCGCGCGATTTTTCTATAGGAAATTTTCTTGACAAGCGTTCCCTTTGCCCGTATCCTATAAACGAGAGAACTTATGAACGCGTCGACAATAATTGAACAATTGGACAAGATTTTGTGGGGCTGGCCGCAGATCATTCTTTTGCTGGGCACCCATCTTTTTATGACTTTTAAAACCGGCTTTGTGCAAAAGGACATCTTTAAGGCCATAAAGCTTTCGGTCACCAAAGACCCAGACGCGCCGGGCGACGTTTCGCAGTTTGGCGCGCTTACAACCGCTCTCGCCTCGACTGTAGGAACGGCCAACATCATCGGAGTTGGAACGGCAATCGCGCTTGGCGGGCCTGGAGCGGTTCTTTGGATTTGGTTCACCGGCGTTTTTGGAATTGCCACAAAGTACGCCGAAACCATAATCGCTCTAAAGTACCGCGTAAAAAGCCAGGACGGCACGATGCTCGGCGGCGCGATGTACGCGCTGGAACGCGGGCTAAAGCTAAAATGGCTTGGAATTGTCTTCGCATTTTTGGCGGCGCTCTGCGGCCTTGGCATAGGCTGTTCCGTTCCGGCGAACGCAGTTGTGTCGACAGTAAAGGAAAACCTTAACGCGACCGGAACTTACGGCCAAGTCCTCACTTATGTCATCGCAGTTATTCTTTGCGTTTTGGTCGGAGTGGCGATCATAGGCGGCGTAAAGTCAATTACAAAAGTGTCCGAAAAACTCGTTCCCTTTATGGCGATTTTTTACGTGCTTGGCTGCCTTATAATATTGATAATGAACGCCGACGTTATGGCGCAGACAATCTCGACGATAGCTTCAGCGGCATTCACTCCCCGCGCGGCTGGAGGCGGCTTTATCGGAAGCACGATAGCCTCCGCCTGCAGGTTTGGAATCGCGCGCGGACTTTTTTCAAACGAATCGGGAATGGGTTCCGCTCCGCTTGTCGCCGCCGCCGCCCAATCGCGCAACCCCAAACGGCAGGCTCTTTGGCGGAACTAAAGTTCATCTGGAACATCGCTGACATCCTTAACGGCCTTATGTCGATTCCCAACATCGTCGCGGTCCTGCTCCTTTCCGGAGTCATCGCAAGCGAAACCAAAAAATACGCCGGAAAGCATATCGACGATTTGGACGAGTCGGAAATTCCGGTCGTCAAAAATTCGCGCAGGGGCGTCATCGGGTAAGGGACGTCTCATTTTTTTTTCGCTAATTTTTTTTGCCTATCACTCCTTGATAGTCTAACTGTTTAATATTATAGTTGTGAATAGGAGAATTGCGATGGCAAAGAAGAGCGTTAAAAAGCAATTTTTGAACGGATACGAAAGAATCTTGAAAATCGACTATATGATTTCACATATGCATTATCCCAGCGTGGAAGACTTTGCGCGTGAAACGGAAGCGTCGATTCCGACTGTAAACCGCGATTTGCGCGACTTGCGGTTAAAATTCGGCGCGGAAGACATTTTGCAATACGACAGGACGCAGAAGGGGTTTTATTACTCGCGGCCTTCGTTCCGCATTCCCGCGATGCTCAGTTCCGAAAAGCAAATCATCTCCGCGCGCCTTATGGCCAATCTTTTAAAGCTGATAAAGAACACGCCGATTTACAAACAGGCGATAGAAGTTTTTGCCTCGCTTTCCGACAACATCGACGAAGATTCAAAGTTAAAATCAAAAAAGCTTTCAAACCGCATTTTGTTTTTGGGAATGGATCCGGTAAAAATCGACGACGAGGTCTGGGAAAAGTTGGAAAGCGCGATGGCCGGCAATAACTACGTTCGCTTTAAGTACCGCGGCTATGACACGGACTTTGTGGTTCAGCCCTTGCAACTTATTTACAGCCAGGGAATGTGGAGCCTGTACGCCTACAATCAAAGACAAGAAGTGAAGGAAGTCCGCTTTTACAATTTGCCCGACATTCACAAGCTTGAAATTGATCCGCGAACTTTTGAGCTGCCCAAGGACTTTGAATACACAAAGCGTGCCAAAGGAAATTTCCGCCGCTACATCGGAAAAGAAACCTTGCGCTGCAAAATCAAAATCACCTCGCAAAAAACGCTTGCCTACATCAAAACTTACAAATGGACTGACGACCAAAAGTTTGAGCCGCAGCCCGACGGAACGACAATAATGACCTTTACGAGCAACCAAGATTATCCTATTCTTGGCTGGCTTTTGAGCCACGGAATGTACGCCCAACCACTTGAGCCAAAATGGCTGGTGGACGAGTGGAAGAAAAATGTACGGGGAATGGTGAGAATGATGAGGGAGGAAGTAAGATGACATATTTAAACTCTTTTTGTGAAGTGTTGAAAAGAAAATTGTTTGAGAGTGCAAATATCGCAAACGATAAAGTTTACTTTTATAAAGTTAAGGATATAAATGATAATTTTTTTGAGCCAATGTCAGAGAAAGTGGAGCAACAATATAAATCTGCCGACGGACATGAAATTGAGTCTGGGAAAATGAATCATATTCGCTCCTCATCTGCAATGATATATAATTTGTTGGGCAATTCAGGTGTTGAGATAAAAGAAAACACTCTATTACCAGCGGGAGTTTATGAAAAAAGATTTGAACAGCAAATTAGTACTCTTGAATCGAGTTCACGGGCTGCAAATCTTGACGCTTGGCTTTGCAATGATAAAGCAGAAATTTTTATTGAAGCAAAATGCTTGGAATGGATTGAAAATGGTACAGATGTAAGACTGAAGGATAAGTATTTTAAATCGGAAAACTATTTTTATAAAAGGACAGCCGATGTTTTTATAAAAACAGGAAGGCTTATTAGTTGTTCTCAATATGATTCATGCCAAATGTTTAAACATACGCTGGCAATTTACAATGACCTGCTAGAAAGAGTTGTAACAAACAAGAAGATTTATCTTGTGAATGTTGTTTGGGAATTGCCAGAATATGAAAAACTAAATTCTAATTTTCTAAAAAGGTATAGATTACAAGAAGAACTAGAGCATTTAGAATTTGAATATTTTCGCGATAATATGAAAGATATAATCAGTTTGATTGCAGAGGAAACAAAGTGTGTTTTTGAAATAAAATATTTGACTGTAAAAGAATTCTGTGATTTAATAAATTACCATAAATACCAGAAAAACTATTTGAATCGATATATTTAGGAGAAATTTGCATATGAAAATTAACATTAATGTATCTAATCCTGATGAATGGAAGCAAGTATTTCCGCCTGCTGGCGGTGATAAGCAGTGGCGTGATGGATACAGTGCCAAAGAATTGGCAAAAATAGTCACTGGTTATTATGATGATATTGATTTTGAACAAGAGTTAAGGATAAAACTTAATAGACCAAAGTTGGAAATTATTGAAAATAAAATATTTCCCGAAAGATTAAGTAAATTTGATAATGATTGGCACGGACCAAGACATCATGATTTAGCCTGTTGTGCCATTGATGATGGAACACCTGTTGCTTTATGTTTTGAAGCAAAAGTGTATGAAAGTCTAGACTTAAAATTGGAAAAATACCGAGATTCAATTGGAAAGATAGATAGATGCAATAAGCTTTGTTATAATTTCTTTGGAAAAAAATATGATGGGAATGAAAATGAGTATAAAAATATTTATTATCAAATTTTATCATCAGTTGCTGGGACGGTAGCATTTGCGTGTGAAAACAACATTCAAGATGCGTTTTTTATTCTATATCAAATATTGCCAAAGAATAGGAAGGAAAATATGACCAATAAATCTAATCATATTAATGCAATTAATGATTTTTTGAGATGCAAAGGGGTGGAAAAAGAAATTAATAAATCTGGTGATGTTGTAAATATAGGAGATTTAACTATTGAACGAGAGCAAATGACTGCAAACGTTTCTATTGCATATATTGAGCAAGTAGTCTCTGGAAAATGATATGGAGCACAGGAGTTATTTGAAGCGTTACGAGGTGTGAAGTATGTCTAAAATCTACACAAAAGAAGAGGTAATTGGCTTGGTTTCTTCTTGCTTCAAGAAAAGGGAATGTGAAAAACTCTACAAGGCTGAATGCATTAATTATACCGGGGAAACAAAGGACACAAAAGAAAACTATTCTAAAGTTATTGTTGATTATCTTGTTGAGCATATTGACGAATTCAAGAAAGGTTTAAGTAAAATAAAAGTAACTCGCAAGGACCCCTATAAAACAAAAAGTCATAATGGAATATCCGATTTCAATTTCGAAAAACGGCCAAAAGGCGAAAGGCGAGAGGAAAAAATCGCACATGCGATGTATTGTCAGTACAAAGACAAGCCTGCTATGTTTGGCAAAATTATTGATTATCAGGTTCCACTAAAAAGCACAAAAGATGATATAGGTCTTGGGAAGATAGATTTGCTAAGCGTCAAAAATGCCGCAAAACCTAAAAGCAAGAAAATTTATTTTTTGGAATTAAAGAAAGATGATTCAAAAGAAACTTTATTGCGATGTATTTTGGAAGCCTATACTTATTCTAAAATAATTGACAAAGAAAAACTTTGCGCCGACTTTAATCTTCCTCTTGAAAAGGAGGATAATAATGAATTTATTATCGCTCCGCTTGTTTATAAAGACAATCACTTTGAGAATCAATTGGAATTTGTGAAGCCTCTTGTAAAAGTTTTGGATATTCCTGTTGAGATCTTTGTATGGGGATATAAGGATAGCAAATACACAATAGAAAGCATGAAAAAATAAAATTATTCAAAAATATTTTTTCCCTATCACTCCTTGATAGTCTAACCCATTATTATTACAGATGACAAAGGAGGATTTTACCTATGAAGAAGATTTGTTTTATCCAAGTGGACGTAAAAAAACGTTTTGTCAACGCCATTGAAAGCCAAAACAAAAGAGAATTCAAGCGCCTGTATGCCGCCGCAATGAAACCTGTAAAGCGTTTTGGCTATAAAAAGGAAGATATGTATCTTGAAGACCTTGAATGGGATTTATATTCTAAGCTTGAAATGTTTAAGTTTCTCAATGATGACGCAATTTTGCCCAAAGTGTTGCCGTTGTTAAAGTAAGCAGATGTTTCTTTAGGAGGAAATTATGTTAAGCATATTTAGGATTATTGGAATCGGTGTTGTTTGCGCGCTCTTGTTTGTTGAGATTCCAGCGCCTGCTTTGAAAATAATTTTGGGGCTTGCAATGGCATTAGCTGTCATTCTTTTATTTTTCACTTTTTCAAAAAGGCGTTTTGCTTTTTTTCCAAGTTTTTTGTTGTTTTTCACGTTTTTTTCAGTTGGTATGGGCGTCGCCTTTTCACGAGTCTCGGTTGTGGGGCTTATAGAAGAAGGATATGTTCCGCTTGTCCTGTCTTTATCTGATGTGATTTGCCAAGGAAATTTCGTCAATGGAATAATCACAGGCGTTGTGTTGCTTTTGGGGCTAGCTTATTCTGTTAAATATACAGCTTGCTCTGTGTCGGAAAAGGCTGCGAAATTTGCATTGGACGATATGTCTTATAAGTTTTTTTGCGTTGACTCAAAATTAAATGACGGGAAGATATCGCAAGCGGAAGTTGACGCCGAACGAAAAAAGATTCGCATGGAAGCGAATTATTATTCCTCTTTAGATGGTTTTGCAAAGTTTCTTTTGGGGATAGCTATGGCAATTTCGTTTTTTTGTGTTGTCCTTTTTTCTGTTGCAGTCGCAATTCAAATTCTTATATATTCAACAGCCTATTTGCAAGCTGTCGATAATGCGACAAAAGTTTTTAGTTCTTGCGTGGTGTTTTTCTCGATACCTGTCATGTTCATATCAATTTGTTTTAGAATAAGCATTCGTCATGACTGGCCTTTAGCTGGCTAATTCGGCAAAGGGCCTTTCTGTTGTTTTTTTTATGTGGAGGGTGTTATGTTGCGACACAATGAAGATTCTATTTTGGGAAAAATCATTTTTCTTTCTGAAACACTTCAGGGAAGCAAATTGGAAGATGATTCTTTGGATAAAGCTAGGGCTGAATTGCAAGAAGTTTCTAGTTATCTTGGTGTTGACGAAATTTCCGCTATTTTCTTTGCTGTGATTTTTGTTTTGCAGAATCAAAGATCAATGGAAGTGAATCTCCATGATATTGCGGAATTTTTAAATTATTCTTTTTTGTACATTCTTGAATATCGTAAAAATATTTCAATCCTCGAAGATTGTGGCCTTGTTTTTATGAAAGTAAGAAAAAATGTCAGTCCACACCCAGAAAACAATGGTTATATTATTACTGGAACAATTATGAATAACATAATTGATAATGAACCAATAATAAAAATTGAAAATGACAAGGACTCAATCGAAAAAGTTTTTAGCGAGATTCGACGTGTCCAAGAGTCTTTTATTGTCGAGAGAAATATAATGAATTATACAGAATACAAAAGACAGATGTTTTCTCTTGAAAAAAGATATGAAAATAATGAAGCGGTGTCGAATATAAAAAAAATATATCCAGATGACTATGATTCTAGATTTATTCTTTATTATTTTTGCATTTCTCAAATTTGTGGCGTTGAAATCAAAGGCCCCTCTCAAAAACGAGGATGTTGGGAGAGTCCGGTGTGCGAGCTGGTTTCTTTAGAATGTCAAAGTGTTAGGGAAAGAAACTTATTTGTGGAAAAAAATGATATTCTTTTAAGAGATGATTTTATAAAAGATGCTTACCTTGAATCTGAGGACTTTCGTGGAAGAAAAATTTTGGTTTATTCTTTTAGATTGACGGAAGATGGCATAAAAAAGATTTTTGGAAATGAGGCAAAAAAATACATGGCCGAAGATGAGAATCAAAATGAACTTGATGAAATATGCAACGTAATTAAAGGCCTTGGAAATTTGTTTCAAAACGAGTCTCTCCATAAAAGTCAAAAATGCGCGCAGTTGAAAAGAGAAGAGAAACGGTGGAGCGCGATGCCTTTTTTCAAAACTGTTCAAAGCATAGTAAAAAATGCGAATCATAGATTTTTATTTTATAAAGTTGTTGCGAATTATTTGGATGGGTGTCGATCATACTTGTGCGCGGCTCTAAATGTTTTATATGGGCACAACAAGAACTATTTTTCAGAATTGCGATTGTTCTTGGACGAAAAGCATCCTCTTTTGGAGTTGGGTTTTTTGGACATTGAAAAAAAACCGGATGTGGATGAGATAACTGTTTCGGAGGGTGGCAAGGCTATAGAACTCTTGTACGGCAAGAATGCTGATTTGTACAAGAGGTGTTCTTGCGATAAAAATGTTTTGGAACCAAAAGATTTGCAAAAAAAGACTCTCTTTTATTCCGAGAATGTTCAGAATCAAATTGATGCGCTTTGTCAGAGTCTTGAGCAGAAAAATTTTAAAAAGATGCAAGGCCGGCTTAAGCAGAAAGGGTTGCCAACTGGGATAGCTGTTCTTTTATATGGGGCGCCAGGAACAGGGAAAACCGAAACTGTTTTTCAAATTGCAAAAAGGACTGGTAGAAGAATCCTCCATGTTGACATCGCAGAATCAAAATCTATGTGGTTTGGTGAAAGTGAAAAACGCGTGAAAAAAATATTTACCAACTATGAAAAACTTTGCAAGGAATGTAAGCGACTTAAGAAAAACGTTCCTATTCTTTTGTTTAATGAAGCCGACGCTCTTATTTCTAAGCGTAAAGATGTTTCTGATGGCAATTCCGCTCAAACAGAAAACGCTATTCAAAATATTCTTCTAGAACAGCTGGAGAGACTTGACGGTATTTTGATTGCGACGACAAATCTATGCGAGAATATGGACAAGGCTTTTGAGCGACGATTTTTATTCAAGATAAAATATGAAAAACCAACTTTGGATGTTCGTTCTAAAATATGGCAAAGCAAGATGCCAGAACTTCCTTTAACAGAGGCGAAACGTTTGGCGGATCAGTTTGACTTTAGCGGCGGAGAAATCGACAATGTGGTTCGAAAATGCGAAATGAGCGAAGTGATAAAGGGCACGCGACCTTCGTATGAAGAAGTTGTGGATTTGTGTAAAAATGAGCGTTTGGAAAAAGAAGGCGCTCGAAGCATTGGTTTTTCTTTCTCCTAATTTGTACGGCAACAACAAAAAAAGGCCGCCCAACAGGGCGGCCTTCCTAGTCTTTAAACCAATCTAGTCAGTATTCATTACAATACCGGTTTCATCGCTGTCATATACGCTCTCAAGCTGCGGCCGACAACCTCGATCGGGTGGTTGCGGATTTCGGCGTTGACGTTGACAAGCTCTGTGTTGTTGACGCAGTTGTCCTTGTTGTCCAAGCCCTTTCCGATAACGTCCGTGAGGATGTTGGGCATAAAGGCCTTGGCCATCATCGGAGCGGCGACGCGGCTGAACAAGTAGCAGCCGTATTCGGCGGTGTCGCTGATGACGCGGTTCATCTCGTACAAGCGCTTGCGGTCGATGAGGTTTGCGATGAGCGGAACTTCGTGGAGCGACTCGTAGTAGGCCGACTCTTCCTTGATTCCAGCGTCAACCATAGTTTCAAACGCCAATTCGCAGCCGGCCTTTACCATGGCCACAAGCAAGATTCCCTTGTCAAAGTATTCCTGCTCAGTGATTTCTTCCTTTATCGACGGCATGAGCGGAAACGGCTCCGAGCTTACGTCGCTAGCTTTTTCCACAATTCCAATTGTAGGAAAGCCTGTCCTTGTGGTCGGCCTCATCACGTTCACATTTTCCACAATGCTGGGCTGGTACTACTACGGCGAACGCTGCGCAGTGTACTTGTTCGGAGAAAAGGCCATTCTGGTTTACAAAATCATTTGGGTGGCGGGAATTTTCGCAGGCTCTTTGGCGGAACTAAAGTTCATCTGGAACATCGCGGACATCCTTAACGGCCTGATGTCGATTCCGAACATCGTCGCGGTCCTGCTCCTTTCCGGAGTCATCGCAAGCGAAACCAAAAAATACGCCGGAAAGCATATCGACGATTTGGACGACACTGAAATTCCGGTCGTCAAAAATTCGCGCAGGGGCTCGCTGTAACTTTTACTTTTCCAAAACCTTGACGATTTCGGCGACGTAAGTTGTGTGCCAATCGTTGTCGGCGTAGATTTCATGTGGAATGTCCGCGCCAAATTTTGTAAAGCATTCGGCCTTCATTTAGTTTGAAGAATGACGGCAGAAACAGCGTTAACTTAAAAGTTGTGGCGGGTGTATTTTTCATTATTTTATTAATAGAGCAAATAATATTTGCTTTTAATAAAGTCATCGCCCCGTATATAATTGTTTCTGGTATTTTGCTTTTGTTGTACTTTGTTGTGTGTTACGCAATTTATTCCGCTGGAAAGTAATTGTTGATTGAACTATAAATAATATAGTTTTCAAAAAAATCCTAATCGAATTTTTTGTAGAATTCTACATTTTTTTCGATTAGGTTATAAGAGCGTTTTCCTGCTATTTTAGCCGAACGTCAAATGAAAACTTGTGCGTTTCCGCGATAAAAATTTTATTAAAGTCTTTGTGGAGCGGGTTCAGTATAAGGTTGAATTCATGTTCCGTTTCGTAGGGCATTACGACGGAAGGAACTTTTAGCATCAGGCTTTTTTGCTCTTTGAGCCAAATGGAACCAAACTCCAATTCGCTCATGCCTTTAGGAACGCTTGCGATTTTTAGAGTGAGCATTTTGTCAGGAACATAAATTTTTGCGTAGGCCATGTTGACCGGTGGAATGGATTTTTCGGTGTGGGCAAGAATTTCCAATGCCGCCAAAGAAAGTGACGACGACGTGTAGACGGCGGGAATTCCCTTGTCGTTCCAGCGGCCGCCAAAAAGTTCCGCGCCGCGCCCCGACAAATCTTTTATCCACTCCTTGCGGGCGATTCTAAAAACAACCATTAAGAGTAGATTCCCCATTCAACGCGGCCAAGCATGTCCATCACCTCTTCGGCGCCAAAACGAGAGCTTAGCGCTTGCACAGGCGTAATTCCACCCAAGACTTTATTGGGCGACTTTAGCCAACTGATGGCCGCTTCTTCCGAGCCGAATATTTCGGTGGCTTTGTCGAGCGCCCGCATAAGCGAGATTGTGACTTCCGCCGCTTGCTGGGGAATTTTTTGGTTGGCCTTTAGGCGTGAAAGAGTGCGCGCGCTTGTTCCGGCGATTATCGCAAAGTCTTTGTCGGAAAATTTAAAGACCGCGTGAACGATTTGATTGTAAGCGATTTTCTTTATGCCGGCCATCGCCATAAAGCGGCATTTGTCGGGCGAGTATTTTAGTGCCAACGCCATAAAAAGCCTCCTTGCGGAAGGTTGTCATTCCGCCATTTGACACTTATTATAACGCCATTTGGCGTTTTGCGCAAGTCTTTTCCCCTCCCGTCCCACAGCGGAAATTCCTAGACTTTTTGACAAAAGCGCGCTAAAATAATGCGGTTATAGCCGATATTTTTATATAGAAGAAAGGGCGAGTTTTTTGGCTAAAAAAGGCTTTTTTAGGACAGTTAAGGCATTCTCTTTTGTGGCGGCCGCGTGCCTTTTTGCGGCTTGCTCAAACCTTGGGGACGATTATAGCGCCTTCCAGGGCGGAATGATTTTGCCCGGAGCGCCCGCCGCGACAGGCGGCGTAAGCGGCGGGCCGGCCGCGCAAGTCACCAACTATCTTACGGCCAGCGTGTCGCTTCCGGGCTTGCCTTCGCTTGCGGGAATCGCTCCCGTTCCAAAAAACGTCGCGCAAAACATTTCAAAGTCGGCCTTTCCAAACATCGCGGACGTGACGGATCCTTCCTACAGCTTTAGCGCGACGCTTGCGCAATCGGGCGGCGCCACATACACCGCCGACGGAACTTACGACAGCATTACGGGAACTTGCTCCTTTGCCTTTGCCGGAGCCCAGAGCGCGTCCGAGGCCAGCTACACTCTTACGGTAAGCCTTTGGCACACCGACGGAACGCCCGCCGTAAAAAGCCTTGTGGCAAGCGGAAGCCAAGACGTTTTGGTCGCCGCGGGCGGCGATAGTTTTGCCGCGAGCGTCAGCCTCGCTCCCAACTTGGAAAGCGGCGCCCCAAACGGCTTCCTATCGCTCCCGATAAACTTTAGCGACACAAGCGTAACAAGCGTTGGCGTAACGCTTATAGACAAAGACGGAAGCGACGTCACCTTGACCTATTTGGCCGGCGCGACAGTTCCTCTTTCAGGCGGAAGCGGAACAATCACAAGCGCCGCAGGCGGACTTCCCGCCGGAACATACACGCTCTTCATGTCCTTTATGAAGGGAACGGCGATGGTCGGCTCCAGGACCGAAAGCCTTAACATCTATCCCACGATGCAAACAAAGCTGTGGTGGACAAAAGACGGAATCGGAACGGCGGCGACGGCCCTTAGCGTGACGCAATTCAACCAAAAAGAATTTTACGTTCGCGGAACGGGCGGCGTCTTTTACACGACGGTATTCCCAACGGCGGCGGAAGCTGAGGACACAAACAACGGTTCGTTCGCGTTCCCGCTAAAAACAATCCAAGAGGCCGTAAACCGAATCGTTGCAAGCGGCGACACGACAAGCCAGTTTACAGTTTACATCGACGGAAAGATTGAAGGCGACCCCGACGCGGACTATTCTTCAAACCAAAGTTCGCTTGTATGCATTGGAGCTTCTTCACGCAAAATATTGATTAAAGGCTGGACAGGCCCCGACACCGACATAGTGGACGTTAAAAAAAGCAAAGACTCGGTGAAGCCAGGTCGCGCCTTTTTTATAAGCGCAAATTCAAGCGCCATAGTCGCCATAAAAGATTTGGGAATAACCCATGGCGCCAATGCGGGTCATGGCGGAGGCTTTTACATTCAATCATGCGCGGACATGAGCCTTGAAAACTGCAAGATTAGCGAGTGTTACGCCGCGAGTAACTATGACGGCGGCGGCTTTTATATAAACATGTCAACGGTTGTGTTAAAAAAATGCGTTGTGACGCAAAGCGAAGCTCGATCTGGCGGCGGCGTATTCATTCGAGGAAATAACGCCAGCAACAAAGGCTGCCTTACAATAGAAAACTCAGAAATTTCCGCCAACACCGCAAACGGCGGCGGCGGCGTGTATGTCGGCGATAACAGCGTCTTTAATTTTACCGGCGGAACAATCAGCGGCAACACAGCGACTTATTCCAGCTCAGTAACAAACAGCGGGCTTGGAGGCGGCGTTTATATCAACAGCAGCGGCAAATGCTTTATTTCCGGCGCGGCGGTTGTCGGACAAAGCCTCGCTTCAACTTCCAGCTGCGCCACAAGCGCGGACGGCTCGCATTCCAACAAGGCGACGCAAGGCGGCGGCATTTATAACAAGGGCGAGCTTTACTTGGGCTACACTGATGACTCCACGCCCGCAGCGTGGACAGGAAGCGTTTGCTACAACTACGCTAGCTCTGACGGCGGCGGAATTCTTTCGTACGGCAGTTCTACGCTTGTAAAAATGAACGCGGGAAGCGTGGCGTACAACTTGTGCAGCGATGGAAGCGGAAGTACGGGCGGCGGCGGCGGCGTTGCTGTTCAAAATTCCTCTGCCTTTACGATGAGCGGCGGAACTGTAAGCTTCAACCAAACAAACAACAAAGTCGGCGGCGGCATTTACGTGGACAGCGGCGCGACATTAACCCTTAACGGAACCGCGGAAGTCTCTTCCAACAAAACAAGCCCCGACGGAACAGGATCTATGGGCGGCGCGGGACTTTTCGCCTACCGCGCTTCCATTACGATGGAAGGAAACGCCGTTGTAAAGGACAATCTTTGCAAAGCCTGCGGCGGCGGCGTTTATTTGTTCGAAACCGGAAGCGCTGCAAGCTACGCGTCTTTAGCCATGTCCGGCAACGCGAAGATTTTGGAGAACACAAGCTCCGACGGTTTGGGCGGCGCGGTTTACGTTACCCAAAGATGCTCCTTTAGCATGCAAGGCGCCGCGACAATCCCTGCCGGCGTAGGAGGAACGACCGGCGCGGGCAAGAACGACGTTTGTTTGGATGAAAACACAAGCGTCGCCGTTCCTGCGGCCATAACATCAACTGCAACGCCTGTCGCCACAATTACGCCGCAAAGTTACACGCTTGACGCTGTTGTCCTTAGCGGAACGGCTTTGTCCGCTGTCGAATGCGCCAAGTTTGCCGTGACGCAGCCTGTCGACGTGGACTTTCCGTGGGAACTCAGATATGACAGCGCGACAGGAAAGGGAGTTCTAAAACAACCGCATTCTGTAATTTACGTTGCCTCTCCGACGGCGACTCCCGCAGGAAGCGACACGACTGGAAACGGCAGTAAGGCCAACCCCTACGCGACGATACAAGAAGCGGCCAAGCATTTTGGAGACAAAACGCCCCCTGTTGGCGGAACTGCGGACGAGCCGATTTTTGAAAACAAGATTTACGTTCTTACCGACATGACCTATGGCGCTGGGTTGGGCTCTGACGTTCCTTGTTACTATGAAATCGTCGGCTGCAATGGCGGAACGCTTGGAAGCAACGTTACATTTACGTTTGACACGCCAGGCGACTCGGGCCTTTATGTCGCGTACGGCCAAAAGATAAAGCTGACCCACATCGACATTACGCAAAGTTCCGCCACAGCCAACAATTACGCGGCGATTCTTGTTGAGAATTCCTCGACAAACGGTGTTGGCGAATTGTGGATGGAAGACTGTTCCATCAAGAATATGTATGCAAAATCTTGTTCCGCCATCGCGGCGCAAGGCGACGTTCACTTAAAGAATGTGGAGATTTCCGACAATAAAACCGTTCCGCCAACAGGCGTGACGAGTTTTGGCCCGGCCATAAATTCCACCACAGGAACAGTCAGCGTTCTTGGAAAGGTTGTCGTCCAAAACAACACTGTGGAACTTGACGACGGAGCGGGCGGTTACGTTTACAAAGAGCAAAACGTTTGGATTGGCGACAATCCGTACCCCACCCCCGCTGTGTTCCACCCGATTGCTGTTGCCGGCCCGCTGGCGGACGGCAGCAAAATCGGCGTTACAACTTACGACCCAAGCGCCACCGTATTTACAAGCGGCTACACAAGCGCGGGCAATACAGCCGCGCCAAAGACATATTTTACAAGCGACGCGGGAATGGCCGTCGCGCTTACAACTAGCGCGCCCGTCGGCGAGGCGGTTCTTGCAGTTCCGACAGACTTGTATGTAAGCGGATCTTCGGAAAGCCCCGCCGGAAGCGACGTCACTGGCAACGGAAGCGCCGCCAAGCCTTACGCGAGTGTGGCGCAAGCCATTATGACCTTGGACGGCTACGGCGTGGCGACAAACGAATACACGATTCACGTTTCGGGAACAATAACAGAAAACGTCAACGTTCCAGACGGAATAGCCGCCGCAAAGATTACGATTGCGGGAACAAGCGCCGCCACGGACATTCTTGACGGCGTTGACAAGAGCGGCGCGGTCGTGACTATAGACGAAAGCGCGATTCCTGTTGACCTAAAGAACTTGACGATTACAAACGGAAACCACGGCGTTGCCATGCAGGCCGCCGCGACGGTTAACATAGAAAACTGCGTCATTACAGGAAACCAAGGAAGCGTTTCCGGCGCGGGCGTTTATATGGGCGCCGGCGGCTCGTTGACAATAACGGACACGGACATTACCCAAAACATAGCCACTGGTTCAGGCAGCGGCGGCGGCATTTACGCTCCGTATTCTAGCGCCTTGGCAAAGTTTGAGATGACCGGCGGAAGTCTTTCCAACAACAGCGCGAAGAACGGCGGCGGCGCGAGCCTTGCTTGCATACAAGCGGCTAACCCCTTGCTAAAAAATGTCACAATCAGCGGAAACACCGCCACAACTAACGGCGGCGGAGTTTATGTCACTAGCGGAAGATATCTGACAATAGAAGGTTGCGACATAAGCGGCAACACCGCAACAAGCGGCGGCGGCATTTACAACGCGGGTGGTTGCAACATTAAGGGCTCGACTACGATTAGCGCGAACACCGCAACAAGCGGCGGCGCCATTTGCGCGGCTACTAGCGTCACTCTTGGCGGCGGCGTTTACATTCCCGCCGGAACGGCCGGCGCGAACGACGTTTACTTGGCCGCGGGCGCTTTGATTAATGTCGCCTCGGAATTGACGGCCACGCCAACGCCGGTGGCGACAATCACGCCAATTGTTTACAACAACCTTACGGCTGTCGTGTCGCTTGCCGCAAGCTCCACGGCCACACTGGACGACTCAATCGCAAAGTTTGCCGTCACTCCAAACGCTCTAAGCTCTTGGACGATTGTTAAGGACGTTCTTGGAACGTCGGGCATTTTGCGCGCGACCAACTCGGCAAGCGGCGGAATCAGCATAAGCATCTCAGAAGGCGTGGCCTTTGTTGTGACCACACCCAAAAAGTCAGGAGACGCGGCCTCGTTTGTTGTCCAGGACACAAGCGGCGCAAGCCCTGTAGCAATCGCCGCCGACGACCCATACATCGCAATCAAGCAAAACGGCGCCACGGTTTATTCCGCCAACGCGCAATCGGTTGGCGCGCCATTCCTTTCGCCTGGCGGCTACCAGCTTTACTGCCGCGCCACAGTGGAAGGCTTGACTTACGACACTACCACGCCCTTTGAAGTCGGCGACAAATACACGCCGCTGACGCTGGAAGCGCGCGAGGCAGGCGCGGTGGTAACATTTAGCAATAAGGCGGCTGGCCCTGTATATTACAGCGTGAACAAGGGAACGCGCCAGGAAATCGCAAGCGACGCGTCCGAGGACATAACTTTGGCCGCCGTGGGCGATATGGTTCAGTTCTATGGCGATAACGCGGCTTATGGAAGACCTACATCTACTGCAAGTGACAGCAGTAACATTTCATGCAGCAAAGCCTGCTATGTATATGGAAACATAATGAGCCTTATAAAAAGCTCCGGCTTTGAAAGCGAAACAAAGCTGACGGCTTCTAATACTTTTAAAAATCTTTTTAGAGATAACAGCAATATTTATAATAAAACAGGTCAGAGCCTTTTGCTTCCTGCTACTACGCTGGCAATTAGTTGTTATTACTCAATGTTCCAAGGCTGTACAAGCCTTACAAACGCGCCGGAACTTCCTGCTACTACGCTGACAAATATGTGTTATTACTTAATGTTCCAAGGTTGTACAAGCCTTACATCAGCGCCGGCTCTTCCTGCAACTACGCTGGCACCTTCTTGTTATTACTTAATGTTCCAAGGTTGTACAAGCCTTACAAGCGCGCCGGCTCTTCCTGCAACTACGCTGGCAGTTTATTGTTATTTCTCAATGTTCCAAGGCTGTACAAGCCTTAACAGCGTAACCTGCCTTGCCACAGACATAAGCGCAACTAATTGTACTACAAATTGGCTTTCCGGCGTCGCCGCTACCGGTACCTTTACCAAGGCGCCTGGCATGACGGCCTGGACAAGCGGCGCAAGCGGCATTCCATCCGGCTGGACGACGCAGGACGCGCCGTAACGGAGTAAGGATTGATGGAAAAGGAAATGCAATTGATTAAGCAAAACTTTGTTCCGAAATTAAAAGCTTTCTCTTTGGCGCGGATTGCGGGGCTTTTTGCCTGCGCGGTTTTTGCGCTTGCCACGGCGTCTTGCTCCAACCTTGACGGAGACATTGCGCGAGAAAGCGGCGCTGTTGTCGGAGTCGGAACAAATCCCGGCGCGGGCGGAACGCTTACGGCCAGCGTGGCGTTCCCTGATTTGCCCGCCGCCGCGCAGCCTGGCGCCAACGAACAATCAGACGGCGTGACCAAGTCCGCCTTTCCCGAGATGGCCGAAATCACGGCTTCAACTGACTTTTATTTTGCCGCCACGCTGGAATCAAGCGGCGGCGCAAGCTACAGCGCGAACGGCGTTTACAACAGTTCCACCGCAAAATACGACTTTGACTTTATAGGCGCGGTAAAGCTAACCGCGCAAACATACACGCTTACGGTTACGCTAAATCGTACAAGCGGAGTGACGTCAACGGCAATCGCCAGCGCCTCAAAAGAAGTCACGGTGCCCGCCGCCGCAAATTCGTTTGAAGCCAGCGTCCGCCTTAACCCAAAAACAGGAGACGGACTTGCGGGCTTCTTAAGCCTTCCGATAAAATTTGACGACACAAATGTTAAGAGCGTTGCCGTTCAGCTTATGGACTCAAGCGGCGCGGACAAGGCCTCGGCTTATTTGTCCGCAACAAGCTTTGCGGTTGATGGCGCCGGAAAGACTTCAATCACAAGCAACGCCACCGACGGCATTCCCGCCGGAGCCTACACGCTTCTTATGACATTTAAGGACAGCGGCGGCGCGGCGCTCGGCTCCCGTGCGGAGACCCTGACTGTTTTTGCCACAATGCAAACAAACCGCTGGTGGACCGGCGCGGGAACTGTCTTGACCCTGCAAATCTCGGACACCGCCACGCAAACCGAATACTGGGTGCGCGGAACAGGCGGCGACTTTTATTCTCAAAGCTTTGCGACAGGCTGGGCTGCCGCCGACACAAACCAAGGCGTTTTTGCCGCCCCGCTGGAAACCTTGCAAGCCGCTGTGGACAAGATAGAGGCTGCTGGCGACACGACGACGGAATACACGATTTACATCGATGGAACGGTGTCTGCCGGGACTAGTCCTGCCTTTAAGGGAGACACAGACTTCTATAAATCTCTTGCCTATATAAGCGGCAACCGAAAAATCAAGATAACAGGCTGGAGCGGAAGCGACAAGGACATCATTGACTGCAATTCAAAATGCCGTGGAATTACGGTGGCAAGCGTGTCTGCCAAAGTTAAAATAACAAATCTTACCATAACAAATGGCGGAGACGTGGAAAACGGCGGCGCCATATATTCAAATGGAACTCTTGTCATCGCTTCGGGAAACATAAGCTATAACGACGCTTCCAACGGTGGCGGCGCGATTTACTCGGCAAGCGGATCAAGCGTTAGCATAAGCGGCGGCTCTCTTGTCAAAAATCATGCCAAATTCGGCGGCGCGATTATGAACCTTGGAGAATGCTTTGTTTACGGCTCGGCTGTCATAGGCGACAGTTCGGCAATTGACGCTCCGACTTCATCGGCAAACGCGTCAAATTACGCGACCTCTTATGGCGGCGGCATTTACAATTACAACGGAAAGCTATACTTGGGGTATAGCGCCTACACGGATGAAAGCGCCAACACGCCCGCGGCGCTTGCGGGCGGTATTTACGCCAATTGGTCGGACGCTCATGCCGCCGGCATTTACAACGTCGGCGCAAGCGCAAGCGTAAAGATTGCCAGTGGAAACATAAAATTTAACGGATTGCCGACTGGAAGCCATCAGGGCGCGGGAATTTGGACAAGGAGCCAGCTGGAAATGACAGGAGGCCTTATAGCGTTCAACAAGGGCGACATGGGAGCCGGAGTGTGCGTGACCACCTCCGACGGCTCATTCACTATGGGTGGCGGAACAATAAGCGAAAATATTTCCGACAACTCTTCCGCTGGCGGCGGCGGCGTTCTTGTCGGCGACAGCGCCATATTCACTATGAACGGCGGAACAATAGAAAAAAACACAGCGGCGCGCGGAGGCGGCGTTTGGAACAACGACGGCGTCACAAGCATAACCGGCGGAACGATAAGCCAAAACAAAGCCGTTTACGGAGCTGGTCTTTGCGTGTTTACGTCTGACTTTACAAGCGCCATTAAGAGCGTCGCTACTATGACTGGCGGAACAATTGATTCCAACACAGGAGCGATCGGCGCGACTAGTTACGGCGGCGGAGTCTATGTAGAGCGAAACTCAAAGTTTTCTATGAGCGTCGGAACGATAAGCCAAAACTCAACCACTTACGGCGGAGCCGTGTTTATAAATCTAGCAAGTGACGCAAGCAGTTGGGGAACGTTTGAGATGAGCGGCGCCGCATACATTCCAGCGGGCGTTGGAGCTGCAAGCGGAGAGGGCAAGAACGACGTTCAAACCACAGTGCCGTTGATTATAACGGACGCTCTTACCGCCACGCCAACGCCTGTGGCTACAATAACGCCGCTCGCTTATGATGTCTCCATGAAAGTCCTTGACGGAACGGCTGCGCTTCTTTCAGCCAACTATGGCAAGTTCGCTGTCGCGGACGACTCCAGCGGCGGTAAATGGACTGTGAACAGCTTAGGCTATTTGGCCCAGCTTGGGTCCGGCGGCGGCTCTATCACAATTCACACGCCCGAAGGCGACTTGAACCTTGCGGCCAGCGCGACAACAATCACAACAAGCGCGAGCGACACCACCGTCACTATCAGTGCGACCGACTCAAGCGGCGCCGCCATCACGAACGGCCTTACATGGAACGGCGTCACCGTCTACTATGGCGCGGACGAAATCGACAGCGGCGCGGGCAGCTCATACAAGTTCCTAAAGGCCTTCCCCAAGGGAACATACCGCATGGTTGTGAGCGTGACCTACAAGGGAACCACGTATAGCGACACGATAACTGTGACAAAGACGGTTGACCCTGTAGCGATTCCAGCGGGCTTTGTTGGAGTTGAGGGCGCGACGGTGACTGGCGGCGGGCTTACGCCGACATCCAGCGTCTTTATCAGCGGTCGAACTGTTGCAATCGGAAACCTGTTTGTCTCTGACCACGAGCTTACGCAAGGCGAATACGAAATCTACTGCAAATACGGCGAAACGGCGCCGGGCAGCAGTTACGGCAAAGGTACAAACTACCCTGCGTATTACGTGAACTGGTACGACGCAATCGTTTATTGCAACCTGCGCTCAAAAGCGGAAGGCTTGACCCCAGTGTACAAAATTGGAACAGAAACCGACCCGACAAAGTGGAGCGGCATTGTACCAGGAACTGGAACTGACGCGGGCAAATACTGCGGCCCGTCAAGCGACAACACCACATGGAATGGCATGACGTTTGACACCACCGCAAACGGCTACCGCCTTCCCACCGAGGCCGAGTGGGAATACATAGCTCGCAACAAAAACCAAGACAGCTACACCTACAGCGGAAGCAATACTATTGACAATGTGGCTTGGTACACGACAAACGCCGGAAGCAAAACGCACGAGGTAAAGGCCGACAAGATTGCCGGAACAGACTCCGCCAACGGCCTTGGCATTTACGACATGACCGGAAACGTCTGGGAATGGTGCTGGGACTACTATAACACAATTTATACATCGACATCAGCGACGGGACCGTCCGGCGCGTCGTCGGAGTCTTACCGCGTTTACCGTGGCGGCTGTTGGGGCAGTGTCGATTCCAATTGTTCGGTCGCTAACCGGGACAGCTACGGCCCCTACAACCGCAGCTTCGGCATTGGCTTCCGCGTGGTCCGCAACGCGCCGTAGGCCGCTCGTATTTTAGTTAGGATAACCTTAATGGTAAGTTCGAGCGGTTTCACCGCGTCCTGCGGACGCTGCTGTGGCGCGGCAAGCCTAGGACGCGGAGGTAAAAAGATAGGAGGTAATTATGCCTGAGTTAAGCCGTTTTTTTGGACTTGTCATAAAAATGATATACAAAGACGATGACAAGCACCATAAGCCGCATGTTCATGTTTTTTATGGCGAAAATGAGGCTTCTGTCGCTTTGGATGGCGAAGTTCTTGACGGCAAGTTGCCTGTTCGCCAATATAGAATTTTATCTGGTTGGCTTGCTCTTCACGAAGATGAATTGTACGCCGCTTGGAACAAGGCAGTTCGCGGAGAGCCTTTTGAAAAAATTCCGCCATTAAATTAAGGAGGTTGTTTATGTACATTTCTAACGGTTTTGTTTGCGGCGGAGAGCCGCAAGAAAGAATTCAAATTGTCTCCGTTAAGCCTCTTGACGATATGATGATGCTTATTGAATTTAACAATGGCGAGACAAGGCTTTTTGACGCGACTTGTCTAGATGGAAGCGCGTTCGCTCCCTTGCGCGAAGACTCAATTTTTAATAATCCTGCGGTTGAGCATGGAATTGTTACTTGGAACAATGGACAAATCGACTGCGCGCCGGAGTATATGTATGAGCGCAGTTTTGAATATTCGGATGGAGTTTACGCATAGCAACGATTATGTCATTTTTTAAGAGAGTTATGACATTCAAGATTTTCTCGGTGGCGGCGGGCGTCGTGCTGGCGTTGGCTTTTGCGTCTTGCGAAAATTTTAACGGCGCCAACTACCTGGGCTTCCGCGTGGTCCGCAACGCGCCGTGATGGGCAGCAAGTTTTTGGGCTTGAGAACGATATAGGCTTTGCAAGCCGTTGACGGGGGCGGCAAGCCTGGGACGCGGAGGTTTAGGCTTGACAAAAGGCTGGGGGTGGTGTATAGTTTAAAAACAAAGGGCATCCGCGACACGCGTCTTGCCCCGTTGGGTTTATCCGATTACTCGGACAATTTGCCCACTCTGTGGCTATGAAGTGTACCCCAAATTTTGTACACTTTAACAGGTGGGCAAAGGGGACTTGGTTCTGAATTGTACAGGGCTGAGTCCTTTTAATTTTAACTTAATCCGCCTGGTATTATAATAATCGATATATCCGATTAAATCTTTAATGAACACCTCTGCGTCTTCATATTTATTCGGATAAAGCAATTCCGATTTCATTATTCCAAACCAATTTTCCATAACAGAGTTGTCCAAACAATTTCCTTTCCTAGACATGCTCTGAATTATCCCCTTTTCCTTCAAACGGTTTTGATATCTTTTCTGCTGGTACTGCCATCCCTGGTCTGAATGAAATATAAGGCCTTTGCATTCTGGAACTTTCTCAAACGCCTTGTCAAGCATGTCCATCACTTGATTGAAATCCGGCCGATACGAAATGTTATAGCTGACAATTTCACCGTTATACATATCAAGAATCGGCGAAAGAAACACC
>JAGCNW010000017.1 GCA_017645785.1 Treponema sp.
AGGGCGCGCAAAAGCTTTACAGCGTCGACGTTCGCTTTGACGAAAACAATCCGATGAACTCCGTCGGCGGCATTCAAGTGTTCGCCGCCCTCAAGGCGTGTGGAACCGTTCTTAAAACCGTTCCTGATTTTGACGCCCTTTACGAAGATGAATTTTATCCGCAGGTCGTTTACTACTTGGCCTCTGACCAAGAGCCCAGCGCGATTGAAGACGTCGCCTTCCTTAGCGACGTAACCTTGAGCACTGACTGCCAGCCTGTGACTGGTCCGACAGCCGACGCTCCGGCTCCAAAAGCCGCGGCTCCCGCTCCGGCCCCTGCTGCCGCTCCCGCTCAAGAGGCTCCGGCTCCCGCGGCCCAAGCCGCTCCTGCCGCTCAAGAAAGCGCCGAAGCGCCTAAAGCGGACTCTACCGCAAAAGCGGCTCCTGCAAAGGCCCCCGCAAAGGCGGCTCCCGCGATTCAGCAAAACGCAGTCTTGCGCGTAGACTCAAAGCGCATCGACTATCTTCTTAACCTTGTTTCAGAAACCGTTATCATCAAGGCGGCCTTCAACCAGTACGCGATGCAAATGAACGACATGCAGCTTCAGATGATGTCGTGCTTGGCGGGCTTTAGAGAAAAATTCCGCCGCCTCTTTGACCAGCTCCCCGAATACCTCAAGGACATGCAGAACGGCGTTCCCGCAAAGGACGTCAAAGCAAAGATCGTTCAGGAATACGGCGACTTGATCAATTACTTTGATCCGTTCACTACAAGCCTAAAAGAGCTTAACGTAAAGTTCCGCGGCTCAACGCAAAACCTCGGCCAAATCGTTGGCGAGCTTCAGGAAGGCGTAATGAAAACCCGCATGGTTCCCATTTCGCAGATTTTCAACCGCTTCCCCCGCGTTGTCCGCGACTTGCAGCGCGACCTCAAGAAAAAGGTCGAGTTGGTTATGGAAGGCGAAGACACCGAATTGGACAAGACAGTCGTCGACGACTTGCTTGACCCGATCATGCACTGTGTCCGCAACTCCGTGGACCACGGAATCGAAGAGCCGGGCGTCCGCGCCGCGGCAGGCAAGTCCGAGACCGGCACTTTGCTCTTAAAGGCCGCCAACGAGGGCAACCAAATTGTAATCGAAATCGCCGACGACGGCGCCGGCATCAACGTAGAGAAGGTTCGCAACAAGGCTATCAGCAAGGGCCTTGTGCATCCCAACAAATTGCTTACGGACCAAGAAGCCTACAACCTTATCTTTATGCCAGGCTTCTCCACCGCCGAGAAAATCTCAAACGTTTCCGGCCGCGGCGTAGGCTTGGACGTTGTGCGCACTATGATCGAAAAGCTTAAGGGAACGGTTTCCGTAAGTTCGGGCGCCGGAAAGGGCACGACCTTTACGATCAAGCTTCCCCTTACTTTGGCGATTATCCAGGGACTTTTGGTCCGCGTCGGAACGCAGGTTTACTCAATCCCGATCACTTCGGTCATCGAAAGCCAGCGCGTTCGCAAGGAAGAGATCAACACTATCGACAATTACGAAGTGTTGAACGTCCGCGATGAAGTAATAAGCATTTTGCGCTTGAGCCGCCTCTTCCACATAAAGAGCGCCAACACAAGCGACTATTGTTTTGTAGTAATCGTAGGAACGCAAGAAAAGAAGATCGGCGTTATGGTCGACTCTTTGATTGGCGAGGAAGACGTAGTAATCAAGGCCTTGCGCGACCAGTTCACAAATTCACCGGGAATCGCCGGAGCCTCTATCTTGGGCGACGGTTCGGTTTCTTTGATTATCGATGTAAGTCAGCTGCTCGAACTTGGAGTTCGACAGGAAAAGGACGCGCAACAGCTTCAGGAAAAAAGGGCGTAGCTTATGGAAGAGACAGCAGTAGCGGTTAACAGCCAGACAGACAACACTGAGCGTGGATATGACGATGACGAAGAGCGCGAGTCAGTCGCCCTCTTTGACTTTAGAATGGCGGCCTTTACCCTTGCGGGAAAAGACTACGCCATCGACATCATGCACGTTAAGGAAATTGTAAAAGCCAGTCGCTTTACTTACGTTCCAAACACAGTGCCTTTTGTCTTGGGCGTTTACAATTTGCGCGGAGAAATCATTCCGATCATTGACTTGCGCAAATTCTTCAACATCGAAGTTCCTCCAAGAAAGGCCGACCAAGTCGAAAACCTTTTGATCATCTCTTTGGAAGACCATGTCTTTGGAATTGTGGTTGACCAAATCGAAGGCATTGTAGGAATTCAAAAGTCTTCGATCCAGCCGCCGCACCCGCTTTTTGGCGACATCAACATCAAGTTCATTTACGGAATCGTAGAGGCGCGCGACCACCTTTACGTTTTGCTTGACATAGCCAGAATCTTTGGCCAAAACACAGACGCAAGCGACAGGCTGGAGCCGCAAAATTACGAGGCTCCAAAGGCCGAAACCGCCGCGCAAGAAGAAGCCGAGCAAAAAGCGGCTCCTGCCGCCAAGCCGGTCAATCCTGACGACGACATCGACGAGCGGTCGGGCGACCTTCCGCCCCAGAGCGCGGCTCCTGTGTCTGGCGACCAAGCCAAGGCCGAGGCCGAAGCTCCTGCCGCCGCTGAAGACGCGGACAAAAAGTTTGTCATTGACGGCCTTAAGGAATTCAAGAAATTCTACATCACCGAGCTCAACAAGTCTTGGTTTGACAACCGCTATTCTGAATGGAAGGAAAGCCGCGGCGATGCTTCGGTTCAGTTTGCGTCGGCGAATGACGCTGACGAGTTCCTCAAGCCCTTCTGGTCAAGCAACACAGGAGCCTTTTGGACAAAGGAATACGCCGACGCGGTTTACGACATTTTGCCGGACAACGCCGCCAAGCAAGTTTTGGTTTGGAATCCCGGTTGCGGAAAGGGCCAGGAATCCTTCTCGCTCGCTTGCGTTCTTAAAAAGCGCTATCCGCAGTCAAAGATTCGCATTTACGCGCACGAGACTGATTTGCTCAATATTGCCAACGCTCCCTTGCTTACTGTCTCTGACGCGGAGGCCGCCGGCTGGTTGGCTCCCTACGTTCAAAAGAGCGTGACTGGCGAATACACCTTTACACAAGAAATAAAAGACATTATAATGTTCGAGTACCATGACATAAACAACGCCAACGCGTTGCCTATGACGGACATTATATTTGCGCGCGACGTTATTTCGTTGCTTCCGCCCGATGGGCAAAAGACGGTTTTGGCTGACTTTGAGGAAAAACTCAAAGGCAACGGAATTTTGTTCTTGGGAGAAAACGAAAGCGTTGGTTCTGGCTTGAGCTGGGGCGAAAAGACTCAGGGTTCATTGACGTATTATAGCAAACAATAGCAATATAAGGAGAAATGCATGAGAGTTGAGTATATCAATCCGTTTGTAGAAACTTCATACAGGGTTCTAAAAGAGGTTCTCGGAGGAGCTGAAGTAAAACGCGGAGAATTGTCTCTAAAGTCTGTGGCCATGCCTGTTATGGGCGTCGCCGCGCTTGTAGGTTTGGCTGGCGATGTAGAAGGCCGCGTCCTTTTTGACATGACCTATGAGACAGCCCTTAATCTCGCGTCTAAGATGAACGGAGAGACTCTTACTGAGTTTGACGATTTGGCCAAGGCTACAATCAGCGAGTTGGCCAACTTGATTACAGCCCAGGCTGTAACAAAGCTCCACGAGCTTGGATTTAAGTTTGACTTGACGCCGCCAACGTTGTTTGCTGGCGAAAAGATGGAAATTGCGGCTTTGCCGGGCGCAGCTCAAAATGTAGAGGCCTTGATCGTTCCTCTTATTTCTGAGTGCGGTGAAATTGAATTGAACGTCGCTATTCGCGAACGCGCTGAATAAGGTTTAAAAGGGAGAAGATAATATGAAAACAAAAGGCGATTTTCCTGCAATTAACGAGCGTCCCCCTGAAGGAACAAAGGACGACGGATCAAAATTCCGCGTCTTGGTTGTAGACGACTCAATGTTCGTCGCAAAGCAGTTGGGCCAGATTCTCGCTAGCGAAGGCTACGAAGTTGTGGCCACGGCCGGCGATGGAAAGGAAGGCGTTGATAAATACAAGGAATTGTGCCCCAACGTTGACATCGTCACGATGGACATCACAATGCCTCGCATGGACGGAATCACCGCCCTTGAGCAAATCATGGCTTTTGACAAAAACGCGCGCGTTGTAATGGTAAGCGCTCTTGGAAAAGAAGAATTGGTTAAAAAATCATTGCTTCTTGGCGCCAAGAACTACATCATTAAGCCCCTTGACCGCAAGAAGGTTTTGGAGCGCATCAGCGCCGCCCTTAAATAGAGCTGCCGCTTAAAGGCAATTTTCTCAAAAAAAAAACCGCTCGCTAGGAGCGGTTTTTTTTTGTTACTGATTCAAGACCTTAAATAGCGGCAGCCAAGGATTCGGCCTCTTTCTTTACTTCTTCAAAGAAGCGGGCGATGTGGAAGCCGTCCGCCACGGCATGGCTGATTTGCATTGTAAGGGGAATCTGCGTCGCTCCGTTGATTTCTTCGGCCTTTCCGATTGTGACGATCGGGGCCAAGTACTTTCCGCTTTCTGACATTTTCATGTTGACCGAGCTGTAGTGGAGCCAAGGAACGTAGGAAACCTCAAAAACGCTGTCCGGAAATTCGTCGGCGTTGAGGGTGGCGCATTTTTCGCCGCTTGCGATGTCCGCCGCCGCTCCCTTTTCAAAGTCCTTGTAGCTTTCTTTCCATTCTGTGCAAATGCGGGTAAAAGTCTCTGTGTCCGGGTGGAATACGCGGTGGATGGGCGAAACGTAGTCCCAAACCATCAATTCGCCGTTTTCCTTGCAGTAGCCTACGCGGAATTCCTTGTGGGCGTTTATCACTTTTGTGATTGTGTAAAGGAGCGGAATGTAAAGTTTGTCAGTTCCAACTTTTTTAGCCAAGGCCGAGATTTCCAAGTTGGCGGTGACGGCGCACATTCCCTTTGAGCCGTGGGCGTAATAATTGTAGTAGGGTGTTCTGGCCCATGTTTTCATATCCAACGGCTTGTAGCCGGCTTCTTTTACCATAAGAATTCCTCCAAAAGTATTACCATTATAGCGCGCTTTTTTCGTTTTTTCCACTAAAAAAAGCCTGTTTTTCGCTCTTTTTTTCAAAAAAAGGGGAGTCAAAAATTTTTCGCTAAAAACTTGCTTTTTTATTCCAAAAGCGCTATAATCATAATGATTTAAAATATGGGGTTAAGTACGTTGGACTTTTTTAGAGGAGAATGGCAATGAAAGCAAAGTCATTTTGTTTATGCGCCTTGTTTGCTGCCGAAAGTTTGTTCGCTTTTGCGGTTCCCAGCGCTTCAACTGTCGCCCAAGATTTTGTTACTGTAGTGCCGGTGGGAAAGACGGTCCAGGTCAATAATTTTGCGGGAACCATCGGATCGCAGACTATACGCAGTTTCTCGATCAGCAAGTTTGAGGTCACCCAGGATTTGTACAACAGCGTAATCGGCTCAAACCCCAGCTCTTTTAAGGGATCCGCCGCCGCTGGCGAAGTCCAAGGAAGACGGCCAGTTGAAAACATCACTTGGTATGACGCGGTTTTCTTTTGCAATCAATTGACGGCCCAGACTCTAGGCGCCGCCGCCCAATGCTACACGATTAACGACATAAAAAGGGACGGAAGCGGAAAAATAGTCAGCGCGACGGTAACTTGCGACCTTACAAAAACAGGCTACAGACTTCCCACCCAAGCGGAATGGGAATTGGCGGCCGGCGGCGGAAGCCAGTTGGCCAGCTACATGTATTCGGGCAGCGACGACGTGAACGAAGTTGCCTGGTACTACTTTAACAGCGAAAACAAGACCCGCGAGGTCGGTAAGAAAAAGCCCAACGAGCTTGGCATTTACGACATGAGCGGAAACGTGTGGGAATGGTGCAATGACCTTAAGTCAACGAACGGAAAGTGCGCCAACCGCGGCGGCGGCTATGCCGGCACCGACACAATGTACTACGAAATAACCAACCGCAACTGGGATCCCGCGGATTTTTCCAACTTCTACCTAGGAATGCGCCTCGCCCGCACCCTATAGGAACGGTAAAACCGTCCAAAACGCCCGCCCTGCGCGGGCTTTTTTTTAGATGCAGACTATAATAGAAAAATACCAATTAAGGTAGAAGAAAAAGCAAAAAATGCGGCGCGAAGGCGCGTGGCGGCGGGCGGCGACATTCGCATTGCGCATGCCGCGAAAGCGGCATACGTAGAAAGTTTCAAGGCGCAATGCGCATGTAGCGACGATATCTAGCGGCGCCGTATGACGCAGCCGCGCCTGGGAGCCGCATTTTTTGCGTTTTTGTTTGAGTTACTATTGATTAAATTGCCTCATTTCATTATAATTAGCGTTCACACTGTATAGTGTATTATTGTCTAAATTAGAACTTGAGCCCGTTCGCTTTGAGTTCTACATGGAGGTTTAAGGTGGTCAAAATCAGACTTAAGAGATTTGGCGCGGCCAAAAGGCCTTGCTACCGCATCGTCGTGATGGACGCGAGAAAGCCCCGCGACGGCAAAACTATCGAAGAGATTGGCGTTTACCAGCCCATCGAAGTTGCGGAAAAACAAATCGCTTTTAAAGAAGACCGCGCCAAGTATTGGCTTAGCGTCGGCGCTCAGCCTACTGACACAGTGGCTAGAATTTTCAACAAAAAAGGCCTGGCCCGCAACGGTCAGTCAAAGTAGGAATCGTAAATGGAAAAAGACCTGATTGAATACATTGCAAAATCATTGGTCGATAATCCGGACGCGGTTTCTGTTACTGAGACTGAAGGCGAACGCGGCCCTGTTTTGGAGTTGAAGGTTGCCGACAGCGACATCGGAAAAGTAATCGGCAAGTATGGCCGCATTGCCAAAGCCTTGCGCACTGTTTTGGGCGCGACGGTTAACAAAGACGGCAAGCGATACAGCCTTGAAATTCTGGACTGATAGCGCCGATGGATTTGACTGTGGCTTTTGTTCGAGGCCCTCACGGACTTTCGGGCGAATTTAAAGTGGAGAGCGCTTCCGGCCGTTATGAGCATATCGCTCAGTTAAAGGAAGTGACTTTGAGGCTTAAGGGCGAGACAACGCTTTACAAAGTGGAGCGCGTCGAAGGTTCCCAAAACGCCTTTTACATGAAATTGGCGGGAGTTGATTCTCCGGAAGCGGCGAGAAAATTAAACGGCGCCGAGCTTCGCGTTTCCCGCGAAAAGGCCCTTCAGCCTAAAGAAGGCGAGTGGCTTATTGAGGATCTAAAGAATTGCTCTCTAGTTTACTACGAGAACGGATTGGCAAATGAGGTTGCGCCTGTAGTTATAGGTTCAATCACAGACGTATTGGAAGGCGGGGCGGGCGACCTGTTGGAGGTTGTTCTTTCCGAGAGTTGCGCTCTTCTTGAAGACAGCGTCAAAAAAACTTCTAACGGAAAGCCTAGGACGGTTTTAGTTCCGTTCAACGAAAGGCACGTTGGAAAGGTTGATGTTGAAGGCAAGACGGTTCAACTGATGCACCTCTGGATTCTGGAGTAAGTCCATGAAATTTACTGTGCTGACCTTATTTCCTGAGATTCCGCGCGCTTTTTTTGAAGCCTCAATCATGGCGAAAGCGGTTGAAAAGGGAATTATTGCCTACGATTTGGTGAATGTCAGGGATTTTGCCCATGACAAACACAGAACTTGTGATGACAGTCCGTATGGCGGAGGAGCCGGACAGCTTATGTTGGCCGAGCCCCTTGGAGAAGCGCTGGACAGCGTTAAGGCATACAAAAAGGATCGACGCGTTATTTACGTGACTCCTAGCGGAAAGCCTTTGACGCAAAAGAAAGCGCGAGAATTGAGTCTGGAAAACGAGCTCGTGATAATTTGCGGCCGATACGAAGGAATCGACCAAAGAATTATTGACGAATATGTTGACGACGAAATTAGCGTCGGAGACTATGTTATGTCCAGCGGCGAAGTTGCGGCGTTAGTCGTGATCGATACGGTGTATCGTTTGATTGACGGCGTCATTTCTTCTGAGTCGCTTGACGAGGAAAGTTACACCGACTCGCTTTTGGAGTACCCTCAATACACCAGGCCGCCTGTGTATAAGGGAATGGAAGTTCCGCAAGTTTTGACAAGCGGGAACCATGAAAAGATCCGAAAGTGGCGTCTGCAAAAGCGTCTTGAAAAAACTTTCATGAACCGGCCCGATTTGATCGCCGAGGCAAGAAAGAATGGATCGCTCACTGCGGAGGCAGAAAAGATGATTGAGGAAATCGCGGGTTTTGCTTACAAAAAGCATAATCCTAAACGGAGAAAATGATGGACTTAATTAAGACTATTGAAGAAGGACAGAAGCGTCCTGGAGCCCAAGCCTTTAACGTTGGCGACACCGTAAAGGTTTACTTTAAGATTATCGAAGGAAAGACTGAGCGCATTCAGGTTTTTGAAGGCTTGGTTCTTTGCATGAAGAACGCGGGAGCCCGCCGCACGTTCACCGTCCGAAAGATTTCTTTTGGCGTTGGCGTTGAGCGCGTGTTCCCGATCAACTCTCCTCGCATCGTAAAGGTAGAAGTTGTTCGCCCCGGCAAAGTCCGCCGCGCCAAGCTTTACTACATCCGCGACCGCGTAGGAAAGAAAGCCAAGGTTAAGCAGCTTGTTGGTGGAGCTGTTGCCGCCGCCGTTGCCGCCCGCAACGCTCGCGCTGATGCCGCCGCCGCCCAAAAGGAAGCGGAGATCAAGGCCGAGCACAAGGCTGAGCACGACGCAGCCGCCGCCGCCGAGAAGAAATAATTTTCTTTGCCGCCAGGCCTCGCGCCCGGCGGTTCATTCGGTTTAAACGTTAATGCAAATTGTAAGCGTAAAATCACAAAACGCCCTTTCTGGAGTTCAGCAGAACTTGCGGGAGGGCGATTTTGTTTTAGCGCGAACTCTAAAAGATTTGAGCGGCGGAAATTATTTGGTTTCTTTTGCCGGCGGCCGCTTTGTCGCGCGGTCAACCCAAAACCTTGTCGCGGGCCAAACCTTTAAGGCCCAAATTTCTTTGTCGGCGGACGGCGTGGTCTTAAAAATGGTTCCAAGCGCGAACGAAGCCGGCGGCGGAGAAAATTTGGTCAAAGCGTTTTCGGCCCTAAGCCCCGAAGCCGGCGAATTTTTGGCGGCTTTAGGATTGCCCGTTGACAGCGTGAGCGCGAAAATATTGCAGGCTATGACCCAGCAAGGGGCGAAGCTGGACCCCCGTTTGATGCAAAAAGTCCGCCGCGCCGCTCTTAAATTTAAGGGCCGTGAGACCGAAGCCGCCGAAGCCGCGCTTGCCTTGGAAGAAAAAGGAATGGACTGTGAAAGCGCCGCCTTGGACCAAATTATGGACGCTTTGGAAGGAAAGGAAGGCTCGGCGGACGGAGAGCCTTCCAATCAGAATGGCGGCGGTCAGGAAGACAGTTCGCAAGGCCCGGAAAGCGGCCAAAGCAATGCCGTTGATTACGGGCAAATACTGGCCGAGGTAAAAAGATTTTTTTCTTTTGCCGAAAGCGGGGCCTTGCAGAAAAACGCCGACGGCTTGGCCTTGTTCAACCATTTGCGGGGCAAGGGCCAAAGCGGCCAAAATGGCTGGGTCTTCTTTCCCTTTGAGTATCAAATTAAGGGCGGCTCGCAAAATGAGGCGGAAAAGGGAACCGGGGACTTGCGCCTTTATTTGGACTACGAAAAGGGCTCCTTGGAAAAAATGGTGATAAACTTTAAAAGCATTTGCGCAAAAATGTTTTTTGCGCTATACTTGGAGAATAAAAAAGTACGCAAGCTTATCGTATCTGGCGCAGACCAGAAGAACTTGGAAGAGCTGAAAAATTCTTTTGGCCGCGACGTAAAGGTCGAAGTCGCGGACTTGGAAGATGTTTCCGCATTCGGCGCGGAAGACTTGCCGATTTTTGGCGTTGAGGGCTTTGCATGAAAAACGAAAAAAAAGCCGTCGCCCTAAAATATTCCCAAGGCGTATCCGCTCCCCTTATAGCCGCAAGCGCAAAAGGCTATTTGGCAGAAAAAATGTTTGAAATTGCGGAACGGGAGAAAATCCCTATGGTCAAAAACGACGAATTGGCCGATTTTTTGACCGTTCAGGAGATTGGCTCTGTGATTCCGCCTGAAACATGGGAAATTGTGGCAAAGATTTTTGCCTATGTTATAAATTTTAAAAAGTAAGAGTCTGTCCCGGACTTAAGAGAGAGGGTAAAAAAAATGGGCATGATGAAAAAGTTTAGCGCCGCAGACGCAAAGTTGAACATGATGTTTTCCGCTCCCGTCTTCTTTGACGACGGAAAAAACATGTTTTTGGCCGAAGGAAAGACGATAAAGCCTTACCATTTGGCCGCAATCAAACGCTGGAACATCAAGAATTTGCTTACCAGCGGCCATACCGTCGCGCAGGAAGAGGGGGCCAACATCGCCAGAATGGCTGGCTTTGACAAAAAGCGCCCTGCCGAAGACGAGGACTTGGCCGAGCTTGAGGAACTAGAAGAAGTCTAGTCCTGATGCGAAATTCCGGCAACACAAAAATTTTGGGCAAGGCTGGCGAGGACGCAGCCGCGGCTTTTTACGCCCAAAAAGGCTTTTCTCTAATAGAACGCAATTTTCGGATCCGCTCCGGCGAAATCGACATAATCCTCGAAAAGGGCGATTTGTTGGTTTTTGCCGAGGTAAAGGCCCTTTTTGGCGGAAACGCGGAGATTTTGGCCGATAAATTGGGGCCAAGAAAACGACGCAAGATTATAGAAACCGCTAAATATTTTTTGCAAAATCATCGACAATATAGTAACAAGATAATCAGATTTGACGTTGCGGTCGTGGGGCTTTCTGGGGCTGAAAACGTTCGTCTGATTGAAAATGCATTTTCAGAGAATTGAATTTTTACTTTAATGGGTGTCGGGAGGAAGATCCTAAGAAATGAGCGCTGCGTTAGATTTTGCCGCTTATGATGTTTTAGAGGCGGAATGCGAATATGAAGATTTGCCTCCAAGACTGATGGCTTTGCGGGAAAAAATTCACGACTCTTCGTACCTTGACAACGCGATTAACAGAATTGCGTCTGTAATTAGCCGCAACATGGTTGACAATCCTGACGAATTGCATTTAAATGCTAAAGAAGGATTGTATTTGTAATGGGTAGAAGAGACAGAAACAACAGAAGAAACAACAGACAAAAAAGTTCGTGGTCTTCGCGGCCCGAACCAAAGCAGCAGCCTAGGAGTCATTTTAATCCTGAGACTCCGGCTGACATCGCCGCGCGCGAAAGCGCCATCCGCGACTTTAAAGCGCGCGAAACGATTTGCCCCGCTTGCGGAAAGCCGATTGAAGATTTGTCCAGCGCGATCGCCGACAAGAGCGGCGCTCCGACACACTTTGATTGCGTTTTGCAAAAGCTTTCCGCTTCGGAATCTTTGGCGGCAAACCAAAACATAGCTTACATTGGACAAGGCCGCTTTGCGGTAATCTCTCGAGAGAATCCCTCGGATATAAAGCATTTTAAGATTGAAAAAATCATTGAGTGGGAAGACAGGAACAATCCTGGCGCTTGGAGAGGCGAGATGGCGGAGTTGTTCTCTAAAGTTAAATAGGAACGGTTGTAATAAAAAAAATCCGCCAAACGGCGGATTTTTTTTTACTCTATGTGCCGAAAACCGGGATTGAACCGGCACGGCCTTTTACGGCCGAGGGATTTTAAGTCCCTTGTGTCTACCAATTCCACCATTTCGGCGTGTTGTTCATATTAGCGCTTTTACGGTATAATTGCAAGCGTAACGCGCTTTTGCTAAAGGAAATATTTACAGCGCTCTCGCGAGCGCGACTGGCAATAGCGCTTTTAAGGTTGAATTGCAAGCGTCGCGTGATTGAGAAAAGGCGCGGTTTTTGATAGAATTGCGGTTATGTATTCTGACACCCACTTTCATTTTGCCAGTTTGCGCGAGGACGAGGAATGGACGCGCAAAAGCGTTTTGGAAAAAATGCGCGACGCCTCTTGCGTCTTTGCGCTTGACATAGGAACGGATTGCGACGACCTTGCGCGGCGGCAGGAATTGTTTGAAAAAACTTTCGCGCTTATGGACGCGGACACTGCGGCCGCTTGCAAAGAATTCATTTATTTTACGGCGGGCATTTGGCCCGATCCCGACTCAATCAAAAACCGCGCTTCTTGCGTCCAAACTTTGCGCCAAAACATTTTGGCCGCGCGCGAGTCTTTGGACCCCTTTAAGAAAAAACTTTGCGCTCTTGGCGAGTGCGGCCTTGACCACCATTGGAATCCAAGCGGCGTTGACAATCGCAGCGAGGACGACTTTGACGCGGCGATGGTCGAAGCGGAGCGGGAGCTTTTTATGATGCAGCTGGAATTGGCAAAAGACTTGGACTTGCCTGTAATCGTCCATTCCCGCGACGCTTTTGAGGAAACCTTGGATTGCGTCAAGGAAAGCGGCTGGGGACAAAAGTGCGTAATCCACTGCTATTCCTACGGCTTGGAGGAGGCCAAAGCCTTTTTGGACTTGGGGAGCGTCATAAGTTTTAGCGGCTCGGCGACTTACGCCAAAAAGTCCCAGTTGGAAGAAAAATTGGCGCTTTTGTCATACGTTCCCAAAGACAGGCTTTTTGTGGAGACGGACGCGCCTTACTTGGCTCCCGTTCCCCTGAGAGGAAAGCCCAACAACCCGACCTACATCGAATGGACCTATAAGTTCATCGCCCAGGCTCGCGGAGTTGGGGTGGAGGACTTGTGCCGAACGGTAGAGGAAAACGCCCGCCGCTTTTTTAGGCTTGCATAAAGTCCATATTGTAAAAAAAATCATTTAGCGCTAGAATATGTCCCACTAGGAAACCGAATATGGCAAAGGAAATCTACCCAAAAAACTACAAGCCGATCATTGGCGAAAAAGAAACAGAACATGCGATCGTTCTTTTGAAGAACTTTTTTCAAACAGCCCTTTCAACAGAATTGAATTTGACCCGTGTAACCGCTCCTCTTTTTGTGCGAAGCGGAACCGGCGTAAACGACGACTTGAACGGAGTGGAGCGGCCCGTCCGCTTTCCGGTAAAGACGCTTGGCGACCAAAAGCTTGAAATCGTCCAGTCTTTGGCCAAGTGGAAGCGCCTTAAGGTGACCGAGCTGGGGCTTGAGCCCGGCTTTGGCATTTACACAGACATGAACGCCATCCGCCCCGACGACGAGATGGACGCCATCCACTCCTTGTATGTAGACCAGTGGGACTGGGAGATGGCGATCAACGACGTTGACCGAACGGTTTTCTACTTGCACGAAATCGTAAAAAAAGTTTACCGCTGCATCAAGCGCGCGGAGTTCTACGTTTACGACTTTTATCCAAAGCTAAAGCCGACATTGCCCGAGAACATTAAATTTTTGTTCAGCGACGACTTGCAGCGCGAGTTCCCAAACCTTACGCCAAAAGAGCGCGAGCGCGAGGCCGCAAAAAAATACGGCGCGATTTTTATCACAGGAATCGGAGCCAAGCTTGACGACGGAAAGCCGCACGACGGCCGCGCGCCCGACTACGACGATTGGATCACCGAGACCGGAGACGGCCACAAGGGCTTGAACGGCGACATAATCGTTTGGAACGAACTATTGCAGCAGCCCTTTGAGCTTAGCTCTATGGGAATCCGCGTGTCGCCCGAATCCCTTAAGGCGCAATTAAAGGAACGCGGCTGCGAGGACCGCGAAAAATTGATGTTCCATTCCAAATTGCTCAAGGGCCAGTTGACCCAAACTTTGGGCGGCGGAATCGGCCAGTCGCGCTTGTGCATGTTCCTTCTTAAAAAGGCGCACATCGGCGAAACTCAAGTTAGCATTTGGTCTGAAGAAATTTTGGCCGACTGCAAAAAGCGCGGCATTAAGCTCTTGCAGTTGAACTAGGAATGAACTTTGACCTTAAGGACATAGACGCCGACCTCAAGTCTTTTGCGCAAAAAGGCGTTACGGAATTCGCTTTGGGCGAGGAACGCTTTTCTTGCGACAAAAAGGCTTTGGCCGACTTTGTAAAAAAGGCCGCGCGCCTCGCTCCTGACGTTTACTATTCAATACCTGTTCAAGCTGGGATTCTTGACGCGGAACTGATCGGTCTTTTGCAAAACCTTTTTTGCTCGGTCGACGTTGTCATGCGCGGGCCGCTTGGACAAAAATTCTTTTTGGACAAAAAACTATTTTCTAAAAAAGCCGCGCTCTTGAACAACGCTGGAATCGTATTCGGCTTTTTGATGGATTGGGCGCGCGCCGACGGGGATTCGGTGAAGGGCTTTAGAGACCGCATTGACTTTGCCCTTCCGCTTTATCCAAACCACATAGACTTTGAGCAATTGTTCTCCGACAAAAAAGAGGCCAAGAACACCGCGACTTTTTCAAGCCAGGACATAACTTGGGCGCGCGACGTGGCCTACGCGATAAATGTTTTTTATTCGGAAGGCCGCGCGGTCCCTTGGTTCAACTCGGTTTTAAAGCCTTTAAAAATCGCTCCGTCAAAATTCTTTTCTGACTTTGCCGAATGGCAGCGCTGCAACAACTGCGGCTACGACATGCGAAAAAAAATCAGCGAAGAAGGCCACAAGGAAATCGAAAAAATGCAAGTTCTCTTTTTGGAAGAAAAGTATTCCGAAAAGCGCTTGGAGCGCCTGCTTCCTGTGGTTGTTGATTTGGTAAAGCTGAACGGAGCTTTTTCGCGCTTGGAAGGCGAGGGCGAAGAAAGCGAGCTTAAATTGAATTTTAATCCCGAAGACTTGATGAGCCCGGCGTCTTTGGACATCAATTCCTTTGAAGAGAACGTTTGCATGGAAGAGTGCAAGATAAAAATCTTCGCGGCGGGCGACTCGCCTGACTATAAATTTTTGCAATGACCGAGACATTTCTTTTTGCCGTCGAAAAGCCCGCTTCCCTAAACGACTTTTTGCGCGAGGAACTTCCAAACCTTTTGCAAGACCAAAACTGCGCCCAAAATTCTTTGCAAGCCAAAGACTGCGGGGCGGCCGCAAAAATCGCCGTGAGCAATTCCAAAATCCGCCGCTTGATTTTTAGCCAAAACGTCTTTGTTTGCCCGAATGGTTCGCAAGCCCAAGACGCCCGCCGCGCGCCCAACCACAAGGCTTCACAAGCCAAAGACGGCGACGGCTTTTTCGTCTGCAAAAATCCCGCCTTTAGCCTTAAAAAAAACGCGCGGGTCAAGGTTCTTTTTGACAAAGAAAAATTTTTTTACGAAAAGCAAAACGGAGACATAGAATTTGAGTTGGACGACTCGCGTGTTTTGTACGAAGACGACGCGATAATAGTCGTAAACAAGCCGCCGCATTTTCCGACCGAGGCGACCTTTGCCCAAGACCGCGACAATTTGCGATCGGCGGTGGTCCGCTACTTGCATAAAAAAATCGGCTTGGACAAAAATCCGCCTTATTGCGGAATCGTTCACCGTTTGGACCGCGACACAAGCGGCGTGATTTTGTTTTCAAAAAAGCGGACTTGCAACGCCGCGCTTTTTGCCGCCTTTGACTCGTCGGAGGCGGCCGGCAGTTCTGGTCTTGCAAGCAGTTCTGGTCAAGGACGCGCGGCAAAAAAGATTTACGTCGCGGTGTGCGAGGCGGCCGGCAGTTATGGTCTTGCAAAGAGTTCTTGCATTACAAGCAATTTTGGCAAAGACCAAAAAGCGGCCGGCAGTCTTAGTCTTGCCAACATTTCCTGCAATGGCCAAGAGTTTTCCGTCCAAAACTATTTGGGCCGCGTGTCGTTAAAAAGCCAGGCGGCCAAGTGGGGTAGCGTCGCAAAAGAAAAGGGCGGAAAATTCGCGCGGACTGACTTTAAGATTTTAAAGGAAAAGGGCGGCCGCTTCTTTGTCCAGGCCGAGCTATGGACTGGCCGCACCCATCAAATCCGCGTCCACCTTAGCCAAAAGGGACTTCCGATTTTGGGAGACGAATTGTACGGGGGCCGCGCGGATCAAAGGATTTATTTGCACGCGCTGACTTTGGAGTTGCCGCATCCGGAAAGCGGCCAGCTGATGCGTTTTGAGGCTCCGCTCTCGCCCGAGTTTGCCGCCCTTTTTTAGCCTTGCAAACGCTTCTAGAGCCGCGCCTCTTGGTCTTGCAAACGATTCTAGCGCGCCCGTCTTTTAGTCTCGGAAAATTTTTGGGCTGCTGCGCCCGGTTATTCTAGTCGTAAAAAAAATAAAAAAAACGCGGACATAATGGGGCGGAACGCAGGAAAAAAAACTTGGAAGGACCCGTCAGCAAACGGCTTGGCCGCAAGGCAACAAGCCGTGACGCGGCGACGGGAGGCTCCAAGGCTTTTTTTTCGTCGCTGGGACCCGCCTTTGAAGTCCGCGTTTTTTTTTTGTTTTGTCTACCAACTTCTTTGGATGTAAGTGGCGCGGGGCCTTAGGGTGATTACTACGCGGCGGTTTTGCGCGCGGCCCTCTTTCGTGCTGTTGTCGCCGATCGGTTGAGTTTCGCCGTAGCCTCTAAAGCTGAACAAGTTTTTGTCAATGCCTTGCTCTATCAACAAATCGATTATCGTTTGCGTTCTGTCGATTGAGAGGCGCATTTGGTTTTCGGGCTGGCCGATGTCGGCTGTGTGGCCGGCAACAAAAATCGTGAACGAATTGTCGTCAAGCGCCTCTTTAAGAAGCGAAGCCAATTCCGTTATGCGCGGCAGTTCCTCCGGCAAAAGCTTGGGGCTGTCCGCGATGAATTTTAGGTTGTAAGTGAAGCGGATTCCGTCCGGGCCGTCTTCGATTATGTCGGCGCCCGGTTTTTTAAGCGGATACTTCTTTACGTTCCTGTAAGCGGTGTAGTAAGAGTCGTCCTTTAGCGGAGCGGCGACGTCATGAACCAAAACGTCTTTGTCCAAAAGCAAAACGATTTTTCCTGACTTTAAAAGCGCCGCGTTCTCAGGAACGGAAAAAATGCGGAGCGCGTCGTCGTCGTTTATGACAAGGTCCGTTCGGTTGTGGCCGAAGATTTGCTTGGCGGTTATGTGAATCGGGTCGGCTCCGACGCGCGAACGGTAGCGGCTTTCGTCGTCGCTCCAATCGTAGCCGCAAACGCTCTTTTCTTTGGCGGCCGCGCTTTCCATCATGTTGCGTTCGTAAACGATTTCCATCTTTTCGTTCCAAATGCGGGGAAAGAGGCAGGGGGTGGCTTGGCCGTCTACAAATTCTCCGTGAACTGGAAGCTTTCCGCGCGCGTCGATGATGATTCCTGTGTAAACGCGCGACGAAATTGTTTCGATTGACTTTCTGGGAGTGTAGGGGGACTGGTGCCTGATAAATAGGCTTCCCACTTGGTTCAAGTTGAGCTTGTGGTCCATCTTGAACAAAAAGCTTTTGTTTTCAAAGTAGCCCAGCGTCTTGTTGCCCGACTCGATGATGTCCGTTATTTGCTGGAGCGAAATCTGCCTCTCCAAAATATAGTCGCCCAAGGTTCTGCTTGAGTCGATGTAAAGGGTCAAAAGAGGGTCTTTTACCAAATTGGGCAGACGGCTTGTGACGGCGTTGACGGCGGAATTTTTTCCGCTGGGCATCGGAATTCCAGCCTTGTCGATGTCCAATGTTACGTTTGAGGTGAACGTTTTGTCAATCCAATTTATCTTGCTCTTTGAGGCCATCGGCGCGTTGGGATCGTTGGGCTTTTGCTGGGCGCATAGGGCGCAAAGAGAAAAGGCCGCCGCAATCGTTAGAGCGCTTTTTTTGGCTAAAAAATAAAAATTCTTTTTCATCTTAATTGTTATCGGCATATTTTTCCTTCAACATAATATTAAAAATAGCGTCCTGGGCGGCGGCCTTCATTCCCCGCGGAAGCCTCAATTCGTAGATTTCGTGGGAAGGCGTGGCCTCGTAAAGGAGGGCGGGGTTAAGGGCCAATAAGGTCTTTTCGTCAATCCTAAGCTCGTTGGCCAAGGCCTTTAGGCTTACGGCCCTGTCGGTTTCCAAATAGTCAAAGTCGTCAAAGGGGGAATAGACTTCCGCGTCGTAAAAGGCGACTGGAAGGTCAACCTTGTACCAAGAGGCGTTTTGCGCGATGTCGCTCACTGCCAAAAGGTTTGGAACATAGGCGATCGCGTGGTCGGGAATCAATTTTTTTTGCGCCAAGGCCCAAAATGTTTTTTGCTCGCTTTTTTGCAAGGCCCGCTTTACCGCGCCCGCTCCGCAATTGTAGGCTGCGATCGCCAAAAGCCAGTCGCCGAACTGCTTGTAGTTGGCCTTGAGTTTTTTTATGGCGGCGTCGGTGGACTTCCAAGGATCGCGGCGCTCGTCAAGCCACTTGTTGAGCCTAAGATAGTTTTCGACGCTGTTTTCCATAAATTGCCAAAGGCCCACGGACTTTCCGCTTGCGGGCGTGGCTAAAGGCTTGTAGCTGGATTCAATTACGGGAATGTACTCAATGCAGGCCGGCATGCCTTTTTCTTGCAGGCGCCGCTTTACATAGTGCCGGTATTGGCTTCCGTTTTCCAAGATTGAGCGCAGTTCCGCCCGTCCCCAAGAAGAAAGCCAGCGTTCCTTAAAGGGAGCGGTTTCCTCCCGGTCGGCTCCAGGCAAATCGATCGCAGAGTAAAATCCCGTTCCCCCGTAAGGAGACAAAAATTCTTCGGGCGCGTATTCTTGGGGCGCGGCTTTTTGGTCTTGCGAAAGATTTTCGGATGGCGCGGGATTTGCGAACGCTTGCGCTGCGAGGACAATGACGAGCGCGAGGATTACATCATTTCGCCTATGTAAATGCCTGCCCATTCCCAAGTTCCGTGAATTTCCGGATTGGCCGGATAATTGACTTTTCTAAAATAAAAATACCAAGTGGGAACCGCCAAGGTCCAGCCCTTGCTCTTTAAGTAGGCCTCGTTGATTGACGGGCCGGGAATCAGTTCCTCCGTGACGGTTATGCGGTTTCCGTGCATGTAGTTGAGCATCGAAAAGTCCACCGAGCCGGTCGGAATGCTGTCGTCCTGCCTCCAAGAAACTGTGAAGAAGTTTACTTTGGAACGGTATTCGTCAAGCTTTCTTGGCTGGTAGCGGTAAATCGCGGTCTTTACGGCGTTGGCAAGTTCGTCCAAGGTTTTGAAAGTCCAGTTTTTGGGCGAGTTGTTAAAGTCGATCATGTTGCGCGCGTAGTTGTAGATGTCGTGCATGTCGGTGATTTGGATTGAGCTTGCGTCGGGCTGCTCTAAAAATAGAGTGTATGTTTTCAGCGCCTTTGTCCATTCGCCGATTTGCTCGTATTCGCGCGCAAGGCGGACATACATTTCCGTGATGCTTACGTTTGAAGGGAAGCGGTTTATCAAAGTGTTGAAGTACTGGATGCGGTTTTCGTGGTTGGTGGAAATTTGGATCAAGCGCTCCAGGCACAAAAAATGAACCGACTGGTCCTTTACCCTAAGATCAGGGTAGTTCTTTATTATGCGCTCAAAATAATATTCGGCCACCCGGTCCTGCCTCATTTGCAAGTAGGCATAGGCGGTCATCAAAAGCCAATACGCGTTGTACTTGTCGTCTGGGTTGCGCTCCACATGGTCGGTCAAGTACAAAATCAAGTCGTTGTATTTTTGGTCGGCCAGCCATTTGGCCGAAATTTTGTTTATTATGGCGTAGCGGCGGTTTTCGCTGGAATCCGTCGGATTCTGCAAAAGAGTTTCCAATTCCTTTTGGGTCTGCTTGTCCTGCTTTATTTTGGCGGAATTGCCGTTCCCGCACGAAATAAGGAAGGCTGCCAAGCAAATTGCGGCCGCCGCCTTTAAGATCGCGTTTTTCTTCATTATAACGCAAAATTTTAGCGCATTATGACGTTTTTTTCAATAAGCGCGCTTGTCTTGCCCTTTGGGGCCAATTTATGGTAGAATGAAGGTTATGGCTAAAGACAATCGCAAATTTCAAAATATCTTGTTGGCACTGGGACTTTTTCTCTTTTTGACGGGAATCGTCATGGCATTTTTGCCGCCTGTCGTGCAAATCGAAAGCTATCACTTCGCGCTAAACTGCGCCTTTGTGGTCATTACCGCGGCCTTGGTTTATTTTTCCATTTTGTCGCAAAACGCCGTTGTCTTTTATGTTTCGGTAAACTTTTGCTTGCTCTCTTTGGCCTACTTGCTTTTGAACGCGCGGCTTGGCGATGTTCCCATAAAGCAGGCTTGGCCCCTTGTGGTCGTTGTCTTTGGAATCACTTTGCTTCCCGTAGGCCGCTTCCGCTACAAAAAGTTCAGAACCTTTTACGTAATTCCTTCGGCGGCGCTTACGGTCTTGGGAGCCTTTTTCTTTTTGTTCACCTTTAAGATTATCAAGATGCCCATGCGCGTTTTCTTTTCGCGCTTTATGCCCTTCTTCTTTATCATTGGAGGAATCGCGCTTATAATTTTGTACTACGTTCGCCTCAAGGCAAAAGATAAATTTCCAACAATCCAAACAGACGAGGACGAGCCCTCTCTGTTTTCGGAGGAAGGCTGCTAGATGCTCAAAAAGCCGCTTTGCCTGTTGACAGCGCTTTTTTCTCTCTCTCATTTACTTTTCGCCGCTGACTATTATTTTGGCGAAGGAATGCAAGATAGAATTTATTTGGCAAAGGCGGCGAAAAAGACGGATAAAAAGGACGGCAAAAAAGCGGACAAAAAAAGCAAGTCAAAGAAAAACCAAGAGCCCGCCGCCGAAGAAGAAATAACAGGCGAAATCACAGCCATAAACGTAGACCGCAACAAGGGCGAAGTTTCCGGCTATTTTTCGGGAATAAATAAAAGCGTATTGGAACTTGTCCAAAAGGGCTCGCCCGAATCTTTGGTCGCCGCCTACGAAAGCGTAAAAAAGGCTTCGGTTGACTACAAGGAAAACGAGCGCGTCTTGGTCTTTATAATCGTCGAAACCCTAAGAATTGTCTGGCCCAGCCAAACGCAAGGCCAAAACTTTGACTTGCCCGCCGTCCCGGAGCGCAACATTTACACGGGAGCGATAGAGTCCGCCAAAAACGGAATCTACGACACCAGCACGGGAAACGGAGACTTTTTGGCCAACGCGCTCCCGTCGCTGGTTCTAAAAAGCCCGGTGACCAACCGCGACTATTATCCCGAAGCCGAAAGCCACTTGAAGGCCGCGCTCTCATTCGCGCCCAAAAGCGTTTTAGCCAACTACTTATTGGCCTTGCTTTATTCAAAGTCAAACAGAAACGCGGAGGCCGTAGAACTTTTAAAGCCTGTCGCGCAAGAAAGCAAGGCCTTTGAAATCCATTACCTTTACGCCACTTGCCTAAACGCGCTTGGCCGCTACGAAGAAAGCAAGAGCGTCACCGACAACTTGATTGTCCTTTATCCGTCAAGCATAGACTTGCTAAAGCTCCTTTCGCGCAACGCGTACGCAAGCGGGGACTACAACACCGCCGAACGCTACGCGCTTATGGCCTTGCAGCAAAATCCAGCCGACCTGGAAATGGTTTTGTTCCGCGCCAAAATTTTTGTGGCCACCGGCGAATACCTAAAGGCCACTTCTTTGCTTGACGTTTACGCAAAGTCAAACAACACCGCAAAGGATTACTTGCTCTTGCGCGCCCGCGTTCAAAAAGAATGGAACAAAAACACGACCCTCGCCGTGTCCACAATAGAAAAGGCGCTTTCGTTGTATCCCAACGACCTTGACGCGCTCTTGGCCGCCGCTGAATTGGCGGGAGAAAGCGGAATGATTATCGGAAAAAGAAGCGGCGCCGAATTGGCTGGCCAAGTGTTGGCCGTCGAGCCGGACAACCAGCAGGCGCTTACATTCTTGATTCAAACATTGGCGCAAGAAGGCAAGTGGAGCGAGGCTTACGCTTCAAGCAAGAAAATAATGGCCGGTTCCAATCCTTCGATTGACGCGATTTGCGCGCACACCCGAATATGCCTCGCGCTGGGCTACTACGCGGAGGCTTGGGAAAAAGCGTCCGCGCTTTACAATAAGTCGCCCAACAACGAAAAGGCCATCCAGCTTTATGTTGAGAGCATGGTCCGCACCGGTAAGTCCGCGCAAGCGTCGCGCTACATCAACACCGCGATAAACGGTGCCTCGTCTTCGATGAAAAGCTTTTTGCTTTACCAGCGCTCTTTCTTGGCGTCCGACGAGGCGGCGCAGCTTTCCGACTTGCGCTCGGCAGTAATAGCCAACCCAAGAAATTCAGACGCGCTTTTTAGAATGTACAAAATCTATTTTACAAAGCAAGACTACCGCAAGGCCCAGTACTACTTGCGCCAGGTAATCGCGCTCAATCCCAACAAGCAGCAATACCTTAAGCTAAACGCTGAGCTGGACAAATTGATTAGATAAAAAAAACGCCGCCCAATCGGACGGCGTCTCTGTCAAAAGATGTCCGGGTCAAGCCCGAACATGACACAGTGTCATTGCCCGGGCAGCCCAAGTGTCATTGCCCGGCTTGACCGGGCAATCTTTTACTTTGTGGCCAAGATAGCGATTCCCGGAAGTGTCTTTCCTTCCAAGAATTCCAAAGAGGCTCCGCCGCCTGTAGAGACGTGGGTCATCTTGTCGGCCAGCTTGAACTTGTTGACGGCGGCAACGCTGTCTCCGCCTCCGACTACTGTCATGGCTCCGCGGCCTGTGGCTTCGGCTACCAAGCGGGCAACTTGCTCCGTTCCCTTGGCGAAGGCGTCAAACTCGAATACGCCGACCGGTCCGTTCCAAACGATGGACTTGGCAGTAGAAAGAACTTCTTTGTAAGCCTCTACTGTCTTGGGACCAACGTCCATGGCCATCAAGTTTTCGGGAATGTCGATTCCGTCAACGGCAACGGCCTTGGCGTCGGGAGAGAACTCTTCCGCTCCAACGTGGTCAACGGGAAGGATGATCTTAACGTTTTTGGCGGCCGCGTCGGAAAGAAGCTTTTTGGCTGTGTCGATGAAGTCGTCCTCAACCAAAGACTTTCCTACGTTGTGGCCCTGGGCCTTGAGGAATGTGTAAGCCATGCCGCCTCCGATAACGAGAGCGCTGGCGTTCTTCATCAATGATTCCAAAACCGCGATCTTTGAAGAAACCTTGGCGCCTCCGATGATGGCGACCTGCGGCTTGGGCGGGTTTGTGACCATAGGCTCGATGTTGGCGACTTCCTTTTCCATCAAGAAGCCTCCGACCGGCTTTTCTGACATGAACTTGGCGATTGTGGCTGTAGAAGCCTGGTCGCGGTGGGCTGTTCCAAAGGCGTCGTTTACAAAAATGTCGCCGTATGTGGAAAGCTCTTTGGCCATTGTCTCGCGCTCGGCGTCAACCTTGCTTGTCTCTTCGGGGTGGAAGCGAACGTTTTCCAACATGGCGACGGCTCCCTCAGGCAAAGCGTCGATGGCGGCCTTTTGTCCGAGAGCGTCGGGCAAGAATGTCACCGGCTTTCCAAGCTTTGAGGCAAAGTACTCGACGACGGGCTTCATGCGGTTCTTTCCGTTGATGAACTTTTCCTTGTCGGCGTCTGTCCAAGTCTTTCCAGCTTTTTCGGCCTTTTCCTGGGCCTTCTTCACGTCCTTTTTGGGGTCGCCCAAGTGGCTCATCAAAACGAGCGAGCGGGGGCTTTGCTCAAGAATGTATTTGATTGTAGGAAGGGCGGCCATAATGCGGGTGTCGTCCTGAACAACTCCGTCCTTCATCGGAACGTTAAAATCAACGCGCATGATGACGCGCTTGCCTTTGAGGTCAACGTCTTTGACTGTCTTGATCATTTGGAATCTCCTTGCTTGCGGCAAAAACCGCAGAAAATTATGGAAAATATTATATACCCTTTTGGCGAAAGTTTCAAGGGAAACGCGGACAGAAGCTTTTCTTTCCCCCTCTTCACTAAAAGGCCGCTTTTTGATAGAATGAAAATAATCGCGGGGCGGCTCCGCCTCCCTTGCGCAAAAAGCAAAACATTTTTAGGAGTTTTTACTATGGCAAGAACACATTATATCGCAGGAAACTGGAAAATGAACACATCCAAGGCCGAGGCCGTAAAATTGGCCCAGGACTTGGTTGCCGCCCTCAAGGGAAAGACCAACAAATTCATGGTTGGCGTTCCCTTTGTTTACCTTGACGCCGTCGGACAGGTCCTCAAGGGCTCGAACATCCTTTTGGGAGCCCAGGACGTGGCCGCCACAGCCAACGGAGCCCACACAGGCGAAGTTTCCACAGAAATGCTCAAGGATTTGGGCGTTCAGTCGGTAATCCTCGGCCACTCCGAGCGCCGCCACGAAATCGGCGAGTCGGACGAGCTTATCAACAAAAAGGTTCGCCGCGCCCTCAACGAAGGCCTTGAGGTCGTTCTTTGCATCGGCGAGCTTTTGAGCGACCGCGAGGCCGGAAACGCCGAGCAGGTTTGCGCCTTCCAGCTTAGCGCCGACTTGGCCGGAGTCACCGAAGAGCAGATGAAGAAAGTCACAATCGCCTACGAGCCCGTTTGGGCCATCGGAACTGGCAAAACAGCCACTCCCGAAGACGCCGAGGCCATCCACAAGTTCTGCCGCAACTATATCGCCAAGCTTTACAACCAAAAGGTCGCCGACGAGACAATCATCCAGTACGGCGGCTCAATGAAGGCCTCCAACGCCAAAGACTTGCTTGCCCAGCCCGACATTGACGGCGGCTTGATCGGCGGCGCCTCGCTCAAAGCCGAGACTTTCGAGCCTATTTGCAACGAATAAATTAAAAATAAACAAAACGCTCCCGGTTGCGGTTGCGTCTGATCGGCACCGCTAGCTAGACGTCTCGTTTCCGTTGGAAACGAGGCCTCTCAAGGTATTGCAGTCGCGCTAACGCGCTCCGCACGGCTCGCTACTCTCGATGCGCAAACTGATTGCCCGCTCGCGTGAGCGAGCAATTAAA
>JAGCNW010000018.1 GCA_017645785.1 Treponema sp.
GGCGTTACGGGGAATAATAGAATATCAGTTTTGACTAAAAGTGTCAAGTGTTATAAAAGAATTTGCAAAAGCGCGCAAACTGTGGTATTATAGTAAAATGGACGCAAAACAAAGCAACTTGAAGCTTGCAAGAGAAATCCAGATGTCCGCCACCCCGCAGGTTTTCCCTGCCTATCCGGGACGAACGGAATTTGATATTTACGCAAAAATGGTCCCTGCCGACGAAGTTGGAGGCGACTTTTACGACTTTTATTTTGCGGGCGAGGAACGCTTGGCAATTTTAATAGCCGACGTATCGGACAAGGGAATCCCTTCCGCCCTCTTTATGATGCGGGCAAAGACCCTTTTAAAAAGCTTGATTGAATCGGGAAGAAGTCCCGCCGAAGTTTTTGAAGAGGCCAACAATTCCCTCTGCCAAGGAAACGAAATGGGAATGCTCCTTTCGGCCTGGCTTGGAATCGTGGACTTAAAGAAAGGCTTGGTCACCTACGCAAGCGCCGGCCACAAGCCTCCGATTTTGCTAAAGGAATTCGGCGATTCGCAAAGGCTTGAAGGCTCAAAAAACTGCATGCTGGGCGCCATGGACGGGCTTGAATACCAAGAAAGCCAGGCCCCGCTAGAAAACAACGACCAAATATTCATGTGGACGGACGGAATCACCACCTCCCAAAATCCCGACGGCCAGGCCTTTGGCGAAGAACGTCTTTTTGACCTTTTGGAAAAGAACAAAAAGGGAGACTGCAAGTCCCAGTGCCAAAAGGCGCTTGAGGCCGCAGAAGCCTTCCGCAAAAGCGTTCCCCAGGAAGATGACATCGCGCTCTTGTGCTTTAAATTCAACTACCGGGTAATGTCCGGCCAAGTCGAATACAACGACGTTGTCGAGCAGGCTGTGGAATTCGCGCTCAAGGCACACCGCGACGAAAAGCGAAAGTCAAACGGCGTGCCCTACATTTTGCACCCGATCGAGGTCGCCGCGATTTCGGCCCGGTTGACGACCGAGCGCGAAGTGATGGCGGCCGCCTTGCTCCACGACACGGTTGAGGACGCCGGCGTCACCAAAGAACAGCTTCTCAAAAAATTCGGCCCTCGTGTCACCGAACTTGTTTTGGCCGAAACCGAAGACAAGCATCGCGAAATGTCGGCGGCCGCCTCTTGGAAAATGCGCAAGGAAGAGTCGATAAGGGACTTGCGCGCGACGACCGACAAGGGAGTGAAGGCCATGTGGCTTTCGGACAAGCTTTCCAACTTGCGCTCCCTTTACGAAGACTGGCGCAAAAAAGGCGAAGGCGTTTGGCAAGTCTTTAACCAAAAAGACCCGGCCCAGCACGCCTGGCTTTACAAAAGCATCTTTGAATGCATGGGCGACTTTAAGGAAACGCCCGAATATAAAGAATTCGATTTTATTTGCCAAGAAGTCTTTGGACAGCTCTGGCAGAGCGCATGACGCGAGGAGTTATTTTTATGGAAGGAATTGACGGAAAGTTTGAAAACGGAGTCTTTACCGCGACTATTTCTGGCCGCGTGGATTCAACCAACTCGGCGGCTGTTGAAGCCGCGCTCAAGGAGCTTGTCGCCGGAAAAGACATCAAGTCTCTTGTCTTTGACGCTGAAAAACTTGAATACATTTCGAGCGCGGGACTGCGCGTCGTCTTGGCCTTTAAAAAAAGCTATCCTGACTTCAAGCTTGTAAACGCCAACACAGAAGTTTACGACATCTTCGACATGACCGGCTTTACCCAGATGATGGACATACAAAAGGCCTACAAAAAAGTTTCGATCGAAGGATGCGAAATCATCGGCGAAGGAAAGAACGGAATCGTTTACCGCGTCTCGCCCGACACAATCGTAAAGGTTTACAAAAATCCCGACGCGCTTGACGAA
>JAGCNW010000019.1 GCA_017645785.1 Treponema sp.
CTAACGCGCTCCGCACGGCTCGCTACTCTCGATGCGCAAACTGATTGCCCGCTCGCGTGAGCGAGCAATTAAATAAGTTCCTTACGCAAAACGGAGGGCTTGCCCGACGTAGAGTTGCCGCCAGCCGCCCCGCGCCCTCGCTCGTTTTTTCTTTATAATCTATTGAACAAAAAGTCTGTTTTCATTATAATAATCTTCCACAATCGAAAATAATATTTGGAGTAAATATGGGTGTTGTAAAAGCTATTTTGATGGTCGCCTTTGTGATTATCTGCGTTCTCTTGGTTCTTTTGGTTATGATTCAGAACGACGAGGGCGGCGGACTTGGCGGCCTTTTGAGCGGTTCGGGCAGCGCGGCCTTTGGCTCTAGGTCTGCCAGCGTAATCAGTAAGACTACTTTTGTTTTGGTCGTTCTCTTTATTTTGGACGCGTTCTTTATCGCCCGCTTGAACAAAAAGCCGGCCGTAAAGCAGTCTCTCTCTACAGAAGTTCAGGAAGCCGTTGACACGACTACCGGCGAAAACGCCGAAGACTTTGAATGGTACAAGTACCTCGACGAGTCTTCTTCAAAGCCCGCCCCTGAGCAGAGCGTTGACAATTCCGCCCAGGAGTAAACGCGTTCCTTATGTTGGAAACTTTTTTCAAACCCGAGCTTATAAACGTTAATCTCGAAAGTTCCGACAAAGACGAATTGTTTGAAGAAATGGTCGAGCTTTTCGCTCGCGGCGGTTGCGGCATCGACCGCCAAGAAGCCTTGGACGCTTTGATCGCCCGCGAAGAAAAAATGACCACTGGAATAATTCCGTCTGTGGCGATACCGCACGCTTCGGCGCCTTCCGTAAAAGGCGGCTTTGGCGCGATTGGAATCAGCCGCGGCGGAATCGAATACGGCTCCCTCGACGCAAAGCCGGTTCACGTTGTTTTTATGCTCTTGTTTGGCAGCGACGGCACGGCCCTCCACTTAAAAGTAATGCAGCAGCTGGCCTTGATTCTTAAGGATCCGCAAGCCGCCTCAAAGCTGGCCGAAAAAAAGACCGCCCAAGAAGTCTATGACGAGCTTTGCCGTCTTGAGGAGGCTTTGGCGTAATGGCAAACGAAGAGCAGGACACAATCGCCCACCTTTTAAAGGTGGAGGAAGAGGCGGCTGAACTTATCGTTCAAGCCCAAGAGCAAAGCGACAAAGAAATCGCCGCGGCCAGAGCCAAGGCCAACTCCGACTACAATCAAAAATACGAGAGCATGGCCTCTCAAATGGAAAGCGACTACCAAACAAAAATCGCTTCGATAGAAGAAGACCACAAAAATAAACTGGAAGAATACAAGGCGCAAATAGAGCGGACTCCAAAAGACGTTGACGCGTTCAACAAGCTTTTGGAAAAAATTTTTTAAAAGAAGGCGGACATGGACACTTCAAGCGCTTCTTCTTATGTTTACGCTAAAGCAAGCGGAATCCTTGCCCGCTCTTATACGGGAAGCCGGGCCGCAAAACTTTTTGGCGTTCAAAAATTGTCTGAATTGTGGCCCCTCATTTTTGACGAAGAAGTTCCCGCCGTTCCCGAAATCCTATTGGCAAAGACAATCGAGCAAAAGGCGGCGGAAAAATTTATTTCCGAATACAAAAAGCTTTTGGCCGCTTACGACGCTCCCGCCCAAATTTTGGTTAACCTCTTGCAATACTTTGACTACGAAAATTTAAAGTCCTTGGGAGCCGCCGCCGCCGCGGGACAAAAAGAGCTTCCGCCTTTAAAGGACATAAAGCCTTACAATTTGTTGAACTATTCTTCTTGGCCTTCGATTCAAAAAATCACGCAAGGCTCGGAGCTTGAGTGGTACAACAAGGCGCCCGAAGTCGTCGAGCAGCAGCAGTTGGACACCGAGCTTGACCTTCAATTCATTCAAAAGCTTTGGTCGTCAAGCCAAGAGCTTATGGGCGAAGAAAAGAAAATGGTTCAGGCCTTGATCGCCGAGCGCTATTCGATGCGAAACGTCATTTGGGTTTTGCGCCTAAAACTGTATTACGGAATGGACAGAAATCAAATCGTCCAGCGCCTTGCGTTTTTGGATCCCCAAAACGGAAAGGCCGATCCCCTTGGCGGCGAGGCTTTGGCCATCATCGACAAGGACGTTCAAAACTGGGACGATTGGAAAAATTGGAAACACGCAAAATTTTTGAACCCCCGCGAAGAGGGCTCTTTGTGGAACGTGGATCCAAGATGGGTGGAAGAAAGTTCTGAAAAGGAATTTATAAATAAAGCGACCAAAAAGTTTCACGCAAATCCGTGCGCCGAAGCCGCCTTGCTTTGCTGGTATTTTATCAAAGCCAAGGAGTTGGATTACATCCGCATGGCGACAGAGGCGCTGCGTTTGAACGTAAAGGTCCAGGAGATTTAGAATGGCAAAGACGACCGAAATGCGATTGGTTGACCTTATGGTCTTAAAGCAAGACATTTCTAACGTTCTCTTGTATTTGGGAAAAAGCGGAAACTTTCAATTTCAATCTTCGCTTGGCGAAAAGGCCGACGGCGCAAAAACAGACTCCGCCGAGGGAGAAATGTACAAGCGCTTGGAGCAGGCCAAGATTTTCTTGGGAATCGACGACACGGATCTTTCTTTAAATGACGCCGAGCTTCCGACAGAGGCGGACTTTACTGGGGCCGAAAATTTGTTGCAAAGCCTTTCCGACCTTACACAGCGCGATTCAGAAGCGCGCGACAATTGCAAGCGCTCAGAGGAAGCCTACGACGAGGCCGCCTCGTTCAGCAACCTTAAGCAGTCCTTTAGCGAATTGGACCATCTTTCTTTTTTGAACTTGCGCGTCGGAAAAATCAATCCCGGCGTCCTTGACGAGCTAAAGTTCGCCGTAGGGGCTCGCGCGATAATCGTTCCTCTTGGAGACGACAAGACCCGCATCTTGGCCGCCTCAAGCAAGAGGGGCCGCTTTGCCTTGGACACCGAGCTTAACCGATACGGTTTTGTTCCTATGGAAATACCCAAGGACTTTAAGGGCATTCCCGACGACGTTCTTGAATCGCTAAAAAAGCAAAAGGACGAGGCGCAAAAAGCCTTGGCCGACGCGGCCCACGAAAAGGACGGCTTTGCAAAAAGCCACGCCGACAAGTTTTTAAAGTATTTGGCTTCGTTCAGCCTTGCGGCGAAAATCCGCGAGACCGAAAGCCTTTTGGAGTCAACCCAATTGGTTTACCGCTTGACCGGCTGGATTCCCAACGACAAATGCATGGAAATGATGAAAGAGCTTGACGCGATTACAGAAGACTGCATCAGCATCCGCCAGTACAAGCCGGAGGAAGTTCCCGGCGTTTTGGCCGGCCACGAAAAAGTTCCCGTTAAATTGAGCCACGGAAAATTTGTCAGCGCCTTCCAGCGAATGATCTTTAGCTACGGTTCGCCCCTTTACGGAACGATTGACCCGACTCCCTTTGTCGCGGTCTTCTTCACAATCTTGTTCGGCATAATGTTCGGCGACGCGGGCCAGGGCTTGATTTTCTTGATCTTGGGAATTTTAATGGCAAAGAAAGTCATAAAGCTTGGCGGCTGGAACAAGTTCGCTCCGATATTTATCGGAATCGGTTCCGCCAGCATGATAATGGGCCTTTTGACCGGCGAGTTCTTCGCCAACGAAAAAATCTTGGAGCCCTTCGAGCGCTTTGTCACAGGCTTGTTCGGCGAGCCGCGAAACCAGATTTTGCCGATGATGCCCCAGTCCGATCCCGATTCGATAAAGCGAATGTTCATGTTCTTTGGCTTCTCTATCGCGGTGGGCTTTGTCATCAATTCCACCGGAATCATAATCAACATCGCGAACAAGTTTTTGCAAAGACAGTGGGGCAAGGCGCTTTTTGGAAAGAGCGGTTTGGCCGGAGCGATTTTCTTTTGGTACGTCGTCGTTTTGGCTGTCAGAATCGCGGCCCTCAAGCACACTCCGCAAATTTTTGATTGGGTGATTATCGGAACGGCGCTTTTCTTCAGCGCTTTTGGCGAGCCCTTCATCCGCTTGGTTGACGGCGAGCGGCCGGTCATTGAGAACGGACTTTTTGCGATGGTCATCGAAGCGGTGGTCGAGCTCTTGGAAACGATCATCACTTATCTTTCAAATTCAATCAGCTTTTTGCGCGTTGGAGCCTTTGCCCTGGCGCACGCGGTTTTGGGCTTTATCATTCTTACGATGAGCGAGATGGTTGGGGGAGCGGGCGGCTTGGCCGTCACTCTTTTGGGAAACGCGATTGTAGTCGTTCTTGAAGGAATGATTGTTGCGATTCAGGCGATACGTTTGCAGTATTATGAATTCTTCAGCAAGTTCTTTAACGAGACTGGCCGCGAATTCACGCCATATAAATTTTAAAACAAATCATTTAGGAGGTTCGTTATGAACAAAAAAATTATCGCTTTGGCGGCTTTGCTTTTTTGCGCGATGGCCGCGGGGCTTTTTGCCGAGGAAACTTCTTCCGCAAAAAATGAAGGTCAGACTGTTGAGCAAAAAGCCAACAACTCTCAGGCCATCAAGTATGTCGCGGCCGGCTTGGCTGTAGGACTTTCTTGCATTGCCGGCGGAATCGCTGTAGGCAAAATCGGAAGCGCCGCTATGGGCGCGATGAGCGAGAACGCCGAGCTTTCCGGAAAAGCCTTGCCGTTTGTAGGCTTGGCCGAAGGCATCTGTTTGTGGGGCTTCCTTGTAGCCTTGCTTATCATAATTCTTTAGGCTCATTTAGTGAATTATTTTGTAATTGCCGAGCGAGAAATCGTTTTGGCCTTTGCCATGGTCGGCGTTTCGGGAGCGGTTGCCGCAAACCGCGCCGAAGCCCTCGACGCTTTTAACCGTGTTACAGGCAAGGGCGGAACGATGAACGCTCCCGTTGACGAAGAAAGGCCAAAAGTTCTCATTCTTACGGAAGAAGTTTCCATGTTGCTGGAAGACGAAGTCATGGACTGGCAGCAGGGAGCCAACTATCCCTTGATTGTTGAAATTCCCGGAATCAACGGACACTTGAGCGGTCGCAAAACGCTTACGGACGCCATCCGCGAGGCGATAGGCATTCAAGTGTAAAAAAAACGCTAGGAAGTTTTTTATGGAAGAATTACGCTCAACCGACATCCTGGACAAGGAAATACAAAACGACGCTCGCAAAAAGGCGCAGGCCTTGCTTGACCAAGGAAAGAAAAAAGCCGCCGAGCTTTTGGACAAGGTGCAAGAGCGCTTGGAAGCTGCCAAAGCTCAAAAAGAAAAATTCTACGGCTCCAAGCTAGAAAAAAAGCAAAAGGATTCGGACGCTTCGCTTCCTCTTGAAAAGGAACGTTTTTTGGTTTCTTTTATCGGAAGCTCAATCAACCAAGGCATAGACGATTACTTAAAGGCTTTGTCTTCCAGCCAGCGAATAAATCTTGTGACAAAGCTTTTGGACGGAAAGGAAGCCTTGCTTAAGGACAAAAAATTTACGGCCACCGTATGCGGCTTTGACAAAAAAGAGGCGCAGGACGCGGTTGAAAAAAAGTTGGGAAGCAAATTGCTTTCTTGCGAAAAAATTGAAAATGTACAAAACCCTGAAGGAATAACGCTTGAATCTGAGGACAGGAGCGTAAAGATCAGGTTGACCATAGACGAAATTATTGACGCGGCAAAAGACAAGCATTACAAAGAAATGTGCGCCGCGCTTTTTGGCGGGAGGCTCTAAATGACTCGCGGAACAATTGAGCGAATTTCTGGCCCGATTATTTTTGCCAAGGGCCTCGAAGGAAGCGGCCTTTACGACGTAGTGAACGTCGGCCAAAAAAAGTTGATGGGCGAAATTATCCGCCAAAACCAGGGCAGCGCGACGATTCAGGTTTACGAAGACGTCACCGGCCTTAAGGTTGGCGAAGAGATTGACTGCACTGACAGGCCCCTTTCGCTTCACCTTGGACCTGGCTTGGTCGGAACTATTTACGACGGAATCCAGCGCCCCCTTAAGACGATGTACGAAGAGGGCGGAGCATTTTTGGCCGCGGGCGAAAGAGCCGAAGCCTTGGACCTTCAAAAGAAGTGGGACTTTGCGGCCTCATTAAAAGAAGGCGACCCGATCGCTCCCGGAATCGCTTTGGGAACGGTTCAAGAAACCTCGTCCATTTTGCACACTATAATGGTTCCGCCGCAAACCCGCGGCCGGGTCCTCAAAGAATTTAAGGGAAGCGGCTCTTACACAGTGGAAGACGTTATCGGCGTGACCGAGCTTGGCGAGGAGCTAAAGCTTAGCCAATACTGGCCGGTGCGAAAGCCGCGTCCCTACACAGAAAAGCTTGGCGTCACCGAGCCTCTTATCACAGGCTTGCGCGTAATCGACGTTTTCTTCCCCCTTTCCAAGGGCGGAACGGCGGCGATTCCCGGCGGCTTTGGAACTGGAAAGACGATGACCCAGCACTCCGTCGCCAAATGGTGCGACGCCGACTTGATCATTTACATCGGTTGCGGCGAGCGCGGAAATGAAATGACCGAAGTTCTTACAGAGTTCCCCGAAATCATAGACCCAAGAACCGGCCGCTCTTTGATGGAACGAACGATTCTTATCGCGAACACTTCCAACATGCCGGTAGCCGCGCGCGAAGTAAGCCTTTATTCAGGCATCACTTTGGCGGAATACTATCGCGACATGGGAATGGCCGTTGCGATTATGGCCGACTCGACAAGCCGCTGGGCGGAAGCCTTGCGCGAGCTTAGCGGCCGCATGGAAGAAATGCCGGCGGAAGAAGGATTCCCGGCGTATTTGCCGACCCGTTTGGCCGAGTTTTACGAAAGAGCCGGCCGCGTAATTTCTTTGGACAAGAAAGAGGGAAGCGTAAGCGTAATCGGCGCGGTAAGCCCGCCCGGCGGCGACTTTAGTGAACCGGTTACCCAGCACACAAAGCGCTTTATCCGCTGCTTTTGGGCCTTGGACCGCGACTTGGCCAACGCGCGCCACTATCCCGCCATCGGCTGGATTGAGTCTTACAGCGAATACGCCGACGAAGTAAAGGATTGGTGGGAACGGCAGAATCCCGAATGGGTTTCGATTCGCCAACGCGCCCTTGACCTTCTTAAGACGGAACAGCGCTTGCAGCAAATCGTCCGCTTGATCGGCCCAGACGCTTTGCCGGATTCGGAGCGCCTTGTTTTGATTGTTTCGGACATGATTAAGAACGGCTTTTTGCAGCAGAACTCTTACGACAAGATTGACTCTTACTGCGCCGCCGAAAAGCAAATCGCGATCTTGTCTTTGATAATGGATTTTTACGACAGGACATTGGCCTTGATAAAGGCAGGCGCTCCTCTTGGACAAATCGCCGCCCTTAAGTGCCGCGAAGAAATTGTCCGCATCAAGAGCGTTGTCGCCAACGACAAGTTGGAAGAAGTCAAGGGCATCGAAAGCCGAATGGAAACAGAGATCGGCGACTTGGAGCGGACTTACCGCAAGGTGGAATTGTAAATGAAAGGAATTGAATACAGAGGAATTAATTCTGTTGAAGGCCCGATTGTAGCCGTCCGCCGCAGCGAAAACGTCTCTTACAACGAAGTGGTTTATATCCGCGACAAAAACGGCGAAAAGAAAACGGGCCGCGTAATCGACCTAAACGAAGAAGCGGCGATCGTGCAAGTTTTCGGTTCAACAACCGGTATCGACCTAAAGGAATCGTCGGTAGAATTTTTGGGAGAGCCCCTTGAACTGCGAGTTGGCGAGGGCTTGCTTGGCCGCATCTTCAACGGCCTTGGCGAGCCGATTGACGGCTACGGACAAATCGTTTCTTCCGAAAAGCTTGACGTAAATGGAAGCCCGATAAATCCCTTTGCCCGCGTTTACCCGCGCGACTTTATCCAAACAGGAATTTCTTCGATTGACGGAATGAACACTTTGATTCGCGGCCAAAAGCTTCCGATTTTTAGCGGAAACGGTTTGCCCCACAATAAACTCGCCGCGCAAATCATTCGCCAAGCCAAGCTCAAAAACTCCGACGATCAGTTTGTCATGGTCTTTGCCGGCATGGGAATCAAGTACGACGTGGCGCGCTTCTTCATCAATACGTTTGAGGAAAGCGGCGTTCTTTCAAAAGTCGTCATGTTCCAGTCCTTGGCCGACGCTCCCAGCATCGAACGCATTATCACTCCGCGCTGCGCCTTGACCGCCGCGGAATATTTGGCTTACAAAAAAGGAATGCACGTCTTGGTCGTAATGACCGACATGACAAACTATTGCGAAGCCCTTCGCGAAATTTCAACAACGCGCGGCGAGGTTCCCGGCCGAAAAGGTTATCCGGGCTACTTGTATTCCGACCTTGCCGAATTGTACGAAAGGGCGGGACGCATTAAGGAAAGCGAAGGAAGCATCACGCAGATTCCGATTTTGACGATGCCCAACGACGACATCTCAAACCCGATTCCCGACCTTACAGGTTACATCACAGAAGGCCAGATTGTTCTTGACCGCGAGCTTTACCAAAAGGACATGTATCCGCCGGTCGCAGGCCTTCCAAGCCTTTCGCGCTTGATGAAGGACGGAATCGGCGTAGCCGACGACGGCCGCGTCATGACTCGCGAAGACCACGCCGGCCTTTCAAGCCAATTGTTCGCCTCCTACTCAAAGGTAAAGTCCATCAGAAACTTGGCCGCGATTATCGGCGAAGAAGAGTTGGGCGAATTGGACAAGATGTACTTGAACTTTGGAAACCACTTTGAGCGCGAGTTCTTATGCCAGGGCGAATATGAAGACCGTTCCATCGACGAAACATTGGACATCGGTTGGCGTGTGTTAAAGTATTTGCCGCGCGACGAATTGCTCCGCGTAAGCTCTGAGTTCATCGAAAAATATCTTCCCAAGGACTAAGCGGAACAAATGGCCAAGTTGAACATCGCTCCGACAAAATCAAACCTTCTCGCAATGAAAGAGCAGTTGGCCTCCGCCCAAAACGGATACGAACTGCTTGAGCAAAAGCGCGAAATTTTGGTAATGGAATTGATGCGCATGGTCGACAAGGTTAAGGTTCTTGAACGCGACATCGACAAGTTGATTGGCCGCGCCTATCCAGCCCTAAAGAGAATGTTGATGCACGTTGGCGGAGACCGGGTTGAGCAAATGGCCCGCGCGGTGCAATACGATTTTAGGATTAAGGAAAAGCCGGTCACAATCGGAGGAATGAATTTTTCTTCGATAGAAGTCGAGCTTCCGGAGCGGCAATTGTTCTATTCTTTTTTGGGAACTTTTTCAAGCTGCGACGAAGTTATGGTTGACTTCTTCAACCTCTTGCGCTTGCTTACCGACATGGCCAGCATCCGCACGATTGTTTGGCGCCTTGCCCGCGAGGTTAAGAAAACCCAGCGCCGCGTGAACGCCTTGGACAAGATGGTGATTCCGCAAGCGTCGGAAACAAAGAAATATATCGAAAGCCAATTGGAAGAGCGCGAGCGCGACAACACGTTCGTTCTTAAGGCGCTGAAAAATAAAGTCAAAGGCTAGGGGAGGACGGATGATAAAACCGCTTGTAAAAAATGTTTTGGTAGCAGTGAACGGTTCGCCGTCGTCAATACACGCGGCGATGTACGGAATTATCATGGCCAAGCAATATCATTTTAACTTGAAGTTTGTTTACGTCGTTGACACCGCCACCTTAAAGCGCCTTACGATTGGAAAATTTTTGGTGCAGGACGAAAGCGCCGATTTGGAAAGCCACCTTCACGCAGACGGCGAAAAGTATTTGAACTACGTTGCCGAGCTGGCCAAGAAAAAGGGCGTCAAGGTCGAGACCGAATTGCGCGAAGGAAGCGTATGGGTTGAGGTTGTAAAAGCCGCCGACACTTTTGGCGCCAAGTTGATTTTGCTTGGAGGCCACCAGTCCCGTTACGCCGTCACTGGAAAAGTCTCAGACGAATCAGCCGTTTTTTCAAGGACGGACAAAGAAATAATTTTGAACGCCAACTGTTCCACCTTGGTAGTGTACGAACCCAAGATTGAAGAGCTGTACAGAATATTGTAAAAAAAATATGGAAGACTGTTACGAAATACTGGGCGTAAAGCCTGGGGCCACGATTGCGGAAATCCGCCGAGCCTATAGGGAAAAAGTCAAAATATATCACCCTGACGTTTCTGGCGACGAGGGAACCGCGGAACACTTTAAAAAGATTGTCCGCGCCTACGAAATTCTTTCCGACCAAAAATCGCGCTCTATTTTTGACTCTTCCTTTGCCTCGCATTTTAGAAGGCGCAAAGTAAAGTCTTGGGACTACCGCGAATGGCTTTTGGCGCGCGAAGACGACGAAAGCCGCGCAAAGCTTATTTTCTTTGACTTGCTGCACGGTCGCGAGGACGACGCGGTAAAAGAATTTAAGCGCATGCAGACGGAACGGTCAAAGTTTTCGCTTAAGCATTGGTTCACGCGCGAAAACTTTATGGACTACGGCTTTATCCTTAGCGAGGAACTGCACTTGCGCGGCGAGTATTTTGACGCCTTTTGCCTGCTTGAGCAAATTATAAAAATGGAATATACATACGAGTACTTCCGCTTGTTCTTTCCGGAAGTGCTCGCGTTTGCAAAAAACATTTTGCATAATTATATAGAAGGAACGATAAACGACGAGCTTGCGCTTGACACTTACGAGCGCGCCTTGGAGTTGAATTTGGGCGACGCCGAAGACGCCTTTATTTTGCGCAAGATGGCGATCATCTACAAGCGCATTGGCGACGAGCGCACCGCGCAGATTTGCTTTGAGGAAGCGGATAGGATTGGAGTGAAAAAATGATACGACTAAAGAACGACAAACAAATTGAAGGCATTAGAAAGTCCTGCCACTTGTTGGCGGACATGTTCAACGAAGTGATTCCGCAAATAAAGGCGGGAATGTCAACCAAAGACGTTGACGACCTTTGCAAGCATTTTATCATAGGACATGGCGGAAAACCGGCTTGGTACCGCGAAGACTTTAACGGCGCGGCTTGCGTGTCGGTAAACGAAGAGGTTATTCACGGAATCCCTTCCAAAAAACGAATCATTCACGACGGCGACTTGGTTAGCGTTGACGTTGGAATTGACCTTGACGGATATATAAGCGATTCCAGCCACACTGTCTTGGTGGGAAACGTAAAGTCTGAGCTTAGAAAGCTAGACGAGGTTACCCTTGAATGCTTGCAGGCTGGAATCGCCGCTTGCAAGGCCGGAAACCGCATCGGAGACATAAGCCGCGCCGTTCAAGAAATCGCCGAAAAACACGGCTACGGAATCGTTTACGAATACTGCGGCCACGGCGTTGGCCTTGACGTTCACGAAGACCCAAGCATTCCAAACACCCTTGACGCGCTGGACTCAAACCCCCGCATCCAAGCCGGAATGGTTTTGGCGATTGAGCCGATGATCAACCTTGGAACAGCCGACGTCCACGTGCTAAAGGACGGCTGGACTGTGGTCACCGACGACGGCCTTCCCAGCGCCCACGAGGAGCACACCGTCGCCGTCTTCCGCGACCATACGGAAATCTTGACGGCGCTTGACTACTAAGAAAAAGATTCCCGCGTCAAGCGCGGGAATGACAAAAGCTGTCATTGTCGGGCTAGACCTGGGAATGACAAAGACTGTCATTGTCGGGCTAGACCCGACAATCTTTTTTGTGATACAATTACCGCATGAGCTCATATTTTTTTATCGCCTTGTGCGTCGTTATTTTTTTGTTGGTGGTCGCGAACATTAGAATTGTTCCCCAGTCGCGAGCCTTTATCATTGAGCGCCTTGGAACCTATTGTTCCACTTGGCAGGCGGGCCTTCACGTAAAGATTCCCTTTATCGACAGAATCGCCAACACAGTCACGCTCAAAGAGCAAGTGCTGGACTTTCCGCCTCAGCCTGTAATCACAAAGGACAACGTCACGATGAAAATCGACAGCGTTGTCTACATGCAAATCACAGAGCCCAAGCTTTACACTTACGGCGTTGAGGCTCCGATGATGGCGATAGAAAATCTCAGCGCCACAACGCTCCGCAACATCATCGGCGAACTGGACTTGGACACCACGCTCACAAGCCGCGACATCATAAACACAAAAATGCGCGCGATCATCGACGAAGCCACAGACCCTTGGGGCATCAAGGTGAACCGCGTAGAAGTAAAGAACATCATGCCGCCCGAGGCGATTCGTGAAGCGATGGAAAAGCAAATGCGCGCCGAACGAGAAAGGCGAGAAAAAATCCTCATCGCCGAAGGACAAAAGCAAAGCGAAATCCTTGTCGCCGAGGGACAAAAGCAGGCGATGATTTTGCAAGCCGAAGCCGAAAAAGAAGCCAAGATTAGAAAAGCAGAAGGCGAGGCCGCCGCGATCCGCGAAGTCCAGTCAGCCACTGCCGAAGGCTTGCGCGTAATAAAAGAGGCCAAAATTGACGACGCCGTAATAAAGCTCCGCAGCCTTGAGGCGCTCGAAAAAGTCGCGAACGGCCAGGCCACTAAACTTATCATTCCCGCCGACATCCAGAACATGGCCGGCCTTGCCGCAAGCTTTAAGGAATTGGTAAAGTAAGCCGAAGGCGCAAATGTCAATAATTTCCTCTTACGCAACAAGTCCAACAGGACTTGACAAAATTCGCGCAAAAATATACACTTTTTTGCATAAATATTCATTTTGAAAAAAGAGGGACGACCCGGGGTTTTGGCGCCGCTTCCCCCATAGGAGAAATTATGGCAAAAGCAAAAGACAAAGTTGTTTTGGCTTATTCAGGCGGACTTGACACAACCGTCATCATTCCGTGGCTAAAGGAAAACTACGACTACGACGTAATCGCGGTTTGCATTGACTTGGGACAGGGCGACAATTGGAAGCAAATCAAGAGCCGCGCCCTCAAGACCGGCGCCTCGGCCTGCTACGTCGTAGACGCCCGCAAAGAATACATCGAAGAATACTGCTGGCCGGCCCTCAAAGCCAACGCCGTTTACGAAGACGAATACCTCTTGGGCACTTCAACGGCTCGCCCCCTTATCGGAAAAATCTTGGTTGAGTACGCCCGCCAGGAAAAGGCCGTCGCGATTTGCCACGGCGCCACAGGAAAGGGCAACGACCAGGTCCGCTTTGAGCTTGCCATCAAAGCCTTCGCTCCCGACCTTAAGGTTATCGCCGCTTGGCGCGATCCTAAATGGAACATGGACAGCCGCGAGGCCGAAATCAAATACCTTCAGGACAGAAAGCTTGAAGTGCCGATGAAGCGCGACCAGTCTTACAGCCGCGACGAAAACATTTGGCACCTTAGCCACGAAGGCTTGGAGCTTGAGAAGACTGAGAACGCTCCCAACTATCCGCACATGCTCAAGAATACAACCGTTCCCGAAGAGGCTCCCGAAAAAGGCGAGTTCGTAAAGATCGACTTTGAAAAGGGAATCCCCGTCGCTTTGAACGGAAAGAAAATGGACGCGCTTTCTCTCTTGGAAAAACTCAACAAGATTGGCGGAAAGCACGGCGTCGGCTTGGTTGACATTTGCGAAAACCGCTGCGTTGGAATGAAAAGCCGCGGCGTTTACGAAACTCCCGGCGGAGCGATTTTGTATTTTGCCCACCGCATGATGGACCACATTTGCCTTGACCGCGACACTTACCACTACAAGCAGCAGATTTCAATCAAGGTCGCCGAGCTTATCTACGATGGAAAATGGTTCACGACTTTGTTCGACTCTTTGATGGCCTTTGTCAACAAGACCGAAGAGACCGTTACTGGCTGGGCCAAAGTTTACCTTAACAAGGGAATGATTCGCGGAGCCGGTTCGGGCAGCAAGTACAGCTTGTACAACGAAAGCATCGCGAGCTTCACAACCGGCGACCTTTACGACCACAAGGACGCGCAGGGCTTTATCACCTTGTTCGGCTTGCCGCTCAAGGTCCGCGCGATGATGGAGCAAAAGGTCGGCGAAGGCCAGGCCATCTTGGAAAGCAAGTCTTTCAAAAAGCGCCCGACTGAATAATAGCGCAAAAAGCCCTTGCGGGCTTTTTGGCTGACGAGTTTTTGCGTTCCGCAAAAACTCGCGGCGCAATCTTAATTTGATGACCAACCTAGAAACATATTACAAGAAGTTCGACGAGGACCACCGCCTTAAAACGCGGCACGGCCAAGTCGAATTTTTTGTTACAATGAAAAACATTCTGGCCGCGGCAAGCGGGGATTTTTCGCAAGCCCAAGAAGCGGGCGTCGCCAAGGCTCTAAAAATCCTTGACGTCGGCGCGGCCACCGGCGCTTACTCCGTTCCCTTAAGCAAGCAAGGTTTTGACGTAACAGCCGTAGAGCTTGTAAAAAGCAATCTTGAAAAACTTCGCGCCAAGCACGAAAAAGTAAAGTGCTGGCAAGGCGACGCCCGCGACTTGCATTTTTTGGACGACGCGACCTTTGACATCGTCTTGATGCTGGGGCCGCTTTACCACCTTCACTCCGAGGAAGATAAACTAAAAGCGCTTTCCGAAGCCTCTCGCGTCGCAAAGAAGGGCGCCTTGTTTTTTTGCGCCTACACGATGAACGAATACGCCGTCACGCAATACTGCTTTGGCCAAAACAAAATCAAAGAGAATTTTGCGGCGGGGCAAATCGACAAAAACTTTAAGACAGTTTCGCGCGACGGCGACTTGTATTCCTACGTTAGATTGGAAGACATAAACGCCCTGCAAGAAAAAAGCGGCCTTGAGCGGGTAAAAATATTTTCGCCGGACGGACCGGCCGACTACATGCGCCGCGAGCTTAACGCGATGGACGAAGAAACTTTCGGTCTTTTTAAAAACTACGCGCTAGAAATCTCCGAGCGGCCGGAACTCTTGGGCGCCGGAAGCCATTTGGTCGACGTGCTGAAAAAGTGACGCGGCAAAAGATGTCCGGGGCAAGCCCGAACATGACAATTGTTGTCATTCCCGCGCGCGACGCGGGAATCTTTTTTACAATCTATGTATCGCCACGCCCTTGTCGAAGGCGCCGTCTTCTATCTGGCACCATTTTGACACCGTCACTTTTTCCAAGCTCGGACAAAATTCAAAGGCCTTTTCGCGTATTGTCTTTACGCTTAGCGGAATCTCAATTTCGCGCAAGCTCTTGCAGCCGCTGAAGGTAAAGGCCGCGATTTCTTCCGTTCCTTTTGGGATTTTGAATTCTTCAAGGGCGGAGCAATTCATAAAGGCCGCCTGCTCGATTTGTTTTACGCTTTTTGTAAGCGAAAACTTTTTTAGCCCCGAACAGTTTGAAAAAGCCCGCTCGCCAATCCATTCGACGGTTGGCGGAAGGTCAACTTCTTGCAGGGAGGCGCAGCCTTCAAAGGCGTACCAGCCGATTGACTTTGTGTTTTTTGGGAATTCTATCGCAGCCAAATTTTTGTCTTGCGCAAAAAGAATTGACCGCCATTTTGCGTTGTACAAGAGGCCTTCTTCCAATTTGTAGGAGGGGTTCTTTAGAAGAATTTGAGCGGGCTCTAAGGCGGCCGCTTTATGGTCTTGCGAACGGTTTTCGTCGCGCCCTTTGTGGTCTTGCGAAGAGTTTTGGTCAAAGGCGTTTTGGGCCATAGCAATGATGTTCGAGTCCGCGACGACTTCTTTTAGGGAAGGGCAGGCGGCAAAGGCCAAGGGCGCGATGTAATTAAGGTTTTTGTTCAAAACGACGCGGCTTAAATTTGGGCAGCCGTAAAAGGCTCCGATTCCGACGGCGTGGACTTGCTCGTTAAATTCGAGGTCTTCCAAGTCCTCGCGGCCGCTTTGAGAATAGTTTCCGATGTAAAAGGGGCTGTCTTCCATTTTGTTCCTGTTTATATTATAATGAAGATATGTTTGAAAAAAATCAAGCGGTTTTGTACAAAAAAAGCGCAGCCGTAATCACAGAAATAGAAGGCGACAAGTTCGCCATTAAATATTGTTCCGTTCCCGCGACCGACACGGGAAAGCCCGCCAAGTACGACAGCGTAAAGGTCCGCGCCAAGGACATCGCCGCTCTTCCGTCAAAGGGTGTGACTATAGAAAAAGTTTTGGCCTTCGTCGATTCCAATGCCGACTCAAAAATAGCCGAGGCTTGGGAACTGTTGCAAAGCGACGACTCCACCGCGGGCCAGAAAATTTCTTTTGAAGATTTGTTCGGCTTGATAGATTCCGCCGCTCCCGCTGAAGCCGCTTATTTTTACTTTGACAAGCTTCGAAGCGGCTTTGACTTTTTGTTTTTGGAAGAGGAACTAAAGGACGGATCTCTTTCTTTTGTTCCCCGCGCGCAAGAAGAAATCGACGCGCTAAAAAACAAGGCCGATCAAAAGGCCCACGAGGCGGAATACTTCGCCGCCTTTGTGGCCCGCCTCAAAGAAAAAAAATTGAGCCTTCCCGACGACGCGAAATTTATGGGAGACGTGGAGGCGGTTGCCCTTTGCAAAAGCGACAAGTCAAAGGCCATGCAAGAAATCGGATTGGCCCCAACGCCGGAAAACGCCCACAAGCTTTTGCTGGACACAGGCGTTTGGCAAATCACAAAAAATCCGCATCCCACCCGCTGGGGCCTTTCGATGCAGTCCGCCTCGATTTCGCTTTCCGCTCCGCCGGATGAGGAACGGTATGAAGTCCCTGGAATTTCTTACGCGATAGACAACGAATGGTCGGCCGACCCGGACGACGCCGTGGCCTTTGACGGAAAATACTTGTGGGTCCACATAGCCGACCCGGCCAGCGCGATTCTTCCGCAAAGCCCGATAGACAAGGCCGCGATGGGGCGGGGCGCCACGCTTTACATTCCCGAAGGCGCGGCCAGAATGCTTTGCGAAGATTCTTTGGAAGACTACGCGCTTGGCTTGACCGAAAAAAGCCGCGCGCTTTCTTTTAGGCTTTCGCTAAATGACGACGGAACGATAGAAGAATGCCAAGTTATGAAAACTCTTGTCAACGTAAAGCGCTTGACTTACCAAGCCGCCGACGATCTTAAGGACGGCGAGCTAAAGGATTTGTTCGCCATCGCCTGGCGCAATTTGGAGCGGCGCAAAAAGGCCGGCAGCGTCGAGATTGATTTGCCCGAAATCCACATACGCCTTGACGAAAACAAAAAAGTTTTTGTCGAGCCCGAAGTTCATCCGCTTAGTTCCGGCGTGGTTCGCGAGATGATGCTCTTGGCCGGCGAAGGCGCGGCGCGTTTTGCGTTTGCCAACAAGATTCCCTTTGTTTACGTAAGCCAAGAGGCGCCCGACATTCCAAAAGATTTGCCGGACGGCCTTGCCGGAGAATTCAAGACCGTAAAGTGCATGCATCGCCGCAGCGTCGGCGTGACTCCCAGCGCGCACGCGGGCCTTGGCCTTGGAATGTACAGCCAAGTCACAAGCCCCCTCCGCCGTTACGGAGACCTTTTGTGCCACGAGCAGCTGCGCGCTTTTTTGGACGGCCGAGACCTTATAGACAAGGACACGATGCTGGAGCGTTTGGCGGCCGGAGACGAAGCGGCCTACGCTTGCAAAAAGGCCGAGCGCAAAAGCGACTTGCATTGGACCTTGGTTTATCTTTTACAAAATCCCGATTGGACGGGCGAGGCCGTTTGCGTTGACTTTAAGGGAAACGAGGCCGTCTTTATGATACCCTCGCTCGCTCAGCAGACGACGTTCGCTCCCAAAAACAAATTGAATTTAAATGACAAGATTATTGTAAAGGCAAAGAGCGTGGACATTCCAAATTTGCGCGCGCAATTTGTCGAAGCCTAGGAATCGCTTTCTGTCTTTTTGTAAAGGCCTGAATCTTCCCGCTTGGCCTCGTAAATTGTCGAATCGTTTATCGCCTCAATTTGAAGGTAGGCGATTTCTGTTTCGATTTCAAGAACGGCTTCCGCGACAAGAGGATCGAATTGCTTTCCGGAATTGTCGGCGAATACGTTCATCGCTTCGTCAATCGTAAAGGCGTTCTTGTAGGGGCGGACAGTCAAAAGCGCGTCCAAAACGTCAGCCGCAGCCATGATTCTTCCGCACAAGGGAATTTCTTTTTCGGCCAAGCGGAGGGGGTAGCCTGTTCCGTCCCATTTTTCGTGGTGGGTCAAGGCCATCATCAGGGCGCACTGGGTAAACTCGTCGTTTTCGATTCCGACAAAAGCCTTTTCGATTATTTGCTCGCCCCAAAGGGGGTGCATTTTTACAATCTTAAATTCGTCTTCGGTGAGCTTTCCGGGCTTTTCCAAAATCGTCTCGGGGATTTTCATTTTTCCCATGTCGTGAAGGGGAGCGGCCTTGACCATAACTTGCGCGACGCGCTCGTTCAATTCTTCGGGGTAGTAGCCCTTTTCAATCATCTTGGCGCAAATGCATTCGACATACTTTGCCGTTCGTTGAACGTGCTGGCCGGTTAAAGCGTCTTTTGATTCTACCAAGTCCGCGATGCTTAAAATCAAGCGTTCCTGGATTTTTTGAACCTTTTGCGTTTGCTGGAATTGCGCGTCAAGGCTTTTTCTAATCAAGCCTGTGAGGATCAGGACAAAAATCGAGCAAATGATGTATTCAAAGGAACAGCCCACGCAGTAGGCCAAAACATTTTCGTGGATGGCGACGACGCTCCTTGACGGAATGACGCAGCCTCGAATCAAAAGGGACGCGATCATCGTCAAATAGCCGATGGTTGTCATTATCAAGCTGAACCTTCTGTTAAAGTAAAGGCAGCTTATAAGGGGAACGGTTATAAAGCCAAGGAACATCGCGACGCCGGGCGAAATGCTGGTCATAAATAGCGAAATGTGAATGGCTATGAGGTAAAAATATTTTATAGAGCGCTTTTTGGGATTGTACTTGATGAAGGCTCTTGCGAGCAGCCAAAAGCCCAATTGGAGTCCCGCGTATATCGCAGTGATCCCATAAGAAATGTGGGGCAAGATGTTCAAGGCGCGGAATACGATAAGCGCTATGCCTATGACGACTCCCGGGAGCATAAGCCAAGAAAATGTTTTGTTTATTTTTTGCTCGTTTTCCAGGATGAATTCCGCTTCTTTTATGTCTTGGTTCTTCATAGTGAGATTATATCCTTTTTTTTTAGCCCTTTTCAAGTCAGTCTAAATTCCGCTTACCAAATCGAGATTCGGTTTTCTTTTGCCAAATACATTTTGTCGCCGGGTTTTATTCCGTATGTTTCTATAAACTCGTCGAATTGTTGCAGAGTCACGTTCACCCTAAGATTGTAAAAGGGGTGGGAGTCGTTCAATATAATTCCGGCAACTTCCTTTCTAAAGAGGCCGGCCCAAAGATGCGCGTAAGTTTCAAAGAATAGCTTGTAGTCGAAGTCGGGATTTTTCTTTGCCAGGGCCAGCATAACCTTGACTCCGCCAATGTCCGCAGCGGCTTCTCCTTGAACGGTTTTTCCGCTTTGATGCAAGGAGCCGAGCGTGTTCATGCTGTCAAAATAGTCTACAAGTTTTTGCGAGCGCTTTTCAAACACGTCCCAATCTTCTTTTGTCCACCAATTTTTCATCGCGCCTTTTTTGTCAAATTGGCTTCCTGTGGCGTCAAAAGAATGGCTTATCTCGTGGCCGATGACCGCTCCCAAAGATCCGTAAAGCTCTTCGTCCTTCATGTCGGGCCTGTAAAAGTCTCCGCCAAGAATTCCCGCGATGATTTTGATGGAGTTTTCGGTAAAGGCGTTAAATGCGTTCACTTGGAAAATGTTGTCAACCCACATTCCGTTTCCGTGGTTCTTGTTGACGTTGTCGTTTTCTTGGTCTATGAAAAAGACGGATGTTTTTAGAACGGCGCTGACTAAAGTCTCCCCTTCCTTCGCCGAAAGAATTTTCAAGTCGCTGTAGTCGTCCCAATGGTTGGGGTAGGCGACGTGAATTCCCATGGCGCTTAATTTTTGGATCGCTTTTTTCTTTGTTTCTTTGCAAAGCCAATCTTCGTCGGCCAGCATCTTTTTGTACTCGGCGATGACTTCCTTTATGATTTTTGTGACGCGCTTTTTGGCGTTTTTGTCAACGCAATATTTTGCGTAAAGCTTTGAAAGGGGAACGGGAAGAAAGCTCGACACAAAATCCGAGGCGTCTTGTTCATAGCTTTGCGCTTCTGTTATTCCCATTCGCTTGCGTTTTGCCGCGTTGTAAAAGTCGTATGTTTCCTTGTCCATGTATTCCACAAGGGAACGGACGGTTCCGTCTATTAAGTATGATTTGAACAAGTCAAGGTTTTCTTCCGTAAAAAGGCTGTTCAATTTTTCCAGCCAGGCAGGCTCCGACAAGTAAATCCTGGTCGCTTTGTCCATTCCCCTAAGTTCCATTATTTGGACAAGGGGGAAATTGGGCGACTTTTCTTGCAATTGCTCGACAGTAAATTTGTTCAATATTTTCTTGTAAATGTCCGGCGAATGGTGGTCTTCTACGGTCATCATGCTTTGAGCGAGCGCGCTTTCAAGCTTGTATTTTTGTTCAATTATTCTTTTTGCCTTTTCCGCGGTGTAGCCAAGCTTTTTTAACGCAAACTCCGAAATCGAGTCGGAGAATTCTTTTTGGTTCTTTCCGTTTTCCGTAAGCTTTTTGTATTCCGCCGAGTCTTTTAGCGTGAGCGAGGTGGAAAATATGTTCAGCGCGCTTTTGGACGAATCGCTTATGTCCGATCCTGCGTCAAAGGCGCAAAAGTTGGTTCCCTTGTAAAGGCATTCCTCGCCGGCAAGGTAGTCGGCCAAGTCTTTGACGCTGTTTATTTTTTCAACGCTGGCGATTAATTCTTTTATTTCTTTTATGCTGTTCTTGTTTCTAAGGTCCCAGTCAAGGTAGAGGTCGTACAGGTTTTGGATGGTTTTTGCCTCGGGGTCCTTAAGGTCTTTGTTTGTCATAAGGCCAAGAATTTCTTGCGAAACTTGGATTTGCCGCTCGGCAAAGGTGCCTGTCATGGGGTATCCCTGGGGAATTTTCGCCGACAAAATCCAGTCTCTGTTAATGGCGGCGTAAAAATCGTCGGTCAGCTTTGGATTGTAGCCTTGAATGGCTCCTACGATGGTTGTGTTGACCCAAGGCTTTTCTTGGCTAAAGGTTGGCAAACATACAAAGGTCAAGAAAATGGCCGCGACGGTATTAAAAAGAATCTTTTTCATAGAAAGATTTTAGCGCGCGGAGGCTTTTATGTCAAATTTTGCCTTTTTTTGCCTTGAATTTTTTAAAAAAGGGTGTAAAATAGAAAGTCGCAACGATAAACGCTTTGGGGGACTTATGAAAAACTTCAAATTGAAAGTGATTCTGGCGGCCGCAATCGCCGTCGCCGTTACTGTCGTAGTCACTATATTTTGGGCGGAACGCTCTTTTAGAAGCCAAGCCGACGTAAAATTGATTCACACGGCAGAAATCAAAACCATAGAATTTCAATCCAGCCTCAACGAACAGTTGATTCTTGTCCGACAGATGGCCCGTTCTCCCCTTGTCCGGGATTATTTGATGAATCCTGACGACCCTGAGGCCGCCCGCATAGGAAAGAACGAGTTTGCCGCTTACCAAAACGCCTTTTTGAGCAAGTCGATTTTCTGGGTAAGCGACCAAAACCACGAGTTCTGGAGCGACATGAAATACGCCTACACGCTCGATCCCGAAGACCCAGACACATACTGGTACAAGATGACCATGTACGAGACCGAGGAGTACAACTTTAACATCAACTACAACCCTGACCTCAACATAACTATGCTTTGGGTCAACGCCGTAATCCGCGACCAAAACAAAAATCCAGTCGGCATCGCCGGAACTGGAATTCCTTTGACTGACTTTATCAACAGCATGTACAAGGGAGTTCCTTCCGAAGTTGAAATGTTCCTTTATAACGACAGCATGGAAATAACCGGCGCCGCCGACCAGTCGATTCTAAAGGATAATGTCTTGGTCACAAAGAAAATTCCTGAGCTCGCCAAGTTTGACGCGCTTCCAACCGCGATTGAGACAAGAAAGGCTCCTCAGGCGGAGTTTGTTCTTGGTCCCTTGGACTTGATTGGCTGGCACATGGTGATGAAAATCGCCTACACGCCGGCCGCTTTTGTTCTTGCGGCCATCACTCCGATCGCAATTTGTCTTGTCGCGATCATTCTTTTGTTCGTCGCCTTCTACACTTCCAACATCATCATAAGCGCCACGACTCTCAAAAAGGCGGTTGACGATCTTTCGAGCGGAAACGCGGACTTGACCCAGCGCGTCCAGCTAAAGAGCGCCAGCGCCCTTAAGGTCATCAACGACCTCGTCGTAAGCCTTAACCGCTTTATCGAAAAACTTCAGGGTATTGTGGCAAGCGTAAAAAATTCCAACGAGACTTTGGTCAACACAGGAACGGCCTTGCGCGACTGCACTCAAAACACGGTCGCCTCAATCAACGAAATTATTTCCAATATCGAACGCATGGGCCAAGGCCTTTCGGAGCAGTCCAGCTCGGTTGACCAAACCGCCGGCGCCGTCACTGAAATTTCCAGCAACATCGAGTCTATGGGCAAGATGATCGAAAATCAGGCCCAGAGCGTAAGCCAGGCCAGCTCCGCCGTAGAGCAAATGATTGGCAACATCAATTCTGTAAACGAGTCGGTAGAAAAACTTTCCGGATCCTTCTCTCTCTTGCAAAAGGGAGCGACGGACGGCGTGGCCAAGCAAGAAGAAGTCAACACAATGGTTTTGGACGTCCAACAGCAGAGCGAAATGCTTAAAACCGCCAACAGCGTAATCAGCGGAATCGCGCGCCAAACAAACTTGCTTGCCATGAACGCGGCCATCGAAGCCGCCCACGCCGGCGAAGCGGGCAAAGGCTTTAGCGTTGTCGCCGACGAAATTAGAAAGCTCAGCGAAAACTCTTCCGCCCAGACAAAGACAATCGGCGCGCAGCTTAAGACAATCCAAGAATCGGTTGACCAAATCGTTTCTGCCAGCCGCGGCTCTCAGGACGTCCTCAAGTCGGTCGCCGACAGCATCGAGCAAACCGACGCCTTGGTTCGCGAAATCAGTTCCGCGATGAGCGAGCAGCTTGAAGGTTCGGCCCAGATTAACGAGGCCTTGAATGTCTTGAATAACAACTCAAGCCAAGTAAAGCAAAGCTCCGTCGAGATGACTCAAGGAAACCAGGCGATTTTGCGCGAAGTCGAAATGCTCGAAAACGCGACCGGCGGAATGAAGAGCGGAATGGAAGAGATGAGAACTGGCGCTTCGATGATTTCAAACGTCAGCGAACAGTTGCAAGCCCTTGCCGCCGAAATGCAAAAGTCAATCGACAGCATCGGAAACGAGCTTGGCCAGTTTAGGGTCTAGGCCGTTATAATTAAGCAAAAAAAAGCCGCCCGAAACCGGGCGGCCTTTTTTTTAGTTTTCGTTTATCAATCTTCAGAAGGGGAGCTTGCGCCGGGGTTGAGCAACGCGGCGTTGCCTTCCTTTTTCCAGCTGACCGCAACGTCATAAGGGGTTTCTCCGCTTACGTTCTTTGCGTTCTTGTTCAAGCCCCACTTAAGGAGGCGGGCGACGGTGGCTTCGTCGGCCATGCGGGCGGCGTAGTGCAAGATTGTGTTTCCGCGGATGTCAGTCTTGTTGGCGGAATTCTTTACGATGTAGCCCAACAAGTAGCCGCTCTTTTCGTTAAAGGCCATGGAAAGCACGCTGCCGCCTTTTGCCGAAGTTTGCGCGAAGGGGTTGGCTCCCTTTTCAAGCAAGAGGGCCGCGGCGTCTTTTTGGTTTGTGTCGGCCGCGATTGAAAGGGGCGTGTAGCCAAAAGAGTTTCTTGTGTCAAAGGGATAGCCGCGTCCAATCAATGTTTGCAACACTTTTACATCGGCCTTCGCCTGGAGCGCGATGTGAATCGGCGTGTTTCCGTCCGAGTCGGCTATCATCTTGTCGTTGCCCAAAACAGCGTACATTGTGTCTGTGTCTTTGGCAAACGCGATTGAAAGGGGAGTCGCTCCGCTCTTGTCTCGAGACATGGAATTGGCTCCGGCCTTTCTTAGAAGGTTTATTATTTCCTTGTCGCCCAAAGCCGCGGCCTCGTGGAAGGGCGTCTTTCCGCTCATGTCTTGGATTTGAGGATTGGCCTTTGCCGAAAGCAAGAGCTTTGTCATTTCGTACTGGCCGCCCCTGATGGCGTCGCTAAGGCTTGTGCGGCCGTTTTGGTCGTATATGTTGGGGTTGGCTCCGTGGCTAAGCAATAGGCGGGCCATCGTTGTGTTTCCTTCTACAGCGGCTTCGGCAAGTGGCGTCTTTCCGCCGACGTTTTGGCTGTCGATGTTAAAGCCAAGCTTGATGAGGCTTTCGGCAGCGGTCAAAGAGTCCCATCTAACGGCCGCGTGGAGGGGGCTGCTTCCCAAATGGTCGCGGGCGCTCAATGACGCTCCGCGCTTTACAAGCAAGTCGATTGCGTTTATGTTGTCTCCCTTGGCGGCGCTAAAGAGGGGAGTCTCTCCGTTTCCGTTTACGGCGTTGACGTCCGCTCCCTTTTGAATCAAGAAGCTGAGCGTGTCGTTGGGAAGCTGCCATTCGGCCGCGTAGTGCAAGACGGAATTTCCGCTTCCGTCCCTGGCGGCGATCGTTCCGGAATTGACGAGCCACTGCTCGCTTCCGTTTTGGCTTTCAAGAGATTTTCTAAGCGGAGACACGTCCTGCGTGTTTGCGGCAAAAATGTCGGCGTTGCGCGCAAGCAAAAGCTCTCCGGCCTTGCGGTTGTTTTTTTCTACCGCGACAAAAAGCGCGCCTTCGCCGTCGCGGTTTCGGGCGTTGACGTTTGAGTCAAGGCTGGCGATGTATTCGATTCTTTCAAAGGGCGCGCTTTGCTTTAGAGCGACCAAGAGGGGTGTGTTTCCTTCGGAGTCTGTTGTCGAGGCGTTTTCTTTTATCACCAAAGACTTGTACAAGTCGTCGGGCCTGCGCAAAACGCTGATGAGGGGAGTTGTCTTCTTTGCGTCCTCGGCGTGAATGTCCGCTCCGTTGGCGACAAAGAAACTGACTTGCGCGGCCTCTCCGTGTTCGATCGCTGTCGCGAGCGGAGTCAAGCCCTTTTTGTTTCTGATGTTGATGTCGGCTCCGGCGCTTGTGAACATTCCCAAAACTTCGGGGTTGATCTTTGTCATTGAGGCGACGTGCAAGACTGTGTCGCCGTACATGTCCTTTTGGTTCACGTTGGCTCCGTTGGCCAAAAGAATTGAGTAAATCTCGGCTTGCTTTTCTTGCGGAATCAAAAGAAGGAGGGGAGTCTTTCCGAGGCTGTCCTTTCCGTTGACGTCGGCTCCGTTTGACAAAAGCTGCGAAACAATATCTGTCCTTCCGTAGCGGACCGCTTCGTGGAGGGGCGTCGCTCCCGAGATGTCTTGGGCCCTTGTGTCGGCGCCGTTGTCAAGAAGGTATTGGACGATTCCCGTATGGCCGCAAATTGCCGCCATGTGGAGGGGAGTTTGACCGTCGCTCATTCTAAGTGACATGTTGCGCTGCTCCACCGCGTCCTCAAAATATTTTGCGGGGCAGTCTACGGTGGCGGCTCCGGCGTAAATCAATTCGGCGGCGATTTGCGCGGTCACGATGTTCTTGGGGTTTTCGAGGGCCAAGGCCAGCGGGGTTTTGCCTTGGTTGTTCTTTTTGTCGATGTCGATCTTCTTGTTGATGCAGTAGTCAATGGCCTTTTTGTTCTCTGTGTTCACAAAGTAGTGGACGATTCCGTTTCCGCTGTTTTCGTCCTTAAGCTGGGCGGTTTTTTCGTTGATCATTATGTCATAGTAAACGTCGCCGCGGGCCAAGGAGCTTTCCAAAGCGCTGATTCCTTCGGCGTCAAGCGAAAAAATGTCCGAGCCAAGGTTGGTCAGGGCCCTGGCGGATTCGTAGCATTCCGACTTTATGGCGACGTGGAGGGCGGTGTCGCTGGAGTTGTTCTTGAGCTCCAAATCCGCTCCTTTTATCACAAGGAAGGTCACCAAGTCCGGGTCGTTGATTCTTGCCGCCATGTGGAGGGCGGTGTTTCCTTCCTCGTCAACGGTGTTGATGTCGGCCTGGTTGGAAAAAAGGCTCTTTGCCTTGTCAATTTCGCCGGCCAAAATGTATTCTTGCGCTGTCGTAGGCTTTTTTTCGCTTGTCGTGGCGCAGCCGTTGACAAAAAAGGCCATCGCGATTGAACAAATGGCGATGATAAAGGTTAAAAGTTGGTTTTTCATGCAATCCACCCCGCTTTTAAAAGAGATATATTCTTCTTTATTATCGGAATTATTGCGGGCGAGTTTAGGCGAAAAACGCTCTTGAACAAAAGCCGCGTTTAATCTATAATGTTTGGCATAAAATCCTTAAGGAGCTTTTTTATGGTTAATTACAAAGATTTAGGCCTTGTGAACACTCGCGACATGTTCGCCAAGGCAATGAAAGGCGGATACGCCATTCCCGCGTTCAACTTCAACAACATGGAGCAGATGCAGGCTATCATCATGGCTTGCGTTGAGGCCAAGTCTCCCGTCATCTTGCAGGTTTCAAAGGGAGCCCGCGCCTACGCCAACGCCAACATTCTTCGCAACATGGCCCGCGGAGCGGTTGAGTACGCCCACGAGTTGGGATGCGACATTCCGATCGTCCTCCACCTTGACCACGGCCCGAATTTTGAAGTTGCCAAAGACTGCATCGACAACGGATTTTCTTCAGTCATGATCGACGGTTCGGCCCTTCCCTACGACGAGAACGTAGCGGTTACAAAAAAGGTTGTCGAATACGCCCACAAATACGACGTCACCGTAGAAGCCGAGCTTGGCGTTTTGGGCGGCGTTGAGGACGAAGTTTCCGCCGAAGAGTCAAAGTACACAAAGCCTGAGGAAGTAATCGACTTCACTTCAAAGACTGGCTGCGACTCATTGGCCATTTCCATCGGAACAAGCCACGGCCGCTGCAAGTTCACTCCGGCCCAGTGCACAAGAAGCCCCGACGGAGTTTTGATTCCTCCGCCGTTGGCCTTTGACGTATTGGCCGCCATCGAGCAAAAGCTTCCCGGCTTCCCGATCGTTTTGCACGGATCTTCTTCAGTTCCAGTTGAATACGTAAAGATCATCGAGCAGTACGGCGGAAAGATTCCGGATTCAGTCGGAATCCCCGAGGACCAGCTTCGCAAGGCCGCCAAGAGCGCCGTTTGCAAAATCAACATCGACTCTGACGGACGCTTGGCCATGACAGCCGCCATCCGCCGCCACCTTGCCGAGCACCCGGGCGACTTTGACCCCCGCCAGTACCTTACTCCCGCCCGCGATGAGCTCAAGAAGATGTACATGCACAAGTGCGTGAACGTCCTTGGCTCAGCCGGCCACGCCTTGGACTAGGATTAGTTTCCTAACCAAAAAGGCCCGCGGCAACAGCCGCGGGCCTTTTTTTGCCCAGAATGATTTATTATTTCCAACGCGCGCGGGGCACTTGACAAAAAATAAAAAATACATATCATATCTTCCCCAAAATTCATAAAAAATTCGCTCGTTTTTATTGACTAAAGTCCGCCAATCATTATAATTAAATTTACGCTATGTCGGACGAAATTTTGCAGGCATACAGTTTGATAAGGAGCGGGAATCCCGCCCAAGCCAAGGATTTGCTCAACGGCGCCCTTGTTTACGAACTGGAAAACCAAGAGATACTCTTTGCGATTGACTGCTGCAATTTTTGGATTGACGTGGTGGAGCGGGCCAAGGGCGTTGACGACGCCTTTGAGCGGGGCGAGACTTACTGCAACGAGTGGAAGAGCTTTCTAAGTTTTCTCAAGCGGGAAAAGCGAACTTTTGACCGAACCCTTTTTGCCGTAAAGACAGGAGTTTTTTCGTTGGCCTTGGCTTGCTATAACGAGCTGGCCGGAGAAAAGGACCCCGCCCAAAAGGCTGAGATTTTGCGAAAGACCGGCCTTTGCTACAAAAAGCTCGGCTCCTACGAGACCGCTCGAAATTGCCTTACGGACGCAAATTCCGTAAAGCCGGACACGGCTGCGATAATAGCCGAGATGGCCGACTGCTACGCCTTGTGCGCGGAAGAAAGGCACGCCAAGGTTTTGTTTAGGGAAGCCTTTTATTTGGATCCGCAAAAAATAGATCCGGCCTTTTTGGACTCCGAGTTGATACAATGCTTGATAAGGAACGTTCAGGACAGGGGCTATGGCGGAGCGGCTTTGTTGGAATGGATTCCTGTCTACGGCAAGCTTTACGGAGTCTTTAACGTAATGCGAAAGCTGCGGCCAATGGAAATCGCCAGGCTGAAGCAGGAGATATACGCCAAGGAAACGGAGATAAAGGATCCGGCGTGCCAAACGGAACTCTTGGTTCCCCGCTTGATAAACCTTTATTTTTGGCTTGCGGATTATTTTGTCGCTTGCGGAAATTTGAGCGAGGCGAACGAGATTAGCACAAGAATAAAAATTCTTGATACGGAAATATATGAACTTTATGTCAAATGACAACAGGAGAATCAAATGTCAGAAGAATTGGTAAAGAAGGTTCAAGAGCAGCTTAAAGAAGAGTCGTGGACTCGCGCCGCTATTAGCAATGTGACTCAGAACAACATCGAGGAGCTTGAAAAAATTGTCGCCCAGGCGGTTCAGGAAAACGCGGTAAGCGAGATTCGCGAAGTTTGCGACGAGCATTTGACACACTCAAAGGACAGCATAACCGCGCTCTATATTTCGGGAATGTTGGCCTTGAAGCAAGGCGCTTTGGACAATTCCGCCTTGGTCAGCCTTGTTGACATTTTTAACAAGAACAAAAAAGAGCCGATTGTCGTTTACATTTGCAAGAGCATTTTGGCCAGCGACGAGAACAACAAGTTCGCCTTGCGCGCCTTGGCCGAACGCTACCGCGAGGACAAGAACGACGAGATGTGGGCCCTTTACGAAAAGATCGTAAAGATTGACTTCGAGGAAGCGGAGATGGCGAAAGCCTTGGCCGAGCATTGCGAAGAAAAGGGCGACACAGACAACGCGATCAGCTTTTACAAGAAGGCGCTCCACCGCTTTGTTTCTCTCAAGAACATTTCTTCAGTCAAGGAAGTTTGGTCAAAGTTGGTTGCCTTGATTCCGCAAGAAATAGACTTCTTCCTTTCCGTTCAAAGAAAGGTTTCAAAGTCCATAAGCGAAGACAAGTCCGCTCTCTTGATGCAGGAACTTTACGGCTGGTACAAGGACAACAAAAAGTGGGAGATTGCGATCAACATTCTAAAATTGATTTTGCAAATCGACCCCAAAGATTCTTGGGCCCGCCGCGAGATTGTCGATTGCTACAAGGGCTTGTACGCCGGCCGCGCCAATCTTGACGAGTACATCGCTTCAAGCGACTTGACGCAGGGCTTCCGCAACGTCTTTGAAGCCATCAGTGACTTTGAAAAGCACATAGCCTTTGACGTAAAGAGCTTTGTATACCACCGCTCTTGGGGCGTCGGAAAAATTACAGAGTCAAAGAACGACACTCTTACAATCAATTTTGGAAAGAAGACCGGCGTTCACGAAATGTCTCTCAAGATGGCCGTAGACGCTTTGACTCCCCTTAAGAATGACCACATTTGGGTTCTTAAGAGAACAAAGACTCGCGAAACGTTGGTCAAGATGGTCAAGGAAAACAAGGCCGAGACATTGAAGACAATCATCAAGAGCTTTGGCAATTCTTGCGACTTCAAGCGCATCAAGGCCGAGCTTGTTCCCTCGATTTTGCAACCAAAGGAATGGACAAGCTGGAACAACGCCGCCAAAAAGATTTTGGAAAGCGACTCAACCTTTGGCGTCAATCCCAACGACATCACCCAGTACATTGTCCGCGACCATGAAATTTCCAGCGAGGAAAAATACAACAACGAGTTCAAATCTCAAAAGCAGTTCTTTGCCCGCATAGACATCATCATGAAATTTGTGGCGGACGATGAAGCGGACAAGGACAGCGACTTGTTCAGCGATATGTACCAGTATTTTACCGGCTTCCTCAAGACTATCACTCGCGCAACAACGCAGGTTGTCGCCGCGTATTTGACGGTTCAAAAGATCGGAAACTTGATTCCCAGCCGCGCCTATTCATGCAAGTACACATTCGCCCAAATCTACGGCGACTTGAAGGAAAACGAAAAAATCGAGCCTCGCAACCGCAAGGAAGACGAGAAAACTCCGCGCGAGGTTTACGAGGAACTCAAGGACACAAAGAACACTACCCTCAAGGAAGACTTCTTGCGGGATATCAAGGATTTGACGGAATGGCAGGATGAATACCTCAAGCTTTTCCCGACCGTTCTCAAGAAAGAGTTGCTTGACGCTGTGGCCGCCAACGGCGGAGCGGAGAAGCTCAAGAAATTCGCGGTCAATTGCTACGAGGACTACAAGGATTTCCGCGCCGCGATTTTGTTCTTCTTTGAAAACTGCCAGGACGACGCGTGGCACAAGGACAGCGGCGTTTCTTACGAAAAGCAGCTCATCGCCATTTTGAACGTCATCGACTTGTGTTTCCGCGAAATCGCCAGCCACGTGAACACGACGGAAAACAAGAAGGTTCAAAAGCAAGCCGAAAAGCTTTTGTTCGACAGCGAAGCCTTGGCCAACTTCATGTTCTCAAACGGAGAAGAGACAGTCACAAAGATGTACACCTTGGTTGACGACATCCACGACTTGGATCCAAACATCAAGAGCAAGCTTCGCAACAAGATTTTGGAAAAATATCCCGACTACAAATTCCGCACGACGGAAGAAAAGGCTTCCGCTCCCAAGGGAATGTTGGTCACCGCCGCCAAGCTGGAAGAAAAGCAAGCGCTTGTCGAGCAAATCCAAAAAGTGGACATTCCCGCCAACGCAAAGGAAATTGGCGAAGCTCGCGCTCAGGGCGACTTGAAGGAAAACGCCGAATACAAGGCCGCCAAAGAGCACCAGCACTACCTCAATGTCACATTGGCAAAGCTTCAGGAAGAGCTCGCCCGCGCCGTTGTGTTCGATCCGACAACCGCTTCTACAGCCATCGTTTCTTTTGGAACGAAAGTTACCCTTTTCAACAAGGACACAAACCAAAACGAAGTCTACACGATTTTGGGACCTTGGGAATCGGATCCGGACAAGGGAATCATTTCTTACATGTCTCCTCGCGGAAACGAGTTGTTGAACAGAAAGCCTGAAGAGGAATTCTCTTTTAAGATTAACGAAACTTTGTACAACTACAAGGTTCTTCAAATCGAAATAGCGAAGTAAGCTTATGGAAGACGCGGAAAGACAAAAACTGGAAGCTCAAAAAAAGGGTTTGGAGTCAAACCGTTATTTGTGCGGCGCTCTCTGCGTCTTCCTTGTTTACGTTACATTTAAAGACTTTAAGACAAATCCCGGAAGCCCCTTGTTTTACGCCGTCATGGGCCTCTTGCTTTTGGCGGCTTTGGGCTTGGCTTTGCGGGACACAATCCTAATCGGAAAAATAAAAAAGAAATTGCTTGAAGGCGGAGAGTGATTTTGGCGGAAATCAAATGCCAAGAATTTGCGCTTAAGGAATTGTCTTCGAGCCTTTACGTTTTTCCGGGACCGACAAACGTCGGCGTCGCCGTCCAAAAAAATTCCCCTGAATTGACAGAAATCTATTTTATCGACGTTGGCGAAGACGCGGCTTTCGCGCAAAAACTTTACGAGGCTTGCGAAAAGCATTTTGGAAAGATTTGCGTAAAGGCGATTGTTTGCACCCACGCGCACGCAGACCATATTGGCGGCGCCGCTTGGCTTAAAGAAAAAACGAGCTGCCAAATTTGGGCAACCCAAGCCGAAAAGTCTTGCGCCGAAACTCCGCAAATCCAGGCGACAGCTTTTTACGGGGCCTTTCCCTTGCCGGAGTTGGACACGTCGTACTTTCACGCGCCGCAATGTTTTGTTGACCAAGTGATAGAGGCGGGGCAAAAAATAAAATGCGGTTCGCTGGAATTTGAATTCGTTCCGCTCCCGGGCCACTCTTTTGACATGGTAGGCGTTTTGGCGGAAGGAGCCGACGGCAAAAAAGTTTTTTACGCCGGCGACGGAATCTTTGGCCGCTCAATGCTAAAGCGCTTTTGGACTCCCTTTGTGGTTGACGTAAAATCCTTTAAGGAATCCCTTTCGCGAATAGCCAAAGTCAACGCGGATTTTTTTGTTCCCAGCCACGGAGACGTTTATGACGAAGTTGACGAGCTTTCTGAATTGAATTTGATTTCTACGATTTCAAACGAAAAGTTGATAGAGGAGCTTTTGGTCCAGCCCAAAACTCACGAGGAGCTTTTAAAGGCCTTTGCCGACAAAAGCGACTTGACCTTGCGCCTAAGCCAGCACATGCTTATAGGAAGCTCCTTGCGCTCGTATTTGACTTACCTTTACAAAGAGGGCCGCGTCCGCTGGTTCTTTGAAGACAACAAGATGCTTTGGCAGACGATAGGCGGAGCGGCAGACAAAGCCTAAAATGCCGCGCGTTACTCTTTCCAGCCTTCAACGATCGCTACGCCCGCGCTGCAGCCCAAGCGGTTGGCTCCGGCGGCGACTAGTTCCTTTGCAAAAGCGGCGTCGCGAATTCCTCCGCTGGCCTTAACTCCCATTTCCGGGCCGACAGTTTTTCGCATGAGCGCCACATGGCGGACTTGCGCTCCGTTGGGAAGGGCTTTTCCGTCCGCGCCTTTGGGGGTTCCAAAACCGGTGGATGTCTTTACAAAGTCTGCGCCGGCTTTTTTTGCGGCAAGGCAGGCGGCCTCGATTTCTTGGTCGGTCAAATAGCAAGTTTCGACGATGACTTTTACAAGGGCTTTTTTGCCTTTTTGCTGGCCGCCTTCTTTTGCGGCTTGGACAACGACGCGAATGTCGTCTTGCACTAGGTCAAAGGCGCCGTCTTTGGCCGCTCCTATGTTTATGACCATGTCAACTTCGTCGGCGCCGTCCAAAACGGCCTCTTTGGCGGCAAAGGCCTTGGCTTGGCTCTTTTCCGCTCCCAAGGGAAATCCTATTACCGTGCATACGGCGGAACTGTGGCCTTGCAATTCTTTGGCGGCGAGGTGAACCCATACAGGATTTACGCATACAGACGCAAAGTTGTATTTTTTAGCTTCGTCGCAAAGCTTTTCAATCTGGGCTTTTGTCGCGGTGGCGGCCAAAAGCGTGTGGTCAATCATTTTGGCTATTTCTTCTCTTGTCATGCCTCCTATTGTAGCGCATTTTTGGAGATTTTGGGGAATTAATTTTTCTTGACAAATTAAAAAATTATGTTATAATTGAACTGTTGAAGTAAAAAAAACATTGGAATAGCTTATGGCCTTAAATTTTAAAGACGTCTTGGAAGAAAAAGAAATTCCTGACGGATTTATAAAAGTTACCGACAGACCCATTCAAGGGCTTTCGTCCGAACAAAAGGCAATCCTCAACAGGCGTGGGAACGTTTTTTTTAACAACGGAGACATTGAAAGCGCCAGGCGGATTTATTTAACAACTGGATATTCCGACGGATTGATTCGTGTTGGAGATGAATACGCAAAAAAGAAGCAAACTTTAAAGGCGCTAAAGATGTACACTCTTGCGCATAATACTAGCAAGGTTGGGCCGATTTACGAAAAAATCGCCGCGACGATAGGCAGTCTTTTAAAAGACGACCAAGAGAGCGGAGACAAAGAATAAAAAAAATGGAGTTAAAAAGTGAACGAGATGGATCAAAATTCTTATGACGAATACCCTGAGATAAACGCTGACGGAAAAAACAACGAAATCGCCGAACTTTCAAAACGCGGCTACCAACTCCTTAAAGAAGGCGAGATAGACCAAGCCAAAGCCGAGTTCAAAAAAATTCTTGAAATAGAGGCCAACAACAACTACGCGCTTGTAGGCTTGGGCGACAGCGAGCGAAAGCTCAATCACTTTAACGACGCCATCGACTATTATACAAAGTGCCTCTCTTTTTATCCCGGAAACAACTACGCCCTTTTTGGCTTGGCCGACTGCTATAAGACGCTCAACCAATTCCACAAGGCCATAGACATTTGGGAACAGTACTTGGTCCACGACGACCGCAACATCACTGTCCTTACGCGCGTGGCTGACGCTTATCGAAAAATCCGCGACTTTAAGAAAAGCAAGCAGCTTTATCTTAAAGTTTTGGACATGGAAGAAAACAATCCCTACGCGTTGATCGGTTTGGGCCACTTGCACTATGACTTTAAGGAATACACCGACGCGCTTTTTTATTGGACAAGAATGCTTGAGCTCAACGAAAGCCAGGTTGACATTCGCGTTCTTACCAGCATCGGAAACTGCCACAGAAAGCTCAAGAGCTTTGAAAAAGGCGTTCCGTTTTTTGAAAGGGCGCTTAGCCTTGACCCAAAAAATTTCTACGCGCTCTTTGGCCTTGCCGACTGCTACCGCGGAATGAACCAACAGTTCCGCTCGATTGAATATTGGAACAAAATTTTGGATATGGATCCAAACAACAAGGTTATCCTTACCCGCGCGGGCGACGCTTACCGCAATTCCGGCGACTACAAGACCGCCGAGATGTACTACAACAAGGCGATGAACATAGACTTTGACATTTACGCCGCGCTTGGCTTGGCCCTTATTTGCAAGGGCGAAGGCCGCTACGAAGAAAGCGCCGAACGCCTTAGCGCCTTGATAAAGAACGATCCCAAAAATTATCGCCTCTACATCGATTTGGCCGACAGCTACACAAAGATGAACCAAAAGAAAAAGGCGATTGAAACCCTTGAGTCATTCCAAAAGTTCGGCATAAGAAGCCAAGCGATCAACGAAACTTTGGAACGCCTTAAGAAAAACGCTTAGCGTTAGATGGAAAAAATCGTCTTGTCCGCGCTTTTGCCGGACGAAATTTCTTCTGAACTCAACTTGTCTCCCGCCTTTAGAGGAAAGCAAATCTTTAAATGGGTTTCGCTTGGTGTGGAATCCTTTGACCAAATGACAAACGTTCCCAAGGACTTGCGGGCGGACTTGCAAGAAAAATCCGTCTTGCGCTCGTCTTGCGTGAACCAAGTTTTTAGGGACAAGGACGGAACTGTAAAGCTTCAAATAAAAACTGACGACGGCCTTTTAATCGAAACGGTTTTGCTCACCGACATCGAAGGGCGAAAGACCGCCTGCGTTTCTTGTCAGGCCGGCTGCGCGATGGCTTGCGCTTTTTGCCAGACTGGCCATTTGGGTTTTGCCCGCAATTTGACGGCGGCCGAAATCGTCGAGCAATTTTTGTTTTTGGAAAAGGAATGCGGAACGCTGGACAACATTGTCTTTATGGGAATGGGGGAACCGACGCTCAACCTTGAGGCGATTAGAAAGGCGATAAATGTTTTGACCCATAAGGACGGCCGCGCGCTTGGAACAAAAAGAATCACTCTTTCCACTTGCGGAATCGTAAAAGGCATTTACGACTTGGCCGACAATGGCCCAAAGATTCGTTTGGCCCTGAGCCTTACCACGGCCGACGAAGACTTGCGGACCCAGCTAATGCCCGTCACAAAGACAAATCCCTTGAGTGAAGTTCGGAAGGCGATTGACTATTACGCAAAAAAATCCGGCCGCCGAGTCACCTTGGAAGCGGCCTTGCTTGGCTCCAAAAATACTGGAAAAGAAAGCGCCAAGCGGATGATAGAATTTGCGCGCGGCATAGACGTAAACATTAATTTGATTCCTTGGAATCCGGTAAAAAGCCTTCCCTTTGAAGAGCCGAGTCAAAAAGAATGCGACGAGTTTGTAAAGGACTTGGAGGCCGCCGGCCTTAACGTCACCTTGCGCCGCCGCCGTGGAGCGGGCGTAAACGCGGCTTGCGGCCAACTGGGCAGTACAAAATTTTCAGAAAAATAAATCTTTCGCAAGACCAAAAAGCAGAACAAAAAGCGTTCGCAAGACCTTAACGCCGGCGGCGCTAATTGAAGGCCGCGCAAACTTCCTTTACCGCGTCCAAAAGCGCCTGCATTCCCTCGCGCGTTGTAGCGGGTCCAAAGCTAAAGCGGACTGACGTTTCCCTTTGGCCTTGGGGAACGCCCATCGCTTCCAAAATCGGCCGCGAGGCTTTCTTTGACGAGCAGGCGCTTCCGGTAGAAACGCAAATGCCTTTTGCGTCAAGGGCGCGGAGCATTACCTGGCCCGGAATGTTCTTAAAGCTTGCTTGAATTACCCAAGGAGAAAAGTTTTCTTGGCTAAGATTGCCGCGCGACTCTGGAATTATCGCCGCGCCTTTTATTGCTAGCAATTCCTTGATGAAAGAGTCGGTCCATTCCTTTTGCTTTTGCAAGCGCTCGTTTTTTTGTCCTGAAACAAAAGCGTATTTTTCCAAACACTCGCCAAAAGCGATGGCGCCAAAGAGGTTTTCGGTTCCGCTACGAACGCCTCCTTCTTGCCCGCCGCCGCGCAAAAATATTTCTTCCTCTTTTTTTAAGTAAAGAAGGCCGATGCCGCGCGGCCCGCAAATCTTATGGGCGCTAAAGGCCGCGGAGTCAACGCCGGAATCGTTTAGAAAATCAATTGGTATTTTTCCGAGGGCTTGCACGCAGTCAACGTGGAAGCGCGGCTTTCGCTTGCCCTTATATTGTTCTTCAAGCGCGGCGGCGATTTTTTGGATTGGCTGGACCGCTCCTGTTTCGTTGTTGACCGCCATTACGGACACGAAGAGGGTCTTTGCGTCAACTGTTTGCAAGACCGCCTCGGGCGTGACAAAGCCGTTTTTGTCCGCGGGAATCATGCGGCATTCTATTCCGCATTTTTTTAATTCGTCAGCCATTTCGCGCAAGGCTGGATGCTCGATTGAGCTTACCGCTACGTTCCCTTTTTCGGGCCTGTTAAGGATTGCCAAAAGGGGAATGTGGTCGCTTTCCGTTCCGCCTGATGTGAAGAAAAGTTGTTTTGCTTGCACGCCCAAGACTGTGGCGCACTTTGCGCGGGCTTCTTCCAGCGCGGCGCGCGCGGCTTTTCCGGCGGCGTGAACGCTTGAAGGGTTGGCCCAAGAGCCAAGCGATTTTTTTAACGCGCTTTCCAAAATGTCTTGGTCTGGAATCGCAGTCGCGGCCCAGTCAAAGTAAAGTTCTGGATTTACAGGCATTTTAAAATATCCTTGTCATTGACTTCTGCTATTACAGTTTCGCAAAGGCCGCGCTGCAAAATCACGCGGATTTTGTCGGACGAATTTTTTTTGTCGCGGCGCATGGCTTCAAGCAATTTTTGTCCGCCGCCTTTTGGGCAAAAGCATTTTGGAGCGGCCTTGCTTTCCCAGCCAAAATAGTCCAAAAGTTCGGCGACGCTTTGCCTGTATTCTTTGGAGCAAAGGCCAAGGTTTTGGCTAAGGCAAAGGGCGCGTCCGATTCCCCAGGCGACAGCGTCGCCGTGCGCGATTTTTCCGAGTCCCGCGCAAGTTTCAAGCGCGTGGCCAAATGTGTGGCCCAGGTTGAGCTGCATGCGGATGTTTTTTTCGGTCATGTCCTTTTGGACTACGCGGGCCTTTGCTTTTGCGCAAGCCTTTATCATTTTAAATACAAAGGCTGGATCGCGGCTTTTGACCAGCGCCCGCTTTTTTGAAATTTCGTCGAACATTTTTTTGTCGTAAAGAAGCGCGGTTTTAAAAGCCTCCGCAAAGCCCGACCGGTATTGCTCGGCGCTGAGGCTTTGGACAAATTCCGGGAATACGTAAAGGGCGCGGGTTGGATAGAAGGCTCCGATCATGTTCTTGTAGTCGTCAAAGTCGCAGCCGGTTTTTCCGCCCATCGCGGCGTCAACCATCGCGAGCAGTGTTGTCGGAATAAATTCGCAAACCGCGCCCCGCTTGTAAATCGCCGCCGCGAAGGCTGTCATGTCGGTAAGGACTCCGCCGCCGATTGCGCAAAAAACGTCTTTGCGGGTAAAGGCGCGGTCGAGCGCGGCCTCCACGATTTGCAAAACTGTCTTTATTGTCTTGTGTTTTTCTCCGGCCTTTACGATGACAAGCGCGCTTCCTTTGGCCGCGCCCGTTCCGTCATACACGCCGGGCTTTATTTTGGCGGCGGCGGATTTTGGGCTTGCACCGCTCGTATTGCCGGTTGCAAGACCACAATTGCTTTTTCGAGCGGTTTCGCCGCGTCCGTTGGACGCTTCTGCTTGGGGTTTTTGTTTTTGCGCGCAAAAGAGCGCCGTGAAATTTTTAAGGCAGGGCAGGGCGGCCACGTTTGTGTCCAAGGTGAAGAGGCGGCGACATTTTGGGGCGCCCGCTCCGCTTGAAAAGAAAAGTTTCTTTAAGTCGATTTTGTCTTGGAAAAAATAAATTTCGCTTTTTTGAGTCGCGATGTATTGCTTTTGGTAATTTATCGTAAACAGGTCGTTTTGCATACGACCATTTTACTGTTAGTAGGCCTTTGATTCAAGGGCTTCGAGTTTGGCGATTTCTTCGTTTACGCGAGTCAATTCCCGGCCCAGGATTTTTTTGTAGTCCAGCTCCGCGTCGGCTATGCGCTTGTTCTCGTCTTCCCAATTGGTCAAGTCTTCCAAGAACAAAAAGCGGAATTTTGTTTCGCTGGCCTTTTCGGACCAAAGTCGCGCTTCCCGCCAATAGTAAAGGCCGGCCTCGTAGCAGCTCTTGGCTTTTTTTAGGTTTGCAAGGTATTCGTCTTTCCAGGGAGCGTCGTAAAAGCAAATCGCGCGCTTGTCGTAAACTCGGGCAAGGCGCATGTGCTGTTCGATAAGCTTGAGGTTAAGGTGCATTTGGAAAAGGTTGCGGTATTTTTCCCATTCCTCTTCTGTCTGAATCTTGGCCCTGGCGTATAGGGGATTGGCAAAGTCGGCTCGGACGGCCTGCTCAAGCCAATAAATGTTTTCCATGCAGTCGTCAGGATATTGCTGGTAGTGGACGTGATAAAGCTTGTAAAAGTCTTCCTTGAACTTAACCATGTAAGAAAAGGCCGGCGGACAAAAGGTCAGCGCCGAGGCGGCAAAAAGGGAGACGATTGCGAATATTTTGGCCAATTTTTTCACGAATTTATTATCGGAAGAATTTCCTTCCAGATTAAATCCGAAATTTTTTCTTTGGGAAGGCTTGCGTCCAGCTCCACGATTTTCATGCCGCTGTCGGCTAGTTTTTTGTATTGGTCTATTATCGAGCGGTAGCGGGAAGCGGTGTCGCTCAGGAATTTTTCGTTTTCATAAATCTCTTTGGCTTCTCCGCGCTTTTCCACGCGTTCAAGGGATTTTTGCGCCGAAATGTCAAAGAAGAACAAGAGTTGGGGCAGGGGAAAGGGGCTGTTGAGCATTTTTGGCAAATCCTCTCCGCAAGTCACGCCCTGGTAGGCGAGGTTGGAGAACAAATATCTGTCCGATACAACTGTTAAGCCGTTTTTAGTTTGGTCAACAATTCCGCCGTCGCCCCAAAGGTGTTCCGCCCTGTCAGCGGCAAAAAGGTAGGCCGCCGTTTGCGCGCTGACTTTTTCCTTTCCGCTCAAAATCTGGCGCAAAAATTTGCCGGTGGGCCTTTCTGTCGGTTCCGCCGTAAAAACGATTTTTTTGCCTGAATCCCGTTCCGCCAAAAGCCGCATCTGGGTGGAAGTGCCCGCTCCGTCTATTCCCTCAAAGACTACAAACTTTTCAAGTATCATAGTAGAAAACCTCAAAATTTCGACTAAAAATGACGATAATATATAAGGTATACCATAATGCAAAATTTTGCAATGTCGCGTCTGTTTTTTTTAGCGCGCAGGGGGCTTCGTGTCTAGATGAAGTTCAAGCAGCGTTATATAAAAATCGGCGTTTGCGTAGTATTCTTTCTTTCTCTCCTTGTGGTCGTAAACAGGCTCTTGCGCCCTCTTTATACCCAGATAGGAACGCAAATCCAAAAGACAGTTGACTCTTATCGCGAAAGCTTCAAGGAAAACGCAGGCTTGCAAATTTCTTACAAGTCTCTTTCTCCGTCGATTTTGTCCGGAGTCAGCGTGAACGACATTTCTGTTGTTGACTCAAAGAGCGGTTTGGAAGTGGCTTCCATCGGCCGTCTTTACTTGGATTATTCTTTGCGCGACCTTCTTAAGGGGAACGTTGCCGTTTGCGTCGAAAGCCTTCTTTTGCGCGACGTTGAGATAAAAATTCTTAGCGGCGAAAACGACTATTGGCTTGCGCAAATTCTGGAGAAGCGAAAGGCCAGCCAAAGCGCGCTTTTGGAAACAAAGACTTACAGCGAGCGCTTCAAGGAACTGCTTGACAAAATGAATTTCCAAAACGCAAGGATCAATCTTGCTTCCGACTTGCGCGTTTACCGCCTGCGTTTTGTGTTCAAATCCGACTCACAAACTTTTGAGGCCAATATTGCCAAAGCCACTGTCGAAGCGAAGAGCCAAAACAAGATTGACGCAAGCTTCTCAGGATCCTTTGACGCGCTTGTCGGAAAAGAAAAAATTTCAGGCGGCCTGGACTTCTCGGCGCTGATTCCCCGAAGCGTTGACGGAAGCTCGGCTGTATTGCGCTTCTCCAATGTGGCGGCCTTTAACTACCGCGCCCGCTTCATTGGCTTCTTGGCTGAATACAGGGAACAAAAGCTAAGCTTTAAGATGCTTCCAAGCGCCAGAAACATTTACGCCGAAGCGAGCGTGGATTTTGCCAGCGCCGATTGCGGGATGAATCTTTTTGCCGACGGCTTTAACATGGCGAACTTTGTTCAAACCAGCAAGAGCGACAATTTGACAAAGGGCCTTTTTGCGATGAACTTTTCTTTGAACGCGGCCGCAAAATACAATTACAGAAGCGGCGAGTTCGGCTATTCGTCAAACGGCGACATTTTTGTTCCCGCAAGCGTTATCCCAGCGCCAAAATTCCAAAGCGACACAATCGTTTCTTACTCCTTCTCTGGCGACGAGAAAAAAATAAACGTTCCATATTTCAAGACGTCGGGCGAGCGCTACAATTTGAGTTTTGAAGGCGCCTTTGATTTTGTAAGCAAGCGGCCGAACGGAACTTTGGGCGTTGAGTCATTTGTCCTTCCAAACGGCGGCGAGATTTCGACCGAGGTTTTCATAGACGAATACAAAAACGGCTTTATGTGTTTCGCGCCGCAAGTTTTCTTGGGCCAGAATGTTTACACGGCCGCGCAGTTTACAATGCTGCCAGTAGCGGATTCTTGGGACTGGACTTTTGAAGTTTCGGATTATTCTCACAATGACGAGCCTGGCGTCGTTTCGTTCTTTGGAAGCTGGTCGCCGGAAACTAAGGCCGCCCAAACTTCGCTTTCGTTCAACGCGATTTATCTTGACAGCATCGTAAAGACCGCGGCTTTCTTTGCGGAAGAAAACATCCAGCCTCTTCTTATGACCGCGTCTGACGCGCTCCAGTCTTATGTATTCTCTTGCGACACTTTCGCCTCGGGCGTAGGCAAGGAATTTTCATTTAGCGTTCCTTACGCGATTTTAGCCAATACAAGCCGCGACGACCAAATGCTCATTCTTGAGGCGGACGGAAACGAGCAGACCTTCCAATTGTCGCGCCTGGAATTTATTTTTGGTGGCCAAAAGCTTTTGATGGACGGCCTGTTTGAAAAGCTGTCCAACTCTTCCGACCGTTTGTTGAACGGCCGTTTGGAATTGAACGGAATCCCGTACAACTTCTCAGGCTTGGCCAGCAAAAACTTGATAGAAATCAATTCCGAATACGGAATGCGCTTTACCTTGAGCACGGACACTACAGGCCAAGTCGCCAAGTTGGACGGAACCTTTGAAGCGACAGGCTTCCCTGTAAAAATCAACGACAGGACTTTCTCGTTCACAACCGAGACCGCTTTCGCTTATTCTATCGACAAGGGCTTGCGCGCTTCCGTTCCGTATTTTGACGGCCGCCTTTTGGAAGGAACAAGCTCCCTTGAGCCTGTCTTGACTTTTGCCGCGGACATAGACCATGACGGAACGTATTTTGACAGCGTGACTTATTCGGACAACGTTTCGACATTGAACGGAAGCGGCGTCGTCGTTTATCGTTTTGACGGAAAGATGTTCGAAAGCGCCGACTTTAATTTTGATTTGTCCAATTCGATGAGCGAAGAAAAAATAATGCTGGAAGGAAACATTGTCAACTCAATGAAAACTCCGCTCACAGCCGGCTCTTTGTTCTCCGGAACGTTCGCCAAGAATCTTCTGATAACGACTTCGCTCTCGATAAAGTCCCTTCGTTCCGCGCGCTTCTTTGCCGGTTCGGAAGAAAGCGACACTGTCAACGCAAATATTGTCGCGCAAGGCATGGCGGGAAATCCCTTTGTGTCCATCGACATTCCGTCGGCTGTCATGACAGTGCAAGGAAAGCCGCTTAACCTTTCGGCGCAGGCGATCATTGAGGACAAAGTTTTCTCCGTTCAAAAGGCGCGCGCGGATTGGGGCGACAGCAAAATTACGAATGTCTTGGCGAACTTTGACCAAAAGACTTGGAACGGCGAATTGACTTTTGACTTAAAGACCAAGCTCTTTGGAAGCAATGTTTCCGCAAAGGCGAAGGCAAAAGTCCAGGCACTTAGCGAAGTGGGTGACGGCATTCCTGATTCCTTAAACATAGAGTTTGACGCGGTGGAAAAGAATGCGGACAAAAAGAAGCGCGAAAGCTACCACTTGGGCTTGATGAAAATTCACGACCAATTGGTGTTGTCTTCAAGCTCCAACATCGGTTTGAGCGGAACGATCACAAAGCTTAGGGATCTGGATTTGGAAATAAAGAATTCCGTTCCCTTCAACATGAAGATAACAGGAAGCGCGTCGCGCGAAGACATGAACATTTCTGTGTCCGACATGCAAATAAACGGCCGCTCGCTTTTGGACACGCTTGGAATAAAGATCGCAAGAATTTTCAAGGGAACCGCGACTGGAGGCTTTATGCTGACAGGTCCGCTTTCCGATCCGAAATTCTACGGACAGATTGACATACCCGACGCGGAATTCAACTTCCCGAATTTCTTCAAAAAACGCGCTTCCACGCCTTTGATTTCGCTCTTCCTTGAAGGCTCGCAATTCTACACGGAACCAACCCGCTGCAGTTTGCAAGGCCAGCCGCTTGACGTTACCGTGAACATTATGATGAGGCGTTTGGCGCTCGAAAGCCTTGAGGTTCGGGTTCAAACAATCGAAAGGAATTTTGTTCCGCTCAACTTGAACCTTTCCGAAATGCATGTCAAGGGAGACTTCTTGGCCGACTTGTCCATTGTTTTGGAAAATGACGCGATTGGAGTTTCGGGCGACCTTACGGCGATGAACGCCAACGCGGAATTTGGCGCCACCCGCCTTAACGAAATTATTTCTGGTTTGGCTCCTGTTGACGACAACGACGACGACGACGGAATGCCGGTTGACGTTGACCTAAAGATAAAGACAGCCCAGCGCGTCCAGATTTCTTATACGACTTTCTTGCGCGCTGTTATCGTTCCTGGATGCGAACTGGACGTTTCGTATTCAAGCGACGACAAGCGCCTTGTTTTGGACGGCGACGTTCCGATTAGAAGCGGTGAAATAGTTTACTTGAACTCAAGCTTTTACATAAGGGAAGGCGAAATCCACTTTAACGCCAATGACGAAAGCTTTGACCCCAGCATCTCTGTTTTGGCGGAATGCAAGGCCCGCGACGAAAACAGCGAGCCCGTCACCATAACTTTGCAAGTTGACAAGCAAAGGCTCAGCCAATTGAATCCGCGCCTAAGCTCAAGCCCCGCCAGGTCTGAGCGCGAAATACTGGAAATTTTGGGCGGCATAATTACGGCAAATTCCGACAACGCCGCGTCCTTGGTCCTTGCGACCGGCGATTACGCGCTCCAAACAGTTTTTATAAGAAGATTGGAAAACGCATTGCGTGATTTCTTCAAATTTGATATATTCTCTGTAAGGACTATGGTTGTCCAAAACACCGTTAAGCAGGGCGTAAGCCGAAATTCTTCTGGTTCCGGCAATTTGGCTGGTAACTATTTGGACGGTACGACTGTTTATATAGGTAAATACATAGGCGAAGCGATATTCGCAGACGCGATGCTTAGGCTTGACTACGATAAAAACCGCATCGGAAACCACTATACGTATGACGGAATTTCAATTAGGCCTGAGTTGGGATTTGAATTGGCGGCTCCTTTCGCTAAGGTTAGATGGAGCGTGTCGCCTGATTTGGAAAGCATTCTCAATATGAAAATTGTTGAGAACACCGCGCTCACTTTGTCGTGGAAATTTAGTTTTTAAAAATTTTGGAGTTTTGATTATGCGCTCTCAGTTAAAAAAAATCTTTGTTCTTCTATTAATATTTTGCGCTTTTTTGTCTTATTCTCATTCGCAAGAGAGCGACGATTGGTATGTTGACAAAAAGATTTCAAAAATCACTTTTAAAGGCTTAAAAAGCGTTCGCTCGGGCGACCTTTCGGGTTTGACTTCCAGTTACATCGGACAAAAATTCGAGGACTGTTTTTACGACTTGCTCAACCGCTTGGAGGCCTTGAATTATTTTGAAGACATAACTCCCGGCGCCACGCACGATTCCGGCGACGGCGTCATTCTTGTTTTGACTGTCGTTGAAAAGCCTGTCGTTTCTTCGATTAAATTCAGGGGAAACAAAAAGGTTCGTAACCCTCCGCTTAAGGAAGCCATATCAAGCAAAGTGGGGAACGTTTTTTCTGAATCCGAAGCTTTGATGGACGAGCGCGCGATTCGCGACGCTTATTTGGAGAGGGGCTTTTCTTCTGTCAGAGTCAGCCACATTCAAGAAGAGACTCCGGCGGGAATTGCTCTCACCTTTGTGATCAACGAAGGAAATTCCATTTCTGTTGTCGGTGTTAACTTTGAGGGAAACGCTGTTTTCTCCACAAAAAAACTCAGAAGGCAAACTAAATTAAAGAAGGCGGGCATCGTTTCAAAAGGCGCCTTTAAAGAAAGCCAGCTCGAAGTTGACCGCCAGTTGATTACCAAGTATTACATGGACCGCGGCTACCTTGACTTTCACATCGTGGACGTTACGCGCGACATAGTTCACAACGACAAAAAAGACCGCGACGAAATGACCATCACATACTATTTGTATGAAGGTTCCATTTATACATTCGATGGTTTGTCTTTTAACGGCAACAGGGTTTTCTCAACCGACCGCTTGAGTTCCCTTGTAAAAATCAAGCAAGGAGATTTGTTCAACCAAACAAAATTCCAAGAGTCTTTGGCCGCGGTCAGCGATTTGTATTACGAAAACGGTTATACAGAAAACTCCTTCCAAACGTCAGAAAGCCGTGACTCTGCCGAACGCAAAGTTTCTTTTGTCTTGAACATCACGGAACGCGATAGAAGCCATGTCGAGCGGGTTCTTGTTAGAGGAAACGAAAAGACAAAAGATTTTGTAATAACGCGAGAAGTTCCAATAGAAAGCGGAGACGTTTTTTCAAAAGCCAAGATTGCAAACGGCCTTCGCAACTTGTACAACTTGCAGTATTTCTCAAGCGTAGCTCCAAACGTAGAGCCGGGCAGCGACGCAAACTTGGTTGACTTGATAATCACTGTAGAAGAGCAGCACACCAATTCCATCGAGTTTGGCATTACCTTTACCGGCGTCACTCGCTCTGACGAATTGCCTTTCTCTGTGTTCGCCAAATGGTCAAACTCAAATCTCTTTGGCTTGGGAAAAACAGTTTCTGCCGGAACAACTTTGGCTCCAAACGAACAGTCTGTGAGCCTTGGATATTCACAGCGCTGGCTTTGGAATCTTCCGATTGAATGGTCAGAAGACCTTTCGTTCTCTCACTCAAAGAACACAGCCTTGCGCTTGTACTGGACCAACGCCGGCCTTATTGACAAAGAAAACTATTACATGCAATACGAGCGCTGGCAACTCAGCTTTAGCCATTCTTTGGCGCGCCGTTGGATGCCCAACTGGGCCATTCTCACTTTGGCCGGCGGTTTGACCAACTCGCTCAGCAACTATATTTACGACGACAGCCTTTACATTCCGCTTGACATTGGAATCAGCCGCTTTGCCAACAACTGGGGCTTTTCAAATTCTGTTTGGGCCAAGTGGTCTATGGACGGCCGCGACATAAACTACGATCCTTCAGAGGGATGGTTCTTTAGCGAGCGCTTGGCTTGGTACGGCTTGCTGCCCATTGAGACGGACTATTATTTGAGGAGCGACACCAAGCTTGAAGGCTACAAGACTTTGATAGATATTCCTGTAAGCGAAAAGTGGAGCTTCAAATTGGTTTTTGCCGCTTTGACTACGGTTTCATTCCAAGCGCCCGCGCCTGGTTCCGCTGTTAGCGAAACAAACAAGCTTTACATAGACGGAATGTTCAACGGCCGCGGCTGGACGAACATTTACAATACTGTAAGAGGAAAGGCCTTGTTCAGCCAGAACTTGGAGATTCGTTTCCCTGTGGTTCCAAGAATGGTCGCTTTGGACGGTTTCTTTGACGCGGCCTTGATAAAGAGGGATTTGGGCGCCATGCTTTCGGAGACCAGCCTTAGCGACTTTTACTTTAGCTTTGGTCCGGACATCCGCGTCTTGATGCCCCAGTTCCCCTTGCGCCTTTTGTTGGCCAACTGCTTTAGAGTGCAAGACGGCCACGTCAAATGGGGCGACACTTGCAAGTTTGTGCTTTCGTTCAATATTGTCAACAAATAAATTTTTTGATACAATATGCGACATATATAGAGGAGTTTGAAAAATGAACGCGCTTTTGAAGAAGACTTTGATTTTCGCTTTGACAATGCTTGCGGCAGGAGCCTTGTTCGCCCAACAACACATAACTAATTTTGGAGTTGTTGACACGACAAAAGTTTACGAACAGTTCTTTAGAAATTCTTCGGCGGTAAAGGCTTACGAAGAAAAACGAGCCGCTTTTCAGGAAGAGATTTCCCGCAGGGCGGATGAAATTCGCGACTTGCAGACAAAGCTTCAGGAAGCCCAAGACTTGGGAATGGACGCTGACGTAAAGCGCTACCAGGACACAATCAAGATCAAGTCTTCAAGCCTTAAGACTTACACTCAGCAAAAGAACACTGAGTTGAACAACATCAAGAACAATCTTTCCAACAACAACGAGTTCTACAAAAACCTCAATCGCACCATCAAAAAGGTCGCCGAAAACGAGGGCCTTTCAATGGTAATAAACCTGCAGCAAAGCAACTCGATTTTGTGGTACAGCCCGGCCGTTGACATCACTGACAAAGTAATTGAATCTTTGGAACAACAGTAATGGCCGAACTCACTCCTTTAATGGAGCAATATTACAGCCTAAAGAACCAGCATAAAGACGAAGTTCTTTTGTTTCGCCTCGGAGATTTTTACGAAATGTTCGACAGCGACGCAAAAGAAGTTTCGCGCCTTATAAACCTTACCCTTACGCACAGGGGCGAGTCTCCCATGTGCGGCATTCCTTACCACGCCGCCAAAGTTTACATCGCCCGCCTTTTGAGGCTTGGAAAAAAGCTTGCCATAGCGGAACAAATCGGAGAGATAAGTCCTGGCGGCGGCTTGACCGAGCGCAAGGTTGTAGAAGTAATCACGCCGGGAACTGTCGTTGACGACGACTACCTTGACCGCGGCAGCAACAACTTTTTGGCCGCGCTTTCGGTCACTAAGGGAAAGGCTGGCTTTGCCTATGTCGATGTAAGCACTTCGGAATTTTTCGCCACTTCTTGGCCGGCCTCAAAAATGGCCGAAAACTTTTCTAAGGAACTGGACCGCGCTAGCCCCAAGGAACTTTTGCTTCCCCAGTCTTTGCGCGACAACCAGGACATAAAGCAAGCCCTTGCTTCTGTGGCGAACATTTTGGTTTCCTACTACCCGGATTGGCATTTTTCAAGCGAGACTTCTTTTTCAAGGCTTACCCGCCAGTTCAAGACAAAGAACTTGGCTCCCTTCGCGCTTGACGAGTCCAGCCCCGAAGTCGCTCCGGCTGGCTTTTTGCTTGACTACCTTGACAAGACGACCAACGCGGAATTGTCGCACATCTCCGGCATAAAGCTTTACCAAGACAGCGACTATGTTTTGATGGACGACTCGTCAAGGCGCAATTTGGAAATTCTCCAAAACTTGCGCGACGGAACTTCCAATTTTACCTTGCTTGAATGCGTTAACTACACTTTGACCGCTATGGGAAACAGGGCCGTCCGCCAATGGCTTTCATTCCCCCTTGTTGACGTAAAGAAAATTGCCGCGCGGCAAAATCATGTCAAAATGTTTTTTGACAACGAAAGCCTTATGGCCTTTTGCCGCGAAAAGCTCGCCCTCATTCTTGACTTGGAGCGCTTGGCCGGCCGCGTGGCCATGCAAAAGGCGCACGCAAAGGATTTGGTCGCTTTGGCGGACAGCCTTAAGGCTTGGCTTGAAATTCAGGCCGAATTGGGAAAGCATGACTTTGGCGTCTTTGACGAAAGCGGCGCCCGCTTTATAATAGACTTGATCGATCGCGCGATTTGCGACGATCCAGCCACTTCGCTTACCGAAGGCAGGATGATCCGTTCCGGCTATTCAAAAGAGCTGGACCACTTTAAGGAAATTCACGACAACTTCAATAAAATCCTTGACGACTACCTTCTTGAAGAAATTCAAAAGACTGGAATCCAAAACTTAAAAATCAAGCACAACGGTTTGGCGGGGTATTTTATAGAAGTTACTCGCGGAAAGTTGGACAAGGTTCCAAGCCATTTTATCATGCGCCGCGCGCTTACAAACGCCGACCGATACACAACAGAAAAATTGCAGGAGCTTGAGCGCGAGTTGAACGGAGCCAGCGCGAGCATAATCGAAACTGAGCGCGCCTTGTTCTTGGACGTCCGTTCCCAATTGGAGCCCCATGTTTCTTACTTGATGAACGTAGCCCGCGCCATAGCATATGCCGACGTTTCCGCTTCGTTCGCCTACGCGGCCAAGGTTGGCCGTTGGGTTTTGCCTGTGGTTGACGAAAGCCTTGACTTTGACATAAAGGCTGGCCGCCATCCTGTGGTGGAGGCTCATTTGCCTTCTGGAGAATTTGTTCCCAACGACGTGAACATGCAGGCAAAAGGGGAGCCGTCATTTTTGCTCATCACCGGCCCAAACATGGCCGGAAAGTCAACATATCTTAGGCAGAGCGCCTTGATCGCCTTGCTTGCCCAAACCGGAAGCTACGTTCCCGCAAGCGCGGCCAAAATCGGTTTTGTAGACAAAATATTTTGCCGCGTCGGAGCAAGCGACAATCTAGCTCGCGGCGAGTCCACCTTCTTGGTCGAGATGACAGAAACGGCCCGCATCTTGCGCGGCGCCACAGAACGTTCCCTTGTGATAATGGACGAAGTCGGACGCGGAACTTCCACCGAAGACGGCCTTTCGATCGCGTGGGCGGTAAGCGAGCATTTGTTGAACAGCCTGAAATGCCGCTCGCTTTTTGCCACCCACTACCACGAGCTTACCCGCTTGGAGCATTCTTCGATAAAGCTTTTGTGCATGGACGTTCGGGAGACCGACGGCTCTGTCGTCTTCATGCGAAAGATAAAGGAAGGGGCAAGCGAAAACTCCTACGGAATCCATGTGGCGAGCCTGGCGGGAATTCCGCAAAGCGTCATCGACCGAGCGAGCCAAATACTAAAGCATTTGCAGTCGCTGGCCGCCGAAAAGCCCTTGCTTTCGCAAGACGTTCCCGCCGCTCAAGAAGAGGCCGTCAAAAACGCGCAAGGTCCGGCCAACGCTCCCGGCCTCTTTAGCGACGAAGAAATTGTTCTTGACGAAATATTGAGCGCGGACGTTGACAACCTCACTCCGATGACGGCCCTTCAATTGGTGAGCCGTTGGAAAAAGGCCTTAAGCGGAAGGTGATTTGAGTGAAGAAACAACTGCGAGTTTTCGCGCAGCGGAAACTCGTTGGAACAAAAAGCGGCGGACTTAGTTTGCCGCTTTTTGTTCCGCCTCGCTGGCCCTAAAGTACTGGGGGCCGTCGTAGTCGGCTAAAGGCGGCTGGCCGCTAGAGATTTTTTCTTCAGCCAAAGCGAACAGACTTTCCATGCTTATTGAGCGGCCTCTTTGCGCGATGATTCTTTTTTCTTTGAACAAATCGTTTTCTTTGCAAGCTTCGACAAAAGTTTTTGCCTCAGGGCCGCAGACTAGAACCGTGTCTTTCGCCGCGAGTTTTTGGTCTTGCGAAAGATTTGCGCTTGCCGCCAAAAGTTTTTCTTCCAAGACGCGCAAGTCCCAGTCGTCGCAGGGGAGAAGTTCCGTTCCGTTAAAAAAAGCTTTGGCGTAAAATTTGTCTTTGTGGGCGTCGATTATGGGAAGAACGATTCCGTCAAAGTCCATAAAGGGCCATGCGTATGCGTCCAAGCTGTTTATTCCGTAAAGGGGAGTGTCGTTTCCAAAAAGCTCTATCGCCTTAAGAGCGGCAAAGCCCAAGCGCAAGCCGGTAAAAGAGCCGGGACCTTCTGTAAGGACTGTGTAGTCCAAGTCGGCGGCCGCTAAATCCGCTTGCTTTAAAACATAGTCGATTGCCGGCAAGAGCTTTTCGCTTTGCCTCATGCCGATGTCCAGCGTGAGGCTTGCCAAATACTCGTCGTTCTTTGCCGAGATTGTTATGCAAGAAATGGCTGTGTCTAAGGCTAGCGCTTTCATTTTGCCTCCCCAAAATTTTCGTAAGGCCAATTTTCAATTTGAATGTCGCGGGCGTTTGGGTCGCTTGGACTTACGCTCAGCTTGACGGTGATTGTCTTTTTTGGAAGCTCGTCCATAATCTTTTCGCTCCATTCAATCAAGCAAACGCCGTCGCCGTAAATCATGTCGTCCGCTCCCAAATTGGCAAAGTCGTCCGCTCCCTGCAAGCGGTATACGTCAAAATGATAAAGGGGCAGCCTTCCTTCGTATTCCGAAATCAAGCAAAAAGTGGGGCTTGTGATTGTGTCCTTTACATTTAGCGAGAGGGCGATGCCTTTTGTGATTGTTGTTTTTCCGGCCGCCAAAGGGCCTTGAAGCGCGATGACGTCTCCCTTTTTAAGAAAAGAGCCCAAGCGCTTTCCTAATTCTTGGGTTTCTTCCGCGCTTGCTGTGTGGAAGGTCATATCGGCAGGGTTCCTGCGTTGTCGTTTTCGTTTATGAATTCCCTAAGCGCCTTTACGATCGGCAAGGCCGGATAGTTTGGCTGGGTCAAAAGTTCGACGTCTATGATCTTGTCGCCAAGCGGGCCAGTTTCTATGCTGAATTCTATATTTGAGTCTACAATTTCTGTCGGCAATTTTAAGTTGGCTGTTGCCCGGTAGCGCCTTATGTAATAAATCGCTCCAGGTTCTCGCACAACGTCTTTTAGCGCAAGTACTGTCATAATCTCCGTGTCCAACTATTATAGCGAGAATTTACACAATAATCAAGCCTTTAGTAATTATAGACATAGGCGAAAATCTCGTTCCTGTCCCTGTCGCCAATGTCAATGAATGAAATGTGCAATGAGAACACGTCCGTTTCATTGTTCTTTTGGGCGCTGACTATCAAGCCGATGGTTTCAAATTCTCCTTTTTCGGGGAGCGAAATCCTTACCCACAACTTTTGGTCGCGCTTTATTGGCAGTTTAGTTTGAACCATGCAGCCGCCAGCGCTTATGTCGGCCAACACGCCTTCGTATTTGTTTTCTTTGGGAATGTATGTTATCTCGCCGCGTTTTCCTGTCTTTTCTTCAACGGCGCTAAAAAGGCATTTGTTTCCGACGTTGGCTCTTTTGAACTGGCGGCGGTTTTGCATGCTGACGGCGTTGGAATGGTTCACGACCATTTCGGGAACTCCGCCCGCTCCGTGTTGGAAACGAATGACTCTTGAAGAAAGAACGTACTGGATGTTCCTCTTTGACATGTATGTCATTACGATTTTGTCCAGAGGTTTTGGGCAGAATTCCGTTCCCTCCAAATTTTTAGGAACTTCAAGGGCGATGCTGTCCTTGTCGTTTTTCAAAAGCTTGAACGAATAAAAGCGGCCGCCTGTGGCGGGCAAAATCAAGGTTTCGCCTTCGGGAATGTTGTGGCTTGACGGAATGTTGTGCTGGAGGCGCTCGATCCTTTCCAAGCGGCTCTTCAACTTGAAGATTTCAAAGATGTCGGCTTCCGCGTCCTTTTGCCTAAGGCGTCTGTATTCTTCGCTCAAAAGATTGTCGATGTATTCAGAGTCGTTCCATAGATAATAAATGTTCTTTGCCTTTTGCCTAAAGCAAATGTTGTAAAGCAAAAGAGCCTCTTGCCTGGTCAAAGAGATTTTCTTTGCCAAGGCTTGGATGTCCTTTATTGTCGTCGGCCTGTTTTTTTGCGCCTCGATGTATTCGGGAGACTCCTTGCGCTTTTGCAATATTCTCCACAAAAGCCAAAGGACAAACAAAATTCCGATTCCAATCAAGGCGCCGGCCATGACTGTGTAGGGGAGGGGTGTTTGTCTTGCCGCCAAGGGCGATCCTGTTGCTGTGTTCATGCCCGCCTCCTTAAATGTTCTTTACCGCGTCGGCCAAGGCCGTAAGGCGGGGGCTTATTTCGTATTCAGCCAGGTCGCCGAGCGTCACTGTGTCGCCGTTTGAAAGCGCGCCGTTCAAGTCGTTGAAGACAGGCATAAAGTCTTCAAAGAAGGCGCTCAAATCTTTTCCGTCTATTTTAATCGCCGCGAACCTTGCAGGGAACAAGGTGGAAAGCGCGATGATGTGGCAAAAATTGTCGACCACGTCGGCAAGGCGCGCGATCGAGGCCTTGGCCTTTGAGTCGCCGCCGTTTTGCAACTGCGCGGGAATCTGAGTCAAAAGCTCAACGGTGTCCTTTATGTTGGCGGACGCGTTTTTGAACGCGTCGGCGACGGCGTCTTCCGAAACAACCGCAAGGTCGATTCTCTTGGCGCTGTCAATCGGCATGTCGGCGGCCTTGTCAAAGTCTTCGGCCTTGATTTCCTTTCCGTCAACTTTTATTCCAATCGTCGCGCATTTATTTTGCGAAGCGGTTTGCTCAAAAGAGCGCAACACGTCTCCGACTGTTTTTTCGTCTTCCAATGTTATGTCAAGCTTTTGATCGTTCAAATAAAGTTCCATTTATTGCCACCTCTTTTAATTGTTGTTTCGCTGGTTTTGCTTCGTGAAGTTTGTGATTCCTTCTTGCTGGCGTTCAAGCGAATTCAGAGCCCCTTCCATTTGGCTGTATTTTGCGCGAAGCTCGGCTTCCTTGTCGTCAAGCTGGCGCTCCAATTTTGTAATCTTTTTTTGCGTTGAATCTATTTGCCTGTTGAGGATGCTGTCCTTGTTGGCCAAGATTCCGCCTGTCTGAACGTAGCTGGTAAGCTGCTTGTCCATCAAGTAACCGATGCCAGAGTCGACGATCAAGTCGCCGTCGGAGTCGTAGCCAAAAATTTTCTTTATGTCCTCAAGGTTGTTCTTTAAATTTTCGTCAAGCTTTTTTTCGTCAATCTCAAGGTAGCCGCGCATTTTTCCGGGATTGTAGCCCGAATAGTTTGTGGCGTTTGTCGAGATTCCGATTTGGTTGAGCATCGTCACTTCGGCGTTCTCAGAAAATTTGTACTGGGTGGAAATAATTCTTTGCATCGAGCCCTTTGCGTTGGAAAGGCTGAAGTCGTTGAAGAAAAGGCCCAGCTTTTTTTGATAGTTTTCTTTTTCGTCGCTGGTAAGGTAGTCCAGCTCTTGGATTATCTCAGGCTTGTTTTGGCTAAGAATGTTTATCTCGGCCACAGTCTGGTTGTACTTTCCGACAAACTGGATCAAGGCGTCCTTGGCGCTCTCGGTGTCGGGCTTGATTGAAATCGTCGCGGTCCTGTCGGTCTTTTCGGTTACATGGAGGGTCACTCCGGGAACCACGTCGTCGATGTCGTTTTGCGGACGGGTGATCGTAATTCCTTCGTACTTGATTACCGCGTCTCCGGCCTCGCTTATGGCGTGAACGGCTTCATAGCCCAAATCTTTTTTTGCGTCAAAGGCGGTCATCGCGCTTACGTCAAGCTCGATTCCTGTGTTGCGGTTCTTTATCGCAAGCGCCCTTATGCCGGGGAACTGCTTAATGTCCAAGCCGATTCGAGCCTCTTGGCCCTGGCCGCTTTTTTCGTCAAATTCCCAAACGGCCGCAGGCACTTCTATTTCGCTTTCAGTTCCGTCTGCCAAAACTGCGTACAAGACGGAATTGCTTCTAATTTCTTGGAGGTCTTCTTTTGGCGCTTCGGGAACGGCTATGCCAGTTTCGCTGGCCTTGTTGTCAACCGTCACGCCGCCAAATGTTACGCTTCCCGCTCCGGGAATGTTGGGCGCGTCCAAGCCCTGGTTTATCGCTATGGTTATGTCGCTTGTTTTTTTTGCCTGTATCGTAAACTCAACGCGCGAATTTTCGTTGGCGATCACCGCCTGCGGAATCTTTATCTCTCCGCCGCCGCGAGGGCCTATCAAAAGTCCTGTGTTTGAAGCCTTTACGTTTTCGTTTGAAATCGCGGGCATTCCTTCTTGTTCCGTCTCGGAAATTTTATCCAGGGAAGGGGAGGAAAGGTCGCCCGCGCGGCCTCCAAAGTTTGTCGCCTTGGAAGAAGTTTTTCGGACCATTTCCTTTTTGAGGGCGTAGTCCAAGGCGGCGTCTTCAAATACCAAACGGTTTTCGGCGCCGGTTTTTAACGATTCTATCAAGAGGGCCTTTTGCCCCTTGTTGACGCCGATTAACGACGCCTTTATTGTGTTCGCGCCGCGCTTGTTCAAGGAATTTATAAAGTCCTCGATTTTTCCGCCGCGCCATTTGTACTGGATTGTTTTGTCGCCGGTTTTAAAAGTGTAAGTTCCTTCCGGAACTTCTTCGCCCTTGGCAATTTCTTTGCTCAAAAAGCGGTCGCAAGTGGCCGGCGTGACCACGTCGATTTTAAAAGAATCAAAAGCCGCGTCCCGCCCGGCGTCGGCTGTTATTGCATATTCATCAGTTGAAGAGGCTAATTTGCTGTTGAAAGGGTTGTCATACGAGTAAAGTGTTTTAACGCTATCTCGCAGCGAGGACATTTTTTGATTGACATCGCGCCAAGCGCTCTGTTGTGTCTTGTAAGTTTCGAGCGTATCCTGCTCCCTTGTAAGCGGGATGCGTTCTACTTTCATCAGACCTTCTACGAGATCATTGGTTTTATACTTGTCGCTGACACCCGGTATGCCGATTCCTGCCATATAACCCCGATGATGATCCCATGTGAGTTTTTAAATCATTTGATCAAACAAAAGACCCATGGTCTTTCGCATGTTGATTTTTATCCTCTGCATGTCCTCGGACGGTATTTCCTTAAGCACTTTGTTCGTGCTGGGGTCAACCACCCTAATTATAACGCTGTTCAACTCTTTGTTTACAGAGAATTGAAGCCTGCGTCCCATCACTTGATCCGACAGTTGTTGCAACTGCTGGACATCAGCTTTGGTCTGGGCCATGTTCGCTTCGATATTTTGAACGACGCTGGCGCCGTCCGCGATATTGAGCGTTTGTTCTACACTTCCTGTACCTGCACTAATAGGAACGGAATTGTAGCGCATTTGGCCATCCATTGCCAAAGACTGCCCTATGCTACTGATCGTATTCATAGGCGTTCCTCCTGAAAAATTAGGAAAAGGGAAGGGGCGCTCCTTCCCTTTTCCACGCGTTAGTCAAAAGATGACATCCAGAAATCTCTTGACAGACACGATTTAGACTATCTCAACAATCCAAGAACGTTCTGAGACTGTGAGTTGGCCTGAGCGAGCATCGCGGTTCCAGACTGTGTGAGAATCTGGTTCTTTGTATACTCTACCATTTCGGCAGCCATGTCGGTGTCGCGGATGCGAGACTCGGCGGCCTGAAGGTTTTCGGCAGCAACTTGAACGCCGTTTGACGCCATTTCAAAGCGGTTCTGGTAGGCGCCAAGGTCGGCGCGCTGCTTGTTAACCGTCTTCAAAGCTTCGTCGATTGTTCCAATCGCCGTGTTGGCGCTGTCAGGCGTAGCGATGCTAACCTGCTCGTCTGTGCCCTGAGAGCCCTTGAGTCCAAGAGCCTGAGCGGTCATAGTGCCAATGTATACTCTCGCGTTCTGGTCCATGTTGGCGCCAATCTGGAACTGCATGATTCTTTCAGAGTTCTCGGCAAAGCCGCCTGTAAGAATGTTCATGCCGTTGAATTGAGCCTGGCTGGCGATGCGGTCAACTTCAGATACAAGCTGAGAAACCTCTACCTGAATCTGCATGCGGTCTTCGTCGGAATAGATTCCGTTGGCAGACTGCACTGAAAGTTCGCGGATGCGCTGGAGAATGTCTGTAGTTTCCTGCAAATATCCTTCTGTGGCCTGGATAAAAGAAACGCCGTTCTGGATGTTTCTGTTAGCCTGGTTCAATCCGCGGACCTGGCTGCGCATCTTTTCAGATACAGCCAATCCTGAAGCGTCGTCGCCGGCGCGGTTGATCTTTTCGCCTGAGCTGAGTTTTTCAATGTTGCCCATGATGGCGTCATTTGACATGCCAAGTGTGCGATCAGCATACAAAGCGCTCATGTTGTGGTTAATAATCATGTTAAGCCCTCCATGTGTTATAAACTGCATTACGTCTTGCAATGCGTCCTGTTCGCGCGGGCGATGCCGGTTTATGCGCCCCCGGCACGTTTCAACCCCATTGCGGCAGGGATAAAGGCTCTTTTTGGCCCAAATTCAGGCTAAAAGCCCTTATCCCCGCCGCCGCTCGCAGCGCATGGCTGGCTTGCTATATGTCAAAGATCAAAGCGCGGTTGAAAGCGCGCCTATAGTTACTACAATTTTAGAACGATTTTAGCGATTTGTCAAGGACATTTACAAGAAAAGGGGAGGGCAAGGAAATCATTTCGGCTTCCTCGTCCGTCCCCTCCTCTTGCTTTATTTGATGTCAGACTATCTCAAGAGCGACAAAACGTTCTGGCTCTGTGTGTTCGCCTGGGCGAGCATCGCAGTTCCGGCCTGCTGGAGGACTGAGTTCTTTGTGAACTCAACCATCTGAGCGGCCATGTCTGTGTCGCGGATGCGGCTTTCAGAAGCCTGGAGGTTCTCGGCGCCGATGTCGAGGCCGCGAACTGAGTACTCCATGCGGTTCTGGTAGGCGCCAAGGTCGGCGCGCTGCTTGTTGATCTTCTTGAGGGCTTCGTCGATTACGCCGATAGCGTGGTTGGCGTCATCCGGAGCGGCCAAGGTGATCTTGTCGCCAGTTCCGATTTCGCGAACTCCAAGGGCTTCGGCTGTCATTGTGCCGATGAAAACCTGCATTCTCTGGTCCATGTTGGCGCCAATGTGGAACCACATAGAGCCTGTGACGTTGTTTTCGCCAGTGGGCTGGGCAAAGCGGCCAGTGAGCATGTTCATGCCGTTGAACTGGGCGCTAGAAGCGATGCGGTCAACCTCAGAAACGAGGGCGCTTACTTCTACCTGGATCTGCATGCGGTCTTCGTCGGAATAGATTCCGTTAGAGGCCTGAACAGCAAGCTCGCGGATGCGCTGCATGATGTCGGTTGTCTCCTGGAGATATCCTTCCGTTGTCTGGATGAAGCTGATGCCGTTTTGGGCGTTCTCTGAAGCCTGGTTCAAGCCGCGAATCTGGGCGCGCATTTTTTCAGAAACAGCAAGTCCTGAAGCGTCGTCGCCGGCGCGGTTGATTCTTTCGCCTGAAGAGAGTTTTTCCATGTCTTTGGAGAGACCAAGACCCGTTACGCCGAGTTGACGATTGGCGTACATAGCTGACATGTTGTGGTTGATAACCATAGATTTCCTCCTTGGAAATATGTCGATGAGCAAAATCCTTTTTGCTCCAAAAGTATAAAAATGCGCTTCAGCATAACAAGGCTACATCCACGCAGTTTTATACTGATTCGTTTGAAGTCGGTTCCGTACGGAACTTTGCCCTTCATAACTCTTCATAATTATTTTCGGCCGCCTTTTGAAAAAACTTTAGCGAATTTTTTAAAAAAAAGCGAAATTTTTCGAAAAAAAGCGTTTTTTTGCGAATTTTTAGAAAAGATTAAGGAAAAAGCGGCAAAAAGCGGCGCGAAGGAGTCGGGCGGTCGGCGGAAACACTCATTTTGCCCCTGCCGCGCAAGCGGCAGACGTAAATAGTTTCAAGGGGCAAAATGCGTGTAGCGACGATATCTAGCGGTTCCGCAGACCGTACGACGACTGGGAGTCGCTTTTTGCCGCCTTTTTGGTCAGTTTACAATTTTTTTATTATTTCTAAAATGGCGCGGGTAGCTTTTCCGCGGTGCGAAATGGCGTTTTTTTCGTCGGCGGACAGCTCCGCCACTGTCTTTTTGTATTGTGGTAGGTAGATTATAGGGTCGTATCCAAAGCCGCCGGTTCCGCGCGCGTCCTCAATCCGCTCGATTACGCTACCTTCCATCGTCTCTTGGGCGATAAAAAAGCGGCTGGGATTTACTAAAAGCACCATCGAGCAGGCGTAATGGCAGCTTCGGGAACCGTTTTGGTACAAAAATCCGTTTTTTGGCGTTCCGGCGGCAACAGCCGCGCTTGTTTGTTCTATAAGAAAGCGGTTTTGCTCGTCCTGGCTGATTTTGCTTCCGTCGGGCTTTCCCCTCATAAAGTCGGGGCCCGCGTAGCGCGCGGACCAAACGCCCGGCGCTCCGTCCAAGGCGTCCACGCAAATGCCCGAGTCGTCCGCCATAACAAGCGGCGGCTCCTTTTCGAGCGAGCGGGCTTTATGCCACAAGTCCAAGGCCTTTATCATCGAGTTTTGGTAAAAGTCCGTTCCTGTTTCCTCGGGATCAAAGTCGATTCCCATTTCCTTTGGTATGACAACTTCAAAGTCCGGCAAAACCTGGCTGATTTCGCGCTTTTTGTTAAGGTTTCCTGTGGCAAGATAGATTTTCATAGGCGGAATGATAGCGAAAATGCGGGCGAATGGCAAGCGGACAAAACAGGCTTTTTAGGCGCGCAAGAAAAAGGCCCGCGCTTTTTTAAGCGCTTGGGAACTTGGCGCGTTTTTTGCTTACATCAAGCAATAAAACCAAAAGTTGAGGTGGGAAAAAGTGATTGAAGACTGCGAGTTGGACTCGATTCCAAAATTGTTGGAACTGGGAAAGATGACAAAAAAAGAAGCTGTGATGAAAATCATGCAAGTTGTTTACACCAATCCAGGCCGCTTTAATTTGCTGGACATGGATGAGGACGAACGCAGCGACTTTTTGCTGGACGCGTTTAAGAGGTTTGACGGGCTGCTTGACCGCTACAAGAAAAGCGTTGGATCTTTGGGCGCGTATATTTATTATTCGATTTCCGGAATCAAAATGACATGGGCAAGGAAAAAGGGGGAAGAGCTGTCCATAAAGCGGGCGATAAGGAGAGACTTTAAAAACATTTACGAAAACGCCCTGGAAAAGAGCGAGCGTTTGGCCAAGGCGAATGACGACCTGATGAGGCTCAAGGACGCCGGCATGGGCGGAAGCGACGAGCCCCTTGTGTTCACAAGAATTTTGGGCCGGCGGTCGAATTATTTGGAGACAAAGGAAATCTTTTACAAAAAGAGGGCGGCCTTTGTGCTGGCGTTAAAATCCGCTTGGTATCTTGACGACAAAAAGCTTGGGGCAATTTGCGACTATTGCAAGCTTCCCCAAAAATCCTTCTTTAAAACCGCTTTCATAATAAAAAGGAGCCTTGTTGAGCGGAGCGAAAAGCGGGCCAAAATAGAGGAAATGAGAGACAAGGCTTGGCTTTTTGTTTGCAAATATCGCGAGGAGCTTGCCCGACTGGACCCCAAGTGCGAACGGTTCAAGCTTGTGAAAAAAAGATTGGAATACCAGTTGAACTCTTGGAAAAACAAGAACAAGATTTTGCAGAGCTATCAATTGTCCTTGTCGCCCAGAAACAAGGACTTGGCCAAAATGTTGAAGATAAAGTCCTACCGCTTGAGCGTGTTCCTAAACTACGCGAAAAAAATGGCGGCTGCCGGCGAGACCTTGTTCCCGGAGCGGGAGCGCGAGGACGAGTGAGCGAAGGAGGAAGCGTAAGGCTTCTTGACACTGCAACAATTCTTTCATATTATTATAAGCGTGAATGACGACTCCGTCGGAGCGGCAATTCGCGCTTGTTTTTTTATCAAAGCGAAAAAGACTTGATCACTTTAAAAGGACAGGTACTATGACAGTTCTAGACTTTCCCGCCTTCAAAAAAGAGGGCAAGAAAATTTCCATGATCACATGCTACGACGCGGCCTTCGCCAAAATCGTAGGAGCCTCAAACGTTGACTGCATTCTTATCGGCGACTCCTGCTCGATGGTAATGCACGGAAAGCCGACGACAGTTTGCGGAACGATGCAAATGATGGTGGACCACACGGCCGCCGTCCGCGCGGGAACCGACAAATTCATCGTTGGCGACATGCCATTTTTGGCCACAAGAAAATCTTTGGCCGACACGGTCGAGAGCGCTGGCCAGCTTTTGGCCGCCGGAGCAAACGCCGTTAAGATTGAGCGCATAGACACCCAGGCCGACACAATAAAATATTTGGTTGACTCAGGAATTCCTGTCATGGCGCACCTTGGCCTTACTCCGCAATTCTTTAACGCGATGGGCGGCCACAAAAAGCAGGGCAAGACTGACAGCGAGGCCGAGCGCATTTACAACGAGGCGCTTTTGGCCGAAAAGTGCGGCTGCTTTTCAATCGTATTGGAATGCATTCCCGAAGATTTGGCGGGCCGCATAACCCATGCCGTTTCAATTCCCACTATTGGAATCGGAAGCGGCCGCGACTGCGACGGCCAGGTTTTGGTTTTGCAGGACGCATTGGGAATGACTCAGGGCGCGCCCAAGTTCGCGCATAAGTTTATGGACGGCTGGAATTTGATTCTTGGCGCGCTCAACGATTACGACGCGGACACAAAAGGATTGTCGGGGCAAGCCCGACAATGACAGGGCGCCAGTGGCCTGTCATTCCCGCGCTTGACGCGGGAATCTTTTGACAAACGGAGGACTAAAATGAAAATCATACGAACCGTAAAAGAATTTAAAGAGGAGCGCGCCAAGATTGGCGCCGATAAATCTGTAGGCTTTGTTCCCACGATGGGCGGCTTGCACGAAGGCCACATGTCGCTGGTAAAAAAATGCCGCGAGAACAACGACGTTACTGTGGTGAGCGTTTACCTTAATCCCACGCAGTTCAACGACAAAAACGACTTGAACACTTACCCGGCGAACTTTGACGACGACGTCGCTCTTCTCGAAAAAAACGGCTGCGACATTTTGTTCGCTCCCACATATCCGGAAATGTATCCGGACGACTACAAGTACAAGGTGACCGAAAACGATTTTTCAAAATTGCTTTGCGGGGCCAAGAGGCCGGGTCACTTTGACGGCGTTCTCACCGTCGTGATGAAGCTCTTTAACATCGTCCGCCCCAAGAACGCTTACTTTGGCGAGAAGGACTTCCAGCAATACGTTTTGCTTCGCGAAATGATAAAGGCCTTCTTTATGGACATCAACATCGTTCCTTGTCCGATTGTCCGCCAAGAGGACGGCTTGGCCATCAGTTCCCGCAACAGAAAATTGAGCGCCGAGGGCTTGAAAAAAGCTTCGATCTTGCATAAAATTTTGACTGAGAATTCCAGCGTTGACGAAAAGGCCGCCGCTCTTGAAAAAGCGGGCTTTACCGTTGACTATGTTACAGAGATGGACGGCCGTTTGTACGCGGCGGCTTTCTTGGAAGGCGTGAGGTTGATCGACAATGTCTAAGATTTTATTGTGCGTTACAGGCTCGATTTCTTGCTACAAGGCTGCGGAACTTGCAAGCCTTTTAGTGAAGAACGGAAACGAAGTCAAGGTCGTGGCCACCGAAGCGGCGCTCCGCTTTGTCGGAAAGGCCACCTTTGAAGGCTTGACCAAGAACAAAGTTTATACCGACATGTGGTCCAACGACGAAGACCCGATCGCGCACATTACACTAAGCCAAAAATGGGCCGACGCGATTTTTGTCTATCCCGCGAGCGCCGACGTCATCAACAAGGCCGCCGCCGGAATCGCCGACACACTTTTGGGCGCGCTTTTCTTGGCCAACAATTTTCAAAAGCCCTTTGTCGTCGCGCCCGCGATGAACTCGAACATGCTCTTGCACCCGGCGACGCAAAAGTCCTTGCAAACATTGAAGGACTGGGGCGCGAAAATATTGGAAAGCGCGCAAGGCCACCTTGCTTGTGGAGACGACGGAGTTGGCCGCTTGGCCGAGCCGTCCGAAGCCTTTGAATTTTTGAAGGGAGTTTTAGGAACAAAATGAAAGTCTTGATTACCGGCGGAGGCTGCTCCGAAAAAATCGACGACGTTAGGTCAATCACAAATTTCTCAAGCGGAAAAACGGCTCTTCAAATCGCAAAGACAATTCAAGACCTTGATCCCGCCGCCGCTATAGATTTCCTTTTAGCCGAAAGCGCCGTCCAGCCCAAAGCCGCCGCAAAAAGCGGCTTGGACTCGCAGGCTCAAAATGTCACTGTAAAAAACTTCCGCTCGTGCGACGACTTGCAAAAGCTTTTAAAAGAGCAGCTGACTTCAAATTCTTACGACTTGATTTTTCACGCGGCGGCGGTCAGCGACTACACGGTTCAAAGCGTTGTGGCGGACGGAAAGGAATTTACGCCGGGAAAAATTTCCAAGTTCAGCGGAGCCGGACAGCTTTTGGTAAAGCTTAAGAAGAATCCCAAGCTTCTGGAGTCGATTCCGGCATGGGCAAAGAAAAAGTCCGCCGCCGCGAAGCTTGTGGGCTTTAAATTGACTTCGGACGCAAGCCAAGAGGAGAGGGCGGCCGCGGTTCAAAAGCTTTTTTCAGTGAAGAATCCGCCGGACTTTGTAATTTCAAACGACCTTAGCGAAATAACTCCCAAGAGCCATCCTTGCGTTTTGTGGCGCAATTACGGCGGCCTCGGAACTATTGTCGCCCGCGGACAAGTTCAAGACATTGTGAGGAAAATCTATGCTCTTGGCAGTTGATGTCGGAAACACAACGATTCAATGCGGCCTTTTTGAAGGCGAAAAATTGGCGCTGCAGTTCCGCCGTTCCACAAATCCAAAGTTGAGTTCCGACGAGCTCGGCTTGTTTTTTCGCGACGTTTTGGCGCTCAATAATTTTGACTACAAGAGCGTGGAGCGGATCGCTTGCTGCTCTGTCGTTCCCGCGATAAACCATTCGCTTTCAAACTGCTTTAGAAAATATTTTTCCAAGGAAGCGCTTTTTATCGCCGCTGGAATAAAGACCGGCCTAAAAATAAAATACGCCAATCCCCGCGAAATCGGAGCCGACAGAATCGCAGGCGCCATCGGAGCCGTTCACGCGGCGGCTTCGGCGAACGGCGCTGACGATGGTTCCTGCAAAAATCCCGGCCGCAACTTGATCGTCGTTGACATGGGAACAGCCACGACAGTTGATGTCATCACCAAAAACAACGAATACTTGGGCGGAGCGATTCTGCCCGGCGCCGCGATGAGCGTTCACGCGCTTAGCGAAGGAACTGCCCAGCTTCCCAGCGTTGAAGTCGTTCAGCCCAAAAACGTTTGCGGCTCGTCAACGATCGAAGCGATTCAGTCAGGCGTTTTTTACGGCCAGGCCGGCGCCATCCGCGAGCTTGTTTCAAAAATGGAAGAAAAAGTTTTTGGCGGCGAGCGGGCCTTTGTAATAGGAACGGGCGGCTTCAGCCGTTCCTTTGAAGGGGCGGGCCTCTTTGACCTTGTCCTTCCGGACTTGGTTTTGCAGGGCCTTAAAGTCGCTTTGGACATGAACCCTTGAGCGGGCCGCTTTTTTGGCTTGCGAACATTTTTTCAGGAGGACTAGAATGCAAATAACAGTTTTAAAATCAAAGATTCACCGCGCGACAGTCACCGACGCGAATTTGGAATATGTAGGCTCGATCACAATCGACAAGGCTTTGCTCGAAAAAGCCGGAATGCACCCTTGGGAAAAAGTCGACGTCCTCAACGTCAATAACGGCGAGCGGCTTACAACCTACATCATGCCCGGAAAAAAGGGCGAAATTTGCCTTAACGGAGCGGCCGCCCGCAAGGCCGCCATCGGCGACAAAGTCATTATCGTGACATACACTCAAATAGAAGAAGCCGCCGCCGACAATTGGCAGCCCAACATCGTCATTGTTGACGAAAAGAACGCTCCCAAAAAATAATCTTTGACATATATAAAAAGTCGCGCTAGAATAAAAATTGAATTTTGTTTTATTTCTTATACGCGGCCGCCCGCCTTGGGCCAACTTTTGTTTTGAAGCTGTCTTTGTTAGCGTTGCGTAAGAAACGGCAAGAACTAGGAGGTTCTTATGGCGGAGACGGCAAAAAAAACAAAGGGGCTCGGCCTTTTCTTTAAGATTTTCACGGGATACATCATTTCAACCCTGATAATCGCTTTCCTTACGGTTTCAACCATTGTCAATTCGGCGGAATTTTTAAAGCGCTCGCATGAAGCCGAAACTGAAATCGTTCCGAACACTTTAAAGGCCAAGGAATTGCAGCTTCATGTAATTCAAGTTCAGCAGTGGCTCACGGACATTTCAGCCACGCGCGGCGCTCCCGGCTACGACGACGGCTACGACGAGGCCGAAAACCACGCAAATTCCTTTGCGGAAAAGGTAAAGGAGTTCAAGGCCTTTTATCAGGAAAAGGGCGACTCCGCCTCTATCGCCGAGCTTGACGCGCTTCAAAGCGACTTTGACGCTTACTACGAAATGGGAAAGCAAATGGCCGCGGCTTACATCGAATTTGGCCCGGACAGGGGAAACGAGTTCATGGAAAAATTCGACCCCTTTGCCGAGGCGATTACTGAAAAAGTTGACGGCTTTGTGGAAAAGCAAACCGCGCTTTTGACCGAGAACACGGCCGTAATCCGAACCCGCGCCGACGCTTTGCGCCTTGTGACCTTGCTTGTAAGCTCCGTCGCCATAGTGTTTTTGCTTGTCGTAGGCTTTGTCCTTTCTCTTAAGACTGTCGGCCCGATCAAAAAATTCACCGCTATCCTAAAGGACATTTCCGAAGGCGAAGGCGACTTGACCCGCCGCATAGAAATAAGCGCAAAAGACGAAATAGGCAACATGGCGCTTTACTTCAACAGCACCTTTGAAAAAATCCGCCAGCTGGTTTCCATCGTACAAAGCCAGTCTGAAAAACTAAGCGAAGTCGGCGTGAGCCTTTCTTCCAACATGACCGAGACCGCTTCCGCCATAAACCAAATCACGGCAAACATTCAAAGCATAAAGGGCGAAACCGTGAACCAGGCGTCCAGCGTCACCGAAACCAGCAGCACGATGGAAAACATTTCCTATGGAATAGAAAATCTGAACCAGCTGATAGGCGACCAGGCAAAGAACATTTCCGAATCTTCCGAATCAATCGGAACTTTGGTGGAAAGCATCGACGAGGTGGCTGAAACTCTTGTCAAAAACGGCGAGAGCATAAAGACTTTGACGGAAAATTCCGAATCGGGAAAAGACGCGCTTGACAAAATCACGGCTGCCATCGCGGAAGTTTCAAAGGAATCGGAAAGCCTCATGGAAATCAGCGAGGTGATAAACGCCATCGCAAACGAAACCAACTTGCTGGCCATGAACGCGGCGATTGAGGCCGCCCACGCCGGCGACAGCGGAAAGGGCTTTGCGGTAGTCGCTGACGAAGTCCGAAAGCTCGCCGAAAGCTCCGCTTCCCAGACCAAGACTATTGAAAGCGCTCTTAAAAAAATCACCGAGTCAATCACGGCCGTCTTTTCGCTTTCGGACGAAATCGTGGAAAAATTCAACTCGATCGCCCAAGATGTCGCCGTCGTCGCGAAGCAAGAGGAGACGATCCGCATGAGCATGGAAGAGCAGTCCCGGAACGGAAGCCGCGTCCGCGCGACAATCTCCGCGCTCAATGACATCACGAAAAAGGTCAAGGAAAGTTCGACTGAAATGTTTGAGGGAAGCCAGCAAGTCGCCGGCGAGGCTCGCAACATGACCGCGATTACAGAAGAAATCAACAGCGGCATGAGTGAAATGGCTGCCGGCGCGGACCAGATTACCGAAGCCGTTTCCGCCGTAAATTCTCTTGTCATTGAAAACAGGGACAGCATCGGAGCGCTTCTGGACGAGGTCAAGCGCTTTAAGGTTTGACCGCCGCAAGGTTTGCCTGCGGCAATTGAATTTCTTTTGTTTTATTGATATAATTAGGCCGCTTGGCGCTGGGAATTTTCCCAAGTCCGGGCGGCTTTAGTTTTTTAAAAAGGAAAACCTATGTTAACATTAAAATTTGGCGGAACCTCGATGGGAAACGCCCGTCGCATTCTTGACTCGACGGACATTGTAATCGAACAGCAGCAAAAAGAGCGCGTCAGCGTAATAGTTTCGGCTGTGGCCGGAGTTTCAAATAAATTGCAGGAAAGCATCGACGGCTCAATCCGCGGCGAAAATCCCGAGCGCTTTGTAAAGGACTTGCGCGCGGTTCACCAAGAAATTTGCCGCGAGCTCCAGTCCAAATTGCCGGGCTTTGACAGCGACGCGGTTATGAAAAGCCTTGAGGACAAGTTTGTTGAATTGCAAAATCTTTTGACGGCCGTCGTCGCTTTTGGTGAATGCACCGACACCGCTCACTGCCGTATTATGGGAATGGGCGAATTGCTTTGCGTTCCGATTGTCGAAGCGGTTCTCCTTGCCAAAAAGCAAAGCGTGATCGTTCTCAACTCCCGCAAATTCATCATGGCCACCGGAAATCAAAAAGAGGCCAGCGCCGACTACGCAAAGACGGCTGAGCTTTTGCGCCCCTACTGCGACGGAGAGTACAAGTCGCAGACAAGAATCATTTTGATGCCAGGCTTTGTTTGCTCATGGATTCCCGGCGAGGGAGCGGAGCCGGTGCCCGGCCTTTTGGGAAGGAACGGCTCGGACTTTAGCGCGGCGATTGTCGGCGCCTGCATGGGGTCAAAGAAAGTCCAGTTCTGGACTGACGTTGACGGCATTTACACGGCCGACCCCCGCATCGTAAAGGACGCGATTTTGGTCGACGACATGACATACGAAGAGGCGATGGAGCTTGCCTTCTTTGGCTCTAAAGTTCTACATCCAAAAACCTTGGCGCCTCTTGCCGCCAAGGGAATCGAAGCCTGGAGCCTCAATTCGCTCAACAAGAGCGCGCGCGGAACTAGAATCGGAAAGGGCCCCTTTGATAATTCAAAGGAAGGCGCCAACTTTGTCCGTGGCATCTCTTGCCTTAAAAAGACTTCGATAATTTCTGTAAGCGGAAGCGGAATGCGCGACCGCACAGGAATCGCAGGCCGCATTTTTGACGCGGTCTCGCGCGCGGGCATTTCTGTTTTGCTCATCACCCAGTCATCTTCTGAATACACGATAAGCTTTTGCGTCCGCGACGAATCGGCCGGCCGCGCCAAGGAAGCGATCGCGAACGAGTTTGACTTGGAAATCCAGGACGGCGTTATAAATCCGGTTGAAATTTATTCCAACTGCGCGATTGTTTCCATCGTCGGCGACGGAATGAAAAAACAGCTTGGAGTTGCCAGCCGCTTCTTTGACTCGCTCGCCAACGCCGGAGTCAGCATCCTTGCCATCGCGCAAGGTTCCAGCGAGCGTTCGATCAGCGCCGTAATCGACGGAGAGATGGGCGACATCGCGGTCCGCATGGCCCACAACTTTTTCTTCCACACAGCGCAGTCGATCCAAGTGTTCGCTTTTGGAGCGGGAAACATCGGCGGCACTTTGCTTGACCAAATCGGCGAGCAGCAAGAAAGCCTCCTTGCGCAGGGAATCGACATCAAGGTTATGGCTATCTCCACCGTTGACGGCCTTATGATTGACGAAAACGGAATCGACCTTAAGACTTGGCGCGAGGCGACAAAGAAAATGCCGCTCAAGACAAGCGTTGACGAAATCCTAAAGTTCGTGCGCGAAAAAAAGCCGCTCAATCCGGTATTCGTTGACTGCACGGCAAGCTATGACTTGCCCGAGCGCTACCTTGACATTTTGGAAGCGGGAATGTCGATCGCCACTCCCAACAAGCGCGCCAACTCGATGACGATGGACTTTTACAAAAAGCTTAGAAAGACGGCCAACAAAAAGCGCCGCCGCTTCTTGTACGAGACCAACGTAGGAGCGGGACTTCCTATCATCGACACTTTGCAAAACTTGTTCCGCTCCGGCGACAAGCTTACCCGCTTTATGGGAATCATGTCAGGCTCTCTTTCTTACATCTTCGGCCGCTTGGACGAAGGCGTTCCCTTTAGCCAAGCCGTTCTCGAAGCCAAAGAAAAGCGCTACACCGAGCCCGATCCCCGCGACGACCTCAACGGAATGGATGTTGCCCGCAAGGGACTTATCATCGCGCGCGAAGCTGGCTACGACATCGAACTTAGCGATGTTGAGGTTTTAAAAGTTTTCCCCGAAGACTTTGACACGTCAGGCTCTACCGAAGAATTCTTGAAGAGGCTTCCGCAAGTTGACGACTACTTTAAGAAAAAAATCGACGCGCTCAAAAAGAACAACAAGGTCTTGCGCATGGGCGCCACAGTCCAAGACGGAAAGTGTACAGTCGGAATGTTTGAGGTTGGCCCCGAAGATCCCCTTTACGCGATTAAGGGCGGCGAAAACGCCTTTGTGTTCTACACTGCGCGCTACCAGCCGATTCCCCTTACAGTTCGCGGCTATGGAGCGGGAGCGGGCGTAACAGCCGCCGGCGTCTTTGGCGACATTCTCCGCACGGTAAGCTTCAATACGGAACGGTAGCGATAAACGTCATTCCCGCGCTTGTCGCGGGAATCTTTTGGACGAAAGATTGTCGGGTCGAGCCCGACAATGACATATTTTAAGGATATAAAATGGTAATAGTATTAAAGAGCGGAATTTCCGCGGAAGAAAAAAAGTCGCTTGCCAAATTTTTAGGAAGCCAAAATTTTAAGACAAACGAAATCGCCGGCGAAGAAAAAACGATTATCGCCGCGGTCGGCCGCCTTAAAATGGATCCGCGCGAAGTCGAGGTTTTGCCCGGCGTTGAGCGCGTCATTCCGATCTCAAAGCCCTACAAAATGGCAAGCCGCGAATTTTCTCCGCAAAATTCCGTCGTGGAAATTCCTTCGCCAAGCGGCCAGTTGATTCGCGTCGGCGGCCAACGGATTGTTGCGATGGCCGGCCCTTGCGCGGTTGAAAGCCGCGAGCAAATGATGTCAATCGCCAAGCGCGTCGCCGAAAGCGGAGCGACGATTCTCCGCGGCGGAGCCTACAAGCCGCGCACTTCTCCATATTCATTCCAAGGCTTGGGAGAGGAGGGCTGCAAACTGCTAAAGGAGGCCGGCGACAAGTACGGCCTTCCTGTAGTGACTGAATGCGTGGCCGCCGAATACATTCCGGCGATGCAAAAGGCCGGAATCGACTGCTACCAAGTAGGCGCCCGCAACATGCAAAACTTTGAGATGCTCAAGCGCCTTGGAAAAATAAACAAGCCGGTAATCTTAAAGCGCGGCCTTAGCGCCACGATAGAAGAATGGCTTATGAGCGCCGAATACCTTTTGTCAAGCGGCTGCGAGAACGTAATCCTTTGCGAGCGCGGAATCCGAACCTACGAACGCGCCACCCGCAACACTTTGGACCTTAGCGCCGTTCCGATTTTAAGAAGCTTGACCCACCTTCCGATAATCGTGGACCCCAGCCACGCGCTTGGAATCCGCGACAAAGTAAGTCCGATGGCCTTTGCCTCAATCGCGGCTGGCGCTGACGGCATTATCGTGGAAGTTCATTGCAATCCCGACAAGGCTTTGAGCGACGGCCCCCAGTCCTTGTATCCCGAACAGTTCGACAAGCTTATGCGCGACATCGACGCCCTGGCTCCGATTGTAGGAAGGGAAGTGGCCCACTTGCGCCGCGACGAGGCTCCGGTAAAAATTTCAAACGGAAAAAAATCCGCCAAGGCTGCGGAAAACAAAAAAGCGGCGCGGCAAAAATTGGCCGTCGCCTTTTGCGGAAAGCGGGGCGCCTACGCCGAGCAGGCTATCACCCGCCACTTTGACGACGAGGCCGAAGCGCTTCCCGTCGATTCATTCCGCGAAATTTTCCAGAGCGTTTTGGACGGCCGCGCCGACTACGGCATGGTTCCGATCGAAAATTCTTTGGCTGGGAGCGTCTACGAAAACTACGACAACTTGGCGGGCTTTGAAGACATAAGCATCGTCTCTAGCGTAACCTTGCGAATCCAGCATGCGCTTTTGGGCGTGAAGGGCGCGACGCTTGCGGACATAAAATCAGTTTACTCGCATCCGCAAGGCCTTGCCCAGTGCTCAAAATTCTTGGCCGACCACACGGAGTGGAACAAAATCGATTCCGTTTCCACCGCCACGGCCGCGAAAATCGTTGGCGAAAAAGGCTCAAAGGCAAACGCCGCGATCGCAAGCGCGGTCAACGCAAAGTACTACAAGCTTAGCGTCATTAGCGAATCGATAGAAGACGACCCAAAAAACTACACGCGCTTTTTTGTCATCGCGGCCAACCATTTTGTCGCGCGCAAAAAGGGCGACAAGGCGGCCTCGCTTGCCTTTAGGGCGCAAAAGTCGGCCGGCGTAAAGCCCAACGCGGTTTCGTTCATGTTCAGCGTAAAAAACGAGCCGGGAAGCCTTTACAATTGCTTGGGCGTTTTTGACAAGAACAAGTTGAACCTTACGCGCTTGGAGTCGCGCCCGGTTCACGGAGAAACTTGGAAGTACAACTTTTACGCGGACGCGGAGCTTAGCCCCGACGAGCGCAATGTTGACTATGTGAGCGACGTTTTGGCCGCCCTTGCAAAGGAAGCGCAAGACGTCCGCTTGCTTGGCGTATACAACGCCGAGACAAGATAATTTTGGAGGTGAAAATATGCAAAAATTCGTTCTTTCTGTTTTGGTGGAAAACCACGCGGGCGTTCTTAGCCGTGTTTCCGGCTTGTTCAGCCGCCGCGGTTACAACATTGACAGCCTTACCGTTTGCGAAACAAGCGACAAGGCGATTTCGCGCATGACGATTGTTGTTATGGGCGACGAGCGCATCCTTGACCAAATCGAAAAGCAGCTTTCAAAATTGGTCGAAGTAATCTCTATCGAGCGCTGCGACTCGGACACTTGCCAGCGCGAAACCGCCCTTATCAAAGTAAAGGCTGACGGAAGCAAGCGCGAAACAATCGTAAGCACTTGCGAAATTTTCCGCGCCCACATCGTTGACGTCGGCGCCGAAAGCGTCATCGTCGAAGCGTCAGGAAGCGAGACAAAAATCGACAGCCTTATCCGCTTGCTAGAGCCCTTTGGCATTTTGGAATACGCCAAAACAGGCCTAATCGCCATGCGTCGCGGAGAGCAAGTTCTAAAGTAGCTTACGCTCCGCTTTGTAGAGGAAATTATCATACTCCGCTCCAGTCGGAGCGGGGAACAATGGCTCGCGGCGGGCAGGTGTTAAAATAATTTTTGCAAAAGCTCTTGCAATAAATTAATTTTTTTGCTAATATAGTTCCACCATGCCGGAGTGATGGAATGGTAGACATGACAGACTCAAAATCTGTTGCGGGCGACTGCGTAAGAGTTCAAGTCTCTTCTCCGGTATCAAATCCCTTGCCAAAACGGCGAGGGTTTTTTTTTTCGCCCCCATCCGTTACGGTTTTGCCAGTAAAGCCGCAAGGGTATTGAAAACAGTCAAAAAACGCGCGCGAAGGCGCGGGGCGGCCGGCGGCGGCACTCGCATTGCGGCTGACGCGATAGCGGCAGCGTAAAATAGTTTCAAACGCAATGCGTGTGAAGCGACGATATCTAGCGGCGCCGACCGGACGCATCCGCAACTGGGAGCGCGTTTTTGGTATTGAATTTTATTTCTCTTGCGGCTATACTTGCAAGTTATGAGCAAATACATACTGGTAACAAGCGGAGTCTGTTCAAGTCTTGGAAAGGGAGTGGCGTCTTCCACAATCGGAAGCCTTTTGGAATGCCACGGCCTCAAAGTCGCGATGATAAAATGCGACCCTTACGTAAACGTTGACGCGGGAAACATCAGCCCATACCAGCACGGCGAAGTTTACGTCACCGAAGACGGAGCGGAGACCGACTTGGACCTTGGAAATTTTTCCCGCTTTACCAGCGTAAACCTTACCAGCGACAACTGCATCACAATTGGAAAGGTCTACGAGCAAGTCATAAAAAACGAGCGCGCGGGCCGCTACAACGGACGCACCGTTCAAGTTATTCCCCACATCACTGACGAAATCAAGCGCCGTATTTTGAGCGTTGGCGCGCAAAGCGGAGCGGACGTAGTAATCGTAGAAATCGGCGGAACGGTAGGCGACATCGAATCGATTCCTTACCTAGAAACCGCTCGCCAGCTTGTCCACGAGCTTGGAAAGGGAAACTCAATCGCAGTTCACTTGGCGCTTGTTCCCGTAATCACAGGCGGCGAGCTTAAGTCAAAGCCGGTCCAGCATTCCGTAAAGCAATTGCAGGAAGCCGGAATCCAGCCCGACATTCTCTTGTGCCGCTGCGAAGTTCCTATTGACAAGTCGCTTAAGAAAAAGCTCGCCTTGTTCTGCAACGTTTCAGAAAGCGCTGTCTTTACAAGCGCCGACGTAGAAAAATCAATTTACGAGCTTCCCGTTCTCTTCCACAAGCAAGGCTTGGACGCGGAAATTCTTAAAAAGCTAAAGCTCACCGACTTAAAGTGCAACATAAAGCCGTGGACCCAGTTTTTGGCCAAGCTTGGCTCGCCCGAAAAGAAAGTTACGATCGGCCTTATCGGAAAGCGCGACTACCTTGACGACTGCATAAAGAGCGTAAAGGAATCCCTCTTCCACGCCGCGGTGACTTCTTGCAACGCCGAATTGGAAATAAAGAAAATCGACGCCGAAGGCTTGGAACGCAGCCGCGACGCAAAGACCGCGCTTAATGGAGTTGACGGAATCGTGATTCCCGGCAACATGGGAAACCGCGGCTTTTTGGGCCTTTTGGCCGCCGTCCGCTACGCGCGCGAAAACAAAATTCCTTATCTTGGAATCGACTTGGGAATGCAGCTTATGGCCATCGAAGCCGCGCGCGACTTGGCCAAATGGGAAGACGCCGACTCAACCGAGTTCATCCAAAACACAACCCATCCAATCGTAAGCTTGCCGGAAGAGCAGGCCGGCCTTAGCGCGTCTGGCCTTATGAAGCTTGGCGCGAGCGAAGTGAAAATCGTAAAGGGCTCAAAGCTCAATTCCATCTATAAAAAAACGGCCGTCTTGGAACGCCACCGCAACAAGCATTCGGTTGACCGCCGTTACATGGAAACTTTGGAAGGCTTGGGATTGGCTGTTACGGCCTCTAGCGCCGCCGACGGCCAAATCGAAGCCTTTGAGTGGAGCGACCACCCCTGGGGAATCGGAGTCCAATACCATCCGGAATTCGTTTCCAGGCCGGTAAAGCCCCATCCTCTTTTTACCGCTTTTATTCAGGCGGCATTGGAGAAATAGAGCTTTTGCGCCGATAATTTAAAAATGAAGTTTTTTTGTCCGCGCCTAATTCCGACAATTCTCGTTCCTGTCCTTGCCGCAGTGTTTTGCGCCGCGTGCAGCGTCAATTACGACAATATTTATGACACGGAGGGAACCGTTCCCGAACTGATGTTGGACGAGGCTGTCTTTAAGCGAATCAAGGACAGCAAGGTTAGTTCGGAGATTCAAAGCAAGAGGCTCGAAGAATTTAAGGACGGAGGAACCGTTCTTGCCCAGGACATTCAGTTCGAAAGCAAAAATGACAAGGGCGAAGTCAACTCTTTTGGCAGCGCTGGCCTTATGAAAGCCGACACAAACAACGAACTTTACGAATTTTACAATGGCATACACATTGAGGCTCCGGACAGGGGCCTTGTCATAGACGGAGAAAGCCTCCGCTGGAACGGAAAGACAGAGCAGCTTGCCGGCGAAAAGGACAAGTCCGTCACGATTAAAAAAGATGGAGTCGTCTTGAGCGGGAACGGCTTTTCGGCCAGCGCGATAAGCGAATCCTTTAGCTTTGCCTCCAATGTCGGCGGCGTTTACGTCGACAAAAAAGAGGATGAGGGCGACGGGGCTCAAGAAGCCCAAGAAGAGGCTAAGCAAGAATGAAAAAGCCGCTTTTCGCAGTTTTTTTCCTCTTGGCCGCCGCCATTTTGTTCGCGGAAGAAATTACTTTTAAGGCCGAAACTATGAGCGGCCGGGCCGGATCCAAGGAAGACACGACCCGTTTGGCCGGAAACGCCCAGGTTTTGACCGAATCCATAGAAATTCGGGCCGATTCCATTGAATTGAGCGGAAAGGAATTTCGCTTTGTTTCGGCCGAAGGAAACATAAAGGGCTCCTACAAGGAATCCAACCTGGAATTCGAATGTTCCGAATTGAAATATGACCGCGAGTCCAAAATTGTAAGCCTTATGGGCGACGTAAAGCTCATTGACGTCGACAACGAGGTTACCGCCTCCGCGCAGATGATTGAGTACAATTCCAACACGGACATAGCCGTTCTTCAGATAGAAGTCAAGCTTGAGCAAAAGAAAAACGTATGCTCGTCGGCCTACGCGGTCTATCGCAAAAAAGAGCAAATGCTTGAATTGAACGGAAGCGCCAAGGTAGTCCAAGACGACGATTCCTTTGCCGCCCAGTCCATCACATTCAACATGGACACAGAAGAAATCACTATGGACGGAAACGTTCACGGATCGGTTACTGACGACGGAAAAAAGCCTGAGAAGAAAAATAGCGAAGAGGATGCCCAAGAAGGACAAGAGGCTCAAGAGGGCCATGAAGGCCAAGAGAGTCAGGAAGCCCAAGAGGGCGGGGAGAAAAAAAAATGAGTGACCAAACGATTCCCCAAGGCCAAGAGGCCACCGCCGTTAAAAAAACGCATAATTTGAGGGTTTCAAGCCTCTACAAGTCCTTTGGAAAAAAGCAAGTTGTAAAGGGCGTGGACTTTTCCGTTCAAACCGGAGAAGTTTTGGGACTTTTGGGCCCCAACGGAGCCGGAAAAACGACTTCTTTCTATATGATAGTGGGGTTTTACCCCCCGACAAGCGGCGAAATTTTCCTTGACGAGGAGCGGATCACCCCCTTGCCCATGTACAAGCGGGCGCAAATGGGCATTTCCTACCTTCCGCAGGAACCGTCGGTCTTTAGAAAGCTGACGGTCGAAGACAACATTTGGGCCATTTTGGAAACCCGCAAGGATTTGGACGTCAAGCAAAAAAAGGCCCTTTTGGAAGAGCTGATCGAGGAATTTTCGATAACCAGAATCCGCCGCCAGTACGCCTATACCCTTAGCGGAGGCGAACGTCGCCGCACCGAAATCGCTCGTTCCCTGGCCATAGCGCCTAAATTCCTCCTTTTGGACGAGCCTTTTGCCGGAATAGACCCGATTGCCGTAAGCGACCTTAAAAAAATGATCCAAATCCTTAAAAATCGCGGAATCGGCATCCTTATCACCGACCACAACGTCCGCGACACCCTGGAAATCACCGACCGGGCCATAATCATCAACAACGGCGAAATCATCGCCCAGGGCCAGAGGGACGAAATCCTCCAAAACGAGCAGGCCCGCAAGGTCTATTTGGGCTCCGACTTCTCTATGTAATCCGCTCGCGCTGGCGTGTTTTGCCGCTCCGGGCATTTTTTTTTCAATTTATTGAAAATATCATTTGACAAAATGAATTTTCTCTGTTATTATAGAAAAATAGAATTACTATAAGCAGAATCAGGAGAAAAAGTATGAATAATCTTGTATTATTTATAGCTCTCCCGCTTGCTGGAGTGGTTCTTGGATGGACAATTCGCTGGCTGTATGCCAGATTTCAATTATCTGCGTCAGAACAAAAGGCTGAACGTTTAAGACAGGATGCAATTAGAGAAGCTGAAGCTCAGAAAAAAGAAATTTTGCTTAACGCAAAAGATGAACTCATTCGGGAACGAAACCAACAGGAACGGGAGAATCGCGAGCGCCGCGCGGAAGTGCAGCGCTACGAGGCGCGCGTAAGCCACAAAGAGGAGTTGCTTGACCAGCGCGCCGCCCAATACGACAAGCAGGACAAGGAATTTGTAGAAAAACTTGCCGCTTTGCAAAAGCGCGAGGGCATTGTCCAGGCTCAGGAAGAGGAATATAGGCGCGAATTGGAGCGCATTTCCGGCCTTACAGTGCAGGAAGCCAAAGACCTTATCATTAGGAATTTGGAAAACGACGCCCGCCACGACGCGCAGGCCCTTTTGAACAAGGTTGAGCAGGAATCCCAGTTGAACGCCGAAAAAAAAGCGCGCGACATTCTTGTTTCCACAATTCAAAGAATCGCCACAGAAACCACCGGAGACATTACCGTCGCCACAGTGTCGTTGCCTTCTGACGAAATGAAGGGCCGCATCATCGGCCGCGAAGGACGCAACATCCGCGCTTTGGAAACTTTGACCGGCGTTGACATCATCATCGACGACACGCCCGAAGCGGTAGTAATCTCTTGCTTTGATCCCGTCCGCAAGGAAATCGCCAAGGAATCTTTGGAGCGCCTCATCTCGGACGGCCGAATCCATCCGGCCCGCATCGAGGAAATCGTTCAAAAGGTTACCCGCGAAGTTCAGAACAAGATTTACGAAGAAGGCGAAAAAGCCTTGTTTGACTTGGGAATCCACAACATGCCGACGGAAGGCGTCCGCGCCTTGGGCCGTTTGCATTTCCGCACAAGCTACGGACAGAACGTTTTGGTCCACTCAAAAGAAGTCGCCGAGATCGCGGGCCTTTTGGCCGCCGAGTTGGGCGCCGACCGCGAGTTGGCCAAGCGCGCCGCGATTTTGCACGATATAGGAAAGGGCGCTGAGAATGACAGCGACCAGAACCACGCCGAAGTTGGCGCCGAAGCGGCGCGCAAGATGGGCGAGGCTCCTCTTGTTGTAAACGCGATCGCCGCCCACCACAACGACATCGAGCCTGGTAGCCTTGAGGCGATAATCGTTCAGATTGCCGACGCGATAAGCGCGGCCCGCCCCGGAGCGCGCAAAGAAACCGTTGACAATTACGTCAACCGCTTGGAAAACCTTGAAAAGATTGCCGAAGGCTTTAGCGGAGTCGAAAAGGCTTACGCAATTCAGGCTGGCCGCGAGCTTAGAATTCTTGTCAACAATGAGAAGATTCCTGACGGAGACGTCAAGGAATTGGCCCGCAAGATTGCCAAGCAAATCGAAAACGACTTGCGCTATCCTGGCCGCATAAAGCTGACCATGATTCGCGAAACCCGCATCGTAGAGTACGCGAGATGATCCTATCGCGTTTTGCATAGGAAATTATCCACAGGCCCGCTCACGCGGGCTGGCAATATGCAAGGTAGGACTGGTCAAGGCGCGCTTCGCTTAAAGCCTTGACTCAGTCCTTTTGCGGCGCGAATGAAATTTTCGCGCCGCAATGATCCTATCGCGTTTTGCAAAAAAAAACCGCCCGATGGGCGGTTTTTCGTTTTAAAGCGCTTTATTTTAGACTGGCCAATTTTCGGCGTGCCAATAAAACAGGCGGAAGCGGGGTTCAAACCGACGCAAACTTAGGACACGTTAAGCTAATCGCTTTGCCCTAAAAGTACCTCGTTTGCGGGCGGTTGGGTTCCCGCTGGGAGCCTGTTTTTTTTGGGCCTAGTGGAAGGCCAGCCTGAAGTAGACGGCCAGGGTGTTGTCGTAATTGTTGTAGCCGGTGGGCAAGAAAATGTAGCTGGCTCCGACTACGGGAATGATTCCCTTGCCTTTTTTAAAGTCGTATTCGACCGCCAGCCTAAAGCCGTTGCCCCATTTTGTCTTGTCGATTTTTCTGTAGCGGGAGTTCAAGTCTTCCCAGTCGTGGCGGACGCCAAGCGCGTAGGCCAGCGAAAACGAAAGGTCTCCTATTCCTGGATAAAATTGAAGGCCTGCGAAAAATAGGGGAGTGGCGTGGTTTGTGCAGTCTCCGCCGCTCCAAATAAAGTCGAACATTGTTTGAAAGCCGCCCAAAAAATAAAGCTGGTCGGTCAATTTTAGGGTGATGCCGGCGTCGGTGTAAAGAATCATTCTGGCGTAACCCCTGTTCATCGTGTCGCTGACGTTTGATTTTAGGTTGTCGTCGCCGTAAAAAGTGTATCCGCTTCCAAGCGCGAACTGGAATCCAAAGAAATTGCGCTCGTTTTCCGCAAAAAGCGCGGCGGAACAAATGAAAAATGCGGTAATTAATAGAAACTTCTTCATAAATTATATATCGGAAAATTTTACTAGACTTTTCAGCAGATTTTTATTATCTTTAAAGGAGTGTACAGGAGAACTAGCGGCAAGAAAAACTGCAAAAAGACCAAGATTGCAGGATTGCCGCATAAGCCGCAACATTTGCGCTTGCTTACGGGCGCGCGCAAACAGCGGTACTGATAGGAGAACTAAAAATGGCAGAAAACTGCGGACACGATTGCGGACACTGTTCCGAAGGCTCTTGCGCGGAACGAAACGCTCCCCAAAAACTGGAACCCAATAAAGACAGCAAAATAAAAAAAGTCATAGCCATTGTGAGCGGAAAGGGCGGCGTAGGAAAGTCGCTTGTGACAAGCCTTTTGGCTTGCAAAATGCAAAAAATGGGCTATAAGTCGGCCATTTTGGACGCGGACATAACAGGCCCTTCAATCCCCGAAAGCTTTGGCGAAAGCGACGAGCGCGCCGACGTTGTCGAAGGCCAGGACTTGCTAAAGCCCGTAGTCACCGACTCAGGAATTCAGCTTATGTCGATGAACTTTTTGCTGCAAAACGAAAACGATCCGGTCGTATGGCGCGGCCCTGTCATCTCCGGCGCGGTAAAGCAGTTCTGGACTGACGTTGTTTGGAACGACGTTGACTTTATGTTCGTCGATATGCCTCCGGGAACGGGCGACGTTCCGCTTACGGTATTCCAATCGCTCCCGATTGACGGAATCATCGTTGTCTCTTCGCCCCAGCAGTTGGTGCGCGTGATTGTAGAAAAGGCCGTAAAGATGGCCAACATGATGAACGTTCCGATTTTGGGCTTGATAGAAAACATGTCTTACGTAAAGTGCCCGGACTGCTCAAAGGAAATTTATGTTTTTGGAAAGAGCAACATCGAAGGCATCGCAAAGACTTTCAACCTGCCTGTCTTGGCGCGCATTCCGATGAGGCCTGAAACCAGCGCCCACGTCGATTCCGGCGACATCGAAAATCTCGAAGTCCCCGAACTAGACGCCGCCGCCGACGTCATCAAAAAATTATTGTAACTAGGCAAATGAAATCATAAGTAATATAAAACGCTCTCGGGAAAATCGAACGGCCTTACTCGCGGTTGCGTCTTTTTGGGCGTAACAGTAAGATTAACGCGCAAAGCGATTGCCCGCTCGCGCAAGCGAGCAAGTAAATAATTTCCTTACGCAAAACAGAGGGCTTGCCCGATGTAGCGGCCGTCCGCATTTTCCCTACGCGTTTTAATTGCTTGGCTTGTGTTTGCCCAGAACAAACGCAACGGTAAACAAGAGAAAAGCGGCGCGAAGGCGCGGGCGGCATTGCGAAAACATTCTGTTTGCGCCTGCCGCATGAGCGGCAGCTTAAATAGTTTCAAGGCGCAAACAGCATGTAGCGACGATATCTAGCGGTTTCGCGATGCCGAACGCAACTGGGAGCCGCTTTGTTTTTATTTTTTTATCAATGCGCTTGATTATTGTAAAGCTTTAAAACAATCGTCGGGCTGCTCGTTAAAGTAGGCGCGGAAAGTGTCTTGCGCTTCTTGGGGAGTGGCCGCGTTGAGCATCTTCATTTTAATGTAATGGCCAAAGGTAAAGTTGTCGCAGTAGTAGGAAAAGAAGCGCTGCATGCGGCTCTTAAAAAATTCCGGCGGCTGAAACTCTTGCAAAAGCGCGATGTAGTCCAAGCCGGTTTGCATTAGGTCGATGTTTGTGTCATTGCCGCGCTCGACGCGGCAATCTTTTTGCGAGCCGGAATTTTTGTCTTGAAAAGATTGTCGGGTCAGGCCCGACAATGACAAGGCGCCGCGCAGTTGGGCGAAAATCCAAGGCTTTTGAACGGAGGCCCTGCTTATCATCAATCCCGCGCAATCAGGGCAATCCGTTAGCGCGGCGCCGGCGCTTGGCGCGTCCTTTACGTTTCCATTGTAAATCACATCCACTCCGCGCCCCTTTAGGCGCTCGGCCAATCGCTGGGCGTAATAGCGGCGCGGCGGCCGGCTAAGCTTTTCCCTTTGCGTGCGCGGATGCAGGACAAGGCGTTGGACGCCAGAGTCGCAGAGGCCTTGGCAAAAATCGTAAAAGCCTTCTTCGTTAAACTTTTCGGCTCCGAGGCGGAGCTTTACGCTAAGCCTAAAAGCGGGCGCGGCTTTTTCCATCGCGCGTTTCACTCCGCGAACCATAGCGAAAGTTTCTTCTTGCGGCTTTAGCATCCAGGCGATGCCCGCGCCCGAATGAACGATTTCCGGCGCCGAGCAGCCCATGTTGATGTCGATTCCAATTCCGCCGAGCGGGGCAAGGACATTGACCGCGGCCGCCATAGAATCGGCTTCCTTGCTTGTGAGCTGCCAAACTATTTTTTGCGGGACCGGCCCGTTCATCAAATAGTATTTTTCAAAGGGCCCTTTTTGCATCAGCGTGGGAGCGTTTATCATTTCCGTGTAGTATTCGTCCGGGCCGCCAAATTTTTCTACAAGGCGGCGGAAGGCCTCGTGGCTAAGCGTCGCCATCGGCCCTGCAATCAGTTGCGTCATATTAATATTGTAGCGTAAATTGATTTTTTATGCTATTATTATTGTATGGAGATTGAACTTAAGGCCCACGCGCGGGACCGCGAGGCTGTGCTGCAAAAGTTGCGCGCCTTTGCCGTTTTTGACAAAAGCGTTTCTAAGGACGACCGTTACTTTAAGATGGAAAAAAGCGGCGCCCCGAGCGGCCATATAACCGCGCGCATTCGCCAAGAAAAAACCGCGGACCAAAACGGCCGCGCGCTTGAAGAAAAAACTTTTTTGACTTACAAAAAAAAGGAAAAGCGGCTTGCGAGCGGGGGCGCCGCGATTGAGGTGAACCAAGAATTTGAGGCCTCCTTGGACAACGCCGAATGTTTGGAAGCCCTTTTTGCGGACATTGGCTTTGTTCCGCATTTTACAAAGCATAAAGACGCAATCGGCTTTTACGCCGACACCCCTTGCGGAAAAGCGCATTTGGAATTGTGTTCCGTTCCTCCCTTGGGAGATTTTTTGGAAATCGAATTTGTGACTGAGGGGGAAGCTGACGAAAGCCAAATCGCCGCGATGAGAGCGGAGCTTGAGTCGCTTGTGGTCAAGTGCGGCCTTGCCCTTGATGATATCGAAGAAAAGTATTATTCTGAATTATTGGCGGAAGCCGGAATCATAAAGATTTAAGGAGAAAAAATGTTTAATCGAGTAGCGTACAAAAAGGCCGCAAAGGCCCAGCTTAAGGGCAGGTGGAAGATTCCAGTTTTGTCCACTTTGTTGCTTTCGGCAATAGTCATGGTTTTTGTCAGCGCCATGTGCATGATATTTCCAGACCAAATAAATGTAAATCTTACCGCTGGCGCCGGTTCCTTTAATTATGGCGTTCACAGCGATTCCGCTCCGACAATCTTCACTCTTTTTATTTGCGCCGTAGCGGTTGTTTTTATTTTCGCGCAAAAACTTTTGTTCGAAACAATGTCAAAAAATCCGGAGACTGTTTTCTTTGGCGACTTTTTGGAAGGCCTGGGCCAGTGGTTTAGGGCGGTCCGCGGCTTTCTTTGGTTCGCGCTTTGGGTATGGCTTTGGTCGCTTTTGTTCATCATACCTGGAATCGTCAAGAGATATTCTTATTCGATGATGTTCTATATCATGGCTGAGCATCCCAATGTAGGCGTTTGCAAGGCGATGAAAATCAGCAAGGAATTGACTCGCGGCTACAAGGGCGACTTGTTCTTCACCGACTTGACTTTTATTCCCCTTTACCTTTTGTGCTGCTTGTCTATGGGAATCGGCTTTTTGTGGCTGCTTCCGTATTATCAAGCCACATACACAAACATTTATCACGCTCTCAAAGAGCTTGCGATAAATTCAAAAAGAATAAAAATAGAAGATTTTGAATAAATTTTGGAGCTTGTTATGAACGAAGTGAAAAACAAAAAGAAGGGCGGCGGAGTCTTGTTTTTGATCATAATTATTGTGATCGCGCTTTTGACTTTGGCTTTTGGAATTTTAAAAGGTTTTGGAGTGATTAAGTTTGCCCCGCATTCCCAGTCAAGAAAGGAACGAAATAATCCTATGAACGTGAATCTTGGAAACTTTAAGTTTGGCAAATTCGCGTCAAGGGGAAAGTATGTCGCCCGCCTTTACATCACGGGCGTAATCCAAGAGGCCAACGAAACCTACAATCAAGAATGGCTTTTGGACACAATCGACTATTTGGAGCATGACGAAAGCAATGTAGGCATTTTGCTCGTGATCGATTCGCCCGGCGGAACGGTATACGAAGCCGACGAAGCTTACTTGGCTTTAAGAAAATACAAGAACGCCGGAAAAGAAGTTTGGGCCTACTTTAAGAGCATGGCGGCTTCGGGCGCTTATTACATCGCTTGCGCGGCCGATTCGGTTTACGCCAACCGCAACACTATGACTGGTTCTATCGGCGTTATCATCGGACCTTCAATCGACGCGACAGGCTTGTTGGAAAAGATTGGAGTCAAGGCAACAAGCTTTGCTTCCGGCAGGAACAAGGGCATGCTCAATTACGACAGTCCTCTTACCGACGAGCAAAGAAAAATCATGCAGGGCTTGGTTGACGAAACTTACGAGCAGTTTGTTTCTATCGTGGCCGCCGGACGAAAAAAGTCTGTGTCCGAAATCCGCGACTTGGCGGACGGCCGCATTTATTCGGCCAAGCAGGCAAAGGAAAACGGCTTGATTGATTCCATCGGTTCCCTCGAAAACGCCGAAGACAGAATGAAGGAGCGCCTTGCGATTTCATTGGGCTTGTCCAGCGACGATGCCGACGCGGTTGACTTCCGCGACTACGAATACATTTACCAGGCGCCCTTTATGCGCCGCGTGTTTGAGTCCACAACAGGCGTGTCGCTCAAGCGCGTCGTCGACGAGAACTTGGGACCCAGCATAAAGTATCCCGCTTATTTGTTCCAGTATTAATTCATGCCGCCTTTTGAGACGATGGTTTTCATCATTTGGCTCAAAAGGTCAAGGTCTAAGTTTTCGGCCTCGTAGCTGACTTCGTCCTTTACGCGCTTCCAGTCGTCTTGGTCAAGCGCGTCCGTGTCTTCCTCTTGGTTGAGGAAGGCGTTTAGGGCGGACAGCTTTTCTAAGGCTGAGTCTTCCAATTCTGGGCCGCGCGCCCATTCGTTTTTCCACCAGTCAAATAGGGAAGAGGCCAAGTCTTTGGCTTGGGAATTTTGGCTTGTAAAAAGCCGTTCGATGTCGGCCAGGGCTCCGTTCAGGTTAAAATATGAGGCGGAACGGTTGGCTTTTTTTATTCGCTTTAAGTCCACCGAAAATTTTTCGCTTTTGTTCATTTTGACAATTTATCAGTTTTTTTGAAAAAAATCAATTTTTGACGGACTTTTCTCTTGACTTTTAGGGCAAGTGAATCTACAATAATGAATATGGACTTAAGAACTGTACTTACACCCGAAACGGTGAACCTTCATTTGAAGGGAAAGACAAAAGACGACATTATCGACGAAATGCTTGACATCCTTGTAAAGGCGGGAAAAGTTACCGACAAGTCGGCCGCCCGCGATTGCGTCCTTGAAAGAGAGCGCAAGATGTCTACAGGAATGAAGCACGGAATCGCCATTCCCCACGGAAAGACTGACACTGTAAGCGACTTGGTCGCCTGCATCGGCATTTCTGACAATCCGGTTGACTTTGACTCCCTTGACCAGGATCCTTGCCGCATCTTTATTATGACGCTCTCTCCGGTTAACAAAACTGGCCCGCACCTTCAGTTCTTGGCTGAAGTAAGCCTTTTGTTCAAGAGCGCCGGAAAGCGCCAGCAGATTCTTGAGACTCAAGACAAGGCCGAAGTTATCAAAATTTTGACAGAATAGAAGGAGCGGCTTTGCCGTTCTTTAAACTCTTGAATGCGCCTCTGTGAAAGTCCTTTTTGCAGAGGTTTATTTTGTTTAAATGGAGGTGGGCGAATGCAAAAGATTCAAGTCGCCTACAAGGACATAGTTTTGCCGGGCGGCGGCCCAAACGAGGAATTTTTGGCCTCCCTTAGAAATCAATTGAAGGATTTGGAAGCCCAGGGCCAAGAAGTCATGCTTGTTCCGGAGCTTTCCGCCCAGGATTGCAAGGACGTTGACGCCGCCCTGGAAGCCACCGCGGCCTACAAGCACTGCGCCCGCCGCGTAAAGGATTGCCAAAGCGTAAAGGGCTTTGAGATTCCCGCCGTTTTCGCTTCGATGGAGCGAGGCGGCGAGCTGGCCGACAACTTCAAGGCGGAATTGTTGGAAAAACATCCGCATTATGTGTTTGAGTAGATTGCCGCGTCAAGCGCGGCAATGACAGAGGGCGGCTTTGTCATGTTCGGGCTTGACCCGAACATCTTTCGGTGGAGTGATTGGAGATTTTGCGGTGATTTCAAGATACTGCGTAAAAATCAACAAACTGGCAAAAAAGGCGAAAATTTGCGAAAATTCTTTAAATTTTTCCAAAATTCACTTGCATAAAAGTAAAAAATGCGCTTTTATGTTGCGACATGACAAAGAACTATAAAGAGCATTCGGAATTTTATCACACGGCCTTTTTTGCCGTGGTCCTCTCAATCTTGTTCGCGGCCGCCGGCGTCGCCGCCCTTCTTTTTGTTCCCAAATCTTCAGAGCCGGTTTTTGCCAACGCAGTGTCTGTAATCGAAGAGCCCCTCTTGCCGGAGGAGCAAGTTTACATTGAGGAAATCAGGGCCGGAATCCAAAACGTTTCTTGGCTTGAAAGCAAGGCTTCTTTTAGCGCGATTTATTTTGACGACGATGAAAAGGCCCAGTCCGTCGACAAGGGCTTGCAGTTTTACCGCAATCCGTCTACCCGCGCGGCTGTCGAATGGTTCTACCTCCGCGTGACAGGAAGCCGCGACGTTACGATGGCCGTTCTTGACGCCGCCAACCGCGAGGACATTCCGCTCAGCCTGGCCTTTGCCCTTTGCTACACAGAAAGCCGCTATAACCGCTACGCCTACAACCTCAACGCGAACGGCTCGATTGACCGCGGCCTTTTTCAGCTTAACGACCGCAGCTTTCCCCATTTGGGAGAGAACGACTTTTACGCCGCCGAGACAAGCGCCCGCGTGGGCATGAAGCACTTGCGCTTTTGCATGAACGTTGCCGGCAACGACCTTACGGCCGTCGCCATGTACAACGCCGGCGTTACCCGCGTTCGCAACGACCAGACCCCGGCCAGCACTTTGCGCTATGTAAGCCGCATCGCCAGCTACCGCGCCAATTTGCAGACTGCCTTTGCCGAAGAGGTTTTGAGCCACTACAGGCCGGGCAGCGAGCAAATCGTTCCTGCCTTTGCAAGGTAGGCAATTAATTAGTGATTACTTGTGATTTATTTCACAATAAAATCAATTTTTTCAAATTTCCTCCCTCTTTATGTAAAAAAGTATAAGTAAAAAAAGCCTTTTTCTTGACAAAAAATCACATTGCCTTTAGAATTAAAGGCGTGATTATGTGAAAAAAATCACAAAATCGAGGTGGTTGAAAGTATGGACAAAATTCCTGAAGCGTCAAGAAGAAGGCTTGCCTTGCTTTCGGCCCTTTTGGCTTCGTACAAAGGGGAAAAAATCACTTCGATCCAAATTCAAAAGATGACCGGAATAGACCGCGCCCTGATACGCAAGGACATTTCGCTTGCGGGCTTTAAGGGCGGCGTTTCCAACGGCTACAAGGCGCAAGACTTGCAAGAGGCGGTTAGGGCGGCTCTAAAGCTTCCGCTTCCAGGCCAAAAGCGCTTTTGCTGCATTGCGGGCCTTGGAAAGCTAGGCGCGGCCTTGATGCAAAGCGGAATCTTTGACGAGTCGCCATTTAAAATTGTGGCGGGCTTTGACAGCCGCGTAAACAGAACGGAAGTTTTGAGCGCGGACTTTCCCCTTTACCCCGCGGCAAAGATGGAGACTGTGATTCCAGAGTCAAAGATCGAGTTCGCGATTTTGGCGGTGGAAGACGACCAAGCCCGCTTGATGGCCGAGCGCTTGGCGACCAGCGGCGTAAAGGGAATCGTAAACTTTACGGGTGAGATTTTGGAAGTTCCGGCCGGAGTGGTGGTGGAGAACGTTTCGCCGCTTTTGGCCTTGAACAATATCTGCGCGAAACTGAATTAGCGAAAAAGATTGCCGCGTCGCGCGCGGCAATGACATATAGAATTACAGGAGAAAATTATGAGCAGAGTGTGGAATTTTAGCGCGGGTCCTTCTTGCCTGCCTGAAGAAGTGTTGAAAGAGTGCGCGGCCGAGATGCTTGATTGCAACGGCACAGGCCAGAGCGTTATGGAAATGAGCCACCGTTCGGCGGCCTTTGAGCCTATCATTCAGGACGCGGAGGCGCGCGTTCGCAAATTGATGAAGGTGCCGGACAACTACAAGATTTTGTTCTTGCAGGGCGGCGGCTCGACACAGTTTGCCATGGTGGCCCAGAATTTGGGAAACAAAAAAGGCAAGGCCGCTTACATCCAGACCGGCGTTTGGGCCAAGAAAGCCGCCGCCGAAGCGCGCCATCTTGGAGTTCAGGTTGACGTTATCGCTTCAAGCGAAGACAAAAATTATTCATACATTCCCAAGGTTGAAAAAATCGAAGGCGACTACGACTACGCATACATTTGCTTTAACAACACAATCATGGGAACCCACTACGAATACATTCCCGAAACAGGAAACATTCCGCTTGTGGCCGACATCTCTTCTTGCGTCTTGAGCGAGCCGCTTGACGTTTCTAAGTTCGGCCTTTTGTTCGCGGGAGCGCAGAAGAACTTGGCGCCGGCCGGCGTTACGCTTGTCATTATCCGCGAAGACTTGGTTTGCGATTTGGACCAGTGCCGCCCGGGAACTCCGACAATGCTTTGCTACAAGACTCACGTGGAAGGCGAGAGCATGTACAACACGCCGCCGTGCTACACAATTTACGTTTTGGGAAAAGTCCTCAAGTGGATCGAGGCCAACGGCGGAGCGGAAGGAATGCTCAAGCGCAATAAGGAAAAGGCCGACTTGCTTTACAACTATTTGGACAAGAACGAAGGGAATTTTTATCATGCAACTGCATTGATTGGCAGCCGTTCACTTATGAACATACCTTTTCTTACAAAATACGCGGGAGCGGAAAACGAAAAGGAAATCAACGCCAAGTTCGTTAAGGAAGCCGAGGCCGCCGGCCTTGTCAACCTTAAGGGCCACCGCTTGGTTGGCGGAATGCGCGCCAGCATTTACAACGCGATGAGCTTGGACGGCGTCAAGGCGCTTGTTGAGTTTATGAAAGGTTTTGCAAAAAATAATTAAGGCATAAAGCGTTGTCATTGCCCGACTTGATCGGGCAATCCTTTGACGATTGAGTTAACGCCAAAAAAATAGGAAGGATTATCATGTTTAAGATTCAGACTTTGAATAAAATCAGCGCGGTGGGCTTGGAAGAATTTCCCCGCGACAACTACGAGACGGCAAGCGGCCTCAACGACCCGGACGCGATTTTGGTCCGCTCGGCCGACATGCACAATATGGAAATCCCCGGAAGCCTCAAGGCTGTTGCCCGCGCCGGAGCCGGCGTCAACAACATTCCGATCGACTCTATGACCGACAAGGGAATCGTTGTGTTCAACACGCCCGGAGCCAACGCCAACGCCGTTAAGGAATTGGTTTTGCTTTCGCTTTTGATTTCAAGCCGACCGGTTTTTGAGGCGGCCGATTGGGTAAAGACCCTTGCCGGAAAGGGAGAGGAAATTCCTGACTTGGCGGAGAAGGGCAAGAGCCAGTTTGTTGGCCACGAGCTTAAAGGAAAGAAGCTTGGCGTCATCGGCTTGGGCGCGATCGGCGCTTTGGTCGCCAACGCCGCCGTCCGCCTTGGAATGGAAGTAATCGGATACGATCCCTTTATGTCTATCGCCGCCGCTTGGAGATTGGATTCTTCAATCAAGCACGCGGAAACTTTGGACGTTCTTTTGAGCAAGGCCGACTACGTTACGATTCACATTCCGCAGACGCCCGACACAAAGGGCTTGATTAACGAAAAGACAATCAAGAACATGAAGGACGGCGTTGTCGTCATCAACATCGCGCGCGGCGGCTTGGTCAACAACGACGACATTTTGGCGGCGTTGGACAGCGGAAAGGTTCGCTGCTTTGTGACTGATTTTGCCAGCGAAGAATTGTTGAACAAAAAGAACGTGATTTGCTTCCCCCACCTTGGAGCGTCAACGCCCGAAGCGGAAGACAACTGCGCGGTCATGGCCGTCAACGAGCTTCGCGAATTTTTGGAGAAGGGCAACATCACAAATTCCGTCAACTTCCCCAAGTGCGTCACGGAAAACCCGATTCCCAAAAACGGAACGCGCCTTTGCATCAGCCACAAGAACGCGCCTGGAATCGTTTCTAAGTTCACGACAGTTTTGGGCGACGCCAAGCTTAACATCGCCGGCATGATCAACCAAAACAGGGGAGACACGGCCTACAACATCATCGACATCGACGGCGTTGTTCCCGAAGAAACCCTCCGCGCTTTGGCCGGCATCGACACCGTCACCAAAGTCCGCCCGATCTTTAATTGAAATAAAGAGATAAGCGCAACATTTAAGGTGAACAAAAAAACGCGCGAGGGAGCGGGGCGGCTGACGGCAACACTACGTCGGGCTAGCCCTCCGTTTTGCTTTTGGAAATTATTTACTTGCGCGCTCTCGCGCGCGGGCAATCATTTTGCCTGTTTTAACAGCAGAAGCGACGAGCCGTGCGGAGCGCGTATGCGCGACTGCAGTACCTTTAGAGGCCTCGTTTCCAACGGAAACGAGATAATCTAGTGGTGCCGTCGGACGCATCTGCGACCGGGAGCGTTTTTTTTGTTTGTTGTTTTTGTTTGATTTTGCGCGCTTATATGTTTATAGAGCCGATGACGGTAGTTTCGTCGTCGGCTTTTTTGTTGCCCCAAAAGCTTTTTTTGCGTGGCGAGTTGTTGTCGATTTCTTGCAGGCGCTCGGCGTTTGAGGATGAGGCGGAAGCGGCAGCGGCCGTTCTGCGAGTTTTGGGAGCGGTCAAAAAGCCCGCCATGCTTCCGGCAAGGGCGCCGGCGAGTTGGACAAAAATGCTTGTGACTGCAAGGCGGTCAAGGCCGCCATTCATTGACGCAAGGTAAAGGTTTCCTGTCAGGCAAAGAAATAAGGTCAAAAGGCTTGAAAGATGGATTTCGTTTTTGGCGATTGAAGTGATCGAAGAAAGCAAAATCAGCATAAGGGCCACGGAAGCCGCTCCGCACAAGGCTTGAGGAACAAGGCAAGCGTTTAGGGCGCCTGTCACAAAGGCGCAAATGCTTGTCATCAAGGCGACGGCGGGGGAGCCGTAACGTTCCTCCATAAGGGCGCCAAAAGGCAAGATAAAGGCGCAAGAAAAAAGTGCTTGCAAAAAGTTTTGGTTTCCAAAGACAAAAAGGAAAAGGCGCGCGTAGCTTGCGGGCGACGAAAAATTGAAGGCTTGCGCGGCTCCCTTGGCTCCGGGAGCGGAAAAAATGTTTTGCGTCAAGCTGTAGTTTTTAAGCGCGAAGTTGTCCAAAAAGAAAATCAAAAGGGAGGCGACGCAAAAGCTGATAGAGACGCAAGCGTCAAAGTTAATCTTAAACTTTTTTTTAGAAGCCATGTTATATTCCTAACAAAAAATTGCCCGCGCTTTTTCCAACTTGCGCGCTGTTTTTTTTATCGGAAAATTCAATCATATTATTTAATTTTTTTGCCGAAAATAGAAGCATGAAAAAGTTTTTGTTAAGCGGATTTTTTATGTCAGCGCTGGCGCTTTCTGTATTTGCGCAGAACAGTCTTTTAATCACGCCGGACGACATACGCGTCGAAAAAGTTGACGGCGGAACAAACATTTACATTAGAAAGAAACCCGGGCTTGAATCGGTAATGCTTACAGAGACGACAAAGGACCCGCTAGGAAAGGAAGACAATTACGCCTACCGCGCCCGCGAATGGAATCCCGTCAACGGCGATGAAAAGCGAATCCTTGACGGCGAGGTTCTTGACGCAAAAGAGAAGGGCCTTTACTTTTTGGTTGACTCAAACGCCGGCAACGACGAGCAGTTTGGAAAAGCCTTTTTGATTTTTGTTCCCGACGAGTTGGTGTATGGATATGACTGGAGCCGGCATGGAACGGTAAAAGTCGGCATGGGAACTTTCATAAACATTCGCGGCTTTGAAAAGCCTTATTGCGATTACACCGGCTCCTTCTTTGATAATCCATACATGTTCAATTTGGAAAAGCGCAAAAGGCCGCGTTCCGTTCCCGAGCCGGAACCAGAGCCCGAAGTGGTTGTCCTCACCGACGAATACAATCCAATCGCCGCCGACAAGTTCAAGGAATTCTCGGACATGCTGATTTATTCCAAGGGACCCGAAACCTTGCTTGACGACATAGTCTCCGTTTTGAGGGCCATTAATCCCAAGGACAAGGTTGACGTTGTGTTCGCGCTTGACGCGACCGGCAGCATGAAGGACGACATCGAGCGCTTGCGAAAAGAAATGATTCCCCGTCTTGCGCATGAGCTGGAATCTTTCGGCGACGTTCGCTTTGGACTCTTGCTTTACCGCGACTACGGCGACAACTTTTGGACAAAGGGCCTTCCTGTAAAATTCTTTGACTTTACAAAATCCCTTGACGAATTCTTGGTAAGCCTGAACAGCTTTAGGATTATCGGAACGGAGGGCGGCGACATACCGGAGCCTGTTTACGAGGCGCTTTTCGCTTCCATGGATTTTTACAATTGGAGGGACGACGCGCAAAAAAAGATCATCTTGATTGGTGACGCGGAGCCTCATCCTAAACCGCGCCGCAGCGGAAAGTATTCAAAGGAATTGGTTGAGAAAACCGCCAGCGAAAAGAACGTCAGCATCACCGCAATCATCACGCCTGACGAAAAGAGCCGCAGGGGCAGGTAGCCGCGTTATTCGTTGTCGCCGCTTTCAGAAGATTCGCTTGAGCCTTCCGATTCGGGAGGCTCAATTTCTTTTTGCTCCTCTTTGGGAGCGTCTTGGAATGTCGGAGCGACCTGGACTTCGGGAGTCCTTGGGCTTTGCTTGGCTTCTTCCTTGGGAGCTTCCTCTTCTTGCGGAGCGTTTGCCCTGGCTTCAAATTCCTTTATTTTTTCTTCGGGAATCTTTGCAAGCTCTATGCCGCACAAAATTCTATAAGAGCCGGGAAGTCCTACCGGAACGCTTTCGTAGATTTCTTGGATTTCCATAAAGTTGTCGTAGGCCGCGGAATACTTTTTTTGCTTTAGGTAAAGGTGACCCAACTCGTATTTTGCCTCAAGGTAGTGCTTGGGGTCGTCGCCATAGCGGTCCAAAACTGTGTTAAAGTAGATTTCGGCCGCCAAGTAGTGGTGGGTGTCGTAATTGTCCTGGCCAAGCTGGATAAGCTGGCGCGCGTCAAGGTCTTCGGAAATTTCGGTTGGAACGGTTTGACAGCCGCTAAAAATAGTCAAAAGGGCAAAAACCGCGCTTGAAAATATAATCGTTTTTTTCATAATGTTTCCTAATATAAAATATAAACAACCTAACTCAAAAAAGGTTAAGGCCGCGCGGCTCTTTTTGTTCGGTCCGCGCATTTTTCTATTGTAATATTTTTTTAAACAATTTACAATATAATTTATGGAAAGAATCGATATAAATGACCTCTGGCTTTGGACTCCAAAATTTGAGCCGGATCTTTGTTCCCCAAAAATAAAGAGCGCCGCGCTCAAAAAGTCCCTGGAAGAGGTTCGTTTGCCCCACAGCGTGGCGACAAGCCCATACAACTACTTTTCGCCGGCCATATATCAAATGCTTTCCGGCTACAGGCGCGAGTTCAAGAGCCAAAAGTCTTGGAAAAATCGCCGCGTTTTTATAACTTTTTTTGCCGCAGCCCACGAAGCGAGCGTTTACATTAACGGAAATCTTTTGAGAACCCATTCAAGCGGCTACACAGCCTTTTCTTTTGAGCTTACCGAATTTCTCGCGCCTGCGGGAAAGACTAACGTTTTGGCGGTAAAGCTTGATTCCCGCGAAAACTTGGACGTTCCGCCCTTTGGCTTTGTAATCGACTATATGACATACGGCGGCCTTTACCGCGGTGTTTGCCTTGAAGTTTGCAATGAAAATTTTGTCAAGGACATTTTTGTGACCACAAGGGGAAAGTCCTTTAGCGCCGAAATTTCTTTGGACAAAAAGACTGACGCAAGCATCCGCATTTTGCTTTGCAAGAACGGCGACAAAAAAAGTATTTTTGAAAAAGAGTGGCAAGTCAAGGACGCCGCCAGCTTGCGCGCGGACTCCGATTCTCTTGGTGTGGAATTGTGGTCGTCCGACAATCCCGCGCTTTACGTTTTGACGGCCGAGCTTTATTACGGAAAAAATCTTATCGACTCAAAATCCGTCCGCTTTGGCTTCCGCGACATAGAGATGAAAGGCGAGGGCCTTTTTTTGAACGGAAAGAAATTCCTCTTGCGCGGAATCGACAGGCACCAAAGCTTTCCTTACGTCGGCTACGCGATGCCGGCCGGCATTCAAAGGCTTGACGCAGACATATTGAAAAACGAGCTTGGCCTCAACGCGGTCCGCACATCCCACTATCCCCAATCGCAAGACTTCATCGACCGCTGCGACGAGCTGGGCCTTTTGGTCTTTACAGAAATTCCCGGCTGGCAGCATGTTGGTTCTTCGGACAAGTGGCGGGAGCAAGTTCTTGCAAATACAGAGGAGATGGTGACCCAATACCGAAACCATCCGTCAATCTTTTTGTGGGGCGTCCGCATAAACGAGTCGGCTGACGACGACGAGCTTTATAAAAAGACCAACAGCCTCTGCCGCCGCTTGGATCCCAGCCGACCGACTGGCGGCGTGCGCTGCATTAAAAAATCAAATTTGCTCGAAGACGTTTACACATTCAACGACTTTATACACGAAGGAAACAACGCCGCCGTTTCAAAAAAGAGCGCGGTCGTTCGCGCGGGCGACAGGTCCAAGCCTTACTTGATTTCCGAGTATGCGGGCCACATGTTCCCCACAAAGAATTTTGACGACGAAATTCACAGGACGGAACACGCTCTCCGCCACGCAAACGTTCTTGACGCCGCTGCCGCCGCAAAAGGACTTGCGGGAACTTTTGCCTGGTGCGCCTTTGACTACAACACCCACAAGGATTTTGGAAGCGGCGATTACATTTGCTACCACGGCGTGATGGACATGTTCAGAAATCCAAAACTCGCGGCGGCCGTCTACCAAAGCCAGCAAGAAAAAATTCCTGTCTTGGAAATTTCTTCTTCGATGGACGTCGGCGAGCATCCCGCCAGCGCCCGCGGAAAAAACTGGATTTTCACCAACGCCGATTCCGTCAAAATGTACCTCAACGGAAAATTTATCCACGAGTATTCCAAGAAGGATTCGCCCTACAAAAATCTTTCGCATGGGCCGATCTTGATTGACGACTATGTCGGAAATCGTTTGGTCGACGAAGCGGGCCTTTCTTCCGGCGCGTCAAAAGACTTAAAGAACATTTTGAACCACGTGGCGCTTTACGGACAAAACGCGGCGGGCCTTAGCCAAGCGCTTTCTTTTGTCCGCCTCTTGTTCCGCGGAATAAACCGAGCCAAGATCACCGACTATTACACAAGCTTTGTCGGAAACTGGGGAGCGGAATCCGCCGTCTTTAGGTTTGAGGCTTACAAGGGCGGAAAGCTTGTCAAGACAGTCTTTAAGGGGCCGGTTCAATCGATTGAGCTTTGCGCGCAAGTTTCGAGCGATGTTTTGCATGAAGAAGAAAGCTGGGACGCCGCGCTTGTCCGCTTTAGCGCGCGCGACAATTACGGAAACGTCTTGCCGTACTTCTTTGAGCCGGCCCAGCTTAAGGCAAGCGGCGCGATCGAACTTGTGGGCCCGGACTTGATTTCGTTCAAGGCGGGCTATTGCGCGGCCTACGTTCGCTCCGCAGGAAAAAAGGGCAGGGGAACGCTGTCTTTGAGGTGCGGAGATATGGAAAACGAAGTCGAATTTACGGTAAAATAAGACGAGGCGCGATATATGGACAACTTGATGGAAAAAAAACGGACTAAAAAGAAGGGTTCTTGTAGTTGACGACGAAGAGATAAACCGCGAGCTTTTGGGGAACATTCTTTCCGAGCACTACGAGCTTTCGTACGCGGCCAACGGAGAGGAAGCGTTCGAAAAGCTTTTTGACAGGAACGCGCATTATTCGCTTGTCCTTCTTGACCTTCTTATGCCGATAATGTCAGGCCTTGAGCTTTTGGAAAAAATCCAGGCGGACGAAAGGCTTAAGGCCGTTCCGATAATCGTGATGACTTCCGAAAAGCCCGCCGAAGTCAAAAGCATAATCAAGGCGGCGGAGAAAGATTCGCTTACCGGACTTTTTAACCGCGAATTCTTTTTTGAATACATTCACCAAATGGAAGACTGCAACAAGGGCAAGAGCATCGACGCGCTCGCTCTCAACATCGACCACTTCCACATTCTTAACGAAAGCTACGGACGAAAAATCGACGACAGCGTTTTAAAGACTACGGCCTCGCTTTTGATGAAGGCCTTTGAAAACTCTTACATCGAGTGCCGCACCGATTCAGACCACTTCTTTATGTGCGGCTTCCACAGGGACGATTACGTTTCCATTTTCAACGCGCTGCAAGAGGAGCTTTCGCGCGTGACGCAAATTCCAAAGATTCACTTTAGGGTAGGCATCTACCAAAACGTCGACAAGAGCGCTCCGATGGAAACATGGTTTGACCACGCGAAGCTTGCCTGCGACAGAATCAAAGGCGACTACACAAAGCAAATTTTCTTTTACACAAAGGAACTCAACGACGCGGACCTTTACCATGAGCGGCTCATAAACGACATAGAGGACGCGATAAAAAACCGCGACTTGCAAGTTTACTTTCAGCCCAAGTACGGAATCCTTGGCGAGAAGCCTGTCCTAAAAAGCGCCGAGGCTCTGGTCCGGTGGAAGCACCCAAAGCTTGGAATGATAAGCCCTGGCGACTTCATTCCCTTGTTTGAGGAAAACGGCCTCATACAAAAGGTTGACCATTTTGTATGGCGGGAGGCGGCCGACAGAATCAGGGAATGGAAGGACACAATCGGCGCTTCGGTTCCCGTTTCGGTGAACGTTTCTCGAATCGACATTTACGACGAAGGCTTTGAAGAGCGCGTCAACTCGCTTTTAAAGGAAAAAAATCTTACGCCCGCCGACATTTACCTTGAGATAACCGAGTCTGCTTACTCCGAGGACGCGGCGCGCTTGACAGAAAGGACGCAAAGACGATTCCAATCATCGCGCTCACGGCCAAAGCCTTTGACGAGGACGTTCAGCGAAGCCTTCAAGCCGGCCTAAACGCCCACCTAAGCAAGCCCGTCGAGCCCGACGCGCTCTTTGCCACGCTGGAAAGCATGATAAGGTAGGGGGTGTGGGAGAATAAGCTTTATTTTTCTTTTTCGGAAGTTTTTTTTGACTTCCCATTTGACAAAGCTGTTTTAAACTCTTTTTCAATTGTCAGTAAGATAGTATCCTGTAATTTTGTTTTGAAACTGGCGAAATCAAATGAATCAAGTTTTTGAGATCCGTTTTGTGTCAATAATTCTGCTGGCGAACAATGCAGAGCTTCTGCAAGTTTAACCAGAGTTTTATCGCTTACCCAAGTTCTTCCGCCTTCAATATCGTTTATTGTTTGAGCTGAAAGCCCTGTCTCTTCTGCCAATTTTTCTTGTGTAAAACCATATCTTTTTCGTTGTCGTTTGATATTGAGCGAAAGGTGTTTTCTTAAATCCATTTGATTCATATCTGAGATTCTACGATAAAAATAAGTGTTGACAACTTGGTAATATCGGATTAGTATATAACTAATAGTAAGTGTAAGTTGTTGTTAAAAATTATGGAGGATTTTATGAAAAAATTATCTTTTGTTTTTGCGACTCTTTTTGTGGTCGCATTTTTTGTGGCTTGTTCAAACTCTGCAGGCAATTCTAGCGGAGGCGATTCCGGAACCCCTGTTAACAACGGCCCAAAAATTCTTGACTTGCGAATAAAGAAGAATGGGGTTGTGAATGTCTCAAAAAAAGTTACGACCGGATATGAAGACGGCGCAATATTTACTGGTCCAGAAAAATTGACCTCAGAGCATGCTAAAATAGAAAAAGTTGAGGGCGGCCTAAACTTTACAATAACAAGACCTACGGCTGATTGTTATAAGTATAGCAAAGATGGGTCAACAGGATGGCGTTATGTGGCAATTTATCGTGAAGAAAAAATAAACGGCGTAGAATGGCAAACTACATGCGCTGTGGTTGACTTTGGCGATAGAAAAAGTGACACATTAAATTGTTTTTACCCCCTTTGTGAGCCAGGCGAACGTTATATTTTTAAGGTTCAACTAGAACCGGTTAATGTCGAAAACAACAGGGATTATCATTATTATGAATGGCTTTCTGTCACTGCTGGCAGCGGAATTGGCGACATAGACTACTCAAATATAGACGCAGGTGGTTTTGTTGTGGTGACTTATGATGGAACGAAGCCAATTGTTGAACTAAAAAATTGTATTCCGCTAGAAAATGCAAATAATCCTAAAACGACCCTTGGCTTTTTTGTAACAAATAAGGCCACTCTTAAAGGTGAGAACCCTGATTGGGATACAAACAATGCTACAATTTATTTTGGAGGTTATACAAGTCTTAAAGGCGTAGAACTGATAGTAGAAAACGGCTTCAATGATTTCAAAAAAAAAATTGCCGCCTCGTCATATGATTCTGTATTCGCTCAGTATTCTTTTACATTCGATGTTTCAGGGGCCACAGGAATTAGCGAATGGAGAACTACAGCCATTCAGTCAAATATAGTAACTGTTTCAAAGAATTAAATTTTTTTTCATGTGAACCAAGCGCCGGATTGCCTTTTGTTGGGCGGTCCGGCTTTTTTATTTTCCTAAAAAAAAATTCAATTTTTTTTCTGTTTCTATTGACAGAAACAAAAATCTCTTGTATATTTTATTTACGCTGTTACTATAAATAGAAACGGTGGCGGGCTGGGGCGGCCTTTTTTGGGGCTGGCTTTTGTTCCGCCGTATGGAGAAAAATATGCAAAAGAGAAACGACACGGTTTATGTCTGCTTGTCCAGCGAGCGCTACACGCCTTTTTCGCTGGCGAAGAAAATCGGCGCCAAGGCGATTTTGGAGTCGGCCTCCTTTAACAAGGGCCGCGAGCGCTATTCAATCATAATGGCCGAAGAAGCCTTTAAAATCGTTCAGGACGAGGAAGGCGCCGCCTTTTTGATTGACGGCCGCCGCTTGCCCTTTAACGCAGAAGGCGTTGTAAGCAAAAACGCCGTCGGACAGACAAAAGAGGCCGACGTTCTTGACGCGCTCGTCTACTTGGCCGGCCAAAACGAATGCCCGGTAAAAGACATTCCGCTTCCCGCAAGCGGAATCGGCTACCTTAGCTACGAGTTTGTCCAGCGCTGCGACACCGTTCGTCTGGAAAACCAGTTTGACGAGCTTCGCATCCCGGAATGCTGTTTTGTCGCGGGCCACATCTACATCGTGTTTGACCACTTTACAGAAAAGCTCCACATCTTTGGATTGAACTACTCCGAGCGCCAGATTGACCTAAAGAAAAAAGTGGACGAGCTTGTAAAAAAGCTGGGCAACATGGACTTCTCCTACATGGAACAAACCGAAGAAGCCGCGTCCTGCAAGGTCATCACCAACATCGAGCAAAGCAAAAAAGAGTATTGCGAAAAAGTCGTCGAGCTAAAAAAGCATATCGTCGCGGGCGACATCGTTCAAGCCGTTCCATCGCGCCGCATCCAGCTTGAATGCGACATGAGCGCCTTGGAATTGTACCGCCGCTTGCGATTGATCAATCCTTCGCCTTACTTGATGTACATCGATTTTGGCGACTTTCAGTTGGCGGGAGCGTCGCCCGAAAGTTTGGTGCGCGTTGTCGGCGGCCGCGCCTCAATCCATCCGATCGCAGGAACAATTCGCCGCGGAAAGAACGAGGCCGAAGACGAAAAGCTTAAGCTGCAGCTTTTGGCCGACCCAAAAGAAAACGCCGAGCACCTTATGCTTGTTGACTTGGCCAGAAACGACTTGGGTCGCGTTTGCGCTCCGGGAAGCGTAAAGGTCACGCAGTATATGGAAACCGAAACATTCAGCCACGTCATTCACTTGGTCAGCAATGTCGAGGGAGACGTCGCTGAGGGAATCACGCCGGTTCAAGTTTTGCGCGCTTCTTTCCCCGCTGGAACGTTGAGCGGCGCTCCGAAAATTTCGGCCATGCAAATTGTGTCGCGCTTGGAAAAAACAAAAAGGCGCTTTTACGCCGGAGCGGTTGGCTACATTCGGCCAAACGGCGACTTGGACTTTTGCATCGCGATTCGCTGCGCCTTAAAGCAGGGAAAGGTTTGGACGCTCCAGGCCGGAAGCGGAATCGTTTACGACAGCGTTCCCGAACGCGAGTTTGAGGAAACCAACGAAAAGCTCGGCGCGCTCATCGCCACTTTCGAAACGGAGGAGAAATAAATGATTTTAGTAATCGACAATTACGATTCGTTCACATACAATGTTGTCCAGGCCTTGCAAACTTACGGAAGCGAAAAGGTTGAGGTTGTCCGAAACGACGCGGTGACGGTTGCCGACATCGAGGCGATGAAGCCCGACTACTTGGTCGTGTCTCCCGGCCCGGGAACTCCGCGCGACGCTGGAATCAGCGAAGAGGCGATAAAGTATTTCGCCGGAAAAATTCCCATTTTGGGAATTTGCTTGGGCCACCAGGCGATCGCCGAAGCCTTTGGCACCAAGATTGTCGGAGCCAAGTTCATCAAGCACGGAATCGTCGAAGAAATGGACTTGGACGGAAAGGGCCTTTTCCGCGCGATCGGAAAAAAAGGAAAGTTTACGCGCTACCATTCGCTTGTTGTTGACGAGTCCACTTTAAGCGACGACTTTGAAGTCACCGCTCGCGCTTCCGACGGCGACATCATGGGAATCCGCCACAAAAAGTACGACATCGAAGGCGTCCAATTCCACCCGGAATCAATCGCAAGCGGCGACGTCCAAAAATTCTTCATGGCCTTTTTGAACTACCGCCGCGAAAACCTTCCTGTGGCCGAATACCTTAACCAGTTGATTTTCAAAAAAGACTTGTCCGAAAAGCAGGCCGAATTCTTTATGGACATCATGACCGACGGAATGATGGACGAGCGCGTCATGGCCGCGATTCTTGTCGCCATGGCCGCCAAGGGCGTCGCTGAATCCGAAATCACCGGCTGCGCCAAGGCCCTTCTAAAAAAGAAAAAGTCTTTCCCGCTAAAGCTTTCGGGCCACGCCGAAATCGTTGGAACCGGCGGCGACGGAAAGGGAAGCTTTAACATTTCCTCGCTTTCTGCGATTGTCGCCGACGCTTGCGGCCAGCCGGTGATCAAGCACGGAAACCGCGCCGTTTCCTCCAAGTCTGGAGCGGCGGACTTTTTTGAGGCGCTCGGAATCAACATAAGCGCAAGCCCCGACAAGACGGCGGAGCTTGCCCAAAAGACAGGCTTCGCCTTTTTGATGGCGCCCCTTTACCATTCGGCGATGCGCTTTGCGGCTCCGGTAAGAAAGGCCTTGGGCGTAAAGACCGTGATGAACGTTTTGGGCCCGCTCCTAAATCCTTCTTGCCCCGACTACCAAGTGCTTGGCGTTTACAGCCATGATTTGCTTGAAACCTACGCGCGCGCGGCAAAGGCTTTGGGAGCCAAGCGCGTCATGGTAATCGCAAGCCGCGACGGCTACGACGAAATCAGCCCCTGCGCGATCACTGACGTTTTCCAAATCGACGGAAACGGAAACGAAACGCGCTACGCGATCGACCCTGCTAAGTTTGGAATCGAAGGCGTTGACGAGGCGGAGCTTATGGGCGGAAGCGGAGCGGACAACGCCGCGCTCGCCATGGATGTTCTTAACGGAAAGGGAAAGAAAACAATCCGCGCCTCAATCGGCCTTAACACCGGCGCCGTTTTGTACTTGAGCGGAAAAACCAAGACGCTAAAAGAAGGCTACGACATGGCGCTTGCCGCGCTTGACAGCGGAAAGGCCTTGAAAAAGTTGCAGGAAATCCAAGCGGTTTCAAAGGAATTGGCGGGCTAAGATGGCGTTGGACATTCTTACAAAGATTGTGGAAGGCCGCAAAGCCGACATAAAAAAGCGCGGCCTTGATTTTGGCTACGAGATTCCGCAGGAGCGAAAGCGGCGCGTCCATCCCTTTATTCAAGAGAAGGGAGTGGTTTTGGAAGTAAAGCGAGCGTCGCCCAGCAAGGGAGACATCGCTCCAAAATTGAACGCGTCGGAAACCGCCTTGGCTTACCAAGAGGCCGGCGCGTCCGCGATAAGCGTCTTGACCGAAGAAAATTATTTTAAGGGAAACCTTGGCGACTTGATAAGCGTTTGCCAATCCGTTGACATCGCCGTTTTGCGAAAAGACTTTTTGTTTTACCCTGACGAAATCGACATCGCCTACAAGTGCGGAGCGGACGCGGTTTTGCTTATCGCCCGCATTTTGGAAAAAGATGTCTTGGCGCGAATGTTGGAGCGCGTTTCTTCTTTTGGAATGACGGCCTTTGTCGAATTGCGCTTGGCGGACGACTTGCAAAAGTTGGTGGAGGCAAGAGCGATTGCCGGCGCGAACGTTCCCGCAATCGTTTGCGGAGTGAACGCGCGCGACCTTAAAGATTTTTCTATCGACCTTTTGACGCCGCTTGGCTTTTTGGAAGAGATAAAGGCCGCGATGGGGCAGGACTGCAACGTTGTTTTTGAAAGCGGAATCAGGACCGCCCAAGCCGCTTCTTTTGCCGGAAGTCTTGGCTTCGCAGGCCTTTTGCTGGGAGAAGCCGCCGCGCGCGACACAAGCAAGGCCGCTTCTTTTGTCAAAGCCTTTGTGTCTGGAACGGAAACGCCAAACGCGCTTGCTTGGAAAAAAATCACTGTGCGAAAAATATCTTGCAAGACTAAGAACGGGGCCGCAGTCCCGGGCTTGCCAAAAATCAAGCCGCTTGTAAAAATCTGCGGCCTTACGAATAACGAAGACGCGATGGCGGCCGCGGAACTTGGCGCCGACCTTTTGGGCTTTGTCTTTTGCGAAGCCTCTCCGCGCAACGCAAGTGAAGCCGTTGTTCGCGAAGTCCGCGTCGCCTTGCAAGACTTGTCGCAAGCCAAAAAAGGCGCGGCGTTTTTAGTTGGCGTAATCACCGACACGACAAGCCAGCAGGCAAAGACGGCTCTTGCCCTTGCGCGACAAGGCGTTTTGGACTTCATTCAGTTGCACGGACAGACAGCCGCCAACGATTTTTTTGCGGACAAGGAAAACCTTTCCATTCCGCATTATTGCGCGGCGAATTTATTCGGCGCGGATGGTTTGGACAAAATCCAAGGCCTTCTTAACCTTGGCGAGCCGCGCGTTTTGATAGACGCGAAGGTTGGCGACAAAGTTGGCGGAACGGGAACGCAGGTCGCGGAGGACTTGGTTTTTGAAGCCAAGAAAAAGTCGCCCTTGTGGCTTGCAGGCGGTTTGAGCGCGGACAACGTTCGGGAAATAATAGAAAAATATTCCCCCGAATTGATCGACGCTTGCAGCTTGTTGGAGGCCGCTCCCGGAAAAAAAGATTTGGAAAAACTTAAGGCTTTCTTTGCGGAGATTGGCGCGGCTGTTGCGGGCGGCGCTTCCCAGTCTTGAGAGAAATTTTTGTATAAAGGAAAAATATATGGCACAATCAACAGACGGATTTTTTGAACAATACGGCGGAAAGTATGTGGCGGAAGTTTTGCGCCGCCCGCTTGACGAATTGCAAGCGGCCTTTAAAGAGGCGATGGCCGATCCAAAATTTTTGGAGGAGCTTGAAGTAATTCGGCGCGACTACATTGGCCGCGAAACGCCGCTTTACTTCGCTCCAACGGCGACAAAGCTTTTGGGCGGAGCGAAAGTCTACATAAAGCTTGAAGGCTTGGCCAACACCGGAGCGCACAAAATCAACAACGCGATCGGCCAGTGCCTGCTTGCCAAGCGCATGGGCAAAAAAAGAATCATCGCCGAGACCGGCGCGGGCCAGCACGGTTTGGCCACTGCCGCCGCGTGCGCAAAGCTTGGCTTGGATTGCACTGTTTACATGGGCGAGGTTGACGTCCGCCGCCAGCAGCCCAATGTTGCCGCGATGGAATTGTACGGCGCCAAGGTTCATGCAGTTACAAGCGGAAGCCGTACCCTAAAGGACGCGGTCAACGAAGCGATGCGCGACTGGGCGGCCAATCCCGACAGCACTCATTACGTTTTGGGAAGCGCTCTTGGGCCCGCGCCGTTCCCTGACATCGTTCGCGAATTCCAAAGCGTGATCGGCCGCGAAGTTAAAAAGCAGTGCGCCGAGCGGGGAGTGAAAATCGGCGCGATGGTAGCCTGCTGCGGAGGCGGTTCCAACTCCATCGGATTTTTCGCTCCCTTCATCGACCAAAAAGAGCCGCGCCTTATCGCAGTTGAAGCGGGAGGCGTTGGCCCCGATGTTGGACAAAACGCCGCGCGCATGACAGGAAACGCAGGCCGCGTCGGAATCATGCAAGGCTACAAAAGCCGCTTTTTGCTTGACGACGACGGCCAAGCCTTGGCCACCCGCTCAATCAGCGCCGGCCTTGACTACTGCGGAATCGGTCCCCAGCTCGCGGCCTTGGGCGAAAAAGGCCGCGTTGAATTTACAAGCGCGCTGGACAGCGAGGCTTTGGACGCGGTAAAGTTCTTTGCCAAAAACGAAGGCATTTTGTTCGCGCTAGAAAGCGCCCACGCTGGCGCGGCCGCGATAAAGCTTGCAAGAGAGATTCCGTCTGACCAAGCGCTTGTCATAAACATGAGCGGCCGCGGCGACAAGGACGTTTTCATCACAAGCCCAGTCTTCCGCAAGGACGCTTGGCTCAACTTCCTTCACGCGGAAATCGAGCGCTTGGAAGACGCAAAGGACATTCACGACGCAGCGACAATGGAAAAATAGGAGACGATTATGGCAAAAATAAAATTAATGTCGCACTTGGTGGCGGGCTATCCCACCGACGAACTTTCGCTTGAGGCGGCCAGAGCTTTGGTCGCGGGTGGAGCGGACATTTTGGAAATACAATTGGCTTTTAGCGACCCAAGCGCGGACGGCCCCGCGATTCAGGGAGCGTGCACAAAAGTTTTGGAACGCGGCTACAAGACCGCCGACGGCCTTGCCTTGATAAAAAAAATCCATGACGAGTTTCCGCAAACTACGATTTATCTTATGAGCTACGGCTCGCTTGTGTTCACTCCGGGCGTAAAAGAATTTTGCAAGCGCGCCGCGGCCGCCGGCGTTAACGGAATGATCATTCCCGACCTTCCCTTTGACTTTGACGAAGGGCTTACCGCCGCTTGCCGCGAAAACGGAATGGAAAACATTCCCGTCGCCGCTCCCAGCATGAGCGCCGAGCGTTTGCAAAAAATGGCGGGCGCTGGCTTTAAGTACATTTACGCCGCCTTGCGCACCGGCATCACCGGAAGCGACACGACAATCGGGCAAGACACAATCGACTTTATAAAAAAAGTCGCCTCGGGTGGAAGCCTTGTTTACGGCGGCTTTGGAATCTCGAAGGGCGAGCAGTCAAAAGCGCTTGCCCCTTACGTTGAGGCCGTCGTCGCAGGAAGCGTTTTTGTGCGGACGATAAACGCCGCGCTTCCCGGCCTTGCAAGCGATTCCGGTAACAAATCCCCGCTCTTTGACGCGGTCAAGGCCAAGGCGATTGAGTTGACGGGGCAGGCGTAAGCGGCCGCGGCGTTTTTGGGCTTGCAAACAATTTCCGCGTCCTATGGACGCTGCTTTGCGTCTGTTCCCCGCGTTCTTGCAAAGCCCGCGCAAATTCGATACAATGTAAATATGCCTATCGAAAAAACAGAAATCGTGATCGGCTGCGAAATTCACACGCAGCTTTTGACTAAAACAAAGGCCTTTTGCGCTTGCGAAAACCGTTATGGCGGAATGCCCGACACCCGCGTTTGCCCGGTTTGCTTGGGCCTTCCCGGAGCCATGCCGCGCGTAAGCAAGGGCTACGTGGAGCTAGGCGCTGTGGCGGGCCTTGCGCTCAATTGCAACATCGCGCGCTTCACAAAGTTTGACAGAAAGCATTATTTTTATCCCGACCTTGCCAAGGGCTACCAAATCACGCAGTACGACTTGCCGCTTTGCACAGACGGCTACGTCGACCTTCCCTTCTTCCATTATCCTAAGGACGAGCAGCCCGGCGGAACGAAATTCCGCCCCAACAACTTTAAGGGCGAACCCTGCGTGAGCGCCGACAAAAAATACCGCCGCGTCCGCATCGAGCGCATTCACCTTGAGGAAGACGTAGGCAAGTCCCTCCACATGGAAGGAAAACATTCCTACATCGACTACAACCGTTCCGGCACCCCGCTTATCGAAATCGTCACAAAGCCCGACATGACAAGCCCGGAAGAAGCCGCGCTTTTCATGCAGACCGTTCAGGAAATTTTGCGCTACGTTTGCGTCACAAAGGGAAACTTGGAAGAAGGCAACATGAGATGCGACGCCAACATCAACCTCAACGTTTGGGAAGACGGAAAACTCTATCACACTCCGATATCGGAAATCAAAAACCTCAACTCCTTCAAGGCCATCCGCGAGGCGTGTACCTACGAAGCCGCCCGCCAGCTAGAAGAGTTCAAGACCGACAGGCAGGAATTCAATCCTGGCTTTAAGGTGACTATGGGCTGGGACGAGGCGGCCGGAAAGACTGTCGTCCAGCGCACCAAAAACTCGTTCGTTGACTACCGCTTTGTAGTCGAGCCGGACATAAAGCCCTTTAGCGTTGAGGAGGAATTGATCGAGCGCGCCCGCGGCCGCGTGGGAGAGCTTCCAGAAGCCAAGCGCACCCGCTTTAAGGCGGAATTCGGCCTTAGCGACTTTGACGCGGAAACGCTCACTTCAACGCGCGAGCTGAGCCTTTGGTTTGAGGAGGCCGCCAAAAATTCCAAGAGCGCAAAGAGAACCGCAAACCTTATTTTGTCGGAACTTCTTGCAGTCCTTAACGAAAAGAACATGACAATCGGCGATGTCGCCTTGACGCCCGCCCACATCACCGAGCTTTCAAACGCTTTGGAAGAAAACAAAATCACTTCAAAGCAAGGAAAGGAAGTCTTTGCCAAGATGCTCGCTACAAACAAAATGCCTTCCGAGATTATAAAGGAAGAGGGCATGGAGCAGGTCAGCGACACCGGCCTTATCGAAGGCTTGGTCGACAAGGTCTTGGCGGAAAATCCCAAGGCCATCCAGGACTTTAAGGCCGGAAAGACAAACGTCGTCGGCTGGCTCATGGGCCAGGTGATGAAATTGTCTCAGGGAAAGGCCAACCCCAAGCAGGCCACCGAACTTTTGAACAAAAAGTTGGCCGCTCTTTAAAAAAAGATTCCCGCGTCTACGCGCGGGAATGACACTTGATTCGCTATGTCATTGCCGGGCTTGGCCCGGCAATCTTTTTTTCAAGCCATTAGTCGTTCAACGACCACAAGGCTCCCAAGATGATCACGTGGCCCGCGAAGTTGTAAAGCCAGGGCAAGAAGGGGTCAAAGTCGCCCTTGATGATGTCGCCCACGACAATCGCTACAAGCCAAACAATCATGATGATAAGGCCAAGAATGTTGTCGAACTTTCCAAAAATGTCTTTGGTAAAGCATTCGATGACGAGCAAAACGCCGGCCACCAATTCAATCACGCCAAAAATGACGCCGAATGTCTTTCCGAGCCAGCCGGCCAAAGCCTTTGCTCCAAAGTCTCCGCCGCCCTGCAAGGCCCAGATTCCGCCAACGATGAGCATGGCGCCCAAGGCCAACTGAAGGATCAATCTTCCGATTGACTTTGATTTAGCTGAATTTCCCATTTTCTTCTCCCCTTGTCATAAGACAAGTCTTTTTGGTTTTATCCCGTATGCGCGGAACATTTCATAATTATAGCGCCAGATTCTGATTTTTGCAAATTTTTTGCTTGTTGACTTATATCAAATTTTGATTTATAATGTTCTATTATGGCATTGGTAACAACACAGCAGCTGCAAGATTATTACGACCATTATCGCGACTCGGAGCTAACTTTTACTAAGGAAATAACCAACATTCTAAAAGTTGACCCGCGCCAAATCTATGTAAAATGCAACGGAAACCAATGGCCTTGCATCATCAATTCAACGTCTTTGATGGCTTGCCGCATTATTGTAGGAATCAAGGGCGGCGCCTATTCCCAACTTTCGCAAAAAGACACCGGTTCTGTAAGCGTTCGCTTTTGCTTTACGGATTCAGACAAGCAAGTCATAAGTTTTTTTGTCAACGGAAGGGTGAGCGACATAAAGCCCTTTATGAATTCCGCGGAACTGGCCATCATCACAATATCATTTACCCAGCGGCCGCCGGACGATTTGATCGAGCGCTTGGGAAGCTTGCTTGACGCCAACGCCAACGCCATGCGCCGCAAGGACGAGCGCATCATTTTAAATCCAGACGTAAAGCGCAAGCTGGGCCTTGCCAAGGAAGAGGCTATTGTCCAAATCCAAGGCGTTCCCCGCCACTGCATCATTCGCGACCTTTCTTTTGGCGGAGTCAAGCTCATTATGGTGGGCATCCAAAAGTATGTTGAGAACCAGCAGGCGCTTTTGCAAATGCGCTTTGAGGATCCGGGAGAAGTGATTCAGGTTGGCGGAGTTGTCGTCGCCTCAAGCCCGATCGAAGGACGCAAAGACATCTTGATGGTTTCAATCAAGTTCGGCGACAAAACGGTTCCCATCGCTTATAGAATTAGAATAAATAATTATCTCGTCAATATGCGCAAGCACGTCTTCGCTCCGGCCGAGACGACAGAGCAAAAGCTTGCCGCCGCAAAGGCCGCGCAAGAAAAAGCCGTCGCCGAAGAAAAGGCAAAGATGGAAGCGGAAGAAAAAGCCAAGGCCCAAGCCGCCGCCGCTGGAACCGCTCCCGACGCGGCCGCCGAGCCTGTTGCCGATGCCGAGCCCGTGGAAGATGCCGCTCCTGTCCAGGAAGCGCCGGCCACAGAAGCCGCTCCCGCGCAAGAAGCTCCCGCTGACGCTGCCGCCGCTCCCGCTCCGGAGACAAAATGAGCGGTTCAAAACAGCTTGAATCAATTTACTACATCACGCTCCCCGAAAACTTTGAGCTTTCAAAGAACGCGATGCATATCGACAAGACGATTCCCTTGCCCGTGCAAAAAAAAGACAAGGATTCCGGCGACAACTTTAACATGGCGGAGCTTACCGAGGAACAGATTCTTTCGGGCATATTGACTGTGTTGGCTTACGACCGAAACAACGAGCATTTGGATTACTATCGTTCCATCATAAAAGAGGCGCGCCCCAACTTAAAGCAAGAGCTTAGCGCGGCCGCCATTCTAAAAACAAAAAACGAAGACTACGACATCGCCGAAGAAATCTTGATGGCCTTGCGGGGCTTTGATCCTGACGACGTTGCGATAACGCTCAACACCGCGCTTTTCTTTGACCAGCGCGCGGACAGCTACAGAAGAAGCGGCCTAAATGACGACGCGGACGCTTATGACGCCGACGCGGAAGGATACTACAAGATGGCGATGGACAAGGACCCGCCGCCTCCTGACGCTTTCTTTAACGCGGGTTTCTTTTACTTAAAGCGCAACGATTACTTTAACGCGCGCGGCTGCTTTGAGTCGTACTTGGCCCTCACTTGCGACGTAAAGGACGAAGACTTGGGCGAGAACGGCATTTACAAAAAAGAGCGCGCCCAAGAAATCATAAACGAAATTCAAAACGGCAACATGGACGACGCGCGCTTTAAGAACGCCTACAAGTTGATTCAGGGCGGCCAAGAAGAGAAGGGCTTGGAAGAGCTCCGCGTCTTTTTGCAGCATAACCCTGACGTTTGGAACGCTTGGTTCATGTTGGGCTGGGGACTTAGGCGCTTGGGCCGTTACGAAGACGCAGCCGGCGCTTTTGAAAAGGCGCTTGAATGCGGCGGCGACACAAACGCTGACTGCTATAACGAATTGAGCATTTGCTGCATGGAGCGCGGCTCCTTTGACCAAGCCAAAGCGCATTTGCTAAAGGCGCTTGAAATCGCTCCCGAAAACACAAAGATAATTTCCAACCTTGGATACGCGGCGTTAAAAATGGGCGATGTCGCCACCGCCCAAAAATATTTTCAAACTGTTTTGGAATTTGATCCCAACGACAAAATCGCCGCTATGGAATTGCAGCGCTTGGAGCGCGAGTAGGCCGCCCCAGTTAAGGTCTTGCAAAGCCTAAAACGCGCCGTTAAAAATCTAGTTTCAACTTGTCGCCGACTTTGATTCCCGCGCGGCCAAACCAGCCTTGCGGAACTTCAAGCGCGTAGCGGACATAGCCTGTGGCCGTCGTGTCGTTTAGGTCAAAAGGCTTCATGTCAAAAATGTCTTTTATCTCGCCCTTGTAGTCTATGTAAGCGATGCTCAAAGGCGAGGGCGTGTTTTTCATCCAAAAGCGCAAAACCTTGTCCTCTTCAAAGACAAAGAGCATTCCTGTTCCGTCGGGAATGTTTTTTCGGAACATGTATCCTTTTTCGCGAGTTTCCGGCTTGTCGGCGATTTCGGCCTCCACAAAAACTGTCGAGCCCGAAGCCGTGGCTATGCTAAGAGTTTTGGTCTTGAGCTTGGGGTTTCCTTTTTGGCAGGAAGCGGCGGCCGCGCAAAGAAGAGCGGCGGCGAAAATGGCCGCGAGTTTTTTTGCGGCCGCAGTCTTGGGCTTGCAAAGATTTTGGTATTTCATTCGTTCCTCTCGCCGCAATTAAAGTTCATCCAAGAACATTTGGCGGGTCACTTCCCAACCGTTCTTTTGAACCAAAGACTTTTGCGACAAGTCGTCCATTGTTTTGTTGTCGGTGTACTTTAGTGTCAGCGGCCGTTCCAAGCTCATCGTGACGCTGTCGTTTTTCCAAACGCTCCTCTCCGGGCTAAAGTCGTTGGGCTCGCCGTATTTTTTTACCAGCGCGGTGTATACGCTGTAGTGGTCCACCCGCTCGGGGTTGAGGTTGAGTATGATGGAATACAAATTTTCTTTATAAAATTGGAACCAGCACTGGGTCAAAAATCCGTGCTTTTGCATGTTGCGGGAATCGGTTTCTATCAAGACGCGCGCGTCGCCGGGCAAAAGAGAAACGTCCCTGTCGCCGGCGTAGCCAAAATCGCTCTTGCTTTTGAGGGCTTGCTTCGCGCTGTCCAAAGACATGCCCAACTCAACTCCGCCATAACCTTTTGGCAAAGACTCCGCGAAGGCCGCGAACGAGAGAAATGCGATTAAAAGAAAAAAAGCCTTTTTCATAACTCCATTATCGGAAAAAGGCCGCGCGAAGTTTAGGGCCTGACCTAGGCTTTTGAGCGGTAGAAGGCCGCCGACTTGATGATCTCGCTGGGCTTGGAAACGTAAATCTTTCCGGCGACAATCTTGGGCTGCACGAGGTTGGTAAAGTCGTTGATGGCCTGGGCCTGGTGGCTTGTAGGAATTCCGCACATTGTGACCAAGTCCTGGACAGAAAGGTTTGTCTGGAATCCTTGGGTGCTTGTGATGTTGAGCTTGGCTTTTTCAAGCTGCAAGGCAAGCATGTCCACCAATTTGTGTGAGTATTCTTTTATCTGTGAGTTTGTCAATTGTCTGTGCTGGGCCCAAAGGCGTTCGGCCAAGGTTGTGGTCAAGCGGGCGATCAATTGGGCTTGCGTGGCTACCATCAAGTCAAAGTTCTTGCGGTTTACAACCATCAATACGCATTCTTCGTGAGCGATTGCCGAAGCGCTTCTGGGCTTGTTTTCCAACAAGGCCATTTCTCCGAACATGTCGCCTTTTCTAAGAACGGCGAGGGTGACTTCGTTTCCGTCAACAACTTTGCTGATTGAAACTTCGCCAGACTGGATGATGAACATGTCGGCGCCCGACTGGTTTTCGCAGAAGATCATCGTTCCCTTGGGATACTTGCGGGTCATCTCTTCTGTAGGCTCAAAGTAGACCGCGCGCGAGCGGGGCTTAAGAGCGACAAAGCGCTGCTTGGCTGTCTCGACGTTGGCGCCGTTGGGGCAATTCTTCAAGTATTGGTAGTAGGCGTAAATCGCCACGTCGGGGCGGTTGGCCTTGTCGTAAAAGCTTGCTACGTTAAAGAGCTGTTCGGGCGACTCTGACGCCACGTTGTTCAATGTCAATTTTGTAAGAACGCCGTTCAAAACGCGCATCTTGTTTGCGAACGTGCGAATGATTTTCATGGCGACCGGTGTGTTCTTCGCGATCAATTCCGGATATTGGTCGCGCATTACCGCGATTACGGTAACGTCGGTCATGGCGATTACAGTTTCAATCTGCAAGTGGTTGGACATGCAAGGAATTACGCCTACGAAGTCGCCAGGACCAAGTATCACTTGCTCCTGGCCGGGAATTTTTACTTCGCTGACGCACTGAACTTGGCCAACTTGTATGATGAAAAATCTGTCAGTTTGCGCCTTGCCTTCTACGACAATCGCGGCGCCTTTTTTATAATTAACAAATGAAAGCTGTAACACCGGCTCTTCCTTTAAATAATATCAATGAATTATAGCGCAAAATAGAAAAATATTCAATAAAAAAGCAAATTTTTTGAAAAAAAGCGCTATTGCAATTGCCGGCCGGGATTGCTATTATGTTCCCCATGGAAAAAGGTGTGAAAGCGCTTGTTTTTGACATGGACGGAGTTTTGTTGGATTCCGAATCCATTTGCGACCAAATTTGGGAACTTTTGGCCGAACAAATGGATTTGCCCGACATCCAGGCGGCCATATTGGAAAACCGGGGCTGCAACGAGGCCCTTATGGCCCAAAACCTGATTGCCCGCTACGGGGAAGCCTTTGACTGCAAAAAGTTTTTCTCTGATTTTCGCGTTCATTTTCACGAGGTGGAGTTTTCCAAGGGAATTCCCCTTTTGCCCCATGTCCGGGAAACCTTGGATTACCTAAAGGGGCGCGGCTACAGGCTGGCCTTGGCCACAAGCACAAGGCGGACAACTGCGACCCGCCAGCTTAAGGCGGTCGGCATTTACGATTTTTTTGAGGCTTGCGCTTTTGGCGACGAGGTGGAACATTCCAAGCCCGCGCCGGACATTTACCTAAAGGCCGCCAGGGAGCTTGGGGTGGAGCCGGATTTTTGCGCCGGAGTAGAGGACAGTCCAAACGGAATAATAAGCGTCCACAGCGCGGGCTTTAAGCCCATCATGGTTCCCGACAGAATTCTTCCCAGCGACCAAATAAAGAGTCTTTGCTGGAAAATCGGAAAGCCCCTTTCCACGCTGAAGGAATTTTTGTAGGAAAGATTCCCGCGTCAAGCGCGGGAATGACAGCGCTCGTGAGAGCGCAAGCAAATAATTTCCTTGCCATAATGCCGCATCGCGGCAGAATGACATAAATGTCATGTTCGGGCTTGACCCGGACATCTTTTATTCTACTGTCACAATCTCTTCTTCCAAGTCAAAGCCGAATTTTGCCTTGGCCTCTTTTTTGCACAAATCTATCAGGGCAAGAACGTCGGAGGCCTTGGCGCCGCCGTTGTTTATTATGATGTTTCCGTGGAAGGGGGCGATTTGGGCCCTGCCGGAGGATTTGCCCTTTAGCCCGAGTTCGTCGATGATTTTTCCGGTTGGGCGGCCAAAGGCATGGTTGTTCTTAAAGACGCTTCCGGCGCAGGGCGCCTTGTAGTGGCCCTTGTCCTTTCGGGCTTGGATGTAGGCGGCGGCTCTTTTGGATATTTCTTCCTTACAGCCTTGATAGAGGGGGAATTCTACGGAAGTAACAATTAAATTGTTTACGCCCCCGGCAACCGTAACTGAATTGTGGTCCGGGCGACCGTTTATGGAACTGCTTGCCATAAAGGGGGATTTTTTGTAGGCCCAGTCGGAGGGGGCGAAGGCCGCCTCTTTTTGGACAAAGGCGCGGGCTTTTTGGTCCCATTCAAGCCATTGGATTTTTTGGACAACCTGCGATATTTCCTTTTCAAAGCAGCGGGCGTTCATATAGACCGCGCCGCCAACCGTTCCCGGAAGGCCCGCGAATTCTTCAAGGCCGGAGAGGGCGTTTTCTTGCGCGAAGGAAACGAGGCTCGCCATGCTGGCTCCGGCGGCCGCGATGACGGTAACGGTTGGTTTAAGGATTGTCGGGTCGCGCCCGACAATGACAGGGGCGGCCTCCGTGTCATTGCCCGACTTGATTGACAGCCCGCGTGAGCGGGCAGTTGAATCACTACCTAAATCAAAACGGAGTATCGGGCAATCTTTTGTGACATCTATTTCCGACAATTTTTTGGTTGACACCACGATTCCGTCAAAACCGGCGTCGTTAAAGAGGACGTTGGTTCCGCCTCCAAGGACAAAATAGGGGATTCCGCTCCTTTTAATCTCTGTCAGGGCAAAGGCAAGGGCTTCCGCGTCGCTTGGCTCCGCCAGAAGCGCGGCTTTTCCGCCAATCTTGAAGGAGGAATGATTGGCCAAGACTTCGTCAAAAAAAAGGCCGATTTTTGCGTTTTGCTTGAAACTTTCTACGACTTGCGTTATATTATACATTGAAGTTATTATAACCAAAAAATATTTGATGCGCAAGGCGGTTTTTTTATGGCGTTAAAGTTGTTCAACACGATGGGAAAAAAATTGCAGGAATTTGTTCCTTTGCAGGAAGGTTTTTGCGGCTTTTACGGCTGCGGCCCCACGGTTTACAATTACGCCCACATCGGAAACTTGCGCGCCTACGTCTTTTTGGACACCCTTGACCGCACGCTGACCTTTCTCGGCTACAAGAAAAAGCACGTTATGAACATCACCGACATCGGCCACTTGACCGGCGACGCGGACGACGGCGAAGACAAAATGCTCAAGACCGCAAAGGAGCGCCAGCAGTCGGTTTTGGACATCGCCAAATTTTACACCGACGCCTTTTTTAGCGACATCGACCGCTTGAACATACTCCGCCCCGACGTGGTTTGCAAGGCCACCGACCACGTTCCCGAAATGATCGAATTGATAAAAAAGATCGAGGAAAACGGCCACACTTACATGGCCGGCGGAAACCTCTACTACGACGTTTCGACATACCCGGACTACGGAAAGCTTGCCAATCTCAACCTTGACGACTTGCAGGCCGGCGCCGGAAAGCGAAAAGTAGTCGTCGTAGACCAAAACAAGCGGAATCCCCAGGACTTTGTCCTATGGTTCACCAAGAGCAAATTTGAGGAGCAGGCGCTTGTTTGGGATTCTCCTTGGGGAAAGGGCTATCCAGGCTGGCACATCGAGTGCTCGGCGATGAGCATGAAGTACCTTGGAAAGCATTTTGACATCCACACGGGCGGAATCGACCACGTTCCCGTCCACCATACAAACGAAATCGCGCAGTCCGAAGGCTCCTTTAGCCCCGAAGACCGAGCGCAGGGCCCTTGGGTAAACTACTGGCTCCACAACGCCTTTCTGGTTATCGAAGGCGCCACAAAGATGAGCAAGTCTAGCGGAAACTTCCTTACCCTGCAGTCTTTGATAGACAAGGGCTACGATCCGCTTGACTACCGATACTTCTTGCTGGGAGCGCACTACAGAAGCCCGGCCAACTTTAGCTGGAATTCGATGGATTCGGCCAAAAATTCCCGCGCGTCTTTGGTAAAGAGGGCGGCCAAGGTTTTTGAGGCCGCTGGAGGAAAGGCCGCCGCTTCTTTGGGAGAAAAGGCCCAGGAAACTTTGCAAAAGTTCACCGCGGCGATGGAAAACGATTTGGGAACTCCGGCCGCTTTGGGCGTTTTGCAGACGGCCATAAAGGACGAAAGCGTTCCGCCAGCGGAAACTTTGCTTTTAATTCAAAAGATGGACGCTGTTTTGGGCTTAAAATTGGAGGAAACTGCCAAGGAGAGCCTAAAAAAGCCCGCAACTGAGATAAATTCCCACGAGGGAGACCCAGAGGCGGCCGAAATCGACGCCTTGGTCGCCGAGCGAACCGCCGCCAAAAAGGCCAAGGACTTTGCCAAGGCCGACAAAATCCGCGACGAGCTTACTGCCCGCGGAATCGTCATCGTTGACACGCCCTCCGGCGTAATATGGAAAAGGCAATAATTTTTTGTAACTAAAAGGCTGTTTAATGGTTAAAGATATAAGCGAGAACCAAAGCGAAACAAGCGTCCTCAACGCCGCCGACGAAAAGGATTTTAAGGAAATCTACGACGCGACTTTCAACTTGCTCTTCAAAGTTTCATACAGGATTGTGAACGATGAAGAAGCCGCGGAAGATTTGGTCCACGATTCCTACATCAAGGCGAACGAAAAGGCGATGCAGTTTCCGACGATGAACGACGCGACATTCTGGCTTATCCGAGTTGTCAAAAACGCGTCGCTAAATTACGTCAAGCGCAAGGGCCGCGAAAAGAAAGCCTTGCAGCGGGAATTTTACGAAGACCGCAGGCAAGTTGTTTCCGGCGAGACGGACGCCTTGCGCTCCGAGACTATCGAGAAGGCAAAGGAGGCTTTGAAGCAATTGCCTGATAACCTTCGCGAGGTTTTGGTTTTGCGCGAATACGCCGATATGAACTATAAGGAAATCGGCAAAGCCTTGGGCATTACCGAAGGCAACGTTAAAGTGCGAGTGTTTAGGGCGCGAGAGGCGCTATCGAAGCTTATAGGAGAAGAAGATGTTTCATTGTCCTGAGAACGACATTCATTCAATTTATCTCGACGGCGAATTGCCCCAAAACTTTGTGAAGGACTACGAGGCTCATTTGGCTTCTTGCGACAAGTGCCGCGCCAAGCTGGAAAAGCTCAAGGCAATGCATGCGGCATTCGCGGCGGACTCCAAGTCCCTTGACGTTGACGAAACTTTCAAGGCCCAAAGCTTTGAGCGCTTGCAAAGCCGAATGCGCTTCTCAAAAGTCGTCAAGGCTTCGGAGCCCAACAAGAACATTGTTCGCATCGCAAACTATATTCCTCTTGCCGCCGCGGCAGCCGCGGTCTTCGCGCTTGTTCTTCCTGTCAGAATGAAGGCCGGACAAAACCGCCAGAACCTTGACGAAAGCGTCTTGGCCGTATCCGCCGTAAGGCCCAACAAGGCAATCGCCGACAACGACATCATCGTTGACGGCTCTCTTTCCAACGTGGCTCTCAGCAAAAACGCGGAGACGCCTCTTGCGATAAAGGCCAGCGATTTTGAAAGCCTTAAGAGCGACAATTCCGAACAAGAGGACGGATTGACAATCAGCGTCACAAAGCTTACAAACTTAAATTCAATCTCGGCGTCAAATGTTTCCAACGCGCGCCTTGACGCTTTGGACTTCTTAAAGTGAACCGCTTTGCCTACATTTTGCGAAAGTCTCCCGTCGCCCGCTTGCTTGCCTTTGCGCTTGCTATAGCGGCCGGCGTTTCTTTGTTGCTTTTCTTGACCCGCTCTGTTTTGCGAAAGCCAAGCTTGGCGGAAATTTCTCCCAGCGTTGGCGCGCCCGGCGACGTCCTTTATTTGCGGGGCCAGAACTTTGGCGCCTCAAGGGGCTTTAGCTACGTCGAGCTTTGCGGGAACCGGCTTACAGAAAGCAGTTATGTTTCTTGGGACGACGACTTGATCAAGGTAATCGTTCCGGGCAACACCGAAGACGGCTTGATTTACGTCGTCACCCGCGCCGGAAAGTCAAATCCGGAATTCTTCGCAAACGAATTGGCGATTCCCGTCGAGATGCCCGAGAATCCTATGTTCAGCGTTCCGATCATAAGCGACCTTTCTGTGACGGAAGCTTTCGTTGGACAAGTCATTTCCATCACCGGAAGAAACTTTGGTTCCAGCAGGGGAGACTCCAACGTATATTTTACAACCTACAAGGGAAGCGAGCGGGAAGAAAAAATTCCTGACATCGCGGGCGTTGACTCAAATTACGAGCGGCAAAAATATCCGGGCTTTGTTAGTCCCAGCGAAGCGGACTTTGACTTTGAGTATTGGAGCGACAACGAAATCCGCGTTAGAGTTCCGGAAGGCGCCACAAACGGTTCGGTCTTTGTAGCCACAAACGAGGGCCGCTCCATCTTGCAGCCCTTCGCCATTAAGAGCAGGGCGGGCGTAAAGACTCTTGCCAGCCAGCACACTTACTTGGTTCAAGTGGGAGCGGATTTTTACGACATAAAGGGAACGGGCGACGCCGCGGTTACGATTCATTTGCCGCGGCCGATAACTTACGCTTGGCAGCCCCAAGCGGTTTTGACCGAAAGCGTTCCCGAGCCCGCGCTCTTGGAATACAGGGGCGCTTCTATTTTTCAAATCACTCCCGCGGACAAAACTTCGGCGAAAAATTCCGCTGGCGCGAGGCAAAATTTTGTCGTGACTTCTTGCGGAATCGAATGCGAAATTTGGAAGGATTACGTCGCTCCCTTTAGGGAAAAGGACAGAATGCTTTACAAGACATACACCCGCGCCGACGAAATCATTCCCGCAAACAGCAAGGCGGTCTTGGACTTGCTTCCGCAAATTATTTTCCAAGTGAAAAATCCTTACAGGCAGGCGGAATTGGTTTACGATTACTTTGTCGCCAACTACAGCGTCTTGCCAAAAAATCGCAACAGCGACGCGGAGCCTCTTGATTTGATTCGCAGGAAGAAGGGCGACGCTTATGACTTTGCCGTCTTGTACGCGGCGCTTCTTAGGTCGGCCGGCGTTCCTTGCAGAATCCTAAGCGGAATTTTGATCGACGCTGACAAGCATTCAAGGAACCATTGGTGGAACGAATTTTATCTTGAAGATTTTGGATGGGTTCCCGTTGACACGGCGCTTGCGGCTGGAATGGACTTTAAGGCCTTTCCTGGCGAGCCGACTTACGGCAAGCGTTGTTTTGGAAACATCGACGCGCAGCGCGTTGCCTTTTCTTTGGGCTACAAGGTTCTCAAGCAATCCTTGTTGAGCAACAAGACGGTAAGCATGCCGCGCTCTTTTGCCTTGCAGTCCATTTGGGAGGAGTCCACCGCCGATGTCGAAAGCTACAGCTCGTATTGGATAGTTCCCGCTGTTTTAGGAATATATTAAAGGAGGAATTTTATGACAACGAAAGTTTTGTCTGTCGGCGGATCGATGATCGCGCCCGAAAAGCCTGACGTAGAATTTTTGGCGGCCTTTGTTAAGATGGCCAAGGAATGGCTGGCCGCCGACGACAGCCGCCGCTTGATTTTGGTAGCCGGAGGCGGCGCTCCCGCCCGCGTTTATCAGGGCGCTTACAAAGATGTTTGCGCGGCCACTTCTCAAGAGCCGCAAAACGAGGCCGCCGACTGGATCGGTGTTATGGCCACCCGCATCAACGCGCAGCTTTTAAAGGCTTCCTTTGGTTCCCTTTGCAAAAACGACGTTGTCACAAATCCCACTGCCGACATCAACTTTGACGGAAAGGTTTTGGTCGCGAGCGGCTGGAAGCCCGGCTTTTCAAGCGACAACGACGCGGTCTTGCTTGCCGAAAAATTTGGCGCGGACACGGTGGTCAACCTGAGCAACATAGAAAAAGTCTACACCGACGACCCCCGCAAAAATCCCGACGCAAAGCCGCTTGACGAGATTTCTTGGGCGGACTTTAGAAAGATGGTCGGCGACGAATGGGTTCCCGGAAAGAACGTTCCCTTTGACCCTGTTGCCAGCAAAAAGGCCGCCGAACTTGGCCTTGTCGTGATTTGTTCCGCCGGAAAGAACAACGCCAACACAAAGAACATCTTGGACGGCGAGTCCTACGTCGGCACGACAATAAAATAGTTGCGGCTGATAATTATATACAACCAGAATGAGCCGGCCAGCGAGCCGGCTTTTTTTTCTCTTTTTTAATTTTTTTTCAAAATTTGCGCCAAAATCTCAAAAAAAAACTCTACCTTATAGGCATGGGAAAAACAAAATTAGATTTACGCGAGCGGGTCTTTGCGCGCGGGCTTTCGTACCCAAGCGACCCGGAGCTTTTGATGTTGGTTTTGGGGAGCGGAACCAAGGCCCTGCCGGTGGAAGAAATCGCCTACAAGATGATGGACGCGATTGACCTTTGCGGCGGAGAAAATCTTGTGGACGCTTTTCTAAAAATTCCTGGCGTGGGTTTGGGAAAGGCGCTTGCGGTTTCGGCCGCCTTGGAATTTGGAAGGAGGCGGGCGGCCCACCTTAACGCGGTGATAAACCAGCCCTACGACCTTTTGCCCTTTGTAAAGCAATACGCCTTTAAGTCCAGCGAGCATTTTATCGCAGTGTCGCTTTCGGGCGCGAGGGAAATAATAAGCCAAAAGGTCGTGGCCTTGGGGAATTCCAACAGCGCGATAATAAACCCCCGCGAGGTTTTCTTTGACGCCGTTCAAGCCAGGGCAAGCGCCGTTATTTTGGTCCACAACCATCCTTCGGGGAACGTGTCTCCAAGCGATGACGACATTGACGCGACCAAACGCCTTTGCGCCGCGGCGGACATTTTGGGCATAAGCGTGCTTGACCACATAATAATAACCAAAAACGAATATTTTAGTTTTAAGGAACATAATCTGTTGAAAGAAGCGGCTTAATCATATAGAATGAAAAATATGATTGGACAAAAAAACATTGAACATGCGCGCCGCGGCTTTTTTAGCGGGGCCCTCGTTTTTGCCGCTTTTTTTGCGGCCGCGCTTATGTCAGCCCTCGCTTCTTGCGCGAGCGTTTCAAGCCAGAGGGAGGCGCAAAGCCAAGAGGGCGGAGAATTTTTGCAAGAGAAAGAAGCGGCGCGGGAGACTGCCGAACAATTGGTTTCCGACGAATTTTTTGAGCCGGAGCGTTTTGAAGAAATATTGCCAGGATTCAGCGCCGCGACCTTTAAGACAAGCAAGCCTAAGTGCGCCCTTTACGTCAACGGCGAATACCACGGCTTGACGCCCTTAAGGGTGGCGGGGCTTGTTTCCGGCCGTTACGCCGTTCAAATCAAAAGGGAAGGATACAAGACTGTGAACATTACGATCCAAGTTAAAGACGGAATATCGGATTTTTATTACATAGAAATGGAAACTGCCCAAGACCCCGCCGCCGGCAGCGATTTTACTCAAGAGCAAAACCAAGAAGCGCGGGAACCTTGACGTAATTCTTATAGCCCAAAACTGACTTTCCGTTCACGCAAAATTGGGTGGAAGATCCGCCGTCGAATTCCATCGCGTTCTCGCAGCCAAGAGCCAAGAAAAATTCGGCGCATTCCATATAGGTGAGGCCGGCGCTTTTTGCCGGGTTTTCGCCTTCGACCGCGATTGCGTAAAGGGTTGTTCCTTGCGCGTCCAAACCGACGGCGGTGCGTGAGTCGCGCAATTCCTTGAACTGAATTATTTTTTTGTCCTTCAATATTTGCCAAAAGCCGCCGGCGGCGTGGCGCGCGTTCGCCAAGTCCTTGTCTTTTTGCGAGGCGAAAATTTGGGCGCGGCGGGCTTGCGCGTCCATTCCTTTTTCAAAGCCGTAAAAGCCGATCGCGCAATAGCCTGCCAAGGCCCTTGAATAAAGTTTTCCGTCGTTTACGCAAAGGCCGGCCGTTGAATGTTTTTTGTCGGCGCCGTTTTCGTTTACGTAAAAGGGAGTTGTGTTAAAGGCCAATATCGCGCCGCTTTGCCTGCAAAATTCTTCGGCGTAAAAAATGTCGCGCGAGTTTTCTTTTTGCGGAAGCATTTTAATTTTTAGGTTTGGGCAAGTCAAATCGATTTTCGCGCAATGAATCGTAAGCTGGCTTTCGCGGTAGTCGGCGATTTGTATGGCCGGACAGTTTTCAAGCGCCTTCCATTCTACATGGACGGAAGAAAAATCCCTTGCGCGCGCGTTTGGCAAGGCCGACGATTGGCTTGCAAAGAGAAAAAATAGAAAAAAAATCGCCGAAAAATACCATGCGGCGCGCTTGGAGATGGTCATACTATATTATCGGATTTTTTTTGGGCGCTTTTTAGCAAAAAGGGCGGGGCGTTTTTTGGGCAAAAAGGATTTTGGACAAAAAAAATCCCGCCGTTTGCTGGCGGGATTCGTTCAGATTAGTAAGACGCTCGGCTGTCGTGCGGCTTGCGGTTCTTTTTCATAAGCTTGCGAGCCAAGGTCTTGTTCTTTCGGTTCAAAATTGTGGAAGGCTTTTCGTAGTATTCGCGCTTTTTCCATTCGCGGATGATGCCTTCTTTTTCTACCATTCTCTTAAAGCGTTTGATAGCTTTTTCAAGATTCTCTGAATCTTCAACTAAAATTGTTGCCATTGTGTTTTCACCTCCTTTTTGCGGAGTTCCGTCAAGTTCGCCTATTATGACAGATTGCGGCGTTTTGGTCAAGCGCTTTATTCAATGACTAATATTTTTGAGCGGGTTATGACCTCGTTGCCGGATTCGGTAATCAGAACGTCGTTTTCAAGGCGGACGCCGCCGAGGTCCGGGTCGTAGAGGCCTGGCTCCAGGGTGACAATCATGCCGGGCTTAAAGACGCATTCGGGATCGGCCCTCTGGCGCACAAAGGGAGACTCGTGGATTTCCAGGCCGATTCCGTGTCCAAGGCCGTGGGGCATTGACCTTCTGGCCTTGTTGAAGATTTCGTCGGCTTTGGCGGCGGCGGCCTTTACCGGAACGTCCTTTTTGTAAAGGTTCAGGCATTCGTCATAGGCTTTTTGAACCAAGCTCAAAAGCTTCTTTTGTTCCGGGCTCAATTTTCCCTTGGCCACGGTAAGCGTCGTGTCGCTTGTGTAGCCCTTGTAAACCACGCCAAAGTCAAGGATGCTAAGGCCCTTTCCTGGCCAGGCTCCAGCCGTGTATCCCGGAAAGGCGTGGATTGCAAAGCTGCGGTCTGGGCCGGCCGCCAAAGTTTCAAAGCCGGTTTTTTCGCAGCCGTGGGCGCGGCATTCTTTTTCAATCAAAAGCGCGACGTCAGTCTCGGTCTTGATTTTTCCGCTCTTTGTTTGCTTTTCGATTTGGGCGATGATAAGGTCTCCGACGCGGGCCGCCTCTTTTAAGCATTCGATTTCGTAGTCGTCCTTTGTGGCGCGCATTTGGGTGGCGTAGGAGTGGACGCCCTTTTCTTTGCAGAGGACGTCGTAAATGTTAAGCTCGTCAACGTATTCCAAAAATTTTGGGTAGGGCGTGGCGGGGCTTATTTCGATTTTTTGGCTTGTAAATTTCATCGTTCCCAAGACGGCCTTGATGGCGCGCAAGGTGTTGCGTTCGTATCTGGTGGATGGAATTATTTTGTCAACAAAGGCGTTTTTGCGCGCCAAGTTTTCGTCCCAGGCGATCAATACCGCCGCTCCCGATTGGTTTATTATAAGGGAGGCGTCGTTTGGGTGGCCCGAAAAATACCGCACGTTGGGGTCACGATGGTCTTCGCTGTCTTCAAAAATCACAGCGTCGATGTTTTCGGCCTTCATCTTTTGAATGAATTTATCTCGTCTTTCGGCGTAAACTTTTAAAAGCTGGTCTCTTGTTCTTTCTTTCATAATACGCTCCATTTTAATGAAAGCGCGGCCTTGTGTCAAAAGATTATTTGTCTTGGCCGCCAAATCTTTTGTCGCGCCGCAAAATTCCCATCGCGGCTTGGTCGCGGCTTATAATCAAAAGCAGCGCTCCGATCGCGGCGAAAATCAAGGCCGTAAAGAGCAGGGGAAGTCCGTTCCCCAAAAGACGGCCTAGGCCGGAGAAGCGCGCCGTAAAATATTTGTGCGCAAAGTAAGAAGGAACGCTGGCTACTAGCGAGAACAAAATCATTTTTAGCGAATACAAAATCGTTTCGCGGACTGTCTTTCCCACGTCGATGCTTTGCAGGCGGCGCAAAAAGGCAAAGAGCGCGATTGTGTTCACAAGGCTGGCCGCGCTAAGAGCGAACGCGATTCCGCCTCCGCTCCACTTGAACGAAAGGACAAAGGCAAGCGTGATGTTCACCGCAAAGCCGATGATTCCCGCCAGCGTCGGAAGCTTTGTGTTCCCTTGCGCGTAAAAGGCCGGAGAAATTATTCTGTTGGCCGCGATGAAGAAGAGGCCCGCGATGTGAAAGCTAAAGGCGCGCAAAGTGAGGACGACGGAATTTTCGTCAAAGCGCTTTGTCTTGTAAACCAATTGGATTATTTCGCGGCCGCCAATCAAGGAATAAAATGTTATTGGAATCGTTATCAAAGCGATTATTTTTATCGCCCACGTAAGCATAGCGTTGTATTCTTCCCAGCGCTCGCTTTTTGCGTAGGCCGAAAGGTCGGGCAAGATTACCGTTCCGATCGAAACTGCGAATACGCCCAAAATCAATTCTTGCAGGCGCAAAGAGTATTGAAGGCTTGAAACGATGCCTGTTCCGGCGCGGCCCGCGAGCGCGGTGCTTACCATGTCGTTTATTTGGTAGCTTGCCATTCCGATTATCGTGGGAACTATCAGCGCCACCACTTGCCGCGTTCCCGGATTGGTAAAGGCTTTTTTGAGGCTTGTGAAGCGCATGGGCCAGCCGGCCTTCGCCACAAAGGGAAGCTGGAAGGCGGCTTGCAAAAATCCTCCAACGATGACTCCGACCGACATGGCGCGGGCGGAATTTTCCATCTTGCTCGAAAGAAGATACGTTCCAAAAATCACGCACAAGTTGAAAAGGATTGGGGTAAAGCCGCTTGGCAAAAATATTTTTTCGCCGTTAAGAATTCCCTGGAAGCAAGCCGCCACCGAAATCACGAACAAGTAGGGGAACATGATGCGGGTAAGAAGGGCGGTTTCGGCGATCAAGGCTTCTTCGCCGGCCTTCAAAAAAATGCGGACTATAAAGGGCGCGACAAGAATTCCAAGGCTTACGACGCAGGCGGTCAAGAAAGAAATCAGGGTGAATGTCGCCCGTACAAATTCAAGCGTCTCTTCCTTGCTCTTTTTGTTTTCCAAGTAACCGCGGAAGGTCGGGATGAAGGCGACGGAAATCGAGTTTTCGGCAAAAAGGCGGCGCAGCAAATTGGGGATCAAAAAGGCGATTCCAAAGGCGTCGGCCAGGGAAGACGTTCCCAAAAAGCGGGCCTTTGTCATTTCTCGAACCAAGCCCAATACGCGGGAGATTAGGGTCAAAAAAGAGAGCTTTATGCCTGAGCTGACTAAATTTTTTTTCATGTTGCCATTCTAGCGCATTTTTTGTATAATGGCAAATATGAACGCGATTATTACCGTAGTCGGCTCGGACAAAGTCGGCATTGTAGCCAAGGTCACAAGTTTTTTGGCGGAGCATTCCGCCAACATCGTTGACATCACCCAGTCAATCCTTTCTGGCAATTTTGTCATGATGCTTATGGTCAACCTTGACAAGGCCGACCTTACAATTGACAGCTTTAGGGACCAAATGTTGGATTTGGGAAAAAAGATTGGAGTCGAAATCAACGTGATGAACGAGGCCGTCTTTTCGGCCATGCATAGAGTATAAAGATTCCCGCGTCAAGCGCGGGAATGACAGCGCTCGTGAGAGCGCAAGCAAATAATTTCCTTGCCATAATGCCGCATCGCGGCAGAATGACATGAATGTCATGTTCGGGCTTGACCCGGACATCTTTTGTCAGAACGAAATTATTTCTTCGTACAGGCCAATGGCGAATTGGTCTGTCATTCCGCTTATGTATTCAATCAAGCACTTTTGCCATGACTCGTCGTTCGTGATGTCAAAGACTTGGGGCGTGGCGTAGCGCAAAATCCGCTTGCGGTCGGGCTGCTTTATCGGCGCGTAGTTTGTGTATTTGACAAGCCAGTCCTCGAAGTTTTCAAGCAATTTTGGAAAGTATCTCAGCGCGTTGTAAAGGCGGCCCCTTTGCGCGTAGATTTGCGTCCGCATTAGGGTAGTGTAAATCGTTTCTATTACGTTGCGCGCGTAGTTTTGGAATTCCTTTAAGCGCCAGTGGGTGTAAATCTTTGAATAGCTGAACTTGTGCAATTCCACGATGAACTTAAAGTATTCGTCGCTAAAGGTGATTCCCCGTTCTGGGTCGCTTTGCTCGCACAAATCGACAATCATGTCGTTTATCAAGACTGTCGTGTTGACGGCCTTGCCTGACCTTAAGGCTTTTTGTCCCTTTCCTTCAAAGCCAAGGCTGCTTCCAACTATGTCGCGAAGCATTCTGTAGGAACCCATGTCTAAAAGGTGGTAGGTTCGGGCGTCCTCCAAGTCGCGGCCAAGGAAAGAAATTTTGTCGGACACTTTCACCACGCAGCCTTCCCAAGTGTAGGGCTGCAAGAGGCCAGGCCGCTTTATCGTGTACAAGTCTATCGCGTCGTCGCGCGGAATTATTCCCTGTTGGTGGATCTCTCCGCAATGGCTTATGAGGCCGTCGCGAACCGCGTAGGTAAGGTCAAGGTTTCGGTGGATGCCTTCCGGGTCCGAGAGAGTTTCGATGTAGTCGGCGAAAAAGAGGCTGTTGCGCTCGTGCCAAAATTTTTTGGGAGCGCCCGCGCCTTCCTTTTGCTTTAGGAGGGAATTGAGGCATTCCTCTCCAAAGTGGCCGAAGGGAGCGTGGCCAATGTCGTGGCCCAGCGCGATGGCCTTTGTAAGCTCTGCGTTGAGTCCAAGGTATTTTGAAATGGTCGTCGCGACGCTGGCCACGTGCTGGACGTGCTCCATCCTTGTGCAAATGTGGTCGTTGCGCGGCGCGAAAAACACTTGCGTCTTGTGCTTTAGCCGGCTGTAGGCCTGGCTGTGAAGGATGCGGGTGTAGTCGCGCTCAAACTCGCTTCGGATGTCGTTGCCCCTTTCGTACAGGGCGGAGGAACGTTTAATCGCCTCTTGCCATTTTGGAGAGCCCTGGACTGTGGCGACGCCTTTGAATGAGTCTTTCATTTTTTAGCCGCGCGCGTTTTTCTTTAAATTGTCGGCGGCCTTTTTTAGGCTGGAAACGATCTCGGGATTAAAGGCGCCGCATTCTCCGCTCTCGATCATTTTTATCGCGTCTTCGTGGCTGTAAGCCTTTTTGTACACGCGCTTTGAAATCAAAACTTCGTAGGCTTCAGCCGCTCCGGCAAGCTGCGCGCTGATGGGAATCTGGTTTTCCTTTAATCCTTCAGGATAACCGTTTCCGTCAAAGCGTTCCATGTGGCTTCGGCAAATTTCCTTTGCAAAAGTAAAGAATGGTTCCGGGATTCCCTGAACCTCGCTCAAGATTTTTACGCCCGACTTAGGAGCGGCCTTGATTATTTCCATTTCGTCGTTTGTAAGCTTTTGGGGTTTTGTAAGAATCGCCTCGTTTACAAAAATTTTTCCAAGGTCGTGAAGGACGCTGGCGTTTGCGATCGCTGCGATGATGTCGCCTTTTAGTCCGTACTCAGGATGGTCCAAGGCGAACTGTTCCGTCAAGATTTTAGTAATCTGGCGAACGCTGCGGTTGTGCTCCGTGTCTTCTACCGTTCGGCTTTCGACGGCCTCGCAAATGTGGCCGATCAAGGAGCCTACGGCGTGGTTGAGATCCTCGCGCTGCATTTGAAGAATTTGGTCAATTTGAACTACGTCCGAATCCCTTTGCCTTTTTGCCTCAAAGAATTCGATCATGTTCTGCACGCGGCGCTTTATGATCATTGTGTTGAAGGGTTTGGGAATTACGTCAACCGCGCCGTAGTCGTAGGCGCGCTCGATTACGTTGCTCGTCGCGTCGGTCGTAATCAAAAACACCGGGATTTTTTGAATCAAGGAATTGATGTTCAGTTCCTGCAAAACGCCAAAGCCGTCCATCTCGGGCATGATGATGTCCAAGAAAACCGCCGCGATGTCGTCTTGGTTTTCCTTTATCTTTTTAAGTCCGATGGAACCGTTCTCCGCCTCAAGGACTTCGTATTCGCTCTTGAAGGCTTCTCCCAAAATGACTCGGTTCAACTCTACGTCGTCGATGACAATAACTTTCTTCTTTGACATGTCTCACTCCACTTGCGACAAAACGCCGCATACTGTATCCAATTCAGACAATACTGTTGGAATGCCTGATCGCGCTCCGTCATAATTCTTTGCCCTTATGTCCGCGACAACTTGCGAGCAAGCGTTGAACAAGGCCTCAAAGCCAAAGTTTCCGCTCGTTCCTTTTAAAGTGTGAACGTCCGTAAGGATTTTGTCCCAATCGTCGGTTTGGCAGGAGTCTTTTACCGCTTGGATCGTTGGGTCTTCAGGAAACTTAAGTATGAAGGTTTCCATAAATTCTTGGTTGCCCGAAAAACGCTCCAAAACCTCTTCCGGCTTGGGAATCAATTGTTTTATCGCTTCTCCGATAGTCATGCCATTATTTTAACACGGCTTTTTGCATTTGTCCACAATAAAAGCGTTGTCCGCGCGGGCGCCTTCTTCGACGGCCTTTTGGTTGAGCGAAAGGAATTCCGGCTTTACAAGGATTTTTAGGGCTGACAAGATTTCTTCCTTTGAAACAAGGCCGGTCCGCGAGGCCGCTCCCAATAAAATCATGTTCACAGCCTTGGAGCTGCCAAGCTTCGCGCTTATTTTTTCGGCGTCAACGCAAATGACCTTCGCCTTTATGGCTTCCAAATAATCCAGCATTTCTTGCGCGTCAAAGCTTTTTCCCAAAATGCTGGCTGTCGTCGGCTGGACGATTTTATCGTTCACTACGACGGTTCCGCCTTTTTTTAGGAAAGAAATGTTTCGGACGGCTTCCGCGGCCTCAAATGCTATGATTATGTCCGCCCTGCCGGCTGGAATCAGGGGCGAAAAGGCGTTTTTTCCAATGCGCACGTGGCTTGTGACCGAGCCGCCGCGCTGGGCCATTCCAATAGTTTCGGCCGAAAGGACTTGCTTTCCCTTTGAAAGGGCCGCTTGCGAAAGAACCTTGGCGGCGAGAACCGTTCCCTGTCCGCCGACACCGCATATCAAAACATTCTTTGTCATTTTATCGCTCCAGTGGGGCAGAGGCCCTGGCAGAGTCCGCAGCCCACGCAAAGGGAACCGTCTATGACGGCTTTCTTTTTGTCAATGGAAATCGCAGGGCAGCCCAATTCCTTTATGCACTTTTGGCAGCCGACGCATTTTTGCGCGTCGACTTTTTTTGCGCCGGGGAACTTGTAGCCCAGCTTTGACGCAATCGAAATGCAGGGCGCCTTGAAAATAATCGCGCTCACTCCCTCGGCCTCGCTCGCTTCCTTAACGGCGGCCACGGCTTTTTCTTGGTCAAAGGGGTCCACTTGGATTATTGGGCTTACGCCGATCGCTTCCAAAATTTTTTGGATGGAAATCTTTTGGACGATTTCGCCCATCATAGTTCTTCCGGTTCCGGGGTGGGGCTGGTGGCCTGTCATCGCCGTGGTGGAATTGTCCAAGACGCAAATCGTCTGCCGGCTCTTGTTGTAGACAGCGTTGACGACGCCAGTGATTCCGCTTGCGAAGAACGTTGAGTCTCCGATAAAGCTAAAGCACTTTCTGTCGGGCTCGGCATGGAAAAAGCCTTGCGCCATAGTGATGTCCGCTCCCATGCAAAGGCAAGTGTCGGTCATATCGAGCGGCGCGGCGTTTCCCAAGGTGTAGCAGCCGATGTCTCCGCAGTAGACGGTCTTTTGGCCCTTCATCGCTTTTTTTACAGCGTAGAACGAAGCCCTGTGGGGGCAGCCCGCGCACAAGACCGGGGGCCTTACAGGGAGCTCCGGTTTTTTGGCGTTTGCTAACGCCGCGCTGTTTTTAGCCGCGTCTTTTGGGCCGTTGATTTTTAGGAAGGCCAAAATTATTTCTTTTATCACGTCCGCGCCAAGCTCTCCCGCGGCGGGAACCAAGCCGGAAAGCTTTCCGTGAACGGCGCATTTTATTTTCTCTTTTCCGCAAAGCTCCAGGAGAGAAGTTTCCAAAACAGGGTCCAGCTCTTCAAAGACCAAGACTTCTTTTTTGTCCAAAAGAAATTCTTTTGCAAGGGGAGCGGGGAAGGGATATGGCGTTCCGATTTTTAGTACGGAAGCCTCTTGGATTTTTTTGTTGTTTGGAAATTCTTCTTTTAGTATTTCCAACGCTTCCATAAGATAGCTAAAGGAGATTCCTCCGGCGACAAAGGCCGCGCCATTCGCTTCGTCTTTTGAAAGCTCTATTGTCTTGTTGAATTTTAGGGCCGAGAATTTTTTTGGAAGAACATTCAAGTCGCGGTCAAAAATTTCCTTGTGGCGCGCGTATGAAAGTTTTGGAAAGATAACCCAACGTGAGCTGTCCTTTTCAAAGCTTGCGTTTCCTTCGATTTTTTTTAGCTCTGGAACTTCCATGCTTTGGTAGGCGTGGTCGACCCTTGTCGTTGGACGCAGCAAAACCGGCGTCTTGTATTTTTCTGAAAACTCAAAGGCCTTTTGAACCATCTCAAAGGCTTCTTGCGGCGTGGAAGGGTCAAAGCAGGGAAGCTTTGAAAAGCGCGCGAAGGTTCTTGTGTCCTGTTCCGTTTGGCTGGAGATGGGGCCGGGGTCGTCGGCGCTTACGATTACCATTCCGCCCTTGACGCCCAAGTAGGAGAGGCACATGACGGGGTCGCTTGCCACGTTGAGGCCCACTTGCTTCATGGTGACGATTGTCCTAAGGCCTGCAGCGCTCGCGCCCGCCGCGACTTCCACGGCCGCTTTTTCGTTGGCCGACCATTCAACGTATGTTCCGGTCTTTTCTTTGTATTTGGAAATGAATTCTATTATTTCGCTGGAAGGCGTTCCCGGATAGCCCGCGGCCAAGCCCGCTCCCGCCTTTAAGGCTCCAAGCGCAATGGCTTGGTTTCCCATAATCATTTGTCGTGTCATGATTTGATTTTATAGCGTTTTGCGGCCCTTGACAAGCGGGCCTTTTTATGTTACTATTAACAGTAACACCGCCGCTTGCGGACACAGGAGAAAGAAAAATGAAAATGACAGAACTTCAACTTGAACAGATAAGAAATCAAATTCGCCGCGTAAAGCAAAGCGGAAACCCCTTTTACGTCGAACGCTTTAAGAACGTGAATCCCGACGACATAAAGAGCCAGGAAGACTTTGAAAACATGGTTCCCTTTGTCACAAAGCAGGAGCTTCGCGAAGCCTATCCCCTTGGACTTGCCGCCGTTCCCGAAGAGCAAATTGTCCGAATCCATTCTTCAAGCGGAACCACAGGCGCTCCCGTAGTCATTCCCTACACACAAAAGGATGTCGACGACTGGGCCACGATGTTCGCGCGCTGCTACGAGTTTGCGGGCATCACCAACAAGGACAGAATTCACATCACGCCCGGCTACGGCCTTTGGACTGCGGGAATCGGTTTCCAGGCCGGCTGCGAAAAGCTTGGCGCCATGGCCATTCCTATGGGACCTGGCAACACCGAAAAGCAGCTTCAAATGATGCAGGACCTTGGTTCGACTGTTTTGTGCGCCACTTCGTCTTACGCGCTTTTGATCGCCGAGCAAGTTGAGGCGCGCGGAATCGGAAAGAACATCAAGCTAAAGAAGGGCGTCATCGGCTCCGAGCGCTGGGGCGAAAAAATGCGTAAGAGAATCGAGTCGATTTTGGGAATCGAGCTTTACGACATTTACGGCCTTACCGAATGTTACGGACCCGGAATCGGAATCAACTGCGACAAGCAGACCGAAGGCATGCACATTTTTGACGACTTTGTTTACACAGAAATTCTTGACCCGCAAACAGGAAAGCCCGTTCCCGAAGGAGAAATCGGAGAAATCACCCTCACCACTCTTGTAAAGGAAGGAGCGCCCCTGATCAGGTTCCGTACCCACGACTTGGCCGCCTTTGTTCCTGGAGAATGCCCCTGCGGACGAAAGTATCCCCGCATAAGCCAAATCATGGGCCGCAGCGACGACATGGTCAAGGTAAAGGGAAACATTATTTTCCCGAGCACGATCGAAGACGTAATCAAGTCAGTTCCTGGAACGTCAAGCGAATACCGCGCCGTCATTGAGCATGTTGAGGGAAAAGACCAAATGACCCTTTTTGTAGAAGTCGAAGGCGGAACGGATAGAACTGAGGCCGCGCTTGGAATTCAATACTTCTTCAAGCAAAAGTACAACATGACTCCAAAGGTTGAGGTTGTAGGAATCGGCGAGCTTCCCCGAAGCGAAAAGAAAACAAAGCGCATCGAGGACAAGCGCTACAACTAGTCGACAATAAGGAAGCGTCCAAAGGACGCGGCGAAACCGCTCGAAACAACTTTTAAGGTCTTTCAATCACCGGTACGAGCGGCGTTCATGATAAGCATTTGCAGGCGATTCTCGATGTTGGCAAAGCTGACGTCGGGGTCGTAGTCAAGCGGCAAAATCTGCGCGTCTGGATAGAGTTCCTTTAGCTTCTTGGAAACGCCGCGGCCGATGATGTGGTTGGGCAGGCATCCGAAGGGTTGCAAGATGATGAAGTTTTTGCAGCCTTCCTCCGCGTAGTGGATTATTTCGCCCGGAATCAAAATTCCTTCTCCAGAATCGAATGTGTGGTAAATCAAACTGTCGCTTCCTTGCGCGATTTCGCTAAGGTGCGCGGCGCGTTTGTAAAGCGGGTGTGTGAGCGCTATCTTGTCCGTCCACTTGTGGGCGATTTCAAAGAATTGGTTTACGATCGCCATCATGGCTTTTTCGCCAAGCGGACGCGCCAAGTCGTTTTCTTTTATCTGCGCGTTTTGGGCAAAATAATTTTTTTGGATTACGTCGGCCATGCGCGCTTCGATAATTTCAAAACCGTTTCTTTCCAAATAAAGCTCGATGTCGTGGTTGGCGCCCGGATGGAAATTCAAAAGGTATTCGCCAACGATTAAAACGCGCGGACGCAAAACGCTCCGGTCGTATTCAACCGCCTTCATGGCGTCAATCGCTTTCGCAAAGCCGCGCTTGATTCCGCCGATTCCTTTTCCAATTCCCTCGACGATATAGTCCATTCCTTTTTCAAAGGCCGCGTCCGCGCTTCCCTTGACCTTTTCGTAGGGACGGATTTTTCGCAAAAGCTCTTCCATGACGTCTATCATTGGAAGGGCCGTCGCAAGCTTCAGCGAAGCTAGGAGGTTCATCTTAAAGCCCGGGTGCAGCTGGTGGTAGTCCTTGTCGTCGTTTGTGACAATCGCGATGTCCTTGTGGCCCGAGTCGTCCAAGGCCTTTCGGAGGAGGGCGGCGTAGTGGGTGAGGCGGCAGTCTCCGATGTACTTTCCTGTCGCGACGGCAACTTGCGCGTTGTCGTACTTTCCGCTTTCAAGCGCGTCAAGCACTTCGCCGATAACGATTTGCGCCGGGAAGCAAATGTCGTTGTGGACATATTTTTTTCCAAGGGCGATCGCGTTTTCCCTTCCAACTTCAAGAGGAACGGTTTTTAGTCCCTGAGTGGCCAGGGCGGCCGCCATGATTCTGCTAAAGGCGTGCGATGTGTTCGGAACAAGGACAATTTTTTCCTTCGCGTCGGTCTTGGTAAATTTAACCTTGTACGGTTCTGGAAGGTCGCGCGGCTGTTCCTCTTTTCCGGCGTCTCGCTTCATTTGGATTGTCTGAACAAAGGATCGGACGCGAATTCTTAGCGGTCCCTGCACGTCGCTTTCGTCCATCTTTAAGACGAGCGGAGATTTGCCAGAAATTTCTTTCATCAAGCGGACGATTTCGTCGCTGAGGTAGGCGTCGTGGCCGCAGCCAAAGCTCACGAACTGAACGTATTCAAGCGCCGGGTGTTCGGCGGCGATTATGGCCGAGCCAAGCATTCGCGCGTGGAAGTTGTTCACAATTTCCAGACGGCTCTTGCTTAAATCGACTTGCTCCAAGCCTGGAACGGAGTCCGCGGTCAAGACAGGAATTCCCAATTGCGTGAACAGGTCGGGAAGGCTGTGGTTTACAAGAGGATCGTTTTGGTAAGGGCGCGAGGCGAGCACGACGGCGTACTTGTTGTTTGCGGTCACGTCGTTGATTATTTTTTGCCCTTCTTCTACAAGAGTCCGCTTGAACTCCTTCATCGCCTTGTCTGCGTAGTGGATCGCCCTGTCCACGCGGAATTTTGAAAGGCCGAAATTCTTTATAAAGTATTCTTCCAGCTGGCGGTTTCTGTCCTTGTCGCTTTCCCAAAAGAAAATCGGGTCGTCAAAGGGGATGCCCCAGCGCTTTTGCGGGTTGTCGGAATTTTGGATTACCCAAGAATAGCCTTTTACGATCGCGCACATGTAGCGGCTTGTGGCCTCGGTGTTTTGCGATTCGTAGGTCGCCACAATCGGCATGAAAATTCGGTCGACGCCTTTTTTTGCCAAATTGCGCAAGTGGCCGTGAACCAACTTTGCCGGGAAGCAAACAGTGTCGCTTGCGACGGCGTTGAGTCCGTTTTCGTACATCTTTCGGTTTGAAATGTCCGACATCTTGACGCCAAAGCCCATCGAACGCAAGAGCGTCGACCAAAAGGGCATGGTTTCCCAAAAGCTAAGGACGCGCGGAAGTCCAAAGGTTATGTCGCGCTTTTTTGCGTGGCGAGAAATTCTGTAGTCTTTGAACAAAAGCTCTTGGCGCAGCCTAAAGAGATTGGCCGCCTTTTGAACCTTGCGCTCTTTTATTTGTTCCACGACCCGCGCGTCCTTGGGGTCGCCAAGAATTTCTCCGCGCTCGCAGCGGTTGTTTGTTATGAGATTCGCGCCGTTGGAAAATTTTACAAGAGTTCGCTTGCAGTGGTTTTCGCAGAAGGGGCAGATTATGTTTGTTTCCTGCTCGTAAGAAAAAGCGTCAAGCGCGTCCAAGCCGATGAAGGTCGTCGGCTGGCCGTCCTTTTCCATTTTTTCTTTTGTCAAAAGCGCCGCTCCTATCGCTCCCATTATTCCTGGATAGGGGGCGCGGTAGACTTCTTTTCCGGTGTATTCTTCCATCGCGCGCAAGACGGCGTCGTTTTGGAATGTTCCGCCCTGGACTACGATTTTTTTGCCCAGCGAGTCAATGTTTGAAACGCGGATTACTTTTGTAAAGACGTTTTGTATTATCGAGCGGCAAAGGCCCGCCATGATGTCTTGGGGCAGCTTTCCGTTTCTCTGTTCGGTTACGATGGAACTGGTCATAAAGACTGTGCAACGGCTTCCCAAAACCGCGGGGCTCGTTGACTCAAAGGCGGCGGCCGCGATGTCCTGCACTTTAATGCCAAGCGTGTCGGCGAAGTTTTGCAAAAAACTTCCGCAGCCGGATGAGCAGGCTTCGTTCACCAAAATGTTCGTTATGATTCCGCCGCTAAGCCATATCGCCTTCATGTCCTGGCCGCCGATGTCCAAGATAAAGTCAGCGTCGCCGATGTAGTGGCTTGCGGCCTTTGCGTGGGCGACAGTTTCGACAACGTGGTAGTCAGTGTTGAAGGCCTTGTTGAACAAAAGCTCGCCGTAGCCGGTTGAGCCCGCGCCTAAAATTTCCAGGCTTACGCCCTGCGCCTTGTAGCGCTCGCGCATTTCGATCAAGGCTTTCTTTGCCACGACAAGGGGATCGCCTTCGTTTCCGGCGTAGAACCAGTCGATGATTTTTTCGTCTTCGTCAAGCAGGACGAATTTTGTGGTCGTGCTGCCGGAATCGATTCCAAGGTAGGCGCGGACGCTTTCGCCCGGCGCGAATGTGTAAACCTTGGGGCGCTTTTTTTCGTGGCGCTTGAAGAATTTTTCCTTTTCTTCTTCGCTGTCAAAGAAGGGCTTTGCGCCGGCGGAGACTTCTTGCTTTTTTGAAAGGTCTTCTTCCAAAAGGCGCGTAAGCTCGGCCAAAGACTTGTTTTGCTCAAAGCGCGCGAACAAGCCGTCAAGCGAAAGCGCGGCTCCCAAAGCGATTATCGTTTCCGGATGCTCTGGAATTATCACTTGGTCCGGCGCCAGGTTCAAGCGCTCAACAAAAACCTTGACCAAAGTTTTGTTAAAGGTGAGGGGGCCGCCTTCAAAGGCGACGGGCGCCAAAATGTCAAGGCCTTGGCTTAGGCCTCCGATTGTCTGCTTTGCTATCGCGTGGAAGGCGCTAAGGGCCAGATCTTCTTTTGCTATGCCCGAGTTGAGCAGGGGCTGGATGTCGGTCTTTGCGTAAACACCGCAGCGGCCCGAAATGTCGTAGACGCATTTTCCGCGCGAGGCCACTTTGTCAAATTCTTCGATAGGAACTTTTAGGATTGAGGCCACTTCGTCGATGAAGGCTCCCGTTCCTCCCGCGCAGCTTCCGTTCATGCGCAAGTCGCGGGTTTTTAGGTTTCCGTTCTCCCGCCAAAAGAAAATCATCTTGGCGTCCTGGCCGCCAAGCTCTATGGCTGTGTTCACGTCTTTGCAAGTTTTTTTGAGCGCGATGGAATTGGCCACCACTTCTTGGACGAAGGGAAGGCCCAAAATTTTAGAAATTGGCTTTGAGCCGGATCCTGTCATCGCGATTTTTATTTGCTTTTGGGGGTAGAGTTCCCTTATTTTGTTGAGCGCTTCCAAAACGCTCTTTTTTTGAGCGGCGTGGTGGCGCTTGTATTGCGAGTGGAGAATTTTTTTTGCTGTCGGGTCGTAAACAACAAGCTTTGTGGTTGTGCTTCCGATGTCGATTCCCGCCCACAAGGGCGAGCCTTCAAGTAGCGCCATTCTTTCTATTATAATGGAGGGGAGGGAAAAAAGCAAGGGCGGCTATTGACAAAAATTTTCTTTTGCGCTAAATTTACTCTTACACATTCCCCGATTGTGTAATGGTAGCACTGCAGATTCTGGTTCTGCCTGTGGGGGTTCGAGTCCTCCTTGGGGAACTTGAGCCGGTTAAAAGCCGGCTTTTTTTTAGGTTGGTTCGTCTATCGGTTTAGGACGAGAGATTCTCAATCTCTAAAGACGGGTTCGACTCCCGTACCGACTATACTCAACTTATGATAGGAACAGTCATAGCGGGAACAAACAACTTCTTTTCTGTTGAATGCCAAGACGGCGTTCTTCGTTCCTGCTCAATCAAAGGAAAAAAAATCAAAACAGACAAAGAGTTCTACAACCCCCTCGCGCCCGGCGACAGCGTCGAGATTGAGGCGGACAGCCTTTCCGAGGACAAGGGACAAATCGTTTCTTTGTTGGAACGGAAGAACGTCTTTTTGCGTTGGAACGTGAAGGGGCAAAAGCCCCAGCTTTTGGCGGCCAACTTGGACTATCTTGTTTTGGTCACAACTCCCGAGGAGCCGCCGTTCCGTCCGCGCTTTATCGACCGCTGCCTTATTCAGGCGGAGGAACAGAACATCCAGCCGATAATCTTGATCAACAAATTTGACCTTCCCGGAGCCAGCGACCCTGACTTTGTGGCGCGCGTTCAAAACTGGGAGGACTTGGGCTACAGCATCCAAAAAGTTTCGGCAAAGACAGGCGAGGGCCTTATGGATTTGGTCGAGCTTTTGACGGACAAGAGGAGCGCCTTTGTCGGCCAGTCGGGCGTGGGAAAGTCCAGCTTGATCAACCGCCTTAACAACGACGTCATCCTAAAGACCGGAAGCCTTTCAAAAAAATACGGCCGCGGCGCCCATACGACGACAAAGGGAACGCTGCTCAACATAAACCTAAACGAAGCCTTTACCGGCGGCCTTCAAGGACGCAAGGCGCAAATCATCGACACGCCCGGCATTCGCCGCTTTATGCTGAACGAAATTCCCGCGGAGAATGTTGGCCTTTACTTTAGGGAATTCAAGCCGCTTTTGGGAAAGTGCAAATTCGGCGCTTCGTGCACCCACACTTCGGAGCCGGGCTGCAAAATTTTGGAAGCGGTTTACAGCGGCGTCATAAGCGAAGACCGCTACGAAAGCTTTAAGAACATCACCGAAGAAATCAAGACCGGCGACTGGCGCGACTAGCAAGCCCAAAAAAATGGACACAAAAACTTTAACCGAACTTGACTACTATAGAATACGCGACCAAATAGCCGGCCTTTGCAAAAGCGAAGAAGGCAAGGCCGAACTTTTGGCGCGCGAGCCTTTTACAAATCCAAGCGAATACGAAAGCCTAAAAAATCTTAGCCGCGAGTGGGCGGTTTGCTTTTCGTCAAGCCGCGACATCAGCCTAAAGGCTTGGCCGCCTGTCGCTCAGCTTTTTGCAATTCTAAAAACCGCCGGCGCGCGCTTGGAAGTGGGCGAGCTTTACGCGCTGGGACTTTTTTGCCAACACGCGCGCGAGATAAAAGATAGAATCGCCAGCTCAAAAGACGAGCTGGGCTTGAAAAACCTTGACTCGCTCGCGCAAAAGCTTCCCGACCTTTCCGCCGCCGAGGAAGAAATTTTTAGAATCGTGGACAAGGACGGCTCGTTAAAAGACTTGCGCGAGCTAAGGGACATAAAGGCCGCGATGCAAGCGATTCGCCGCGAGATCGAAGGCGCCTTCAAAAAAATTGTCGCGGACCCGGCCCTCGCGCGCAGCTTGGAGTCAACGCTCCCGGTTGTTCGTAACGACAGGCAAGTGCTTGCCGTAAAGTCCAGCGAGCGCGGAAAGATTAAGGGAATCATTCACGAACTTTCAAATAGCGGCCAGACAGTTTTTATCGAGCCGGAAGAGGCGGTGCGCCTTAACAACGACTTGGTTCAAAAAGAATACGAGCTTGAAAGCGCCGTCCGAAAAATTTTGGAAGAGGCCACAGGCCGCCTTGCGGAAAGCGCCGCCGGCTTTGAGGAAGAGTTTCCGATAATGGTCCGCCTTGACGTTACGCAGGCGGCCGCCAGGTGGGGTTTTGAAAATTCTTGCTCCTACGCCTTGGGAACCAAAGAGGGCGAGGCGCCTTTGCTCTTGCAAGCCCGCCATCCCTTGCTAAAGGAAAAGGCCGTTCCGATTGACGTGCGCTTTATGGACGCAAAGCGCGTTCTTATAATCACAGGCGCCAACACCGGCGGAAAAACCGTCGCCATAAAAACTTTCGCGCTTTTTTCTTTGCTAAATCAGGCGGGCTTTGCGATTCCCGCCGCCGAAGGAAGCCGCCTTCCGTGCTTTGACGCGGTTTACGCGGACATTGGCGACGAGCAGTCAATCGACGCTTCGCTTTCGACCTTTAGCGCCCACATGAAAAACATCGCGCTCGCCTTGAACCAAGCCACAAGCAAAAGCCTTGTGCTTCTTGACGAGCTTGGAAGCGGAACCGATCCGCTGGAAGGAAGCGCGATCGCGATGGCAGCGCTTGACAGCTTGATCGACCGCGGCTCCTTTGTCTTGGTTACGACACACCACGGCGTCCTAAAAAATTACGGCTGGACAAATCCCGTTTGCTCAAACGCCAGCGTAGAGTTTGACATGGACGCGCTTAAGCCCACTTACCGTTTGGTGATGGGAATCCCGGGGGAAAGCCACGCGCTTGAAATCGCCGACCGTTCCGGAATGCAAAAGGAAATCGTTCAAAAGGCGAGGGGCTACATTCAAAGCCAGGCGGCGGACGTAAGCGCTTTGATTAAGGGCTTGAACCAAAAGCACTTGGAGCTTGACCGCCTTATGCAGGAACAAAAGGCGCGCGAAGAAAAGCTTGAGGCGGCCGCGCTAAAGAACGAAGAAAAGGAAATTAAGCTCCGCCGCCGCGAGCACGACTTTAAGGCCGCCCAGTCAAAGGAAGAGGCCGCCTTTTTGCGCGAGTCGCGCCGCAAGCTGGAAAACCTTATCCGCGAGCTAAAGGAAGGGGAGGTTACCCGCGGAAAAACTTTGGCAGCAAAGAAGTTTAAGGAAGACCTTGCCGCGGCGGAAAAAGTTCATTCCGACATTTTGCAGGCGGAAGAAGAGAACCTTTTGCGCGACGAAGAAAAGTTTGAAAAGAAAAAGAATTCCCACAAGAGCAACAAGCATACAAAGGGAAAGACAAAAAATTCCGACGCTCTAAAGACCGCCACTCCCACGCTTGCCAAACGGGAAGTCGTTGAAGAAGAAGCCAGAAAATTTGAGGAGGGCGCCAAGGTTCATTCTTTGGCCACCGGAGCGGAAGGCGTCTTGCTGCGCAAGGAAAAGGGCGGCGAATGGCTTGTCCAGTTTGGCGCGCTGAAAATAAAGGCTAAAGAAAAAGACTTGCGCTTGGACCAAAATACCGCCGCAAAAGCGATTCCGTCCTGGCAATACGTCGCCGTTGGAACTGAAACCGGCTCCAAAAACGGCGGCTATAGAGGCGCGGGCGCGGCCGGATCGGTGGACAAGCCCGCCTACGAGTTGCGCTTGCTTGGAATGCGCGCTGACGAAGCGGTAAAGGCGCTTGAGCGCCAAATCGACTTGTGCGTCCTTAACGGCCTTGACCACTTTAGCGTAATTCACGGAAAGGGAACGGGCGCCTTGCAGGAAGCGGTGCAAAATTACCTCAAGCAGTCGCCTGCCGTAAAAGAGTTTTCGTTCGCGCCCGCGGAAGACGGCGGCGAAGGCAAGACCTACGTGAAACTTTAAGGCCGTGTCATTGCCGGGCTTGACCCGGCAATCTTTGGCGCAAAAGATTCCCGCGTCACGCGCGGGAATGACATGTTGCCGCCCTTGAAAAAATCCGCCGTTAGCGCTATTTTTATAGTATGAAAACGTCGAACAAATTCACTTTGGCGCGAATAATCGCCGCTCCAATACTTTTTGTCCTTTACTTTTTGCCGCGTTGGCTGGGCCTTGCGGACGCTTCCGTCGCGGCCATAGTTTTGTCGGCGGCTATGATTCCTCTTTTGGGCGCGGCCGAAATCACAGACTACTTTGACGGCCGCTTCGCGCGCTCTCATGGCGAGGTAAGCGACTTTGGAAAAATGTTCGATCCCTTTGCCGACGTTTTCTTGCACTTGTCGATGTTCACTTGCTTTGTCTTTACAGGCTACATGCATCCTGTTTTGTTCGTCTTGATTTTGTACCGCGAGTTCAGCCAAAACTTTTTGCGCATGGTGGCGGCTAAAAGCGGAACGGCGATCGCGGCCAAAAAAGGCGGCAAGATAAAAACCGTTTTTTACGTGGCTAGCTGCTTTGTCGTTCTTGTCCAAAACTTTTTGTCCTTGTCGGGCCTTGCCGCCTCTTGGGAAACAAACATGGACGCCTTTAAGGTCGCGGGGAACGTTGTCTTTGCAATTTGCGTTTTGCTTTCTTACGCAAGCTTCATCGACTACCTAAAGTCTTTTGGCGGCGTGTTGAAAGACGCCGCGAACTAAATGACGCTCAGAAAATATCAAAAAGAAGACTCCAAAATAATTTGCGGCTGGGTCAAGGACGCAAAAACTTTGTTCCAATGGTCGGCGGACAGAATCGGAACCTTTCCGTTAAAAGGCGACGAGCTTAACGTGAACTACGCTGAGCGCGACCCCGACTTTTTCATTCCCTTGACCGCGCTTGACGATAGCGGAAACGTCGCCGGCCACTTGTTCATTCTGTACCCAGACCAAAACGACAAAAGCTTGGTTCGCTTTGGCTTTGTCATCGTTAGCCCCGATTTGCGCGGAAAAGGAAACGGCCGCAAAATGCTTGAGCTTGCCTTGGACTACGCAAAAACTGAATTGGGCGCCAAAAAAGTTTCGCTCGGCGTTTTTGAAAACAATCCCGCCGCCCGCCGCTGCTACGACTCACTAGGCTTTGTCCCCACCGGCGTCCGCGCCGTCACCATTCTAGGCGAAGACTGGAATTGCGTGGACATGGAAGTGGAACTGGCATGAATCCCAACATAAACGAATACAAAAAAGTTCAGGCAATCGCCAAAAGCGTTTTGCAAGACATTAAGCCTTTCATTACTGCGGAACGGTCGGAAAAGGAAATCGCGGAGCGCTGCGCGTCTCTTATGAAGGAGCGGGGAGCGGAAAAAACTTGGTACTACGATTGCCCGGCCTTGGTCTTGCTTGGAAGCCGCAGCTGCCTTTCGATTTCCGGAAAGGACTACGTTCCCTCCGAGGAAAAAGTCGGAAGCGAAAACCTTGTGACGATAGACCTTTCGCCGCTAGTCGGAAAGATTTGGGGCGACTGCTCGCGCTCCTTTGTCGTTGAAGAAGGCCGCGCGCGGGAAGACGCCGAAATTAAAAGCGCGGACTTTTTGCAAGGCCTAAAAGCCGAGCGGCTTTTGCACGACAGTTTTATAAAGGCGGCCGCTCCCGGAAAAACTTTTGAAGAAATTTTTTTGGAAATGAACGCGCTGATAAAGTCGCTCGGTTTTGAAAACCTGGACTTTTTGGGAAACGTCGGCCACACGATTGAGGTTGACAAAAACGACAGGCTTTACTTTGAAAAAGGAAACGCCGTCGCGCTGGATGAGGACGCGCTTTTTACTTTTGAGCCGCATATTCGGGCGGCGGACAGCCGCTGGGGCTTTAAGCTGGAAAACATTTATTATTTTGAAAACGGCGTCGCCCGTGAGTTGTGAAAAGGGCCGCCCGCTTCTTGGCCTTGCCACAGTTTTAGGCGCAAAAAAAACGGCGGGGGTGCCCGCCGTTTTTTGTCAGTAACCAGTTTTCGCTAGTTCAACCGTTCCGCAATCTTGTCAATGAACTCCCACGAATCGACAATGCGCTTGGCGGCGGGGGAGGCCAGGCGGGCAAGGTCGCCGGTCATGATTCCGTCCTCGATAAGGCCAAGCGTGGCTTCTTCCAATTTTTTTGCAAAGGCCGCAAGCTCGGGCGTGTTGTCCTTTTCGGCGCGCTTGGCCAAGGCTCCTGTCCAGGCAAAAATCAAGGCGACAGGGTTGGTCGAAGTTTTTTCGCCCTTTTGCCAGCGGTAGTAGTGCTTTTGAACCGTTCCGTGGCTGGCCTCGTACTCAAACTCGCCCGTGGGGCTTACCAAAACGCTTGTCATCATCGCAAGGCTTCCGCAGGCGGAGGCGATCATGTCGCTCATCACGTCGCCGTCATAGTTTTTGCAGGCCCACAAGATTCCGCCGTCGCACTTCATTATGCGCGCCACCGCGTCGTCAATCAGCGTGTAAAAGTATTCGATTCCAGCCGCGTCAAACTTGGCCTTGAATTCCGCGTCAAAAACGCGCTGGAAAATCTCTTTAAAGTTTCCGTCGTAGGTTTTGCTGATTGTGTCCTTTGTGGCAAACCAGACGCTGATTTTTTGGTCAAGCGCGTACATAAAGCAGCAGCGCGCGAAGTTTTCTATTGAAGAGTCAAGGTTGTGGATTCCCTGGATGATTCCGGGCCCGGGCATTTCCTTGATTAGCTTTCGGATTTCCTTTCCGTCGGAACCTGTAAAGACCAATTCCGCCTTGCCAGCGCAGGGGGTCTTGATCTCGCAGTTTTTGTAAACGTCGCCGTAAGCGTGGCGGCCAAGGATTATCGGCTTTGTCCAGCTTTTCACGTTGCAGTGAACGTTCTTGACAAAAATCGGGGCGCGGAAAACCGTTCCGTCCAACTCGCCGCGGATGATTCCGTTGGGGCTGGGCGTAAGCTGCTTTAGGTTGTATTCCTTCACGCGCGCGGCGTTGCTTGTGATTGTGGCGCACTTTACGCCGACTCCCAAGCGCTTGATGGCGGCGGCGGCTTCGTATGTGATTTTGTCGTCCGAGTCGTCGCGGGCTTTTAGGCCCAAGTCGTAGTATTCAGTCTTTAAGTCAACAAAGGGAAGAAGAAGCTTGTCTTTAATGACAGCCCAAAGAACGCGGGTCATTTCGTCGCCGTCAAGTTCGGCGATCGGGTTTTTCATTTGAATTTTACTCATAATATAGAGAGTATAATGAAAACAACCGCCGCTTGCAAGCGCGGCTTTCTGGCCTTTGCGACGGAAGCGTTTTACAAGCGTTTTTTTTGCGGGCAAAAAAAATTGACTTTTGGCAAGAATGCCGTTAAAATCTATAGTGTTTTTTATCGGAGGAAAGATGAAAAGATTTTTATCAGCTTTGTTGTTTTCCGCTTTTGTTTTGTGCGGAACCTTTTTTGTTTCATGCGACTTTGGCGGAGGAGGGAGCGGGTATCAAGAAAAAACTATAAATTCCAATTCCAGCCAAACGGCCTCGTCAATAAGCCTTTTCGCTTCTGCCACGGACATAAACGTTGCGGAAACTGAAGCCGCTGTTTGCGTAAACTTTAAGCCTGCCAACGCAAAGGTTTCGATTTGGATGGACACCGACGTCGTCTCTTTTAAAGACGAACCTACGGCAGTCGGCGATTCTTGGATTGTAAAAATAAAGCCCAACAGGATCGGCACATTTGTCGTTAACGCCCAATCCGGCAGCGAAAAAAAATCGCTTGCGATAAAAGTTTCCGCGCCCGCCAGCAACATACAAGTAACCGGATACGCAAGCCCAATAGACAAGGATAAGACTGTCAAGCTTACGGCAGTGACGACGCCGATCGTCTCGACTTCGACAATCAAATGGGCGTCTTCTGACACGAATGTCGCAACGGTTGACCAAAGCGGCCTTGTGACTGCAAAAGGCGCGGGCGAGGCGAGAATTACCGCCACCGCAGTCAACAACGACGTTGGCAGAACCGCTCCCGTAACGGGATATATTGACGTAACCGTAAAGGGCTTTTATCTGAATGACACAATCTTTGTTCTTTGCCAAAAGGATTTGGATGACGACGTAGAGGCGAAGACTAGCGGAATTACCGGCGGAACGGTTGCGTGGACTTCCAGCAACACTAGCTTGTTCACTGTGGCGGCTGATTCGAGCGACAGCAAAAAAGCCAAGCTGACTTACCAAAACGGCGCTAATGGACTTGGCGAAGTCACGGCCACCCTGACGGCTGGGGGTGAAACTTACACTGCAAAAGCCACTGTAATTGTCGTTCCGTACACTATGCTGGCTCTTGGCGACAGCATCGCGGCGGGCTACGCTCCCAAGCCTATGGGCGGCGACGCCAAAGACGATGACATGAAAGAGCAGGACATGCTTGACGCGTATGAAAAATACCTTAACCGTCGCAAGGGAGGAACGGCTCCCGATTACGTAAATGAATTCTGCTATTCAGCAAAGCTTAGGGATTCCCTGGCGGAAAGCGAAAACATAAAGTTGCTGGGTTACGCGAACACCGGCGACCAAACAAAAGACCTCATAGCAAAGCTTGACCCTAACTACAGCGACGGAACAATCGCCACCAAAAAAGGCGAAATTTTGGAAGCGGTCGACCAAGCGGACTACATAACCCTTTGCATCGGCGCCAACGACATTTTGCAGCGCGCCACCGGCTGGAACATTTTGGCGAGGGATTTGGATTGGTTTAGAGCTACATTTACCCAGGATATGGCGACTTTCAAGACAAATTTTGACACGATTCTAGAAAAGATTTTTGACGCAGGCCCTGACACCAAGGTTTACGTAATGTCTGTTTACAGTCCTTACCATCTCTTTAACCAAACAAACATTCCCGCATCGCAATTCGGTCCTCCGTGGGGCGATTTCGCAAAAAAGATTATCGCTGTGAACGGCATCGCGGAAGAATTCCTTGCCCAATTGAACGCTTACATTAAGTCCAAGGCCGACAATTCCAAAGTGTACTATGTCGATGTTGCGGATGTGATAAACAAAGTGACTGACGTCGCCGAGCATTCAAAGCTTATTAATGCCGATCCGTCTAAATTTAACTTGACGGCCTTGATAAGCAAAGGCGGCAGTGTGGTTCCGATTTGGTTTGACCCGCACCCCAGAAAGGCGGGCGCTGTAAAAATCGCGGACATTTACAAGCCGGTGGTACAGCAATCGCAACCGTAGGAACGGGCAAGGCGCGCCGCGCCGCGCCAAATAAAAAAGGGCTGCCCAATCGGGCAGCCTTTTTTGTCAGTCAAAATGCCTTGCGCGACTTAGGCGCAAACCAATTCGCGCTCAAGCGTCAAGAAAGACGTGTTTGTGCATTCGTCGTACTCGCGGTCAACAACAGACCAGCCTTCTTCGAGCGAATCTTCAAGCTCGTCCATGCAGCCGGCAAAATAATCGTTGTCCATTGAGACAAGGACGTTTTTTGTTTCCATAATAGTGTTACTCTCCATTTTTCCTCTCCACCTTTATTTTCGGTATTTACATATAAATATTTATAGCGAAAATTCACAAAAAATGCAACATCTATTGCGGGGCTTTCGCGCTTGGACGCGGCTTTGGGCTGGCGTTACTTTATCGCGGCCTTTGTCCAAGTCCCGCATTTTTCGATGTCGGCGGCTTCGGGAGTAAGGTGAACCATCAAAGGCTCGGCGGCCATGACGCCCCCGCGCTCCTTGATTCTGGCTTCCCAGTCGCGGAGCCACTTTCCGTCGCCCCAATCGTAAGAGCCGAAAATTCCAACCTTCTTTCCTTTGATTGAATTTTCAATCGCGGCAAAAAATTCCTCAACGCTGTCTTCCAAAACTTCGTCTCCCATCGCGGGGCTTCCCAAAAGAAGAACGTCGCAAGAAAGGACCGCGTCCTTGTCGGCTGAGTCGGCCGTTCCAAAAACTACTTCCGCTCCGCTTGCCTTGGCTGAATCAAACACGGCCTTGGCCATCGCCTCCGTGTTTCCTGTAGTGCTTGCGTAAATTACCGCAACTTTCATTATTGCCTCCTATGCGGCCTTCCGGCCTTTTTTATATTCCTTTATGATTTTGTTCAAGGGCCAGCCTTGGCAAAACCATTTTTGGCAGATTTTCGAGCAGTCCTTGTATTTGCAAGACCGCTCCCTTGCGTTTTTTACGTTGGAATAGGCTTTCCATGAGCCGCAAAATTTAAAGCCCTTTCCCTTGTTCCTCTCAAAGGCGATTATGTCGCTGATGGGGTAGCCCAATAGCAGGCCCACTTCATGGGGGAACGTGTCTCGCGCCGCGATCCGGCGGCTAAGCTCTTGGACAAAGGACGCGCAATCCAAATTGTTTTTGTAGCCCTTTAGCGAAAGGTATTCTTGCGCGGAGCTTTCGTCCAAAATTTTTTTTACCCAATTTGGGTTGCACAAAAAGACCAGCGTTCCGTCTTTTTGCGGAGCGCGGAAGGCGCAAATCTTATTTTGTTCAAGCGCGTCCTTCCAAAGCGCGAAGGTCGCGTCCGAGCACTTTTCGTTTTTCACAGAAAATAAATTCGCGGGCTTTATTCCGCAAATTGTGGGCGCTCCAAAATGAAGCATCATTTGGTCAAAGCTCATGGTTTCCTTTTATACAATTAGCAATAACTAACAAGAGTATGTTATAACTTATTTTGTAATGTGTCAAGTCCGCTCGGATGCTATATTTTTTTTGTTATCTATATAAAATTTTTATTGTGATATTGACATTTTAGTTATATTACACTAATCTAAATTTGCAAAGACAAATTTCATGCCTTGCGACTTTAAATTAGAGGAGCAAAAAAATGACAGACGGATGGAAAAAATTTTTGTGGGGAGTCGCGGCCGGAGCGGTCGCCGCGGCCTTTGTTCAGACTGACACCTTTAAAAAGGGAGCGGCAAAAGTTCTTGCGGGCGGATCCCAGCTAAAAAAGGACGCCAAAGAATATTTTGAGACTCTAAAAGAAGACGTTGAGGACCTTAAGGCCCAGGGCGCCAAGGCGTAAGCCCGACCCCAAACATAAGCCAAAAATTCACTATGAAATTTTGGATCAAACATTCCCTGCCGGGCCGTGTCCGCGTTCGTTACGACAAAAGCCAAGTGACTTCGCGGCAAGCGGCCCTGGCGGCGGAACTACTTTCCACCCAAGACGGAATCAAGAGCGCCAGCGTAAATTGCGTCGTCGGCTCCTTTTTGATTTACTACGACGATTCCGTGCTTTCAGAAAAACATATACAGGCGCTTTTTATGGCGCTGTCCGAAAAATATTTACAAAACCAAGAGCTGCTTGACGCTGTCGAGGAGCCGCAAGAAAAGGAAAGCCTTTTGTTCAACTTGGCCGTGATGACGGCGGAACATTACGCAAAGGCCTTTTTGCCTTTTTACATCCGCTTGCTCTTGCGAGTCGTTTCGCTTTGTCCAAGAATCGCGCGCGGCCTTTTGCGCGTGGCGGAGGGGCAAGTCTTTCATTCCGAAGTTTTGGATTCCGCCGCGATCGCGGCGTCGCTTTTGGCCGGCGACGCTGGAACCGCTTCAAACATAAATTTTTTGCTGAACGTTGGCGACGCGATAGAAGAGTTCACCAAGAAAAAATCTTACGGCGACTTGGCCGACCGTTTGCTTTCAAAGAACGACAAAGTCCAGCTTGTCGAAGTCGGAGCGGACAACAAGCGAGTGGAAAAATCCGTTCCGCTAAACCTTGTGAAAAAAGGCGACTTGGTGGCCGTTCGCACCGGCGGCGTGATTCCTGTTGACGGAACGGTGGCAAGCGGCGAGGCTCTTGTGAACCAAGCGGCGATTACAGGGGAGCCGCTCGCGGTTGAAAAACGGCAGGGCGCTTCGGTCTTTGCGGGAACGCTTGTGCAGGAAGGCGAGATTTTTGTTGAGACAAGAGCCGTCGGAAGCCAAACAAAAGTGCAAGGCATACTTTCGATGATTGACTCGTCGCAGCAGTTGAAAGTTTCTTCGCAAGTGCGTTCCGAAAACTTGGCCAACCAGCTTGTAAAGTGCAACTTTCTTTTGTCCGCCGCGACATTCTTGTTCACCGGAAGCCTTCGCAAAGTGATGGCCACGCTGATGGTTGACTATTCTTGCGCGATGAAGCTTGCAGCGCCGATCGCCGTCTTGAGCGCGATGAAAGAGGCCGCCGAAAACGGAATCATCGTAAAGGGCGGAAAATTTTTGGAGGAAGCGTCCAAGGCCGACACGCTTGTCTTTGACAAAACCGGAACGCTCACTTGCGCCGCTCCGCGCCTTTCTAAAATCCATTCCTTTTGCAAAAAATCGGACGACGAGCTTTTGGCGCTGGCCGCCTGCCTTGAGGAGCACTTTGCCCATCCAATAGCGGAGGCCATTGTCCAAGCGGCAAAGGAGCGCGGCCTCCTTCACCCCGAAGAGCACGCGAAAGTGGAATACATCGTGGCTCACGGAATCGCCACAAGCCTGAACAAAAAACGCCTCTTGATTGGAAGCAGGCATTTTATTTTTGACGACGAAAAATGCCAGGCGCCAAAAGAGCTGGAGGCGGTTCAAAAGTCGGCGCTAGAAAACGGCGAGTCGCTTTTGTACCTTGCCGAAGAAAAGCGCCTGATAGCCGCCTTTGCCATAAACGATCCTTTGCGCCAAAACGCCGCCCGCGTGATCCAAGCCTTGCGCGTGTCGGGCATAACAAAGTGCGCGATGATTACCGGCGACGACGAGGGCGCGGCCAAGAACGCGGCGGCCTCCGCAGGCGTTGACCATTACGTTTCGAGGGCGCTCCCCGAAGACAAAGTTTCGTTCATCGAAAAAGAAAAGAAGAATGGCCGCAAGGTCGTTATGGTTGGCGACGGAATCAACGACGCGCCCGCTCTTAGCGCGGCCGACGTTGGAATCGCAATGGGGAACGCCGCCGACATCGCGGGCGAGACGGCGGATATTTCGCTCCCTGCGGACAGCGGCTTGGAAGGCCTTTTAAAAGTGCGCGGCTTGGGAAGCGCTCTTATGGAACGAATCGATTTGAACAACCGCGACATTGTCGCCGTGAACACCGCGCTGATGTTCCTAAGCTTGTTCGGCGCGATCACGCCGTCCGCGGCCGCGCTTTTGCACAACGCCTCAACGGTAATGTTCGGAGCGCGGGCGATGAAGCCCTTTTTGGGAACGAAAGCCTCGCGCGAAACGAATGGCCAACCGAAAAGCGCCGGCCGGCCCGGCAGTCTTGGTTTGCCGACGGCGGGGGAGGCGTAAAATGGAGTGGCGATATTATCCCGGAAAGTTTAGGTTCCGCGACCGCGTTTTGCGTGACGAGGACATCCGCCGCGCCGCAATCGAAGCCGCGGCCGTCCTTTGCCCTTCCGCCAAAATCGAATGGAACGAAAGTACCAGCGGCATATTGGCCACCTTTCCTCCAGACGCGCTGGACATCGAAAAGCTAAAGGCGCTAGTTCCGCTATTAAAAGAGCTTGGGCCAAAAGTCCGCTTTTACACTCCGCAAAAAAAGGCCGCCGTCTTGGAAGGGATAGAAAAGATACGGGCCGCCACGGCTGAGATTGCCGAATCCTAAAAAAAAATATAAGATGGACTTATGAGCGCGCTATTGTTTGGATTGGCCCTGCCGTTTTTGGGAACGACGCTTGGGGCCGCGACTGTTTTCTTTTTAAAAGGCAAGATGAACGACAGCCTGCAGCGGGGGCTTTTGGGCTTTGCCGCGGGCGTCATGGTCGCCGCGAGCGTTTGGTCGCTTTTGATTCCCGCGATGGAAATGTCGTCGCCTTTGGGCCGCCTTGCCTTCGCGCCCGCCTTGGCGGGCTTTGCGGCGGGAATCGCATTTTTGTTTTTGCTTGACAAAATCACTCCGCACTTGCACGCGATGGCGCAAAAGCCGGAAGGCCCCGCCGCGTCAATCAGCCGCACGACAATGCTTTTCTTTGCCGTCACCCTTCACAACATTCCGGAAGGAATGGCCGTGGGTGTGGCGTTGGCCAGTTTTTTAAGCGGAGGAGCGGCGATAAGCGCGGCGGACTCGTTTGCCCTTGCGCTTGGAATCGCAATCCAAAATTTTCCTGAAGGCGCGATTGTCTCAATGCCGTTAGTCGGCGAAGGCAAGGGCAAAGGAAAAGCCTTTTTGTTCGGAACCCTTTCCGGCGCGGTCGAGCCAATCGCCGCCGCCCTCACGATTTTGCTTACGGCGCTCTTGCTTCCATTCTTGCCCTACATGCTTTCGTTCGCGGCGGGCGCCATGGTTTACGTTGTCATCGAGGAACTGATTCCCCAAGCCGTCCGCGACGAAAAGACCGACATTTGCGCGATAACATTCGCGGCGGGCTTTGCGCTGATGATGGTCCTGGACGTGGCGCTAGGATAGAGGGGGCTATGCATAATGCAGAAGTTTTTGTAGAATGTTGAATACTCAGAAGATGTGTTAGGCGTACGCTGTTGGCATGGTTGTTTATGGAGAAAAAGATTGGAAACTCAGATTATAAAACAAGAAAGAATTTTTGGCATTGAATTTGCGCGAGCTTGTTGCGCGATAGGAATTATAATATTTCATTACTTTTGCCATTCGGCAGGTTCGTTCAAGTTTTTATTTGCAACGGCAAATGATTCTTGGGGGCATATGTTTGTAACAGCTTTTTTTGCGATTTCTGGAGCAGTTTTATATTATAATTATCCCCAAATAGAATCCTTGAAAGTGTTTTATTTCAAAAGATGGAAGTCGATTTTTCCTGCATACTATTTATGTTTTCTCTTCTTTTTTCTGCGAAACATATTTCAAAACCATAAGTTGTTCTATGCAGGTAATCCATTAAAACTTGCATTTACACTTTTGGGAATGGATGGATATTTTCTATATAAGTATTCTAATTATTATATTGTTGGGGAGTGGTTTCTTGGAGCTATAATTATGCTTTATTTATTATACCCATTTCTGGTATATGTAATGAATAAAAAAATGTTCATAATCCCCATTTTTCTAATTATGGGGTATGTTTCGATGTATTGCACTGATCTTTTTGAAATAATGAAATTTACAAATTTAATCACCTGTATGACTAGTTTTTATATAGGTATGATTTTCATAAAATTCAAGGATTTGTTTTTTAAGAATAAAATTAGTTGGATGGTATCGCTTCTAATTCTTGTGGTTATGAGGTTTGTAAAATTTCCAAATTTTGTTTTTTTTCATCAAATTCAAGGGTTGTCTTTGCTTGTCGTTTTGGTACAATTAGGAAATTGCGTGATGATGACAAGGTGGAAAAGTTTTTTTACAGAGTTAAGCAAGATGAGTTTTTCTATTTTTTTATTTCAACATGTGGTAATTTTAGATATGCAAGGTGTTTTCAATCCTGAAAAATGGTATAAAATTCTAGTCATTTTATTTGCTACTATAGTCTTGACGCTAATATGTGCAAAAATATTATTAATTGTTGTAAATTATTTAACAAATAGTAAATTATTTAAAATTTTGGAATCAAAATTTGCGATATAATATAAAGCATAACAAAGGTTACGGTCTTCGGTTGTTTGCATTTTGGAAATTATTATCTAGCGTGCTCACGCGCACGAAGCATCGTAGCCGACAGCGGGGTAGGGTTCGCTACAGTACAAGCAGTTGTTATGTTGACGCCCGCACAGGGGCGCTTGGAGAGGAAAAATATGAAAGAATATTACATTGATAATTGGAATTCGATGGTTATTCCGAATGAAACGGAAGATTTGGAAAAATAGTTTCTGATTTTTATAAAAGTGATGTTGAATTTAAATACGCTGAAAAGCAAAGACAGTTAAATATTGAAGATTCATTTGCATTTAATAGACGTGATATATGTAAAATATCATCGGATGATTTCGATAACTTAGAATATCCGTTGATGGAAAATGTGTATGCTTATATTGTTCCAAATGGAACTACAGATGTTCAATATACATTTACAGAAAATGATTCATATACGAAAAAATTATATATCCCATATACTGTAAATTGGTTTTATATAAATTACAGCATGTCTGGATCTAAAAAAATTACGGATAATGTTTGGGTGGAAGTAGTTCCTGAAAATCCATGTGTTTATTCAGAAAATGGAAGCGTATATAAAAAAGATACAAATGAATTAGTCTATTTTTATCAGAAGTCAATTGTGCCTTCAAAAACAGGGAAGATAAAAGTTAGAAACCTGAACGGAACTTCTGATAATTCTTGTAAATGCGATGAGAATGGCGTCCGCAGTTGGCTTTATCATTGGACAAAATTTAATCCCGCTCAATCATATTTACCAGAAAATTGTCCATGTTGCCATAAGAAAATATCAGATTGGTCTGATGAAATGGTTGGAGCTCATGTACAGAAAGAAAATGACAACCATTGGTATATCATTCCATTATGCAAAAAATGTAATTCAAAAAGTTCTGATGAAACATTCGAAGTTGAAGATATTGGTCTTGCATGGGCAAACACAAGTGAAACTTGTTTGAAGTATAAAAACAGGCATCAGTTTATAAAAGATTATTTGTCTTTGAATAAGAAATAATGCATGTTTCAGTAAATCCGAATAATCCCCGGCATACGCTTTTCTAATCCCAGATTCTTTTTGTATTTTTATAAATAAAATCCGCCGCCATGTCGTCTATGGCTTCTTTTGAGTCAATATCCTGATTTTCCAAAGCCATGTTCAGATTCACGCCAAGGATTATTTCTTCCGCTTTTTTTTGCGCTTGAACGTTGACAATATCCTGAAACGTTGATTTTGGCTTGAAATAATACACAAAGTCGCAGTTCATGGCTTTAGCGGCTTTTTTCATTGTGCTTATTTTTAAGTTTTCTTCGTTGGCTTCCATCTTGGCAACTCGCGGCTGTGTTACCACAAGTCGTTTTGCAAGCTGAACCGCGGTCATTCCGATAGCTTCGCGAACGGTATTTATCCAGCTGGCGCCTTTTGGAACAATATCCTTTGCGTCCGTAAGAGAGGAAGTTTTTTTGTCTAAAGCCCTTATTTGCATTATTCTTGCGTTCATTTTATAACCTATAAGTAATGAATTTAATTATATTATATAATCAAGTGTTTTTATAATATAAATATTATATTCTGTGCAGGAAATTTGCCGTCTAGCGTATTTTTTACTATATTTATAAGAGTGATAGTAAAAGTGACTTCTGACGGACCGCGTTGCGCGGCCGTTTCTTTTCCCCAGGGCTTTACGCGCCCGGTTCTTGACGCCGTTCGCTCCGTAAAAGGAAGACGGTGGAACGAGGATAAACAAGTATGGCTGATTCCCGACACGCGGGAGTCGTTTGACGCGCTTTTGAACAGCTTGTACGGAACGGGGCTTTTTACCGCGAGCGTTCCTGCAAGCGTCCATGCAAATGTTCCCACAGAGGCGGAAGAAGCGCGGCCCGCAAAAGACGGCTTGCAAAAGCTAAGGACCATCTTGCAAGCAAAGCGCTACAGTCCGCGCACGCAGGAATGCTACGAGCGCTGGACAAAAGACTTTTTGCGCTTGTACGGCAATTGCGGCGAGCGGCTTGGCCTAAAGCATATCAACGGCTTTCTTTCGCATCTTGCGGTAAAGAAAAACGTCAGCGCCTCGACGCAAAACCAGGCGCTTGCCGCGCTTTTGTTCTACTTTAGGTTTGTTTTGAACGAGGATGTGGAAAGCCTTTCGGGCTTGATCCGCGCAAAGAGCAAGAGGCGCGTTCCGGCTGTGTTGAGCAAGGAAGAGGTAGTTTTGGTTTTGAACCGCATGGACGGAAGCAAGCGGCTTGCGGCCCTTCTTATGTACGGAACGGGCATCAGGCTGAACGAGGCGCTTTGCTTGCGGGTCATGGACATTGATTTTGGCCGGGGCGAAATCACGGTCCGCTCTGGAAAAGGCGGAAAGGACAGGCGGGTTATGCTTCCGCAAAGCCTAAGCTTGCAACTAAAAAAACAAATCGATTGCGTCAAAGCCTTGCACGAAAAGGACCTTGCCGAAGGCTGGGGTAGGGCGCAAGTTCCAGCGAACGTCGAAAGCCGCTCCCCAAACGCGGGAAAAGAGTTGAAGTGGCAATGGCTGTTCCCCCAAGCGAACAGATGGAAAAATCCGATGACAGGACAGCAGGGCCGCCACCACATGGACGAAAGCCTTTTGCAAAAGGCGGTGAAAAAAGCCATGACCGAAGCCCATGTCAACAAAAACGCCAGCTGCCACACCTTTAGGCATTCCTTTGCGACGCACATGCTGGAGAACGGCTATGACATCCGCACAGTCCAGGAACTCTTGGGCCACAGCGACGTCCGCACGACAATGATTTACACGCACGTCCTAAACCGCGGCGCGAAAGACGTGGTCAGCCCGCTTGATGGAATATTAGGCGGCGATAAGTCAGCGCGTTAGACGGAACGGCATAATACGCTATACAAAATTCCTAATTCGTGGTAATATGGGGAATAGGATGTCCTGTAGTGAATCTTATGCGGCAATTATTGCAGCATAAGAGGATTGTTGTGGATACGGAGAATGTTTGTTATGTGGACGCCCGCACTGGGGCGCAAGGTTGGAAAAAGAGGGATGTCAATTTTTGGAAATTTTTATGGTAGAATTCATGGTTCTGTTGAGTTTTTAGCATCAGAAAGTTTGAATTATATACTTAACAGTTCAGACTCTGTAAATAAGAATCTTGTAAATCTTATTAATCTTGATAACAATACAAATTTTTCTGATATTACATTCAATTCGCAAGTACAGGGTGAAAATTTAGAAATTCCTGATCTTTCGGGTTTTGATGAAAACAAAAATGAAGTGATAATTTTAGAAGCAAAATTCTGGGCTTCATTGACTGATAATCAACCTTTAACATATTTAAACAGACTTTCTGAAAATGGAGTTTTAGCTTTTATTTGTCCAGATTTAAGAAAAATATCTTTACAGAGTGAAATTCTTTATACACTCAAAGAATCTAATATAGAGTTTAGAGTTGATAGCAAAATAATCAAAATAGGGACAAAAAATATTATCATCTATTCTTGGGATTCCGTTTTGAATGCTTTAAAAAATGATATTGGCCATTCTGAATTTGATGCTTTATCAGACATAAATCAATTAAAAGGATTATGCGAAAAAATAGATGCAAATTCTTTTCTTCCACTTACCGATGAAGATTTATCACCCGCTGTTCCCCGAAAAATTCTCTCATATTATAGAATCGTAGATAAAGTAATTGATAAACTAGCAAAAGAAATTAATTTGTCCACAAAAGGGCTAAAAACAACAGGACAACAATGGGGATATACAAGATATGCAAAAATTGAAGATTTAACTATTGAGTTGGATGTAAATTTTGAATATTGGGCTAAATATGCTGATACTCCAATATGGCTACAAATTTCCGAAAATTGGAGCGCTTCTCCTGCAATTTTAAAAATCAATTCCGAAATAGAAAAAAAATATGGAAAAATTGATTTTAGTGACAATAACAAACCTTATTATCCAATCAGAATAAATACAGGTGCAATAGAAGAATCAGTAATAAATGCAATTTCTGAATTTATAAAAGTTGTTCACAAAATTTATACCGAATATAAATAAAGGAATATTTTTTCAGCAAGTCAAGCTTGCTGAAAAAATGAATTAACAAATACGCGGCTTTACGCCGCTAGAGGTAAATATGACATTTGAAGAAGCAGAATCTTATATAAAGCATGTAAGATGGCAATATGCAAAAACTTATGTTACAGCTCCTCATGAATATACATGTTTAGATTGGAATGAAGACTTACATGCTCAAATGGTAGATTTTGCATACTTCATCAAAATAAATGGATATACAGAAATATTTGGAAAGAAAGCATTCAGAGTTTTAAAAATTGGAGAAATGAAATATTGGACAATGGATTCTCCATTAGAAAACACGAATTTAGTAAATCGGACTTTTGTTGATGATTCGAGGAGAGAAAAAATAATTACATTTGTTCAGTCAGAAGGATTTGTTCATAAAAAAGGAATGTCACTTGCTGATGTAGAACAACAAATGAGAGCAAGGGATAATAACACATAACAAAGGTTCGTAGCCGACACGCGGTCAAGCCGCGTGCGGTACAACCAGTTGTTATGGCGACAGGCCGCTGGCCTGCTTTTTTAGGAGTAAAATGGAATAAATGCTTAAAACAGATTATTCGAATGTTTCAAAAGTGTATGATAAGAACAAATCGCGGACAACTTTTCCGATAGACAAGGATCTCGAAGAATTGCTTTTTCATAAAGAAGAAGTTGCAGTTTTAGATTTAGCATGCGGAACTGGAAACTGGCTTTATTGTCAGCAAAGCCAATTCAACAGCAAAAAAATAAAATGGATAGGCATGGATGCTTCTGAAGACATGCTTAAATTAGCAAAAGAAAAAAACTTAGATGCCCAGTTCATTCACTCAACGGCAGAAAATCTTAATTTAAATACAAAATGTGATTTGATTGTCTGTAATTTTGCATTTCATCATTTTGAAGATAAAAAAAACTGCATTGACAAATATATTTAATACGCTTAACGAAAATGGAATTTTTAAGTATAGAAATGTTGAGCCTGAATACATGAAAGAATGGTGGGTATATAAACACTGCCCTGAAAGTTACTGCGAAGATTTACACAGGTTCTGGCCAAAAGAACTTTTATGTTATGAACTTGGCAAAGCGGGTTTTTCTAAATTCAGCATAAAGCGGGAATATTACGAAACTTATAAAAATATAGAAGAACTTTATGAAAACTATAAGCGTCGTGATACTTCGCAGCTTGCAATGATAAACGAAAACTATTATCAACTAGGCCTAAAACGTATAGAACGTGAAATTCTGGATGGTGTAAAAGAATATAAAGATGTTGTCTCATTCCTGGATATAAAATGTGAAAGAGCCTGACTTGTCCTTGCAAAACAGGTTATAAAATTGACTTTTGGGGCGAGGTCTAAGTAGTGGTTGAATGCGGCTTTACTCCGCTTAAAAACTGTCTGTTTTACAGAAAAAGACGGACGTTATTACGATGTAGAGATTGTAGATTACCACTAGGAGAAAACTATGTCTGATTTTATCGAAACACCAACAATCGGGGAAATCCTCAACGAAGAATTTCTTATTCCACTTGGAATTTCTGCATATAAACTTGCGCAGGAAATAAAAGTTCCCACTTCCCGCATTCAGGATATTCTTCATAACCGCAGAAAGATAACTGTAGATACATCTTTACGCTTAGCTAAGTTTTTTGGATTATCTGATGGATATTTTATGTCTTTACAGGATGATATCGATATTAGAAATGCGAAGATTGAACTTGCGCCTCAGCTTGAAGAAATAAAAACTTATGCGTATACGTAATACAAAAGCATAATAAAGGAGAAAAAAATGATAAAAGAAATAAGCAAAAACGATGTGTCAGAATGCGTGAAAGTCATAAGGGAAAGTTTTATGACAATTGCCGAACAATTTGGATTTACCATTGAAAATGCCCCAAGGTTCACCGCCTTTGCGACGACAGAAGAAAGGCTTTTATATCAAATGGACAACGAGCCAAGATTCATGTTTGGATATTTTGATTCCGACGGAAAAATAATTGGCTATTATTCGCTTTTGATGCAAGACAAAGGTGAATGCGAATTGAGCAACCTTTGCGTTCTTCCTGAATATCGGCATAAGAAAATCGGCCATGAATTGCTTCAAGACGCTTATAGACAGGCAAAAACCCATGAGCGCAATAAAATCAACATTGGGATTGTGGAAGAAAATACTGTTCTCCGTAAATGGTATGAGAGTGAAGATTTCGTTCATATTGGAACTGAGAAATTTGATTTCTTTCCTTTTACTTGCGGATATATGGTGAAAGAATTGAATTGTTAACAGATATGAATGACGTTTCCTTTTATTTCGATGGCAATATTGAAATTGTTACAGGCGCTGGCATGCATAATTTTCCCTATCATACCCACAATAGTTTTATGGCGGGAGCGGTTCTTGCAGGATGCGGAGAATTTGATATTGGCGGCAAGACATTGGAATTGCAAAAAGGGGACGCTTATATCGTGCCGTCGAATACCGGAATTGCTATTAATCCGACAAGCGGCTTCTCCTATATTACAATATGCCTAAAAAATGAATTGGCAGAAGTCATGAAGGAATATAAAACGGAACGCTGTTTTTATCCCTCTTTGGGCGACAGGCTTCTTGAATTGGCGAACTTTTTCCGAACGCATGATATCGATGAGCGCGCTTTTGAAATGCGCATAATAGACATGTTCGAACTGTATAAGGCGTCTGATACTGTTAGGTCAATATATACTGAAAAAGCGGCGCGGTATTTAAATGAACATTGTCAAAGCAAGTTTTCATTAGACGAACTTGCGGAAAACGTTTGCGTTTCAAAATATCATTTGATTAGAACGTTTAAGAAGGAAATGGGAATCACGCCAAAACAATATCATCAACAGTGCAAAGTGAGAAAAATAAAAGACATGGCGCTTAAAAATTCTCAAAGCGACATCGCCTATGAGCTTGACTTTACCAGCCAAAGCCACATGAACGATATTTTTAAAAAATATATGGGAATTACAGCGGGAAGTTATTCATCGGCGGTGGAAAATAAAGAGCAATAATTTGATATACGTTCTTTCCGTCTTGCATTACTATTTGGTTAAAATTAATGCAAGGGGGATTTGCCATGAAGCATTTTGTTGCGAAAAATACGGGAAGGACGTTCATTCTGCGGATGGAACGAGGCGATTTGCTCCGCGAAAAAATAGCGGAATTATGCCGGAATGAAAAAGTCCGGGACGCGGTCGTGTTGTCCGGCATAGCGACATTTGACATTGCTAACATTCAAATGTCCAATACCGTAGGATTTCCAATGGGCTATGACGTACATAATCTGAGCGAGTCTTTGGAATTGGCGTCGCTTGACGGAACAATCATAAACGGCGAGTCGCTTATAAGAACCGCCGATAAAGACGGCGTGTTTTTAATCAGCAGAAAGAGCGATGCATAAACTGAGCTCCAAAGCCTATGGCCAACGAAATTTCATACCGCAAAAAGAACGACGACATAGAATGCGTGCATTATAAAAACTGGACTAAGTCTTATCCGCCTCATACGCACGCAGAGCATCTGACTCTTGGAATTGTTGAAGACGGAAGCGTCTGCATTGTGATGGATGACGCTCCAAAAATCTATCGCAAGGGAGACGAGTTTAGAATTCCGCCGAATGTTTTGCATGAGATAAAGCCGGTTGACGAAAATGGCTATTCGATGCTGGTGACTTGCGCGCGGACAAAGGCCGGGGAAGGAGAACTTGGCGGGCTCAAAGATTCAATTCTCGACCAGCCGGAAAATCTTTATCTTATTGAAGAAATGTCGCGGGACGCGAATCTCAGCCCTTTTCATTTAATCAGGAAATTCAAAAAGATGTATGGGCTTACTCCCCATCAATTCCAAATTCAGCGAAAGGTGAGAAAGGCGCAAAAGCTGCTTGAAGAAGATAAAAGCGTCTGCGAGGCGGCTTATGACGCGGGCTTTTGCGACCAAAGCCACCTGGACAGATGCTTTCAAAAAATTGTCGGCCTTACCCCCAAAGAATACCGGAACGCGGCAAGGCCGAACAAGGATTCCTAACACAAGGCCGGGAAAAACTTGGCGAAAAGGTAAAGCCCTTCCGGGCCCGCGTTGACTTCGTGCGGAACTTTCGCTGGCATAATCGAAATCACGCCCGGCTCGTAATCAAGGAGCTTTCCGTCATTGACGCACGTTCCGCTTCCGGCAATAACCTCGTGAGTTTCAAGCTGCGTTTCGTGGATGTGGTTCTTGATGCTTTTGTTGGGAGCGATTCTAACCAAGTGATAGCTAAAGTCGCCGCCAGTGTCTTTTGATGTTACGATGTGTTTTAGCTCAACGCCTTCAAAAGTCGGGTGCTTGTTCCAGCCGATTTTGCCAAAGTCAATTTGGCCTTTTGGCAAACGCAGGCTTCCGCCGTCAAATTTTTCAAAAACTTCTTTGTTCATATTGTTACCTCTTGCGGAAAATCTAGCAAAAAGATGAATGAAAGAATTGGATAAAATTGCTCTTTTAAAAATATTTTCATCTTCCGATTTACACAAGAAGGTGCGTGCTTTCTTTGATTGGCGACGACGGCTATCCTTACGGCATTCCGCTCAGCCACTTTTACGACGAGCGTGACGGAAAAATTTATTTCCACGGAGCCAAAGAGGGAAAAATCCGCCTTGTTGACGACATCAAAAAAGCGGAAGAAATCTGTACCCGCCTTGTCCAAAAGTTCACCGACGACAAAGAGTATTTGGAAATGGAATTGAAGAACGCCTTGGCCCGCTAAAAAGCGCATTCGACGTAAAGCAAATCGATTCGGCCTTTGACGACTTGGCTTTTGGCAACGCGCAGGCCGTTTTGGCGCAAAAAGTCTAGGTATTCTTCGGCGGTCCATTCATGCTCGAACTTGATTCCGACAAGGTCCAAGATTTTTTGCCAAAGGTTATGCTTTCCGCTTTTTCTAAAAATAAAATTCGGTGCGACTAAAAGGCCGCCGTCTTTTAGGACTCGCTTGATTTGCGCCAGCGCTTTTTGCGGGTCGGGAATGATGTGCAGCGCGTTTGCGATTACAACAAGGTCAAAGCTTTTGTCGGCGTAGGGGAGGCTTGTCGCGTCGGCGACTTCAAAGGTCACGTTTTGCGGAACGCCGCCTTTCTTTGCCGTTTCAATCATATTGGGAGCGAAGTCCGTGGCCACGACGCTTTTTGCGGCGGCCGCTATATGCTTTGCGATCATGCCGGGGCCAGTCGCCAATTCCAAGACCGTCTTTCCTTCCGCCGCGCTAGAAATGTTCTGGTACAAGTAATCGTAAATGTCCTTTTGGCTTTTCATCGTCGTCTCGTAAATCGGCGCGAAAAAGTCCCACACTGTTTTTTTCATCGTTCCTCCTAGGCGCGCCGGCGCTTTTTATTTTTTCGCAACGACGCAAAAAAGGTTTCCGTTTTGAGCCAGCGTAGCGGAAGAAAATCCCGCGCCAAGCAAAAGCGCCTTTATATCTTGCGCCGTCCGCCGCTTCATGCAAGGAACCTTCTTTTCCCAGTCGATGTTTGGGTCGCCGTAATTGTTTATGACCACAAAGCGGCCGCCCGATTTTAGCGCTCGGAAAACTTCCTTAAAGCACGCTTCGATGTCCTTCCAAAAAAAGACGGTTTCAAAGGCTGTCACAAAGTCAAGCTGGCCGTCCGAAAAGGGCAGGGCTTCCGCGCTTCCTTGCAGGATTTCGCAACGGCTTAAAGGCGCGGCCTTGTTGACCTTACGCGCCTTTTTTACGCTCTCTTCCGAAATGTCCAAGCCCCAAACTTTTGCGGCGGCGGATTTTTGCAAAAGGCGCTTGACGTTGTAGCCGCCTCCGCAACCGATGTCCGCGATTTGCCCTTCTTGCGGAACGTCAAAAAGGCCAAAGGCCCACTTTGCCATCGGAAGGTGCTCGCGTTCCATCGCCACAAGCATAAGGCGGCCAAGAACGCCGCGCGGGTGTCCAAAATTGTCCGTGAATGACATTATTCCTCCCTTAAAAGCAAAAACAAGCCCGTGAACATAATCAACGCCCCGCCGCTCATGTAGCCTGGATAGCCTATCATCATCAGGACGGGGTAAAAAATCATAATGTTAAAAATCGCGCTCCAGCGTGGGAAAGCGGTTCTTTTTGCGATTACAGAAATAAAAAACAAAAGGCCAAAAAGACACCAGCACAGCCCGCAAACTTTCATCGGGAGCGTGTGGCCTGCCATAAAATCACAAAGAAGGTTGAAAGATTTTTCGCCGCCGCCAAGCTTCACATATATCCATTCTGATGAAGCGCAGATGACATGATAGACCGCGCCGCCGACGCTTGCGGCCAACGCGCAGAACAAAACGATTTTGGAAAGAAGGCCTTTGTTTTTATAAGAATTGTAAATGCCCATATAGCCAAAAACGCTCAATGTCATTCCTAGGGAGCAGATTGTCGCGGAAACAGGAAAACGCCACAATGGCGCTCCTGCAAGCACGGCTTCCAAGACTTTTGCGTCGCCCATAAAGCCCGCTTTCGCAATTCCCCCAGGAAGATAGCCCAAGACAATGTCCGCCAAGAGCCAGAGAGCGCTTCCTGCGATTCCCAAAAGAAAAAGTGTTTTGTTTGTTTTGAATTGTGAATTGATTTCGTTGTTCATGTTTTGTTCCTTTTACCACTCAAAGGTCGCCCAGCGGTCGTTCATCTTGGGCAAAAGGGTTGCGAAGAGCCAGCCGCGGAAGGAGCATTTTGCCATGACTTCGTTGAAGCTGCGCTCGTCGACAAGCGTCATGCCGGGACAGAGCGCGGCGAATTCTTGGGCGGACCAAGTTCCGCTTTTAAAGACCGCGTTTGTGGCGTTGACCGTGTCGTGGTATTTTTGATGCTTTACAAGCATGGGGTTGTTTTGCTCGGCGATCAAAGTTCCGCTTGGAAAATTGTCTTTCAGCACTTTTAGGAGAGCCGCGATTTCTTCAAGCGTAAAGTACATAAAAAGCCCTTCGGCAAGGAAGAGGACTGGAGCCGTTTTTTCGCCGCCGCGCTTTTTTATTTCCTTTTGAACCGCTCCGACCCAGCCGTCTTCCAAAACGCTTCCTTCTATCATTTGAACGCGCTCGCGCTCTTCAAAAACTTTTTTTCGGAGAGCGATTGAGTCCGGCAAATCCAAGTCGAACCAAAATATTTTTCCGTTGTCAACGCGGCTAAAGCGGTTGTCAAAGCCCGCGCCCATGTTTACGATTACCGCGTCGGGGTTTTGCGCCACAAAGTCTTTTACCATGCGGTCAAGCATCACCGTGCGCGCGATTACTCCCTCGTGGCTCAAAAATTTGTCATAGGGCGCGGTGTCGATTCCAAGCGCCTCAATCATTTTTACGGCGACATCGTCGCGGACGCGGGCGTTTGGCCGCAAGCTTTCGCTGGCCTTAATCGCAACCGGAATCAGCGCCGTTGTCTGCACGTCTCCAAGCTTTAGATCCATATTATAACCTCCAATAAGTACCGCTGTTTGCGCGAGCCTCGCAAGCGCAAATGTTGCGGCTTATGCGGCGCCTATAAATCTTAGGCTTGCCGCCGATTTTATCGCCGCTAGATTTTCCAAGACACTGCTTGTTTCCTAGAGTCGATGAAGCGCGCGTAGATGCCGCCGGACTTGGCGAGCGTTTTGTGCTTTCCTTGCTCGGCGATCTTTCCGTTGTCGATTACTACGATTTGGTCCGCGTCGCGCACGGTCTTTAGCCTGTGGGCTATCATTATGACAGTCTTTTCTTTTGTCAGCTCCGAGACGGCGGTCATAAGGTCGCGCTCGTTTTCGGGGTCAACGTTTGCTGTGGCTTCGTCAAGAATGATTATCGGAGCGTCTTTCATGATCGCGCGCGCGATTGAAATCCTTTGCTTTTCGCCGCCGCTAAGGCTGGCTCCCGCCTCGCCAATAACTGTGTCGTAGCCGTTTGGCAGGGCGGAAATAAAGTCATGGCAGCAAGCCTTTTTGGCGGCGGCGATCACTTTCCTCATCGGCGCGTTGGGCTGGCCAAATCGAATGTTGTTGGCGATTGTGTCGTGGAATAGATAAACGTTCTGGAACACAAAGCTAAAGTTTGCCATAAGGTCGTCCATGCTCCAGTCGCGGACGTCAACGCCGCCCAGCGCGACGCTTCCCTTGTCAACGTCCCAAAAGCGCGAAAGCAAGTGGCAAAGCGTCGTTTTTCCGCCTCCGGAAGGTCCGACGATCGCGATTTTTGAACGCTCCGGTATTTGGAGCGAAACGCCGTCGATGATCTTTCTTTTTTCGTAGGCAAAACTGATGTCCGTCGCGTTTATGTCCAGCGGGGCTTTTTTTGCGACGGCGGCTTCTTCCTTTCCATTAATGTCCATCGTCGGAATGTCCAAAATCGCCTGCGCTTTTTGAACGCCGATGTCGATTACGCGGAGGAGGGCGGAATAGTTTCCTCCGGCTTCAAGAGCGGTGAATAACATAAAGGAACAAATCAACATCACAGCGCACTTTTCAAGCGGCATCGTTCCGTTCAAGTAAAACCAAATCGAAGACATCGCGATTGCGACGCCGGAAAACTTTGACACGATTGATTGGATTGCCGCGATCGGAATGCAGCGCATTTCCATCTTGATGCAAACTTTCTTGGCGCGGTCGATGACGGCGTTCAATTCCTTGCTGCGCTTTCCAGTAAGGTTGTAGGCCTTGACTTCGGCGATTCCCTGGATGTGCTCCAAAACCTTTTCGATTTGCGCTTCGTCGGCCAAAGTTTTTTCCATCGACACGCCCCGGACGGCAAGGCGCATGAACACGTTGACAAACTGAAAGGCGCAAAAGCCGGCAAGCGCTACAAGAGCGATCCGCCAGTCAAAGAAAAATATCATCACGATAATCAGCGCGGAGTCCAAAAGGCCTTGCATTACAAGCATTACGGCCCTTGTGGCGACGTCTCCCATAAGCTCCATAGTGTTTGTCGTTACGCTTGTGATTTGTCCCAAAGAGTTTTGGTTAAAGTACCCCATCGGAACGTAGCGCAAATGCTCGGCGATTTGGATTCGCTTTTGGGCGCAAGTCCTGTAGCCGCCTTCTGTCTGCCACATCGAAACGTTTTTCTTTGTTATGATTCCCGCCGTCAGGCTAAAAACCATAATGCCCAAAGAAAGCCAAATCGTTTTGACGGAAAAGGCTTCTGTTCCCATAACCGCGCGAATAACGCCTTGAACCATTACCGCGATGGCGGCGATTCTAAGCGCCATAAAGAAAGAGTTGACCACGCCCAAGACAATCGCCGCATAAAATTTGTCGCGGTTTTCCTTGTCGCAAAAATTAAAAAATCTTTTTAGTATTTCAAACATTTTTATCTTCTCCCTTTACTCGTCTTTGGCGCTGATGTGCGCTTCCCACATCGATTTGTAAAGCCCGCGCTTCTTTAAAAGCTGCTCGTGTGTTCCGCATGAGTCAATGGCTCCGTCCTTTATTACGTAAATCATGTCCGCGTCGCGGATTGTGCTAAGGCGGTGCGCGATTACAATCAAGGTCTTTCCTTTGACAAGGCGCGCGACGCTTTCTTGAATCACCGCTTCGTTTTCGGGGTCGGTGTAGGCCGTCGCTTCGTCCAAGATTACGATCGGAGCGTCCTTCATCATCGCGCGGGCGATGGCAATTCTCTGCCGCTCTCCGCCGGACAAGCGCGCGCCGCTTCCGCCTACAATCGTGTCGTAGCCGTTTTCCAGCGACATAATGAAGTCGTGGCAGCCGGATTTTTTCGCCATCGTCTCAACTTCTTTGTCGGTCGCGTCTAGTCGGCCCAGGCGAATGTTGTCGCGAACGCTCATGTCGAACAAAAAGTTGTCTTGGCTTACATAGGCCACGCGGCGGTTGTATTCTTCCAGCGAAAGGTTCTTAATGTTGACGCCGCCGATTTCCACGCTGCCTGAATCCACGTCCCAAAGCGAGGCGATCAGGCGCGCCAAGGTTGACTTTCCGCTTCCGCTTGGACCTACAAAGGCCGCGCAAGTTCCTTGCGGAATCTTTAGGCTTACGCCGTGAATGATTTCGCCGTCGCGGCCTTCTTGGCCTTGCTTGTCCTTGTGGTAGCTAAAGCGGACGTCGCGCAATTCAATCGAGTTGTCGGCGGGCTTTTGCGCGTCGCGGCTTGGCCTTTCTAGCTCTTTCATGTCCATGATTCCGCCGACTTCGCCAAAAATTACTGTTGCCTTTGCTATGTCGTCGTGGTAGGAGTAGACGGTCAAAAGCGGCTGGATTACGCTCATCGACAAAATGATGATTGAGATAAAGTCAACGGCGGACAACGTTCCCCGCAAAAAGAAAAAGCCTCCGATTGGAAGAACCGAAAGCAGCGTTGAAGGAGCGATTACAAAAGCGATGGTGAAGGGCCAAATGCAGTCGCGCATCCATTCCACAAAGCAGTCGGAGCCTTCTTTTGCCGCCACGACAAAGCGTTCGTATGAAGACTTGGCCTTGCCAAAGGCTTTAATGACTTCGATTCCGTTTATGTATTCAACCGCGGTGTCGTTGAGGATTTTTGTCTTTTCAATCGCGTTGTTAAAGCGTTCGGTCATGTTGACCATCATAAAGGAGGCGGAAATTATTCCGATCGGAAGCGTGGCCAAAGAGGCGAGGCCCATTCTCCAATCGATGTGGAAGAGCCAGACGAACATCAAAAGGGGAAGGACAAGGTTCGATGTCCATTCCGGCAAAATGTGCGCGAGCGTCGTTTCCATGCTGTCGATTCTTTCTATCAAAATGCTTTTGAGGCTTCCCGACGGCATGTCCAAGACGCTTCCAAGAGGAACGCGCGAAAGCTTGTCGCAAAGCCTTTTTCTTATGTTGGCGAGAACGTTGAACGTGGCGATGTGGCTTAGGGTTGTCGAAAACATGTGGAAGAGAGCGTTTCCAAGCCAAAAGGCCGCGATGATCGCGCAGTCTTGAAAGTACACGCTCCAATCGCGAACTCCAGAAAGAAGTTTTTTCACTATGTCCGCGATCAAAATGTAAGGCGCCATTCCGCACGCCACGCGCAAAAGGGCAAAGAAGACGCTAAAGCAATACGCCGTCTTTTTCTCGCCCGCAAACGAAAATATCCAATTTAACAATGACTTTTTTCTCATTAAAATCTCCTGTATGACAACTAGAAGTTGTATTCCGCTTTTAGCCAAACGCTGCTTAGCTCTTGATACGCTCCGTAAAAGCCTTTTTTGTCTTTGTCCGGTCCGTTTATAAACAAGTCCGAACCAAGCGTCAGCGCCATGCTGTCGGTCAAGCTGTACTTGGCTTGCAGCTTGATAAAGTTGTCAAAATCGTTCAGGCCCAAAAGCCAGGCAAGCGAAAGGTCCAGCGTGTCTTGGAAAAAGCTTTTTGAAACGCTCAGGCTTGTTTGGTGCCTAAAGGCGTCCCGGTCCAAGTGAGCGTCGCCGTCAAGCAGCGCGTCCAAATAATATTGGCCGGTGATGGTCCAGCCGCTTGGAGTCCAGTCAAAGCCCGCGAGCGCCACAAGTTGGTTTTTATCGCGGAACTTTTCCTTGCCCATAAGCTGTTCCTTTGCGCTCGCGGCGAAAGTTCTTTGCGGGAAGATTGCGGCTTCAAGCCTAAGAACGACTTCCTTTATCGGAATCGCGGCGTCCGCTCCAATCATCAGCATTCGCTTGTAAGAGCCGTTGACCGAAAGCGCCTGCGGATTTCCGCCCGCGTCCCGGACAAGATTGTAGGTGAGGCAAGGCTCGCGGTCAAACCCGTAAAAGCCGTAGAGCGAAAAATCCGCGAATGAAAAGAAGGCCGCAAGCCGCGCCGCGAATTCGCTGTTTTCCAGCGAAAGGCTCGGCAAGTCAAAATTGCTTTTTGTGACAGACGCGATTGGGATTGCGGTCCCGCCCATATTCGCGCTTTTTGGAATCATCACTCTTTTGAGCGGATTTTTTTCGGCGAGGGGCAGGGCGCTTGGCGCGAAAATCGGAATCCAATACGCGTCAAAAACAAAGGCGTCGTTTTTAAACGTAAGACGCGCCGCGTCAACGCTCAGGCGGCTGTCGGCGTACTCGCGGGCGAGAAGCGTGTTCTCGTCCTTTGGGCAAAGAACGTCGGCAACTTGCAAGCCGTCCGCCTTTCCCCAAGCGGTCGATTGCCTTCCGATTCGCAAGGCCCAAAAGCCGCCGTCGTAGTCCATCCAAGCTTCCTTTAGGCGCAGGCGGAAGGCTCCGTTGTCGGAAACAAAGTCCGCCGCTTGGAAGGACGACTGCGAGCCTATCGCGTCGCCCATCAAAAAGCCGTCGATAAAGGCCGAGCAGTCGCCCTCATACATTTTTAAAGAGCCGTCAAGGCGCAGGTTTCCCAAAAGAAAGTCGCCCGCGTTCTTTTTGTCAAATCCAAGCCCAATTCCCGCAAGGCCTTGGATTTTGCCTGACGGGGAAAAGTCAACGGCCCATGCAAGACGCGGCGCGCTTGGCAAGCCAAACGCGAGCGCGGCTGCCGTCACAATGACGGCGGCGATTTTTTTCATCTTACGCTTCCTCGCTCAATCGCGCTTACGGTGAACATCTTGTCGTCAAGAGGCAAGTTGTAGCGGACATTTTTCATTTCAAGCAAAGTGGAGTGGCCGCTCTTTACGTTTTCCATGAACATTTTTTGCGTAGTCCAAATGCCGTCGATTTGAATTGTCTCCGAGCAAGTAAGGACGCGGGCAAGTTCGTTTTGCCTGTCGTAGAATTCTCCCTTGACGACCTTGTAGTTGTCCTTTCTGTACCAAAGAATTCTTCGCTGCGTTTTTTCGCTCTTGTCTTTGGCGACAGATTCTACTTTCCAACAAGCGTTTCCGTCAACGGTGTCTTCGCCCAAAAGGTTGAAGGTGTCTTTTGTAAGGCCGCGGTCTCCCATGTCGGCGTAGGTAAAGTCCGTTCCCATAAAGTCGTCGTCCTTTCCGCTTCCGGCGATGCGGCGCGTCTTTTTCATCGCGGGCATGAAAAGCCAGCTGTCGCCGTCGGGCTTGGTTCCGTCCGCCTTGTCTGGATAGTCAAACGAAAGGTAGGCCACGCCTTCCACGTCCTTGGGAACGACAAAGACAACGACGCTTTTCTTTACGTCTCCGTAATCTTTTTCGCGCGTCATAATCTCGCGCGTTCTTACCGCGCCTTTTTTGCTTTTAAGCGTAAGCGTCGCAGTGTAAGAGCAAGTCTTTCCCTCGTCGACTTCGTCCGCGCGCTTGGCGATGTCGTAGCCGGTCAAGTTTTGGGCAAAGGCCGCAGAGCCCGCGATTGCAAGGACGGCCGCAGCCGCCACAGTTCTAAATCTTTTCATACATTCCTCCTGTTTATTTGTTTTCACAACCATGCCGCGCTTGCGCGAAATCCGCTCGAATTAACCGTTTAAGGTCTTGCGTTCGTCGGTACGAGCGGAGAATGGTTTTGTCAAAAGTATAAGCGCGGGCGTAAGAGTGTAGTCCGCGACCAGCGCCGAAGCCAAACCTATCATCGCCAAAAGGCCGACCCTAAAGAGGCAGCCCATCGGGCTAAATGTGTACATAAGGAACATCGCGCACAAAATGAAAGTCGTCATTCCCATCGTCTTTCCGATTTCGCGGAAGGAGGCGGTCACTGACTTTGCGTAGTCTCCCGTAAGTTCGTAGTGGTACTTTATGTGGTTGATAAAGTGAATCGTGTCGTCAACTGCGATTCCCAAAATCATAGGCATGATTGTCATCGTAAGCATGTCAAGCGAATAGCCTACATAGCCCATGACGCCGCCAACCACGATTACCGGCGCCAAGTTCGGTATCATTCCAATAAGGCCTGTCTTTACGCTGGAGAAGGCCAAAATCAAAAGGATTGCGATGACTACAAGCGAGAACGAAAACGACTTTAGCTCGGCGCTTACAAGCTTGTGGTTCATCTCGGCGTATTCGGCAACCTCGCCGACAATGCTTATCTTTGCGTCCGGGAAAAGCTGGGCCGCTTTTTCTTTTGCGGCGTTTATGTCCTCAACGATGATGTTGGCGTCGTAGCCCAAAAGCTCCACGTGAACGCGGGTCGTTCCGTAGTCATCGCCTTCTATGTCAAACCAATCGTCAAAGTTGGGAGCGTAGAAGACCAAGTTTTGAGCGACAACCGCGTCGTCGTCGGGAACGCTGTAATATTCCTTTTGGTCGCTGTTGAACATTCTGTTTATTTCCTTCATCATTTGGCAGCCGCTTGTGACGCGGGGCTTTGTTCCGGAAATTTTAGTGAGCTTAAGTTTTCCCAACGCGCTTTCCAACTCTTCCAATTTCTTGAAATTCTCCGCTTCCTTAAAAGCGTCCGGGTCGTCGACGCGAATCATAACGTCGTAGCTGTAAAGGCTTCCCAAGGGGCCGGAGAGCGTGTCCAAAATGCGCGCGACGTAAGGAATCTTTTTTCCCATCATCTCGATGTAGTCCATGTTGACGGTGATTCTAAAAAGCGCCGGAACAAGCGCGGCTATTACGGCAAAGGAAAGAATCGCCGTAAGGCCCTTTCGCTTTTCTACAAGCTTTCCAAAGTTTTCAAAGGCAAGGTCGGCCTTTGTGGCGCCGGTTTTTTGCGCCGCGCCTTCTTGCGCTTTTCCGTCCTTTCCAAAGCTCATCAAAATCGGAATCAATAAAATCACGTAAAGGTAAACGGCAAAAACGATTGCGGTTGACGCGCCACCCATCCAGCGGATCGGCTCGATTCCCGCGAACAAAAACGAAACGAGCGAAGCCATCGTCGTTATGACCGTGAATAAAATCGGCCAGCCTGTTTCTTCCACCGCCTTGACGACAGACGCTTGGCGCAGACCCGTCCGCCTAAAGTGCATCCTAAAGGAGTTTACGTAGTGAACGGAATATCCGACCGAAAGCGCCATTCCCAGCAAAATCGGAAGCGTGACCATGTTTGAGTCGGCGACGATTCCCAAATGCGCGCTAAGGCCCAAGACCGATCCGATTCCCACAGTCGTTGACAAGAGGGGAACGATTACTCCGCGCAGAGAGCGGACGAAAAGCAAAAGGCAAAGAATCATTACGACAAAGCCGCTTAAAACGCGGATTTTCGTTTCATGCTCAATAACGTCGTTTTCTTCCATTTCGCTGTAGGACATGCCCATCGGCTTCAACTCGTAGGCGCCGTCCGCTTTTTGGGCTTCGTCAAGAATGATTTTTTGCGCGTATCGGGCGATTCCTTCGGCGGCGAATTCCATTCCGCCCTCGTAGTTTTCCAAAGAAAGAATGACCCATGTTTCCTTAGCGTCGGCGGAAACAAGATTGTCGCAAAGGGACTCGCGGCTAAGGATGAACTGTTTCTTGGCCTCAAGTTCGGCAGGGTCGGAGGGGATTCCGCTCTCAAACGGATTTTTTATTTCGATGCTGTCTTCCGTTCCAATAGGAATTTCCGCCGTCATGAGCGACGTGACTTCGTCGGCGTAGGGCACTTCCTGCTCAAGCCGCTTTCCAAGCCGCTCGATTCCTTGCAAGACTTCCGGCTTAAAAACGTCGTCCGCGCGGACCATAACCATAATCGCGTCGTCGCTTCCGAAAATCTCCTTGAACTGGTCGGAGTCTACCTTGATTTGCTCCCAATCCTCAAACCATGCTTCGTCGTCGCTTGCCATCTTGAACTTTGGAAGTCCAGCAAGGCAAAGGACCGACACCGCGAGCAAGGCGGCCAAAATCTGCCACCTAAAGCGCAGCTGCCAGGCCCCGACTTTTTCAAAAAACTTGTTTATGCTAGAAACTTTCATAACGAATTTCTGCCCCCCTGATGTATGATAACATTGTTACCAAAAGCGGTAACGATGTTATCATAGTGATAACGCTGTTATCTGTCAATAGGTTTTGGTAACATTGTTATCTTTTTTTTCTTGACATTTTTTTGATTTTGGCGCAAACTAATCCTATGGCGGATTCCTCAGTAGAAACGAAAAAAACGCTTTTGGAAAGCGCTAAAAAAGAATTTCTCCAAAAAGGCTTTGCCGGCGCTTCGCTAAGGACAATTGCCGCCAACGCCGGGGTCACTACGGGCGCCATGTACCGCCACTTTAAGGACAAAGACGCCTTTTTTTGCGCCCTTGTCGACGACGCGGTTGAGGCGACCAAAAAAGTCGTAATGTTCGCGGACTCCAAGACTCACGCCGGCTTTGAGTCTCCCCACATGCAGGAACACATCGATTTTGAGAAAAAAATGACCTTTGATTTCTTGGACTATGTGTTCGGAAATTTTGACGCGTTCACTCTTTTGCTTACAAAAGCCGCTGGAAGCGCCCACGAGCGCTTTCAGGAAAACATTTGCGAGCTATACACAAAAAATTGCGAGGAAACTTTCAAATGGATGCGAAAGCAGGGTTTCGCCACTAAAAAAGTTTCTTCCATGACCGTTCACTTTATGGCTTCGACGGTCATAAACGCCTTTTGCGACATCATCCTTCACAAAATGACAAAGAGGCAGGCCGCGGCCTACATTTCCGACGTGATGGAATTTACCCGCGCCGGTTGGCTTGCTTTGTCTCAATGCAAGATTTAGCGCCGTCCATTTTTTGTATTTCTTGCAATTGACCTCGCCGCTAATTTTCGCTAAACTTTCGTCATTATGATTAAAAGAAACGCAGGTTTTGCCAACTTGACCGCCGGCTATCTTTTTCCAGAGGTAGCCCGCCGCAGAAAGGAATATCAGTCGCAGAATCCGGCTGCTAAGATTATCAGCTTGGGCATTGGAAACACAACCGAGCCCTTGACTCCCCATATCGCAAAAGCCATGAGCGACTACGCGCTTGGACTTGGAACCGCCGCCGGCTATTCCGGCTACGGAGACGAGCAGGGCAACTCCGCCTTGCGCGAAAAAATCGCCCAAGTATTTTATCCTGGAATGGCCGACGCAAGCGAAGTCTTCATCTCCGACGGAGCCAAGTGCGACATCGCGCGCATCCAAACTCTTTTTGGAGCCCACACTCCGATCGCAGTCCAAGACCCCAGCTATCCGGTTTACGTTGACGGTTCCGTCATCATCGGAGCGGCCGGCGCCAACAACGGTTCGGGCTATGCGGGCGTGACATACCTTCCGTGCAATCCAGAGAATAACTTTTTCCCTGATTTGAGCGTGGTAAAGCCCAACACTTTGATTTACTTTTGCTCGCCCAACAATCCGACGGGCGCCGTCTCGACAAAAGAGGAGTTGCAAAAACTCGTTGACTTCGCGCTTGCAAACGGCTGCGTAATCATTTTTGACGCGGCCTACCGTGAGTTCATCCGCGACCCTTCGCTCCCCAAAACCATTTACGAAATCCCTGGCGCCAAAAAGTGCGCGATAGAAATCAACTCCTTCTCAAAGCCCGCGGGCTTTACCGGCGTCCGCTGCGGATGGAGCGTCGTTCCCAACGAGCTTTTGTTTGAGGACGGAACGTCTGTCAACCGCGACTGGAACCGCGTAATGACAACGCTCTTTAACGGCGCGTCGAACATCGCGCAGGCTGGAGCCCTCGCCGCGGTAAGCGAAGAAGGCCTTAAGGAAATGAAGTCAGTCATCGACTACTACTTGGACAACGCGCGCGTGATAAAGAAAGCGGTGGAGGGCGACAACTTCAAGGCCGCCGGCGTGAAAGTTTTCTGGACAGGAAACTCGCCGTACTTGTGGGTTCAGTTCCCAGGCCTTAAGAGTTGGGACATCTTTGACAGGATTTTAAAGGAGTGCGACGTTGTGACGACTCCGGGCTCGGGCTTTGGACCGGCGGGCGAATCCTTCATTCGCATTTCCGCCTTTGGCCATCGCGCCGACGTTGAGGAAGCCTGCAAGCGCCTGGCTTCTTGGCGAGTATAAAGCGCTAAAAAAAAGCCCGCAAATCGCGGGCTTTTTTTTGATTGACTTGGCGTGTCAAAATGATGTCTTAGCGCCTACGCCCAACTTGAAGTTGAGGGCGGTGTCTCCTGTAAAGTCAAGGACTCCGATTTGCGCCATCACTTCAAACTTGGCCGCCGCGCTTAGCGGAAGTTCCGCGTACGGCGTAATGTATACGTTGTAGATCGCGTCGTCTATGGTCTTTCCTTGGGCGTAGTTGTATAAATTGGTTCCGTTTATTGAAGCGGTGGCCGCGATGCCGAGCGTTATGTCGCCGCGCTTTCCTTCGATGTCGTTCTTGTAAAAGTTGATCGCCATTCCAAAGGGGTCGTTCAAGTAAAGCAGGTCCCTGACGTTTTTGCCGTCAAGGCTGTAGAGGGTAAGCGCGAAGCGGAATCTCACAAAGTCGATTCTTGGCTCAAGTATAAAGCGCAATTCGTCGCCTGTGATTTCTCCCATTCCGTTCCCTCTGACCGAAATGTCGTCCAATCCTAACTGGACAAAAAAGCTGTGGCCAAATTTGGATCCGAACAAGGCGCTGATTCCGCCGTGAAGGGTTATCGTGTCTATGACCAAAACCGCGTCGGTGTTCTTGCTGGAGTTTTGGAAGGGGGAGCCGACTCCAAGCAAAAAGTCAAGCGAAACGTAACTTGTCACCAAGGCAAAGCGGGCGTCCAAGTTGACAGTCCAGCTGTCGTCCTTGTCTCTTCCAAAATAAAAGTAGCCGCCTGTGGCGATCGGGGCCTTGTCAAAATTCACTATGTACGAAAGTCCCGCTTCCTTGGCGGTTCGCAAGACAGAGCCCGAAAGGCTTGTGTATGACTTGCACATTGCGGAACCAATAGGCTCGATTCCAAAGTGGCGCGTCAAGAAAGAGTCGCTTCCAATTTGTTCGTAGGAACCAAGAAAAAGCGCGAAATAGTTTGTGGCGGTGTAGGCCCTTCTTTGCAATACAAACGAAAGTTCGTTGAGGCGTATGATCGCGTTTGTGTCGTGGTAAATGTCGTCAAAGCTAAAGTCGGGAGCGGAGACGCCGATCTCTCCTCTAAAAATCGCCCATTCGGCAAGGTTCGCTTGGGCGGCCGCAAAGCCAGCCAATGGAAGGCTTGTGTCCACGTCAGAGTTATGCAAAGGAGCGAGAATGTTCGCAACAGCGCTTCCGCCAATCGCTCCGCTAAAGGATGGAGCCGCGCTCAAGTATGACGAGGCCGCCAAAAGACTTGCGAAAAAGATGATTTTATTAAATTTCATAAGCCTACCGCCTAAGTTTTTATTTAAAGTTCTTCCCTTAGATTATCGGCGTAAAAGGCTAAAAAGATTAAAGTTTTTTCCATGCAAGGTCGTAAAGCTTCCATTCGTTTTTGGAGGCCGAGGCTTCGCACAGTTTAAAGGAAGAGGGGAAGTAAAAAGGCTCCGGCTCGCGTTCTTGTTTTTCTGCGGAACCGTCGCCGCGCGGAAAGCTTTTTGACAGGTCAAAAACTTTTTCCAAACTAAAATCTTTTGCCAGCGAATATGGAATGGCAAAAGGAATTGGCGCCCATAAAATTCTTGCGGGCGTAGTTATCTTGGCCCAAAAGCAAGTTGGCAAGGCGGCGGCCGCCATTTCATCCGGCGCGAATATCTCAAACTTTTCTATTGATAAAAACTCTTCTTTTTCAAAAGCGTCTGGCAGGACGCAAAGAAGGGGGCGCAAAAAAATCGGCCGGTCCTTTGTCACAGGCTGGCGGACAAGGCCTGTTTTTTTGTCAAGCGACAAGGGGCCGCCGGGTCCTAGGAAGCCGTTTGCCGCCTTGACTAGCTTTAGTTCTTGCGAAGGATTGAGCTTTATCGCGTAAAAATTCATTTTAGGCTATCGAAAGTTTTGGGTTGAATTCGCGCTCGACGCCGACGGTGCTCGGCGGCCCGTGTCCCGGCATTATGACCGTGTCGTCGGTTTGCGAAAGGATTTTTTGCTTGATGTTTTTTACCAAAGTTCTTTCCGAAAACTTTGAGTTTGTGCTTCCGATTCGGCAGGCGCTGAGGGAGTCTCCGGTAAAGAGAACGTTCCCCACTTTGTAAACCATGGAATCGTTTGTGTGGCCCGGAAGCGAAAAGTATTCAACGTCAAGGCCCGCCACTTGGACAACGCCGTCGTCTTTAAGAACGTTTGTGTCGTTTCCGGCAACTTCCCAGTCGGCGGCGTAAACTTGCGGATTGTAGATTTTTCGCAAGGTTGCGAGGCCGGCTACATGGCTTCCGTGGTTGTGCGAAATCAAGACTCCCGCCAGCTTGTAGCCGCCGGTTTCGATGTGGGTGATGATTTCTGTCGTGATTTGGCCAGGGTCGATAATGAGGGCTTCGCGCGACTTTTCGTTTACGATTACGTAGCAGTTTGAGAAGCCTTCCAAGTTCAAGTGAAAGTAAAGTTTCATCCGCGCCTCACATCGAGTCCTTTAGGAACATTTCGCTTCCGCGCTCGTCAAAAATCGCCTCGCGAAGGTTGGATGACTTGAACAGAATGTTTTGCTTTTCGATGTTGAAGAACATCGTGTTCTTTATGTTGCAGTTGCGGAAGGATGTGTCCACGAGCTTGGCTCCGATGAAGCGGGAATTGTACAAGTCCGAATCGTCAAATGAAGACTGGTAGGCTTGTACTCCGCTAAAGTTGTCGTGGATCATGTCGCTTCCTGTAAGAAGAATGTGCGAAAAAATGCAGCCGCCAAAAGAGGTGAACTGCATGTTGCTTTCGAGCATCGCGCAGTCCGAAAAAATCGAGTGGTCAAAGAAGCTCATCCTTGAGCGGAATTTTGTGGAATGGATGTTTATGAAGCGGCAGTTTTGGAAGTTGCAGCCGTAAAAGCGCTTGTCGGTAAGGTCAATGTTTTCGAATGTGATGCCGCTTGCGTTGAGGCCCACGATTTTTTGACGCTGGCTTATGTAATTGTAAATGTCGTCTTTGATTTTTTGCTGGTCGGGGATATGGTCCAGGCAATAGTTTTCGCCCTCGGCGATTTCGCCGTAATAGTTGAAGACGGAAAGAGAAGTTTTTTTGCAGCCGTCGGCCAAACACTTGTTCTGCTGGAACATTCTTTAATTATAAACCATCTTTGGCCATCGCGCAATAGACACGCGCGCGTTTTTTTGCTAGACTAAAATCATGAACACAAGCGAAATTGAATTTTTGGACAAGGCCATAAGGCGCGTTCCCGACTTTCCCAAGGAAGGAATCCTTTTTTACGACATTACCAGCGTTTTGACCAAGCCCGACGTCTTTAAGTTTTGCATCGACAAAATGGTGGAGCTTTACAAGGACAAAAAGATTGACGCCGTCGCGTCCGTCGAGTCCCGCGGATTCTTGTTCGGCGCTCCCTTTGCCGAACGCCTTGCGATTCCCCAAATTCTAATTCGCAAAAAGGGAAAGCTTCCCGGAGACACATATTCTTGCAAGTATTCATTGGAATACGGAACTGCCGAAATCGAAGCCCACAAGGCCGACATCGAGCGGGGAAAAAATTACTTGATCGTTGACGACCTTATCGCCACAGGCGGAACGCTTGCCGCGGCCAGGAATGTAATAGAGCAGGGCGGCGGAATCGTAACCGACTACTTTGGAATCATCGGGCTTCCCGACTTGAACTTCCAAAAAGTTTTGGCTCCCGCCAAAGTCTCAACCTTGATCGACTTTCACGGAGCGTGATGTCATGTTCGGGCTTGACCCGGACATCTTTTTGTCAAAAGATTGCCCGATCAAGTCGGGCAATGACATGTTACTTTGTGAGCGCGCGGGGCAGCATAAGCAAGGCTTTCTCCGCCTCGGCTGTTATGATGTCCCATTTTTGTCCGCTAATAAATTCTTTCTTTACAATCCAAGAGCCGCCGACGGCCAAAACGTTTGGCTTTGACAAATAGGCTGCGGCGTTCTCCGCCGTGATTCCGCCGGTCGGAATGAATTTTGTTTTTGGGAATGGGCCTGCCATCGCGTCCAAGAAATCCGTTCCTCCCAAAAGCTCCGCCGGGAAAAGCTTAAGGACTTCCAAGCCCAGCTGAATCGCGTTTGTAATTTCTGTCGGGGTGGCGACGCCCGGAATGACGGCGACGTCGCGGCTTTTGCAGTATTCGACGATTTCTTTGTCAAAGCCAGGCATTACGATAAACTTGGCTCCGCACGCGACGGCTTCCTGCGCCTGCGAAACGCTTGTCACCGTTCCCGCTCCGGCCAAAACGTCGGGGCAATGCGCGCTAAGTTCGCTTATGGCCTTGGGAGCCGCGTCGGTGCGGTAAGTGATTTCGGCGATTTTTATTCCGCCCTTCAAAAGAGCGTTGGCCAGCGGCGCTGCGTTCGCGGCGTCTTCTATCGTTATTACGGGAATGATTTTTGTCTGCTTGAATATCTCAAAAATTTTGTTCATAGGGCGGACCTCCAATCTTAGGCTGTTTCAATGGCGGACAATTGTTTTTGCAGTTCCAGCACTTGCTCCAAGGGTAGGCCTTGCGCCTGCGCGATTTGCTCCGGAGTTCCTACGCCCATTTTAAGCAAGTTTGTCGCGGCTTCGACGGCTTTTTGATGGAGACCTTCCTCGCGTCCTATCCTTATCATGTCTCTATCGTGCAAATTCATGGCGGCGTAATCCCTCCGGAATTTTTCGTTTTCCTTAATCTTTTGAACGAGAGTTTTGAGACGATTTGAAAAGTCGTCCTCGCTAGGCTCGTCGGTTTTGACAAAGCGCAGCAGAGCCTTTATTCGCTCGTCTTTTTCCGCTTCGTACGCGCTTGCATTATACACGACTTTTAGGCTTTTGTCATCCAAATTTACAAGAGTGTTTTCCGCGCAGACATTTTTGAAAGTGTATCGCGGCAGTCCGAAAGCATTTCCGTTTGCGTTTTTGAACGGATCATGCTTGCAAATGAAAAGGATGTAGCTGTCCTTTAGCTTGGAATAGTCCTCGCCTTTCATAAGCGCGTCCATGTCTATCATGGCCTCGTAATACCGCACTCTTTTTCCGAGAGCTTCCTGCGGGTAGGACTGTAGCTCTACGTCAATCACTTTGTTTTTGTCCTTTAAGTAAACATCAAGCCTCACTCCTTATAAAAAAAAGCGGGAACCGCTTTTGCAATTCCCTTACATATAAGGTAGACTTTTTTTTGCAAAATTCACTCTTTTTTTGGAAAAAATCGTAAAAAAAAGCGGATTTTTTTTTTCTTTTTGCGGAGAGGATGCGGATTGAGGCTAATTACCGCCTGATTTTTTCCTTTAATTGGCTTCCTAATTTGGCAAGCTCTATGTCGATTATCTTGTCGATTTTTGTAAAAAGGCTGTCGTCGCCTGAAAATTCGTTTTTTGTGTAAAAGAAAGTGGCCGGGCTTATTTTAAAAATCACGCAGAGGGCGTCAAGGACCTCGGCGGTGACAAAGGATTTTCCGTTTTCTATGCGGCTTAGATGGTTTGGCGTTATCCCCAGCTTTTCCGAAAGCTCTTCCTGCGTTATTTTGTTCAATTTTCTAAAATGCTTGAGATTTTGGCCAAAGATTTCTTTTGAATTCATGCCTTGAATTTTATAGGCAGATTTCCTTATAAAACACAACATTAAAAGATGGTTTTTGTATAAAAAATATTATTTAATGCCGAATTTTCCTTGCATTAATAGGCATTTAGCGCTATAATATAAAAACAACATAACATTTAAGGCAAAGTTTGAATTGGGGGAAAGTATGAAGAAATTCTTTGGAATCGCGGCGCTTTTTGCAGCGCTTGGCCTTGCGGCTTTTTTTTCCGCTTGTTCCAACGGCTCGGATGGGGGCTACGCTCCGCCGCCAGCAGCGCCAGTGTTGCCAACCTACACGGTAGCCTTTAATTCAAACGGCGGAAGCGATGTCGCAAGCCAGACTGTGACGAGCGGCCAAACTGCGTCAAAGCCCGCCGACCCCACAAAAGAGCATTTTAAGTTTGTGGAGTGGTGCTCCGACCAAGCCTGCCAGACGGCCTTTGACTTTGCGACTCCCATCACGAATGACACAATCCTTTACGCAAAGTGGGAGAGCGTCATATACACAGTGACCTTAGAGTATAACAACGGAAGCGAATCTCAAACCCAAAGCGTCGAAAGCGGCCAAACAGCCGCAAAGCCCGCCGACCCAACGAAAGACCATTTCAACTTTGCCGGCTGGTGCTCCGACGCTGAATGCCAGACGCCCTTTGACTTTGCGACGCCCATTGTAGGGGACACGAACCTTTACGCAAAGTGGAGCAATTTGCCTGTTTACATCGTGACGTTTGACTTGAACGGCGGAAAATACGGCTCCAGCGACACCTACACGCAGAACATTGAGGACGGCTCCAAGGCCATGCGGCCCGCCAGCGACCCCGCAAAAGACGATTATGTCAGCGGCGACGTGACCACAAAATACGCCTTTGACAATTGGTACGCGGATGCAGGTTGCAGTACCTTGTTTGATTTTGACGCTACGGCTATAACTGGCCCCACGACGGTTTACGCAAAGTGGAACGAGACAAAATATTACGCTGTAAAAATCGCAAGCGGCATCGAGCATGGAAGCGTTTCCTCTGACGCGGCGGAACATATCGCGGCGGGAACTCTTGTAACACTTACTGCAGCTCCGAATCCAAACTATGAATTTGTCTCGTACACTGTGACCGCGGGGGCAAGCGCGGTGGAAGTGGAGGACGGAAAATTTACGATGCCCGCAAGTCCAGTGACTGTGTCGGCGACATTTAGACCTGCCGCTCTTACGCTTGAAGCGATTGAGGCTGGCGCTAAAGTTACTTTTAACAATAAGGCGAATGGGCCGGTAACATACAGGGTGAACGGTGGCGTGCCGCAAACAATCGAAAGTAAAGCGGCTGTAGATATAACGCTTGAAAAAGTCGGCGACAGAGTTTCTTTTTACGGCGACAATGCAACTTATAATGAGTCATATTCCGTATCCAGCAACATCGCTTGTGACAAGTATTGTTATGTTTACGGAAATGTAATGAGCCTTATAGACAGCGCGAATTATGAGAATGCAAAAACGCTGTCAGAAAACACCGCGACATTCCGTAGGCTATTTTACGGAAATAGTCATATAAAAAACAAGTCAAGTGAAGAATTGATTTTACCCGCTACCGAATTGGTTGGCTCATGCTACTCTGAAATGTTCTCTGGGTGCACGAGCCTTACGAGCGCTCCGGCGCTCCCTGCAACTACGTTGGCGAGATCTTGCTACGCTCATATGTTCTCTGAGTGCACGAGCCTTACGAACGCTCCGGCACTCCCCGCGACTACGTTGGCGGAATATTGCTACGAAGGCATGTTCTATGGGTGCACTAACCTTACGAACGCTCCGATTCTGCGCGCTATAGAACTGGTTAGATCCTGTTACGCGTGTATGTTCTGTGACTGTAAAAACCTTAAGAGTTTAACATGCCTTGCAATCACCGGTATGAATAGCAATAACGCTACACATGAATTTCTTTCTGGCGCAGCATATACTGGCACATTTACAAGGGCAAAAGGAGTGAACTGGTCATATAGTTTTATCGGCATACCGTATGGTTGGACTTTCGTTAATTATCAGGAATAGTTTATAGGAGGAATAGAATTATGGATAAATCAAAATTCAAGATGTCGTTCTTTTATGTAATGTTTGCAGTTTTAACATTCTTTTTGTTTTTATTTTCATATTTTCTAAAAGACACAAATTACCAGTATTTAAATCAAAAGTGTAAAAATATTTTGATTGTCATTGTTTTTTCTGTTTTATGCATAACCGGCTTTGTGTGTTTTACCGTTCTTATTCTCAAAGATGGTGAAAAGACTAGCTTAGCAAAGTTAAAAGCGTTGATAAAAGCGAAAGAGGATTTCTCGTCAGGGGATAACTCTAAACTTGTGACAGAAGAACGAACGGAAAAGACTGATGGCGAGATTATAATAGTTGAACGAAAAGTTTATTGCGAATTGATGAAAACATACATGCAATCAATAACGGAGATATAAAATTGTGTAATTTTTGGGAATTTCAGCTAAAGGACATAATAACACTAGTCGTCTCATTGATAACTCTTTTTGTAACTTTTAGCATCCCCATACAAATAATGAAGTTCCAGCGCTACACAGGCTTGATGTCCACTTACATGAGCCACGAATTTGGACACGCCTTTCAAAGCGTCATCAATTTTTTTTACGATGATTGCGGTTGCGATGTTGAGAAAATTCCCGCAAAATACAAACAACGCTATAACGAGGATTTTAAAAAGTTGCATGGCAAAGGTGATGAAAAAATTGACATTCATGATGTGCTTCATTACCACCGTAGGCTCTTGAATGATTATTTTTTGGAACTTGAAATGTGCCGCGAGTCCAGCATTTTCTTGCGTCGCAGAATTCACAGGGAATGGACGACAAGCGAGGCTTGGGTCGTAAAAATCTTGATTTATATGAACATGTCTATTAGTGATGACCCAGAGTTGTTTAAAGACATTTCCGGTATCAAGCGAGGCAAAATGCCAAAAACAAAAGGCTTAAGCAAACATCTTGAGCATTTTTACAAGGCGCTAAAGAAACAGAAAAAAGAGATGCAAGTGTAAGCATTTTCTTTACTGAAAACTTTCTTGACTTTTGACCGAATCCTTGACATTTTCGCCTCTGTAGATTATACTCGACAATATCCCATACTTTTTGTCGAGTATAATCTACAAAAAGTATATACCCCCAAGGAGACGACGCGATGGATCATGACGAACTGAAAAGAGTGATTTTTGACCAACACGAGCGGATTAAAAATTTTCAAATCGTTCCCCGCGAATATAAATTTGACCTAAACGCCAACTATGTCCTTGTGGGCTTGCGCCGCGCCGGGAAGTCAACGCTATTATATAAAATTGTTCAAGATCTTGTCGCAAGCGGAACTGACTGGAACCAAATAATTTATGTCAACTTTGAGGACGAGCGCCTTGAAGAGTTCAGCGCAAAGGATTTTAACGACTTGCTTTTGGTACAAAGCGAACTGAGCGACAAAAAAGGCTGGTTCTTCCTTGACGAAGTTCAAAACATAGAAGGCTGGGAAAAATTTGCCCGCCGCATGGCCGACTCAAAAGAACACACTTTTATAACCGGCAGCAACGCAAAAATGCTTTCAGGCGAAATTGAAAAAAAACTTGGCGGACGCTATCTTTCAAAATACATAACGCCCTATAACTTTAGGGAATTTCTTGGCGCAAAGAACATTGACTTTTCCGAAAAGTCTATTTTGGGCACAAAGAGCGGCGGCAAGATAAAGCGCGCGATGAATGAATTCTTTTTCTTTGGCGGCTTCCCCGAAAGCCTTTCTTTTTTTGACAAACGCGAATATGTTTCAAGCGTTTATCAAAAGGTTTTGTTGGGCGACATAGCGAGCAGAAATTCCATCAGAAACACAAACGGCCTTAGGCTTTTGATGAAAAAAATCGCGGAAACAGTAAAGGACGAAATATCGTATTCAAAGCTTCATAACATTTTAAAAACAATCGGCGTGAACATAAGCAAGGATGTCGTCATTGATTACATAGGCTACGCAAAAGAGTCCTATTTGATTTTTGCGGTAAAAAACTATTTTTCAAAATTCGTGGAAAAGGAAACGACACCCAAATATTATTGGAATGACAACGGCCTTTTAAATCTATTTTTGACTGACGGCGAGCCCCGGCTGCTTGAAAACCTTGTGGCGATAAGTTTGAAAAACCAGTTTGGCGAAGATTTTTATTATTTGAAGTCGGACGATCTGGACGTTGATTTTTTTGTTCCCAATATAAAAACCGTCATTCAAGCCGCGTATTCAGTTTCCAAGATAGGAAATGACCGAGAAATAAAAGAACTTGTCAAATCAGCTAGGCTTGTGAAAAACGCCAAGCGTTTTGTCATAATAACTTACAGCGAGGAAAAAACGCTGCAAGTTGACGGAATAAATATAGAAGTCATTCCAATATGGAAGTGGCTGCTCTAGTTTTATTCCCCCGCCTTTTGCCTGTAGAGCTCCAGCGCCGCCGCCATAAGCGCGTGGGGGCATTCGGGGCCGCCCATTTTTGCGAATACTTCTTCTTTGGGAACGCGGACGCAGTTAAGGTATTCGGTGTCGTCCAATTTTTGCTTGCCGACCGCTTCGAGGCCGCGCGCTAAAAAGACGTGAAATTGGTTTGTAAAAAGGGCGGGGTTGGGGCTGACGCTTCCTAGCAGAACCAGGGTTTGCGCGTGGCAGCCGGTTTCTTCCAAGAGCTCTCGGGCTGCGCCTTCTTCCGGCGACTCTCCGGCGTCAATCACTCCTCCAGGAAATTCCAGGCTAAGCGACTGGCTTCCGTGCCGCCATTGCTTTACCATTAAAAAAGATCCTTCGACTTCGGGAATCACCGCAGCCCAGTCCAAAGCGTCTATTGTGATGAAATCGCCCGCCTTTCCGTCAGGGGAGATGTTTCTGCTTTTGTTCACCGTGAATACCGGCGTGTCCAAAAGCCTTTCTTTATTTCCGCTTTTCCAAACCAAATCCGCGTCGCTGTTTTGTCCGCTTTTTTCCTTTGACATATTTCCGTTCCTGCTTTATAATATAGTATAAACCTAATTTTCCGTTTTGTCATTAAGGGAGGAGCGTTATGGCAATTGTTTGCATGGCAAGACAAGTGGCGGCTAAGGGAGACGAAATTAGCGCCGAAGTCGCCAAGCTCTTAAACTATAAATTCATCACTCGCAAGGACATTGAGGCCAGCATCGTAAAGCTTGGATTTCCCAAAGAAAAGCTTCACAAGTACGACGAGGTAAAGCCCGGCTTTTTCGCCTCGCTTGCAAAGGACCGCGACGAATACTTGGACTACTTGCAGACCGCGATTTTGGAGTCAGCCTCCGACGGAAACGTTGTCCTGATCGGCCGCGGCGCTTCCTATGTTCTAAGCGACCTTCCCAACATGCTGAGCTTCCGTTTTGTGGCCGACCACCAAACCCGCCTTGAGCGCTTGGAAGAAGAGTTCAGCTTTACAGAAAAGCAAGCCCAGCAGCGCATAGACGAAAGCGACAACAACCGCCGCGGCTTTCACAAAAGCTTCTTTAACGCTGACGCTGAAGATCCAGCCCATTACCACTTGGTTGTCAACTCAGGAAAGCTTGACATAAAGAGCGCCGCCGCCTTGATCGTTTCCATTGTAGAAACCGAAATGACCAAAGATGTGGAGGAGAAGGGCAAAAAGAAAATCGCAGAGATGCTCTTGGCCCAAAAGCTCGTGAACTCTTTGGTTTTTGAGCACAACATAACGGTCAACTTTTTGCGCGCCCTTGTAATCGACAAAAAGATTGTGTTGCAGGGCATCGCCGACTCAAGCGCGATTGTCGAAAAGGCTGTGGTGCTTGCGCAAAAGGCTTATCCCGACTACAAGGTCGAGTCCGCCATAAGCGTCGTCCAAGATTTTAAGACTTACAAGTGAGCGCTCAATTGAATTTTCAGTCAGCCGTTTTTGTCAATTTAACTTTCGTTTTTTGCGGCGCTTTTTTTGGAAGCCTTGCCTGTCTTTTGTGCGGAAAGCTTTTCCACAAAAAGTATTTTCACTTTCGCCTTTCGCTTTGCTTTTTGCTTTTGTCCGCCGCGATTGTCTTTGCCGCTCTTTTTGTAATTTCCGAAAAGACAAACAGCGCCTCGGCCTTTATAAGCCATCTAAGGCAAAACGCCTTGATTGTCGCCGTTTATTTTTTTGCCGGCCTTTTTTGCTCGGCAAGTTTAAGAGTTTTTTTTCCAATCGCGGCGCTCTTGTACATCGCTTGGACGCTGGCCTTTGGAATTTTCCTTTACAAAAAAATTCCCCTTCCTCAAAAGTACACGCTGACTGTAAGCGAGTCTTTTGTCCGGGACGAAGAGAGCGGACAGGAATGGAAATTTTCTTCGCAAAGCCAGGGCGCCTTCGTCGACTTTTCGGTTTGCCAGCTTGACAAAAACGCTCTTTTCCCGCTCCCCAGGTTTTGGCATTCTTTGAGCGGAGCAAGGACTCCATCCGAAAGCGCAAAGGTCCAGGAGTTTTTTGAGGGCGAACCCGCCGCAAAAGAAAAAGTATTTGTCCGCGCGGCAAAAAAGCTTTTGGGATCGCCTTACGTCTACAGTTTGGAAATCCCCAAGCAGGCCCTTTATCCAGTTATTTTTGAGGTCAAAGTTTCTTCCGACGGGGGCAAATTCTCCGCAAAACTTGAAAAAATTATGTAATTTTTCTTATTTCTATTGCAATTTTATGCAAAATTTGCTATAATAACTGTATATTTTTGCATAAATATGGCAAAAGGAGGTAATTATGGTTAAATTTATTCAAGGCGGAGTAACAGCGGCAAATGGTTTTTTGGCCAACGGCATTCATTCTGGACTAAAAGCAAGCCGTAAAGGCAACGACACCGCGCTTGTTTACAGCCAAAGTCTTTGCGACGCGGCGGGCCTTTTTACCTCCAACAAGGTTAAGGCCGAATGCGTAAAATTCACGATGCAAAAAATCAAGGGCGGAAAAATGCAGGCCGCCGTTTGCAACGTTTGTTTTGCCAACGCTTGCACAGGAGCGGAAGGCTATCAAACAGCCGAGATGACAGCCCAGGCCGTCGCCAAGGAACTTAAGATAAACGCGGACAACGTGATCGTTTGCTCGACTGGAATTATCGGACAGCCGATTCCCCGCGACGTTCTTCTTGGCCACATTCCCGAATTGGCCGCCGGCCTTTCCAAAGACGGAAACGAGAGGGCCCGCGTCGCGATCATGACAACCGACACCCATTACAAGGAGTGCGCCGTTCAAACTGAAATCGGCGGAAAGACAGTCACAATCGGCGCGATGTGCAAGGGAAGCGGAATGATCCACATCAACATGGGAACGATGCTTAGCTTTGTCACTACCGACTGCGCGATCAGTTCCGCCATGTTGCAGGAGGCGTTGAAGGAAGTAGTTCCGGCCACATACAATTGCGTAAGTGTTGACGGAGACACTTCGACAAACGACACGATAACTATTATGGCCAACGGAACGGCGGGAAACCCCCGCATCGAAGAAAAGAACGAGGACTGGAAAATCTTTGTCCAAGCCCTTTCGGCCCTCAGCGAAGTGATGGCAAAAAAAATCGCCGCCGACGGAGAGGGAGCAAGCCGCTTGGTTGAGTGCGTGGTGAACGGAGCCAACGACGTCAAAAGCGCCCGAGTTCTTGCAAAGGAAGTCATCGCGTCAAACCTTGTAAAGGCGGCGATGTTCGGACGCGACGCAAACTGCGGACGCATCCTTTGCGCGATGGGATATTCGGGAGCGGACTTCGACCCCGACAAGACGACTGTTACCTTTGTAAGCAAAGAGGGAAGCGAGCGCTATTTTGAAAAGCCCGACCAAGACCTCTTTGAAGGCGGAGAAAGCGTCGTCGTCGTAAAGGACGGAATCGGCCTTGCCTTTGACGAAGAAAAGGCCACCCGAATTCTTGGCCGCCCGGCCGTTCAAATTGTCATTGACATCAAAGGCGGAAACGCCACGGCTAAGGCGTGGGGTTGCGACCTCACTTACGATTACGTTAAGATTAACGGAGACTACCGCTCGTAGTTTTTAATTTATATAGAGGAAAAGAAAATGGCAGAAGAAAATAAAAGCGTAGACCCCAGGCTTGACAACGACAGTTGGTCCAGCGTCTTGATAGAGGCGCTTCCTTACTTCAAGCAATGGGTTGGAAAGACAGTCGTAGTAAAATACGGCGGAAACGCCATGCTCAACGAAGATCTCAAGTCGGCGGTGATGAAGGACATCGTCTTGCTTTCCACAATCGGAATCAACGTCGTCCTCGTTCACGGCGGCGGACCGGAGATCAACAAGATGCTTGAGCGCGTCGGAAAGGAAAGCAAGTTCGTGAACGGCTTGCGCTACACCGACGGCGAGACAATGGAAATCGTCGAGATGGTTTTGACAGGAAAACTCAACAAGGACATCGTCCGCATTTTGATCGAAGAGGGCGGAAGGGCTGTAGGCCTTAGCGGCGTGGATTCAGGCCTCTTGCGCGCGCAGAAGATTGACAAGGACGGAGTGGACTTGGGCTTTGTCGGCGAAGTTGTCGACGTAAATCCCGAGATTGTCACTTCGCTTTTGGCGCAGCATTTTATTCCTGTAATCTCAACTGTGGCGCTAGGAGACGGCGACGACAAAAACTTTTACAACATCAACGCCGACACGGCCGCGGCCAAAATCGCCGTGGCGCTCAAGGCCGAAAAATTTGTCCAGCTTACCAACGTTCCCGGAATCCTTAAGGACATCAACGACCCCAAGAGCCTTATCGCGCGCATTCCGCTTCCGGAAATTTCTGGCTACATGGCGGACGGCACGATTGACGGGGGAATGATTCCCAAGGTCGAGTGCTGCATGACCGCGCTCAAGGGAGGCGTTCCCCGCGCGCACATCATTGACGGCCGCGTTCCCCATTCGCTTTTGATAGAGATGTTCAGCGAACGCGGTATCGGAACGATGATTTATTAAGCGGCAATGACAGGAGAATTACTATGGAAAAGAAGGTTGTAAATAATTACGGAAGCTTTGACACGGTCTTTGTAAAAGGAAAGGGCGCGACCCTTTGGGACAAGGACGGAAAAAAGTTCATTGACTTTATCTCTGGAATCGGATGCAACGCGCTTGGCCACAATTACAAGCCCCTTGTAAAGGCCGTGCAAAAGCAAGCCGCCAAAGAGATTCACATTTCCAACTATTATCTAAGCGACGCGGGCCTTGAGTTTGCCGAAAAGCTTTTGGCGGCCACAGGCTTTGACGGCGTCTACTTTGGAAACAGCGGAGCGGAAGCCAACGAGGCGGCCTTTAAGCTTGCCCGCAAGTACGGCTATCTTAACGGCGGCGAAAAGAGAAGGGTGATTTACACCCTCAAGCAGTCCTTCCACGGAAGAACGATGGCTACTCTTACAGCCACCGGCCAGGACAAGTTCCACCCGGCATGCTTCGCCCCTTACGTTGAAGGCTTTAAGACAATTGCGGCCAACGATTGGGAAGCGATTAAAACGGCTTTTGACGACACGACGGCCGCCCTTATGATTGAGTGCGTCCAGGGCGAAGGAGGCGTGAACCTAATCGATCCCGAATGGGCCAAAGCCGCCGCCGAAGCCGCGCGCAAGGCCGGAGCCATTGTAATGGCTGACGAAGTGCAGACCGGCGTTGGAAGAACCGGCGCCTACCTTGCAAGCGACGCGCTTGGCTTTGAGCCTGACGTCGTCACCCTTGCAAAAAGCATAGCCGGCGGAATCCCGATGGGCGCCTGCTTGTTCAGAAAGAAGGCGGCGGGAGTCTTTGTCGCCGGAGACCACCAGTCGACATTCGCCGGAAATCCCTTGGCTTGCAGGGCGGCTACGGTCGTTTTGGAAACCTTGCAAAAGCCTGGCTTTTACCAGAGAGTTTTGGCGGCGGGCGAGAAAATCCGCTCCGAGATCTCTTCTTGGAAGAATCCCCTTGTCGTCCAAGTCAGGGGAAAGGGCCTTATGATCGGCATCCAGATTAAGGAAGGAATCAAGCCTTTCGACATCGAGGTTGAATGTATGAAGCAGGGCCTCTGCGTTTCCACAGCCGGAAGCGACGTCGTCCGCTTTTTGCCCCCCTTGGTCATAAGCGACAAGGAAATCGACGAAGGCCTCAAGATTTTCAAGGCCGTTTTGGAAAAATTTAACTAAAAATTCGTTACTTTTTAGGCGTTCGTTCATTTAAATTTTGAACGGACAGCCTAAAAATACGGAGGTTCTTTTAATGAAAAGAATTACAAAAAACATTGTTGGCATGGGCCTTGCGGCCGTTTTGTCATTTGGATTGATTTCATTTTCTTGCAGCGGAAAAGGTTCCCAAGCCAACGGAGCCAACACCGCCTTCGCTGACACAGTTCCCGCTGTAAAAATTCCCGCGGAGTCTTTGAGCGTCTTGGAAGCGATGCAAAATGTTTTCCGCTCGATTTCTTCGCAAGTTTTGCCGTCAGTCGTCGAGGTTGACGTAACCGAAAAAAAGACACGTCCCGCCAATCCCTTTGGCGACTTGCCATTTAAATTCTTTGGCTTCCCCGACAACGACGAGCCGCGCGAGTACGAGGCCCAGGGCTTGGGAAGCGGCGTAATCATCCGCAAGGACGGAAAAAAATATTACGTTCTTACAAACAACCATGTCGCCGGAAGCGCCACAGAAATTTCTGTAAAGCTCAACGACGGACGCAAGTTTGACGGAAAGCTTGTCGGCGCCGACGAGCGCATGGACGTCGCGCTGGTTTCTTTTGAGGCCGACGACGCGAGCATTCCTTGCGCGACTTTGGGCGACAGCGACAAGGTTCAGACCGGCGACATTTGTTTTGCGATGGGCGCTCCCCTTGGATACAGCCAGTCTGTGACAGAAGGAATTGTTTCCGCCACAGGCCGCAGCGGCGGACAAATCGGAAACATCAACGACTTTATCCAGACCGACACGGCGATCAACCAAGGAAACTCTGGCGGCCCGCTTTTGAACATTTACGGCGAAGTAATCGGAATCAACACTTGGATCGCCTCCCAGTCCGGCGGAAACCAAGGCTTGGGCTTTGCGATTCCCATCAACAACATAAAGCACGCCATAGATGAATTCATCGCCAACGGAAAAGTCACTTACGGTTGGCTTGGAGTCAGCCTCGTTGAAATCCGCGATCAAGTCAAGGAATCTCTTGGCGTCAAGGGAAAAGACGGAGCCTTCGCCTCTCAGATCTTTGTCGGCTCTCCGGCCTTCAAGGGCGGAATGCAGGCGGGCGACTACATCATCGAGTTGAACGGACGCGCGGTAAAGAGCGTTGACCAGCTTGTCCGCGACGTTGGAAGCCTTCCCGCCAACAAGGAAGCCAAGTTCAAGGTGATTCGCGGCGGAAAGGAAATGCCGCTCAACGTTATGATCACCGAGCGCACAAAAGAAGTTTCTTCTTCCACCGCAAAATTGTGGCCGGGCTTTATTCCCGTTCCGCTTACGGACGACGTGCGCAAAAAGCTTGAGCTTGACAACAAGGTTGAGGGCGTTGCCGTGACCAACGTTCAGGCCAAGAGCCCCGCGGCTTCGCTTCGTTTGCAGGAAGGTGACGTCATCACAGCCGTCAACGGAAAGAAGGTCAAGAACTTGGCCGAGTTCTACGCCGCGCTCGATCTTACAAAGACCAAGTCCATCCAGTTTACGATTGGAAGCGGAGCCGGCTCAATCACCACCGGAACTTACAGCTTTTAGTCGTGGAAAATAATCAAGGCGTTCGCACGGACCAAAAATCCGTCGCGGACAAAAAAGCGGCGCGCGTTAATGCGCGTCTGCTTTTATCGAACATAAGCGCCGCCCAAAGGGAAGAGTTTTCCCAAAAGGCGGCCTTTGCTTTTTTAAATTCTTCCGCATACAATAACGCTTCTTGCTTGGCGGCATTCTTTTCCTTGCCCGACGAGGTTGACACTCTGCCGGTAATCGCGCGCGCCTTTGCGGACAAAAAGCGGCTTTTAATGCCGCGCATTGTTCCCGGCTCAAACGCGATGGAATTCTACGAGTTGCAAGACCTCGACGCGCAAACTGAGACAAACGGGTGGGGGATTCGCGAGCCGCTTGCGACGCTCCCCCTTGTTCAAAAAAAAGACTTTCCGGCGGACTCGGTTGTCTTGGTTCCCGGCCTTGCCTTTGCAAAAGACGGCCGCCGACTTGGACGGGGCAAGGGTTTTTACGACCGATACTTGTCGGAGCTTCTTGCCGCCAATCCAGCCTTTGCCGCGCATGGAAAAATTTGCGGCTATTGCATGGCAGTTCAAGTCGCGGACTTCGTTCCCACGCAAGAGAACGATGTTTTAATGCAAGAGCTTTTTTGTTAGCCTCCAATCATTTTTCTCAATTTTCTCCATGTTTCCGCTAATTTTGCCCCTTTTTTGCGAAAATTTGTCAAATTTCTCCATATTTGTTCTGTCATTTTTTGCTTTTTTGCGCTAAAATTATATAGAACGTGATTTAACATTTGTTGCATTCATTTTTAGGAGGAAATATAAAATGAAGAAAATCGTATTGTTCACAGCCGCGCTTTTTGCGCTTGGAATGGTTGCCTTTGCAAAGCCCGCAAAAGTGTCTGGTTGGAAAGATGTTGCCAAGATTGCCAACAAGAACAAGATGGAAGTCGTGAATGACGAGACTATCTGGTATGTTGCCAAAGGAAACGGCGGAAAAGACTTTGCCATTTATGCCATAGACGATTATGACGACATCAAGGTTACGCTCGAAATGTCTTGCATTGGCGGCGAAGTTTATTCAAGAATCATTTGCATTGACAAAGAAGCCGACGCTCCTTTCCCGATGTTCGCTCTCGGATGGGACGACCAAAAGTGCGTTTTGGCAAACGCCGACAACCTTGGCGTTTATTATGACGACGCAGGATTGGCTGCGTGGACAGAGGAATGCAAAAACCAGCGCGCAAAGCTCTTGGGCAAAATCGCCAAGGAATATGGCCTTGTAGTTCCTAAAAAATAATAGATTTCTTTTTGGAGGAGTTGTGATATGAAAAAAAATAATTTGGCCGTTTTTGCGCTTTGTCTCTGCGCTTTGTTTTTTTCCTGCAGCAATTCCTCTGACAGCCCAATCGTTCCGCCGCTGCCGATAGTAACGGCCAGCGATTGGCTTTTTTTGATGTACCTTGACGCGGACGATCCTTCCATAAACGACAGCTTGTATGAGAACATGCGCGAGATTGAATACTCTCTTACGCAAATTAGAAATCTTGACGGAACTCCAAAACCGGGCTATCCTTCCGTGACGGTCGCTGTCTTGTGGGACGGAATAAGTGAAAATCTAAAGGCCAGTTCAAATTACTTGCATCCAGACGGAGCCTTGTATGAACTGGGCGCGGATTATGAATTAAAATGGGTTCAATATAGCGGCTTCGCGCAAGGCATTGGAAAAGTTTATTTAACGAAAGACGGCGATAACTACAGTCTTGGCGACGCATTTAAAGTAGGCGCCAATACAAAAGACTTGACGCTCACCGCTCTAAATTGGCTGAAAAAAGAGCCCGATATGGCAGACGAATCAACGCTTGAAGGCTTCTTAAAATGGGCCAAGGCGCGCTATATTTCGAACAATGTCGTTCTCTGCTTGAACGACCATGGAGCGGGAACCCACAAGGAAACAAAAGCCGAAGGCCTTATGAGTCAAAGTGTTTCAAGCTCTTTGTGCACGGACGCGACAGACGGCGGAAACAAGCTTTTGACTTGCAAAAACATAAAGGACGCGCTTTCCGCGGCTGGATATGCCGGCGCGCAAAAGCCTAAAATTTTGTGGAACGATGAATGCCTTCAGTCCACGGCGGAGATTCTCTATAATTACGCGGGCTGCGCGGAATACCTTGCGGCGTCCCCAAATGCAAGTGTAAGCAACAATTACACCCGCATTTTTACAAGCCTAAAAAGCGGCATGACCGCACTTGATCTTGGAAAGATTATAGCAAGCGCCTACTACGAACGCTACGGCTCAGCCAACCAATACTTTCAGCCTATTGAAAATAATAGAAGGGAAATGCGCGCAAGCGGTTATTCAATGTTCGCATGGTCATTCCTCAGCTTGAACGAGCAAAAGGCTGCCGCGCTTAAAGAAAAAGTCGACGCTTTTGCGGCCGCCTTGATTACTTTAAAGACAAACGACGAAACTGCCTTTAACTCTATTTACACAAACTACATAAAGCAAGACTACGCCAATTTGCAGAATTGCAAGGGGCTTGCGTATCCCGGAACCTTTGCCTTTCTAAACGATTTGGGCTGGCTTGCGAAGGAAGTTGCGGCGGACACCACCAACAATTTGCCTGATGAAGTCTGCGACGCCGCGACGGAGATTAAAACATTGCTCAAACACGGCGACGACAAATTAATTGTGTACGCTTGGGGCGGAAAGCGCGCGAAAGACGAGGCGCCCTCCGAAACGCCCCCCGCATGGGCCGACGTTACCCAAAACCAAATGTATCTTACAGGCAAGAAGGATTATCTTACCGGAGAAAGCGTCGCGGTCGAAAACGGAAACGACGACGACATTTACGGCTTGACAATCGTCGGAAGCCAAAGAATGCTGCCTAACGGCAATCCCGCGTCTGATGGCAATAACGCTGTCAAAAATTACTACGATTGGACCGGCTTTTCAGAAAAGTGGGGGGATGTTATAGAAGCATGGAGGACTAGCGGACTATGAAAAAATTGGGGTTTGTTTTTGCCGCGCTTTTGGCGCTGACGCTTGTGTCTTGCATTACTTTTAAGTCGTCGTTCCAAAATAACGATGACATCAAGATTGGCGGCCGTTTGCAAGTGAACGACAATAAAAGTTATTTTATTATTGTAGGCGATGAGGAGGGCGCGGCAAAGTACGCCCAAACTTTCTTTTTAATCAAGGACAAACAAAATCCTGAGGCATGGAAAGAGCTTGTCTCTTGCGTGGGAAAGGTTGTCTTTGTTCACGGAACGGTCGTTCAAACTCACAGCGAATGGGTAAAAACCGTCGCGGTGAACAAGGTTTCGCTTCCTTAAGGCGATTATTTCTTTGCCGCGTCGCTGTAGAACTTGCAGCATTTGTCAAAATAGTTTTGATAAACCGCGGCAAAATCTTCCGATCCCGCTTTTGTGACGGCCTCGTAGTCTCCCGCAATCGCTTCTTGCAAGTCAAAGGCTTCGTCGCGGACGCGCGCGTTGTCCATCGACTGGGCAAGGCGCCTTGAGCCTTCCAAGTTTTTGTCCGCGCCTTCAAAGCTTTTCTTTAGCCAAAGGCTCTTTATTTTTCCAACTTGTTCGTCTTCCGACAACTCTTCATTCAATCGCGCAAGCGCCTCTTGGACAATCGCGTCCGCGTCCGAAACGTATTGGACGTTAAAAAAGGTAAGGGCGCCAAAGGCCACCAAGGGGCTTTGCTCTTCGATTCTGGCGGACATTTTTTTGTAGCGGTCAGAACCGGTAAAGGCCTTTTGGCAAAGGGAATGCAATTCCATAATCAGCGCGTCAAAGAGCGCCTTTTCCTTTTTGTCTTGGGGAGCGTTGAACCAATATTGGACCGGATCTGCAAAGTCGGTCGTGGGAATCAAGACTGCGGGCCGCGGTCCCGCCTTGTCCGCGCTTATGTCCGTCAAGAAAGTGTGCTTTATTTTTACTTTTTGAGAAACCTTTGTGATTCCTTTTGTTTGCGCCATAAGGCTTTTTTCTTTCCACTCGCTTGCAAGGCCTTCAAAAATTTCCCTCGCTTTTTCTTCCAAGCGGTCAAAGTCCACGTTCCCTACAGCGATGATTTCCAAGCGGCCCGCGTCCAAAAATTTTCCGTAAGCCTCCAATATTTGTGTGAACGTGACGTTCCCCAAAATGTCTTGGCTTCCAGAATATAGCGCCTTGTACAAGGGCGCCTTGTAATAGCTTTTTATTCCGGCCGAGTAGAGCTGGCGGGGCATGGCCGAGTTCTTTATTATTTGCGCGCTTTTTCTGCTGGACAAGTAAACGTCAACTTCGGCGGGAACGATGTCCAAGGCGAACAAGGCCTCGCCAAGCGCTTCAAGGGCGGCCGCTTCTTCTCCCGCAAGGCATTCCACCGTCACAAGGGAGCTTATGTCTTGGCATTGCGCGGTCGCGCTTGCGGCGCCTTTCATTTGGCCGGAATAAATTTTTTGCGCCAAGGCCTTTCTCGCGTTTTGCGTCAAGACGCTTGCCAAAACCGCTTCCAAGCCGGGCTCCTTTTGCGCGCTTTCGGCTTCGCCGCCCCTTATGTAAAGGCTCACGGCGCTTGTTCCGCGATCTGGATAAATTTTTGCGTGGACGCCGATTCCGTTTTTTAGCCGGCTGGAGCGGCCGCTTTGCAATGCTTTTTGGAAAAATATTTGGTCAAAAATCTCTTCCGCCGTTTTTTCTTCTTGCCATTCGTCTTTTTTCTCCAAGGAATTTTTTATCGCGGCGAACATTTCCTGCGAGTGCCATGAGGCGTTCTTTGCCGTCACGCTTTTATAGCCGGCCTTGTCAAAAGCGGCCGCGGCGTTTTTGTAGTTCTTTGAATTTAAGAGGACAAAGACAAAAGGATCTTCGTTTGCAAGCGCGAATTTAAGCTCCTCGTAGTCTTGCGCCATAAGCCTTTGCGGGCGCGCCAAAAATCTTTGGACTAAGCTGGAAGCGTCTCCTTCCTGGCCGCTTTGCTCGTAGGATTTTTTTGCGATTCCGTCCACCGCCCAAAATTGCGAAAGCAAGTCCATAAAGCCGCGCGGATTTCCAGCCGCCATCTCAAAGTCCACGACAAGAAAATTCTTTGCCGCCTCAAATTCTTCGGGCGAAAAATCCGCGGCCCTTTCCTTAAGAATTTTTTCAAAGAGCGCGGCTTTATCAAAGTCGCCCGCGTTGGATTTTTCCAAAAGGCTTTGGATGATCAAGCGGCTCGAAGAATTTTTGTGGGCCGCGTCCGCGTTTATGTAATCGCTTCCGCGAATGTTCAGTTCTTCCTCCGCTGTGAGCGCCTGCTTTAGGGCCGAGCCTCGCGCGTTTAGGACAAGGGCGGCGATGTCGGCCTTTTCCATGGAAAGGCTTGTGTATTGGCAAACCATTTGCGCCATGTCGGTCGAAAGTTCCGGATCGGACAAAACAAATTTCTTGTCGCCCGCGCCTTGCGCCTTTTCTGTTTCTTTGGGAACGAAGGCTGGCCTGGGAGCGAAAGAGCCGAAAGTTTTTTCCGCCAAAAAGAGAGCCGCTTGTCTTGTTACCGCTCCCGTAATAAAGAGCGCCGAGTTTTGCGGCGAGTAATAGTTTTGCGCGATTTCGGAAAGGACCGAACGGGCTTCTGAAAGGCTTTGCTTTTGAAAAAGAGCGGGGTAGATTCCGCTGTCGTGCTTCCAGGGAGCGTCGCTAAATACGCGCGAGTCGATCGCGCTGTTGATGAAGCCTTCCGCGCTAAATGCGCTTTCGGCCGCGCTTTCTTTGGCTTCCTTTAATTTTATCGCCAGTTCCTGGTCTTGGAAAAGGGGAGCGAAGGCGCAAAGGCTCAGTTCCGTTAGAATTTCCTCCAGCTGGTTGGGGCTTGTGTCAATCGTGTAGCGGGCGCTGTCGGCGGAACACTCGCTTTGCAGTTCGTCCAAGAGCCAAACGCCAGCGTCGTTGGAATACAAGCCCGCCTTTGAAAAAAGCTGGGCGTAAAGGGGAGCGTAGCCCGCCGTCGCCGCGCTTTGGCAAGAAAAGCCCGCCTTTGCCGAGTATTCAACCCGGACGGTCGGGGCCGAAAAATCCTCGTAGACGCAGACAGTCATTCCGTTTGACAAAACGAATTTAGAAAAAGTCTCAGGCATCGCAAGGCCAAAAAGGCCGCTCGGCAATAGAAAGGCCAGGGAGAAAAGCAAGTTTTTTAACGCGTTTTTTTTCATTTCTACTATAATAAAGCAAGTTTGAATTGATTTCAACCTAAAAATGCGCTAGAATAGTGGAATGGTAACAATCACTCCTGCGAAAAAAAAATCGACGGCTCCGGCCTTTCCTAAAGAATGCCTAAAAAATACCCGCGCTCTCACCAGCGCCGAAATAGAAACGCTAAAAAAGAACCGCAACCATTCCGACCGCTCCGACTGGAGCAACGTGCTTGTAAGCAAAAAAGCCTTTGACCCCGACTTGATTTACGGCTCGGCTTTTTCGGGCTTTGTGATTTTGGGCGCCTTGCGGCCGGCCAAGGTCAAGTACCACGATTTGGAATTGGACTGTGGAATCTACAATTCCAACTTGCGCGACGCGGTTACCGGCGACGACAACGCCATTCACAATGTTTCTTACCTTGACAACTACCGCTTGGGAACAGGCGTCATTCTTTTTAACATACAAGAAATGTCTTGCACAAAGCATTCCAAATTTGGAAACGGAATTCTAAAGCAGGGCGAAAGCGAGGACGTCCGCGTTTGGATAAGCGTCGCAAACGAAAACGACGGCCGAGCCGTTCTGCCTTTTGAATCGATGATTCCCGCCGACGCCTACTTGTGGTCTCGCAAGCGGGGCGACAAAGAGCTTTTAAAGCGCTTTGTCGAGTTGACCGAAAAGGGCAACACAAAAAAGCATGAAACTTTTGGAAGCGTCGGAAACGAAACTGTAATAAAAAACACAACGCTCCTTAAAGACGTAAAGATAGGCGAGTGCGCTTACATCAAGGGCGCCTTTAAGCTAAAGAACATAACCGTTTTGTCCAGCGCCCAAGAAGAAAGCCAAATAGGCGAGGGCGTTGAGATGGTCAACGGAATAATGGGCTACGGCTCGCGCGTCTTTTACCAGGCCGTCGCCGTTCGATTTATACTTGGACGCAATTGCCAACTAAAGTATGGCGCCCGCCTATTGAACTCAATTTTAGGCGACAACTCCACGGTGTCGTGTTGCGAGCTTTTAAACAACTTGATATTCCCCTTCCACGAGCAGCACCACAATTCCTCTTTCTTGATCGCTACCACAGTCATGGGCCAGTCCAACATAGCGGCGGGCGCCACTATTGGTTCGAACCACAATTCCCGCAGTCCCGACGGAGAGATTATCGCCGGACGAGGCTTTTGGCCGGGCTTGTGTTCCGACTTTAAGCACAACTCAAAGTTCGCCTCTTTTGTTTTGGCCAGCAAGGGCTCTTACCAGCGTGAGCTTAACATATCGTATCCATTCTCGCTAATCGCGGCGGGAGGGGAGAACGATCCCATTCAAATCATGCCGGCCTATTGGTTTATGTTCAACATGTTCGCCATCGCGCGCAACAACTACAAGTTTAAAAAGCGCGACAAGCGCGTGGTAAAAGTCCAGCACATAGAGACGGACCCCTTGGCTCCAGACACGATGCAGCAAATCTTGCCAGCGCTTGACCGCTTGATAGAATTGACAAAAGATTATTTGCAGGACTCAGGCTTTGAAAACGTTTTGGCGGCAAAGACCGACGCTCAAAAGTTGCAGGCCGCAAAAGATTTTTTGCACCAAAATCCCAACTCAGACTTTGTATTGCAGGACGACCTTTGCCAAAAAAAGTGCGGCGCGATTATCCTAAAGCCTGTCAAAGCCTACAAGGAATACCGAAAGATCGTAAAGTACTTTGCCGCTCGTTCCTTGATGGAATTTTGCGCGGGTCACAAACTAAAAAAACTTTCTGCCGCCGCGATCCAAAAAATTATGGCGATTGAGCTTTACACAAAGTGGACCAACGCCGGAGGACAAATCATTCCTTCCAAAAAAGTCGACGAGCTTTGCTCCAAAATCAAGTCAAAGAAAATCGACTCTTGGGATGCGGTCCATAAATTTTACGACAAGTGCCAAGAGTCTTACGGCGACTACAAGGCCCGCTATTCGATTTATCTTTTGGAACAATTGTACTCGCGGAAAATTTCCGACTTTACAAAAGAAATTTTTGACGACATCGTTTCCGACGTGACCGTCGTTTCGGACGACATGTACAACGATTCAATTTATTCCCGCAAAAAAGATTACGACGACCCCTTCCGCCAAATGACTTACGGCGACAAGGAAGAAATGATAGCGGTTCTTGGATCTTTGAACGACAATTCATTCTTGCGCGACTTGAAAGCTCAGACAAAAGAATTCAACGAGCGGCTTGTGTCGCTCTTTTAGCGCTGTCATTCCCGCGCTTAGCGTTGTCATTCCCGCGCTTAGCGTTGTCATTCCCGCGCTTGACGCGGGAATATTTTAATCAAAAGTTTTGGGAGGAACTATGAAGCGCATCGCAATCATTACAGGAGCGTCCAGCGGCATGGGAGCGGAATTCGCGCGCCAATTGGGCGAGGAGCCTTGCGCCGACGAACTTTGGCTCTTGGCCCGCCGTCTTGACCGCCTTAAGGAATTGGAATCCGCGCAAAACAAGGCCCGCCAAGAAAACCCTTCGCTGCCTTTGGCCCGCGCCTTTCAAATAGACTTGTCGGGAAGATCCGGCGTGTCCGCTTTTAAAGCCTTGCTTGACGCGGAAAAATTGATTGACAAAGACCAAGGCTTTGAAATTAGAATCCTAGTCAACAACGCGGGCTTTGGAACCTACGGCCCCTTTTTGGACACGCCGTTGGAAACCGAACTTGACATGGTTGACCTTAACGTTGTCAGCCTTACGGGAATCGCGGGCCTCGCTCTTCCCTTTATGCAAAAGGGCTCGGTATTGATAAACACGGCGAGCCTCGCGGCCTTTTTGCCGCTTGGAAACTTTAGCGTTTACGCGGCCACAAAGGCCTATGTTCTAAGCTTTAGCGAATCCCTCGCCGCCGAAGTCGCCGACCGGGGAATAAAGGTTTGCGCCTTGTGCCCCGGCTCTGTCAGCACAGAATTTGCCGACGTCGCCTCAAACGGCGCCCGAAAAGAAGTTTTAGGCGGAAAAAGCGTTCAAAAGACTGTGGCGCACTGCATAAAGGCCGCGCGCCAAGGAAAGAAAACCGCGCTTTGGGCGCTCAAATGGAAGTTCACGGCCTTTATGTCCCGCTTTGTCGGCCGCTACTTTGTGGCGCGCTGGACTTACCTAAAGTGCCCGCGCCCAAGGAAGTGATCATTGCGGCGCGAAAATTGTGTTCGCGCCGCAAAAGGAACGAGTCAAGGCTTTAAGCGCAGCGTGCCTTGATTGACAGCCCGCGCGAGCGGGCCGTTGAATCGTTTCCTATATCAAAATGACGCGCGCGTCATACCGTTCCTATTTTTTGCCGGCCTTGCGGTCTTCGATTTTTCTAATCATTTGCTTCGCGGCGAAGTTTTGCGGATATATTTCGAAAATCTTTTTGTACCATTCAATCGCCTTGTCCCACTTTTTTTGCTTGTAAAAAGTGTAGCCGATGGCGGCGTAAATCATTTGCGCGTCGCAGCGCTCGATTCTTATGTACTTGTCGTCCAATATTCTTATCAATGCCTTGCGGCTGGACTTGAGCTTGCAAAAGGGCCATGGCGCGTAGGCGTCTTGCGCGATCACCATAAACTGGCCCAGTCCGTTTGAGTAGTCAAGCGCCACGGCTTTTTTCGCGTTGGAGCGAACCTTAAGGCCATTGGCCAAAACGTAGGCGACGTTCTTTGCCGTGCAGTTCATCGAAATCGCCTGAGCCAAAGTGGAGTAGGCGTCGCTTCCTTTTTTTATTTTTAGCGCGTCGTTGCATTCCGCTATGGCCTTGTCAAAGTATTCTCCGGCCCTGTCGTTTATGTTCACGGCGGAACTTGAGTCGCCCAAGTCAATTTTGTCAAGAGAAGTTAGGTCAAAGCTTTCCATTACGGAAAGGCCGTAGTAGTAGTCGGCTCTGGCCAGCGAGATGAGCTTTGAGTATTCGTCGGTCAAGGCGTTGGCCGCGTCAAGGCTTGCGTAGTAATAGCTTTTTCTAACTATGTCGTTCATGATTTTGTGGTCGTAATGCGCTTCGTAAAAGGCTACGGCTTCTTTTGTGTAGGGAACGTCGCGGGGGAAAGTTGAAGGAAGGCGTTTTTGTCCGCTGCTTGAATCGGCGCCTTTGTCGATGCCGTCGTCCGCCGCCATAATCTCAGCCGCGCTCTCTCCCGAAAGGTCGGCGGTGGAAAGAATTCTTTTTTTCATTTCTTCTTCGCTTTCGGCGAACAAAAGGCCCGCAAAAACAATCAAAAGGGCCGCCGAAATTATTGTTCTTCCAATTTTTTTCATCTTATTCCTCCGCCTTACTAGGCCTGCAAGTCGCATTATTGACTTTTTGCGGCGATTTAATTATTCTATTGAAATGCTTAATTCTTTTCAAGCGGAATTTTTGTTCAACGCCTTTGTTTTTATCTGCGTTCTCTCCTTTGTTTTGTACTTGCCGCGAATTCGCTATTACATCGCGGGCCTAAAGCGGCCCAAACACTTTTCAAATCCACAAAAAAAAGCGCTTGCGGTGATTGTTCCCGCAAAAAACGAAAAAGGCCTTCGCGTCTTGCTTGACAGCCTTGCCGCCCAAACTTACGACAAGGATTTTTACGACACTTACGTCGTTGTCGGAGACAACGACGATCCCAACATAGAGCTTGCGGCCACATACAAGAACACGTTTTCCAAAGTTGTCCCCAACCAAACTTGCAAGGGCGAGGCTTTGGACGGAATTTTGCTCGATCTTTTAAAAGACGGAAAAAGAGAGTACGAAGCCTTTATCATAGTTGACGCGGACAACATCGTCGACGCAAACTTTGTGATGGAGATGAACAACGCGCTCGTCTTGGACAAGCAAATCATATTGGGAAAGCGGCGCGTAAAGAATTATTTGTACGGAAAAAAATATCGCTCTTGGGCCGTCAACTGCAACGCGCTCACATACACATTCCTTGACAAGATGGGCAACTGCTTTAGAAGCGAGCGCAATATGTCCAACACGATTTGCGGAACAGGCCTTATGGTTCGCCGCGATTTGATCAAAGAAATGGGCGGCTGGCCCTACCGTTCGATGACCGAAGACTTTGAGCTTACGGTAACCGCGCTCTTGAACAATTGGACCAGCTACTATTACGAATACGCCGTGACATATACCGAAGAGGGCGTTTCGCTTCGCAGCTGCAACGCCCGCCGCCGCCGCTGGCTTATGGGCTACGCGCAAGTCGGCGTCAAATACGGAAAAGAAGTTTCTAAAAAATTCTGGAAATATGTCCGCGACTTTTTTAGCGGCAACAAGTCTTCGGTGGAACGGGATCCCAAGCAGGCCGAAATCGTTTCCGGCAATTTTTGGGGCTGCTTTGACTACCTTTTTTCGTTCGTTCCGCTTTACATTTATTTTGCGGGAACGGCCATCTTTGCCTTGGCCTTTTTGGCAGACGCGGCCTACAAATTTTTCGCGCTGCAAACGTTGGACTGGTTTTCGCTCCATTGCGCGTTAAAAATTGTCTTGGTCTTGTACGGAACGCTTTTCTTTTACACTGCCATCGCCTTTTACGAGGACCGCGCGATGTACACGATTTCGATTTTTGAAAAGCTTTTCGCTTTGATTGTGAATCCATTTTACGTCACGCAGTACGCTCAATTTTACATAGAGTCATATTACTTGCTTTTGACCCATAAAAAGGCCAAGCAAAGTTGGATTCAAGTCGAAAGGATGGAACAATGAAATACGCAGGCGTTGAACAGCTTCCCTACGAGGAGCAGCAAAAAAACATAAAAATCGCCGAGCAAAAGGGCAACTTTAATTGCGAAATCCAAGAGCCTGATTGGCGCTTGATGCAGCGCGTCGATGAAAATTTTCAGTATAAAAGAAAAGGCTTTCTTAACAATCTTGGAACCATTTTAATCCGCTCGTCGTTTTTTGCCTTTGCCAAGCCCGGCTGCTGGTTTTTGATCGGCGACGGCTACCACGGAAGAAAGAATTTGCGCGGCGTAAAAAATTGCGTCTTTGTCTGCAACCATGTCCACAACCTTGACAACGAGATGGCGCGCTGGGCCTGCTGGGGCCACAAGCTTTACATAGTTGTCGCCGAGTTCAACAACATGAACACCTTTCTTGGCTCGGTCATGCGCGCCGGCGGAATCTTTCCGTTGAGCGCCAATTTTAGCGCGATGAAAAAATTCACGGCCGCGGTGAACGAAGTCCTTCACCAAAAGCGCGGCTCGGTCTTGTTCTTCCCCGAAAAATCGATGTGGCCTTACTACGAGCAGCCGCGGCCCTTTATGGACGGAGCCTTTCACGCCGCCGCGCTCAACAACGTTCCGGTCATTCCGCTTTTTATCACTTGGAGACAGCCCCGCGGTCTCGAAAAGCTTTTCTTTAAGCGCAAGCGCGGCGAAATCCACATCCTTAAGCCCATTTACCCCAAACAGGAACTAAGCCGCAAGGAGAACATCGCTTACCTTCGCGACGAGGCCTTTAAGGAACAGTGCGAGTGTTACAAAGAATATTACGGCCGCGAGCCTGACACTATAAACGCCAAGTTCACCTTGGAAGAGATTGTCCAAAAAGGCTACGAGGCTTATTTGGCGGAAACAGCCGCCGGCAAAGAAAGCAAAGACAAGTAAGAGAGGAACTTAAATGTCCATAAAACTTGAAAACCTAAAAAAGGAATACACGCTCGCGGACGGAACGCGCGTCAACGCGGTCAACGGCGTAAGCCTTGAGATTCCTTCAAACACAGTTTACGGAATCATAGGAAAAAGCGGCGCGGGAAAGTCAACCCTTGTCCGCCTTGTGAGCTTGTTGGAGCGGCCCGATTCCGGCGCCGTTTACTATGACGAAAAGCGCGTCGACGACCTCAAAAAATACGACTTGATCGAGCAGCGCCGCCACGCCGGAATGATTTTCCAAAACTTCAACCTCTTTAGCTCCAGAAGCGCGGCCGGCAACATCGCCTATCCCTTGGAGATTTGCAAAACGCCCAAGGACAAAATCAAGACCCGCGTCGAGGAATTGCTTGCCCTTGTAGGCTTGGAAGGCCGCGGCGACGCAAAAATCAGCTCCCTCTCGGGCGGACAAAAGCAGCGCGTCGCCATCGCCCGCGCCTTGGCCAACTATCCCAACATTCTTTTTTGCGACGAGGCCACAAGCGCGCTTGATCCGCAGACAACCCGTTCCATCTTGGAATTGATAAAAGACTTGCAAAAAAAGATGAACCTTACCGTCGTGATGATCACCCATCAAATGGAAGTCGTTCGCGACGCTTGCTCTTTGGTCAGCGTTCTTGACGAAGGTCGCGTGGTGGAGGAGGGAAGCGTCCAAGACATTTTCACCCAGCCTAAGGCCGCGATCACAAAAGAGTTTATGGCCAACATCCGCGCCGCCAACTTCGTTCAATGGTCGGACGAAAAGGGCGGATACGTCTTGCGCTTTGAAGGCCCCAAAACAGACGAGCCCTTGGTCAACCAATTGATCAAAAAGTTCGACATCGAAGTGAACATTCGCGGCGGCGGCATTCAAAGCGTTCAGGACAAAAAAGTCGGAGTTCTCCGCGCGGACATAAGCGGAAACGAATTGCAAAAGGCCGTGGCCTTCTTAAAGGACAACGGCGTCATCGTAGAAGAAGAAAGAGGCTAGCAAGATGCAAATATTCACTCTTGTGGCGCAGGCCACAGTTCAAACTTTGGAAATGGTTCTCTTTAGCACCCTGTTCTCAACTTTGTTGGGCTTTCCCCTTGGAATCCTTTTGTGCATGACAGGCCCTTCCGGCATAACTCCAAAGAAAAATCTCAACCGCGTAATAAGCCGCGTTGTCAACGTCTTGCGCTCGTTCCCCTTCATCATTTTGATGATTTTGCTCTTTCCCTTGTCCCGCTTGATTTTGGGAACCAGCATCGGAACCGTCGCTACAATCGTTCCGCTCAGCATCGCCGCCGCGCCCTTTGTGGCCCGCGTCATTGAGACGGCCCTTAACGAAGTGGACCCCGAAGTTGTAAAAGCCGCCCGCGCGATGGGAAGCTCAAACCGGCAGATAATTTTCAAAGTTCTCGTGCCCGAGGCGATGCCTTCAATCGTTTCAGGCATAACGCTTACGATAATCAACTTGATCGGCTACTCCGCAATGGCCGGAGCGATCGGCGGCGGCGGCTTGGGAGACCTTGCGATTCGCTACGGATACCAGCGTTTCCGCACCGACGTTATGTTCTGGTCGGTAATCGTAATTTTGGTTTTGGTGGAAGCGATTCAGTTTGCGGGAACGAAAATTTCCAACAAAATGCTGGCCGCTAGATAAGCTAAAGGGCAGCGTCCGGGCAACGCCTTAAGGACGCGGCGACCCCGCTCGAAACAACAATTTATGTCTTGCTTGCGATAATGCGAGCGGCTTGTTACCAAGGCAAAAAATATTTGTTTTTTTTTTAAAAGCGCTTGACAATAAACGCTTAAATCGGTATAAATAAAACATACTTTTCCGCTAGGAAATGGAGGTAATAAAATGAAAAAGATTCTTTTGACAGCATTGGTTCTCTTGGCCGCCGCTTCGGTATTCGCCAAAAAGAACAAGAAAGACGGTCCGCTCGTAATCGGCGCGACACCCGTTCCCCACGTGCAGCTCCTTGAATTGGTAAAGGCTGACGTAGAAGCCAAGGGCTATAAGCTTGACATCCGCGAAATGACAGACTATGTAATCTTGAACGACGCGCTTGAGACAGGCGAGCTTGACGCCAACTTTGACCAGCACACTCCCTACATGGAAGCCACAAACAAGGACAAGGGCTACCACCTTGTAAACGCCGGCGGAGTTCATATCGAGCCGTTCGCCTTGTATTCAAAGAAGTACAAGAAATTGTCCGATCTTCCCGCCAAGGCCAAGATCGCCATTCCCAACGACCCGACAAACGGCGGACGCGCCTTGCTCTTGTTGCAGGCCGCCGGCTTGATCACCCTTGACAAAAAGGCCGGAATCACAGCCACTCCGCTTGATGTAAAGGACAACCCCAAGAAGCTTCAGTTCATCGAAACTGACGCCGCCAGCCTTCCGCGCGTTTTGGCCGACGTTGACGCCGCCACAATCAACGGAAACTACGCGATTCCCGCGGGCCTTTCTGCCGCCAAAGACGGTCTCTTTGTAGAGGGAAAGGATTCTCCGTATGTCAACATCGTAGTCGTAAAGAAGGGCAACGAAAAGGATCCCCGCGTCCAGGCGCTTGTTCAGGCCTTGCAGACCCAGAAGGTAAAGGACTGGATCAAAAAGACTTTCCCCAACGGCGAAGTAGTTGCCGCTTTCTAAAAAGATGTCCGGGTCAAGCCCGAACATGACGGTTAGTGTCATTGCCGCGCTTGACGCGGCAATCTTTTGCGCAATGCGTAATGTATGAAAATAAAATTTAAATACATAATTCCGCTTGCCATCCTTTTGGCAGGCGGTTATTTTTTCTACGATTATTATTTCTCCGCAAAAATCCAAGAAATTCCTTACGCGCAATTTTACTCACAAGTTGAGGGTGGAACGGTTTCCAGCGCCAAAATCTCCGAGGACGCCATTTACTTTTTCTCTTCTGACGGAACGGAATTCAAGACGCAAAATCCCGAAAGTCCCACTTTAAAAGAATTCTTATTGCGGAACGGAGTCGTTGTCAAAAGCGAACAGAGCGGAGCGCAAATAGTTTCGCTCGCGCTGGACATATTTTTTTACGCGATCTTTTTTGGAATAATTTTTGTCGTCTTTAGAAAGTTCATTTCGCCAAACACTTTCAAAGTTGTAAGAAAGACCGGCGTAAAATTTTCCGACGTGATCGGAATGGAAGACCTCAAGCGCGACATGGCCCAAGTGATGGAGATAATGAAAAATCCCCGCGCTTGGGAAAAGAAGGGCGTCAGAATGCCAAAGGGCATATTGCTCGAAGGCGAGCCAGGAAACGGAAAGACCCTTTTCGCCAAGGCTTTGGCGGGCGAGGCCAGCGTGAACTTCATTCCGGCCAAGGCCACAGACTTTGAGTCGATGTTCATGGCTATCGGCCCTTTAAAGGTAAAGCTGCTTTTCGCAAAAGCCCGCCGCCGCGCTCCCTGCATTGTCTTTATCGACGAGTTTGACGGAATCGGAACCAGGCGCAATTATTCCGGAAGCGCGATCGAAACTGAGAACACCCGCATCGTCACGGCGTTGTTGAACGAACTTGACGGCTTTGAGCCGACCAAGGGCGTTTTGGTCGTCGCGGCCACAAACTCTGTCCAGGCGCTCGACCCGGCCTTGATACGACCTGGCCGCTTTGACGCGCGCTTTAAGGTTCCTTACCCGGACCAGGCGGCGAGAGTCTCGCTTGTCCAAAAGTACTCGCAGGCCAAAAACCGCACGGCCGAATGTTCCGACCAAAAATTGGCCGAAGTCTTCGAAGGCTTTTCTTGCGCCAAAATCGAAAGCGTCCTCAATAGGGCCGCGCTCCTTGCAAGCCAAGCCGGCCGCCCCGAATTTACCCTGGCCGACGTTTTCTCCGCCGTTAGCGCCCTTTAGTTTCTTGCATTTTTTCTCATTTTGCGCTAAAATTATCCTCAAAAATTTGGAGGATAGAGATGAAAAAATTCATTCTAGCGGCGATTGGCGCTTGCGCTATTTTCGCCATTTCTTCTTGCGGCGGCTCAAATGGCTCTGTCGTTAAAATTGGAATCTACGAACCCGCTTCCGGCGACAACGGCGCGGGCGGAAAGCAGGAAACTTTGGGCGCCATTTACGCCAACGAAGTTATGCCTAAAGTTAACGTAGGCGGCAAGGAATACAAGGTCGAATTGGTTCGCGTTGACAACGAATCTTCCAACGACAAGGCCGTTACGGCAGCCAGCGAATTGGTTTCCAAGGGCGTTTCCGTCGTTCTCGGCTCATACGGCTCAGGCGTTTCAATCGCCGCCAGCGACACGTTCGCCGCCGCCGACATTCCGGCCATCGGCGTTACTTGCACAAACCCGCAGGTTACTTTGGGCAACGACCACTACTTCCGCATTTGCTTCCTTGATCCTTTCCAGGGAACAGTTTTGGCCAACTTTGCCATCGACAAGTTCAAGGCCAAGAAAGCCTATGTTTTGGCCAAGCTCGGAGACGACTACTCTGTAGGCCTTTCAAACTACTTCACCGAAGCCTTCAAAAAGCTCGGCGGCGAGGTTGTTTTTGAAACATTCCCCGAAGGAACAAGCGACTTTGCCGCTTACGTGACAAACGCCAAGAACCAAAAGGCCGATGTTTTCTGCGCTCCTGTTTCAACGGAAGCCGCGGCCCTCATCATCGAGCAGGCCAACACCCAAAACCTTGGCATCCCGATTTTGGCCGGCGACACATGGGACTCAAACGTAATCTTGGGAGCCGTAAAGGGAACAAATGTTGACATCAACGTAACGACCTTCTTTGCCGAAGGCGCCGAAGACGCCGACATCGCGACCTTCGTTTCCAACTTCCGCGAATGGCTCAACGCCGATCCCGCCCGCTTGACTGACAACGGCGGAAACGACATCGTGGCCGCAAACCCTGTAATGGCTTATGACGCTTACTTTGTAGCTTTGGAAGCGATTAAGATCGCCGGATCTACAAAAGGAAGCGACATTAAAAAGGCTCTTCCCAAAGTTCGCTACAACGGCGTTACAGGCATGATTGAATTTAACGACACTGGCGACGCCAAGCGCGACGTGGCTTATGTTAAGCACGCCAACAACAAGACGGGCCAGTGGGAATTCGTAGCCATTCAGTCTGTAAAGTAAGATGAACTTTAGCGCTTACATACCATACATTCTCGCCGGAATTTCAACCGGCGGGCAGTACGCATTGATCGCCATAGGCTATACGATGGTCTATGGCATCTTGCGCCTTATAAACTTCGCGCACGGCGACGTTTTTATGGCCGCCGGCTTGATTTTGGTTTACGCCTCCACGGTTTTGCCCCTTTATCTTTCAATTCCCTTGATGATATTGGTGACGGTCTTGATTGGCTTTGCCATAGAGCGAGCGGCCTACAAGCCTTTGCGAACGGCTCCAAGAATGTCGGTTATGATAAGCGCCATCGGCGTTTCATATTTAATTCAAAATTTGGCGCTCTATGTAACGGGCGGCCTTACAAAATATTATCCGCCGATTCCTTGGATAAGCGACTCAATACAAGTGTTCGGCGCGATGACAAAGCGCGTGACTGCCATAACTCCTTTTCTTACAATCGCGCTTGTCGTTGCCCTTGTCCTTTTGATTCGCTACACAAAAATCGGAATGGCGATGCGGGCTGTCTCGCGCGACTTTGAGACCGCCCAGCTTATGGGAATTAAGTTGGACGCGGTAATTTCGACTACTTTTGTAATCGGAACGTTCTTGGCCGCGATCGGCTCCCTTTTGTTCTTTTCAAACTACACTGGCGTCACTCCCACAGTCGGAGCGATGCCTGGCCTCAAGGCCTTTGTCGCGGCTGTCTTTGGCGGAATCGGTTCCATACCCGGAGCGGTGATCGGGGCCTTTGTCATCGGCATTTGCGAAAACATAATCAAGGGCTTGGGTTGGACAACCTTCAGCGACGCTTTCACTTTTGTCTTGCTGATTTTTGTTTTGATGTTCATGCCAACAGGAATCTTTGGCGAAAAGTCCACGGACAAGGTGTAAGGCATGAAAGAGTTGAACAAGAATTTGCAAAAACAAAAAGTCCGCGACTGGATAATCGCAGCCAGCCTTTTGGTCTTTGTATTCGTTTTGGTTTTTGTCTTGGAACAAGTCCTTCCAAGAACTTCCATGCTTTTTACGGTGCTCAAAAAGGGCGCCATTTACGCGCTGGTCGCCGTCTCGATGAATTTGTTGAACGGCTTTACAGGCCTCTTTTCTTTGGGCCAAGCCGGCTTTATGATGATCGGCGCCTACACTTACGCGGTCTTTACAATCCCGGTGGCCCTGCGCCCCGCGGTTTACCAATACTTTGACGGCGGAGCGATTCAGTTCGCCATTCCGGTGTTCGCGGCTCTTTTGCTTGCCGGCCTTGTGGCCGCCGTTTTCGCCTTTTTGATCGGACTTCCTGTCCTTCACTTAAAGAGCGACTATTTGGCTATCGCCACCCTTGGCTTTGCCGAAATCATGCGCGCCCTTTTCCAGTGGGACAAGCTTGGCGTGATCACAAACGGCTCGAACTTGCTTAGAAAATATCCTGTCTTCCGCTCCACGCTCTTTCACTTCTTTGTGTCGGGAATCTGCATAGCATTGATAGTTCTGTTGATAAACTCAACCTATGGGCGCGCCTTCAAGGCTATTCGCGACGACGAAATCGCCGCCGAAGCGATGGGAATCAACTTGGCAAGCCACAAGCGTCTGGCCTTTACGATTTCCTCCTTCTTCGCGGGAATTTCCGGCGCGCTCTTGGCCATGTTCCAGACGACGATTCAAGCCAACCAATTCAAGTCCGCGATGACCTACGAGATTTTGCTCATCGTCGTAATCGGCGGAATCGGAAGCGTAACGGGAAGCTGCGTTTCTTCGATGCTTTTTGTGGCTTGCTCTGAATGGTGGCTGCGCTTTTTGGACAACAACAATTTGATGATAGGCGATTTCCACATTCCCCTTTTAAAGCCGGGCTTTAGAAAGGTAGTCTTTGCCATTGTAATCATGCTTATCGTAATTTTCTGGCAGCGCGGAATTATGGGCGAAAGCGAATTTTCGATTGCGGGAATCCGCAAGGCTTTGTCGCGCCGAGCCAAGAAAAACGCCGCCGCAAAGAATGGAGGCGCGAAATGAGCGAACAAAATCAAAACGTCTTGCGCCTCAGCGACGTGACGATGCAGTTTGGCGGCGTTGTAGCCGTAAACTCCCTCTCGCTTGAGATCAACAAAAACGAAATCGTTTCCCTCATCGGCCCTAACGGCGCCGGAAAGACAACCGCCTTCAACGTCGTGACGGGCGTCTACGCTCCCACAAACGGAGCGGTTTACTTTAACGGCGAAGAAATTGTAGAAAACTATCCGCGCGGCAAGATGAAAAAGCTTTACGCGGGAACGGAGCGGGGCAAGTACTCCAAGGTAATCGAGCCCACTCCCGACAAAATCACCCGCCTTGGAATCGCGCGCACCTTTCAGAACATCCGCTTGTGGAAAAGCCAAAGCGTCTTTGACAACATTTTAATCGCCAAGCACTGCCGCCGCTCCTCAAACTTTTTGACGGCCACTTTCCGTTTGAACCATGCGGAAGAAAAGCGCCAGCGCGAAGAAGTTTCGGAGCTCTTGAACATATTCGGACTTTACGACGTCAAGGACGAGCTTTGTACCTCGCTCCCTTACGGCCAGCAGCGGCGCCTTGAGATCGCGCGCGCCCTTGCCACAAAGCCCCAGCTCCTCTTGCTTGACGAGCCGGCCGCCGGCATGAACCCGCAGGAAACCTTGGAATTGACCGACTTTATCCAGCAAATCCGCGACGACTTTAGGCTCACCGTATTTATGATTGAGCACCACATGGATTTGGTAATGAACATCTCCGACAGGATATATGTCCTTAACTTTGGCGCCTTGATTTCCAAGGGAACGCCGGCGCAAGTCCAAAACGACCCGGTCGTAATTTCGGCCTATCTTGGGGAGGACAAAAATGCTTGAGATAAAAGACTTGTTCGTTTCGTACGGTGGAATCAAAGCCTTGCGCGGAATCAACATGGAAGTCCCCGACAAAAAAATCGTTTCCCTCATCGGAGCCAACGGCGCGGGAAAGTCCACCTTGCTTAGAACGATTAGCGGCCTTGTAAAGGCTCAGTCCGGTTCGATAAAGTTTAACGGAGAGGAAATCCTAGGACTATCCATCGACAAGGTTTGCAAAAAGGGAATCGCCCTTGTGCCGGAAGGCCGCCGCGTATTCACCGACCTTACAGTTGCCGAAAACCTAAAAATCGGCGCCTATCTTAGAAACGACAAAGACGGAATCGCCAAAGACCTTGAATGGGTTTACGAACTTTTTCCGCGCCTCAAGGAGCGCTCTTGGCAGTTCGCCGGCACTTTGAGCGGCGGCGAGCAGCAAATGTTGGCCGTCGGCCGCGCTCTTATGAGCCGCCCCAATCTTTTGATGATGGACGAGCCTTCGCTTGGACTCGCGCCCTTGATTGTGCAGCAGATATTCTCGATTATCGAAGAGATTAACAAAAAGGGCGTCACGATTTTGCTCATCGAACAAAACGCCAACATGGCGCTAAAAGCGGCCGACATGGCGTATGTTCTTGAGACTGGCGACATCACCCTAAGTGGAAGCGGCGAGTCCCTCTTGGCCGACGAAAAAGTCCGCGAAGCCTATCTTGGAAAGAAGAAGGATCAGTAAACTATCTTAATGTCCTTGATTGAATAGCCCGGCGACTTGTGGTTGTTGTTTTGGAAAACCAAGGCGTCAATCAAGGTCCAGGTGAACTTGCCTTCCGACACAAGCCAATTGGTTTCCTTTGTCCAACCGCCCACGTCGTTGAAGTTCCTTAACGGAACGGAAATTTTATGCCAGTTTCCGTCCGCCTTTGCGTTTTGCCATGTTATTATGGTGGAAGCTCTCCAAGGGAAAATCTTTGACTCCATGTCCCTAAAGTAAACCGTTATGTCAAATCTTGGGTCCGCGCTCTTTACGTAGAATTCCAATTTGGCGCCCTTGTCCTTGAGGCTTGTAAAGTCGCACGATTCCTTAAATTGAAACAAGAGTTCGTCGTATGGCTTCAGCTCCTTTAAGTCGATGAACTTTTCGTTAGAGCCGTTTTCCGTCGCGGCCAAGGAGCCGACAGTGTTCCATGACTGGACTCTAATGTAGTCCGCGCTTCCGTCCTTGTAAATCGTCCAGTCGCCCGTCTTTTTTGCGTTTGTGAACCAAGTTTCGCTTTGCGCGCCGGCGGGATATCTGTAGCCCATCGCTTCGATGACTTGTATGTTCAAGTCGTCGGGGAAGCGGGATTCTTGCGGCGATTTGTAAAGGCCGAATTCTTGCGTGTAGTCCCAGCTTAGGCGGGCGATGTTGCGCTCGTCCATCCATCCGCACTTTATCTTATACCAGTTGGCCCTTTCTTTAGGGTCGGCGTAAGTCATAAGGACGCCAAACTCGTTGCACATGAGGGCCGCGTTCCTCTTGTTTGCAAATTCCACAGCCTTGTCCAAGGGTGAGACCAAGGTTTTTTCGGAGGAGTTTTGCTCGTAGTTTGTGTATTCCCATTTTTCCGCGTCAGTCGCGTTTGGCGGCAGGGGAGGCATCTTTTGTTTTGAGTAGGGGAAGGGAACCTTAGTAATGCGCTTTGAGAAAGTCCACGAGGCGCCTTGGTGGGTGAACAAAAATGGCGTGTAGTCGTGAAAGTTGTAAATCAAGTTGTCGTCCTTGTAGTCGGGCAGCTTTAGCATCGAGTCGAGGGAGTCCCAATAGCCGCCTCCGACTATGATCGAATGCTTTTTGTCAATCGCGCGAATCGCCTCGATGACTTTTCCCTGGACCTTTCCCCATTTTGATATGTCGGCCTGGGTGTTGCCGCTTTCAAAGTGGGGCTCGTTCATAACTTCGTAAATTACGTAATTGCCCTTGCTTTTGTAACGTTCCGCGATTTGGGGCCATATTTTAAGCAGAACGTTTTCTATCCTTGGATTTGTTTGCGAGGCTCCGCTGCAATCGTTGTGGAAGTCTATTATAAAGTACATTCCCAGCTCTTCGGCCCAGCCTATCGCCCTGTCCAGCAAGTCCAGGCATTCCGGGGCAAGCTTGTAGTCCGCGTTCTTGTCGGCCCAAACGTCAAACCATACCGGAACCCGCACCGCTTCCACGCCGATGCTTTTGATGTTCTCAAAATCTTTTTTACCATATAATAAGGTGTTGAACCTGCCGTATTCCATCCAAACGGGCATATTTATTCCCTTGCTGAAGGGGAGCGTTTTCTTCACTTTGGGAACGGTTCCCGCCATGGCGATGCCGCAAAAAAGGGCGGAAACAAGCAAAATTGACAGTGTTTTTTTCATAAAAAGCCTCAAACTCACAGATTTTCCCTTATTTTAACACTATTTTTGATTTTTTTAAAGAAAAAAAGATTTAAATTTCGTTTGACAAAACCGCGCGAATTGCGTTATAATATGATAATTATAATTATTGCGAATAAAAATTCCGATAAGTAAAACAAGGAGTTCTGAATGAAAAAAGGCTTATTTGTCCTTGCCAGTCTGTCTCTCCTTTTGGCCTTCGGTTCAACGGCGTTCGCCCAGCCGAACACTAAAAGCGTAGTGACAATAACTATCGATAATTTTGACAAAATTGGCAGCCAGGAATTGCCAATGTGGGAAAAGGGAAAGTGGGTGAGAACCAGTTGGGATTGGGCCGTTCAGGCCAGCCGCTTTGTGACTGAAGGCTACCCGATCAAGTCTACTTTCGAGGCTATCCCCAACTCATTGAGAGTTCTCCGCACGGACGAAGACAAGGCCACTGTTTTGGGCCTTAAGACCAAGTTCAACCGCAAGGGCGACAACTGGTTCGAGCTTTATCCCACAAAGGACGACAAGCCCTTTGAGATTCCTCTTGAAGGAACCGTAACCCACTTTGACTTCTGGGTTTGGGGCGCTCACTACTTGTATTTCTTGGATATGCTCGTTCGCGACGCGGACGGAACCGTTCACATCCTTCCTGCCGGAAACTTGGCTTTTGACGGATGGCGCAACATCATCGTAAAGGTGCCCGGCTACATTCGCCAGCATTCGCGCTTGAGAAGCGGCCCCGCCAAGATGACTTTTGTAGGCTTCCGCGTAACAACGGATCCCGCCGAGTACGTTGACGATTTTATGGTTTACTTTGACGACCTTAAGTACACTACATACACGCTTTCTAACATCTTTGACGGCTATGAATTGCAGGACGCCGACTTTGGCGACGAGGGCGACGGCTCAGGAGAAAAGAAATAATGAAAAAGATAATTTTTACCGCATTGACAATATTCTTGGCCGCGGGCCTTGCGTTTGCCCAGGCCGACAGCCAAGGAAACTCAAGTTTGGCCGACCCCAACCCCAACAATGTTGGAGCCGATTCAGCCGCCAGCGCCTTGCGCGAAGTTTCTTTGGAAAAGTTTGAGCGCGACGGAGCGTGGAACATTCACATTTCTCCGGACGCCGGCATTGCCAACATCCGCTTGTTTGAAGGCGCTCCCGCCGCCAAACAGCCCCTCGAAGGCGAAGAAGAGCAGACTGACACCCACGCTTTGGGTTGCAAAATCCAGTTCTATCGCCGCGGAGTCAACTCGATCTACATCACAGCCGTTCGCCCGATTCCGATCGAAGGAATTACAAAGACAGTAAGCGTTTGGATTGCCGGACGCAACCAGAACCACGACATTTACCTCTTGGTTCAGGACTATTTTGGACACGACTTTGAGTTGTACCTCGGAAACCTCGGATTCAGCGGCTGGAAGCGCCTTTCAACAGCGGTTCCGCCCAGCGAAGACGGAGAGCACGGAATCGTTCAGTCTAGCGCCTATCATGGAGACAGGCCTGGACTTCGCATCCGCGGCTTCAGAATCGACTGCAACCCGATGCTTGCCCGCGGTACATACTTTGTTTACTTTGACGACCTTCGCGCTGTAACCGACCTTTACGACATGGAAAACCGCGACGAAGACGACATGGTTGACAACTGGTAATCCAGCGCCGCGCGTAAACGTGTGACGCATGCAAAAGCCGCCCGACAATCGGACGGCTTTTTTATTGGGGGTATTGCGGCGCGATAATCTTATTCGCGCCGCAAAACGGCTGAGTCAAGGCCTTGAGCGCAGCGCGCCTTGACCAGACGTAGGAGAATATATGTTTGAACAAGTGAAATTGGATTTTGATTACGGGGCCTTGGAGCCTACGATTGACGCTTTGACGGTTGAGACCCATTACTCAAAGCACCACGCGACTTATACCAAGGCTTTTAACGAGGCCGCCGAAAAGGCAGGCCTTGCGTCAAAGACCGCCGAGGAAATTTTGGCCAGCCTTGATTCTGTCCAGGACGAAGCTTTGCGCAAGGCCTTGCGCAACAACGGCGGCGGCTACTGGAACCACAACTTGTATTTTTCAACGCTCGGCCCCAATGCAGGCGGCCAGCCGACTGGCGCTTTGGCCCAAAAGATTAACGAGGCCTTCGGTTCCTTTGAAGCGTTTAAAGAAAAGATTTCGGCTCTTGCCGTAAGCCAGTTTGGTTCCGGCTGGGCATGGCTTAGCGTAAAAAAGGACGGAAGCCTTGTTCTTAGCCAAAGCGCCAACCAAGACAACCCCATAAGCTTGGGAACGGGCGACACGCCGATTTTCTGCATTGACGTTTGGGAGCACGCCTACTACTTAAAGTTCAAGAACCTTCGCGCTTCTTATGTGGTCGACTTCTTTAAGGTTGTGGACTGGAGCAAGGTTTCCGCCCTTTACGAGAAAGCGACCCGCTAAGCGCCCAATCTATTTTAATAGATAATGATAGCCGCGGCCGGAGTGGGGGACGCGGACTATAAGGCCTGTCTCGCGCAAGAGCCAAAGCAAAATGTTGGCGTAAGGCGCGGCGGCCTTTGTTTCTTTATTTTTCAAAAACATTTCGCGGACGGTCGCGGCGCTAAAGGGCTCGGCGGCTTTTCCGCGATTTTTTTTTGCCTGCAGCATTTCCTTTGGCAAAAGGCCCAGCCAGTCCTTTTTCCCGCAAAGCTTCCAGCTTGTTCCAATTGTCAAAAGGGCCTTTCCTTCTTTTTGCCAGGCCTTTTTAAAGCGGCGCCGGCCGTTCTTTGACTGCTGGGCTTGGTCCAAGACAATTCTTTTTTCTTCTATTGAAATTTCAGGGCAAATGACGCTAAGCTTTTTGTCCAACAAAAATTCCTTTAGGCCTGTAAACTCCCTAAGCTCCGAGTAAAGGCTTTCTTTTTTGGGGCTTTTTCGGCGGGAGACAAGGCCGCCGCCTGGGAGACGGCTTTCTATTATTTTTTCTTTTATTATAGGGTGAACGATTGTAACGCGGCGGCCGATTTTTAGGAGGCCTTGGATTTTTTCTTTTAAGGCGCCGACGTTCTTTGTTTGGATTTCAACAATTCCGCCGTCGGGACAGACCAAGTCGCATATCCACCGTTCCACCTGGACCTCTTCTTGGGCCGAAAATTGCACAGCGTAGAATGTCTTTAACGCCTTGTGGAGCTGGCTCTCGTTCAGGGTATTTATCATATAAAACTATACAAATATTTTGCTATTTTGTGAAAAATTTCTTCTTTTTTTTCATTATCGGCGCTTTTTTTAGTTGACATTATCAAATTTTGGGGTAAAATAGTCATAAAGTGGATTTTTGTGGTAAAAAGTGGAAGTTAGTGGCATGAACTTGTTGACTGGCGAGTATTCGACAACATTGGACGAAAAAGGAAGAATCTCTCTTCCGGCCAAGATAAAGGCCGCCATTGATTGCGGTTCTTTGGTTGTGACTCGCGGCTTTGACAAATGCCTTTGGCTTTTTACTCCCGACGAATGGGAAAAAATCAGCTCTTCTGTAATGGAAAAAGCGTCGCCCTTCAATCCGCAGCACCGTTCGGTTTTGAGACACTTGATCTCGCCGGCCACGGACATTGAGATTGACAAGAGCGGCCGTCTTTCTATTGGCCAGACCTTGCGCGAAAGCGCCGGTTTGACAAAAGAGTGCGTGCTTTTGGGCGTCAACAAGTACATGGAACTTTGGGACGCGAAGACTTACGAAGAGTACTTGGAGGCCAACGCTTCTTCGATTGACGGAGCGGCCGAAGAGCTGGGCGCGATTGTTTTTTGATAACTAGCCATCAGGGCTTGATATAAAGGGTGGGAAAATGACGCCGGTGCATGTTCCGGTTCTCTTGGCGGAATGTTTGGAGGAACTTTCGCCAGTCGGAGAGCCGTTTGAAAAAGACGCTTTTATGATTGACTCGACCTTAGGGGAAGGCGGTCATAGCGAAGCGTTCTTAAAAATGTATCCGGCCTTGAAAATTTGCGGGCTTGACGCTGACAAGGCAATCCAGGCTCGCGCGAAGGAAAGGCTTTCTGTCTTTGGAGACAGGATGTCTTTTTACAACGGGTGGTTCAACGATTTTTATTCTGACTATCCCGAAAATTTGCCTAAGCCGAACTTGATTTTGTTCGACCTGGGCATTTCGATTTTTCATTACGAATTGTCCGGCCGCGGCTTTTCGTTTAGGAATGACGAACCTTTGGACATGCGCCTTGATTCGTCAAAGGGGAGGAGCGCGGCTGACATCGTGAACGAAAGTTCCGAGCGCGACTTGGCCGACTTGATTTACCTTTACGGCGAAGAAAAGTTGAGCCGCCGCATAGCCAAGTCGATTGTGGACGCTCGCGCGTCGGCCAAGATTGAGTCGAGCGCGGCGCTCGTGCAAATTATTAGCGACGCGGTTGGCGGCAGGTACGCGCGCGAAAAGATTCACCCGGCCACAAGGACTTTCCAAGCCTTGCGCATCGCGGTGAACGACGAGCTGGGGCATTTGCCGAGGGCGCTTTTTGACGCCTTTAACGCTTTGGCCGTCGGCGGAAAAATGGGCGTGATTACATTCCATTCCCTTGAGGACAGGATTGTAAAGAACTTTTTCCGCAATTTGGCAAAGGAATGTGTTTGCCCGCCCAACGCTCCAAAGTGCGTTTGCGGCGGAAAGGCTTGCGCGGCGCTTCTTACAAGAAAGCCGCTTGGGCCGAGCGACAAAGAGATAAAGGAGAATTCTCCTTCCAGAAGCGCCAAGCTTAGGGTTGTGAGAAAAATTACTGACGCGGGCGAAAATCGCCTGGCTGGTTTGGAGGCGGCGCAAAAATGAAAGGCAAGAATCTTGGCTGGAAAATATTTACTATTGTTTGCGCCATATTGGTTCCGCTGCTTTTCGCGCTCAACGCGATGCAGGCCGCGCGTTACATGAAAGTTCAAAGCGAGGTCAAGGCCCTTGAGCAAAAGCAAGTGGAATTGGTCGAAGAAAACAAGCGCTTGATAACGGACATAAGCCTTTTGTCAAGCGGAGAACGGATCGGCAAGATAGCCGAAGAGGAGCTCGGAATGCGCAAGGCCGAGTCTGAAGAAATTGTGCGCGTTGAAATGCGGCGGTGAAAGCCGCGAATAAAAGCGGCGCTCCGGACTGGGACGCCGCTTAATGGGTTTAAAAATGGGTGGGGAAGATTTTAAGGCCAACAGCCTTTTGACATTTGACGAACTCTTGGAAAGCGTGTACGGAAGGTACGTCGGCTTTGCAGGCGGCGGAGCCAAGGTTTTTGGCTTTACATCTGTCGCCACAGACTCCAGGAACGTCGAGCCAGGAAGCCTTTTTGTTCCCCTTATTGGCGAAAAACAAGACGGCCACCGATACATTCCTAATGCCCTCGCCGCCGGCGCGACGGCGGTCTTTGTGACTGATTCCGTTTACCAAGAAAACACAAAGTACTTTATGGACCTTGCGTCCGAAAATTTGAACATAACATTCATCGCGGTTGAAAACAATTTGACCGCCTTGCAAAACGCCGCTCGCGCCTACGTTCAAAAATTCCCAAAGCTTATTAAGATTGGAATCACTGGTTCCAGCGGAAAGACAACTACAAAAGAAATTTTGGCTTCTATATTAAAAGAAAAATACAATGTAATCGCCACAGAAGGAAACTTCAATTCTGAGACTGGCTTGCCTCTGAGCGTCTTTAACATTCGCAAGGAGCACGAAGTCGGCGTTTTTGAAATGGGAATGAACCGCAAGAACGAAATCGGCGAGATCGCGCGCGTCTTGGCTCCCAACTACGCCATCATCACCAATATTGGAAACGCTCACATTGGAATCCTTGGAAGCCGCGAAAACATCGCCGCCGAAAAGAAAAAGATTTTTAATTACATAAACGAAAAGGGCGCGGCCTTTGTTCCTGACGAAGACGACTTTGCCAATTATTTGCTGGAAGGCGTAAAGGGAAAGCGCGTTCGCTTTGGAAAGAACGTTCCCGAAAGCGAAAGCGGCGTCCAGTTTATCAGCAATGACGGAATCGGCGGAACCCGCTTTGCCATTGACGGAGTTGAAACCCGCTTGGCAATTCCCGGCCTTTACAATTACACGAACGCGCTTGGCTGCGTCGCGCTTGCAAAGGCTTTGGGACTTGCGGCCAAAGAGATTTGCGCGGGCATTCAAAAAGTTAAGACTGTTGACGGGCGGGGCAATGTGATTGCCATAAATACAAGAAAGAATTCCAAAGGGGAAAGTAAAAAAGTAATGTTGATGTACGATTGCTATAACGCAAACCCAGACTCTATGGAAAAGGCTCTTAGCCTTTGCGGCTCGCTCGAAATAAAAGGAAGAATGATTTTTGTTTTGGGCGACATGAAGGAGTTGGGAGACGCTTCGGCCGAAGAGCATTCAAGAATCGGCGCTTTGGCAACTTTGTCGAAGCCCAACTTGATTGTTTTTGTAGGTCCCGAGATGGAGAACGGAGCAAAAGCCGCCAAGCTTTCGGGCTTTGCGAACGTTAAATATTTTCCGACAGCCGACGTGGACAAGGTAAGCTCTTGCATTTTGGAATACGCCAACGACGACGATTTTATTTTGCTTAAGGCGTCGCACTCGATGAACTTTGACATGATAGCCCAAAAAATAAGCGCAGGGGAGGAGTTGTCAGCCTAAAATGAGCGGATACAATTTTTATCCTGACAAACCTCTTTCTCAATACAAAAAAAGCGACACGGGCTTGATCATTTCGATCATTTTGCTTTGGGGCCTTGGAGTCGGCGCCTTGTATTTTTGCTCTTCCGCTTACAGCGGAAAAATGCTTGGCGGCGAGTTGGCGCTTGTAAAGCGCCAGTTGGTTGCAAGCCTTGTGGGCTTTGTCGGCCTTGCGTTTTTTGCCTTTGTGCCGCTTTCAAAAATCAGAAAGCTTTTGCCGATTTTGATGTTGGCTACAATAGTTCTTTTGCTCGCGACATTCGTTCCTGCCTTTAACGAGGAGAGGAACGGAGCCAAGCGCTGGGTTAAGCTTTTCTTCTTTAGATTCCAGCCGTCAGAGCTTGCCAAGTTCGCCTTGATTTTGTATCTTGCCAACTTTTTTGACAAGTATCAAAAGCAAAAGGACAGCGACGAAAGGACAGTATTCCCGGCCGTAATGGTCATGACGCTTTTTGTGTCGTTGATTTTTGCCGAAAAAGATTTTTCGACCGGCTTGTTTTTGTTTTTGATTTGCTTGCTTTTGTTTTTTATAAGCGGAATTAAAACATTGTGGCTGGTTCCGATGGCTGTGATTGGACTTCCCGCTTTGGCGATGATGATTGTTTGGGAGCCTTACCGTATGGAACGCATCGCCGGTTACTTGCATCCGGAGCAGTTTGGCCAGGGCGTAAACTACCAGACCAACGCTTCTTTGCGCGCGATTAGCGCCGGCGGTTTTTGGGGCCAGGGAATCGGAAGCGGATTGGCAAAGCTTTCCAGCATTCCCGAAGTTCAGGCCGACTATATTTTTGCCGGTTGGACCGAGGCTATGGGCTTTGTGGGCGTGGCGCTCTATTTTATTATTTTGTGCGTTTTTGCCTACCGCGCCTTCAAGGTGTCGTTTGAGTGCCCCAGCCGTTTTGCGGCGATTGGAACTTTTGGCTGCGCGTCTGCCATCTTGTTCCAGTCTTTGGCGAACGTTGCCGTTGTTTGCGGAGCGATTCCTTCGACAGGAATTCCGCTTCCGTTCTTTAGCGCGGGCGGTTCGTCGATGATTATCAGCCTCTGCATGTGCGGCTTTATGATTAACGCCGCTCGCGGAGACGAAGACACAGAAGAAGATTATTATAACGAAAACGATGACAATGAATTAAAAGTTTTAAACGAGGCGGGAGAGTATGAGCGACTATAGCGCTGTAAGTGAATTTGACCAGTACATAATCAAGAAGCGTCCGGCAGAAAAGACTGACGACAAATTCTTCAAGATGATGAAAATTGTCGTTGGCGTTTTGTGCGGCTTGCTTTTGCTTGAAATCATTCTTTATAAATTTGTTCAGCCCAGCGTGAGAACTTCGCGCGTGGTTTTTGAAGGCCTCAAAAGCTACACGGCCGAAGAGTTGAACCAAGAAATTCTTCCTTTTTGCCGCGGAAACTATTTTAGCTTTGACACGGCCGCCGTCGCCTCCAAGCTTTCGTCTGTAAGCGGAATTGAGTCGGTTGAAATCGAAAAGCGCTTCCCCGACAAGATTGTCGCGAGAATTAAGGAGCGCGAAAGCGTCGCGATGACTTTTGTAAGCGACAACGGAAAGACGATTCCCGTTCAAATTGACAAAAACTGCGTTTTGTTTGAGTGCGGCTCGATCGGAGTCGATTCTTCCGTTCCGATTGTGTCTGGAATTCCTGTGGAATTCCTTTCTGGCGGAATGAGAATTCCCGCCAAGTACAGAACTTTGATCGACCAAATTGACCGCATAAGCGCTCTCCCGCAAAAGTATTTTGCCGCCATTTCTGAGATTTGCGTGCTTCCCAAGAAGTACGGAAACTACGAATTGATGATAATTCCCGTAAATTCCCGCGCGCGAGTTTTGACCGATAGAGCCTTGAATGAAGACGCGCTTCAGTATATGATGGTAGCGTTGGAAGTTGTAAACTCTATCGCGCCTAACGCCACCGAAATTGACTTGCGTTACGGCTCGATTTCTTACAGAATGCCACATGGAGGAAATCTTGAGTGATATTATAGTTGGCCTTGACGTTGGAACAAGCGTCGTTCGCGTGGCGATCGGCGAATTGACAGAAGACGGCAAAATCGAAATTATCGGCCTTAGCCATAAAAAATCCCAAGGACTCAGAAACGGAGCGATCGTAAACCTTGAGGCCGCCAGCGCCATCATTAAGGAAGCGGTTGACGCGGCCGAGCAAAACGCCGGCTTTGAAGTTGAGTCTTGCGTGGCGGCGATTGGAGGCCCGCAGATTGAATGCCTCAATTCCAGGGGCCAGGCCGCCGTTTCAAAGCGCGGAAAGGCAAACGGCGAGATAACCAGGGCCGACGTTGACCGCGTTATAGAAAACGCCCGCAGCGTTCCTGTCGCTCCCGACAAAGAAATATTGCACGTAATTCCCAAAAGCTATATAGTCGACCAGGTTGGCGGAATAAAGGATCCGATCAACATGATGGGCGTCCGCTTGGAAACAGAAATCCATATCGTGACCGCTTCAAAGACCGCCATTCAAAACATCCGCGATTGCGTAAACCGCGCCGGATACGACCTTGACCGCATAATGCAAAAGACCCTCGCCGCCGCCCAAGCGGTCGTCCACCAGGACGAGATGGAGCTTGGCTCGATCTTGATTGACCTTGGAGCGGGAACGACGGACGTTTTGGTATTGCATGACGGCGCTCCTCTTACCAGCTTTTCTTTGAAGAATTGCGGCTACTACGTTACAAACGACATTGCGATTGTAAAGGGCATTTCGCCGGCCGCCGCCGAAGAGATAAAAGTCAACGACGGCTGCTGCTACTTGGATATGCTTGACAATCCGCGTGAAGTTACAATTCCTGGAGTAGGCGGCCGTCCGCCGGAGCTTACAAGCCAGACAGAGATTTGCGAAATCATCCAGCCGCGCATGGAAGAAATATTCATGACCGTTCGAAGCGAAATCGTTCGCAAGACCGATTTGACTCGCCTTAGCGGAAACATTATTTTGACCGGCGGCGGCGCGCAAATGGAAGGCGTTTTGGAATTGGCCAAGAATGTTTTTGGCACCACGGCCGTTCGCCTGGGAATTCCAGAAAGTCTTGGCGGAATAGAAGAGGATTACCGAAAGCCCGAATGGGCCACGGCGATAGGCTTGGTCATCTCGCAAAAAGACGCGATGGTGCAAGCGGCCAAAGCGCCCCGCAGCAAAAAGCAGCAAAGCTCGAGCGGCGGCATTTGGCAAAAACTTAAAAAGGCATTTTTTTAATTTGTAGATATATACAGTGGGAGGAATAAAAAAATGAGTTTGATGGAACATTCAATTGTTGACAGCGAGGGCAAGACATTGTTGACCCCTAATCCGACAAAGATTAAGGTTGTCGGTTGCGGTGGAGGCGGTTCTAACGCCGTCAACAGAATGATTGACGCAAAGATTCCTAACGTTGATTTTATCGTAATCAACACGGACTTGCAGGCCCTTAACTATTCGCGCGCCGAAACTAAAGTCGCCATTGGCCAAAAGGTTACCGGCGGTTTGGGAGCGGGAGCCAATCCTGACATTGGCGAACAGGCTGCCGAAGAAGACAAGGAAAACATCAAGAACATTTTGGCCGGCGCCAACATGGTTTTTGTAACAGCCGGAATGGGCGGCGGCACTGGAACTGGTTCCGCTCCTGTAGTCGCTAGAATCGCCCGCGAAATGGGCGCTTTGACAGTCGGCGTCGTAACGACTCCCTTTGACTTTGAAGGCGCGATAAGAATGAACGTCGCCAAAGCCGGCATCGAAAAGCTTCACAAAGAAGTTGACTCTTTGATCGTAATTCCCAACCAGCAGCTTATAAAAGTAATCGACAAGAAGGCTCCGATCACAGAAGCCTTCCGCGTTGCCGACGATGTTTTGCGCCACGGCGTTGAAGGCATCTCTCGCATCATCACAATGCCTGGCGAAGTCAACACAGACTTTGCCGACGTAACGGCCGCCATGAAGGGCCAGGGCGACGCTTTGCTTGGCGTTGGAATTGGAAAGGGCGAGAACCGCGCGGTTGACGCGGCCACAAGCGCCATCAACAATCCTTTGCTCGAAGACATGAACATCGACGGAGCCAAGAATATTTTGATCAACGTTTCTTCTTGCGGAAACGTTTCATTGTGCGAAACAGAAGAAATGGCCAAGATCATCACCGCTTCGGCAGATCCCAAGAGCCGCGTGTTCTGGGGCAATGTCGTTGACCCGACAATGGGCGAAGACGATTTGAGCGTTACCGTAATCGCCACTGGCTTTAAGCAAGCCGCCGCGATCGAAGCCGCTAAAACAGTCGCTTCTCAAGAATCAAAAAAGGCCGTGAGCGAGAATCTTTTGGACTACGGCGAGTTTGACAGCTTGATGCATGGAAACGCTGTTCACCAAAAGAAAGAGTCTCTTTATGACGAAGACGACGTTTACGAAAGCGAGAGCGAAGGCGACGACCTTGAGGACAAGGCTGAGTCAGGAACTTTGGGAAAAGATTTGGCCGCCTCTTACAGCGCCCGTCCCAGCCGCTTGTCTATTGAGCCGCCCGCGGGCTTTTCTGCCAGCGACGACCTTTCACAGCCGGCCTGCTGGAGAAACAGGGGCTTGAGCCGCGAAATCAACTTGCGCTAGTTTTAGGTTTTGACGATGACTTCAGATGAGGCGCTGAAAAGGTTCTACGCCAATTTGATTATGGTTGACGGCCGGTCAGAATTGACAGCGCAAACATACAATACGGCGGCAAAGGAATTTTTGGGCTATCTGAAGCGTCAAAATATAGATTTGCAAAAAGTGACCGTCAAGGATTTGCTTTACTACTTGTCCAGCAGAAAGACTGACGGTTGCTCGGAGCTTACGCTTGCCAAGGACATCAGCGCCTTGCGCGCTCTTGGAGCCTTTTTGGTTTTGGAGAATGTCTGGCAGCAAAACGAGGCTCTTGTTTTGGACAGGCCCAAGGCCCATCGTTCTTTGCCAAGAGTTTTGAGCGTCGATCAAGTCGATTCCTTGTTGGCTTCGATTGACACTTCAAACGATTTGGGCGTTCGGGACCGCGCGCTTTTTGAACTTATCTATTCTTGCGGCCTCAGAATCAGCGAAGCGGCGACGCTTCAAATCGGCAACTTGCACTTGAACGAAATGCTTTTGCTTGTTCGCGGAAAAGGCGACAAGGAAAGAATCGTTCCTTTTGGAGACGCTGCAAAAGAATGGCTTGAGCGCTATTTGTCGCAAGTAAGGCCGCGCTTGGTCGGAAAAAAAATCGTTCCGACTGTTTTTGTAAATTACAAGGGCGAGCCGATTTCCCGAAAGGGAGTTTGGAAGCGCTTTAAGGAGCTTGAAGCGCTTACTGGAATTGATTGCAAGGTGCACACTTTGCGCCATTCCTTCGCGACTCATTTGCTTAGCGGGGGAGCGGACTTGCGCAGCGTGCAGGCCTTGCTGGGCCACTCGGATTTGGCCACAACGCAGATTTACACTCACGTAAGCGATTCCGAATTGCGTGATTACCATAAAGAATATTTTCCGGGTCATTCCGAAAAAACTGGGAGTTGATTATGAAGAAAATTGTTTTGCCCATCGCCGCGCTTTGTCTTTTGGCTTTGTCTTCTTGTACAAAATCAAACAAGACAATCATAAGAATGCAGCACATAGAGGAAGGCGTTGCCAGCCCCACCAGCATAGAAGAATTGAAGGACGCCATTTCTAAGTATGAGGAACGGGTCGCCGACATTCAGCTTGCAAACGGACAAATAGGAATTTGGCACAAGATTCTTGCCACCCGCTACCTTGACAAAAAAATGTACGGCGAGGCGCTAAAGAGCTTCCAGACGGCCTTGCAATATTATCCCGACAACCAAAACCTTTATTATTACGTAGGCCTTTGCGCCGGCTACATGTCGCACGCTTCGATGGACTTTGACGCGGACGGCTATTCCGAAAAGCGCGAAAACTACCTTAAGCTTAGCGAAGACGCTTACTTGCGCGCGATTGAGATAGAGCCAAGATACGCGCGGGCCCTTTACGGAATTTCCATTTTGTACGTCTTTGAGCTTGGTGAGGACGAAAAGGCCATTCCTTATTTGGAAAAGCTTTTGACGATCGAGACAAAAAATATCGACGCGATGTTTGTTTTGGCCCGCGCTTATTACATGAACTATGACTTTGACAAGGCGGTCGAAATGTACGACAAAATCATTTCGCTCACAAAGTCTCCGGAGCGCAAAGCCGAGGCCGAAGCCAACCGAGAGGTTGTCAAAAACGCTGCGTACACAAACTAAAAAAAATTGAAAAAATTTTTGTAAAAAAGGCCAAAATTTCCATAAAAATTCATATCTTATATTCAGAGGAATTTTTATGGAAAACACAATTCTTGCGATCGCTCTTTCGGCGGTCGATTTTCTAAACGCCTTTGAAAAGACTCTTCTCTTGCAGGAACTAAAGGCCCTTGAGCGCGGGGGCGCGAACCCCCTTGACTTTTTTAAAGCCGCTTCCTACGACCAAATCGCAGAGCTTTCAAAGCGGGACAAGGAGCGGCCTCTAAGAGTCCGCCGCTGGAATCCCCAAGAGCTTGTCCGCCTTGCAAAAAAGAGCGCGATGGAGGCGAAGGTTCTTGGCGTAAATTATGTCTTGCTTGGCTGCGATTTGTATCCTCCGCTTTTAAAAGAAATCCCAGACCCTCCATTCGCGCTTTTTTACCGCGGAAACATAAGGGCGCTTTGTTCCAAGACCGTAAGCGTTGTCGGAACCCGCCGCCTTAGCCCGGAGGGAAGAAAGGCCGCCAAGGAGTTTTCTTACGAGGCGGCGGCGGCCGGCTATTGCGTTGTAAGCGGCTTGGCCTTGGGAGCGGACGGATGCGCCCACATGGGAGCGGTGGACGCTTTTTTTGACGGAAGGGCGGGGACTGTCAACACCGCCGCCGTTCTTGCATGCGGCGTGGACAATGTTTTTCCGCCCAGCCACAAAAAATTGGCGGGCCAAATAATCCAAAACGGCGGCGTGGTCCTAAGCGAATGGGCGCCCGGCGTTCCCGGCGAAAAATGGCGCTTTGTAAGCCGAAACCGCATAATAGCCGGCTTGTCCCCGGCGACGCTGGTTGTGCAAGCGCCTCCAGGAAGCGGCGCCCTTTTGACGGCGGACTTCGCGCTGGGCTACAACCGCGAAGTGTGTTTCCACGAGGCTTGTTTTTGCAAAAACGCGCTCGTCCTTTCTGGCTTGGTTCATAAAAATCTGGAGGCTCAAAGCGGGACTGCCGCCGCCCGAAAAATTGAGACCCGGCCTGAGGTTTATGTGGCTGACGGAGCCCGTGTAGTCTCTTCTTTTGAGGATTTTTCAAGGAATTTTTAAGTCAGAGAAAATTTCCCTTGACAAGTGGGAAAAAGAGCGTTATCTTCTATAATAATATGGCAAAAGCAAAGGAAAGACTAAAAAAAGCGCTAAAGCGGAAAAGAATACTCTTGTAATCGTGGAGTCCCCTGCAAAGGCCCACACAATTGAAAAGTATCTTGGACCGGGCTACACGGTAAAGGCTTCAATGGGCCACTTGATTGACCTTCCAAAGTCAAGAATGGCGATCGACACCGAAAATAATTTTGCGCCCGAATATATAACCGTTCGCGGAAAGGCCAAGCTTTTAAAGGAATTGCAAAAGGACGCAAAAAAATCCACGCTCGTCTTGCTCGCGTCGGATAACGACCGCGAGGGAGAGGCCATCGCTTGGCACTTGAACAACGCGCTCAAAGAAAAAACCGACGCTCCAATTCATAGAATTGTTTTTAACGAAATCACTCCTGTCGCGATTAAGGAAGCCGTTCAGCATCCCGGCGACATTTCGGAGCCAAAAGTAAACGCGCAAAAGGCCCGCCGCATTCTTGACCGCTTGGTTGGCTACAACCTTAGTCCTCTTTTGTGGGCAAAAGTTAAGAACGGACTTAGCGCCGGCCGCGTTCAGTCTGTCGCTTTGCGCTTGATTTGCGAGCGCGAAAAAGAAGTCGAAGAATTCATTCCGGAAGAATATTGGAGCCTCGACGCGGACTTTGCAAAGGGAAAGTCTTCGTTCACCGCGCAGCTTGTTTCCTACAAAGGCGAAAAGCCCTCGCTTAAAAACGAGGCGCAAGTCAACGAGATAATCGATCAAATCAAAAACGCCGAGTGCAAGGTGAGCGCGATAAAGGCCACTGACAAAGTTGTTCGACCAAAGCCTCCGTTCACCACCTCAAAGTTGCAGCAAGCCGCGGCCAACCGCTTGGGCTTCACTTCGCGCAAAACGATGCAAATCGCGCAGCAGCTTTATGAAGGCGTCAACATCGGTTCAACCCGCGTCGGTCTTATCACATACATGCGCACCGACAGCGTTCGCATTTCGCAAACCGCTTTGACTGAAATCCGCGAATGGATACAAAAAAATTATCCGGACGACCTTCCTGCCGAGCCGATTGAATACACAGTCGGAAAGGGAGCGCAGGACGCGCACGAAGGCATCCGCCCGACATACGTTTCTTACACGCCCGAAAGCGTAAAGGAATATCTTACCCGCGACCAATTGCGCCTTTATACAATCATTTGGGAACGTCTTGTTTCAAGCCAAATGAACAACGCCAAGACCCGCACGACCAGCGCCGAGATCACAGCCGGCGAGGCGGTCTTCAGGGCCAGCGCGAGCAAGATTGTCGACAAGGGCTTTTATCGCGTCATCCATTTGCTTTCTTCAAAAGAAGACGTGACCGGCTCGCTTCCTTCGCTCAAAGAAGGAGAAGTCTTGGCCAGCGGAAAATTCTATCCCGAGCAGCACTTTACGCAAGGCCCCGCGCGCTATACCGACGCTTCCATCGTAAAGACATTGGAAGAGCGCGGCATCGGACGGCCTTCAACATACGCGCCTATCATCAGCGTTTTGCTTGACCGCTACTATGTGACGCGCACCAACAAGCAGTTGGTTCCAACCTTGCTTGGAAAAATGATCAGCAAAATTTTGGTGGAGTCATTCCCGCAAATCATCGACGAAGAATTTACCGCGCAGGTAGAAAACGACCTTGATAAAGTTGAGCAGGACGACTTGGTTTGGACCGACATGATCAGCCAATTCTATTCGCCCTTTAAAACTCGCGTCGGCCAAGTTATGGAAAAGACCGAAAGCGTCAAAGGCTTCTTGGACGAACAAACCGACAAGGTTTGCGAACTTTGCGGAAAGCCGATGATAAAAAAGTTGGGCCGCTTTGGCTTCTTCTTGGCGTGCTCTGGCTTCCCGGCCTGCCACAACACAAAGTCCGTTCCGCTTGCAAAATGCCCGGTTCCCGGTTGCGGCGGCGAGATTGTCGAGCGAAAGACAAAGGGCAGGGGAAAGGCCTTTTACGGCTGCACCAACTATCCCAAGTGCACCTTTATCAGCCACTTTAAGCCGATCGACTCTTACTGTCCTAAGTGCGGATGGTTCCTTGTCGAAAAATACGACAAAAAGAACGGCGCCTACAAGAGCTGCATAAACCCTGACTGCGACTACTTGCACTCCGCTGACGACGACGAAAAGGACAAATGACGGTAAAGGATTCTTGCGAAGAATTTTTGCTTTATCTTTCCACCGTTCGCGGAATGACGGAAAACACCGTTCGTTCTTATGGCGAGGACTATAAAAAGCTGAACGAATTTTTGGGCGAGGACGCGCAAATCAACAAAGTTTCTTTGCAGGACTTGCGTTTTTGCGTCGGCTCCTTAAGCGCCCAAAAATTTTCGGTGGCTTCGATAAACCGTTTTATAGCCAGCGTCCGAGCCCTTTTTGCCTACAGCCAAAAATTCGGCCGCTTGCAAATTAATCCCGCGCTTCAAATCAAAACATTAAAGGCTCCCAAGCATTTGCCCAATTTTATGACGGGAACGGAGGTCGACGCGCTTTGCGACGCTCCCCAAAAGAACGAGCTTTTGTGGGCCAGCCGCGACAAGGCTATTTTTGAAATGCTTTATTCCTCCGGCTGCCGCGTTGCCGAACTTGCATCCCTTAAATTGAGCGACTTTTCCAACGGCGGAAAGTCCGCTCTTGTCACCGGAAAAGGAAAAAAAGACCGAATCGTTTACTTTGAGGACGACGCGGTCAAGGCTCTTAAAGGCTATTTGTCGGAGCGCAAGGCCCTTCTTTTGAGGCTAAAAGTTCCTGGACAAAAGGCGCTTTTTGTGAACAGAAAAGGCGGCGCGCTTTCCACGCGAGGCTTGCGCTGGATTGTCAGCCGCTATTCCGGCCCCGAAGGAACCAACCGCCACGTGTCTCCCCACGCCTTCAGGCACACTTTCGCGACGTCAATGCTTTCTAGCGGCGCCGACGTCCGCGTCGTCCAAGAAATGCTTGGCCACGCGAGCATTTCCACAACCCAGCGCTACACCCACGTGACGACCCAGCAGCTGATTGACATCTACAAGCAGGCGCATCCGCACGGCTAGCGCAATATGAACACAATAACAAAAAATGCTCCCAGTCGCGGCTGCGTCCGATCGGCGCCGCTTGATAACTGCGCTATACGCGCATTGCGCCTTGAAACTATCTACGTCTGCCGCTATCGCGGCAGGCGCAAAGCGAGTGTCGCCGCCAGCCGCCCCGCTCCTTACTGCGTTTTGCTTTTGGAAGTTTATTCAACTGCACGCTCGCGCGGGCTGGCAATCGCGCATTTTTTTACTGCTTCCATTGCGTTTGCCCTAACTTGCCGTTCCCCCAAAAATTCATTATATTATAACTATGAAGATACGAAGCACTACGGTCATTGCCGTAAAAAGGAACGGAAAAGTCGCCATGGCGGGCGACGGCCAAGTCACGGCGGGAAACACAATCGCCAAGGGAAACGCCACAAAAGTCAGAAAAATTTACGACGGAAAGATTTTGACTGGATTCGCCGGCTCTGTCGCCGACGCCTTTACTTTGCTTGACAAATTTGAGGAGCGCCTTAAGGAAGCCAACGGAGACCTTACGCGCGCCGCGGTTGATCTTGCCAAATTGTGGCGCACCGAAAAAATGCTCCAAAAATTGGAGGCCCAGCTTTTGGTGGCCGACAAAGACAAAATACTTTTAATTTCCGGCGACGGAAACGTGATCGAGCCTGAAAACGACGTCATGGCTATCGGAAGCGGCGGAAACTACGCCTTTTCGGCCGCGTTGGCTTACATGGAATCATCCGACTACAGCGCCAAGGAAATCGCGCAAAAAGCCTTGGGCATCGCCGGAAAAATCTGCATTTACACAAACGACCATATCACGGTGGAGGAACTCTAATTGGACGCGATTGACTTGACTCCCAAGCAAATTGTCGAGCGCTTGGACAACTATATAATCGGACAAAAGAACGCCAAGCGCAGCGTCGCCATCGCTTTGCGGAACCGCAGCCGCCGCCTTAAATTGCCGGAAGACATGCGCGACGAAGTGGCTCCCAAAAATATTTTGATGATAGGACCCACCGGCGTAGGCAAGACCGAAATCGCCCGCCGCCTCGCTAAATTGTGCGGCGCCCCCTTCATCAAGGTGGAAGCCACAAAGTATTCGGAAATCGGATACGTTGGCCGCGACGTTGAGTCTATGATTCGCGACTTGATGGCGGTTGGCTTTAAGATGGTAAAGGCCGAGATGGAAGACCAAATGCGCGGCCAGGCCAAAGAAAAAGTCGAAGAGCGCCTTTTGGACCTCCTCTTGCCGGGAAGCGGGCCAAAAGCGGCCGGTCCTGACGCTTCGGCGGCGGGCGGGATCCTCGGAAGCATTTTTGGCAAGAAAGTCGTTCAGCAAAAAGACGAAAACGGCCAAGTGATTCTTTTGCCGGACCAAAGCCAAGGCGTCCAAAATGACGCTCCCAAAAACGCGGCCGGGCCTCAAGACATGAAGGAGACCCGCGAAAAGTTCCGCCAAATGCTTCGCGAAGGAAAGTTGGAAAGCCGCGAAGTCGAGCTTACCGTGACGACAGGCCCCAAGGCCGCCAGCGGAATCGGATTTTTTAGCGGCGGAAACATGGACGACATAGAAAACGCCATGCAAAGCCTCCAGCAAATGATGGCAGGAAACAAGAAAAAGCAAAAGACCGTCACGGTTGCCGAAGCGCGAAACATTTTGACGGAAGAAATTTTGGACAGCATGCTTGACGCCGACAAGTGCGCCGAGGCCGCCAAAGAAAGGGTGGAGCAGAGCGGAATCGTATTCATCGACGAGATTGACAAAATCGCCGTTCACGGAGAAACCCACGGCCAGTCGGTTTCTCGCGAGGGCGTTCAGCGCGACATTCTTCCGATTGTTGAAGGAAGCCATGTAAACACCCGCTACGGAGTCGTCGACACAAAGCACATTTTGTTCATCGCGGCCGGCGCCTTTAGCCTTTCAAAGCCCAGCGACTTGATTCCAGAATTGCAGGGCCGCTTCCCGCTGCGCGTGGAATTGGATTCGCTCCACAAGGAAGACTTTAAGCGCATTTTGCTTGAGCCCAAAAACGCTCTCATAAAGCAATACAAGGCGCTTTTGGAAACCGAAGGCGTGAGCGTGGAGTTCGCGCCCGAAGCGATTGACCGCATGACAAGCATCGCCGAAGAGGTCAACGCCAAGGCCGAAAATATCGGAGCGCGCCGCTTGCACACGATTATGGAAAAAGTCTTGGAAGATATTTCCTTTGAGGCCGACGAGCATAAGGGCCAGACAATCACTATTGACGCGGCCTTTGTTGACGAAAAGCTTAAGGACATTTCTTCTTCCGAAGACTTGTCGCGCTACATTTTGTAGCCTTGGCGCGTAAATATGGCTGGCGCGAAAATACTTTTTGAGTTGTTTTGGTCTTTCTTTAAAATCGGAGCGGTGACCTTTGGCGGAGGCATTTCGATGCTTCCGATAATCGACCGCGAGCTTTGCCAAAAAAAAGGCTGGGTCACCCAAAACGAGCTGATTGACTACTACGCGATAAGCCAAGCCACGCCAGGAATCATCGCCGTAAACGTCGCGACCTTTTGCGGCCACAAGCTTAAAGGCTCCTTGGGAGCGGCTGTCTCAACGATTGCGGTTGTGATTCCGTCGATAATCATAATTTGCCTTTTGGCCTCTTGCATCAACACGGTGGAGCAAATCCCCGTCATAAAAAAAGCGCTGATGGGAATAAACATTGCCGTGGCCGCAAACTTGTCCTATTCGATAATAAAGCTTTCGGGCAAGACCGTTTCGTCGGCGTTCACGTTTTTGCTTTTTATCCTTGCCTTTTCTTTGGTTTACTTTTTTAAGGTCAACGTTGTCCTTGTGATTTTTTCGTCGGCCTTTTTGGGCGTCGCAATGTACTTGATCGGGGAACGGTTGTCAAAACAAAAAAACGCCGCCGCCTCGACCGATTCAGGGCTTGCTTCCGATTCCGACGCGGGGGAGGACAAAGAATGACAGCGCCTTCCTTAATCGAGCTTTTTTGCATTTTCTTTTGCATAGGGCTTTTTACAATCGGCGGCGGCTTGGTCGCGATAACAAGCATGCAGCAAATCGTTGTGGGCCGCGGCTGGATTACAAGCGAAAAATTTTTCAATATGGTCGCGATTAGCGAAAGCACTCCGGGGCCGATTGGCGTAAACATGGCCACTTACATCGGCTATGAGTTCCACGGAACTTTTGGCGGAATCGTCGCCACGCTGGGAGAGATACTTCCGTCTTACATTTGCATTGTTTTAATAGCGAAATTTTTCGCGCGTTTTCAGGAAAAGCCTATAGTAAAGGCGGCGTTTAAGACTTTGCGGCCCGCCACCAGCGGAATTGTTTTGGTGGCTTGCGCCCAGGTTTTTACATTGGCGCTTTTAAATTTAAGCGCCTTTTCTTCGGCGGCCGCCTTTAGCCTTGACGTTTTGGCGGCCCTCGTAAAATGGAAGAGCGTCGCCTTTTACGCCGTCGCGGTCTTGGCCTTGTTTTTTACCAAGGTTCATCCGATCGCGATCGTCGCAGCCGGCGCTCTTTTTGGAATCGCGTTCTTATGACGCGGCTTCTTTCTTCTTGTCCAGCTTAAAGCCCAAGACGCAAAGAATTATTCCGCAAGCAAAAGCGCCGATTCCGTAAAGTTTCATTTGGAAGAAGATTTTTGTCGTGTAAGACAAAATGGCTTCAAAAATTCCGCCCGGAAGTCCCGCCTCTTTTGCGGCCAAAGCAAGGGCCTGCGGAAGAAGGATCGCGCAAAGCGTCGCGATCAAGAAAAGCAAGGCTCCGTCCGCGATGGCAGGAATCGAAATGTACTTGAACATCGCGAACACGCTCTTGTTTATCAAGAGAATTATCAAGGCGAGAGCGGCGCACGCGCTTACGCACAAAATGAACGTTTTCAACGAAAGGACAAGCTTGACGATTTTCAAGCCCTCAAGCGCCGCGGCGTTTTCTGTTTTTGCGGTGTCGAGGCTTTTTGTCAATTCGGGAAGCGCCGCTTGAACGGAGGCTTCGATCGCCTGGTCCATGCCGCTTCTGTCCACCGCGACGCCCGTCCGCTTTTCGTAAATGTCCAGCGACTTGTTCATAAGCTTCTTGATGTCGTCCGTGTTCACGTCAAGCTCGCTTGAGGCTCCGGTCATGTAATCCACGACCTTATCCGCGTACTTGTCGATAAAGGCCGACACGTCCGGCGAAGCCAAAACTTCCGCCACAACCTCCGGCTCAACGTCAACGCCGGCTTGTTCAAGATAGCTCTTTACGATGTCGTTCACGTCAAGGTTTGACATGTCTATTGAACTAAAGTCAAAATTTTGCAAGGCGGACTCGTCAAAGGCGAATTGCGTCAAAGTCGCGACTTGCTCTCCAGGATAAAAAAGGCCGCTTTGGTTTTGTTGAAGCTTGGCCTTTGAAACGGGCTTCAGCATTTTAGAGGCGATGTCAGTTATCGTTGAATAGCTAAAGTTGAATCGGACAATCGAAAGCAAAAGCGTGGCGAAAAGGCAAAGGGCGAAGACAATGCTCAACAATACAGAAAAAAACTTTTTCATAAAATCTCCTTTTTTTAAAGATTGCCCGATATGTCGCTGCGCTCCATTTTGCTAGTTGAAGTTTATTCAACTGCGCTCTTGCGAGCGCGGACAATCAAGTCGGGCAATGACAGTTGGCGTCATGTTCGGGCTTGACCCGGACATCTTTTGTTGCTACCAGTTTTCGGCGCTGATTTCAAAGAAGCTTTGCGGATGGGCGCAAACAGGGCAGGCGGCCGGAGCTTTTGTTCCGACTACGACGTGTCCGCAGTTGCGGCATTCCCAAACCTTTACTTCGCTCTTTTCAAAAACCTTGGCGGTTTCCACGTTCTTTAAAAGGGCGCGGTAGCGTTCCTCGTGGCGCTTTTCGATCGCTCCGACCATGCGGAATTTTGCCGCCAAAGCCTTAAAGCCTTCTTCTTCGGCAGTTTTGGCAAAGCCCTCGTACATGTCGGTCCACTCAAAGTTTTCGCCGTCGGCCGCCGCTCCCAAGTTTTGGGCGGTGGTTCCCAATCCGTCGAGCTCCTTGAACCACATTTTGGCGTGCTCCTTTTCGTTGTCCGCCGTGGCCAAGAAGATGGCCGAGATTTGCTCAAATCCTTCTTTTTTCGCTACGCTGGCAAAGTAAGTGTACTTGTTTCTAGCCTGAGACTCGCCCGCAAAGGCAGCCTGCAAATTCTTTTCCGTCTGCGTTCCCGCGTACTGATTAGCCATAGTTTCCTCCAAATGACAAATAATTGTAAGTTCCTTACATTCTATCACGGTTTTCGCGCTTTTGCTAGCGAATTGTTGCCAAAATACGCGCTATTCGCTATAATGTCCCTAAGTATTTACCATTAATGGAGAATGTTATGAAAAAAATCCTTTCGTTTTTGACAGCGGGCCTTTTGGCTTTGGGCGCGGCTTGGTCATACAATCCGCCGGTTCAGGGAGAAAATCTCTTTTATCTTAGCCATCCCGAACTATTGACAGGCGGCGAATCTGTTGCCGGCGGCGGAATTGAATCCGTTCTTCCCGCCAGCGGAACCATTAATCCTGCCCTTGTAGGCTTGGAAGAGCGCGTAAGCCTTGACTTGGGCTATACAGCCATGCTGAACGGCTTGGACGAATCCAAAGGCAACAAAAAGTACGGCCAGGCTTTTGGAACGGGAATTTTGATTCCCACTGATTGGGCCAACTTTGGAGCGGAAATCCAAGGCGTTTTCAGCGAATTTAGCAACATGCCCTTGGGAAACAGCATTCACTTTAAGACTTTTGCCGCCAAGCAATTTATGGAAAAACTCTACATCGGCGTAGGCCTTGGCTTTGGCTACGAGACAAAGATCCACAAGGACTGGATGTTGACAGCCGACGTCGGCGCCATTTACGATTTTGGCGACTTGGGCTTCCTCAAGAATTTTCGCATTGCCGCCAGCGCCAACAACCTTGGAAAAACTCTTGGCTCTGACGTGAATTGGCAGGGCTATCCTTCAATGTTCACCTTTAGGGGAGGTGTCGCCGCCGAGTTGGTTCGCGCAAAAAACTTTGTTTTGGGCCTCTCTTTGGATGTAACCACTCCGCTTTTCACGAATTTAATAGTTGACTCAGGAATCCAAATCCTTATTTGCGATTTCGTTCAGGTCAATTCCTCTTGGGAATTCAACGCGGAGGAAGTTTGGCAGGGCCACAATTCTTGGCTCCCGACAGTCGGCGTTGTATTCAAGTTCAACATTGGAATGGGCAAGAGCGATTTTGTAAAGAAGCATGATTGGACTAAGAGCGAGCTTTGTCCGTCCGCGGCTTGGAAAAACGTTGACATGGACATCAACATGATCAGCGTCGGCGCCGTGTTGCGCTTGGGCGAAAAAGACAAGTCTGGTCCGGACATTGAGCTTGAATAGTTAATTTTTACTGATTGGGAGTGTTTACAATGAAAAAACTTCGCGTTGTGTCTTTATTCTTGATTGGCGGACTTGCCGCGGCCCTTTTTGCGGCCGACGTCGCGAACGCGCCAAAATACATTTCTCCTAACAACGACGGCGTTCAAGACACGCTGGAAGTCAAATTCAGCGTCAAGGACAAGAGCAAGATTCTAGGCTGGTCCTTGATTATTGAGGACGCTAGCGGAAAAGTCGTGCGAACGATAGGAAACAAGGTCGCTTTGCCGACATCGTTCAACGCAAAGAAGTTTTTAAAGCAAATCGCTTCCAAAAAGCAGTCGGTGGAAGTTCCGCCGGTCGTAGTTTGGAACGGAGCCTTCGACAACGGAGAAACCGCTCCCGACGGCGAATATTTTTATTACATCACAGCCACCGACGAACGCAAGAATCAAAATTCCACAAAGAAACTTCCTGTAATCGTAAAGAACACTCCGCCAAAAGTCACGCTTTCGGTATTGCCTGAGGGCCAAAGAATTTTTGGCGAAGGCGACAAGCCGGAATTCGCTTTTGGCCAGGAAGGCTCAAAAGAAGACAAGTGGGTCGCCAAGATTGAAAGCGCCGACGGAAAGATTGTCCGCAATTATTCTTGGACTGACAGCGATCCCAAGTCTTTCTCTTGGAACGGAACCGACGACAATGGAATCATCGTGGCCGACGGCGTTTACAAGTACACAATCAGCGCCACTGACCGCGCCGGAAACACTTGCTCCGAAGAATTTTCAAACATCATATTCTCCGCCGAAAAGCCGGAGACCAACATTATGGTCGAGGGCTCAAAGTATTTCTCAATTCCGTCAAAGAGCAAGATCTCTTCGGTCAAGCTTGAAGTCGTAATCCCCGAGCCCAGAAAGAACAGCGGAAACGCCCTTGTAAATTGGAGCGTCGACATTTTGGACAAGTCAGGCTCGGTCATTAAGAGCTACGCCGGAAAGCGCGGCGACGTTCCTCCGACAGAAATTGTTTTTGACGGAAAGAATCAGGCCGGCGCCCAAATTCCTGACGGCGAGTATTACGCCCGCGTCAACGCCGAATACTTGAACGGCTACAAGACGCCCACAGTCAATTCGCCCTTGTTCACATTTGACACAGTTTCTCCCGCCGCCACTTTGATTTCTTACGACGAAATATTCAGCCCTGACGGAGACGGAACAAAGGACACATTCACGCTCAAGCAGGCCGCCGACAAAAAGGGCGGAGCGCCCGTCCGCAACTGGACAGGAAAAATCGTAAGCGCGCAAAGCGGAAAGACAGTATACGAGTGGAAGTTTGGATCAAGCCTCCCGGAGAGCGTAACTTGGAACGGCTTGGATTCAAGCGGAAACCTCTGCGCCGACGGCGGCTACAATTACGAGCTTACAGCCAGCGACTTGGCCGGAAACTCGTTCGAGACAAAAACGCCAAACGCCTTTAACCTTGACACTTCAAAGACTGAGGTAATGTTGGCCGCAAGCGATCCGGCCTTTAACCCCAACGGCAAGCGCAAGACAGTTTCTTACACCAGCGTCCTAAAGTCCAGCGCCGTAAAGTCTTATAATTTTGAAATAAAGAATTCAAGCGGAGCGGTTGTCTTCTCGTTGAAGGGCAACGGAAACGTTCCCGGAAAAATCACTTGGAACGGAAAGTCATCCGCCGGCATTCTTTGCGAAGACGGCTCTTATGTCGCTTCAATTTCCATTGAATCCGCCAACGGCTCTTCGGCCCGCGCCGACGCCATGCCGGTTCAAATTGACACAAAGGTTCCCAACGTTGAAATCGCCTTGACCGACACTGTGTTCAGCCCTGACGGAGACAGCCGCAAGGAAACCCTCAAGGCTTCGGCCTCCAACTCAACCGACGAAGACGAATGGACCGCCAATATCGTGGACGCCAAGGGCGCCGTGGTAAAATCGTTTGAATGGCGCGGAAAAGTTCCCGCCAAATTTGAATGGGACGCCAGAAACGACAACGGAAACAAGACGCCCGACGGAACTTACTCCCTCGTAGTAAGCGCCGTTGACAAGGCCGGAAACGAATTCCTCAAAAAGTTCGACAACATCGTAGTTGACTCACGCCCGACAAGCGCTTACGTCACCGCCGCCTTGCCCGGATTCAGCCCTGAGTCCAAGACCGGCTTGACCAAGCAGACCTTCGGCGTTCGCTTGGCCCTCAACGAAGGAATTGAAAAGTGGTCGTTTGAAATCGTTGACGCAAAGGACAAGGCTGTCTACGCCTATGACTCCAGCGCCAAGACGATTCCCCAATCATTTGTTTGGGACGGAAAGGACAAGGACCAAAAGAACCTTGAAGGAACTTTCGCCGGCCGCTTGAAGATTGAATACACCAAAGGAAACGTCGTTGACGTAAAGACAAGCGCCTTCATTTGCTCTGTAACGCCGCCCGCCTTGACTGTAAGCGTGGCGCCGGAATTCTTTAGTCCGGACAACGACGGAACCGACGACGACTGCTTTATATCTCTTAGAGGTTCGGCCGCCAACGGAGCCAAGCTCGTAAGTTGGTCATTTGACATCAACAATCCTGTCTCTACCGGAAAGGCGGGCGCCTTCTGGAAGACAAGCGGAACCGAAAAAATCACTCCGCAAATCGTTTGGGACGGCCTTAGCAACACCAGCACGGAAAAGGACGGAAAGGCCGAGCGCGTTCAGTCCGCGATGGACTATCCTTACGTATTCACAGTTACCGACAGCCTTGGACTTACAAGCGTAAAGACAGGCATCATTCCTGTAGACATTTTGGTAATCCCGGACGGCGACGTCCTCAAGATGGCCGTTCCTTCTATCATATTCAGAAGCAACCACGCTGACTTCAAGACCGCCGACGAAGCGCCGGGCAGCCAAGTTACAAAGGCTCAGGCCGCCAACAATGTCCGCGTTCTTAAGCGCGTGGCCGAGATTTTGAAGAAGTTCCCTGATTACACGGTTACTGTAGTTGGACACGCCAACAAGACTGGAGCGGCCGGCGAGGACGACATATTGCTGAGCCTTTCAAACCAGCGCGCCGCCTTTGTAAAGGACCGCTTGGTTGACTACGGCATCAAGGCCGACCGCCTAAGCTCGGAAGGAAAGGGCGGAAGCCAGCCCGTCGCCGAGTTTAGCGACACCGCCAACTGGTGGAAGAACCGCCGCGTAGAATTTATATTGCACAAGTGATTGGCAAAAAGATTCCCGCGTCAAGCGCGGGAATGACATGACTGTCGCGCGCGGGGTGCCCCGCCTGTCATTGCCCGGCTCGATTGACCGCCCGCGTGAGCGGGCAGTTGAATCGCTTCCTATATCAAAATGGAGCGCAGCGACATACCGGGCAATCTTTTTATGTTCTTATTGCTTCAACATGTCCTTGCTGATTTTGTAGACGCTGCCGCAGTTTTTGCAGCTGACTTCTATCGGGTCGGGATCGTTGGCAAGGATGTCTTCCAGCTCGGCCTTTCCTATGTGCTTGATTGAGTCTGCGAAGGCCGCGGCGTTGCAGGGGCAGTCAAAGACCACGTCGCGCTCCAAAACGATTTTTGGGTCAAACTCGCGGAAGAGGCCCTTGATAAGCGGCTCGCGCGATTGTCCTTCGCTGAACCATTGGCCAAGGGAAGGGCAGGCTCCAAAGACGCGCTCGGCGTTTTGAATTATCGCGTCGCGCTTGGCGTCGGCGTCAACCTTGTTGTCTTCTTTTTGGCCGCCCGCTCCCGGAAGAGCTTGCATAAAGAGGCCTCCCGCTCCGATGACGCGGCCTTGCTTGTCAAATTGGATTCCTGTGCTAAAGGCTGTGTTTGTCTGCTCGGACTTTGCGAAGTGCCAGGCAAGGTCTTTTGCGATGTTGCGGAATTTTATTTCTGTGGTTCCCGTTTGCGGGGCCTTGGCTCCTTCTATGTCGCGGGTGACCGATACGATTCCGCCGCCGAAAAAGTCGGTCAAATCCCAAGAAGTTATCTCATGCTCGATTGGAATTTTGTCCTGAAAAATGTATCCGCGAACGTAGCCGCTTGAGTCCGCTTCCACCGAAAATCCGGCGGCGGGGCCGTCGGTGTCGTAGCGGAAAGTCAAGTGCTCGCGGCCCTTCATCGTTTGAATCATAAGAGCCGCGCAAAGTTCCGCTTGGCCCAAAATCAATGTTTCCAAAATGCCCAAATTGTGCTGGGCGCGCATTTGGTTAACCATGCGCGTTCCGTTGTAAAGCGCGCCTCTAAACATTCCGTCCGCGGCCACAAAGACGGTCATTCCGTCCTTTTCCACGCCTTCAAGTTTTTTTAAAAGTTCTTTGTCTGCAATCGTTTGAGCTATCATTCTTGCCTCATCCTTGTTTCGCATTCAATTCTGGCCGCGGCCATTTCTTTGTCGGTCGGAATCCATTCGTATTTTTCTTTTAGCTTGCGGGCGGCCAAAAGCGCGTCGCCTTGTTCGGCCTCAAGCGCGGCCTCCCGGTCGGCCAAAAATTCCTTTATGGAGCAAGGCGCCTCTTGGGTTTTTAAGTCGAGGCCGGTTACAAGCCAACGGTTCTTTGCGAATGTGAGCGACACCGTTCCCAAAACTTTTTCAACGCTTATGTCGCTTTGCGCCCCTTCGTTGTAAACCCTGTAATAGCTGACGTTCAAGAGCGCCGTTTGTCCGTTCTTGACTTTGAGCGCGGCGGGCTTTTGCTTTAGGGTGGGGGCGGACTTTCTGTTGTCGGCTTCTTTCATGTTGGAGGAATCGGAGCCCAGCGCGAAATTTGTGATTCCGTAAATCCATTTGTCGCTGAGGTCCGGCCTGTAAACGTAAATCTCCGGCGTCACCGTTCCGACTGTTTTGCTAAAGGCGTCGCGCATTTTGCTTGAAACATGAATATTCGCGGTGGACTTAATCAGTTCTGAGGCGTCTTTTCCTTTTGACGACTCCTGCATCAAAATCGTGTTCGTCGAGTGGAAGCCGCTAAAGAAAAGTTCGGCCGTCTCGCGCTCGCTCAAAGAAATGGTCGTCGGCCGCATAAGCTTGTCCCTTCTAACCGAACGGCCAAAGAAAAGGCTTATGGCAATCAAGAAAACTCCAAAAATAAAAAGCGCGCGGTTCCGCCTTAGGCTGCGGCTGGCCTTGGCCTTGACGGATTTTTTTTGCAAAAGGCGGCGGGCTTCTTCTTCAAAATCTTTTTGGCTCGTGCTGGTTTTGCGCTCAACGCCGTGAACGCTTCCGTCGGGAGCCAAGCCCAATTCCGCGGCCAATTCTTCAAGGCAAAAGTCTTTGTCCAGCCATTCTATTTTTGGGGAACTGCCGTTTGCGCCGGGAATGGATTGTCCGTCGCCCGAGCCTTTTTGGCTAAGGCCGGATTCCTGCATTTTTGATTCAAAAGCCGCGCTTCCGTATTCAAGCGCGTAGGAAATTTGTTCGCTAAGCTCGGCCGAGACTCCGTTTATTTTATTCTTTAGCGGAAGATAGCGCGCGTCAAGAATGTCGGCCTGCCTTTCCTCCAAATCTTGCGCAGGGAAGGGGAACTCGCCGCAAAGCGCTTGGTAAATCAAAACGGCGCGAACATAAGAGACGGCGCGCGCTCCGCTTAAATTTTTGTCTTGCCAAACAGCCTGCAATTTTGCGTATTCTTCGGAGGCCGCGTTGTGGGCGGCGAATTCAAAAATGCCTTGCGGCAAAAACAAAAGGGCCGCTCCGTTTTTTGTTTCTTTGTAAAGAACGCCGCCCGCTCCGTTTGCCGGAAGGCTGCGCCCTTCGATTGTCGCTTGGCGGACGCAGGCCGCGTACGCAAAGACCGCGCGGGCTTTTTGCGCCTGGTCGTCCGCCTGCATTATGGCCAAAAGCGTCCGGCCTCCAAAGCCCGCTCCCGTAAACAAAACTTGCCCACTTTGTTTTTCGGCCTCCGTTCCGTCAAAACGGAAGGCCCTAAATGAAAATGTCATCTTGTCCGAAAAAAGCTGGCCAGCCGCCGTCCGGCATTCCGCCAAAAGGCCGTTTTCGTTCAAGTCAAAGGCGCCTTGCGCTTTTCCAAAGGCGGCTTCGCTTAAGAGGCTGTTGAGAAATGTCCGTTTTTGCGTCGAGGCGGCGATGTTCATGGCTAAAGAATAATGCAAAAAGCGGATTGTTGCAAGGCTCGTTTTTCTCTAGCCAAGTCGCGCAAGTTATGCTAGAATATAGGCATGAAGAAAGTTTTTAGAATTGCCGCCGCGCTCGCCGCGGTTTTAGCGTTGGCGCTCGCCGTTTGCTCGTGTTCAAGTTCCAGCGAGCCGCCTTTTATTCCAATTCCGCCAGCTCCAACTCCGCCGGAGCCGCCACTGAGTGACGATCCGACAATTCCGCTTACCATAGAGGCGCTCGCCGACGGAACAATCACTTTGGAAAATCCGCCTTCTACGTTCAAATACAAAAAGAACGGCGGAGATTTTGAGACTGTAACGCCAAGCGGAGACCCGCCGCAAGCGATCATCGCGGTTGCAACCGGCGACAAAGTTTGCCTTTTTGCGGACGGAACGGAAAACAGCGCGAGAGGATATGGATCTTGTTTTCTAATCAATTGTTCCGCCGACTTCTGTCTTTACGGAAATGTGATGAGTTTGGAAAGCTCAAGCGATTACCAAAACTGCGCGGCGATTTTAGCCGACAACGAGTTTGCCTGTTTGTTTGTAGGAAACGAGCGTCTTAAAAACCACGCAACCCTTAACATTGTTCTCCCTGCGACAGAATTGAAGGAATCTTGTTACGATGCCATGTTCGAGCATTGCAAACTCCTTGAGCGGGCGCCCAAGCTTCCGGCCACAAATTTAAAGGACGGATGTTACAAAATGATGTTTCAGGATTGCAAAAGTCTCGTCCAAGCGCCGGATCTTCCCGCCATGGAGCTTGCCAAAGACTGCTACCGCGACATGTTCTACGGTTGCGAAAAATTGGAAAAGGCGCCCGCGCTTCCGGCCGTAAAATTAAAGAAAAGTTGTTACGAATCTATGTTCGCCGGCTGCAAAAGTCTTGTAAAGGCGCCAGACCTTCCGGCCACGGAGCTTGCGGCTTTTTGCTATTATTCGATGTTCGACAACTGCGTTAAAATGACGCCAGCTCCGGCTCTTCCCGCCACGACGCTCGCGGATTCTTGCTATCTGGACATGTTCATTCGTTGCAAAGCCTTGACACAAGCGCCCGAGCTTCCCGCCGAAACGCTTGCGGATGGTTGCTATATGCAAATGTTTTGCCAGTGCGACAACTTGGCTTACGTAAAATGCCTTGCCACAAATATTTCCGCCTATCAGTGCCTTTTATCTTGGATGGAAGGCGTTCCGTCTGGGGGAACCTTTGTAAAGGCCAAGGGCATGAGCGATTGGCCAACGGGCAGCGTTAGCGGCATTCCCAATGGTTGGACAGTCCAGGACTCGGAGTAGGGAGAGGTATTTATGAGCAAAAAAAAGTCTTCCGGCGGATTCACCGCCTCGCTCGCCACAAAAGTGATCTTGCGAGTTGTCACAATCGTTTTGATTGCCGCGGCGGTTTTTGCGCTGGCGGCCTTTGCCTTTAATAAATTCCAAAAGGTTCGCGTCCAAAACAAGAGGGCGGCGGTGGAGCGGGAGCTGGCCGAATGCGCCGAGCTTGTCCTTTACAAAATGCGCTACAGCGACATAATCACGCTAAAAAAGCGGGGAGCGATTGCAAAAGCCTTTAGCATTGTCCGCTACGAGGGCGTTTTGCGCGCGGGAATCGAAAACATCCGTGACTCCGAAGTCTATGTTTCGCCGGACGGAAAAAACGTCACGGTAAAGATTCCGCCCACGGTTTTGTTGGGGAACGACATCCAAGCGCAGGAAGTGTTTGACGAGCAGCAGAGGCTTTTTACCCGCATCGGAACGCAGGAAGTCTTTGACCAAATCGAAATCGCCAAGCGCGAGGCCGCGGACGAAATCCTTGCCGACGGCCTTTTGGACGACGCCGACGAGCGCGCAAAGCTTGTCATCTCCGCCCTCCTAAAGTCCCTAGGCTTTACGACCGTAACAGTAGTAATAAAGTAAACCGACAAAAAAAGCGGGCGCGCAAAGGAGCGGGGCGGCTGGCGAAAACTCTACGTCGGGACAACCCCTCCGTTTTGCGTTAGGAAATTATTTACTTGCTCGCTCACGCGAGCGGGCAATCAGTTTGCGCCGCCGCGTAAGCGGCGAAGTAAAATAGTTTCAAGCGCAAACAATGTGTAGCGAGCCGTGCGGAGCGCGTAAGCGCGACTGCAATACCTTAAGAGGCCTCGTTTCCTGTGGAAACGAGACGGCTAGCGAGCGGCGCCAATCGGACGCAGCCGCGACTGGGAGCGTCCGTTTTTTTTATTGTTTTTTCTATAAATTTCTTAAAAAAATTCTTGCATTATTTAAATAAGCGCGCTATAATTGTATAATAATATTATTGTAATTCGTTCACGGGAGGGGACGCCCTTCTGGTGGGAGGATAGATGAACGAATGGCTCAAAAAACTTGGCGAGAGCGGAAAAGGCGCTTGGGCCAAGTGGTCAAAAATTCAAAAAGGGATTATCATCGGCATCGCCATCGCGATCATTATCGCTGTGGTCGCCATGTTCCGCGTATCTTCAACTCCAACGACAGTCCGGCTTTTTAACGCTCCTGTTACAGGCGACATGCAGTCGCAGATTTTGACGCGTCTGGACCAAGAAAACGTTCAGGCTACAGTCAACGACGCGGGCTATATTTCCGTTCCTGACGAAAAGACCGCCATCAAAATGCGGGACATTCTTATTACGGAAGGCTTGGTTCCCGCCAGCGTGGACCCCTTCGCAAACTTCTTTGAGCGCGGCTGGTCAACAACCGACGCGGACCAAAACGTAAAGCTCCAGCAAGCCATCACAAGAACCCTAAAGCAGCACATAGAAGCCCTTGACGACGTGGCCTCGGCCGACGTCACCCTTGTTTTGCCCGAAGACAAGCTTTTCAAGGCGGACCAAAATCCTGTTTCGGCCAGCGTAATCATAAAGCCCAAGCCGATGAGCGACTTGCTGACAAACCGCAGGAAAATCTTGGGCGTCCAGCGCTTGATTATGAGCGCGGTCGAAGGCTTGACCGCCGAAAACTGCATTATCACCGATTCCGAAGGAAACATACTCAACGACTTTGAGGGCATGGCCGAAAGCGACCGCCTTGACTTGGTCAAAAAGCAGGAAAAGCTCATCCGCGAGGGCGAGGCCCACTACCGCGCCCAAATCCTCAAGGCCTTGCAAAACACGCTTTCCGCCGACCGCGTCCGCGACCTCAACATTAAGATTGACATGGATTTTTCCAAGGAAACAAAGGATTCCGAGGTTTACCACGCCATCACAATCCGCGAGGACAACCCTGACACGCCTTACGACGATTCAGAGTATCGCGACGTTCTTCCGATAAGCCAGCAGACCGTGACCCGCGAATGGCAGGGAACCGGCTTTAATCCGCAAGGCCCCGCCGGAACCGAAGGCCAAAACCCGCCTGTTTACTCCGACATGTCAAACGTAATCGGAAAGCAGACCGAAACCGGCGTGACCCAAAACAACGCCCTCAACAAGGACGTGATTCACCGCGAGGAAAGCCCCCGCTACGGAAAAGTCACCGTTTCTGTCAACATTGACGGCATTTGGACAAAAAAATACGACAAAAACCACAATCCGGTCTTTAACGAGACAGGCGGAATCGAGCGCGACTACGCTCCCGTTCCCAAGGAACAGTTGGAGCAATGGGCCGACTACATTCAAAGCGCCATCGGCTACGACCGCGCCAAGGGCTACAAGGTCACTGTGACCAACATTCCCTTTGACCGCAGCGCCGAATTTGAGGCGGAAGACGCGGCCATCCTCAAGGCCCGCCAAACCCGCTTGACCATAATCCTTGTTTTGATCGGCTTGGCGGCGATTTTGGCGGTCTTTATCCTTTACCGCTTTATCAGCCGCGAGATGGAGAGGCGCCGCCGCCTTCGCGAAGAGGAATTGCTCCGCAAGCAGCAGGCCGCCCGCGACCAGGCCCTTTGGGAAGCCAAAGAAGAGGGCGTGGAAGTCACGATGTCGGTCGAAGAGCGCAAGCGCGCCGAATTGCAAGAAAACGCCATCGCGATGGCAAAAGAGCATCCTGAGGACGTCGCGATGCTTATCCGCACTTGGTTGATGGAGGAGTAGTCTATGACCAGAGAAGAACTTAACTTTGAGATGACCTCCGAAAAGGGGATCCCTGGAAAGAAAAAAGCGGCCATTTTGTTCGGCGAATTGGACACGGCGGCCGCCGAAAGCGTCATGGAATACCTCAACGAGGGCGAAAAACGCAAGCTTTTAAAGGCTATGCGCAAGTTGGGAACCAAATACAACCCCAACAATCCCGACGAAGTTCGTGACGAAATTCGCGTTCTTGAGACTTTAGAAAGGTTCGGAAAAGTCCGAAATATATATAGAGACGTCGCTAGCGAAAGGAAGGCCTTTGAAAAGAAAATGGCGGCGCCTACCGCTCAAATTAGGAACGCGATTGACAACTATCCTGATCAAGTCGCTTCTGTTTTGAGCGCATGGTTAAAAAAGGACGAGTAGGGGAAGTAAATGTCAGACGAAGCGTCAAAACCAAAGTCATCGCCAAAGCCTCAGTTGAAGCCCGCCGGATCTAAAAAAGGCGGAGCCAAGGATTTTAAGAGCCTCACAGGCCGGCAAAAGGCGGCCATTTTCTTGGTTTCGGTAGGAAGCGACGTTTCGTCCGAAATCATGAAGCACTTGCGCGAAGACGAAGTCGAAACATTGACTTTTGAAATCGCGCGTTTGGAAACAATCGACGCCGAAATCAAAGACCAGGTCTTGGAAGAATTCCAGGACTTGATGAACGCCCAAAACTTCATCACAACGGGTGGCATCGACTACGCCCGCGAATTGCTCGAAAAGTCTTTGGGAAGCCAAAAGGCCATCGACATTATCAACCGCTTGACCTCAAGCTTGCAGGTCCGCCCCTTTGACTTTATCCGCCGCACTGACCCGGCGCACCTTTTGAACTTTATCCAGCAGGAATATCCGCAGACAATCGCCTTGATTTTGGCGTATTTGGAACCGGCCAAGGCCGCCGTTATTTTGCAGAACTTGCCTGAAGAAATTCAGCCCGAAGTTTCAAAGCGCCTTGCCACGATGGACCGAACTTCTCCTGACGTTTTGCGCGAAGTAGAGCGCGTTTTGGAAAAGAAGCTTTCAACCTTGTCAAGCGAAGACTACACCGCGGCCGGTGGTGTTGAATCCATCGTTGAAATCCTTAACCTTGTTGACCGTTCTTCCGAAAAGGCCATCATCGAATCTTTGGAAGAAGAAGATCCGGATTTGGCCGAAGAGATCAAAAAGCGCATGTTCGTATTCGAAGACATCGTTATGCTCGACGACCGCTCCATCCAGCGCGTTCTTCGCGAAGTCGACACCCAGGAATTGGCCAAAGCGCTCAAATCCGTCGACGCCGAAGTTCAGGACAAGATTTTCCACAACATGTCAAAGCGCGCGGCCAGCATGCTCAAGGAAGACATGGAGTTTATGGGACCTGTCCGCCTCAAGGACGTCGAAGAATCGCAGCAGAAGGTCGTTTCTACAATCCGCCGTTTGGAAGAAAAGGGCGACATTGTTATCGCTCGTTCCGGCGAAGACGAGCTTGTATCTTAAAGTTTTGGGGATGTAAATGGCGAAATCCGTTTTTAGACCGCTTGAATTTAAGGACGACAAAAAAGACGTTGTCACTCTAAAGCTTTACCGCGACTACGCTCCTGTTGTTGAGGAAGTCGTAGAAGAAGCCGAGCCCGAATACACAGGCCCAACCGCCGACGATTTGCGCCGAGAGGCCGAAGAGTTCAAAAAGAATTGGGAAATCGAAAAGCAAAACATGTTGGCCGACGCGCAAGCCAAGGCTGACGAAATCGTAAAGAAAGCCGAAGACGCGGCCTTTGCCGAAGTTAAGCGCCAGACAGACCAAGCGCAAATTGTAAAGACAGAGGCCGAGACCGCCGCGCAAGAAACTCAAAAGGCCGCCCAGGCCGAAGCGCAAAAAATGCTTGACGAAGCCCACGCGCAGGTAGAAAAGCTTAAGAGCGATTCGTCAAAAGAAGGCTTTGACCAAGGCCACGAAGAAGGCTTCCAAAAAGGCTACGCCGAAGCCCAGCGCCTTGTGGAGCGCATGCACAAAATCGTAGACTCCGTAATGCAGCGCCGCGAAGAAATTTTGAACGAAACAGAGCGCCAAATCGTAGAGCTTGTAATTTTGATCACTCGCAAAATCGTCAAGGTTATCAGCGAAAACCAAAAGAGCGTTATTCTTAGCAACGTTCTTTCGGCGCTCAAAAAAGTTAAGGGCCGCGGCGACGTTACGATTCGCGTCAACCTTGCCGACGTTCAGCTTACAACGGAACATATCCAAGACTTTATTAGCCGCGTGGAAGCCATCAAGGGCATCACCGTTATGGAAGACTCGTCGGTGGAAAGCGGCGGCTGCATTGTCGAGACCGACTTTGGCGCGATTGACGCGCGCATCTCCAGCCAGCTTACCGAGCTTGAAGAAAAGATTATGGAAGTTTCGCCGATTAAGAGCGTCGCAAAGTCTGACGTTCCTGACGCGTAAGTCCAGCTCGCGCGACTTTTTGGGTGGGGAAAAGTGAAGTCGTCATACAACGTAGAATTCAATCTTAACAAGTATCTCAAAACGGTTCAGAACTCCGAGACGATTTTGTATGTCGGAAAAGTCAAGTCGGTTAACGGCCTTGAAATTTTGAGCGAAGGCCCGCGCTCGGTCATCGGAGAAATTTGCACGATAAGAATCGCAAGCCTTAAAAAAGAAATGCTTGCCGAAGTTGTCGGCCTTGACGGAACCACTGTAAAACTCACCGCTTTTGGCGACACCCGCGGAATCGAAGTTGGAACGGAAGTCGTCGCCTCTGGCCGCACCTTGCAAGTGCCTGTAGGAAACGGCTTGCTTGGCCGCGTCGTTGACGCCACCGGAAAACCGATTGACGGAAAGGGCGACATAAACGCCGAGACGACTTATCCAGCGCAAGCTCCCGCTCCCGACGCGCTTAGCCGCAAGGACATCAATCAAAGAATAACGACCGGCGTCCGCGCAATCGATTCGATGCTGACTGTCGGAGCCGGCCAGCGACTTGGAATCTTCGCAGGTTCCGGCGTAGGAAAGTCAACCTTAATAAGCATGATGGCCCGCAACACTGACGCGGACATAAACGTAATCGCGCTTGTCGGAGAGCGCGGCCGCGAGGCCCCCGACTTTATCCGCCGCGACTTGGGCGAGGCAGGCCTTAAGCGGTCGGTCGTCGTCCTTGCCACAAGCGACATGCCGAGCATTTGCCGCTTGCGCGCGGCTTACGTGGCAACCGCCATCGCCGAATACTTCCGCGACAAGGGAAAGAACGTAATGCTTATGTTCGACTCTGTCACCCGCTTTGCCCAAGCCCAGCGCGAAATCGGCTTGGCGGCCGGAGAGCCTCCCGCGCGCGAAGGATTTCCGCCAAGCGTTTTTGACATGATTCCAAAATTGCTTGAGCGCGCCGGCGCCAACGACAAGGGATCGATCACCGCCTTTTACACAGTATTGGTCGAAGGCGACGACATGAACGGCCCGATCGCCGACACGGTTCGCGGCGTTCTTGACGGCCACATAATTCTTGACCGAAAGTTGGCGCAAGCCTACCATTATCCAGCGATTGACGTTTTGGCCAGCATAAGCCGTCTTAGCCGCCGCGTTACCGGAAAGAAAACCCGCGAGGCTTGCGGCATTGTCCGCCAATGGATGGCCACTTACCAGCAAAACGAATTGATGATTACGACCGGCGCCTACGCCAAGGGTTCCAGCCCCGCGATTGACGCCGCGATAGAAAAGCACGAAGAGATCGAAGAATTCCTAAAGCAAGAGGAAACCGATGCCTGCCCGATGAAGGACACGCTGGACAAGCTTTCCGCCCTTACAGGAATCGAAATCCCGGAAGAGGAATACGTTGACAAGCCCGCTCTTTCCATTCCGACCGTTGCGCAAGTTGTTGACGCGCGGGAAAGCGGCGCTGCCCAAACCGTTCCTGAGGCCAACGCTTGAAAAAGTTCGTCTTTGAGCTTGAGCAGCTTTTAAATCTCAGAAAGTACGAGCAAGACCAGGCGCAAATTGAATTGGGAAAAGCCGTTCAAGTGGAACAGCAAATCCAGGACGGCTTGGACACGCTGGCCCAGCAATATGTCGCCACAAAGGAGCTGACCAGGGGCCAGACCGATTTTGGCCAAATCGCAAAGACCCAGCAATTTTACAACTTCATCAAGCAACAGCAGGAAAAGCTTTTTAGCGACATGGCAAAGGCCAAAATCGTCACCGACGAAAAGCGCGCGATCTTCAACGCGGCCATGCAAAAGCACGAGTCGCTAAAAAAATTAAAGGAAAAGCAGTACGAGCTGTTCAAGGCGGAGGCAAAGAAAGCCGAGGCCAAGGCGCTCGATGATATTGTCACTGCGAAATATAATTAAGGCACGTTTGAAAATAAACACGGACAAAAAGGGGCGGGACGCAGAAAAAAAAACTTGGGGGGACCCGTCAGCGAACGACTTGGCCACAGGCGTCAAGCCGAGAGCGGACGACGGGAGGCCCCGAGGGCTTTTTTTCGTCGCTGGGGCCCGCCATTTAAGTCCGTGTTTAGTATTTAAACGCGCTGCCGCCGATGAACTCGCGGATGATTGAGCGGTCGGGAACGGCCGTCGCGGGAATCGGCGGGAATGCGTTGAGGAAGCGCAAGAGGCGGCAAGCTTCCGAGTATTCTTTTTGTCCCGGATGGATGCAGCGCAAGAGCGGTTCCGCATAAACCTTAAGCACAGAAAGCTCGTAGTCCAAAGCGGTGTTCAAAATCGCGTCGGCGTTGTTCTGGAAGGGGAAGATGTGCAAGCGCTCTCCGCGGCGGACTGAATCCCACATGGCGATTGTGGCGGCCGCGCTCTTTCCTCTAAAGTTGTTGTCGCGAACGATGCGGCGGATCAAGCGGTTGTCGCTGGTCGAGATTCTGTTGTGCTCGTTGATGTTAAGCTGTGTAAGCGCCGAAAGGTAAAGCTTGAACTTGAGTTCCGGCTGGATAAGGTGGGTAAGCCTGTCGTTGAGGCCGTGAATTCCTTCCATAATCAAAATGTCGTTGGGGCCAAGCTGCAAGGTCTTTCCCTTGTATTCGCGGCTGCCTGTGACAAAGTTGTAGCTGGGAAGCTCGACTTTTTTTCCGGCGAACAAGTCCAAAAGGTTTTGGTTGATCAATTCGATGTCCAGCGCCTCGATGCACTCGTAGTCGTAGTTTCCGTTTTCGTCCTTGGGAGTGCGGTCGCGGCCGACGTAGTAGTCGTCAAGGCTGATTACTTTGGGCTTGTAGCCGATGGCCTGCAATTCCATCGCGAGTTTTTTGGCGCTGGTGGTTTTGCCGGAGCTTGAAGGGCCTGCAATCAATACCAAGCGGGTGGTGCCTCTGTTGTGGATTTGGCTTGCGATGTCCGAAATGCACTTTTCTTGGAAGACTTCCGAAATGTTAATGAACTCGTCGGCCTCGCGGCTTGAGACAAGCTCGTTGAGCGAAGCGACGCTTGTTACGCCGATTTGCTTGCCCCATTTTTTTCCGCGGGCGTAGGTTTCGAACAATACCGGGTATTCCTTAAAGTCTTGAACGGTGTCCGGCTTTGAGCTGGACGGGAACAAAATCAAAAAGCCGTTCTTGTACTTTTGAAGCTTAAAGGCTCCCAAAGCGCCGGTGGAGACGAGCATCGGGCCGTAGTAAAGGTCGGTGTACTCGCCGATTGTGTTCATCTGGACGCGGGGAGGGCAAACGTAGTTGAGCTGCTTGCGGGTTTCCAAAAGGCCCAGATTTTCAAAAGTCTGGATGGCCTGCTCGTAAGAGATAAAGTGCGTTTCAATCGGAACGTTCTTTTTGATTATGGCGTCCATTCTTTCCTTTAGGTCGCATACGAATTTTTCGGGAACGTCGCTTCCGTCTTGGAATGAGTAGTAGTAAGCGTAACCAAAGGAGTTTTCGATGATGACGTTGTTGTTGGGATTAAGCTCGTGGGCGGCCGCGGCCAAGATAAAGCAAAGGGTGCGGCGGTAAACCTGGCTTCCGTCCTTGCTGGACATCAAGACCGGCTCAAGCGTGGAGTCCACGAACAAGCCGCGGTTGAGAGAAACGACTTCGTTGTTGGCGCGGACGGCGAAAATCTTTTCGGGCTTTTCGTCAAACTCGTTTATAAAGTCCGCGGGCGTTGAGCCTGTCGCGGCCTCGATTGTTTTTCCCGACGGGAAAGTGATTTTAATCTTGTAGCTTTGCATATTCTTCTCCTTTATGTATGATTGGTCACTTGTCTAAGTCTGCCGCTCCAAAGCCGAGCGGAAGCAATTGTTCAAGCGTAAATTCCTTTATTTTGCCCAAGGCGTTTTGCAAAAGAATCTTGAATTTCTTGGGATTGCAAAATTCCATCATAACCTGGCGGCAAACTCCGCAAGGCGGGCAAAAGTCCTTTATGGCTCCATCCGGGCCGCCGACAATCGCGATGGCCTCAAACTGCCGTTCCCCGGAACTAACCGCGTTAAAAAACGCCGTCCGCTCCGCGCAATTGCTTGGCCCGTAGGCCGCGTTCTCGATGTTGCAGCCGCCAAAAACCTTTCCGCTTTTAGAAAGCAGCGCCGCTCCAACCTTAAAGTTAGAGTAGGGCGTGTACGAAAAGGCCAGCATATCCTTGGCTTTTTTTAGCAAGGCCTCTTTTTGAGCGTTATCCATTCTTCTATTATATCATATTTTTAGTTAAACGCAAGAAAAAAAGCGCCCTTGAAATTTCCGGGCAAATTCTATACAATTCCCCATTATGGAAATGAATCTTGACAACGAAGCGGCCCTTATAGAGGCCATATTGTTTTTGGAAAGCGAGCCTTTGGCCGAAAAATCCTTGGCGATGATTTCGGGCCTTTCGGAAGAAATCGTTCAAAAGGCTCTTGAAGCGTTAAAACAAAAGTATTCGGCCGAAAATTCCGGCCTGGAATTGCAAATGATTACGGGCGGCTGGGCCTTGACCCCCAAAAAGAAAATCTGGGACTTGGTCAAGGAGCGTTACGGCTCAAAGAGCGAAGGCCACCTTTCCCGCAGCGCGATGGAAACCCTCAGCATCATCGCTTATTCGCAGCCAATCACCCGCGCCGAGATAGAGAGCATCCGCGGAGTCAGCGCCGACAATATGATTCGTCTTTTGCTGGAACGCAACTTGATCAAGGAATTCGGCAAAAAAGACGTTCCCGGAAAGCCCACCCTTTACGCGACGACAAAGGAATTCCTAAAATTCTTCCGCCTCAATTCAATCGCGGATTTGCCAAAGTTGGACCAAGAAGAGCAGGAGAGGTTCGAGCTTGCCAGATAATTCCAAAAATCCGGACGGCTTGGAGCGATTGCAGGCCTTTTTGGCCCACGCCGGAGTGGCCAGCCGCCGGGCCAGCGAAAAAATCATTTTGGAAGGCCGCGTTTCTGTGAACGGAACGGCAATCACGGAGCTTGGAACAAAGGTGGGGCCGGGCGACAAGGTTTTTGTGGACGGAAAGCAGGTTTTTGCCGAATCCGCCAAGCGCTACGTTTTGCTCAACAAGCCGGTGGGCTACGTTTGCTCGATGTCCGACGAAAAAGGCCGCCCCGTGGCCGCCGACATTTTAAAGGACAAGTACAAGGAGCGCCTTTACAACGTTGGCCGCTTGGACATGTTCAGCTGCGGCCTGATTATTTTTACCAACGACGGCGACTTTGCCAAAAAGCTTTCGCATCCCAGCGCGGAGATAGAAAAAGAATACGTGGTTGACACAAGCCTTCCTTTGCCCCGCGGCTTGGACCAAGACTTTGAAAGGGGAATGCGGGTTGACGGAGTCTTTTACAAGGCCAAAAGCGCCCGCGAGCTTAATTCCCACAGAATGGCGGTCGTTTTAATAGAGGGAAAGAACCGCGAAATCAGGCGCGTTTTTGAGTCCCGCGGGGCGGCGATCAAGCGTCTTTGCCGCGTGCGCATCGGAAACATCAACATAAACGAGATGGCCCCCGGAGAATTCCGCGACCTTGAGCCTTTTGAGGTTGACGAGCTCCTTGGCCAGGCCACCACGCATGAGTTGTAAAACAATGTCATTGCCCGACTTGATCGGGCAATCCTTTGGACAAAAGATGTCCGGGTCAAGCCCGAACATGACATTTTTGATAGGAGAAAATTATGATTATCGCAATTGACGGACCCGCAGGAACGGGAAAAAGCACCATCGCAGGCATCATAGCCAAAAAATTGGGCATAACTTACCTTAATTCGGGTAGCTTTTACCGCGCCATAACCTTGGCCTGCCTTGAAAATTCGATAGACATAAGCGACGCGGCCGCCGTCATAGACTTTGCCAAGACGCTCACCCTTGACTACAAGGATTCCCGCTTGATTCTTAACGGCGTTGACGTCGAGGACCGCCTCCACGAGGACAAGGTCAGCGCCAACACCTCGCAAGTAAGCGCGATTCCCCAAATCCGCCAAATCGCCGACGCCCGCATGCACGAAATAACCAAAAGCCAAAGCATCGTCTGCGAGGGCAGGGACATGACAACCGTCGTGTTCCCCGAAGCCGAGCACAAGTTTTACCTTGACGCTTCCCTCGAAGTGCAAGCACAGCGCCGCTTTGACCAGGGCGTCAGCGGAATGACCCTTGAGGAAATAAAGGAAGCCATAAAAAAGCGCGACGAGATGGACAAAAACAAGACTGTCGGAGCCTTGAAGCGGGCTCCCGACGCTACTTATATTGACACGAGCCGCTTGACTATAGAAGAAGTTTGTGATAAAATACTTAGCAAAATTCACTAGTGAAAAGGATAAAAAATGGAAAAGATGGAAGTGGAAACGGACGAAGCCCAGAACTCAAAGGACTCAATCCAAACACAATTAGAGGAGTCTCTCAACAATCTCAAGCCTCTTGAGGACGGCCAGCTTGTTGACGGATCAGTCATCGCTGTAACGGACGAGTATGTCTTCATCGACATTGGATACAAGTCCGAGGGAAAAATTCCCGTCTCGGAATTCGCCGGCTCTTTGCCTAAGACTGGAGACGTGGTAACAGTAGTCCTCATCAGAAAAGACGGAAGAAACGGTCCCGAAGTTTCTAAAGCAAAGGCAGACGCCAAGCAAATGTGGAAAGACGTTCGCAAGGCGTTTGACGAAAAGACGGTTGTTGACGGAACGATCGAAAAGGTTGTCAAAGGCGGCTTTGAAGTCGCGCTTGGCGGCGACATTCACGCGTTCCTCCCGATCAGCCAGTCTGACAGCCAGAAGGTTGAAAAGCCCGAAAGCTTGCTTGGAACAAAGGGCAAATTTTATATAGAGCGCCTCTACTCTGACAACAAGGCCAACGTGGTTGTAAACCGCCGCCGCTACTTGGAAGAGCAGATGAACGGAGCCCGCGACAAGTTCTTTGCCGAGACTCAAATCGGCGACAGCGTTAAGGGCGTAGTTAAGAGCTTCACAAGCTTTGGCGCCTTCATCGACTTGGGCGGCTTTGACGGCTTGCTCCACATCAACGACATGAGCTGGGGCCACGTAACTCGCCCCAAAGACTTTGTAAAGAAGGGCCAGGAAATCGAGCTCAAGGTTATCCGCCTTGATCCCGAAGAAAAGCGCATCAACCTTTCTCTCAAGCACTTTGCCGAAGATCCGTGGGTTCACTTTGAAGAAAAGTACCATGTCAACGACATTGTCAAGGGAAAGGTTACAAAGCTCACGGACTTTGGCGCCTTCATCGAGTTGGAAGAGGGAATCGAGGGCTTGGCCCACATTTCCGAATTCAGCTGGACAAAGAAAGTCAACAAACCTTCTGACGTTCTTAAGATCGGCGACGAAATCGAATGCATGATCTTGGGATACGACATTCAGGCCGGCCGCGTTTCGCTTGGACTTAAGCAAGTTACTGAGAATCCTTGGGATTCAATCGCCGAAAAATATCCTGTCGGAACTAAGATTCACGGAAAGGTCGTCAAGATCACAAATTCTGGCGCCTTCATTTCCATCGAAGACGGAATCGACGGCTTCTTGCACGGAGACGACATTTCTTGGACAAAGAAGGTTAAGCATCCGGGCAGCGAGCTCAAGGTTGACCAGGAAGTTGACGCCGTTGTCATCGAGAACGATCCCGAACAGCGCCGCATCAAGGTTGGCCTCAAGCAGTTGACTGACGATCCTTGGCAGAAGTTTGCCGAAGAGTATCAGCCCGGCTCGACATTGGAAGGCGAGATCACTTCCATCACCGACTTTGGCGTCTTTGTAAAGACTCCGGTTGGAATCGAAGGCCTCATCAACAAGTCAAACCTCAGCGAAGACCGCGAGACTCCCTACGAGGAAGCGGTAAAGAAGTACAAGGTTGGCGACAAGATCAACGTATACGTTGTTGACGTTAAGAAAGACAAAGAGCAGGTTGCCTTTAGCGTTCGCGAATTCAAGAAGAAGCAGCAGCGCGACGAGATCAGCCAGTACATGAGCTCGTCTTCAAACGACGACGACGGAGCCTATACTTTGGGCGACGCGCTTAACGCCAAAAAGGACAACTAGCGCGAGCCTAGATGAGCGTGGGCGAACTTGTTTATACAGACAAACTCAAAGCGCTCATCGACATCAGCGCCGGAATCAACTTAAAGTTTTCCGACGTTGACGCCTTGATGGTCTACATTCTTGAAGCGGCGATGAAGCTGATCGAATGCGAGTCCTCTTCGCTTTTGCTCGCGCAAAAGGGCGGGAACTGCTTGCGTTTTGCGGTGGCTTTGGGTCCCAAAGGCGCCGAAGCAAAAAACATCGTCGTTGACAAGAACAGTTTGGCCGGCTGGGTTGCCCAGCACAAAAAGCCCTTGCTTTTGAACGACGCCAACAAGGACGAGCGCTTTTTTGACCGCGTTCAGAACAAAACCGGCTACATTACAAACACGATGATCGCGCTTCCCATGACAAACGGAGACGAGTTCATCGGCGTAATAGAATTGATAAACAAAACGGGCGGCAGGGAATTTAGTTCCGAAGACCTTGAGCTTATGACGATTTTGGCAAAGCACGCCGGAATCGCCTACGCCAACGCCGCCAGTTATCGCGACGCCAAAGACACAATCTTTGCGCTGAACGACAACATAAAGCAGGGCGGGGAATACCACGTTTTTATCGCAAAAAGCGCGGTGATCGCCGATCTGGCGCGGGTGGCTGACGCGGCTGCCAAAACCACTTCTTCTGTTTTGATTACCGGAGAAAGCGGCGTTGGCAAGGAACTTTTCGCCGAGCAGCTGCACTTGCGAAGCCCAAGACGGGACAAGCCTTTTGTCCGCGTTAACTGCGCGGCCCTAAGCCAGTCCCTTTTGGAAGACGAGCTTTTTGGACACGCAAAGGGCGCCTACACTGACGCTTCCACTTGTCGAAAGGGCCGCTTTGAGATGGCCGACGGCGGAACGCTTTTCTTGGACGAGATTGGCGAGATTCCGTTGGAACTGCAGGCAAAACTGCTGAGGGCCATTCAAGACAAAAAATTTGAGCGCGTCGGTTCCAGCGAGACTATAAGCGTCGACGTTAGAATCGTGTGCGCCACAAATAAAGATTTGGAGCTAATGGTCAAGGAAGGAAAATTCCGTGACGATTTGTTCTACAGGCTGAACGTCGTTCCGCTTAGGATTCCTCCTTTGAGGGAACGACGCGACGACATTTTGCCCTTGGCGGAATACTTTTTGCAAAAGTTTTCCGGCGAGACAAAAAAGAATTTCAAGGGGTTTACCGACGACGCGACCACGGCCTTGTACAATTGCTATTGGCCGGGAAATGTCCGCGAGTTGGAAAACTCCATAGAAAGGGCTTGCGTTCTGGGAACGCCTCCCTTTATAAGCGCGCAAAACCTTCAGATTTCCGCGGAGCTTTCTAGCGGTCCTGAAAGTTCTGTTACGCAGCGGGGCTTTGTTCCCCAAAGCGGACAAACGCTTAAAGACGCGATGAACGAGTTTAAAAAATACTACGTTGAGCGCGCCTTGCAGACAAGAGGCGGAAAGCAGGCTGACGTCGCCGCGTCGCTTGGCATCCAAAGGACCTACCTTTCGCGCTTGTTGGTGGAATTGGGAATTAGACAGTAATTTTTTTGGAGAATATTATGGCTGACAATGTCGTAAAAATGAAGGGCTCCGCCGCCGAAAAGAAAAACCTTAGCGGCGAGCAAAAGCTTGGCGAGTTTTTGAGCAAGAACTTTAAGGTCCTTGTTGCCGTTCTTGGCGCCGTCATCGCGGTGATTGTGGCTTATGTCGTTTACTTTTATGTGTCCACATCGCTTGTTCGCAAGGGCTTGGACAAGGTTGAAGTGATTGAATACTCTTTTACAAAAGACGCTTCTTCCATCGACGCCAGCGAATTGGTCTCAAGGCAAGAAACTGCTTTGAAGAACTTGACTCCTTATTTGAACAAGGGCGGAATTGTTGGAGCCCGCGCCAATATGTTGGCCGCCGACATTTACGGCCAAAAGAAAGACTGGCAGGCTTCAAAAGACGCTTGGCTTAAGGCGGCCTCAAAGCGCAAGGGAACTTACCTTGAGTCTTTGTGCAACTTTAACGCCGCGGCGGCCTATGAAGAGTTGGGACAAAGCCAAGAGGCGCTTGCCCTTTACGAAAAAGTTTCGGCCGACAAAAACTTTGTTGACAGAAGCCGCGCTTACTTTAACGCCGGCCGCCTAAAGGAAGACGCCGGAGATTTTGAAGGCGCCAAAGTTTTCTACAAAGCCATCGGCGAGTTGGGCAACGCCAACGATTCTTGGAACGACTTGGCCAAGACGCGCTTGATTGACTTGGAAAACAAGGGCAAAATAAAATAAGCTTTTGGGGGAGGGCGCTGTGAAAAATAAATTTTTTTTAATCGCGTCCTCCGTTCTTTCTCTTTTCTTTCTTACAACTTGCGGCTTGGACACTTACTACACCTTGAGTCCGCCCCCCGCATATCTTTGGTATCCTAGCATAAGCATAACTGATAAAGCGCAAAAGTATTTTGACTTTTATTCCGCAACGAACACAAACACTGACGGCAGCTTTAGGTTTTTGGGAACCGCCGTCTACTATCGCATTTACGCCAGCCAGCAAACGATGAACAGCCATATAAGTTCAATAAGCTCGGTAAACACTTCCAGCGATTATTCTGCCGCGGCCATTCGCATGATCGGCTACGGCTATCAGCAGCTTTACACAGCGGACGGAAGCATCCAGCCCTTGATAAGCGTTGAAGGCGCGAGGGTAAGGATAAGGCTTACAAACAACTTGGAGTCTGTTTCCACCGGCATTGGAAACTCCGCGCAAATAACGATTATAAACAAGATTCCGCGCCGCGCTCTTGGCGTGAACAAGACTTTTGACTTTGGCCGCTATGAGGATTCGAGGTACGCCGCTCAAAAAGACAATTATGCGCCGCCTGTCCAAGGCGACGAAGACTTTGAGTCTGGAACGGTAAGCGACAAAAAGTATTATGTGAACATGTACGCCGTCGCTGTTGGCCGCGACACGACCTATACAACGTACTACAGCAACGTTCTTCACCTTGGCTCTATAGTGATCGACGCTGGAACCGTGGACAATTAGAATTCCACCGCTTGATTTTTTTTTAAGTTTTTGTTATATTATCGTTCACATTACGGGATGTAGCGCAGCTGGTAGCGCGTCTGCTTTGGGAGCAGAATGTCGCAGGTTCAAATCCTGTCATCCCGAAAAAAATAGGGGTCGCATTTGTCGACCCCTATTTTTTTCGGGTTAGCTCAAGGAAATTATTTTACTGCCCGCTCGCGCGGGCTATGCAATCCCTTCGGGGCAAGCAAGGAAGTTTATCCATGTGAGCGCTCGCGCGCTCTGTTGCTCCCGACAAGTCGGATTTGCTTAGGGAAAAGTATGGAAACAATTGATTTGCATGATGCGGCGTGTTTTGGAGTCGCGGGAAATTTTACAGGACATTTGGAGCAGGCAGGCGAGGCCGAAAATTTCAAGGCCCTCAAGATTGTTGACGCGGCCGCTCCAAAGGCGCTTTTTCCTACATACGTTCCCCATAAAGAAATCCCGCAAGAAGCGAATGGCGCGAAAGCCGCTCCCTCCTTCTTGAACGTTTTTCCATTTGACGCAAAAAAAATAGTTTTCCCCAAGGGCGAGCAAAAATTGCAAATAGAGCCGGAGATTGCGATCGTTTTTGAAGCCGATTGGCAAGGCGGAAAATTGGCCGCTCTTGAGCCCCGCTTTTTTGGCGCTTCAAACGACGTTTCTATCCGTAAAGAGGGAGAGCTAAAAATCAGCGTAAAGAAAAATTGGGGCGCCGCCAGCAAGGGCTTTAGCGAACAAGCGATAAAGGTTGAGCCGGGAATTTTTGACCGTTACCGAATCGCCTCCTACTTGCGCAGGGACGGAAAGCTTTTTGAATACGGCGAAAACAGCCCGGTCAACGGCTACTCTTATTTTGGAAAGAAACTAAACGACTGGCTTTTGGACAAGTTCAACAATCAAGAGGACTTGGGCCCCGCGGAAGACATTCATTCATATTTGGCGGCGGCGGGATTTCCAAAAAAGATTTTTGTCAGCGTCGGTGCGACCCGCTACAGCGATTTTGGAAAGGAAAATTTTTTGCAAGGCGGCGACGATTCAATAGTGGCGCTTTATCCTGATTCGTATTCTAAGGAAGATTTGGAACGGATGATTCTTGGCGGCGAGCGGGGAGAGGGACTCTCCATTTTGTGCCAGCGAGTAGTCCTCTAGCGGTAGACGGGAGTCGGACCCGCGTGTCGGGCTTGGGAAGCGCGCATACTACCGTTGTATTACTACCGCAAGTATGACCCATGGCAGAATCGAACTGCCGACAACCTGCTTAGAAGGCAGGTGCTCTATCCAGCTGAGCTAAAGGGCCTAAAAACATCGTTATTATAGCGAGAATTCCAAATAAATTCAATAATTTTTTGTTTTTTCTTTAAAAAAAAGCCAAAATTCCTAAAAAAATTTATATCTCCTATGCAGGAGGTGTAAATTGAAAAATTTTCTTTTTAGGTTGGCGGCCGCTTTTGCGCTGCTCTTTTATTCGGGGAACGTTTTGCTGGCCGCGGACTACGCTCAAAGCCTTGCGGCGGGGCAAAGGGTCTTGGACATGTATTTGGAGCGGGCAAGAGTTCAAACAAGCCGGGAGCGTTTTGAGTCGCTTGCGGAACAAGGCCTTTCCGCTTCCATTTGCGAATGGGAACAAAGCGCCTTGGACTTAAAGCTTGCGGGCCTTGAGGATTGGATTTTTTGCAAGGAAGAGGCGGAATCCGCGCTAAAGGGCCGCGCGCAAGACGTCTTTAGCGATTGGGTGGCGGAACGAAAAAAGTCCGAGGCGGAAGAGATTCAAAAAAGCGAGCTTTATTCGGAACTAAAAAAACTGGCGAACGAATTCTTTTTTCTTGATTCGAGCGGAACGGAAACCCGCGTAGTTTCTAAAGAAGAGATTGGCGAGGCGAAGAAACAGTTCCAGCAAAAAGCCGGCGAGATCCTTAAAAAATATTTGGCGGCCTCCGATTCGGAGAGCGCGGACGCCCAAGCCTATCTTGTCGAGCTGCAAGTCTTGAACGAATTGACGAACGCCCTTTTGTACGACCATGATTCCCTCAAAAAAATGAGCGACAGCCAAGCCGCGCTCTTTATCGCCGACAAGCTTGCAGACCAAATCGAAAGCGAGAGCGGCCGCGCGATGGAGCTGCTTTTCAATTCCTTGCAAAGCCAAGTTGATTTTTCGTCCTCCGACGACGTTGCGGCGAAAAAAGAGGCGGAAGAAAATTGGCTTTTGCGCTTTGAGAATGAGCTTAACCTTGGCCTGAAAAAGTGGAGCGACGCCGAGGAAGAATTTTTGAGCGCCCGCTCCGAATGGGAGCGTGAGGCGGAAAACATTTATCTTAACGACAACCAAAAATGGCAGGAGGCCTACGATGAGCTGCAAAACAGAAAAATCGCTTGGGGGCAAAAAATTGAAGCCCAAATACAGGCGGGAAAAGAAGAGTGGCGGAACAAACTTGACGTTCTTGAAGGCGAAATCGACCAAGCCTTGTTGGAATTTGAAAACGCCTTGTCTTGGGAAAGCGAGCAAAAAAAGCAAATCGTTCAAAGCCAAGAGAACGCTTACATTCAAAGCAGGGACATTCTTGAAAGCTCGCAAAAGGGCGTTGAGGTTTGGTACGAGCGCTGGGGGCCAAAATACAAGGGCCTTTATTCCTATTGGAAGACCGAAGACACTTTTGGAAAGTCTCTAGATTTGAGCCTTGTTGGAACGGCATATTTAAAAAACGAACTGTCTGTTTGGAAAGAAGATTTTGCGCAAAGCCTCATTGACGTTTACGGCAAAATCTGCAAACAAAAATACGAAGAAAAGCTTTTAGAGCAAGAAAAAGAAAAAGCCAAGAATAAAAATTCTCATAATTCAAATAATTCCAATGAGCCGGTGATGGTTGAGCTTCCAGAATACGATCCTGAAGAGATTTGGGAAGAATATCCAGAAATGACTTGTTCCGCTCTTTCGAGCATGCTTGAAATTTGGCAAGACTGTGTGACTGTTTTTCTGGACAAAAGGTATGTTATGGACGTTCCGGAAGAATGGTGGCAATGCCTGCGGGCGATTCCAATTTTGTGGGACGCTCCCAACGAGCTTTTTGAATGGCTTGACTTGTACGACAAATTTAAAATCCGGGCTAACGAGGCGCTTTATTCTTTGTATTCGGATTCTTGCGCGAACATCCAAATAGTTGACGAACTTTCAAGCGAAAAGGCAAAGGCGTCTTGGCTTGTGGATTATTGGACAAGCCGCGTCCAAATAGCGGCCGCGGTGGTCGATTACGCGCAAAACGATTTTAGCGACTTGGAATGGGCCGATCGGACGGAAAAGAATCTAAAGGACGCCTTGGACAGCTACAATCAAGCAAAGGCCGCGTATCAAGAAGCCTTTGCCTTGGCTGAAGAAAAGCGCTCGGAGGTTTTGAGCGCTCGGCAAAATTATTTTGACTCTTTGGCGCTTTGCCAAAAGCTCCTTGAGCAAATTGACCAAGAAAGGGCGGCCTATGACGCGCTCTACCAGCAAAAGCTTGACATAATTGACTCGCTTGCGCAAAACACTACGCTCGACTTGCTTTGCCAGCTTGAGGCGCTTAATGTTTCGGACGAAGACTTTAAAAAATACCTTTGGACCGCTTGCTTCCAAGAGCAGGAGGCCTATGAAAAAGAATTGGCCGAGAGCGTTATGCAATTGCGGACTGTTGTCGAAGACGGTTATGAAGGCTCCCCAGAAAACGAAGACGAAAAAAACGCCTCTTGCCTTTCTTTGGCGCGGCTGGAAGAGTTGGAAGACTCCTTGCGCGAGCTTTTGTCGGCTCCGAGCCTTGACGCGCAAAAGACCCAAGGTCTTTTTGACGACCTAAAAAAATTGGACGCGGCTTCGGTCGCGGCCATGGAACAAAGGCTTTTGGACGGCGAGCAGGGCGGCCTTTTGGACGGCCTTGAAGCTGATTTGGAGCGCTTTTTGTCCATCGTGCAAATGGAAGCGGAAAACCGCCGCGCGATCCTTCTTTTGTTTGACGGAAGCGCGCAAGACATTCACGCCTTTTTTGACCAAAACGACGGCTTTTCCGAGCTTTACCAAAAGTATCGGGAATACTCCGCCGCGCTTTTGCAGGAAGATGCTAAGGCTTCGTTAAAGGCCTTGCAAAAGGCAGTTTCGGAGCGCGGCGATTCCAGTCTTGACGAATACTTTGACGCGCTTGACCAAGCCGTCTCGGAAGCGACCCCCTTTGTCATTTGCGCCGAAGAAACATACAAAAAGCTTCTTTTATGCCAAAAAGATTGCGCGGCCCTTGAGGCGGCCGTCAGGGCAAAAACCAATCTATGCGAAACGGTTCTAGGCGACATTCAGCTATCGGCCGTCGATTGGTTTTGCGACGCCTGCGAAGAATTTATAATGCGGGAAAAAGACTATAAGGTTCCGATGGACGGCGCCGCCGAGTTTTTGGAAAAAGTTTCTGATGGAAGAACAGGCTTACTTTTGGACTTGCAGGAGCGGCTGGACTTTTTGTTGGGGAGCGCAAGCGAGATTGACAGGCTTGACGTCGCCCTGATCCAGCAAGGCGCCGCAGTCCAGGCCGCGCAAAAGAACTACGAAAACAGCCTGGGCGCGGTGGATTCCTCCAACAAAAACAGCAGCATAAACATTTATCTTTCCGCCTGCGACTGCTATAACAATTTTTTGGAGGGCTGCCAAGCCGTTTACGAAAGGCTTGAGGCCGCGCGGCGCGACTATCGTTTGGCCCAAGAAATATATTTTTACGCCCAAAACGAATATCTTCACGGCTCCTACGATCCCAACGAAAATTTGGAAACTTGCCAAGAAGCCTTGCAAAAGGCCAAAAGCGCCCTGGACGCCTTGAACGCCATCGAACAGGAAAAGGCGGGCCGCGTCTTGGACGATTACAAAAACGAATGCCTTAATTATTACAAGGGCAGGGTGATGCTCTACGAGTACGAGCAAAGGCTTTCGGGCCAAACGCAAGCGCTTTTTGAGGCTCAAGAAGCGGAGCGGGCCGCCGCCCAATTTTTGGCTTCGGAATGCGTTCCCCAAGGCTATGAAGCGCAAGTTTCTCCGTTCGCAAAGGATTTGGTTTTGGCAGTCGCGGGCCCGGACGGAAGCTATTCGTTCTATTTGAACAAGGGCCTTGCGCCTTTGCCGCAAGAAAACGAAAGCTTTTTAAAGGACTATTATTCAAATTATTGCGTTTTGGAAACGGACGTTTACCAAAACGAGTATTTGTCTACAAGGGCTCAAAAGGACGCCTTGGAATTTTTGGAGTCCATGCAAACCAAGCCCTACACTTTGGTTGACCTGGCCCTTTGCGCCCTTTATTTGAAAGGCTCTGGAAACATCTTTCAGGCGGCCGCATGGTATAAGGAAGGCGAAAATCCGGCGGTTAACGACAACTATAAGATGGGTTATTTGCCCGACAGCGTTCAAGGCGTCAACGTGGCGAACGTTTACCATGACTCCCGCCTTTGGACCCTTGCCGAAACCTATGTCCGCGTTGTCTCCTTGGGCGGCGAGGAAGACATAGCCAAATACATATTGCATTGCGACGCTTGCTTTTCCAGGACTTTGGATTTTGACGCTCTTACAAGAAACGCTTTGACTGCCACGTCCTTGATAACTCCTATAGATTACGTTCAGTCTCACGGCGATTCTTGGGCGGCCCGCGCGGCGGCTGCCTTTGCCCTTGCCGCCGTTTTTAGCGTTATAAGCGGCCTTCCGTTTGGACTTGGCGCGTGGGCCGCTCCAATAGCGGCGGGCCATGCGGCTACAGGCGCGGTGTTTATGTGCATTGCGAACCAATTTTTTCAATACGCAAGGGACATGACAAGCGTTCAATACGGCTGCATGAGCAATGTCGTTTCTTGGCTGACAGAATTTCAAACGGCTTTTGCAAATTGGCAAAACGCGAAAAGGGCGGTGGAAGAGGAACGCATTAAGCTCAACCTTTTGATTTCGGGAAGGAGCGAATTGAACGGAAAGAAAATCACTTGGAGTGATTTTAAGCGTTCCGTTCAGGAGACTTTTGACTCCAAGTCCTTGGGCGTGGACTCCTCTTGGTTTATGTCAATGCATGACTCCTCTTTGGGGCAAAAAAACTTGAAGGACTTTTTTGACGAGCTGTCGGCTCAAGAAGACTTTTACGACGCAAGGAGTGTCATTCAAAAAATGGCGGTCGTCCTAAAGAAAAATTATGCCGACAAAAAAGATTCCCTTGAAGAGCTTGTGGCTTCGCGCGACGGCGATTTGACCTTTGACAAGGCCGGCTATTACAAGGATTTGCTGTCATTTTACTCAAATGACCTTTTGAGGAACCTTCCCGCGGCGATGAACCGCGCTTGCGAGGATTATTTGTCGGACGCGCTTTTGGACTACAAAAATTTGGCGGAAGAAGCCTTGGCGTATTCCCAAAAAAACAGGTTCAATCAAAAGAGGGACTTGTATTCCTTTGTTTACGCAGACATGGACGAACAACACTGTCTTTGGGAAGAAAAGAATCAAATCATTTTGGACACCGCTCAAATTGAATGGTTGGAGGCCCAAGAAAAAATAAACCTTGCCTATAATTCATGGCAAAAAGAATTTTCCTACGATTATCAAAGCGCGAGCGGCGAATGGTCAAAAAACTACAAGGAATTTTTGGAAAGAAAGGAAGACTGGCTTTTCAAGCAATATTTGTCGGGCGGCGGCGAAACGGACGTGTCTTACCCGCTTGTAAAAAAGATGCGGTCCGTCTTTGACTCCCAGGACGCAAGCCAGAAATTGCTTGATTCAATTTGCGACTCGGACAAATTTTCGCGCCTTGCCCAGCTGGCGCAAAGCCTCGCTTCCTTCGCGCAAAACGATTCGTACTGCAAGAATTTCTTTGACAAAATCGACGTTTCCTTGATAAAAGACTATAACGCGGCTCTTTGCGCGCAAAAGGAATTGCAAGAAAGCCTAAAAGCGGCCGCCGCAAAAGCCGCCGCCCAGCAATGCATGGCAAAGCTGGAAAAGCGGGTCAATGATTGCTTTGATTTGATAAAAAGCAAGAACAAGAACGTCGAAAACTGGGAGCTCAACATGGTTCGCGAAGCCGGCTACACCGTTGATCCCCTTATTCACAGAAACGCAATTGTCGATGTTTCAGTCATTCAGACCACCAGAAAAAGGCAGGACGTCCACCGCTACGAGTATTTTACGGCCGATTCTCCCCAGTTTGACCTTGACTCCTCGGGTTGGTTGGGGTCGAGCGAATGGCTTGTTATGAAAAAGATTGAGGAGGCGCAAAAAAAGATCCAGGAATGGTCGGAAGGAATATTCGGCTCTTCGCAAGCCCAAAAATCCGGCGGCCGCCTTGAAGAGCATATAGGCCGGGCGCCTGTTTTTGTCCAAAACATCGACCTGTCTGAATCGCGCGAAAGAAACGTAAAAGATTTTGGTTCCGGCCAAATGGGTAGGATTCTCCTTGACTACCAATGGAATCAAATCGTCTCCACGGCGGCCGCCTCCGACTTGTCAATGCCTATTTACGACCAAAAGCTGATGGACATAAACGGCTTCGCGCTTCCTTCTCTGCGCGATATTGTCGGGCTTGTCCTTGACATTGTTTCAAACGTCACTGGAATCGTTGCCCTGCAGTACGCCGACGAATTGGCGTTTGGCGCGCTTGACGTTGGATTGGGCTTTAAGTCATGGGAGAATGTCGCCGAAAGCTTCGCAAAGCAAGGCTTGCTTTCGGGCGTGTCGAAAGCCATAAAATGGGCCGCTTCCGCGGCGGGCGGCCTTTTGAAAAACACTTCCAACTTTTTTAGAAGCGGCGCGGGAAGCCAAATCTTAAAAGGCGCGCAAAACGCCGCTACGGGCTATCTAAGCGGCGTCGCCTCAAACTATGTCGAAGCCTTTGATTTTGCCAGCGGAAAAATGGATTGGGAGGCTGCGGCCGATTCTTGGAGCGACGCAAGCGTTTTGGCAAGAGCCGCCGGAACCTTTATCGGCGACAGCCTTGGCGCCATTAACAACTTGGACGCAAACGGACTTGTCCTCAATTCAAAGGTCTTTACAGACATTCAAACTTTGAACTCCTCAATCGGCTCCTTGGCGGGCCAAGCCTTTAATTATATCGCGACCGGCGACTTTTCCGTGAATTTGCTGAACATAAAAGGCGTAGGCTTGCTTGAAATTGGCGTTTCAGGCGGAGACTTCAAGGTTGCAATAGGAAGCGGCGGAGCGGACCTTTCCGTCCAAAAGATTTCGGCCCTTGCGCAAGGCGCCAAAAACGCGTCGGAAGTCGCGCGGCTGAAAAAATCCGGCCAGGAAAGCCAGGCGCTTTTGAACGCATCAAACCTTTTGGCTTGGTCGGGAGCGAGCGAAAACGTCGCGTTGGCGTCCGACTTGTTCAATAAAAAGACGGCCTTGGTTTTTGAAAGCGCAAGCGGCGCCTCGCCTTACGGAAGGACGCAAGACGGCGCGATAGTTTTGGACCAGAATCTTTTGTCGCAAGGAAAGGAAGGGCAGGCTTTGATAGCGGCTTGCGCCGCCTATCAAAATTTGGCTCAAAACGGCGCCGTCTTGGAATCGATGGCGAAAATTTCTTCTGTGCTTTGCTCGTCTTCCGCCGCCTTGGGAGTGGACTTGGCCGCGCTTCAAGAGCAAAATTCTTTGACTGTCTTGGCCAACGCCTACAAGCAAAACGGCATGGCCGGCGTTTACGCGATATTTGCCGAAACGCAAAAGGAGGCGCAAAAAGACGGAACGCAATCCGCGAGCCTCGCCCAGTTGCTTGAGCAGCCCTGGTTCCAAAACGCGGTCCAAAACAAGGACATACTTTTGGGAGAAAGCCTTGCCGTTGACTGCTACAACGAGGCCGCTCGTCTTAGCGCCATAGAGCGTTATGCCGCCAAAAAGATAAGCGACTATGTTGCGGCCAACGGAGGAAGCGCGTCCGCCGAAGAAATAAAGCGCGTGGGCGACGCCGCCAGGGCAAAGGCCTCCGCCGAGATTCTTGTCGGCGAAGCCAACAAAGAATACGGCTACAAGCCAGAATCCTACAGCTTGGACATAAAAAATTACGGCTGCACCTTGGCCACCGCCGCCTACATCGCTTATTCAATCACAGGAAAAATTTCGACTCTCTCCGAAGCCAACCAAATTCTAGGCCAAGAGGGAATGTTCGTTTACGGCGTTGACTCAAACGGCGTCGGCCAAAAAAATCTCTTGGCTGCCGGCGACAACTACGCAAAAGCGGTCAACGCGATTGCTGGCGGAGACTATTTGCAAAAGGACGGGGACAACTGTTCCGTCAACGCTGACATAAAGGATGCCGACGAAAAAATAATCGGCGACAACAGGCAAAAAATCTTTGACCGACTGCTTAAAAATTCAAAAGACCAAAACGAAGTTTACTTTTCGCACATGAGGGTGAACGACAGCCACTCTGTCTTGTTCGACTCGATGACCTACACCGACGAAAAGGATTACAAGACCTCGACGCTTTCGGTCATGGATCCTTGGCAGGGCGGAGCGTACGGGCCCAAGTCTTGGAGCGACATAAGCCGCGCGGACTTTTACAAGTTGACTCAAAGCGGAAAGGAATTGTATGAGCTGACAAGGGAAAACTTGCGGGCAGGATCCGTTTAAGGCCTTGACTCGGCCGTTTTGAGGCGCGATTGGTATTTTCGCGCTGCAATAATTTTGGCAAAAAAAAACCGCTTCAATCGAAGCGGTTTTTTGTCTTTGGACGATGAGGGGATCGAACCCCCGACATTCTGGGTGTAAACCAGACGCTCGTACCAGCTGAGCTAATCGTCCGTAGGTGAATGTTATACTATCAAATTCACCAAAACGTGTCAAGGTTTTTGCCAAAAAATCTTGGGATTTTTCAGTCTCCCGAAATCGGATAGCGTTCCATCGGATTAACCATTCCCTCCGGAAAGAGGAACAAGTCCGTAATCTTGAGGGAGTAGTTGGGGCGCGCCGCGGAACCCTTTAGAATTTTGCTGGTCACAGGAACGGTAAAAGCGTAGTTTATCGTGTCGTAGCCCGGGGCCGAAATCGTCAGCTCAAAGCTAAAGTCCTTTGACAAGCCTTCTTTTTTTGCTTTTTCCGGCTCCACGCAAAATGAATAGCCGCCTTCGGTCGCCTTAAAGGTGCTGCAGGGGTTTTGCCAAGTGGAGTCAAGCATTTTTGCGGGCCTGCCCTTGTAGTTTATCGTGATTTTTGCGTTGGCCAGCGCTTCGAACGTCGTTCCGTCGTAAACTGATCCGGAGAAAATCGGGAAGAAGAAGTAGGGGTATTTTCCGCTTATGATTTCCGCGTCGCTTGTGTAGGCGGAATCGTGGTTGGGGCGTTTTTGTCCGCTTATAAGGCGAATTCCGTCCATAACCAATATGTCGACGTCCGCCATTACTTGCTTTGCGGTTTCAAGCTCGCTTTGGGTGTGGTTCACGCCTCTGCCCGAAATTGTGTATTTGGGCGGAATTCTATTCAACACGTAGCATTCTGTGTCCATGCGGCAGTTTTCGCAATCGCAAGTGAGCCAACTGACATTTTCGGCCTTCAGCCTTTCGTACATGTCGTCCACATGGGCGCGCACATAGTCTTCCATCAAGTTTGTGACTTTCATAGACTTCTATTGTAACACGACTTTCCAGGAAATGCAAGAAAATTTATTTTTTCTTAAATTCTTCTATAACTCTTGACTAAAAGCGGTAAAATTTGATAAAATAAACTCTACATAAATACGCGTTTGTCAGGAATCCCGTTTGCTTGGCGAATGTCGCTTATTTGAAATTTATTTTTTGAGGTTTTAATATGTACGCGCTTGTTGAATACAAAGGCAAACAGTATAAGGCTGAAAAAGGAGCCTTGCTTCAAGTTGACAAAATTGACGCGGAAAAGGGCGCCAAGATTGACATCGACTCAGTTTTGCTTGTCAGCGACGGAGACAATGTTAAGGTAGGCGCTCCCTACGTTAGCGGCGCCAAGGTAAAGATTACAGTGGAAGATTCTTTCCGCGACAAGAAAGTGCTTGTTTTCAAGTACAAGAGCAAGAAAGACTACCACCGCTTGCACGGCCATCGTCAGGAATACACAAACGTTCGCGTTGACGAAATCATCGCGTAATGATAAGCGTCCTGCTTGTCAACGGCCGTTCCCTTCTTCGCTGCGAAGCGGAAGGACACGCGCTCTTTGACAAAAAAGGCCGGGACATTGTTTGCGCGGCGGCGACAATTTTGTTGAGAACCGCGGCGCAGACTCTGAGCCAAAGGCCGGGGATTTGCTTCACAAGCGAAGAGCCTGTTTTGGGCAAAATCGCTTTTGAGGCGAGGGCGGACAAAGATTCGGCAATAACCGAGCTTAAGTTCGCCGCGGACTTTTTGCAAAAAGGCTTTGAAAGCCTTGCGAAAGAGTTTCCGCAAAATGTTCAATTGGAATGTAAATTGGAGGAATAAAATGGGAAGAAGCAAAGGCGGAAGCGGCGCGAAAAACGGCCGCCAGTCAAATCCTAAGCACTTGGGCGTTAAGAGATATGCGGGACAGTTTGTGACAGCTGGTTCAATCATCGTTAAGCAGCGCGGCACAAAGTTTTTCCCGGGCGACAATGCTAAGCGCGCCGGCGACGACAGCATTTTTGCTACAGCCGACGGAAAGGTTGTGTTCCACGAGAGCAACAATAGAAAGTACATTTCTATCGTAAACGCGTAACATTGACAATCGCATAAAGCTGCCCGGTTGAATAGGCCGGGCGTTTTTTTTGTTTAAGACTATGATTCAGTTTGCGGACGAAGCGGTAATTACAGTATCCTCAGGCAAGGGCGGAAACGGCTGCATCTCCTTTAGGCGGGAAAAATACATCCCGCTTGGAGGACCTTCCGGCGGCGACGGCGGAAAAGGC